>OZ241964.1:0-2009148 GCA_965204035.1 Thermodesulfobacteriota bacterium
CAGTGGTCGGTCCGGTCAGCCCCGCGGCTATCGCTACCGCGGCATCGGTGGCGCTGGTTTCGTCCGCCCAGGTATCTTCCGTGGCTAACCGCAGATCCTCCGTGACCGACTCAAGCAGTCCCAGGCGGCGCAGGTACTCAAGGTTGGTCAGTTCGGTGTCCGTCAGCAGGCTTGACGGGAGCTGTAACGACTTCTGTACGCCGTCGACTATCGCGGTGAGAAGCAGGCGGGATCTATCGTCCCGCAGCTGCTCCAGGGTCGCGACGTCCAGTTCTGATAATTTTCTATCTACCATATCTCATACCTCCTTGTTAAACCGAGGGCTTACGTATTCTCGTCGCCGGACCGCAGCCAGAGGAATTGCAGGCGCGGATCTCGACCCATCCTACATGTCCTCTCCTCTCCCCGCTCTGTGCCTGAACTCTCGTCCAATTCAAAAATAGCAGAGAATCCCGCCCCTCGTAATGTGTCGGTTGAGCACCGGATCGGGGCGGGTTGAAACTCCATCCCCAGGCATCGAAGTGACCATCGTTAGCGGGGTCCGGAACATCTATCCACCACGAACGCCCGGACATACGCCCCGGCACCGGCGAAACATACACATACGCCCTCACGTTGATTATCACGGAATCGGTGGAACTTTGCGACCCGTCCGATACCGTCAATTCAAACTCCAGGCGTGATGATGAGTTTCGCGACGGCGCTGCAAACCTCGGGGTAACGGTATTCGGATTCTGGAGCGTCACCACCGGTCCTGACAACTGCCGCCAGGAATAGGTAAGCGGGTCGCTGTCGGGGTCGGTGGAACCCGAACCGTTCAGCGTTACCGAAGCGCCCGCCGATACGCTTCTGTCGGGCCCGGCGTCCGCAATCGGCGGATCGTTAACCGTTACAGTCACCTTGTCCGCCGAAGACGCAAGGCCGCGCGCGTCGGTCACCACCAGGGAGAACACCAGGGTCGGGTTCGCAACCTGCGTTGGAACCGTGAATGTCGGGCTCTCCGCAGTAGAACTGCTCAGGGTCACTGTCGTCCCCCCAGTCTGCGTCCACGCGTAAGTGAGCGCCTCTTCCTCCGGATCGCTGCTGCCCGAACCGTCAAGCGTTACCGTCGCTCCTTTGCCAACCGTCTGGTTCTGCCCCGCTTCCGCAGTTGGCGCGTCGTTAGGCCCGGCCGTAACCGTTACAGTCACCTTGTCCACAGAAGACCAATAGAGGTCGATAGCCTGAATAAAGAACACCAGAGTCACGTTCTCCACAAGCTGATCAGGAGCCGTGAACGTCGGGCTCTGCGCAGTAGAACTGCTCAGGGTCACCGCCGGTTCCGAACCCCGGACCCACTGCGTCCATCTGTACCTGAGCGCCTCTCCCTCCGGGTCGCTTGAACCCGAACCGTCAAGCGTTACCGCCGCTTCTTCCTCAACCGTCTGGTCATCCCCCGCTTCCGCAGTTGGCGGGTCGTTGGGCCCGGCCGTAACCGTTACGGTCACCGTGTCGGGTGAAGACGCAAGGCTGCCAGCGTCGGTCACCACCAGGGAGAACACAAGTGTCGCGTTCTCCACAAGCTGCTCGGGAGCCGTGAACGTCGGCATCTGCGCAGCAGAACTGCTGAGGGTCACCGCCGTCCCCCCGGTCTGCGTCCATCTGTACGTGAGCGCTTCTTCCTCCGGGTCGCTTGAACCCGAACCGTCAAGCGTTACCGTCGCTCCTTCCTCAACCGTCTGGTCATCCCCCGCTTCCGCGGTCGGCGGCTTCGGCAAACCGGGACGCGCCACGACCTCCGCGCTCATCCCCGGCCCGCTGCCGTTCACCCCACGCAGCTGGAACAAGTAATCCCTGCCGTTCTCAAGCTCCTCCGCAACGTAACTTGCATCACTACTCGCTCCGATTCCCGGTACACTCGCCCACGCCCCGCAGCTCACCCCGCCCGGCGCGCAGACCCTGTACTGGTAACCCCTGATGCCCCTGTTGCCGCTATAGGTCCAGCTCAACGTCACCTGCCCGTCCCCCGCCGTTGCCTCAAGACCGGCCGGCGCCGGAGCGCAGGTGGAAGCATCTCCTTCCACGCTTCGCAGAGCTGTCGGCAAAGTCACCGAAAGCATATTCCTGCATATGAACAAACGGGCCAGACTGCCCCCCTGTGAAGGTGAAAGATCCCCGAGATCATCAGGCACTGAACCGCTCAGCTGGTTGCCGCTCAGGTGGAGTTGCTTCAGACCGCTGATATCCCCAAGCTCCTGCGGTACCAATCCCCTTAACTCGTTGCCTTCGAGATAGAGGTGCGTCAGACCGGTGATATCCCCGAGCTCCTCGGGTATCGGTCCCGTAAGCCCGTTGTCGCTCAGGTGAAGTTGCTTCAGGCTGCTGAGATCCCCCAACTCTGCCGGTATCGATCCTGTAAGATTATTGTCATTGAGGTAGAGGTGCGTCAGACCGGTGATATCCCCGAGCTCCTCGGGTATCGATCCCGTAAGCCCGTTGCCGTTCAGGTGAAGGTGCTTCAGGCTGCTGAGATCCCCAAGTTCCTCGGGTATCGATCCCGTAAGCCCGTTGCCGTTCAGGTAGAGATGCTTCAGGCTGGTTAAATCCCCAAGTTCTTCCGGTATCGATCCCGTAAGTCCATTGCCGTTCAGGCTGAGGTGACTCAGGCTGCTGAGTTCCCCCAACTCTTCCGGTATCGATCCCGTAAGCTCATTGCCGTTGAGGTGAAGTTGATTCAGGCCGGGGAGATCTCCAAGCTCCTCGGGTATCGATCCCCCAAGCTTGTTGCCGCTTAGGCTGAGGTGACTCAGGCTGCTGAGATCCCCAAGCTCTTCCGGTATCGATCCCTTAAGCTTATTGCCGTTTAGGTAGAGGTGACTCAGGCTGGTCAGATCCCCAAGCTCCTCGGGTATTGATCCTGTAAGCTCATTGCCGTTCAGGTGAAGTTGCTTCAGGGCGGTCAGATCTCCCAACTCCTCCGGTATCGATCCCGTAAACTTGTTGCCGTCGAGGTAGAGTTGCTTCAGGTCGGTCAGATCCCCAAGCTCCTCGGGTATTGATCCCTTAAGCTTATTGCCGCTCAGGTTAAGATGCCTCAGACTGGTGAGATCCCCCAACTGGGTGGGCAGGGGACCCGATATCCTGCTCGCCGCGGCATTCCTGCCGACACGAAGATCCAGTCCGATTACCCGATGACTGGCGATGGAAACTCCCGCCCACGAACCAATCCTGCCGTTCCCGGTCCCCCAGGTCCGCAACGGATGCGTAACCGGCAAACCGACGTTGCCGGAGCGGCCCGTCCAGTGCTTGCTTATGGCTATCAGGGCCTTGCAGTCAGAGACTAAGCCGGTGTTTCTGCGCGGATTCCTGACATAAGTCCCGTCTGTACATCCAGAAACCCCAGGCGGCGCTATGTTCGGGGGAGGCTGCACTATGGGCTCGCCAGGCGGCACTACTATGGGCTCGCCAGGCGGCGCTATGGAACCCGTAACTGCGCCGACTTCCACATCCGGCGCCTGCGCGTCGCCCGCTTCGGAAAACGCTGATACAAACAGCGCGGCCGTAAACAGAATGCAGATGAATCGAACGGAAAAACTTAAACCTGCGGCGCTAAAGTAAGCTTTGCCGCTGGCTTGCGGGGGGGGGGGGATTGAACCGGTTTCATTAGATATCCTCCTGGAATTACCTTCAGCGCATTATCCGGCTTTACGGGAAAACTTTCCGACAGCCTGGCAATAACGGCTATTTTGAACTCAATACTAACAACGATCGGTAATTGCTGTCAAGCACTTTTTTTATAGCGTCGGGGCGCCGGGCCGATACCGGGCAGCGTTTCTCCGCTTGTTCGCAAGACAATTTAAACAACAATATGAGTCAGTTGCAACACCAAGAAAATTCTAAACCGTCGAAGTCAGGATCAGTTCTCAAGGCAGAGCTTCGAGAAGTTTCTCAAGATCATGAGCCCGTAGTCAGAGCTTTTTTCGGGGTGGAACTGAAAAGCGGAAAGGTTCCCCGATATGACTCCCGCCTCGAAGGAGCCCCCGTAATCGGAGAGCAGAACGTCTGCTCCGGGCTCGTCCGAAACCACATGGTAGGAGTGAACGAAGTAAAACCAGCTTTGCTGCGGTATCCCTTCGAGTATGGAACTTCGCTCGGGCGCGCTCACCCTGTTCCAGCCCATGTGGGGCACCTTAAGCTTCTTCTCCCCGACTTGGAACCTGACTACCTTCCCCCTGAAAACCCCGAGCCCCTCTTCCCCCAGAGCCTCCTCGCTTGACTCGAACAGGACCTGGAAGCCGAGACATATGCCGAGAAACGGCCGCCCGCTTGCGATGAAATCTTTTATGGGCCCGGTCATTGAGCGCTCGCGGAGGTTCCTCACGCAGTCGCCGAAAGCCCCGACTCCGGGAAGCACGATGCCGCTTGAGCCCCCTATGTCCCCCGGGTCCTCGGTAACGCGGACCTCTATACCCTGGGAGGTAAACCCCTTCTCGACGCTTCTCAGGTTCCCCATCCCGTAATCCACTATGGAAATCACTAGAGCGTCCCCTTGGTCGAGGGAATGTCGTCACGGCGCCCGTCAAGCGCCGAGGCTGTGTCCATGGATCTTCCCAGGGCCTTGAACATGGCCTCTATTATGTGGTGCAGGTTCGTTCCGTGGCGAAATTCGATGTGCAGGTTGCAGCGAAGCGAGTTCGTGAGGGACTTGAAGAACTCCTCTGCAAGCTCCGAGTCAAAATCCCCGACCTTGCCCGCGGGAATCTCCCCCTCGAAAACAAAACAGGGCCTGTCGCTAAGATCAACCGCCACCAGGACAAGCGCATCGTCAAAAGGGATTACGGCGTGACCGTATCTGGTGATTCCCCTCTTGTCTCCTAGGGCTTCCGAGAAGGCTTCCCCGATCGCTATACCGACATCCTCCACGGTGTGGTGGAAATCAACGTCGATGTCCCCTTCGGCCTTGACCGTGAGGTCGAAGTAGCCGTGCTTTGCGAACTGGCTCAGCATGTGATCGAAAAACGGCACCCCTGTCGAGATGTCGAATTTCCCGGTTCCGTCGAGATCAAGCTCGACGCTGGCGCTGACTTCGGATGTTTCTCTTTTTAAAACGGCTTTGCGGGTCATTGTTAGACTGGGCTCCTTTCTTCGCGGCGTTGTGGCTAGTTGCCGCTAATCATTCTATATACAGGCGTCTTTTGTTGTCAATAAAGCCCGAGATGGCGGGTACGAGTCGGGTTCTCTGTTCTACCCCGACCGCGGAGTTGCCCTCGCTCTTGATCCGCGCTCTGCGGAAACACGCTTTACCTTGATCTTCTCTTCCAACCCCTGCGAGTGGGCAAGATCAAATGCCAACTGCATGCCAAGCCAAGTTCTCGGAGTCGAACCAAACGCCTTCGACAATCTATAGGCCATTTCAACGGAAACGGATGCTTTTGCATTGACAAGATTGGAAAGCGTCTGGCGCGCGACGCCAAGCACTTTCGCACACTCGGTAACCGACAAATTCAAGGGTTCCATGCAATCCTCGCGTACAATAACACCCGGATGTACAGAATCTTTCATTGCCATAATTTCTCTCCTTTAATCACATATGGACCGTTTAATGATAATCCAAATAATTGACATCCACAGCATCGCCATCTTTGAACCGGAACGTGACCCGCCAGTTACCCGAAACTGAAACAGCGTAAGAACCTCTTAACGAGCCTTTGAGTCGGTGCAACTGGAAGCCGGGCAGATTCATATCTTCTGGTCCACTGCTTTGATCCAACACAGTCAGTATACGCTTAAGCTTTGCAATGTGCTCAGGCGCGATTTTCGCCGGACGTTCACCTCTATATAGAGCCTTTAAACCGCGATGACGAAACGATTTAATCACTCAAGGAATGTAATGTGTCAAGTGACAAATGTCAATGCCCGAAGCAACACTTCAGAGCCCCTCGGCTTTTCTGTTTTTCAAGCGATACTTTTATTGATACAATAGTGCGTGGTTGGAGACCCGCCACAGCGAGGTAGCAGTTTTGAAATTCATATTGGTTCCCGTAAAAGATCTTTCAAGGGCAAACGAAAGACTTGCCTCGGTGCTCAGCAAAAAGCAGAGAACTGAGCTTGCCTACGTTATGCTGGAAGACGTGTTCTCCGCGGTCGGCGACTCGAAGCTTGCCGATAGCAGGGTCGTTGTTACGCTCGACAGAAAAGCGGAGAAAATGGCCCTTGAGGAGGGGTTTGACGTCATAAGGGAGGAGAGCCAGCTCGGGGAGAGCTCTTCGGTTGACCTGGCGATCCAGGTCTGCAGAAAAATGGGCGCGAAATCCGTGCTCGTGATCCCCGGCGACGCCCCCCTCATAACCGGCGAGGATCTCGATTCCGTCCTTGAGAAAGAGAAGAAAGGCAAGTCCGTGGTCCTCGTTCCCTCAGAAGATGAGCTCGGCACAAACGCCATACTGAGAAAGCCCCCCGACAGCATCCCCTCAATGTTCGGAAACGACAGTTTCAGGAAACACAGGGAGGAGGCCGAGCGCAGATACGTGCCCTGCGACGTCTACAGAAATTTCAATATCAGCATTGACATTGACGAGCCCGGGGACATAGATACATTCTCTCACCACGGCTCGCACACCAGGACCTACAGGAAACTTCTGGAACTGGGGCTCATAAAGAAAGAAACGGGAAAAAACGGGGCGGCGGCCGGCTGATTTAGGCAGATTTGGGGTCGCACCAACTTCCAACGAACCCTCGCGTCCGCGCGTTGAATCCTGGCGGAGTTCCGGTATAATTTCCTGCTTTTCGAATTACCTTTTTTCCGAGGGCGGCGTAGCTCAGGGGTAGAGCGGGGCTCTCATAAGGCCTGTGTCGGTGGTTCGATCCCACCCGTCGCCACTCCCCTACTTCTCTTTTTCTTCTTCAAAATCCAAAGAGGCGGAATTTATGCAGTACCTAAGCCCCGTGGGCTTCGGACCGTCGGGGAAAACATGTCCCAGGTGGGCGTCGCACTTTGAGCACAGAACCTCGGTTCTCGTCATCCCGTGGGAACGATCGACCTTCTCCGTTATGTTCTCCCGCGAGACGGGCTCCCAGAAGCTCGGCCATCCCGTGCCGGAATCGAACTTCTCTGAGAAACGGAAAAGTTCCACCCCGCAGCAGACGCACACATACATGCCTTTTTCGTGATGGTCGTGGTACTTTCCGGTAAAGGCCCTCTCGGTGCCCTTCTTCCTCGTGACAAGAAACTCCTCGGAGGAGAGCTGCCCCTGCCACTGCTCATCCGTTTTCTTTATCTTCTCGGACATTGTCCGCTCACCCCCCGAGATTCCTCTTTGAATCCCGGGCCTCCCTCAAAAGGGCTGCCAGATCCTCTACATTACCGGAGGCGACGGCTTTTTCAATTTCCCCGAGCTTTCCCGCAAAGCCGCGGATGGCATCCAGCAGCGCGGCGCGGTTCTCGATGAAAATACCGGCCCACATCTCGGGGGAGCTGCCGGCGATCCTGGTGAAGTCCGCAAGGCCCCCGCCCGAAAAATCAAAGAGGTTTCTGTCCCTTCCCCCGGAAGCCACGGCGCTCACAAGCGAATAGGCGACCGCGTGGGGAAGATGGCTTACAAGCGAGAAAACTTCGTCATGGGATTCGGGATCCATCTCCACCACCTCGCTTCCGACAAGCGAAAAAAGCTTCTTCACCATGGAGAGAGCTTCGGGGCTGGTGCTTTCCGTGGGAGTGACAACGCATCTTTTCCCCGAGAAAAGAGCGGAATCAGACTCCATGACGCCGGATGTTTCCTTGCCCGCGATGGGATGGGCCCCGACAAAGCGGATATTCCGGGGGCCATTTTCCATTTCCCTCACTACAGAAGCCTTTACGCTTCCCACGTCGCAGACCGCAGTGCCGGGGGAAACGAATCCGGAAACTTCCCTAGCTACCCCCGCTATGGCGGCCACGTAGGTGGCGACGACAACTATTTCTGACCCCGACATGCCGGGGCCGATCTCTGAGGCGCCTGTGTCTGTGATTCCGTTTTCAAGGGCGAAGCGGAGTGACTCCGCATCCCGCTCGACCCCGAAGACTTCCCCGACTTCCCCCGATTCGCGAAGGGCGGCCGCAAGGGAACCTCCTATCAGCCCGAGACCTACCACCGCTACTTTTTCAAAAGTCATCTTCCGAGAATTCTCCCAAGCGATTCAATGAATTTTTCGTTTTCACTCCCGAGGCCGAAACTTACCCTCAGGTGCGTTTTAAGTCCGTAGCCGCCCACAGGTCTCGTTATGACCCCGTCGCGAAGAAGCGCCTCGTAAACCGGCATCGGATCCCTCTCGAGATCCACGAGAACAAAATTTGTGTGAGACTCCGTGTACCTGACCCCGAGTTCCCCCAGCTTCTCGCGGAAATACTCCTTTGCAGTGCGGTTAAGCTCCCTTGAGCGGGCGACGTGTCCATCGTCGTCAAGCGCTGCGCAGGCCGCCACCTGCGCGGCCGAGTTCACGTTAAACGGCTCCCTGACCCGGTCCATGTAGGAAACCGCCTCTCTTGACGCAACCCCGTAGCCGACCCTGAGCCCCGCAAGACCGTAAATCTTGGAGAAGGTCCTCACCGTCACGAGCGATTCGCGGGCCGAGTGGTAGTGAAGCGTGTCCGGATACTCGGGGTCGTCCACGTACTCGAAATAGGCCTCGTCCACGAGCACTATCACGTTCTCGGGAACCCGCTCGAGAAACCACTCGAACTCGTCCCTTCTCACTATCGTCCCGGTGGGATTGTTCGGATTCGCAATGTAGATGATTTTCGTTTTCTCGGTCACCAGGGAAAGCATGTCCTCGAGGTCGTGTGTGAGATCCGGCATCCGGGAGACGACATGCGAACACCCGAGCGACTGGGTGACGATCGGGTAGACGATAAACGCGTGGCGTCCGTAGATGGCCTCGTCCCCGGGCTCAAGAAAGGTCCTCGCGACGATCTCTATCACCTCGTTCGAGCCGTTGCCGATTACTATCGTGTCCTCGGGAACCCCGAGCTTCTCGGAAAGTTTCCGGCGGAGCTCAAAGCAACCCCCGTCGGGATAAAGGTTGACCTTCGAGAGGTGTTCTGAAAGAGCCTCTTTCGCAAGCGGGGAAGGGCCGAGGGGGTTTTCGTTCGAAGCCATCTTGGCCGCGCCCCGGATTCCGAGCTCCCGCTCGAGCTCCTCGATCGGCTTTCCCGGAACATAGGGAATAAGGTTCTTTACGCTTGCTCTTGGTTCCATAGGAGGGGTTCGTCCCCCAAGCCCGACATCAGCCCGACACTTCGGCGGGATAGGATCCCAGCACCTTGAGGAAAACGCAGTTGGCTTCCACTTTTTCGAGGGCTTCCTTTACAGCCTCTTCGTCCCGGTGTCCCGAGAAGTCGGCGAAAAACACATACTCCCACTGCCCGTCGTGCGAGGGTCTGGACTCGATTTTGGTGAGATTTATGCCGGATTCGGAAAAGGGGAGGAAAAACGTCGCGTGAAGCGCTCCCGGCTCATCCTTAACTGAAAATGCGATCGAGGTCTTGTCCTCTCCGCTCGGGGCGGGTTTTTCACTCCCCACCACCACGAACCGGGTCGTGTTGCGCGGGCTGTCCTCTATGTAGCCCTGTATCGTCTTCAGGTCGTATATCGACCCTGAGAATTCGCTTGCGATCGCGGCGATACTCCCGTCCCTCGCAGCTATCTTCGCCGCCGCCGCGGTGCTCGGGGTCTCAAGAAGCGCGACGCCGTAGAGATTCGAGGCAATCCATTTCTTGCACTGCCCGAGGGCGTGAGGGTGCGAGGCCACCGTCCTTATCTTGCTGACGTCCCCGTCAATGGAGAGCAGGAAGTGCTCAATGCGCTCGAAACACTCGGCCGAGATGTCAAGGTCCCACCGGACGAGCATGTCAAGCACGTCCCCAACCGAGCCCTCAACCGAGTTCTCGACGGGCACTATGCCGAAATCGGCCCTTTTTCTGTGCACTTCCTCGAACACATCCTCAAGGCTGTTTACGGGGAAAAACTCCGAGGAAGCGCCGAATTTCCGAAACGCGGCCTGGTTTGAAAAGCTTCCCGCGGGTCCGAGGTAGGCAACTTTGTTCTGGTGCTGAAAGGACCTGCAGCGCGATATGATCTCCCTGAAAACAAGAAGGACATCCTCGCTTGAAAGGGGGCCGGGGTTGGCTTGCGTTATCTTGCTTTTTACCTCGTCTTCCCTGCCCCGGTCGTAAATTCCCAAAAGATCCTTTTTCTTGAGTCCGCTTACCTCTATCGCAAGTTCCGCCCGCCTGTTTATAAGTTCAAGCAACTTGGCATCAAGGGCGTCTATTTCTCTTCTTACGGCGGCAAGTTCTTTTTTGGAGTCCATTATCCAGTCTTAAGGAGAAGATTTTGGAGAAGGATAGCGAGGGGGTAGGGCAAAGTCAAATAGCCCGCGGGGGGTAAAAACGGGGCTCCTAGCTGCCCCCGTTTCCCTTTACAATCATGGGCTCCGCAAGGGTTCCCTGGATACTTCCGGAGAAGCTGCCGTCCCCTCGGGAACCGAGAAAACTGCCGACAAGAGCAAGCTTTATATCTTCCGGAGAAGGCCTGAACGTAACGGAGAGATCAAGGGCGGCTCCCTTCCTTAATCGAAGCGGAGACGGGGCTTTTCCCTCCGCCTGCAGGGACAGTTGCGGGTTCGTCAGGGAAAACTTCTCGACCCGCGATTCAAAGCGGTTGGCGGTGCCGCGAAGCACCACGCTCAGGTTGCTGTATTCCTCCCCCACCTCAAACCCCTGCACCTTGTCCACGGCAACCGAAAGAGAAGGAGAGGACACCAGATATTCCATCTTCGATATCCCGCCGCTTTCTCCCTCCCCGAGAAGCTTTATGGTCCCGTCTATCTTCCCGCTGACGGATATCCCTCCGCCCCCCATAAAAAGACGTGAAACGGCCGAGGATTCGACGGAATTTATGTCCACCTCTGCGCTTGTGACGCTTTTTTTCTTCGTGTTCTGTGAAACCTTGCCGTCTATCTTCCCGCCGTAGGCATCAACGGAAAAGGAAATCCGGGTGTCGTCGGAGAAAATAACGGAAAAAAGCCCGGCGCTCACCCTTGCCCTGTCAATCACAAGCGCCCCCCCCTCCCCGAGGATCACCCGGATGTTCCTGAGTTCAATCGAGGAAATACCCCTCAGGTCCGCGTCCCCTATCAGAACCGGAACCGGGGAGTTGTTCTGTATCTCGAAGATGACCCTTCTTTCGACCGAGTCCCTTGGAAACCCCAAAAGAATAAAAATCAGAAGAAACGCGAAGAAGACCCCGACATAGAGACGGACGGAGATTTTCTCCGGCATTTTGATTCCGGTCTTTAAGTTCATCATTTTCTCCGGTCACGATCCGCTGAAGGAAAAAGTGGACAGGCGGAATGAGACGTCACTGAGGTTCGGGTTGTCGAACCTGGTTTTTATCCTGAGGTCAGAGACCCTGAGTATGGTCTTGCTTTTCTGAAACGCATAGAGAACGTTAAGCACTCTGGGAACAGGCACCTTGTTTATCTTGACCAGGACTGCTCTTTCCCGATTTATCCCCTTTCCCCTGCCCGACGGGTTTGTTCCCTTTATTGAAAATGAGCGGCGGGCTATGCCGCTTCTGACGAGCGCTTTCTCCGCAACCGAAATAAGCGCATCCTTTTCCTCCTTCATCAAACCGCTGAACTCAGCCAACAGATCCCTGGAGTAGCGGTACTCCTCCTTAATGGACCTCATCTCGCTTAGCTGCAGTCTCGCCTGGCTGACCTCGCTATTTACCTCGGAACCCCCGGGGAAAACCGCCCTGTAGGCGGAAAAGAGCAGGAAAAGGGCCAAGGCGGCGGCAGCTATCTTGAGGGCACGGACATCCCTTGTAGAGAATTCTCCCCTGTCTATAAGCTCCCTTACCCTTCGCGCCAGGGGTTCGGCTCTTCCCAGAACCGCTGAGAGAAGGGATTTGAGTCCCTGCATCAGTCTTTGCGCTAGCTCCTTCATTTTCACCTGTTTCACCTGACGACCATTGATATTTCGAATTTCAAACCGCTGCTAATGGCCTTTCCGACCTGTCCCATCTTCACCTGGGTGAAGCTGCCGGACTCCGAGAAGGCTTTCTCTATCGACGCTATCTCCTCGTAGGAGTCGCTCCTGCCCCATATCTTGGCCTTGCCCCCGTCTTCGATCCTTATTTCGTCAACAGAGAAACTCACGTCCCTCGGAACGGCGGCGGAAACTGCCGTCAGCACCTCAAGCGGGCTGTGGGCCCCTCTTACCTGCTTCAGTATGTCAAGCTTGCGGTTGATGACTTCAAGCTTCCCCCTGTAAAAAGCGACCGGGTCCTGCGTCCCCGCGGCTTTCGGAAACTCTCTCCTGAGATCCATCTCCATCTCGGAGCGTATGGAAGTCATCTTGCTCCTGGCGGAGACCACTTCCGTCACGCGCCCGAAAACAACCACAAGAAGCAGGGCGGCGCACAGGGCGACTGGAACCCGAAATTCCTTTAACAACTCCACCGCCATCCCCCGCGGCTTGTATCCGTCTCTCCTCAGGTTGAGTCTTCGTCCCTTGCCGGAGGAACCTCCATAGAGCGCAAGAGCGTACGCCCTTGCGAAAAAAGGAGAGTCCTCGTGGCCGAGCTGCTCTATGAAGATTCTCTTCACTTCCCGGCCGAGCTGCTCGGTAAGTTCTTTTGTAACTCCATCTACCTCGCATATCCCTCCAGTGATAACCAGGCTCCTTATTTCCTCTCCCGTCTCTCCCTCAAAGTAGCGCATGGTGTTTCTTATCTCTTCTGCGATGAAGCGGCAGCTTTCAAGAAACGCATTTCTCTTCTCCTCGTCGCCGTTCGTCTGGCCCAAGTCAAGGACATCCACGGCAAGGGCTTTTTTCATTCTCCCGACGGCGTCGTCGCAGTTCCTTACCCTGCTGAGCCCACTTTCGTCAAAAAACGAGAAATTGAGATGATCCTGATCGGCATCTATAAGGAGAAGCGGTCTCGGCCCTTCAATAAGTTCCCCCAGAGAAGAAAACGCAACCGGCATGAAAGTCACCTGGTTAGGATCCACGCCAGACTCCTGCAAGGAACCCAGATAGCCCTCAAACGCATCCTTCTCAAAAGCGGGAGCTATGGCCTCGGCCCCCTCAGGTCTCTTCACCTCGTGGTAGTCCGACAGCACGTCCTTCCCCAGGGTGAACCCGGTCGAGTTCTCAAGCTCGAAGCGGAAAACCCCCCTCAGCTTCTTTGAATCAGTGAAAGGAAATTTGAGAACCCGGAGAAGAAGAGGGGAAGAGCAGATTCCGGTAACGGCCCGGATCCCAAGAGAAATTTCGCCTTTGAGAAAAGCCGATGTGTCGCTGCTGCCAAGCCCCCCGGTGAAAGAGGCCTTGCGGACTTCAGTCCCCTTGAGCCCCCTGCTTACAGTTACGGTTCTGACCTTTCCGCCGGAAAAATCGACTCCGATGAATCCACCTAGCATCTTAAAGGTACGAGGATTATGCCCCCGCCTGCCCCTCCGCCGCTCTGGCGTCAAGTTCCATTGGCATTATTACATTCACGTAGCCATCCTGCTTTTCGCCTTCCTCGCAGGGGACCACGTAAACCGGGTTTTTGTGGCCGGAAAAACCGATTATCACTTCCGAGGATCCAACAGCGTCAAGAACATCCTGGAAGTACGTGAAGTTAAAACCAAGCTTTACCTCCTCCCCAGAATACTCAACCGGCAGGCTTTCTTTCCCTTCGCCGGTGTTGAGATAGGCGCCCAGAAGCAAGCTCCCTTCCCCGAAGGCCATCTCAACGAACCTGCCCCCGCCCCTCACGTTGTCCGCGGAGAAAAGGGAAACCCTCCTGAGCGCAACCAGAAGCTTGGAGGCATCGACCGTGACCGTGTTTTTCGTCGAGACCGGAACCACCTGCATGTAGTCCGGAAATTCAGCGTCAATCACCCTGGAAATAAAAACAAGGTTTTCGTCGTTTAACTCAAAGACGAAGAAGTTCCCGCTGCTCCCGATCCTGACTTCCTTCGAGAGACGAAGAAGCCTTCTTATCTCCATAACCGCTTTTTTGGGAACCAGAATATCCTTCGGCAAGTTGAGGTTCTCTATTTTTTCATCGACAAAGCTAAGCCTGTGGCCGTCGGTGGCGACAAGCCTGAGCGTCTGCTCTCCTCTTTTTTCGAAGAACACTCCGGAGAGGCTTCTTCTCATTTCATCATCGGAGACGGAAAAGACTGTCTTGGATACCATTTCCTCAAGCCTCTCGGAGGAAACCTGGAAAAGGTTTTCCGATGAAACCTCGGGCACCCTGGGGAAATCGTCGGCCGCAAGTCCCGCTATCTTGAAAGAACCCGAGCTGGTAACAACCTCGATCCAGTTGTTCTCGGTAGCGGTAACCGAAATTTCCTCTTCCTCCTTGATCTCCCTGACAAGATCCGAGAGGATCCCGGCAGGAACCGCCATCTTGAATTCTCCTTCGGTCTGGGCATCACAGAAAACCGTGGCCGTGTTTTCAAGATCGGTAGCTTCCAGAAACAGACCCTTCTCTGTAGAACTCATAAGAACATGGGAGAGGATCGGCATGGTGGTTCTTTTCTCCACGACTCCCTGGATCATTCCCAGCTTCCTTGAAAAATCTCCGCCTTTGATTTTAAACATCATCTCGAGAAGAAAACCTCCGGGTTACGGAAAAAACAGAAAGACTCTTCTTTCCTTTTTCCTTTGTGTATGTGCAAACAGTATCTCCACATGATAATAACCACTTTTCTCCCACAAAACCATAAACTGCAAGCCCTAATGTTTTTCCGCTACTACTTCTGATTCTTTAATAAGTTTTAAGACTTTCCTAGTGGTCGTAGTAGTAGTTGCTGTGAAAAAGGTGAAATCAGTGAAATTCCCCGAAACATCTGGATTTTTTGGCTTGGAGCTTGTTTATAACTTTTCCGTTTCCCAACAGGTATTCACACCTTTCTCTTCCTTTGGTTCCGCGCCTGTTCGGAAACAGGGATTCTTGCACAGTGTTTTCAGGTTTTTCTGACAGGCTGTTTATTGGCTGGTTCAGGATGTGATGAACTTCTCAAGGGTTGTTGAGAGCGCCGTGACGGCGTTTGAGACCGAGGTATCCCTTCCGATCTTCTTTTCGACGTTCTTTACCGCGTGGACCACCGTGGAGTGGTTTTTCCCGCCGAAGCGGTTTCCTATTTCCGGGAACGATGAAGACGTGTATTTTCTCGAAAGGAACATCGCTATCTGTCTGGGTTCTGACACTCTTTTCTGCTTCTGGTTTGACTTGAGGTCCTTTACGGTGAGGTCAAAGAAGGAGCTTACCTCTTTCTGGATTAGATCTATGGTTATTATCTTGGGGGTCTCTTTTTTCACCAGGTTGCTTAGAAGCCGCTTCGCCAGTTCGAGGGTTATCCTCTCCCTGAACATCTTGGAGTAGGCAAACAGCTTGTTCACCGAGCCTTCAAGCTCCCTTATGTTGGAGAGGACGTTCTGGGCCACGAAGGAGGCCACATCGGCCGGGATCTCGATTTGCTCCTCCTCGGCCTTTTTCTCTATGATGGCTATCTTGGTTTCCACTTCCGGCGGCTGTATGTCGGCTGTCAGCCCCCACTCGAACCTGGATTTCAGGCGCTCCTCGAAATTCTTCATCACGCTCGGAGGCTTGTCGCTGGTTATGACTATCTGCTTCTTCGCGGTGTAGAGGGAGTTAAACGTGTGGAAGAACTCCTCCTGCGTGCTGTCTTTGCCGGCGATGAACTGTATGTCGTCTATTAGCAGGACGTCGCAGTTAAGCCTGTACAGGTTCCTGAACTTGTCCATAGAGCCCGTTTTTATGCTCTGCACCACCCCGTTTGTGAAATGCTCGGCCGAGATGCAGAAGGTATTCAGACGGGTTCCGTTCTTTTTGAGTATGTGGTTCCCTATGGAGTGGAGGAGGTGGGTTTTCCCGAGACCCACTCCGCTGTGTATGAAAAGCGGGTTGTAGGCCATTCCCGGGTTCTCCGCTATGGCGTATGAGGCCGCGTGGGCGAACTGGTTGCTCGGCCCGACGATAAAATTGTCAAACGTGTTGGACGAACTGAAAAAGCTCGCTGTCTGGGGATCGTGTGATTCCGTGCTTCTGTGGTTCTCCGGGGCGCTGTTTTTTCTGGTTTCCTTGGACAAGGAGTTCTCCTCGTCCACGTCTATGATTACTTCGAAACCGTCTTTTCCGTAGAGATCGCGCGCGGTGTCGTTTATCAGCTGCAGGTAGTGGTTTTTCACCCACAGGGCCTGGAAGTGGGTTTTCGCTTCAAGCGTGACGATCTTTCCCTCGGTCTTCGCGACTTTTATGGAGAAAAGCCAGGAAGGGGGAAAATAAAGGTCTTTCTTGACGCCGTCGAGAACTGCATCCCAGTCAAACTCTTTTTTTTGTTCCGATTTGTAGTTTTCAGCAGCTAGGTTGTCGTGCGCAACTTGCTCTGTCTTTTTCAACAGCTCTTCTCCTGAAAAGCAAAAAACAACTCTAAAACGGATATTTCAGAAAAAATCCCGACCCACCCTCGGAAAGTGGAAATTAATTCTAATTACATCGGTTTTTGGTGTCAAGAAAAAACGGTTCTCCACCCTCCTGAAATCCCAGTTTTCGCGCCTGTGGACGGGAAGAAAAAATTTTCCCGGACGCGGCGGCTCAATTGACACGCAACTGCGTTTACAATACAATTTCTAACTGCAAATGGGAGAAGAAGACGCCTTGAGATTTTTAGCCGAGAGGTTCAAGGCTACTCAGAAAGAAGTTTTGACGGGGATAGGGGACGATTCCGCTGTTGTAAAAATCAGAGACAAAGCATGCCTTGTCGCCTCGACAGACACCCTTGTCGAGGGTGTTCACTTCCGCTTGGGAACCCAGACCCCGAGGCAGCTCGGCAGGAAAGCTGTCTGCGTCGCCGTAAGCGACATAGGGGCGATGGGGGCGGTGCCTAGGTACCTTCTCTGCTCCCTCGGCTGTCGGAGTGAGGACTCAATGGAGTTCATAGAGGATCTCTCGGAAGGAGTCGAAGAGGGCTGCCGGGAGTTTGATGTCTGCCTTATAGGGGGAAATCTCTCGGAATCCCAAACCATTTTCATAAATATGACGGCGCTTGGGGAGGTATCGAGGGACGATATCGTCCTGCGCGCGGGGGCCTCTGAGGGAGACGACATATACGTGACCGGAACCCTGGGGGATTCCGCCCTGGGCCTTAGGGTCCTGTCGGGTGACTGCGGGATTGACGGATGCGAGGACGCTGTTTCAAGACACATCGGGCCCACGCCGCGTCTCCAGGTTGGCAGGATGGTCGCAGAACGCGGGGTAGCCTCTTCGATGATAGACGTAAGCGACGGGCTTTTCTGCGACCTTGAGAAGCTGACTTCCGAGCACGGGCTGGGGGCCGATGTAAGCCTCGGGAGTCTTCCGCTTTCCCCCGGTTTTCTTTCCCTCTGCGGTAGGTTCTCAGAGAACGGCTACCGCCTCGCGCTCTCCGGGGGGGAGGACTACGAGCTTCTTTTTACCTCTTCTGCGCAGAACCGCGCCTCAATAGAGGAGGTTTCACGCCTCTGCGGGATCGCTATCTCGAAAATCGGTTCTGTTACCGCAGGGCGGAAAATAAGGTTTTTCGACAAGGGGGGAGAGGAGGTTTTTTACGACACCGCGGGGTTTGAGCACTTCTGCTGATTCATCCACGGGGGTAAGATCTTTTGGGCGAAAATTTCATTCTGATTCTTTTTTTGCTGTGCTGTTCCGCGTTTTTCTGCTTCAGCGAGGGGGCGCTTTTCTCTCTCAGCCGTCCGCAGAGGGAAAGCATATCGAAGCAGGGAGGCAGAGTTTCTGCGGCCATAGAAAAGCTCCTCGCCAACTCCCACAAGCTCATCTCCACGGTTCTTCTGGCCGACGAGATATTCAACATAGCCTACTCAAGCGTAATAGGTCTTACGGCGAGAAAATATCTTCAGGACAGCCCCGAGCAGACAGTAGCCCTCGTATCCCTGGCTATAGCCTCTCCCACGCTTCTTGTGTTCGGTGAGATCGTTCCCAAGACCGCCGGGGTGAAATTCCCGAGGACAATCTCCAAGGCGGTCGCCCTTCCCCTTTATTTCTTCCACGTCGCGGTCACCCCGATCAGGTGGGCGATCCTGTTTGTCTCCGGTTTTTTCATAAGGGCCTTCGGGGCGGACTTGGGGCACCGCGCGCAGGGAACCGACATTTCCTCTGACGAGCTTGAGATCCTGGTGGGGATGGGGAGGGACGAGGGAGTGCTCAACGAGGTTGAAAAGTATCTTGCAGACGGCTTCTTCAAGCTCGAGGACCTACCCGCCCACGGGATAATGACTCCCGCGATAGACTGCTTCACGCTTCCCCACGACATCGAGGTGAGAGAGGCAGTCGGCCGGGTCCGCAAGATGGGCCACTCCCGGATCCCGGTTTACGAGGAAGAGAAGGACAACATAGCGGGCGTTCTCTACGGCAAGGATCTTCTCAAGTGGAATTTTACCGAACATAACTCTGCGGCCACCGTGAGCGAGTGCCTCAGGAAACCTTATTTCATTCCCCGCTCCAAGCCCGCGGTGGAGCTTCTCCGCGAGTTCCAGATGCACAGGATTCACATAGCGATAGTGGTTGATGAGTACGGAAGATTCGACGGGCTGGTGACCATGGAAGACATACTGGAGGAGCTTTTCGGGGAGATAGAGGATGAAAGGTCAGTGCTCAAGAAATTCGCTCCCGCAGTTCGCGGGGGGGTCGTCACGATTCCCGGGGGAATGAAGATAGAGGAATTCAATGACGATTATCTTTTCCCGGTTGCCCGCTCGGCGGGGCTTGAGAACTTGGGGGAAATACTGGAGGAGGCTGTGATCCCGCTTCGGATGGAAAACGAGACTATGGGTGGTTTCGTATTCGATCTCTTCGGGAGGCTGCCCGCCGAGGGGGAAAAAATAGGGTTTGGCGGGCTGGTTTTCACGGTGAAGAGCAGGGAGGGAAAAAGGATTTCCGAGATAAGAGTTGATGTGAAGAGGGAGGCTGAAGGCAATGTCCATTGAACTTGTGATTCTTCTGATTTCACTGTTTCTGGTTCTTCAGGCCTTTTTCGCCGGTTCGGAAATAGCCCTCATTTCCTGCGACAAGATAAAGATGAGATCTCTTGCCGATGACGGTTCCGCCGCCGCGGGGCTCGTTCTCGATGCCTACTCGAAAATCGAGACCTTCATCGGTACCACCCTGATAGGGGTTAACCTTTCCCTAATAATAAACACCCTGGTGCTTACCTTTTATTTCGAGGAAACTCTCGGGCAGCGAAGTGGCCTCTACACGGTGGCCGTGCTTTCTCCGCTTATCGTCGTTTTCGGCCAGGTGGTTCCCAAGGCGGTCTTTGAGAGCAAGCGAAACTCCATAGTGCTCTGGATCATCTATCCGCTTTGGGTTTTCTCAAAGCTTTTTTACCCGGTGCTTTTCTTCGTCAATCTCTTCACCCGTGGGATACTGAGCCGCTTGGGCAAGAATATGAGCTCCATAACCCGCGAGGAGCTTGAGGACGTGATGGAGGAGGACGAGAACAGGCCGAGTTCTGACTACAAAAGAAGGGTTCTTCGCAGGATCTTCGGATATTCTGAGACTACTGTGGGGGAAATAATGATTCCCCTCGTGAAGGTGGACGCGCTTGAGAGAAGGTCCACGCTTCGCGACGTGAAGAGGCTCATAGCGGAAAAAAGCCACTCGAGAATTCCGATTTTCAGTGACCGGGTCGACAACATAACAGGCATACTCAACTCGTTTTACGTTCTTGGCGAGCAGGACCTTGACAAGAGCGTTGAGCAATATGCCCTTCCTCCCTTCTACGTTCCGGAATCAAAGCTTGTGAACGAACTTATGGACGAGATGAAGGGAGGACGTGCCGGAATGGCCGTTGTGGTTGACGAGTACGGGGGGTCGGTGGGAATCATAACCCTCGAGGACATAATCGAAGAGGTGGTTGGGGAGATAGAGGATGAGTACGACACCGGCGAGACCCCGTGGAGAAGGCTCGGCGCCGGGCAGTATCTCATAGACCCCACGGTCGAGATAGGACGGCTTAACAACGCCCTCGGGCTTGCCATTCCGGAGGAAGAGGATTACGAGACGCTTGGGGGATTCCTTCTTTACAGGTACGGGTCGATCCCGGCTCCCGGAACAGTGATAGTTTTCGGGAGAAAAACTTTCACCGTGGTCTCTTCGACCGCGAGGATGATCAGCGAAGTCCGCCTGCGGGTGGAAAAGTAACCTTCCTTTACCGGGTTCGGTAGAATAGTCGCGGAGAGTGTCGATGTTGAACGGGGAAACCATGTCTAAAAGCGGATTTATCTCTCAGGGCCTTTCTGCGTTTCGGGGGGATTCCTAGTTGAATTCCCGAAGCGAAAGAGTGTGCTTCGTTATCCCCACGTACAACGAAGCTCTGAACATCTCTTCACTGCTTGCGCGGCTTACGCATCTCTACGGGGGTGCAGACGTGGCGTTTCTTGTCGTTGATGACGGGAGCCCCGACGGCACGGCGCGCTTGGTCCGGGAGTTTGCTTCGGGAACGGACGGACGGGTGTGCCTGCTTGAGGGGATGCGCCGCGGGCTCGGAGACGCTTACGTGCGCGGAATCACCCACGCGATGGATGTTCTGGGCGCCGACGTCGTGGTCCAGATGGATGCCGACTTCTCTCATGATCCCGCCGACGCGGGAAGACTGCTTGAGCGTGTCGCGGACGGCGCTGACGTGGCTATCGGAAGTCGCTACGTCGCGGGAGGTTCGCTTGATGAGCGCTGGAACCTCAGGCGGCGGCTGCTGTCGCGGTGGGGGAATCGTCTGGCTAGGTGGATTGGGGGCCTGAGGGGGGTTTCCGACTGCACCGCGGGGTTTAAAGCCATAAGGACCGAGAAGCTCAGGGCGGCCGGGCTGCGGGATATCCGGGCGAGAGGATATGTGTTTCAGGTCGAGCTTCTGCACAGGCTGATCAGATGCGGAGCGCGCGTGGTTGAGGAACCGATCCATTTCCGCGACCGCGAACGCGGGGAAACAAAGCTCGGCGTGGCAAGCATGCTTGAGTTTTTGTTCAACATCCTCTGGATTCGCCTGAGGAGCCATCTTACTTTTATTAAGTTCTGCGTGACGGGCCTTTGCGGTGTGGTTGTCAACCTCGGCTCTTTTTACCTGATGCTCAAACTTGGTATTCACAAGTTCGTCGCGTCGCCCGTGGCAATACTGGCTTCCATTTTTTCAAACTTCATAATGAACAACTACTGGACTTTCGGCGACCGCGTAATGATCAGCCGGCGGTCCGTGAGAGGGGTTAAGTTCGCCTTGGTTTCTGTTATGACGCTTCTGGTCAGTTACTCCGTCTTTGTCGCTCTCTCAACGCTGTTTCCCCGCATCTTCCCAGTGCTGCTTCAGGCGTGCGCGATTGCTCCCGGGGCATTGCTTAACTATTATCTCAACTCCCGCTGGACATTCCGCGAGGCGGACGGCGGCGGGGGATAAAGGCGGACTTGGGAGGGAAGCTGTATATTCTCTTGGATAAATGACGACCGGAAAGAAAAAAAAGGGCCATAAGCTGTTTCCGCGGGTCTCGCGGCTGGACACTCTCGCCTTTCTGGTTCTCGGTGTGCTGGTAGCCGTGATTTATTTTCCGGCTACTCAGGCGGGATTCGTCTGGGACGATTTCATAATAAAAACATTGAAGGCCGTTAGGAGCTTGGAGGGTATATGGGAACTATGGTTTGAGCCCGGCAGCGCATATCGGGGGGAAGGGCATCTGAGAGAAAGTCACTACTGGCCGCTTCTTTATACGACCTTCTGGCTTGAGCACAAGTTGTGGGGTTTTTCTCCCGCAGGCTATCACATAGTCAACATCCTGATTCACTTCGCAAATACCGTGCTGCTCTGGCGCCTGCTCGTGCGCCTTGCGGTTCCCGGCGCATGGTTTGTTGCGGCGGTATTCGCCGCACACCCACTGCACGCAGAGTCCGTCGCGTGGATAATAGCGAGAAAGGACATGCTCGCAACCCTGTTCTGTCTCGCCTTGCTTCTTGTGTGGCTTCGCTTCGTCGAGTCTCCCAGCCGGGGACGTTACGCCGTAGCGGTTTTGCTGTTTGCGGCCGCCATGCTCTCAAAGTCGGTCGTGGTCGTCTTTCCAGCCACTCTGCTGATTCTTCAGTGGTGGAAAAATGGTCGCATCACCTGGGGGGATTTGCTGCGAACGGCACCGTTTTTCCTCGTGGGGTTCGCAATCGCGGTTGGCGACCTTCTGTTTTACCAAAACAAGGGGCCTTTTTCTCTGGATTACTCAATAGCTGAGCGAATACTTATCGCAGCACATGCTTTATGGTTCTATGTGGGCAAGCTTCTTTGGCCCGTGGAGCTGGCGGTTATCTATCCGCACTGGGACGTTAATGTCGCGGATCCTGTGGGTTGGCTATATGTCGTCACGGCGGCCGCGGTAGCCGCAGTGCTCTGGTTTCTGCGGGACAGGATCGGGCGGGGCCCCCTGGCCTGCGCTCTGTTTTTTGCCATCATGCTCTCACCCACGCTCGGTTTCATTGATTATCGCTACATGCAGTATTCGTTTGTCGCCGACCGCTACCAGTATCTCGGGGGCATCGGCGTAATTCTGCTTTTTGTTGCCGCCGCGGCTTGCGGGGCGCAAAGACTGCCGGACCTGCCGAGAAAGGCCGCAAAGGGCGCCGCCCTAGCACTGCTTGTCCTGCTGGGCGCGGCGACGTGGAACCATGCGGCTGTTTACAAAGACCAAGTTACCTTGTTCAGGCACGTCGTCTCTCTTAATCCGCAGGCACGGAACGCTCATAGAATTCTTGCGATTGAACTACGTAAACAGGGAAAGCATGAAGAAGCTCTCTCTTTCGCCCGCATCGCCGTGGAAAAACGTCCCGACTCTTACAGAGCTCACAACACCTTGGGGGTGGTATTCTTAAGTTTGAAGCGGCATGATGAGGCTGAGAAGCAGTTCCGCCGTGCTTTGAAAATAAATCCGCACTCTGCAGAAGCTTTTTTGAATCTGGGGGTGGTATTCTTAAAGTTGAAGCGGCATGATGAGGCTGAGAAGCAGTTCCGCCGTGCTTTGAAAATAAATCCGCACTATGCAAAAGCTTTTTTGAATCTGGGGATGGTATCTGGTAAGCAGAGGCGTTACGAGGAAGCGGTGAGACGGTATCGTCTTGCAGTCAAAGCAGATCCTGCTTATGCGCTATCTCATGCTGCTATAGGAGATGCTCTTTTTCAACTTGGGCGGTATGAAGAAGCTGTCTCGAGCATGGAACGGGCGCTTTTGCTGAAACCCGATTTACCGATGGCGCCCAGGCTCTATAGTCTGATGGGGCAGTCATTGCGAAAGATGGGTCGCCACGAAGAAGCTCTCTCTTTCGCCCGCATCGCCGTGGAAAAACGTCCCGACTCTCATGAAGCTCACAACGCCTTGGGGTTAGTGCTCTCACGTCTACAGCGGTTTGACGAAGCTGAGAAACATTTTCTCCAAGCTCTGAAGCTGAATCCCAGCTACGCTCCCGCTTTTTTAAACTTAGGAGAGACTTTTAGGAAGAGGAAACAATATGGAGAAGCGGTGAAATGGTATCGTCTTGCAGTCAAAGCAGATCCTAATTATGCGCTATCTCATGCTGCTATGGGAGATGCTCTTTTTCAACTTGGGCGGTATAAAGAGGCTGTCTCGAGCATGGAACGGGCGCTTTTGCTGAAACCCGATTTACCGATGGCGCCCAGGCTCTATAGTCTGATGGAGCAGTCATTGCGGAAGATGGGTCGTCACGAAGAAGCGCAGAGGTATCTGCGGCGCGCCAAGGAGCTTGCCCCGGAGCAGAAATGAGAAGAGGAACTGCCCCGCCGCGGTCAGTGCAGGGACTCCCCCCTGCCGAGTTCTTTTGCTATCAGCTGTCTGTATGATTCAAGCGGCTGGATTCCGTGTATCCTTAATTTCCCGAGGTAGCGGGATCGTTCCGGGGGCTTTGCTTAACTATTTATTACCTGAGCTCCCGCTGGACGTTTCGCGGGGCGGAGCGCGATGGGTAGGTAGAGGTTTCGGCGGGGAGGCCGTATATTGCTTGGCTGAATGACGACAGGAAAGAAAAAAAGAAAGCGGAAGGCTACCCCGCAGGCTGCGCAGAACAGCTCGGGGTCTCCCGGGACTTCGCGTATGCAACCGCCGCCCGGAGTGACGGTTGCGAGCCTTCGGGTCTCGCGTCGGGACGCGTTTTACTTGCTGCCACTCTTTGTGCTTGTGGCCGTCATTTATTTTCCCGCTACCCAGGCGGGATTTGTCTGGGACGATTCCATAATGAGGGAGCTAAGGGCTGTTTCAACCTGGGGAGGAATCTGGGATCTCTGGTTCAACCCCGTAGCTGCCTATCTTGAGGGAGGCCCTCGCAAGGAAGGGCACTACTGGCCGCTTCTTTATACGACGTTCTGGCTTGAGCACAAGCTCTGGGGTTTTCCCCCGCGGGGTATCACATAGTCAATATCCTGATTCACCTTGCAAGCACCGTTCTGCTCTGGCGCGTACTTTCGCGCCTTGCGGTTCCCGGCGTATGGTTTGCGGCCGCGGTGTTCGCCGCGCATCCGCTGCACGCAGAATCCGTCGCCTGGATAATGGGAAGAAAGGACATGCTGGCAACCCTGTTTTGTCTCGCCTCGCTTTTAATGTGGCTTCGCTTTGTTGAGTCGCCCAGCCGGGGTCGCTACGCGGGGTCGCTTTTGCTGTTTGCGGCCGCCATGCTCTCAAAGTCGGTCGTGGTCGTCTTTCCTGCAACCTTGTTGATCCTGCAATGGTGGAAAGAAGGCAGAATCACTTGGGAGTACATGCTGCGGGCGGCGCCGTTTTTTCTGGTAGGACTTTCTATAGCGGTTGGAGACCTGTTGTTTTACCAGGATGTACAACCTCTTTCTTTTGGTTACTCGATGGCTGAGAGAGCGCTTATAGCGGCGCACGCTCTCTGGTTCTACGTGGGCAAGCTTCTTTGGCCCACAGATCTGGCGGTTATCTATCCGCACTGGGGTGTTAATGTCGCAAACCCCGTGGGTTGGGTATATGTCGTTGCGGCGGCTTCCGTAGCCGCGGCGTTGTGGTTTCTTCGCCGCAGGATTGGGTGGGGACCCCTTGCCTGCGCCCTGTTTTTTGCGGTCATGCTGTCACCCACGCTGGGTTTCGTTGACTACGGATACATGCGCTATTCATTTGTCGCCGACCGCTACCAGTACCTAGCCGGCATCGGTATAATCGTGCTTCTTGCCGGAGCCGCTGCGTATGGTTCTGACAGGATGCCCGGTTCACTGAGAAAGGCGACAAGGGGCGCGGCTTTGGCCCTGCTTGTTCTGTTGGGCGTGGCGACATGGAATCAGGCGGCTGTTTACAAAGACGAGGTTACTTTGTTCAGGCACGTTATTTCTCTTAATCCCCAGGCTCGCTTTGCTCACCTAAACCTTGCCTACGCGCTGCTTCACGGCGAGTGTGGATCGGAAGAAGCCCTTGCCGCCGCACGTGTTGCCGTTGAGAGGAGCCCTCTTTATCACAGTTCCCATAATGTTCTGGGGCTGGCGTTGTCGAACCTGGGGCGGTACGATGAGGCGGAGGAACACTTGCGTAGGGCCATTGAACTGAATCCCAGCTACGCCCCGGCATTTTTGAACCTCGGAGAGAGTTTCAGGATTCGGGGACGTTACAAAGAGGCTCTTGAGGCATACCTGGCCGCGGTCAAGATAGACCCGGACTACCCGCTTCCCTATGTTGGAATGGGCTACGTGCTTTTCAGGCTCAAGCACTACGATGAGGGCGTCTCCAGCATGAAGAAGGCTCTCTTGCTCAAGCCCGATTTGCCTATGGCCCCGAAACTGCACCTTCTTACAGGAAGGGCGCTTGAAAAGCTGGGTCGCCACGAGGAGGCCGAGAGACACTTGCGCCGTGCAAGAGAACTTGCCCCGTCGCAGAAGTGAGAAGCGGGATGCCGGGTCAGTGAAGAGGTTGTTGCCGCAGAAGCTCTTTCGCTATCAGTTTTCTGTATGATTCAAGCGGCTGGATTCCGTGTATCCTGAGCTCTCCAAGGTAAAGGGTAGGGACGCCGAGGACCATGTTTTCCCGGGCGCTCTCCATGTTCTTTTCTATTTTTTCTGAAAAGCTTCTTTTCCGAAGAGACTCCGAGAGTTCCTCGGGACAAAGACCCGACTTCTCGCCCGCCTCGATAACGGTTTCAAGAAGACCTATGTTCTTTCCCTCGGCGAAGTAGGCCGCGTAGCAGGCCTTGTGAAATTCCATGAACCTGTTTTTCTCCTTCGCGAACTCCGCCCCCTCAAGGCAAAGCCTCGAGTTGGTTACGAATCCCGGCAGCTTTATCTCCACTCCGGCCTCGGCGGCCACGTTCCCGAGGGTTTCCGAGATACGCACGCTTCTGTCCGTTTTTTTCCGTCTTTTTCCCTCGGCCGGGTATTCGGGGTGAATCTCAACGCCGAGCCACTCCGCTTCGAGGCTGAACTCCCTCGCGAGGTCAAGCACCCTCTCGGTTGCCAGAAAGCAGAAAGGGCAGATGTAGTCGTAGTAGAGAAAGATCTTCACGTTCCCGTAAGAATACACGAGTGCGATTCTTTCGGAAAGAAAAGGTTTCTGTGTGGGGTCAGGTCTTTTTGCTTCCGGCAGTCCGTTTGGCGCGGAACCTGATTTCCACTCCGGAGAAAATCAGCTGCGCGCATCAGATCTCGAACTTTGCGGTCAGAAACAATGTGCGCCCCAGGACCGAATCCAGATACAATATTTGACTCTCATCGGGATCAGGGCGGGACTGACCCTCGTTGCCTATATTCAGGACCCCTCCCGTGAGCTCAAACCAGTTAAAGCCGAAAGCGTTTCTCCAGCTAAGCGCGATATCGTGCCCTATCCACCTTCTGAAGGTCTTGGTGTCGGTTTCATTCTTAAAAGACGTAACCGCGTGCGTGTTCCACTGCACCGTCAGGTCGTTGCGGTCCGCGCGGAGCAGAACATGAATACGGTTGCGGGGAATATCTCCGGGCTGCTCCTCCCCTCCTACGCGCCTCTCGTAATTCGTTATCCTGATCCAGTCGGCATTGAGCATGAAATTCGCCAGGTCGGTTTTCAAGTCGCCGCCGAACCGGGCCGTGAACCCGTCCATGTCAGTCTCTCCGCTGTTGGTCAGCGGGTTGCGGATTTCTGTTAGTCGGCCGTCAGAACGTGTCACGCTCAGTCCCGGATACTCGCTGAGCCTTCCGCTTCTCTCCAGGCCGATGACGAACTGCGTGTTCAGCCTGGTAGGTGTTTCCTGAAGACGAAGCCGGAACCAGTCGAAGTCGGCTGAAAAGGGGCCCCAGCCCGCGGAGGCACCGGCGCCGAGGCTTTCGGCCTCGTCCGGTTCAAGCTCCGGATTACCTTCTGTGACAACCCGCACCTGGTCCCTGGGACAGTCGGGAGTCGGCGTGTCGGCGTCGCACACAAACGGGTAAGAAACAAATTCCTCCGCATATAGCGCCGCAAAGCCGGGTGCTCGTGCTCCCCCGCTCCAAGATGCGCGCAACGCAATATTGGGTATTACACGGTAAAGCGTCGCTATCCTGTGCGAAAACGCTCCCCCGACATCGTCAAAATCATCGTGGCGAAGTGCAAACGACACGTCCAGCACATCCCACAAAGGCACCAGAATATCGCCGAAAGCTGACAAGCGCCGGCGATCGGCCATCAACGACAGTGAAGATCCCCCCAGGACATCATCCGCGTCAACCGGTTCACCGCTAAGATTGAAATTTTCCTCGGAAGATCTTACCTCTTCTTTGGCGACCTGCAGACCGGCGCTCCAGCGAAGCTTGTTGCCCATAAGCTCAAACAGCGGGCCGTCAAGTTCCACCCCGGCGTCAACATATTCGGTTGAGCGTTTCTCTTCGCTCCGCACGCTGCTTTCCCTGATTGCGGCCCTGTGCCTTTCGTCGTCGGAAAGAGGATTCAGGAGGTTGTAATCTCCGCTTTCAATAGCGGCGCTTATTGCGGGTTCATTAATGAACGTGCGACCAGCCACGGCATAGTCCCAGCGATTGTAGTGAACATAGCCGTCATATCTTATGTTGTTTTTAATATCCCCCCGCAGCCCGAGCGCGATATCATATTCTTCAGTATCCGTATCCCACTGGCGGTTTCCGTGCCCCAGGAAACGGTGGCCGACCGTGATAAACTCGGGGAAATTGCTTTCGTCAAGACCTTCAAAGTTTCCACTTTCAATGAGGCTGTCTCTCAGCGTCTCGTCCGGCGCGAGGCCAAAAATATTAGGTTCTGGCGCATACAGCAGTCTTAATTCTTCCTTGGACACGCGCCCCTCAATGTATACGTCGGCCGTATTGCCAACCGGATGACTGAAATTCAGAAATGCGCCGTCATTTTGCCTGCGCAGCAAGTGCCATGCGATGTCCGCATAGGCAAACCCGCAGACGGTGCCGGAAAATCCGCCCGGGGGATCCGTGAGTTCTCCCGCATACACGCTTTCATCGCAGTCGCCCAGCGGCCCCGAGACAAATCCTCCGTCATTTTTTCTCAAGAAAACCGTGTTGCCGAGAGGCGATACTCCTTCGGTATCGGCGAGGGAACCCCCGGCTTGATATCTGGCGCGGCTGTAATCGCGGTCGGCGTCGCGGACCTTATCCCGTCGGAATATATCCGCCCCGACAGTAAGATTTCCCTCCCCGATGCTTGTGCCCCAGAGAACGCTTAGATATTCGGAATCGGCACCCTCCCCGCGGGGACGCCCGGCGTTCAACTGGACCTCAAGACCCTCATAGTCTTTTTTGAAAACGATATTTATGGTGCCGGCAATCGCTTCTCCGCCGTGCAGAGCGCTTGTGCTGTCACTGAAGATTTCGATGCGTTCGACAGCCGAAATCGGAATAGTGTCTGTGTCAACCCCGGAGTCTGCGACCCGCCGTCCGTTAATCAGGATTAGAGTGCGGCCTCCTCCGAGAACAAACGGTCTTTCGAGACCGAAATTGTTAAAACTCGATCGACCCAACAGGTCAGTTATCCTTTTTACGCCTGAGAGCTCAATGTCCCGTCGGGTGATGACGGTCACGGGATGCAGATTGCCGGATATCGCTTCGGAATACGGCCGATTGCCGACAAGACTTCCTTCTCTTGCGGACGCATCCTGAGCCATGGAGTGGCCTGTCGCTAGGACAAGCAGCGCGAGAATAATATTCCAGGGTGCAATTTGGTTAATTGCCTCAGAAAGTTTACGAATCATTTTTTGTTACTCCTTTTTGCCGTTTGAGTTCCCGGAACTCGTCTGTAACGGCGTTTCTGGATTTGCGAACCTGCGTACGGGCACTTGTTCCCCCAGAATCACCGCAAAACCGACAAACTTTGTGGAACCCCGGTATTCACGGGCCTGATCAAGCAAGAATCTGAAATCACGGAAATTATTTTATCTCAATTCCGTTTTTAAGGCTAGACGGTTATTATCAGACAGCAAAGAATTGAAGTCCGCAGTTGGCCGGAACTTATAGCTTGTTTGGCAAAAAGAGAGGGATTTGAAATCATGAAAAAAATGGCGGCAGTCACCCTGTTTTTCCTCTGTATAATCGTTTTTTCCGACACCCCGCCCGCTTTTGCGCACAATGGCGTAACCGCCAAGGAGGCGAGTGCGGGAGATATGGACGATATGAGAAATTTTTTACTGCACCTAAAGGAGCACCGGGCGCTGGTCAGGAGTGGCGACAGTCAAATAGAATTCCGAAACGCCTTGAGAACCAACAACGGAGTGTGGAGACACGGCGACACGTACGTAATTACCGTCAATAAACGCGGTGAAGGAACCGGTTCTTCCGGTCAACCGGGCGATATCATATTTTTTCATGCGAAATATCCTGCTGCCGTGAGCGGGTCTTTGAGGGGCATCGAAATTTTTGAGCGGCTTATGACGAGCGTGGAACAGGCGGGCGGAGAAGCGGCATGCGTTCAGGACCCGACCGGGGAGTATGGCAGCCATATCTGCGCCGCTGAAGATTACGAAGTGACCGAATCCGGAGCCCGGAATTCCTTTATACAGATTGTGGGCTTTGATCACGAACGGGGTGAAGCGGATCTTTCCAAGGCAAAAGAGGCGTGTCCTGAGTTCACTTCCGAGGGCCTTCGCGACAGGGGGTGGCTGAGTGCCGACATGGTGGATGACGAGGAAAGCCTGGTGCGTTACCTCGAAGGGGTGGTGGAGCACGTTTCCGAGGAGATCGGGAATGCTCCCGGGCAATCAGGAAATGGCGCGCGAGGGGAAGTTTCGCTGCAGAGGATGGTTCAGCTTATGCCGTGCTGGAGGGAGTGGCCCTGGGAATCGGGTTCCATATATTTCTACATAGTTACCGATACGGAAAAGATGTTCGGGATTTTTAACGGAAACACTCCGCAGCTTCAGGACAGGACGCTGCGCCTAAGAGACGACAACGGAGTTGAGGTTGCCGAACGCATTTTAGAAGAGGTGCGCGAGCCGGACGATACCCCGAACCGGGGTTTTCTCACTTACCTCTGGGATGATCCGACTATAAGGGGTGACGAGGTGGTTTGTGAAGAGAGAGTACCTGTTCCCGGCGCGTTCCCGGATGAGGAAGAGGATGAGGTCTGTGAGGTTGGGAATCCTATCCCCGGCCGCTCCCCCGGCACGTCGGTCAAGATTGGGTACTTCATACGGACAAACTTCGGCGTCGGGGAAACGTATTACGTTGTCGGTTCCGGCATTTATCCGAAGTCCCAGGGGGGTGGGGGTGGATCTGGAGGATGCGCGATTGCTTCGGGGAGCGGAAACGAGTTCGGGGCTGCGGCGTTTAGTCTGTTTCTGATCACGGCAGTTCTGTTTCTGGCGGCCATCGGGGGAAGACGCCCGGGCGCAAAGCTTCTGACTTGGGACCTGCGGGCGCGGCGGAAGGACAGGTGCCGGTAAAGATTAAACTTGCCTGAGAAAGCACGCCGCGGGGAGCGCGGCAGGAGCCTGTTAGAGCCAGGTGCCGCCTCTTCGATCCCTTCGAAACAGGCGGTTTCTCCTCTTGGCGGACATGCCTCGGCGCCCGGATAGCGCCGGGGTCGGCACTCTCCGCCCGGCTTGATTAAACCCCTCGGATTCAATATAATTTAAACCGCTTTTTTTTCATGTCTTGGTCAGGAGAGACTAGATGAGCCCCAAATCCGCAATAATGCTTCTGCTGCTTATAGCGGCCTTCGGTTTTTTCGCCTACAACATCCGTCTTCTCATAAGGCTTGTCACTCTCGGCAAAAAAGAGGACAGCAGATTTGACAATATTCCCCAGAGGATAAGGAAGGTCATAGTCTACGTCTTCGGCCAGAGAAGGCTTTTCAAGTACCGTTTCGCCGGCATAGAGCACGCCATGATCTTCTGGGGCTTCGTCATAATAACTGTGGGGACGGTGGAGATGCTCGTAAGCGGCGTTGTTCCCGGATTTCATTTCTTCCCGGGATCCTTGGGGAAAGTCTACGAGCTGGTTCTTGACGTAGTGCAGGCCCTGGTTCTTGTGGCCATAGCAATGGGCATAATAAACAGGCTCACCATAGGCAGAAGAAGGGAGGTTAACGGGCCCGACGCGGTCGTGATACTGGGTCTTATATTCGGCCTCATGATCACCGCCTTTCTCACCACCGGGGCGAAGATAGCGCTTGCCGAGACGAGTCCCGCGATGCTGCCGGTGTCCGGGGCTTTTTCCGGGCTCTACGAAGGCATGAGCACCGGGAGCACCTTTTTCTGGAAGGAGTTTTTCTGGTGGTTCCACATTCTCATAGTGCTTTCCTTTCTCAATTACCTTCCCTACTCCAAGCACAGCCATGTTCTTACGGCCGTTTTCAATGTTTTTTTCCAGAGCTTAAAGCCCCGCGGGCAGCTCTCGAAGCTTGATTTCGAGGAGATCCCCGAGGATCTTGATCACTTCGGTTCCTCGAAGATAGCCGATTTCAGCTGGAAGGACATACTTGACGCCTATACCTGCACCGAGTGCGGAAGGTGCACGGACAACTGCCCGGCGTGGAACACCGAGAAGGTGCTCTCTCCGAGGGACATCGTCGTTAAACTTCGCCACTACGTCTCAAGCGAAGGGAAGGACATACTCGCCGGAAAGCCCGAGGAAGAGCAGCCCGATCTTCCCGACACCGAGTGGGTGACGCCCGAGGAGCTTTGGGCGTGCACCACGTGCAACGCGTGCGTTGAGCAGTGCCCGCTTTTCATTGACCAGATGGGCAAGATAATGGACATGAGAAGGTTCCTTACCCTTGAGGGCCGCATGAGCGGAACCGCCACGAGGACCCTTCAGAAGCTTCAGAACAACGGAAACCCCTGGGGATTCCCGGAGGCCGACCGCGGCGCCTGGCTTTCCGAGATGGAAGTTCCCATTCTCGGGGTCTCGGCCGAGAACGCAAGCGAATTTGACGTGATTTACTGGACCGGATGCTTTGGGGGCTATGATCCGAGGGGCCAGGAAGTTTCAAAGGCGATAGTGACCCTGCTTAAGATCGCGGGGGTTAATTTCGCTGTCATGGGTCCCGGGGAGACCTGCACGGGTGATCCCGCGAGAAGGCTCGGAGAGGAGGCCCTCTACCAGATGCTCGCCGTCCAGAACATCGAGACCCTGAATGAATTGAAGGTGAAAAAAATTCTCGCAAACTGCCCCCACTGCTTCAACACCATGAAGAACGAGTATCCGCAGTTCGGCGGGCACTACGAGGTTGTTCACCACACCGATTTTCTCCTGCAGCTCATCCAGGAGGGCAAACTTAACCCCGACGCTCCGATCGAGGAGAAGATAACGTACCACGATTCCTGCTACATCGGCCGCTACAACAACGTTTATGATTCTCCAAGGGAGATACTGAAAAGCATTCCGGGGATTGATCTGGTGGAGATGAAGAGGAACAGAACAAAGAGTTTCTGCTGCGGAGCCGGAGGCGGAAAGATATGGATGGAGGAAGAGGCCCCCAGGGTTAACTGGAACCGCTTTGACGAGGCCGCGGATATTAACCCCGACACCTTGGCGACGGCGTGCTACTTCTGCAACACGATGTTTGACGACGCCGCGCGATTCAAGGGCAAGGAGGAGGAGATCGGCGTCCAGGACATAGCCGAAATCCTTAACCGTTCGGTTAAAACTGATGCGCCTCCCCCGTCGTAAGCGCGTTCCCGAGCGCTTGACCGGGCTTTGAGTCTCGCGGGGAAGGCGATGAAGCTTAACAGACCAAAATCCCTTTTGATAGACTCGGGCGCAGGATGGTTCGATTCGGGTTCCTCTGCCACAGCCGGGATTTTCGGCGACCCTGCTCTCACCCTCTGCTTCTCGAGCGATGGGACCAAAGTGCTTTCCGAATCCGGGGAGAGAACTTTTTCAGAAGACCCTCTCGATTTGGTCGAGGAGCTGGCTGCCGAGGGATACACGGCTCTTGGCTACATAAGCTACGACTACCTGAGCTACACGACTCCCGGAGTTGCGACCTCCGACGCAAAGCAGGGAGAGAGGCTCCCTTTCCTTTTTTTCCATTTTTACGAAAAAGACGGTTTTTACACGGCCCCCTGGGAAGAAGTTCTCTCTGCCCTCTCGCAGGAGAGGACGGGTCGCGGACCCCTTCCCCGCTCAAACATTGAGAGGGAAGAATACGCCCGGAAGATTTCGGCGATAAAGGAGCATATAGCGGCGGGAGACGTTTACCAGGTGAACCTTTCGCGAAAGTTCCGCTTCGAGCCCCTGGGTGAGCCGATTTCGTGGTTTCTGGATTTTTACCGCGCCCAGCCGGTTCCCTTCGCCGCCTTTATCGGTTTTCCGGGTTTTGAGCTTGTAAGCGGCTCTATGGAGCTTTTTCTTAAGAAAAGGGGCCAGAGCATTACCACGAGACCAATAAAAGGGACCGTCCGCAGGGATCCCGATCCGCGACGCGACAGGGAGCTTGCCGAGGCGCTCGGGAAAAAACCCAAGGAGCGGGCCGAGAACCTCATGATAGTTGATCTTATGAGAAACGACCTCGGAAGAATATGCGGGTATGGTTCCGTAGGAGTAAGGGAGCTTTTTGCCGTCAGGCGCTACAGTACGCTTTTTCAGATGGAGTCCGAAATCGAGGGATGCCTTCGCCCGGGAGTCGGACTCTCTCAAATAATTGCCAGCACCTTTCCCCCCGGATCCGTTACCGGGGCTCCGAAAAGGGAAGCCATTCGCATAATAGACAGCCTTGAGCCCCACGAGAGGGGTCCTTACTGCGGGGCGATCTGCCTGTTGTCTCCGAGCGGGGACTTCACCATGAGCGTCGCGATCCGCACCGGGGTGAACAGTTCCGAGGGCGCGGATTTCTGGTTCGGAGGCGGAATTGTGTGGGATTCGGAAGCGGACGACGAATACGGGGAGACGGAACTCAAGGCAAAGGCTCTCACATCGATTGCGTCCCGGCGGATGCTATAATCATTGGATATGGAGGAACTTTTCTTTCTCGACGGGAAAAGGCTTGAGGATGTGCCCGCGCTTCGCTCTCTTTTTTACGGAGAAGGGGTTTTCGAGAGCTTCAGGTGGAAGGGGTCCCCGCCCGTTTTCCTCTCGATGCATCTTGAGAGAATGAGAAAGGGGGCCCGTTTTCTCGGCATCCCTTTCCCCCCGGAATCCCGGGTGAGACTCAGGGTCGAGGATGCCGCGGGGGGGTCCCCCGGGGAGGATCTGCACGTAAAAGCTTGTCTTCTCGCCCAAGGAGATGCGGTTTATCACTCACGGCCCCGGGCGGCCGCGCTTCTTGTGTCCGTAAGACCCCGCGCGCAGAGTCCCGATGCTCTCTCTCTCTGGGTCTGCAGTGAGAGAAGAGCACCGCGGAACACCCTTTTTTCTCACAAGACGCTTAATTATCTGGGAAACATTCTGGCGAAGAGAGAGGCTGTCGGGAGGGGTTTTGACGAAGCCCTTTTTCTCGATACCGACGGCAGTGTGGCCGAGACCTCGTGCCACAATGTTTTCTGGGCGAAAGGGAAAAGGCTTTTCACTCCGTCTTCTGAATGCCCGGTTTTGCCTGGGGTGACCAGGGAAATCGTTTTGCGTTCGGCCGAGCGGCTTGGCTATGAGCCCGTCTGCGGGGATTTTCCCCTTGAGGAGCTTTTATCAAGTGATTACGCTTTCCTTACCAATGCTGTTGCGGGTATTGTTTATGTAAGCGGGGTGGGTGGCGACGCGATGCCTTCTGTTCCTCAGAGTTACAAGGTTATGAGGGAATCGCTTCTTTCAGAGTTCGGGTGGTAGAATTAAGGGGACGGAAAAAACTTTGGGGTTTGTTACGGGCGCTAAGAAGCCGAGGGTGGTTTTATGTCTGGCGAGATAACGGTCAGGGAGTATCAGAGGGAAGTTGACGAGTGGATAAGGGAAGTGGGAGTGCGGTACTTCTCCGAGCTTACCAACCTCGCGCAGCTTGTCGAAGAGGTGGGGGAGGTAGCGAGGATCATGTCCAGGAAATACGGGGAGCAGAGCTTCAAAGGGGATGAAAATCGCCGGGAACTCGGGGACGAGCTTGCTGACGTCTTCTTCGTCTTGACATGTATAGCGAACCAGACGGGAGTTGATCTTACGGAGGTTTTGAGAAAGAATTTTGAGAAGAAAACACAGAGAGATGGGAAGCGGCACGCGGATAATCCCAAACTTCGCTGAAGACCCTGTTGCGGGCTCTGGTTGTTGCAAAGGGCTTTCATTGTGGTATTCTTCCCCGTCCTGAGAAGAATCCGCCTTTAATCCGCGGCAGTTACTCTATCGAATAAAGAGGAAAAATGCTTTGAAAATGAAACTTGAAGAAAAGCCTATTGAAGACATACAGGCGAGAAAGGACTACAGGAATATCTCCATAGACAGGGTCGGAGTCTGCGACCTCAAGATCCCGCTTAATATAAAAGGGTGCGAGATCGATTCCGAGAAGGACCAGAGCATTCAGGCTTCCCTGAGCCTGAGCGTTAACCTCGGTCCCGACCAGAAGGGGATTCACATGAGCCGGCTGCTTGAGACCGCCCTTGATTTCAACGGATCCTTCTCCTTGGGAAATATGGCTTCTTTCCTGATCGCTCTCTGTGACAGGCAGGGCTCAAAAGATTCCGACGTCAAAATAGAGTTTGATTACTTTTTCAACCGGCACGCCCCGGTGAGCGGCAAGATATCCCCACAACCTTACAAATGCACGTATCACGGCGAGATGCACCCCGAGGGCATACGCCTTACCCAGAGCGTAGTGGTTCCGGTCAAAACCCTCTGTCCCTGCAGCAAGGAGATAAGCGATTACGGGGCCCACAATCAGCGCTCCAAGGTTTTCATAACTATTACGCACGAGGGAAAGAAGGAAAACGATCCGATAGACATATGTCTTGAGGAAATAATCGGGATTGCGGAAAGAGGGGCCTCCTCCCCGCTTTACCCGCTTTTAAAAAGGGAAGATGAGCGCCACGTTACCATGAGCGCCTACAACAAGCCGTGCTTTGTCGAGGATGTGGTGAGAAATATAGCTTCGGAACTCCACGGCAACCCCAGTTTTGACTCTTACGAACTCAGAGTTCTTAACTACGAAAGCATTCACAGTCATAATGCCTTTGCCAGCATCGGCAAAAGATTCTCGGGCAAGTAAACCGGCGTAAAACCCCGGATTGGCGCCTGTTTCCGGCTGTTTTTCGAGCATGGCCAGCCCGTATCCCCTGGCTGATAGTGAATGACGGGATTCCGCTCTCGATGCCTTTTTGAGGATTGTGCCGCGCTTGGGACCCTGGGAGCCCCAGATTTTCGTAATTGCTTGATATCAAACAATTTTTTCCTGTTGATAGATTGTGGAATATTCTGATCCGGCATGGTTCAAAAGATGTAATTGCCTGAAATTGCTTGATAATTTTTTTCGACTCCCGAAGGACTCTTTTAGCCTTATGTGAAATGTTACTAACTGGTGCCAAATCTTTTTTTATCCGTCGTAATGTGTTCTTTTCCCTTGTTTTTTAAGCAATCAGGGAGGATCTCAGTTTGTTTTTAAAGCGTGGAAAACCTGTGTAATTTTATCTCCTGACTGTTATTTTCCGTATGCGGAGGAAAAGTGCGTACACTTTTGGAAATCATAAAAGAGGAAATACGGGAATCCGGCCCGATTTCCTTCCGCAGATTTGTTGAACTCTCCCTTTTTCACCCGGAGCACGGCTATTACTCATCGGGAAAGGCGAAGATAGGAAAAAAGGGTGATTTTTACACCGCTCCATCGGTTCACCGCTCTTTCGGAGAGACTATCTCGCAGTTCCTTGCCGAGGCGTCGCTTCTGCTCGAAGGGGAGAGTTTCACCGTTGTGGAATTCGGGGCCTCCGGCGGTCAGCTTGCCCTTGATATACTTGAGGCTCTTAGCCGAAACCACCCCGAGCTTTACTCAAAGACCGACTACGTAATGAGCGAGACGAGCCCGGCGGCGGTCCTGGTGGCTAAGGAAAGGCTCAAGGGGCACCGCGGGAGGGTTCGGTGGATAGACGATCTGCGGGAAATCGAAAAAGGCGGTTTCCGCGGAGTGGTGATCGCCAACGAATTTCTCGATTCCCTGCCCTTTCACAGGCTTAGGTCGGACGGAGAGGAAATTCGGGAGATTTTTCTTTCCCTTCGTAACGGGGAAATCGAGGAAGTTCTGCGGGATCCTGAAGCGGAAGGGGTTTATGGCTTTTTAAAACGATATCTGGAAGGATACGCTCAGGGCGAAGAGGCGGAAGCTTGCCTGCTGGCGGGGAAATGGCTTGCCGAGGTGGGAAGGGTGCTTCAAAAAGGGTTTGTCCTATGTATTGACTACGGATATCTCGCTCCCGAGCTTTACTCCCCCGGAAGACGAAAAGGCACTTTCAGGTGCTTTTATCACCATGAACTGAGTTCCGACCCCTACATGAGAGTCGGAGAGCAGGATATAACGGCTGATGTTAATTTTTCCGAACTTATGAGGATCGGAGATACCTTGGGTCTTTCCACCGTCAAGTATACAACGCAGGGGCAGTTCCTTGTTGACTGGGGGATTCTCGAAATTTTCAAGACATACGACAAACCCCAGAACCAGGGAGACCGTCTTGCGGCCAAGACGCTTTTTATGCCTGAATTCATGGGGAGAAGATTCAAGGTTCTGCTCCAGTCAAAGGATTTTTCGCCCGAAGAACTGACTGGGCTCGATAAGGACCGACCGTTCCGTATCATATTGTAATCACTTCTCAATTTCTCCAAAGCGCACTTGACAACGGATTCTTTTAAAGGTTTAGTACCTTCAGTACTAGAGGTGATTAAACCTTATGAGCAATAAAGATAAAATTATGGACGCCGCCACGGAACTTTTCCATCTCTATGGGTATGATGGAACTTCCATAGATATGCTCATAAAGAAAGCGGGCGTTTCCAAGAGCAATTTCTACTACTATTTCGAGGGCAAAGAAGAGCTGGGATTGAGTGTTCTCACAAAACTTGCCGAGAAGCAGGTCCGTGAAATATCGGAAATTATGCAAACCGGCGCCAATCCTGTTGAACAGTTTCTGAACTGTTACAAGAAGGCATTTTCTTCCTATCATAATCTTTTCGAGCAGCCCATATACCCGGGCTCTTTTTTCGGAAACATTACCTTGGAACAGGGTTCCATCAACGAAAAATTCCGTTCCGTTCTGGATGAGTATTACCAAGAATGCGAAAGCTTGGTTGAAGGATGTCTATCAAGAGGAATAGAACAGGGTTTTTTTACGAAGATCTTAATCCGAAGGAATTGGCCAGATACTTTGTTTCTCACTTCGAAGGAGCTATACTTCTGACTAAAGCCAAGAAATCTCTTTTTCCTATAAAAGATGTAATCATACAGGGGAAAAAGCTTCTTCTTAAAGAAGAGTGGACGCACTTAGCCGACGAGTGGATGGCCTTAATCGACGAAATCTAGCCTGCACCCCCGCCGTCTGGGCAAAACCTGTCTCCATGGACGCCCGGCCTGTTGATTTTCCGGTCTGAAGCAGTTACTCTACGCCCGAGGATTTGGAGTTTCTGTGCTTCGCTCAAGCGCAGTTCTTTAAAAGACGGGGAAACTAATAATCAACGAGAGGTATAATCGGTATGTCTGATACTATAATGAAGGCCCAGATCGGTGGGGATATAGCTTATCTCAGAGAACTGAACCCGGATCTTTACGACTCTTGGATGGCTTATCATGATTCGGTGTTTACCGACGGAGCCCTTAGCGCAAAGGAAAAACAGCTCATCGCGGTAGCAGTAGCGCATATTACGGCTTGTCCTTACTGTATAAGGTCAAGGGTGCGCGCCAGCAAAAAAGAGGGAGCTAGCGACCAGGAAATAGTCGAATCGATATACGTGGGACTTAGGCTCAACATGGGGGGCCCTTTCGCGTTTTCGAGCCTGGCTTTTGAAGCTTGGGACACCCTCGAGAGCGGCATTCCGCTTACCGAGGGGCATTTCTTCAAAAAAGACATAGCGAAGGAAATTGCCAGTTTCAGGGAATGCAGCGGCGATATTTCTCCCCACTTCATGGAGCTTCACAAGAAAATCTTTGCCGACGGAGCCCTCAGCAAAAAAATGAAAAGAGGCATAATAGGTCTTGCCTGCGCCCACGCGACTAAATGCCCTTATTGCATAAGGGGAACCGTGAAGGACGCGCATACCGACGGAGTGACTGCGGAACAGATGGCTGAGGCCATAAACGTTGCCATGGTCATGACTGCCGGTTCCTGTTACGCTCACACCAGCATTGCCATGGACACGCTTAAGAGTCTCGAGAAGTAGTTTTAACGGTTTTTTTGAAAATCTTTCTTATGTGCCCTGAATGTTTCACGTGAAACATTCAGGGCTTTTTTTAGCTTTTTTCCTCTGACCGAATACGGCTTTATATGGTAGATTCTCTTTCATGTCGTCACTTGTGCCCGAGCGCGAAAGCACCATAGCAGCCATTTCCAGCCCGACTGGAGAGGGAGGAGTGGCCGTAATCCGCATAAGCGGCGGTGAATCTCACTCGATTGTGAGGAAAATCTTCGTTCCCGCGGGGAAATCGGGTTTTTCCGAGAGAAAACTCTGTTTCGGGAAGATAATCAACCCCGAAACAGGCAGAACGGTGGATGAAGTCCTGTGCGTTGTTATGAGTTCCCCCGATACCTATACGGGGGAGGACATAGCCGAGATACATTCTCACGGGGGACATATGGTTCCCCGGAAGATACTTGAAATTCTGATCGGCCTCGGGGCGACCCTCGCCGCCCCGGGCGAGTTTACCCAGAGGGCTTTTCTTAACGGAAAAATGGACTTGGCGCAGGCCGAAGCGGTTTCCGACATTATAAGCGCCCAGACCGAACAGAGCCTCCGGTACGCCGAGGCTCAGCTTGAAGGCACCCTTTCGGGCAAGGTTAACGAACTTAAGGATCAAATTCTTGACGTTCTGGCGGAAATAGAGGCGAATCTCGATTTTCCTGAGGAAGATATAGACCCCATTGCGAGAAACCGCCTGAAGGAAGCGTCCGGATCCGTGGAAAAAGAACTTTCAGCGCTCATCGATAGCTACGACACGGGCAGAATGTTCAGGGACGGGGTGACGATGGTAATACTGGGCAAGCCTAATGTCGGGAAATCAAGCATACTTAACTGCCTGCTTGAGACTCAGAGGGCTATAGTGAGCCCGATAGCCGGAACCACCAGGGATTTTATCGAAGAGAGAATAAATGTCGGGGGAATTCCCCTCGTTATAACGGATACGGCCGGCATAAGGGACACGGAGGACCGGATAGAAAAGCTAGGGGTGGAGCTTTCCCTCAAAAAAGCCGAGGAATCCGAGTTCGTGCTCGTCGTTTTGGACCAGAGCACGGAACTTGATGCCCTGGACAGGAAAATTCTCAAAACCGCCGCCAAAAAGAAGCATCTTGTCGTAATCAACAAGATGGACCTTGAAGAAAAGCTGGAAAGATCGAAACTGCGACGGATTCTCGGGCGAAAAAAGCCGGTTGAAACCTCGGCACTTGCGAAAGAAGGGATAGTGCGGCTCAGGCAGTCCATGTTCGAGACCCTTGCGGGCTCGCCTCGTGACTCAGATGCCTCGGAACTGGTGCTTACAAATCTTCGCCACAAAAAATCCATGGAGAAAGCCCGCGACCAGCTGCGCATGTTCCTTGAGCTTCTTGAGCGGAACGAGTATCCAGAGATCCTCTCGATAGAGTTGCGAAACTCAATGAATTCGCTCGGCGAGGTCACGGGAGAAGTGACCACGGAAGATCTTCTGGGGAGAATTTTCTCCAGATTCTGCATTGGCAAGTAGAAGCGGGGCGGAATGTTTCACGTGAAACATTTCACAGGACGCCCTGCAGAGCGAGTGAGAGGGATTGGACAGTTAAGAAAATTATTCAATTATTCTAGATAGTTAGAACACAGCTTCCGAGGTTCGAGGAATTCCATTCACAATCTATCGACAAGAAAAAGTGTTTCATATCAGTGAATTAAGAAACTCCAAACGAATTTTTAATAATTTGTTAACAGTTGAAAAATTCTCAGAGAATTTTTCGTGCGGACACGCTTCTTGGCCCGCTTCGGGGATAGCGTTTTTTCTCTTCGACCGGTTAAAACACCCGCCCGCTTTCGAGAACGGTTCCGCGGTCGGCCGGATTTGGTCAAGGATGTTTGAGAGGTATTTTTGATTTCTTAAATAATCTTTTGTTTTCAGCGGGTTAACTGTTGACCAGTTTTTTATACCGTGTAACCTAACTCGCCGGGTGAATTTATGATTTTTCCTCTTGGATGGCTTACCGACTACCTCAAAATTGATGTTTCTCCAGAAGAACTGGGAGAAATGCTTACCATGGCAGGCCTGGAGCTTGAGGCCCTTGAAGACAAGGGCAAGGCTCTTGCCGATGTCTGTGTCGCCCAGATAAGCAGCATCGAAAAGCATCCGAATGCCGACAGGCTGAGCGTCTGCGAGATTACGGACGGAGAAACCCGCTACACGGTTGTCTGCGGTGCGGACAACATGAAAAAAGGGGACAAGGTCGCTTTTGCCAAGGCCGGAACCGTTCTTCCCGCTACCTCGAAGTTTCCGGAAGGCCTCCAGATAAAACACTCCAAGATCCGCGGAGAGGATTCCGAGGGGATGCTGTGTTCTGCGGATGAAATGGGTCTCTCGGGCGACGAAGACGGGATAATGATTCTTTCCCCCAAGGCCGAGCTTGGAACCAGCATGAACGAGCAGATCGGTTACGACGGCGTTATCTTCGAGGTGGGGATTACCCCTAACCGTCCTGACTGCATGAGTATTTTCGGGATCGCGAGAGAGGTCTCGGCAATACTGGGTGAGAATCTTCAGAAACCGGTTTTCTCCGTAAAAGAGCAGGGGGAAAACATTTCGGAAAAGGCCGCCGTAGTTGTTGAGGATGCGGAATCATGCCCCAGATACTGCTGCCGCCTCGTTGAAGGAATCAGAATCGGTCCTTCTCCCGCGTGGCTTCAGGAGAGACTTGAGTACTGCGGAATCCGTTCAGTCAACAATGTCGTTGACGTTACGAACTTCGTTTTGCTTGAGCAGGGACAGCCGCTTCACGCTTTTGATTACGACAAGCTTGATCAAGGCCGGATATCCGTCAGAAAAGCCAGGGACGGGGAAAAGATGGAAACGCTAGACGGGGTCGAGAGAAAACTGCTCGTTGAGGACCTGGTTATCTGCAGCGGGGACCATCCCGTCGCGCTTGCCGGGGTCATGGGTGGGTCCGGCACCGAAATAGAGGATGCGACAAGCAATGTTCTGCTTGAAGCCGCCTACTTTTCTCCCGTGGGAATAAGGAAAACGTCCAAACGAACCGGGCTCAAGAGCGAATCTTCGAGCAGGTTTGAAAAAGGCATAGATATAAACAACGTTTCGTTTGCGCTTGACCGCGCCGCCGAGCTTACAAGCCGCTTATCCGGAGGAACAGTTGCCAAGGGGATTATCGACGTGTATCCCGAACCGGTTAGCCCGAGAGAGATATCCATGTCAGTCGACAAGGTCTGCAATCTGGTCGGAATATCCACCGATTCCCAGGAGATAGCGGAACTTCTCGAGAGTCTTGGGTTTGAGGTTCTGAGCATTTCGGCCGGGGAGCTTCTGCTTCGGGCTCCGACCTTCAGGGTGGATATAGAGCGCGAGGTGGATATAGTCGAGGAAGTCGCCCGTCTTCTGGGCTATGACAACATTCCCTCCGTCCTGCCGGAGGTTCCCATGGTAGCCAGGAAAACCAACGTGATAACCGTTATGGAGAAAAGGCTCAGGGACATTTTCGTCTCCTACGGTTTTCTTGAGGCTATAAACTACAGTTTCGAGTCTCCTGAACTTCTCAGGACGTTCGGCTTTGAGGAGTCGATCCGCATTATGAACCCGATATCGCGGGAGCTTTCGGAGATGAGGATGAGCCTTCTTCCCTCGCTGGTGAAAAACGTGAGGCTCAACCTCTCAAGACAGAATCAGGACGTAAGACTTTTCGAGTCCGCGAAGGTTTTTTACCCCAAGGACATGGACCAGCTGCCAAACGAAGTGAAGAAATTCGCGGCGATTGCCACCGGAAAAAGGGCGCCCGAGATATGGGACGGGGAGAAATTCGACTTCTTCGACATAAAAAGCGTGCTTGAAAGAAGCCTGGAGGTACTTTCGGTGGATTCAAGGATAGAGTTTGAGTCCGTTTCCCCCGATCATGGGTTCCTTTGGCCCGGAAAATCCTCCGCCGTGCTGGTTGACGGAAACGTTCTTGGGATGGTAGGGGAGCTTCATCCGCATCTTCTGGAGAAACTAGAGATAAGCGAAAGCGTGTACGTGCTTGAACTCGACCTGTCACTTCTCTCGGTCGTCTACACGAGTTTCGAGAGGAAATTCTCCCCGCTTCCCAAATTCCCCTCTCTGCGTCGCGACATGGCGCTTGTGGTCGATGATGCGGTTCCGGTACGGGAAATTCTTTCGGTTATAAAAAAGGCGGATTCCGGTATAATAGAAAACGCTTGGGTGTTTGACGTTTACAAGGGAGATTCCCTTGAGGAAGGAAAAAAGAGTGTCGCGCTTTCCCTGATTCTTCGAAACAGGGAAAGGACCCTTACCGACGAGGATGCAAACAGGGTTCAGCAGGATGTTCTTAAGAGTTTGGAAAAAGCGATAGGAGCCGAATTGCGTTCGATTTAAAAAGGGGGGCTTTTCATGACAAAGAAGGATCTGGCAGGCGTTTTGTACGAGGAAATAGGGTTTTCGAGAAGGGAATCCGCTGAGATAGTAAACTTTTTTTTCGACTTGATGAGAGAGGAGCTTATAGCCGGTGAAGAGGTTAAACTCCCGGGGTTTGGAACCTTCAGGGTCACGAGAAGGAAGTCCCGGATAGGAAGAAATCCTTCCACTGGAGAGGAAGTAGACATACCTTCCCGCCTCACGGTCGTTTTCAAGCCGAGCAGGTTTCTCAGGAAAAAGATTGACCAGAAACGGGGGGATTAAAATACCGGACTCAAAACCCCCCCAATCTTCTTTTTTCAAGCAGAGCTTCATTGCCGGCATCCTGATTATCGTCCCTTTCGGGGTGACTATTTTTGTTCTCTACAAGCTGATAAAGTGGATGCTTTTCTTTTTCAGCACCGGCCCAGCAGGGATACTCCGCCACTTCATAGACGTTCCGCCCTACGTGTTTCAGGGGCTCTCTTTCGTAATAGGGATCCTGGCCACGCTGTTGCTGATCATTTTCCTGGGAGCCGTTACCAGGAACTTCGTTGGCAGAAGGATGCTTCTGTTCGGCGAGTCTCTTATCTCGAAGATTCCGCTTGCGAGAACTTTCTACGTGAGCGTGAAGCAGGTCGTGCAGACGCTTTTTTTCACCTCCCAGATGCAGAGCATGAGCAGGGTAGTGATGGTTGAATACCCGAGAAAAGGGATTCATGCCATAGCTTTCGTGACGGGAGTTACGGAGCCAAGGAAGGGCCATAACGCGACGGACCATAAGCTTGTCAGCCTGTTTGTCCCCACGACGCCGAATCCGACAAGCGGCATTTACATCATGGTTCCGGAAGAAGATCTGCAGGAGCTGGATATTTCCGTAGAAGATGCGTTTCGGCTTATAGTTTCCGCCGGGATATCTCAAAGCGACTCCGATGTTTCTGGGCAAGATAAGAAAAACGGTTGATTCCTTCGGGATGATCGCTCCCGGGGACGTGATTGTCGCGGGAGTATCCGGTGGGTCGGACTCCATGGCGCTTCTCTTCGCTCTTTGGGACCTGCGGGAGTTTTATCCGGGCACAGACGTGATCGTTTCCCACGTCAATCACGGGTTAAGGGGTGCCGAGTCGGATGAAGACGCCGAGTTTGTCAGGGAAGCGGCCCGGCGGCTCGGCTTTCCGTTTGAGTGCGTGCGGGTAGACACGGAGGGCTTCAGAAAAAAACACGGACTCTCACTCGAGGATGCCGCCAGGGAGCTTCGCTACGGCTTTTTCAGCGATATTCTGACGAAACATTCCGCCCAGAGGATCGCCACGGCGCACACGCTTAACGATCAGGCGGAGACGGTCATAATGAGGCTTATAAGGGGAAGCGGTTCCCAGGGGCTTGCCGGCATAAGACCGTCGGTCGGCAACATAATACGTCCGCTCATAAACATCACCAAGCACGAAGTCCTCGAATACCTCCGGTCAAAAGGAGAGTCCTGGAGGGAGGATTCGACCAACAGTTCGGACGAATTTCTGAGAAACAGGGTAAGAAACGAACTTATTCCCCTGCTCAAGAGCTATAATCCGGCCGTCGAGCAGGTTCTCTCCCGCGTGGCGGCGGTCTGCGCCACGGAGGCGGATTTCATTTCGGCCGAAGCCGAGAAAAGATTCGGGAAAATTGCCCGCGTCGTGGCGGGAGGCGTGCTGGGAGACGCGGAAAAACTTCTTCGCGAACCCGCGGCGATCAGGTTTTCGGTGATGAGAAAATCTATTCTGGCCGCAAAAGGAGACCTGAACTCGGTTTCCGCCAAGCATCTTTTCTCGATTGACGAGGTGCTGCGCTCCGAGGAGCCCTCTTCGGAGATAAACCTTCCCGGTCGAGTCGTTTTTCATGTGGGCCACGGGGTTTTCTTTTTTGTGCGCGAGGAGAAGCTTCGCAAATTTCCGCAAACCGAGATAAAAACCCACGGGACTCACAGAATCTCCCGGGATCTTGAGGTCACTGTTGAGCTTACGGATGACGCCTCCCTGTGGGGCGCGGCCGACGTCGGGTACTTCACGCCCGAGAAAGTCGATTTTCCTGTAACGCTCAGAAGCTTTTCCGAAGGAGACAGGTTCGTTCCGCTTGGAATGAAGGGGGCCAAGAAACTCAAGGATTTTTTCATTGACGAGAAAATACCGAGATTTCTTAGAAAAAAAGTCCCGGTTTTCGAAACCCGCGATGGAATAATCTGGGTGGGTGGATTAAGAATGGATAACAGGTTCAAGGCGGATGAAGAGAAAGGTCCGTGGCTCAGGATAAGGGTTTGCGGTTCTTCGCAGAAGCTGCTTGACCTTGCGATAAAAAGTTCCCGGGAGTCTTAGTATAGCAATAGAAATGTATTAAATTCCATACATTTCTATTGACAAAAAAACAAACATCTTTATATTTGCATATAATTCCCTAATCATTGATTTTATCGTGGGGTGACTAAAGAATGCTTGGAAATTTCATACTTGAACAACGGAAAAAGCACCGTATTGGGCAGGGAGAGCTTGCTTCAAAACTCGGTGTATCTCGTGCCACTTACGTGCAGATTGAGCTTGGAAAGCGTGAGCTTAAGGTAAGTGAAGCTAGAAAACTCGCCGAAGTCTTTGACATGTCTCTTGAGGATTTTCTTAATGAGGAAGAACAGCCGTCTCCAGATATTGAGATTAAAAAATCAGGGAAGAAAAAACCAGCTAAAAAACACAATATCCGTATCAGCGTTCCTCAGGAAAAAGCAGAGAAGTTCAAACAGGTTCTTTTGTATATTCTGGCTCAAATAGGTGCCCAACCAAATATAGGCCAGACGGTGCTCTATAAGATTCTCTATTTTATTGACTTTGATTACTATGAAAAATACGAGGAGCAACTAATCGGTGCGAAGTATATTAAAAACACTTATGGACCTAGCCCCGTAATGTTCGCCAAAATCATTGAAAAACTTGAGGAAGAAAACAAGATCAAAGAAGTGAAAGCCAAGTTTCACAACTATGACCAAGTGAAATACTTGGTCAATTCAAAGGAACTGGATATATCGTCTCTTTCATCCAGAGAACTTGAACATATCAACTGGGAAATACGGAGGTTGGGCCACATGACTGCTACGCAAATCAGCGAATTGTCGCATCTTGATACTCCTTGGATTGCGGCCGAAGACAAGGAGCACCTTGAGTATGAACATGTGTTCTACCGTCCTGGACTGACTTCCGTCAGAGAATATGAGGAACTTTAATTCTCTGCCTGAATTCAAGGGGGAATTAAAAAAACTCTCTAAAAAATACGGCACTCTTGACAGCGATCTAGAAACATTCAAACAGGTTCTTTCAAGTTCTCCTACTGGTTTCGGAAAGAATTTTACAGTTATCCATTCAACTGAAGTTGTCAAAATAGTAAAAGCGCGTATGGCGTGTCGCTCTCTTCGCAACAGATCTCTTCGAATTATTTACGCATATGTTGAACACGAAGAGAAGATTGAATTCATTGAAATCTATTACAAGGGAAATAAAAAAAACGAAGACTTTAGCAGGATTAAGAGCTACTTAAAATCAGTTGCCGGGCCTGATTAAAGTAATCTACTTTGGGACTTATATACAATGCTATACTAGCAGCTTTCTCCGAGCCCGTTTTTAGCCACGTAGCAAGCTCCAAGCACACCCGAGTCGTCTCCCAGCGCCGCTCTTTTTATCCGAATCCCCCTGTCGGCCCCGCCAAGGCACCTTCTTTCGGCTTCCTCAAGCGTTTTCCCGATAAAAAGTTCCCATGCGCCTGAGAGCCCTCCGCCCACGACCACCGTTTTTATGTCCAGGATGTTTACGAGAACCGATATTCCTATCCCGAGGTTTGTCCCGAAGTCGTTCCATACCGATATGGCTGCTTGGTCTTTCTCGCGCGCAAGTTCCGCCAGGCTCTCGGGGAGGGCCGATTCTTCGGTGCCGGCGAGCTTTTCACTGAGTTCTGCGTGCTCGCGGACGATTCTCTTTATCGCTACCTGCGAAACATAGGTTTCAATGCAGCCCCTCACTCCGCAGGCGCAAAGGGGTCCTGACGGGTCAATAGTCATGTGCCCCAACTCTCCGGCGAAACCGTTTTCCCCCGACCAGAGCCTGCCGTCCAGGATTATTCCACCCCCGAATCCTGTTCCCAGGGTTATCATTACCATTGAGTTCGAGCCTCTGCCCGCCCCCGCACGATATTCTCCGAGAGCCGCGCAGGAAGCGTCGTTTTCTATAAAAAAGGGGGTTGCGGTCCCGATTTTCTCCGAAAGGGCTTCTGTAAACGGGAAATTCTTGGTGTTTGCTATGTTCGGGGCCTGGACGAGAGTACCGCTTGCGCGGTCAACGGTTCCCGGTATTCCTATCCCGATTGCGGATACCCCTTCCCCGGCGAATCCCTCTATTAAGCCGGCGAGATTCTCCATGAGCCGGGAGATGCCCATGTGGGCGTCCGAGAGGGTCTTTCTCTCCCCGAGCGTTTTTCCCTCCTCGGAAACAACTTTTCCCCTGATGTTGGTCCCCCCTATATCTATGCCAAGGAATTTCCGCTTCATTTTCCGTTTCCTGACTGCAAGAAAACCGCGGGCCGCTACGGCCAAGCTACCCCGAAATTCTTATTTTACCCTGTCTTTTCAGAAAAATATCCGTCCCGGCGGGGTTCGGAGGCGCAGAATTTTTGCGCAAGCCGCATGTAACAAGGTATAAATTTATCCTGAGTAGCGGACGTTTCGCGTCGTGTATTTTCCTTTAGAGAACCAACAGGTTTAAATGAATCAAAGAACCGCAGCTGTCCTGTCAGCCGTTTTCCTGCTCTTTTTCTATCTTTCCTGTGAAAGACCCCCGGAGATTCCGGGCCCCGAGTCCATGCGGGAGGTTCCCGCGTTCCCCGAGATGGACGATGACCTTTTCCCCGAGGGACTGAAGGAATCCATCGGCGCGAGCGTCGAGAAACTTTCGCGGAAAAAGGACTCCCAGCTCGTTTTCGGACAGAAAACCGTCTCCGCGGGGGACTACGCGCTCGCGCTCGGTTATCTTCTCGCCAAGCTTGAAGCGGGCGTTACCAAGGATGATTTCATAAAGGACGTAAGGGAAAATTTCGATTTCTACGGCTTTCCGGGAAAACCCTGGGGCAAGGTTTTTATAACATCTTACTTTTCTCCGGTGCTTTCCGCTTCCCGGACCAGGACGCCGCAGCATACCCAGCCGCTGTACGGGGTTCCCGACGACCTGGTGCGCCTGAGGATAGACAGGTTCGTCGAGCGATTCGAGAGATTTTCGTTTCTTGAGGACGACAAGATCGCCCGGGGAAAGCTTCAGTCCCTTTTCGGCAGAGTCGCCTCCGGAGGCCCTGGCAGGACGTCGGAGCTGATTCCCTATTATTCACGAAGCGAGATAGACTCCGGGGGAAGGCTCCGGGGGAAAAGGCTTGAGATCGCGTGGGTAGACCCTGTCGATGCGTTTTTTCTTCAGGTTCAGGGCTCGGGTAAAATAAGGTTCGCGGACGGAGAAGAGCGGGTCGTGGGCTACGCCGCCCAGAACGGACACGATTACGTGGCGATAGGGAAATTTCTCTTCGAGTGGATTCCGAAGGAAAAAATGAGCCTTTGGGCCATAGAAAGCCACCTGAGATCCCTCTCCTACGCGGAGAGGATGAAGATTCTTTACAAAAACCCGAGTTACATTTTCTTCCGCGGACTTGCGGGCAAGCCGGAAACTTCTTTCGGAACGGAAGTCGTCGACGGCAGGACTATAGCGACCGACAAGGCTTTTTTCCCCAAGGGGGCACTGGCGTTCATGGAGTTTGAGAGACCGGTTTTCGAAACTCCCTCTTCAGTCGAGCCGTCGCAGTGGGAGCCGGTTTCCCGCTTTGTCGTTAACCACGACAGCGGCGGAGCCATAAAAGGGGCCCGGCGCGTCGACCTTTTCTGGGGGGAGGGAAAAGACGCCTCCCGGCACGCGGGCGTGATGAAAAACTGGGGAAAATTCTTCTATCTGGTGCCGAAGGGGGAATTCCTGACGGTGCTTAGGGCAAAAAACGGCGGCCAGGGCCAAGGAGGATGAGATGACCGACGAAAAAACACTTACCTGTTCCCAGATGTCTTCCCAGAGCGGAGAACATCTCTACGGAACCGCCCTTGAGGTGAAGAACTGGTTTCTGCTTGAGTACTCCGGAGTATGGAAAAGGGATGCTTTCCCGGAAAGTGCGCTGCCGGAGGAGGTAAAAGAGCACCTTGGAGGCTTTCTTTCGTCTTTTGAGGAATCCAGGATTCAGCTGATAGGGGGGCCGGGACCAAGCAAGGGCAATCCCGCTTTTTACTACGCGCACTCTTCTGAGGTTTCCCCGAAACTCTACAGGTTCGAGATAGAAACATACGAAGACCTCCTCTCGATAGACCTCCCCGAGCTTGTCAGCACCGGGGAAGTAGAGAAATTCTCCTGCGAAGAAAAGCTCGCCCTGGTCTGCACCCACGGGGCCCGCGACGGATGCTGCGCGGCCGCGGGATCGGGGATCTACAAGGAACTTCTGAAAAAAGAGGGGATTTCCGCGTGGAGAACCACCCACGTGGGGGCCCACCGCTTCGCCGCCAACATTGTCATGTTTCCGGAGGGCATATATTACGGAAGGGTGAACGGCGGGAATCTCGATGATGTCGTTTCCTCTCACCTTCGCGGCGAGATATTTCTTGACTGCTACAGGGGGAGGTCGTGTTATTCCCAGACTTCGCAGGTTTCCGACTATTTTTTGAGGAAAGAGCTGAAGAAACTCGGCATTTACGATATAAGATGGGAATTCGAGAAAGATAACGAGGATTATACCGCGGTTGAGTTCGGAGTTGAGGGGGAAACCACGGTTTACGCCATAGGCACGGTGGTTATGAACCATAGCGTAAAGCTCCGGACGAGCTGCGATTCACAGGAAGTAAAGGGCATGCCTCAGTTCTTTTTCTACAGCATCGTACCCTACGAGCCTCAGAAGAAGGAAGAAGAGGATTCCTGATCGCCTGCCTAGGGCGAAGCGCGTCTCCGCCCCAGAGATTCTGTAAAATCAAGAATTTCCCGCGAAAGACGCATCGAGCTTTTCTCGTCGGGGATTACCGTGCCTGTCACTAAAACGCTTACCCCGAGAGCTTCTATGGCTTCCGTCTCTCCCGCATCCGAGCGGTCAATAACGAGCACGTCCAGAAAGTCGGCGTAAAGCCTGGCCACCTGGGTCGAAGAGGCCTCCATTCCAAGCCCCCTCATGAGCTTGTCCGCCGGACCCTTAAGGGGTTTTCCACGCATAAGGGGGCTTACGGCAACCTTGAGTCCCGGCGCGCCGACCAGCCTTTCTCTCACTTCCTTTATCTCGAGTATGGGCCCTATGCTGATTATCGGGTTGCTCGGGCATATGATCACAAGGTCGGCGTCGTTTATCGAGTCAAGAACCAGCGGGGCTGGGGAAGCCTCGCGCGCACCTTTTATCTTGACTCCGCGCACCTCGGGGCGCATCGCGTGCCTTATGTAGTATTCCTGGAAGTGCATCTCGCCCGCGTCCGTCTCTATCCATGTCTCGACCCTGTCGTCGCTCATGGGCAGTATGCGCAGTTCCCCGAGGCCGAAGTGCTGCGTTATCTTCGAAGTGGATTCGCTGAGGGTCCCCCCCGCGTCGATGACGGCTTTTCTGAACAGGTGAGTGGCGAGATCCCTGTCCCCGAGACCGAACCACGTCGGAAAACCGAACCTCGCGGCGGCTCCCAGGAACTCGAACGTGTCGCCTCGGAGCCCCCACCCTTTTTTTTCGTCTATGCTTCCCGAAAGCCTGTAGATTATGGTGTCTATGTCCGGAGAGACCCTCATTCCGTAAAGATCCATGTCATCCGCAGTGTTCACTATTACGGTGAGTTCCGACGGGAGAATTATCCCCGTGAGTCCCTTAAGGAATTTCGCGGCTCCGCTTCCGCCGCCAAGTGCCGTTATCATCTGAGTTTCTCCGTGCCCCCGGATATTTCACCTGTAAGCTATTTAAGCCCCTTATCCGTGTCAAGCCGGGAACTGCGCGGCCTCCCGCTGCGGCTTGAAAGTTGGTACCGGCTCATATAGAGTTTAGTTCGTCTTTTCAAGGAAAACCCCGTTGGCATTCGATATCATAAAAGACAAGCGGAGCCTTCTCACCAAGGCCCTACTTCTGCTGCTCGCCCTTACTTTCGTTATCGGTTTCGGATACGTGGGGGGAATAAGCATAGGAGGCAGAGGCCCCAGCGGCGGAATTGCGGTTGAGGTCAACGGGGACAAGGTTTCCCTCGCGGAATTCTATAACCTCAGGGACTCGATGCTTGACCGCCTCCGCCGCAGCGACCAGCAGATCTCGGACGAGCTTTACGAATACGTGAATTTTTCCGTGATCGACTCGCTGGTTAACAAGAAGCTGCTCGCCCAGAAGGCCGAAGAACTGGGAATCAGGGTAAGCCAGGAAGAACTTTCAGCCGCGATAAGAAACGACCCCGGGTTCCAGGTGGACGGCGCTTTCGTGGGGTTTGAGCGCTACCAGGACTTTATTTCAAGGGGACTTAACCGCACCGTGAAGGATTTCGAGGATTCCTACAGGGAGGATCTTCTTGTGGCAAAGCTCGTTTCGGTCCTTGACAGCTCCGTAACGGCAAGCGAAGAGGAACTTTTAAGCATCTACAGGGCGCGCGAGGATAAAATCGATCTTCACTACGTCCCGTTTGCGGCACGGGATTACCTTGAAGGCCAAAAACCGAGCGAAGAGGAAATCGCCCGGTATTACAGAAAAAAAACCGATCTTTTCTGGGAACCCGAGAAACGCGTGGCGCGCTACGTGAAGCTCGCTCCCGGGGATTTCACCGGGGATGCCGTGGTTTCCGACGAGGAAATCGAGGCCTACTACACGACTTACCCGGAGGAATTTCTTTCCAAAGGGACCCCGAAACCGTTTGACGACGTAAAGGGGGAGATAAAAAAGCAGCTCGTGGAGGGCAAGTCCAAGCTTCTCTACGACCAGTTCCTTGAGGAGTTCCTCCAGAAAAGACGCTCCTTCTCGGACCTTCTTTCCGAAAAAAGCTCGCTTGAGGTGAAAGAAACCGCGGAGTTTGCCCTCGGAGGCGTGAGCGGAGACATTCCCGGCGCCATAAGGAGAGAGGCTTTTTCGGTAAAGAAAAAGAGGCTTTCAAGCGTGGTGCTTCGGGATTTCACCTGGTTTTTCGAGGTGACCAGGGTCAAGTCCTCGAAACGGTCGGGAATTGAGCCCGCGCGCGGGGAGATTATAGAGGCTCTGAAAAGGGAAAAGGCCGTTGATCGGGCCAGAGAATCCGCCGGGGGCAGCCTCGCGAAAATAATCGATTCTGGCAAAGGTTTCTCCGGGGCAGCCAAGTCCCTGGGTCTTTCGGTGGAGCGCACCGGTTTTTTCTCAAGGTCCGATGATCCCCTGGAAGTCGAATCAGGGGATTTCATCTCAGATGTCTTCGGCCTTAGAAGCAACCGTCCTACCCCCAATCGTGTCTACAAGTCGGGGGAGACTTTCTACATAGTGTCGCTTGCGAAGACAAAGCCCGCCGACAGCGGGTACTTCGGGAGCGAGAGGGATTCTCTTAGGCGTCAGGAGGTCTCGTTGCGAAAAACGCTTGTGATCGAACGCCTGCTTGAGAGCCTCAGAGAAAGCTCCAAGATCTCGCCCAACAAGAACCTTCTTTCCCAGGGAGGATGACTTTCCGCCCGGAAAGTTGAAAAACCACTTCATCTTGTGGTATAATTTAAACTGACCGGAAGACTTGATTGACAAGGAATCTTTTCTCACGTACTGCCGGAAGCATCATTCTGGCAGCTTTCTTCAGGATTCTGGCCCCTTCAGGGCTTCTATATATGGATGCGGGAGCTTTAACTTTCCCGGTTACGGCGAGGGTTTTGCGTGAAACGGGCGGCGGCGCGCGTGGACGCAACGACGCCGGGCCGCGGTTCTCCCATGAGAATTAAAGCACTTGAAATAGCAGGTTTTAAATCTTTTTACCTGAAGACGAGAATAGACTTCTCCGAGGGCATAACCGCGATAGTCGGTCCCAACGGCTGCGGAAAATCCAATATTCTCGACGCCATCAGGTGGGTAATCGGCGAACACAACCCGAGACAGCTGCGCGCGGGGGGAATGGAAGACGTTATCTCCAACGGGAGCGCCGAGCTCAAGCCCCTGGGCATGGCCGACGTGTCCCTGGTTCTCGAGGAGGTCGAGGGTTTCGGTTTCGAGGAAGTCAGGATCCGGAGGAAACTTTACCGCTCGGGAGAGAGCGAATACAGCATAAACGGGGTTAAGTGCCGCCTCAAGGACATAACCGAAATGCTTCTTGACACCGGAGTGGGCGCGAGGGCCTACTCGATCGTCGAGCAGGGCCAGGTCGAGTCCTTCATAATGTCGAAGCCCGAGGAGAAAAGAAAGTTCATAGAGGAAGTCGCGGGGATCGAGAAGTACAAGCTCAGAAGAAAGGAAACCCGAAGCAGGATAGAGTCGACGAGGGAGAACCTCTCCCGCGTTCTCGACATGAAGCGCGAGGTCTCGGACCGCATTGAGGCCGTGGCGCTTCAGGCAAAGCGCGCTAGGCAGTACGAGGAGCTTACCGGGCGGGCCCGCTCGCTTGAATTTGATGTTCTCTCGGCCAAGCTCTCAGGCTCGCAGCAGCGCAAAGAAGCGCTTCTTGAAAAAAAGCTTGCGGCAGAGCAGTTTGTCCGCTCAGCCGACGCCGAGCTGGAGCAAAAGCGCGGACTGCTTCAAGAGGCAAGGGAGAAAAACTCCGTTTCAGGGCAGGATCTGGGTTCCCTTGAGAAGGAGATCTACGAGCTTCGGGCGCAGAAAAGGGAAAACGAGTACCGCAGGTCCTCGATTGAGCGGGAGACCGCCGGGATTTCAAGCTACATAAGGAACATTGAAGCCGAGATAGAGGGCCTCGGGCGCGAAGTCTCGGAGATGGAGGAGAAAAGCAGCCGCGCGGGGTGCCAGTCAGAGGAGCTTAAAAACACGCGTCTTTCGGCTTCCGAGGAGATTTCGCGCGAGGAACAGAACCTTGTGACCTTAAAAAGCGAATGGGGGCGGAGCAAAAAGGAACTTGAGGAAACCGCGGAGCTCGTTTCTGACGTGATGACCAGGAGAAGCTCGCTTGGAAGCACGATAGGCGTTTTCTCAAAGGAGCTTGAGGAGCTTGCGGAGAAAAAAGAGGCACTTGAGGGGGAGGCTTCCGCCTTGGGACTTGAAAAACTCGAGCGCGAGAGAAGGCTTGCCTCGCTTCGCCGCCGGGAAGGGGAAATAAAGGACGAATTCACCTCGGCCACCAAAGAAAAAGAAGAGATCGATTCGCGTCTTTACGACCTCAGGGTCGAGCACGAGAAAAAACTCGGCGAACTGAGGGGTCTTGAAGGCAGAAAAAAAGACTGCGTCTCCAGAGTGGAGGCCCTTAACAAAATACAGAGCAACTACGAATGGCTTCCCGACGCCACGCGCAATTTCGTGCTCGAGCGCAAGCAAAGGGGCGTGCTGGGGGTCGTTTCCGATTTCGTTTCCGTTCCGAGAAACTACGAAAGAGCGGTCGAGGCAGCCTTCGGGGAAAAACTCAACTGGATAGTTGTCGAAGGGAGTACGGAAGCGGTCGCCGCGGTTGAGCTTCTAAGGGAGTTTGACGCGGGAAGGGGAACCTTCATACCGGCAACCGACCAGTTCGCGGCAAACGGTTCAGAAAACAGAAAGGGCAGGGCCAACGGACACGGCAAGCCGGACGCCACCTCCCTTAACAGCCTCCTTGACGTGAAAGTGATAGAGAAGAGCCTTGTCGACTCGATGCTGCAGGAAGTTTACGTAGCTTCCGATCTGAGGGAAGCCATCAGGCTTAAGAGCCGGACGGGAAACGGCGCGTGCTTTGCCACCCTCGAGGGAGACTACGTCGATTCCCAAGGGGCTGTGACGGGCGGAAAATCCTTGGCAGGTGTGTTTGAGAGGAAAAGGGAAATCGAGGAGCTTGAGGGGCAGACACATACCCTTTTGGCCGACATAGAGAAGATCGAGTCTGCCTGCAGGACGCTTAAAGAGGAGATGGATGCGCTTGAGGGCCGCCGGATGCAGGTCGAGGAACTTCTTCGGCGCTGCGAGATAAACTCGGTTGAGAACGCAAAAGACCGCTCGAACGCGGAGACTAGGATTGAAGAGCTGGGAACGAGAATCGCGAACCTTGATACGCAGCGCGACGAGCTTGAGGGCAAGCTCGGGAGCAAGAACCGCACCGTCGAGGAAATGGAGCTGCTCATAGGGCAGCTTGACGGCCAGAGAGGCGAGCTTGAGTCAAGATACGGGGAAATCGAAAAGCGGGCTCTTGGGTTTGCGGAGGAGGAAAAAGCGCTTCAGGAGAGGATAACGAAACTCAGGATAGAGAACGCCGGGGTTCTTGAAAGGGAAAAGGCTCTTGAGCACGAGATATCGGAAGCCGAGAGAATAAAGGCGGTTATAAACGAGAAGCTTTCGCTCAGAAGAAAGGACGGGGAACTTAAAAAACAGGAGGCTGAAGCGCTTGCTCTGTCGGGACGCCAGGCGGAAGAGGAGTTTGAGAAGATCTGCCGCGACCTCGACTTAAGGGAGGAGTCTTTCGGGGAACTCAGGGAAAGGGTGTCGCGCTACGCGGAGGAACTCCGCGGAAGCGAAGAGGAATTCGAAGCCGCCTCACAGGAACTTTCCTCGCGAAGAGAACAGTTTGCCTCGGCCCAGGCGCGGCTTGAGCGCGCGGAGGACGAGTTTGAGTATCTGAGCGAACGGTACGCAGAGACATTCGGCGATGATTCCCCCGATACCTCGCAAGGCCAGAATCTCTCCCATGTTTCGATATCCGATGCGGAAAGGGAGCTTAAGACGCTTCGGCGGCGCGTAGAGAATTTCGGTCCCGTGAACCTGCTTGCGCCCGAGGAATACGAGCAGCTTGAGGAAAGAAACGAGTTTCTCCAGCGCCAGACCGATGACCTCGCCCGGGCGCTTGATTACCTGGAAGGCGCCATAAGGAAACTCGACAGGGAGTCGGTTTCAAGGTTCCGGGAGGCGTTTGAAACCGTAAACGGGAAATTCAGCGAAACCTTCTGCAAGCTTTTCGAAAACGGAGAGGCCCGCCTTGAGCTTATAGACCCCAGGAACCTGCTTGAAACCGGAGTGGAGGTCATGATAAGGCCCGGAGGGAAGCGGTTCCAGCCGATAAACCTGCTCTCGGGAGGGGAAAAGGCGCTTTCGGCCATAGCGGTCATAATCTCCGCGTGCCTGGTAAAGCCCGTTCCCTTTGTGTTCCTGGATGAAATAGACGCCGCGCTTGACGAAGTGAACACGGTGAGGTTCAACAAGATCCTGAGCGAGATATCGGTCCATTCCCAGGTGGCCGTCATCACGCATAACAGAAAAACCATGCACGAGGCTGACGCGCTTATAGGAATAACCACAGACGGTACCGCCGCTTCTAGGGTCGTAAGCGTGAAGCTTGACGCCTGAAGCCAGAAATCCCTTGTCTATTTCCCACGGATTATTAGACTGTTTTAGGAGAGCTGTTCCCGAGTGTTGCGGGAACCGTTAGCAAAGGAGACCGCTTCGGCGCATGATTTCTTACGTCCTGAAAAAAATAGTCGGCTCGCAGAACGAAAGGGAGGTAAAGAGGCTCGGCGTTCTTGCAGAGCGGATAAATGCCCTTGAAGAAACCCTGGTTAAGGTTCCCACGGCGGAGCTTCGCGCGAAAACCTCGCAGTTCCGGGAACTGATACACTCCCGCCTCGGTACAAACGGAAATCCGTCCGACGAGAAATATTTCGCTGAGATGGAGCGGGTTCTCGAGGAGATCCTGCCGGAGGCGTTCGCCGCCGTAAGGGAAGCGTCAAGAAGAACGATAGCCATGAGGCATTTTGATGTCCAGATGATAGGGGGGATGGTTCTTCACAGAGGCAGAATAGCCGAGATGAGAACCGGGGAAGGAAAAACACTGGTCGCCGTCCTGCCCCTTTACTTAAACGCCCTCACCGGGCTCGGTTCCCACCTTATCACGGTAAACGATTACCTGGCCGCAAGGGATGCCACCTGGATGTCGCCGATTTTCATGGTCCTGGACATGAAGGTGGGAGTTGTAAATCACGACGCCTCCTACGTGCTTGCCTGGGAGGACCCCAAGCGGGCCGAAGAGTCGGTGGAGAAAAATCTGACCGCGTGGCCAAACGAGTATCTGGCAAGCGACGTTCTTCCCGAAAAAAACCTCGACATCATAAATTCCTTCAAGACCTGCCTTGAGCCCTCATCCAGGCAGGACTCCTACCATGCGGATATTACCTACGGCACCAACAACGAGTTCGGTTTCGACTACTTGCGCGACAACATGAAGTTCTCTCTTGAGAGCTATGTTCAGCGCGGCCACAATTTCGCCATAGTGGACGAGGTTGACAGCATTCTCATAGACGAGGCGAGAACCCCGCTTATAATCTCGGGGCCTTCGGAGGACTCGACCGATCTTTACTACAAGGTGGACAGGGTGGTGAAGACGCTCTCCGGGGAGACCGATTTCACGGTGGACGAGAAAACAAGGCAGGTGGACCTTACCGAGGAGGGGGTTTCCAAGGTGGAGAGGGCCCTCGACGTCGCGAACCTCTACGATCCCGTCAACCTCAAGATTCTCCACCACGTTAACCAGTCGCTTCGCGCCAATGCCCTTTTCAACCTCGACGTCGACTACATGATGCAGGACGGGAAGGTGGTTATAGTCGACGAGTTCACGGGAAGGCTCATGCCGGGGCGCAGGTGGAGCGACGGGCTTCACCAGGCGGTTGAGGCCAAGGAAGGGGTGGAAATCGAAAGCGAGAACCAGACGATGGCCACCATAACCATCCAGAACTATTTCAGGATGTACAGAAAGCTTGCCGGTATGACGGGTACCGCCGACACCGAAGCGTTTGAGTTTAAGCACATATATGATCTTGACGTCACCGTGATACCGACCCACAAGCCGCTTATAAGGAAAGATTACGAAGATGTTGTCTACAGGACCGAGCGCGAGAAATTCAACGCCGCGTGTGCGGAGATAAAGGAAATGAATTCCGCCGGCCGGCCGGTGCTTGTCGGCACCTCATCGATCGAGCAGTCGGAAAAACTGGGCGAGTACCTTGAGAAGATAGGTCTTGGACACAACGTTCTTAACGCCAAACAGCACGGAAAGGAGGCCGAGATCGTCGCCCAGGCGGGCAGAATAGGGTCCATAACCATAGCGACCAACATGGCGGGGAGGGGAACGGACATACTGCTCGGCGGGAATCCCGAGTTCCTTGCAAGGGATATTCTCAGAAAAGAGTTCAGGGTCCAGCCCGAGGAATCGGATCCCAAGCAGTACGAGGAAGCGCTTTTCGAGGCGAAATCGATCTGCGATTCGGAAAAGGAGAAAGTCAAGGAACTCGGCGGACTTCATATCCTTTCGGTCGAAAGACACGAGGCGAGGAGGATAGACAACCAGTTTAGGGGAAGAGCGGGAAGGCAGGGAGATGACGGATCTTCGAGGTTCTATGTTTCCCTTGAAGACGACCTGATGCGTATTTTCGCCTCGGAGAGGATAACCGGAGTCATGGACAAGCTCGGATGGGAGGAAGGGGAGCCGATTGAACACTCGATGATAAGCAAGTCGATTGAGAACGCCCAGAAAAAGGTCGAGGGAAGGAATTTCGACATCCGCAAGCATCTTCTGAGGTACGATGATGTTCTCAACACGCAAAGGGACGTTGTCTACGGCCAGCGCCGCGAGATACTTGAGGGCGGTGAGAGCCTCAGAGAGATAGTTTTTTCGTCTTCAGAAGACATCGTTCGGGAAGTCGTGAGCGACTACTTGGCAGGGAGGGACGACCGCCCGGAATCTGATTTCTCCGAGCTCTGCGAAGTTATCGGGAGAGTTTTCGGAACGGAGATCGAGATAGAAGCCTCCGGCAAGGCGGACGGGGAAGTCATAACCGAGGAAGTCACCGGAAAACTGATTGCCGCATACCGGGAAAAAGAGGAGAAAATAGGCTCTGAGCACCTCTCGCAGGTCGAGCGCTACGTCATGCTTCAGCACATCGACTACCTCTGGAAGGATCATCTTCTTAACATGGATCATCTTAGGGAAGGCGTGGGACTCAGGGGATACGCACAGAAAGACCCCCTTCGGGAATACACCAAAGAGGGCTTCGACATGTTCACTCTCATGATGGACAAGTTCAGGATGGATGTCTGCTCGAATCTTTTCAGGATACAGCCCGCGAGTGAAGAGCAGATCGAGGAACTTGAGAGAAAAAGGGAGCTTGAGGAGAAAAAGATGGTGCTCGGGCGGGGAGAAGGATCGGAAGAAAAGGCCAAGACGCCGGTCAGGAGAACGCAGAAGAAAGTCGGTCGGAACAGCCCGTGCCCTTGCGGCAGCGGCAAGAAATACAAAAAGTGCTGCGGTCGGTAATAATATTGGATAAGGTGTCTTAATGGCTGGAAAAATCTATGTTCGCAGGGGAAGGGTTCCTTTTTTCTCTCTTCCTTTCATCGCACTTTTCGTGGTTGTGGCTTTCTGCCTTTTTGCGTTTTTTGGCGTTCTGGCCCTAGTTGCGCTAGGGGTGCTCGGAGCAGGAGCCTCGGTTTTGAGAAAGCTGTTTCCGGGCAGGGACAGAAAACCCGGTCCCCGCGTGGACGGACCCGGAGGGGATACTATTACCCTCGGAGAGGACGATTACGAAGTAAGAGATGTAGACTAACTTCCCCCTGACGACGTGCGGAACTCGCGTCAGAGTGCCTTTTCTATTTCCTCCGCCAGACTCAGGTCTTTTTCCGTGATTCCGCCTTCGCTGTGGGTTGAAAGTGTGATGGAAACCTTGTTCCACCGTATGAGAATGTCGGGGTGGTGGTCTGCCCTTTCGGAAAGAAGCGCGACCTTGTTCACAAAACCCATGGAATCGACGAAATTTCTGAGAACGAAGGTTTTTTCTATCTCTTCTCCCTTCCTCTGCCATCCTTCAAGACCGTCAAGCGCGGAAGAAATTTCTTTTTCGGTTAGAAGTGCCATATATTTTCTCATTATATATTAACCGAGGTGAGTATTCCATTGAGCGGACCCCAAGCTTCACCAAGTGTCGTTTTCATAGGTATCGGAGCCAACATCGGCCCCGTCCGCGAGAATTTCGCCAAGGCCCTTAAAAGCATCGAAAAGTGCGCGTGCGTGGCGGCCGTATCCTCCCTTTACGAATCGGACCCCGTGGGACCGCAGGACCAGCCGAAGTTCACAAACGCCGTAGTCAAGGCGGAAACGGAACTTTCCCCTTTTGAGCTTCTCGACCGCCTGAAAGCAATCGAGAGGGAGATGGGGAGAGAGAAAACGAAGAGATGGGGGCCCAGGGTGATAGATCTTGACATAATCTTCTACGGGAACCTAGTAATAAGCACGGATTCCTTGGTAATTCCTCACCCGAGGGCGCACGAAAGAAGATTTGTCCTGGAGCCCCTGCTCGAGATAGAACCGGACGCTTGGCATCCCGCAAAGAACATGGCGGTAAGGGATATATGTTCCGGGCTAGGGGATTCGCAAGGGATTTCGAAAACTGACGGCCCGGGGGTGCTTCGCTGACCCCGGTTTGGGGCTACTTGCTCTGCGCGAATATCTCCGCCGCCTCAAGCGTGTTCCAAAGAAGCATGGTTACGGTCATCGGACCCACCCCTCCGGGAACGGGGGTTATGTAAGAGACCTTTTCCTTTACGTCCTCAAAGTCAACGTCGCCAACGATCTTTCCGCTCTCGTTCCTGTTGATTCCGACATCGACTACTACGGCTCCGTCTTTTATCATCTCTTTCTTTATGAACTGCGGATCGCCTATTGCGACTATCAGTATGTCCGCCATGGTGGTTATGGACGGCAGGTCTTCGGTTTCGATATGGGCTATGGTGACGGTGGCGTTCCTGTTGAGCATCAGGGCCGCCGCGGGTTTTCCAACTATGTTGCTTTTTCCCACGACCACTACGTGTTTGCCTAATATCTCTATGCCGTAGTAATCGAGAAGTTTTTCTATTCCGTACGGGGTGCAGGAGATGGCGCTGGGGTTTTCCTGGAACAGCTTTCCGGTGTTCTCGGGATGAAATCCATCGGCATCTTTGTCGGGGGATATCTTTCTTATCACTCTTGCCGGGTTCATACGGGGCGGAAGGGGAAGCTGTACCAGTATCCCGTGAATCTTTTCATCTAGGTTGAGGCGCTCGATCAGCGAAAGAAGCTCCTCTTCTGAGGTTTCCTCTGGAAGATTGTATTCTTCTGAAAGCATTCCGCATCTTCCGCATGCTCTTCTCTTGTTCCTCACGTATATCTCGGACGCGGGATCGTTGCCGACCAGAATGGAAGCAAGACCGGGCACTATTCCCGTGCGGTCTTTAAGCTCCTCGGTCCTTCGGATGATCCATTTTTTAATGTCTTGAGAGACCTTTTTGCCATCCATGATTTTAGACATGTTCAGTTCCCTTTTTTTTCGAAAGATGGCTGGTTGGAAAATTATTAGTATAATCGACTCCGGCGGGTTAATCTACATTGGATCGGATTTTCTAGATAGTGTTTGCCAGAGAAGTCCTTACAACACCCCGGCAGGCAGTCAGCCCGGTCAGCGCTAAACCTTGGGAACCGTTATCAATAACCCAGAACACTGTAGTCGCCGTTCACGATTAGACGAATGGAGACGTAGAGCCCCAGTAGCGCGAAAAGCACCCATGGAGAATTCATCCCCCAGATGTAGACGTACATATCCCCTCGGCTGATCCGGGTTTGCCTATTGGCCGAGAAGAAGCTGACCCAATAAACTGAAGTCATGTACGTTAACTGCCAGAACAGTATCACTCCGACGATGCCCGCAACGGGGGCGGACAAAATATCGAAGGTGAAGGCGGCGTAGAGAATTAACGTCGGGGCTGGGGTCACGAAGCCGTTGGCAATATCCACGCTGTAACCGTATGTGCGCCGGTCTGCGTAGGAACCGTCGAACTGGGAATACGTCGCCCAGACATCCGCCCATACCGTCGGCGACAACACCCTCGTCAACGGAATCTTTGTAGTAAGGAATTCGGTGGACGGTTTTCGGCCTGTTTCCCTCCAGCGCTTGCGCCAGTATTCGGTGCGCCGCTCAATATAGTCGCGTCTGAGGAACAGGCATATCTCCCAATAGCAGATCACCAGATTAATCGAAAGAAACAGAGTCAGCAGGGCATGAATAACGTTGAAATCCCCGCGGGTCCAGTAACGCGCGCCAATGCCCGCCAATGTCAGAATCGCGATAAGCAGCACGGTGAACAGCACCGCCGAAATTGCTGGCTGGATCTGGCGTGCCTCGGGTTCGGAATGTGCTCGGTCGGTTCGGTCTTCGGGCATGTGTTCCGATCCTCGCAAAAAGTCCGGCGTTACGGGTCGCTGCATTGTATCCTTCGGAGCGTCTCATGTCCCGGACAAACATGCCGTGCTCCGAACGGACACTTTCGATAGGGAAATTATATACAATAGTCAAAGAAACTTAACTTCCCTGCTAAGATTGTTCATCCAGCGCCAGAGTATTATCTTGATTGACTCAGTACAAAAATCTGCGCAAAGAGGGCAAAAGCTATAAGTAATGCATCCAGCCGAAATCACCTAACTCAAAAGTCTTTCGGATTAAGATCGGGTTGATTTTTTCCGATGATAAATAATTAGTAGTTTTTAGTTGACAGACTAAATTTAGTCTTTATACTAAATTTAGTCAAATAACTAATGAGGTGTAAAAATGTCCGAACGATTTCAAAATCCATTCCGCCCTGGAGCAGGGCATCCGCCTCCACATCTTGCTGGTCGCGAGGAGGAGAAGAAAAAATTTCTCAAATTTCTTGAACAGGACGTAATTATGGAGAACATGATTTTGACTGGTCTTCGGGGTACAGGCAAGACGGTTCTCCTGGATTCTTTCAAACCTCTTGCTATTAACGACGGATGGAAGTGGTGTGGAACAGATTTATCTGAGTCAGCGAGCATCAGTGAAGACAACATAGTAAAGCGACTTCTTGCTGATCTGTCTGTTGCAACATCAAGTATAACTTTAGGCAAAGAAGAATTCAGGCGCGTCGGCTTTGTGGATAATACTGAGTCTGTCGAGCTCAGGCTTAATTACGGAACATTGCTTCAAGCCTATGAGCAGACTCCCGGACTTGTGTCGGACAAGCTGAAATTCGTACTCGAACTAGCGTGGAATTCCCTTGAACAGTCAGGCACCAAGGGGCTCGTATTCGCATACGATGAAGCCCAGAACCTCTCCGACCAAGCTCTAAAGGAGCAGTTTCCCCTGTCCATACTTCTTGAAGTATTTCAGTCACTTCAAAAAAAAGGGTGTAGAGTGCTTCTGGTTCTTACTGGTCTGCCCACCCTGTTTCCGGACTTGGTCAAAGCCCGCACCTATTCGGAAAGAATGTTTCATGTTGTAGTGTTAGGGAGGCTCTCCGAGGAAGCCAGCAGAGATGCTATTCTCAAGCCCATTGAAGATATGAACTGTCCCGTCCAATTAACCTCTGAAAGCGTAACGACTATTGTCGATCTTTCTGGCGGATATCCTTATTTTATTCAGTTCATATGCAGGGAAGTTTACGATGCTTTTCTACAAGGTAGCCATTCAGTCCCGACAGACGAGATAATCAGAAAGCTTGATTCGGATTTCTTTGCCGCCAGGTGGGCGAGAGCAACAGACAGACAACGTGAATTGCTTACGCTGATTGCGTCGCTTGATAATTGTGATGAAGAATTTACCGTTCGAGATATTATCAACTTGTCAGGTAGGGAGGATCTCGGCGTAAAACCTTTCAGTTCCAGTCACATAAGTCAGATGCTTTCGACCTTAATGAAGGCCGGGCTCGTATACAGGAACCGATGGGGCAAATATGCTTTGGCGGTACCGCTTATGGGACGGTTTATACGTCGCGAAACTGGCATGAGTTGATTTCGGGAAGACTGGAGTTTAAGCGCGGGAAAACGGTAACCCTTGGTTTTCAGGTTTTCCCGAGGTGATTAAGGGGTCCGTGTCCCTTCCCTATTTCAAGAGAATTTCTTATTGCCTCAGTGACAAAGGCTTTCGAATTTTCAAGGGAAGTTGAAAGAGGCATTCCCTGCGCCAGAAAAGCGCACACGGCCGCCGAAAAGGTGCAGCCGGTTCCGTGGGTGTTCTTCGTTTCGATTCTCTCGCTAACCAGCTCTTCAAATATCTCTCCGTCGAAAAAAAGGTCCACCGCCGGATGTTCTTTCGCAAGATGACCGCCTTTTACAAGAACCGTTTTCGCTCCGAGCGAGTGAATCTTCTCGGCCGCGGTCTTCATGTCGCTTATGTCGCTTATGGTAACGGAACTCAGTATTTCCGCCTCGGGTATGTTCGGAGTCACTATGAGTGCCCTAGGGAGAATCTCTTTTTTTAGAAGTTCCGTTGAGTTTTTTAAAAGAGCGGTTCCGCCTTTTGAACCCATCACTGGGTCGACAACGAGTTTTTCAATTCCGTATTGATCTATTTTTTCCGCTACGGTCTCAATGATTTTTTCGTTGGAAAGCATTCCAAGCTTAGCGGCGTCACAGCCTATGTCGCTCATCACGGCGTCAAACTGCAGCCCCACGAACTGCTCGGGAAGGTCGTGAATGGCGCTTACCTCTAGGGTGTTCTGGGCGGTAACGGAGGTGAGCACTGAAAGTCCGTACACTCCCAGGGCAGTGAAAGTCTTAAGGTCAGCCTGGATCCCCGCCCCTCCTCCTGAATCGGACCCGGCAACGGTAAGCGCTCTTGGGATTTTTTCCGCCACGTAAGGATTCTACAAATTCACCTGTTTTTTTACAAACCCGGACAAGGGCTTACGCCGCGGGTCTTTGCTGGAATTGAAAACTGTTTTCAGTTGTATATAATTTCCCTTCACGCTAAACGATCGTTTAAGGAGAAAGAGTCATGAGCGAAGATATTTTCAGACCGGATTTATTTACAACCGACAATGAGGGCAGAGTGAGGCTGATTGCGGGTTACTGCAAGGAATCAGACAACTGGACCTTCCCGAAGTACCTTGCGGACCCAGTGAGTTTTTCAGACGACGTTGAAGAGAAGCTTCTCAGCCCAACAGGCGTTCTGCATTCCTTTACAGTTGTGAGAAGAAGCATGCCGGAATTCAAGGTGCCCTATGTTCTCGCTCTTGTCGATTTTCCGGAAGGCGTGAGGGTCATGGCGCAGGTTGAGACTGAAGATCCCGATTCTCTTGAGTTCGGTGAGGAGATGGCCCTTACGGTCGGGGTGATAAAGAGGGCGCCAGACGGAACGGATATTAGTTCCTACAAGTTTATCCCTGCAAGGGAGAGTTCCTGATCAGCATAACTTCCTATTCTTCGTACTACTAACATCTTTCCACTTTCAAGGACCTTGGGGCCTGTTTGAGCAGTTAGAGCTAGATTGCCCTCGAAAATTTCTTGCGCGACGTACTGTGATACCGTACGCTAAATAAAGGTGGTCATTCGTTCTGTCCGCTTGAACTTGGAGGATTACCCTTAAATGGCCGCTCAAAATATCGAGGTAAACATTACTCCTTCCCATCCGGGAGACTTCGTCCGTACGGAAATCGTTGAAGAGTTGGGCCTAACCGTGACTAAAGCGGCTGAGATTCTCGAAGTTCGGCGGGCAACGCTTTCTGACCTGCTGAACGGTAAAACTTCCCTATCGCCGGAAATGGCCCTGCGCATTGAAAAAGCTTTCGGGGTGGGCATGGAAATGCTATGGAAATGCTATTGAGGATGCAGGCATGGTATGATGCTTCGCAAATGCGGGCCCGCGCAAATGAGGTCACTGTGCAACGCTACGAACCCTCCTGACCGGATGTAGCTTTTCTATGCAGAATTGATCGGTTTCTCAGGAAATCTCGTCAATAGTTTCTTTCAGCGTCTTTTCCACGGTTCCCCTTATTTCCGCAAGCCTTGATTCCGTCTGAGCTTCAAAACGAAGCACAAGGGCAGGCTGGGTGTTGGACGCGCGGAGAAGGCCCCATCCGTCCGGGTACTCAACCCTGACTCCATCTATGTCAACCACTTTGTTTTGCTCCCCGAGCTTTTTCTTCACCGCTTCTGTTACCTGAAACTTGATCTCATCGGGACAATCTACTCTTATCTCCGGGGTTGCGAAGGTCTTGGGCAGCCCTGTAAGCAGTTCCGAAGCCTTCTTTCCCGTTTTTGAGAGGATTTCAAGAAACCGAAGCCCCGCGTAAAGAGCGTCATCGTATCCGAAAAACCTGTTTTTAAAGAAGATGTGGCCGCTCATTTCTCCGCCGAGGGCTGCGTTTTCCTTCTTCATCTTGTCCTTGATTACCGAGTGGCCGGTTTTCCACATGATGGGATTCCCGCCGGCTTCCCGTATCTTGGAGAAAAGGTTTCCTGAACACTTAACGTCCCCTATTATGGTCGCTCCCGGGTTCGTTTCGAGAAGGTCGAGCGAATAGACAAGGAGAAGCATATCTCCGCTCATTGAGTTTCCCTGCTCATCGACAATTCCTATCCTGTCTGCGTCCCCGTCAAACGCCAAGCCCACATCGAGGCCGGCCTCCATGATCTTTTTCTTTATGTCGGAGAGGTTCTCCTCGACCGTGGGATCCGGGTGGTGGTTCGGAAAATCCCCATCAGGATCCATGTAGAGCTCATGGACTTCACAGCCGAATCTCCTGAGTATCTGCGGGCAGGCCACTCCGGCGGTTCCGTTGCCGCCGTCGGCCGCGACTTTTATCCCCGGGTCTATATGAAGATTCTGCTCTAAAAACCCGAGGTAGCGCTCAACTATGTCCGACTGTCTCTTTCTCCCCGCTCCCGTTTTGAACTTGCCCTCTTCGACCGATTCTCTTATTTTCTGTATGCCTTCGCCGAAAAGGGAGTCCTGGCCGACGCACATTTTAAGCCCGTTGTACTCGGAGGGATTGTGACTGGCAGTTACCATCACCCCGCCGTCAACGCCCGACGTGAAGGTGGAGAAATAAACCATCGGGGTCGTTACCATCCCTATGTCGACCACGCTAACGCCGGTTGAGGTTATTCCTTCGCAGAGCGCGTCCCGGAATGCCGGGGAGGATTTCCTGCAGTCGTATCCAACGGAAACCTCTATCCCCCCCTCCTCGGCCACCATGGTTCCGTAGGCTTTTCCGATTCTCTCGACGACCTCTTCTGTGATGCTCTCTCCCGCTATGCCCCTTATGTCGTATTCTCTGAATATGGCTTTGTCGACAACCAACGTTAACGTACCTCTTTATTTTTTAAGCCCTTAATTATAATATCCACGGGGATTTATAAAAGGCGTTTTGCTTGACTTTAGTTTTTCGAGTCTTATCATTTCCTTCCATGGTTTCTCCCTCCTACGAACAGTTTCTCGAGAACCTCGAGCACGGGAATCTCGTACCCGTGTGGGAGGAAGTTCTGGCCGATTACGATACTCCGGTTTCGGTTTTCAGGAAGATAGACTCGCCCGATTACTCTTTTTTGTACGAAAGCGTGGAGGGCGGAGACAAGTGGGCGCGCTACAGCTTTCTCGGCACGGAACCCTCGGTGGTGTTCCGCTCGAAGGGCCGAAACATCGAGATAATGCGCTCGGACGGGGAAACCGAAACGTTCACCGGCGACCCGATTCTGGCGTTGCGGGACCTGCTTTCACTATACAGGCCGGTTTCCTCGGAGGAGCTTCCGAGATTTCACGGCGGAGCGGTCGGTTACTTTGGTTACGACATGATCAGGTTTATAGAGGATATTCCCGATACTTCTCCTGATGAGCTTAAGCTCTGGGACTCCGTTTACATGGTAATGGATACCGTTTTGGCATTCGATAACGTTACGAGCAAGATAAAGATCATCTCAAATGCCTATGTTCCCGACGTTAAAAATGCGAGGGAGGAGTATGAAAAGTCCCTTGCGAAAATAGCCGAGCTTAAAAGCAGGCTTAAAAGTTCGCTTAGTGAAAGGTTTACCAACGGTATTGCTCAAGATGTTGGCGAGGAAGAATTCAAGCTCGAGCCCAATTTCGAACCCGCACACTTCAAAGATGCGGTTCTCAGGACCAAGGAATACATAAAATCAGGGGACATAATACAGGCCGTAATATCCCAGAGATGGAAGACGGACCTGAGAGTCGATCCTTTTGATCTCTACAGGGCGCTCAGGATACTGAACCCTTCTCCGTACATGTTTTTCCTGAGGATGGGTGATGAGATACTCACCGGATCTTCTCCCGAGGTAATGGTGAGGGTCGAGGGGGAGAGAATTACGAGCCGGCCGATAGCCGGAACGCGGCCGAGAGGAAGAACCGTCTCCGAGGACGAAGGACTTGTGGCCGAACTCATTGTGGACCCCAAGGAGAGGGCCGAGCACATAATGCTTGTCGATCTCGCGAGAAACGATCTGGGAAGAGTTTCCAATGCGGGTTCGGTCAAAGTAGACGATTTCATGATCGTAGAGAGATATTCCCACGTGATGCATATAGTTTCGAACGTGACGGCCCTGCTTGCCGAGGGAGCGGATGCCTTTGACGTCATAAAGGCGACTTTCCCCGCGGGCACTCTTTCCGGGGCGCCGAAGGTAAGAGCGATGGAAATAATTGAAGAGACCGAACCGGCGACTAGAGGGGCATACGGGGGATGCGTCTGCTACTTCAGTTTCTCGGGCAACATGGACAGCTGCATAACCATAAGAACGTTTGTGATAAAAGACGGTAAAGTCTACATACAGGCGGGAGCCGGCATAGTGGCGGATTCGAATCCCGAAACCGAGTATCAGGAGACGGTCAACAAGGTAAAGGCCTTGGTGAAATCGGTTGAGCTTGCGGAGGAAGGACTCTGATGGCCGAGAGCAAAAAGAAGATGATTTTAATGATCGATAATTATGATTCCTTTACCTATAATCTGGTCCACTACCTAGGGGAACTCGGCCAGCAGATCGAGGTTAAGAGAAATGACTGTCTTGATTTCGGTTTCGTGGATGATCTTGACCCTGACATAATCGTGATCTCTCCCGGACCCTGCACGCCCAAAGAGGCGGGGCTTTCGGTCGACATAATAAAAAGGTATGTCGGGAAAAAACCCATTCTCGGGGTCTGCCTGGGTCACCAGGCGGTGGGCTATGCGTACGGGGCGAACATAGTCCGGGCTGAGAGGCTTCTGCACGGAAAAACCTCCCCGATCATTCACGACGGGGAAACCATCTATAAAGATCTTCCGAATCCTTTTGAAGCTACGAGATATCATTCGCTTCTCGTCGAAGAGGAGTCCCTTCCGCCCGAGTTCGAGATTTCCGCCTGGACAGAGGAAGGCGAAATCATGGGGATAAGGCATAAGGAATTTCCTGTTGAAGGCGTGCAGTTCCACCCCGAGTCCATCCTTACGGAGTGCGGGAAGGATCTTCTCAGAAACTTCATCGACTACTATGGATAAAGCCGATACGGCTTCCCCGTTTCTTTTTTCCTGTTTGAGAAACCCTTTCGACTTATTAACATATATTAGAGGATAGGACCGTATTTTGACCATCTTTTCCCCTAAATGCGGCCCTGAACCGAAAAAGCGGTTTGCGGTCTGTTTTTGCTCGCCCACATTTCAGTGTGAGCGCAAAGTCCCGAAGGAGTTAAGTCTGTCAAGCTATGTATAAGTTGGTTAAACAAAGAGAAGTTTTAAGAGAGCAGGATTCGAGTCCGTTTCGCGGGAGGTCAGATGAGTCTTCTGGTTGAAGCTTTCATTTTTCTGCTGGCGACGATTGTTGTTGTTCCTGTCTGCCGTAAGTTCGGATTGAGCAGCGTGCTTGGCTACCTGATTGTTGGATTGCTGATCGGCCCAAGCGTGTTCGGGCTTGTGGGCAATGCAACGGAAGTTCTGCACTTCGCTGAGTTCGGAATCGTTTTGCTGATGTTTCTCATCGGTCTCGAACTTCGTCCGCATCGCCTGTGGACCATGCGGAGATTTCTCTTCGGGCTTGGCATAAGCCAAATCCTCATCACTTCAGTCGTTATTGCGGTGTTCTGCTTCATGTTGCTGGGGATGGGCACGCCTGCGTCAATGCTGATCGGGTTTTCCCTTGCTCTTTCAAGCACGGCATTTGTCGTGCAGTGGCTCGGAGAGCACAGGGAATTCAACAGGCCCCATGGACGCGCGGCTTTCGGCACGCTGCTTATGCAGGATGTCGCCGTTATCCCTGCAATAGCCTTGATAGGCATCTTGTCTTCTAAGCCCGGGGATTCGGTGTCGTTGAACCTGATGCTTCTTATCGCTGTTGTGGCTGGATTCGTGGTTGCCCGGTTTACGCTTCGCCCCGCCCTGCGTTTTGTTGCCTCCACGGGAATCCATGAACTTTTCACAGCCGCTGCGCTTGCGCTCGTGACAGGAGCCGCCTTGGCAATGCACAGCATCGGTTTTTCAATGGGGCTCGGGGCTTTCGTAGCGGGGGTTATGGTTGCCGATTCTGAGTATCGCCATCAGCTTGAAGCGGACATAATGCCCTTTAAGGGGTTGCTTTTGGGCCTTTTTTTCATTGCGGTCGGCATGTCGGCCAACCTGGGCTTGCTGATCAGCAAGCCGCTTTTGATCATCGGACTGACTGCGGTTCTCATGGTCGTAAAATCGCTCGTTATATACCCGCTTGCCAGATTGCAGGGTCTTGAGCACGATGAAGCGGTGCGGACGGGGCTTGTGCTTTCCCAAGGCGGGGAGTTTGCCTTTATTCTGTTTACCATAGGCGTTTCGGCGCAGCTTGTAGATCAATTCGTCGTCGATATTGCCGTTTTGGTGGTAACGTTGTCAATGGCAGCAACACCTTTTCTCGTTGCGATCGGTTCCCGGTTCGGTGCCGAAAAGGACAGCGCACCTGCGCCGGCAGAGGAAACCTATGGATCGCAAAATTCCGTTATCATCGTAGGTTTTGGTCCGTTCGGCCAGACCGTAGCACGGATACTGACCATACTTGAAATTCCGTTCACGGTGATTGAACTTGATCCCAAGAGGGTTGATTTCGTTCGTCAGTTTGCAAGTGAAACATACTATGGCAACGCATCGAGCCTGCGGGTTCTGCTGTCCGCTCATATTGACCGGGCTCCTGCGATCGTCGTAGCGATCGACGATGTCGAATCGTCTCTGAAAATAGTCAGCCAGGTATCTAACTCTTTTCCGAAGCTTAAAATCATGGCGCGTGCTAGGAATCGTTTTCACGAAATAAAGCTCCGCGAGCTGGGGGTGACCTCCGTGATTCGCGAGACTCTGCTTTCAAGCCTTGCTCTTTCAACCCAGTTGCTTGAGCACCTGGGGGTTCCACCGACCGATACAGCGGGGATAATTCAGGCGTTTCAGGAGCATGATGCCCAAACTCTGGATAGTCAGATGGCGGTTTACCACGATAAAACCGGGTTTCCTGAAGAGGTGTTTGATCCTGCGCAGGAGCTAAAGGAATTGTTCAAGGAAGATAAAAAAACCAGTCTCAGTACCGAAAAGAAAACTTGATGGGATTTTTTCTGCCTCTGCTTATAGAAGCTGTCTCTTTTTTTTAAACAATAACAGTAACATCCCTTGAAGTTCTTTATTTTCTTAAACCGAGGGTGCGCACCTCCAATCTTTCTTCTTTCACTAATTGGTATGATTTCATCATATGGTGATAATGCCTGTTTAAGTGAAAATACCCAGAATTTTCACTTAATAATATATTTTCATCAATCGTTGAAAAGAACTATGTACTGAAAAACTTGAGGTTGCCTCATTAAACGGTATTTACAAAAGTCATCGTTTAAGTCTCATCTGTGACTGGAAATTCTAGTTTTTTAAATTCAACTGTTGATGATGACTGGGGTCTTTTGCACAATTTCAAATTGTGCATTATTGAGGCAAGTTTCTCGGGCAATATTTTTGTTAGTTGTCTCTCTTTTTTAATGCCCAAGTGTATGTGCGCAGGGTCCCGTTAACAGTTTTTTTTCAGGTAAACTAGAGTGTTCAGAATAGATAACGGCTAAAAACCGTCAAAACTGCCAATTTGTATTCTGGAACTAAAATACGCAAGAGGAAAAAATGAAACTGCCTTTACGTCCGAGAGATGAAAAATACATAGGAAAGGGGACTCTTCCCAACGGCCCCTTAGACGACACCGAAAACTGGCTTCCCATAACCAGATACCTTGAGGCGGGGGCAGATGCCTATCCCGAAAAAACGATGTTCAGCCTCGGGGATTCAGACGGCAAAGTAGCAGAAAGCTACAGCTACGGGGAAACAAATGCCTGGGCAAACAGGGTTGCGAATGGCCTCGTCGGGGAGTTCGGTATAAAAAGGGGGGACAAGGTCGGCATGTACATGCTCAACTGTTCCGAATATGTCATATCAATCATCGCCGCGCACAAATCGGGCGCCGTCCAAGTCCCGATAAACAAGGATGAAAAAGGCGATAGGCTGGCTTACGTAATAAACTACTCCGAGATGCGGGTGCTCGTGGTCGATACCCAGAGCCTTCCCTACATAGGTGAAATAGCGGACAAGCTTGAGAATCTCGAAGCGATTTTTCTTGTTTCAGAAGAGGTTCCAGCGGACATAGGGGGTATAAAGGCATTTCCTTTTTCTGTCTTTGAGCAGTTCTCATCCGAAAACCCCGGGGTCGACGTGACGATTGCCGACAAGGAAAGATGCATGTTCACTTCCGGCACCACGGGAATGCCCAAGGGAGTTATCCGCGATCACGGGGGAGTGATCATGACGGTCCGCTCCTTCATACAGCAGCAGGGACTCAGAAGCGAGGACGTTTTGATGACGGTTCTTTCCCTTGGACACGCAAACGCCCAGGTGATGTGCCTTTTTGTTTCAATAGCCGTTGGCGGCTCTGCAGTTTTCTTCCCGAGGTTCTCCGCTTCCAATTTCTGGAAGTGGGCTGCCGGCTGCGGGGCGACCGGAGCTAACATGCTCGGGGCGGTGCCCGAGTACATATGGTCTTCTCCGCTGTCAGAGTGGGATTCAAGGCACGGAATAAGGATGATGCTCTCGGGGCCTGCGCCTAAAAAGCTTCGCGAGTTCGAGGAAAGGTTCAACACGAAGATAGTGGAAGGCTACGGATCCACTGAGATGGGAATGCCGCTTTGGAAAGACCCCGAGGATGAAAATCCGGGTTCATGCGGACTTCCCGTCGAGGGATACCACCTCGAGATAAGAGATCCCCTGAACACAGACGAGATCATAAACAAACCTTGGGACGTTGATAAGAATCCCGCTCCTGCAGAGGAGGAAAAGGGGCTTCTTTTCATAAAGCCCCTGGTCCCGCACACGACCCTCGATGAATATTTCAAGGACGAGAGAAGAACGAGAAACGCTTTTGACGACCAGGGATTTTTCAATTCGGATGACCTGTTCGCCGTTGGAACCGACGGGAGATACTACTTCATGGGCCGCTATAGCAGGATACGCGTGTCGGGAGAGAATGTGGATCCGGTAGCCGTGGCAGACGTCTCGGAGGAACATCCTTCAGTTCGGGAGGCTGTTGCGGTAGGCCTTAGACTGCCCGACATATCGGATGACGAGATCAAACTTAACCTGATACTTAAGGAAGGGGCGGATTTCGATCCCGTGGGGTTCTGCGAGTGGATGGCCGAGAAAGTTATGGTGGCAATGGTTCCCAGGTTTATCGAAATCTACGAGGAGTTTCCGCTTACCTCGACCCAGAAGATTGCGGTTTCAGAGCTTAAAAAGATATCCGATTCCACTTGGGACAGGCACGAAAGCGGGCTCAAGCTCAGGTCAAGAAAGTGAGCCTGAGATAAAGTAGAGAAACGTCGCGTAAACTACGAGAAGAAGAGCACCTTTCTTTTTTCCTACCCTGTTTTGGCTAATCCAGGTTTTTCCGATTAATAACGCGAAAATAACGGTAAGCAGGAGGAGAAACGTAAATTCGGAAGTGTTTCCGAACATATCCCGGTTTACGTTTACGGGCCGGATAACCGCCACGAGGCCCAGAAACCCGAGGTTAAAGAAGTTGCTGCCTATGATGTTGCCGACGACTATGTTCCGCTCATTTCTCCATGCCGCCACGAGAGAAGCGCCAAGTTCCGGGAGTGAAGTCCCGATGGCAACAGCTGTTAGCCCTATGAACAGTTCGCTTACTCCAAGCTGCGTGGCGATCTTTATTGCGCTGTTAACCAGAAAGTGTGCACTGACCGCCAGAAGCACGGAACCCAAGACCACACAAAAAAGAAGTTTCCACCCGCTGTCTTTTTGCGCTGCGGACAAAGACTCGTTTTTTTCTTCTCTCAATTCTCTGTATGGAACAAACAAAAAGACGATGAGCAGCAAAAACAGCAGTGCACCTTCGCCTCTTCCGATGGAGAATCCTATGCGGCTAAGACCGTAAGCGGCAAGGGTCATAAGCACTAAGAAAATGAGAGGAAGCCTATGCTCCCCCCACGCCTCTTTGGCTATGACTACGGGACTTATAAGGGCTGTCAGGCCGAAAATAAGCCCGATGTTGGCGATATTGCTCCCGACTATGTTTCCAACCGCTATGTCGCTCGAGCCCTCTATGACTGCCGCTAGGCAGACCATGAATTCGGGCAAGGAGGTTCCGAGAGCGACCACGGTGAATCCCGCGAAAAAAGCACCCATGCCGGTGAATTTCGCAAGTCCCGATGCACCTTTAACGAGAAGGTCGGCCCCTTTCCAGAGAATCAATAGGCTTGCGATAAAAATCAGCAGATTCGAAATTTCCATAAGGTCAGAAGCGGGATTCGGGCCGCATACGGCAGGTCAAGGGTTTTTTCAGGAACCGTGAAAAAACAGGGTTTGCAATGAAGCACCGATTAACCTATAATAGTGTGGATTTTTACAGCGCCTTTTCATTTTCAAGCGCTATAAGACTGTTCAGGAGGTTACAGTAAATGCAATTATTATTCAAACCGCGCGATGGCGTATATCTAGGAAGCGGAGATCTTCCCTTCGGTAAATTTGAAGACACTTCGCAGTGGGAACCGATAACCACAAATCTTGAGAAGGGTGCCGAGATGTTTCCCGACAAGGCAATGTTCAAGGTCGGCGACAGAGACGGAAACATCGTGGAGAGCTACACTTATGCGGAAACCAACGCGTGGGCCAACAGGGTGGCAAACGGTCTTGCCCAAGGATTCGGAATAAATAAAGGGGACAAGGTCGGCATGTACATGCTCAACTGTTCTGAGCACGTGATATCTATTATCGCCATACACAAGTGCGGCGGTGTGCAGGTCCCGGTAAACAAGGACGAGAAGGGGGAGAGACTCGCTTACGTAATCAACTACTCGGACATGAGGGCCCTCATTATTGACGAGGGGAGCATTCCTTTCATAGAGGAAATCGGCGACACCCTTGAGCATCTTGAAGCGGTTTTCGTGACGGTTGACAGTCCACCTGAAGAAATCGGAGGCATAAAGGCGCTTCCTTTTTCAGAATTTGATAATTATGACGATACTAATCCCGGTGTGGACGTTACCACTGCCGACATGGAGAGGTGTATGTTCACGTCCGGCACCACAGGGATGCCGAAAGGGGTTGCCAGAGACCACGGAGGAGTGATCATGACAGTCCGTTCTTATCTGCAGCAGCAGGGAATAAGGAGCGACGATGTGCTCATGAGCATACTTTCACTCGGTCACGCCAACGCGCAGGTAATGTGCCTTTTCAGCGCCATGGCGTCCGGTTCGACTGCCGTGTTTTTCCCCAGGTTCTCAGCTTCCAATTTCTGGAAATGGGCAGCCGGGTGCGGCGCGACATGCGTTAACATGCTGGGAGCGGTAGCCGAGTACCTCTGGGCCGCGCCCGAGAGCGAGTGGGATCAGAAGCACAGCATAAGGATAATGCTGGGCTCCCCGGCCCCGAGAAACTTGAAGGAATTCCAGGAGAGATTCGGAGTCAGGGTGATAGACGGATACGGTTCGACCGAGATGGGCATGGTTCTCTGGAAAGACCCCGAAGATCACCGCCCGGGTTCATCCGGTTTCCCCATGGAAGGATATTACGTCGAGCTCAGAAATCCCGAAGACATTGATGCGGTGGTAAGACCGTTCTGGGACTCTACCGACGATATTACTCCTCCCGACGACGCCAAGGGACTTCTTTTCGTAAAGCCGCTTGTTCCGCATACGACCCTGAATGAATATTTCAAGGATGAGAGAAGAACTAGGGAGGCCTTTGACGATGACGGCTTCTTCAATTCTGACGATCTCTTCGCCAGAGGTATCGATGGGAGATACTATTTTGTCGGAAGGTTCAGCCGCATCAGGGTTTCAGGCGAAAACGTGGATCCGGTAGCCGTCGGGGACGAGGCGATGCAGTACCCCGCAATTCAGGAAGCTATTGCGGTCGGTATAAGGCTCCCGAACGTTTCGGATGACGAGATCAAGCTCTGCGTTACGCTCAAGGCGGGCGAGGAATTCGATCCGATTGAGTTCTCCAAATGGATGGCCGAAAGGGTTATAGTGGCCATGGTGCCCAGGTTCATAGAGGTTTACGAGGATGGATTCCCGGTAACCGCGACCCAGAAGGTCAAGGTCGCCGAGATAAAGGAAATTACCGAGAATACCTGGGACAGAAACGAGACGGGCCTCAAGTTCAGCGCCAGGAAGTAGATTTCCCTTTTATCCGTGACGGGGCAGTCCGATGAAAGCATTATGGCCTTGGCTATCGGGGAAGCCGAGCGGGCCGCTTCGGCAGGCGAGGTTCCCGTCGGGGCGGTCATAGTCGATGGGGGCGGAACCGTAATTTCGGCCGCCCACAACCTCAGGGAATCAACTTCGGACGCTACCGCTCACGCCGAAATTCTGGCTATACGCCGCGCGTGCGAAGTTATCGGAAACTGGAGACTTTCCGGCACTTCTATCTACGTCACTCTGGAGCCCTGTGCCATGTGCATGGGAGCCATAGTCAACGCGAGAATAGACAGGGTGGTGTTCGGCGCTCCCGATCCCAAGGGCGGGGCGCTTGTAAGCAACTTTGGAATTGGCACAGGAGGGGATCTCAATCACCAGGTGGAATTCTCAGGGGGAGTCTGCGGCGAGCGGTGCGCGCGCATTCTTGAGGATTTTTTCAGGGCGCTTCGAGATTCCTGAACTCAGGCCTGAGGGCTAACGACGATTTTTTTCGAGTTGCCCTTGCTTGGAACCGTCTCGTATTTTATGTCCTCTTGCTTCTTGAGTTCGATGTAGGCCATTTTCCTTTCGTAGGACGAGAGCCGCTCGATTGAGTGAGAATTTCCGCTTTCTTTTACTTTCTGTACGGTCTCCGCGACTTTTCTCGGCACGTCAGAGTCCTTTTTCTTTCCGTCGTGCCCGCCGATGTTTATGGCGACCCGCTTGCTTTTTCCCTCGTTGCTGTTTCTCGAAGCTATCTTCCCTACTATGTACTCAAGGGACTTTATTACTTCCCCGTTTCTCCCTATGAGGAATTTCTTGTCTTTAACGGGCCAAACTTCAAGTATTATCCTGTTTTCAGTTTCTTCGGCCTTTACGCTCTGCGGGTCTGGAAACAGAAAACCCAGCAGGTTTTCAAGAGTTTTTTTCGCCCGAAACGCCTTTTCGCTCAGTCCGCCAGTCTTTACTTCCACTCTCACTATGGCGTTTCTGCTTCCTATGCCCAAAACCCCCTTGGAGTCTTCCCTTATAACTTCGATTTCCACTTCTTCTTTTGAGACTCCGAGTTCCTCACAGGCGTTCACTACGGCTTCGGAAATGGTTTTTCCTTCCTTTTCTATTACGGTGGTCATTGTTATCCTCCTTCTGGATCCGGGACCTGTCGATTGATGTATAGTTGCTGACCGACGGAGAGAATGTTGCTTACGGTCCAGTAAAGTATAAGACCGGAAGGCAGGCCCCAGAACATTACGGTAAAAATTATAGGCATAAACTGCATGAGTTTCATCTGCAGTTCCATCGTTTCGCTTCCCGGAGCAGTCATTGGGGTAAGTCTCTGCGAGAGAAACCACGAGACACCCATCAAAAGGGGCAGCACACGAAACGGTATCCCCAGCACGTCAAACAGGTGCTCGGGCTGGGAGAGGTCGTTTACCCAGAGAAACGAGCTGTGTCTTAGATCTATCGAATACAGAAGCGCGAAATAAAGAGCTATGAAAACGGGAAGCTGTATGAGCAGGGGGAGACACCCTCCGAGACTGCTGAGCGGGTTTATGTCGTTGCTTGTGTAAAGCTTCATCATTTCTGCCTGCTGTGTCGATTTGTCGTCCTTGTATTTTTCTTTCAGAGCGTCGATTTCAGGTTTCAGACTCTTCATCTTGTTCTGCATTGCCTTCATCGATTTCATGCTTTTCACGGTAAGGGGGAAGAATATCACCCTGAGGGCGATCGTAAGCACTATTATGGAGATCCCGTAGTTGCTGAAAAAGTCGTTGACAAACTTAAGCAGCACGACGGCGATCTTGGTAAGTACTCCCGCGTAGCCGTAGTCAATCGATTTCTCAAGCCTGTACCCGGCTTCCTGGAGATCAGGTTCATTTTTCGGACCGAAATACGATCTCCACCCGACTTTGTAGTTTTTTCCTGTAGCTATTTTTTGCTCTGGATAGGAAAAACTTGCCCCGGCAAGACCTTTTTCATCAAGGGGCTGCAGGTAGACTCCCCGGTCCCCACCTATTTCCGGCAGAAATGCACCGAGAAAGTACTTGTCACCGAAACCGAACCAGTTCGTCTCTCCATTGTACGCCTTGGTTTCCTTAAAGGGTTTCTTGGTCCGCTTGACCTCGCCGCCGACCATTGAGATAAACTCGTAGAGACTGCTTGAGCCGCTCTCGTATACCGTATTTTCCCAGCCGACGTAAACTTTCTGGTTTATCTGTCCCTGCGTTCCGTTAAGAACCTCCAGATTTTCCCTGATAAAGTATTTCCCGGGGTAAAAGGAGATGGTTTTACGTACCGTAAGCCCGCCGGGCTTTCTCCAGACCAGATTGACATCAAGCCCCTCGGGGCCCACAGCCAGATTCGTGCCTCCCTTGTAGGAAAACGGGATGAGTTCCGGCATTTTTTCGTTTTTGACTCTCAGTATGGTGTCAAATGACTTTTTCTCTTCATTTATCACCGCCACAGGCACCGAGTCCATCTCGACCGTCTTGTTATATCCCAGAAGCTCCCAGCCGACAATCTTTCCTCCGAGAGTGTCTATCTCGGCAACATAGAGGTCGGACCTGACTTTTATGATCTTGGAAGCGTAGGAAGATTTTACTGGTTCAAATTCCGCGGGAAGTTCCTGTGGGGAACCTGGTTCTCCGGAAAGATCCCCTGCGGCGGGCGCCGACGCGGGCCGATCTGTTTTTGCGGGCTGCTTTTCCTTGGGGGCTTCTGCGAAAAACGCCGAGTAACCGACGATTACCAGTACCGACAATACCAGAAATAAAATGTAGTTTCTCTTGAGGTCGCTGTTCATGTGTTGTTTCTTAGGGCTTTATTGAGGATGTGGGGCGCTATCGTGATTTCTGCGAGACACCTGTGAGACTGCTCCCGTTTTCTGTGCGTAGTTCTAGCATGTAGCAGGAAACCAAAGAGTAAGAATTCATGGGAGCAATGATACACGATAAGTTTTAATAGGAATAGGGGTTTTTTGTCCTATTGTCAGGCAAGCCAGGTTTGCCAATTGGATATTTTTCAAGTGTGTTAGTGCTAGAGCAAAGCTACAATCGATTCCCCAAGGAAATGCTGAAGCTGGGGAATTCTTGGTACTGTTTTCAGAAGTGATCTGATTCTCGTATTTTAGGCCCAAACTAGGGAAGATAGGAGTTTTAGAAAGTAAATTGAAAATTCCTCGTGTCTAGTTGTTGGTGACGTTGTGCAAATCTCGATGAGTGTAAAATTGTATTAACGCATTGATCGGTAACGGCAAAGAGGTTGATATTTAAATAAACTCAACAATCCAATTTCGATTATAATATAGATGTAGGGGAGCGAGAATTCCTGAGAATGCCACCACCCAAGAATCCGAAGATTTATCACATCGTTCATGTTGACCGGCTACCTTCGATTATTGCTCAGAGGTGCCTCTTGTGTGATGCAGAAGTTGAGCAACGAAATTTAGCAGGAACAACTATAGGCATGACAAGCATAAAGTTGAGACGTTCGAGAAACAAGTTGAAAAGTCGATCTAGCCTTCGAGTTGGAGGTTGCGTGCCTTTTTATTTCTGCCCTAGGTCTATTATGCTTTACTTGATCTACAAGAAACACTGGGATCTTACATATCAAGGTGGACAGGAGCCGATTGTTCACTTGGAGGCAGATCTTTATGATACTATTGCATGGGCTGACAAAAACAACCGGAAGTGGGCTTTTACTTTGTCTAATGCGGGCTCCTGGAATTTTGAGGATTTTTGCGACTTGACACAACTGGGTCGAATCGATTGGAATGCCGTTCAGGCTAAGTATTGGAGCGAATGCAAGGAAGGTAAGCAGGCAGAATTTCTGGTTGAGGAGTTGTTCCCGTGGCACTTGATCCAGCGAGTTGGCGTGGTTTCGCGCCAATTTCAAAGACAGGTGATTAAAATGTTACGAATGGCCAGTTATCAGCCAAATGTTGAGATTAAAACGAGTTGGTATTATTAGGTATCATATAGGCAAGGAGAACAGTTCAGTGGCAATTGAGTTCAAGAATGGCGACATATGCGAGGAAAGGGTAGAGGCTCTGGTCAACTCGGTGAACTGTGTAGGGGTCATGGGACGTGGTATTGCACTCCAGTTCAAGAAGGTGTTTCCGAAGAATTTTTATTACTACACCGAGGCATGCAGGCGTGGCGAGGTTCGCCCTGGTCGTATGTTTGTTACCGAGATAGAAACAAGCCAACTTCCACTTTTTGACTCCAAATGTGATCCAAGATATATCATCAATTTCCCGACCAAGAGGCACTGGCGTGGCAATAGCCGGATCGAAGATATAAAAGCCGGGCTGGAAGCGCTTGCGGAGGAGATCAGAGAACGAAAAATCCGGTCAATCGCTATCCCACCGCTTGGTTGCGGACTTGGCGGTCTTCAATGGAGCGAAGTGCGCTTACATATTGAGAAGGCGTTTGGTAGTCTGAACGATCTGCATGTAATCATTTTTGAACCAAGCGATTTTGAATCGAGCAATACTAAAAGCGAGTAAAGACGGCGAATAGTCGCATAATGTGACGTAAAATTACGAATTTACGGCATTTCATCGTTTTTCTTTCTTACGGGGTCATATCCCCCCGCGCTTAGCGGATGACATTGCAGTATTCTTCTTATGGTCATCCAGGTTCCCCTGAAAGCTCCGTGTTCCCTGAGGGCTTCAATTGAATACTCAGAGCAGCTGGGGTAGAACCTGCAGGTTTTTGGGAGCAGGGGAGAAATGGTTCTCTGGTAGCCTCTTACCAGAAAAACAAGGAACCTGACTGCGGGGTTTTCTTTCATTTGATGCGTCCTGCGAGTTTTTTTATCTCCGAGCAAAGCTCAGAGAACTTCTTGCCCGATACATCGTTCTTTATTACGAACACCACATCGTTTGAGGAAAACACGGGCTTGTTCCTCCTGAAAACTTCCCTCAGCATCCTTTTCATCCTGTTTCTCCTGACGGAACTTGCCGACGCTTTTTTGCCCACGGACACTCCTAGTCGGGGAAACCCAAGAGGGTTTGGCTTTGCGTAGAGTATGAAGTTTTGCGAGTGGGTTTTAGTGCCTTCTGAGAGTATGTTGCGAAAGTCGCGGGATGTTTTTATCTTGAATTTTGAGGGAAACGAGTTGTCGGACTCAAACGCTACTTTTTCCATCTCCCAACTGTGAGAACGTATCTTCCCTTGGCAGTCCTTCTCCTAAGTATGCTTCTGCCTCCCCTTGTGCTCAGCCTGGCGCGGAAGCCGTGCGTTCTGAGCCTCTTTTTTACGTGCGGTTGATAAGTCCTTTTCATAGTGGGGGGTCAGAATAACACGTAAGGATTTGAAGGTCAAGGGAAAACAGGGAACTCGGGAATCCGCGATGCGGGCGCGACCCCGGAGGTTTCGCCGCAGATTGACAACAAACAAGTTCTTGTAAATAATTGATACCCATCAAATTCAAACGGTTTTTGAGATTCTTCGTCCACTATGATCCTTGAAGGCGTAAAACTCATGGTCATTGGTATGTCCATAGTATATGTTTTTCTGCTTGTATTGATGATAAGCGTGATGCTGTCTGCGAAGCTTTTTAAAGACAGCGACATGCATGCGCCCTCGGACCCCGGGGCGTCCAAAAAATCCAGAAGGGACGTCATTCCAGTCATAGCCGCGGCAGTTGCGGCCTACAAGGCGAAGCATGCCGGCGACGGCTAGATCTTGAAAATCTCAGGGTCTTGTCATGAAAAAAATATTATTTCAGGATACATCCTTTCGCGACGGGTTTCAGTCCGTTTTCGGCGCGAGGGTGCTTACAGAAGACTTCATCCCGGCTGTCGAAGCCGCTAGGGAAGCCGGGATAACCCATTTTGAGGCTGGCGGGGGAGCCAGGTTCCAGAGCCTGTTTCTCTACTGCGGGGAGTCCGCTTTTGATATGATGGACCGCTTCCGGGAGGCAGCGGGCCCGGATGCCAACCTGCAGACCCTTGCAAGGGGGATCAATGTTGTTGCCCTGTCCCAGCAGCCCAAGGACATGATAGATCTCCACGCCAGGATGTTCAAAAAACATGGCATAACTCACATAAGAAACTTCGACGCCTTAAACGACGTAAGAAACCTCGAGTACTCGGGTCAGTGCATAAGAAATGCGGGCCTGCACCACCAGGCCGTGGTAACGCTCATGGAGCTTCCTCCAGGCTGCGAAGGAGCCCACGACGTGGATTTCTATATAGACAGGCTGAGGAAAATACTTGATTCGGGGCTTCCCTACGATTCCATATGCTTCAAGGACGCTTCCGGAACCTCGAATCCCCAAAAGATTTACGAGACCGTCAAGGCCGCAAGAAAGCTCGTCGGAGAGAACGTCATTCTCTGGGTGCACACCCATGAGACGGCCGCTCAGGGAGTCAATCAGTACATGGCCGCCATAAACGGCGGGTGCGACGGAATCTGCGTCGCCAGAGCCCCCGTTTCCGGGGGAACTTCCCAGCCCGACCTTATATCCATGTGGAACGCCCTTAAGGGGACGGAATACACGTTGGATGTGGACATAAACAAGGTTCTCGAGGCAAATTCCGTGTTCAGGGAATGCATGTCCGGCTATTATTTCCCTCCCGAAGCTCTTCGGGTTTCTTCGGAGGTTCTTCTCTCTCCGATGCCCGGCGGAGCGCTTACCGCAAACACCATGATGATGAGAGACACGGGCACCCTCGATCTTTACCCGCAGGTTATAGAGGCTATGAGCGAATGCGTCGCGAAGGGAGGATTCGGAACATCGGTTACCCCGGTTTCCCAGTTCTATTTCCAGCAGGCCTACGCCAACGTCACCCAGGGGACCTGGAAGAAGATCACTGACGGTTACGGGAACATGGTGCTCGGCTATTTCGGACGCACGCCCGTCGAGCCAGACCCCGAGGTCGTGGTGATAGCGGAAGAGCAGATGGGCAAGCCCCGCTTTGATGGCGACCCGCTCGACATACTTGAGCCCGGCATTCCGAAGGCAACCGATATTCTCGAAAAAGAAGGCCTTCCCGTCACCGAGGAAAACATATTCATAGTCGGGGCGCTTCAGACCCAGGGCGGAAACAAGGGCCTTGACTTTCTCAAGGGGAATTTCAGCGTCAACGTAAGAAAAGACAAGCCTGAAGAGCAGCCTCAGCAGGGACGCGGTCTCGGTACGAGCGTAGCGTCGAAGGTGTCCGGTACGGGGGAAAACTTCGTCATTACGGTTGACGGGAGAAGCTACAATGTGACCGTAAAGGAAGGAACTTCGGAAGTTGCCTCGGTAACGGAAGCTCCCGCGCCTAAGACATCCTCTGCGATGGATGAAGATTCTCCCGATGTTGTGGCCGTTACGGCGAGCGTGCCCGGCAATGTGTACAGGGTGCTGGTCGGCGCGGGGGAAAAGATAAAGGAAAATCAGACGCTGATCATGCTTGAAGCCATGAAGATGGAAACTCCGGTTGCCTCTCCGTGCGACGGGGAAGTGGTGTCCATCGAGGTCGAACAGGGACAGGTAGTAGAAACGGGTCAGCTTATCCTCACCATTCTTCCCTCTTGAGCGCATGAAAAAACTCATACTTATTTTCGCAGTCCTTGCGTTTTCCCTGGGAATGTTCACCGGGGCACCCGACTGTCTCGGGGAGACGGTAAGCGACGCGGCAACCGTCGCGGAGCAACCCGACGAGCTTGCATCTTTTTCCCAGCTTTTGAAAAACGTTGCTACCAGTACCGGCATCTACGGGTTTATTGCGGGCAACGCAATTTCTTGGGTTAACGGATTCGGGATGTTTTTGATGATTCTGGTGGGATTCCTTCTTCTCTACTTGGGGATTGCGAAGAAATTCGAACCTCTTCTTCTGGTTACGATAGCTTTCGGGTGCATATTGGCCAACATTCCGCTTGCGGGGATAAACGATCCCGGCGGGGTACTTTACTACGTGTACGATGTCGGCATAAAGACCGGTATTTTCCCCCTTCTGATATTCATGGGAGTGGGGGCGCTTACCGATTTCGGCCCGCTTCTGGCCAACCCTAAGACGGTTCTTCTGGGAGGCGCTGCGCAGTTCGGCATTTTCTCGACATTGCTCGGCGCGCTCGTGCTTGCCCAGTACGTGCCCGGGATCGATTTTTCCCTGAAAGATGCGGCGTCAATAGGAATAATAGGGTCAGCGGACGGACCGACCTCTATTTACATTTCTTCGCAGCTCTCCCCGAGGCTCCTCGGCGCGGTCTCGGTCGCCGCGTATTCCTACATGGCTCTCGTGCCGATAATCCAGCCCCCGATAATGAAAGCTCTCACTTCCCCTGAAGAGAGAAGAATAAGGATGAGCCAGCTTCGTCCGGTGGCGAAGAGAGAAAGAATAATGTTTCCGCTGATTGCCCTTACCCTCTGCCTTCTTTTTCTCCCGTCCGCGGCGCCTCTAATAGGCTTTTTCGCTTTCGGCAACCTGATGAGGGAGTGCGGAGTGGTCGACCGGCTCTCGGATACGACGAGAAACGCGCTTATCAACATCGTTACGATATTCCTCGGCCTCGGAGTCGGCTCGCAGCTTCTGGCCTCCGAATTTCTCTCCCTAGAGACTCTAGGCATACTTCTTCTGGGGATCGTGGCTTTCTGCATAGGCACGGCCTCCGGGGTGTTGATGGCCAAGCTTATGAATGTTTTCTCAGAAACCAAGATCAATCCCCTGATCGGTTCGGCGGGGGTTTCGGCGGTTCCGATGGCCGCACGCGTCTCTCAGGATATGGGGGCCAGGGAAGATCCCCAGAATGTGCTTTTGATGCACGCCATGGGTCCGAACGTGGCAGGGGTCGTGGGTTCGGCCGTAGCGGCAGGAGTGCTGCTTGCGGTTTTCCAGTAAATTTTTGATTTGTTAGAGGGGATGTTTTCGCGGAGTCTGTGATGAGATTTAAAGGACGCTCGGCAATTATTACCGGTGGAGGAACGGGAATCGGTGAAGCGACGGCACTTTTGCTGGCGCGAAACGGGGCCAAGGTTCTGATTGCCGGAAGAAGGGAAGAGAAGCTGAAAGAGCTATGCGGCAGGGCGGAGGAAGAAGGACTTTCTATAGGATACGAGGTCTGTGACGTTTCAGTCGAGAGCGACTGCGCAGCCACCGTGGAGACCGCTTTTCGCGAGCACGGAAAGATCGACATTCTTTTTAACAATGCCGGCATCATTTTCTCCGGTCCCCTTCATGAAGTCGAGACCGAAAGGTTCCAGCAGATTTTCGACATAAACGTGAAGGGAGCGTTCATGATGTGCAAATACGCGATTCCTCACATGATTTCTGCGGGGAGAGGTTTTATCGTCAATAACTCTTCTGTTCTCGGGTTAAAGGGTTTCGCGGGACTTTCGGCCTACTCGGCATCCAAGGGGGCCCTTGTTCAGTTAACAAGAAGCATGGCCCTTGAGTACGCGGACAAGGGGCTTAGGATAAACGCTGTCTGTCCCGGCGGGGTTTGGACGCCAATGTTCGATTCCTATCTTGAGAGAGCCGAAGACGCCGAAGCGGCCCAGGCTTTTATGGAGTCGCTTCACCCCATGGAACGGCTGGCCGACCCGTACGAAATAGCTGAAGCGGTTCTGTTTCTCTGCGATGATAAGGTCATGTTCAACACTGGCTCAATGCTTTCAATAGACGGTGGCATTATAGCCAAGTGATTGCTGGGAACTGGCCTCGGGAAGCGCCTTTTTTGCCTTCCGCCCATGTATTTTCAACTCAGGTCTTTGCCCTTGACGGTTCACAACAACTGATTAAAATAAGAGCTAATTGAAAATCATTCTCATTTAAAATCCTCATGAAGAAAAATTTTGAATCCACTCAGGAATCCTATGCCAGAGAGATTCTGCGGGAAAAAGGGCTCAAATCCACTGTGCAGCGCCTAGCTGTCGTTCATGTTCTTCGCACGAGCCGAAAATCGCTTTCGGTCGGCGAAATACACGACGAGGTGAAGAAGATGCTCGGCACCACGGGGCTTGCCACCATCTACAGAACCCTTGAAATTTTCGAGGACCTGGGCCTCGTAAAGCGCCTTCATTTTCCCGACGGCGGTCACGGTTACGCGTTCTCCCGAGGCGAGCACGTTCATCACATGGTGTGCGTTGACTGCAGGGGGGTTTTCGATTTCCCCGAGTGTCCGGTGGAGAGTTTTGATTACGCTTCGGTTGAAAAGCAGGGGTTCAGAGTGAAGGATCATTCCGTACAGCTTTTCGGCCAGTGCATGAAGTGCGCGGAGGCAGCTTAACAGTACGATGAACCAGCTAAGAATTCAGAGGCTCACCGATTACACTTCGATATCCCTTGCGGGTCTCTGCGTCGTCCATTGTCTTCTGACGCCGGTGGCGCTCATACTGCTTCCGGTCCTGAGTTCGACATTTATATTTGAAGAGTCTTTCCATGAGTTGCTGCTCTTTCTGGTCATTCCCGCAAGCGTGGTCGCCATATTTCTCGGCTGCAGACGCCACAGGGATTTCAACGTGGTAATGCTGGGAATCTTGGGACTGGGCTTCCTTCTGGCAGGAGCATTTTTGGCTACGGGCTACCAGGAATACGTCTTTACTTTTATAGGCGCTTTTCTCATGATTTCCGGCCACCTGCGCAATTTCAGGCTTTGCAGGAAATACTGCTACGATCACTGATCCCCAAAGAAATTTAAAATTTTTCTTGAAAACAGTTTTTTTTCGTGGATAATAACCATTCACTTTTTCGGGGGTTGCAATGGGAAAGTCGTTAAACAGAGTACTTGTCAAGATGAAGAGCACCGAGAGTCCTTACATCTACTATACGAAGAAAAACAAGATGAATACTCCGGACCGTCTTGAATTGAAAAAGTACGACCCGGTGATAAGAAAGCACGTCGTCTTTAAGGAGACCAAGTAGTCAGAGGAAATCACGATGGCCCGCCGTTGCGCTATAACAGGAAAAAAACCCCTTTTCGGAAACAACGTCTCCCACGCGAACAACCACGTTAAAAGACGCCAGAATCCGAACCTCCACTGGAAAAGAATCTACATTCCCGAGCTAGACAGGTACGTGAGAGTAAGAATTTCTGCCCGCGCGCTGAGAACGATCACCAAAAAAGGCCTCATGCCCTACCTTAGGGATGAGGGGCTTACCCTCAGAGATATAACCCGCTGATCCTCACTGGTTTACCAGATACGAAATAACGAACGGAAGAACCAGAAGGGAAACTGCCGTTCCGGCCACTATTATTGACGCGACCGTCTCGGAGTCCCTGCCGTATTTCTCCGCGAGCACGAAGTTAAAAACCGCCGGAGGCATTGCGCACTCCAAGATAACCACTTTCGCCTCCACTCCCTTGAGGCCGAACAGGTTTACGAACAGCGCTCCGAGGATTACGCCGAGAAATATTCTGGCGGAGCCGAAGAAAAAGGAAAGCCAGAGCCTGGAGATCTTCATTTCAGAGAGTTTGTATCCTAGTGAGAAGAGCATCGCGGGTATGGTGATATCCCCGAGAAGGGCTACGGGCCTTTCGATAACTACCGGGACCTGAAAGCCGACCGAGTTTATGATTATTCCGGCTACGGTGGCGTATATCAGGGGAAGCCTGAATATCTCGCGCAGATGATTCTTTCCGGATCCGAGAATCAGGATTCCTACCGTGTAGTGAAGCAGCATGGTCGAAACGACACAGAGTATCGCGATGTTGAACCCATACTGTCCGAACGCGAAAAGACAAAGAGGAAGTCCCAGGTTTCCCGTGTTCGCGAAAACCACGGGAGGCAGATATATCCTCGAGTCAAGCCGAAACGCTTTCGTAAGCGCTCCGCCGATTATTATGGTAGAGAAAATGACTGCCGATATCGAGAGAAACAGCTTTGCCGTCACAGACGGGTCCATCGTGAAATCCGAGAGAGACGAGATTATCAAACACGGCGTGGTCACGTAGACCACAAGATCGTTGATCGAGGATATGTCTATTTTTTTCGTCCTGCTGAAGAGAAAGCCCGCGGCGATTACAAGAAACGCCGGCAGGACGATGTTTGCAAGCTCTGGGATTGAGGAAAGAGTCATGTTCTGCGTTTTTCCGTGAAGAAAAAAAGTTACGTCTTGGGTAAACAGGGTGTGGAGTCGGCGAAGGTCTTCAGAGTTTTACCACTGAAGCTCCCCAGGTAAAACCGGCTCCGAAAGCGGCGAACAGCACCAGATTTCCCTCTTTTACCTTTCCTTGGCGAACGGCTTCGTCGAGGGCAAGCGGAATGGATGCCCCGGAGGTGTTTCCGTATTTATCGAGGTTTGCGAACACTTTTTCCTCCGGGAAATTAAGTCTTTTCCTCACTGCTTCCAAAATCCTGTTGTTTGCCTGGTGCGGGACGAAGAGGTCGATGTCTTCGGGAGAGATATTTGCCTTGGCGATAGCATCTGCGGTTGCCGACTCCATGCTCTTGACTGCGACTTTGAAAACATCGTTTCCCTCCATCTTTATGTACTGCTCCCTGCTCTTAAGCACTTCTTCGTCAATCGGCGTTCTAGAACCTCCCGCCGGGACATAGAGAAGGTCCCAGTGGTTTCCGTCCGAATTGAGGATGGATGAGAGAATTCCCGGTTCGTCAGAGGCGGTGAGAACCGCGGCGCCCGCCCCGTCACCGAAAAGTATGCAGGTTGAACGATCCTCGAAGTCGGTGACCTTCGAGAGAGTATCGACCCCTATCACGAGAATTTTCTCTGCGCCGCCCGATTTTATTATTCCCTCGGCTACGTGAAGCGTGTAAAGAAACCCGGAACAGCCGGCCATAAGATCAAAAGCATAGGCGTTTTTTGCTCCCAGGAGGCTTTGTAACACGCAGCCTGTTGAAGGAAAAAGGAAATCGGGGGTGATGGTTCCGACTATGATTACGTCAAGATCGCTTGGGTTTACGCTTGCCGCCTTCAGGGCTTTTTCGGCAGCTTCAAAAGCGATATCAGAAGAAGCGGTATCCTCATCCGCGATTCTGCGTTCCTTTATTCCTGTTCTGGCAGTAATCCACTCGTCGGAAGTATCGACCATGTTTTCCAGGTCTGAATTGGAAAGTATGGCATCGGGAACCGAAGAACCGGTTCCTATGATTTTTACGTACTTCAATGCAGAATCTCTCTCCGAAGCGGTTAGCGCAATGATAGTTTAAAGCCTCGGCTTTGTCAAACTCTCGCCAATTGAAGAAAAAGCCTCGTTAAGCAGCTCCATCTCGGCTTCGGTCATCTCCGCTGTGACCGATTGATGCGTCTCGTCGCAGAGAAAAATAAGGGAGTACTTTCTTAATTTTACTAGGGTGGACAGAAAAAAAGTTTCCTCCGAGGACTCGGTGAGGAAGAAGTACTCGTATTTGAGCCGCAGATCTTTTCCAGTCGTTATCCTTATTTCCATGGCGACCGAGGGAAATTCCTCTTTTTCGACCGCGAAAAACCGGGTTGATACTTTCCGGATATCGGCAAGCGCGGCGACTTTTTCCGGGCTTTCCTTGAAAATCATCAAGCATTCCTCTGCTGTTGCGTGCGGTACGCAGCCGTAGAGAATTTGGGAGAGCGCTATTTGCAGCTCAGCATCCTGCTCAAGCGTGTCATATGTTGTTTGAGGCGTTGAAAATATGCTTGACATACTGTTTAATCAATCAGTATCATTAAAAATAGGATTTATTGCGGACTTTAGGTTCGTGGTTCCGGCATAGTAGTATAAAGAGTATCAGGAGGATAGATAGTCTCATGACAATACAAGGTAATGAGTTGGTGCTGTTAGCTATCGTAATTCTTATCATAGGGATAGTCCTTATGTTAAACGAAGGAGGAGGAGGTGGACAGCAGGCTGCCGAACCACCCGCTCCGCCTGAACCCCAGGAGCCCCAGAGCGATGCGGATCCTTTTCAGTCCGCACAGGCGGCGCCTCAGGAGGCGAGCGCCGCAGCTCCCGCAGCTCCCTCAGGAGAAGCGGACCCTTTTCAGGCCCCGCAATAACCGAGAAAAGCCTGCAGGTGGAAATGATTTTTCACGTTTAGAACCGAGTTGGCCTTCGGTTGTTGCGTGAATATGTGTGGGTAGGTTGCACTCCCCAGCAGTTCAATATTTTTAATCATAGGGGTGTTTCTTATGTCAAATGGAAAAGGAGATGTAGATCCTTTTCAGTCTGCGGTAGCACCTGCAAGCGCCGAAATTCCTTCAGATTCCGATGCTCCCTCGGGGGAGGTGGACCCTTTTCAGTCCGCGGTAACATCTACGAGTGCTGAGGCTCCTTCGGATTCTGGTGTTGCCCCGGTTGAAGCGGATCCTTTTCAGGCTCCGAAATCCTAACCGAGGAAAGTCTGCAGATAGAAATGATTTTTCACGTTTAGAACCGAGTTAGCCTTCGGTTGTTGCGTGAATATGTCGGAGTGGATTATTCTTGCCAGCAATTCAATTCCGTCGACGATCCGGGGTGACGGTCTGCTGAAATAAGAGTTGGCGTCCACGATGTAGCAGTGACCTTTTTTTACCGCGCGCAATGCGTGCCATTGCCTTACCTCGCTTGTCACATCCTCTATCCCGTCAAGCGTTTTCTCTACGTCGAACCCGCAGGGCATCAGGATCAGGTAGTCAGGCGATGACTCGAGTATCTCATCCCAGGTTGTTTTAAACGAAGGTTCTCCAGCCCTTGAGATTAGCGGTTCTCCCCCTGCCGTCTTTACCATCTCCGGCACCCAGTGCCCGGCGGCGTAGGGAGGGTCGAGCCACTCAAGGCAGAAAACCCCCGGTCGGTACCTTTCTCCTGAGAGCTTTTTCTCGACGCTCTCGATTCTTTTGCGAAGACCATCTACGATCTGCGAGGCCTTTTCCTTGGTTCCGGTGACTTCTCCCAGAAGCAGTATGGAATCCATCACCTCCCCGACGGTGGAGGGCTCGAGAGACAGTATTTCGGGGCTTCCCTCAAGAATCTCGCAGACTTCCGTTACCTCGTTTTCGGATACGGCGCAGACATCGCAGAGCCCCTGGGTTATGATAAGATCCGGCTTTATCTCTCTGAGGCGCTCCGAGTCGATCAGGTAGACGCTTTTTCCCTCCAGGCGGCTTCGGCTTACATGTTCGTCTATGTGCGCGCTTGAGAGCTTTCCCTTTTCCTTGAGGATGCTGTTTACGACCACGGGCTTGCTGCGTGCTCGGGGCGGATAATCGCATTCGTGGGTTACTGCGACCAGGTCCTCCTCAAGTCCGAGGGCAAACACTATCTCGGTTGAACTGGGAAGAAGCGAACATATTCTCATAGCAGCTATTATACAATCCACTGGGAAGGATCCCCAAACCCTTCGGCGGCATTTCTTTTTTTGTCGCTCCGGCGTGTAAAATAGTATTCGTGAAGATCGTAACAAGATTCGCTCCCAGCCCCACGGGTGCTCTTCATGTGGGAGCGGCCCGCACCGCAATTTTCAACTGGCTTTTTTCCGCGAGTCTCGGCGGAGATTTCCTGCTCAGAATCGAGGATACCGACTGCGCGCGCTCCGAGGAGAAATTCGAGCGGCAGATTATCGAATCTCTTAAGTGGCTCGGGCTCAAGTGGCAGGGGGAAATCGTCCGGCAGTCAGAGCGGCTTGCCGATTACGGTCGGCTTGCCGAGCGGCTCATTGACGAGGAGAAGGCCTACAGATGCTACGTTACCGCAGAGGAACTCGGGAGGAGAAGGGAAGAGGCCAGGGAGAAAGGAGAGGTCTTCAGGTACAGAAGGGAGTGGTCGCAGGTCGGCGCGGCCCCTGGAAAACCTTACGCCGTAAGGCTTTCTGTGCTCCCCGGAGAGAAGATTCCCGTTGAGGACCTTGTCCGCGGCGGGATAGTTTTTGACTCTTCTGAAATAGAAGACTTTGTGATACTGAAAGCCGACGGATTTCCGACCTACAACTTCGCCGCGGCGGTTGATGACGCGCAGATGGATATATCTCACGTCATAAGGGGCGATGATCACATAATAAACGCCCCGAGGCAGATACTGATAGCCGAAGCGCTCGGCTTCTCAAAGCCAAAGCTCGCCCATGTTCCGATGATACTCGGCGCGGACGGGAAAAAGCTCTCAAAGCGCCACGGGGCGGAATCCGTTACGGAGTACCGACTGCGCGGGTATCTTCCGGAAGCGGTGCTTAATTATCTCGTTAGGCTGGGCTGGTCTTTTGGGGATCAGGAGATCTTCACAAAGCAGGAGCTTGTTGAAAAATTCAGCCTGAAAGGCGTCGGAAAATCTCCCTCGGTGTTTGACCCTCAGAAATTTCTCTGGCTTAACGGAAAATACTTAAGGGACCTGCCCGAGGAGAGTATATCAGAGAAAATAGTTCCTCTTATCACGCAAAAGGGACTTCCCCGGCCGTCTTCCGAGCGGCTTTGTAAAATAGTTGCGCAGATGCGCGAGCGCTCAGAGACTCTTAACGCAATAGTGGATCAGTCCCTTTACTTTTTCACCGACGATTTCGAGTACGACGAAAAGGCAGCCGAGAAGTTTTTAGTGGAGAAAAACGGCGAGATTTTCATGCTTCTGGCCGAGGAACTCTCCGGCGTAGAGGATTTTTCCCATGATAATATTCACGGGGGTTTCGAGCGCGTGATGCAGCGAACTGGCCTTGGGCTCGGGAAAATAGCTCAGCCCGCCAGGGTTGCCCTTACCGGTTCGACGAAGAGTCCCGGGATCTTCGATGTTGTTGAGATACTGGGCAAAGACACCGTAGCGCTGCGCCTCGCGAGGGCAATTGACTTTATAGGCTCCCGCATTGCCTGAAGATGAAGATATACGGGCTTACAGGAAATATAGGTTCGGGAAAATCGACTGTGGCGGGGATGCTGCGCGAGTTCGGGGCGTTCACCGTGGATGCGGACGAGGTGGCGAGGGAAATCGTGCGGCCCGGAGAGCCCGCGCTTTCGGAAATCGTCGACTGTTTTGGACGGGAGGTTCTCTGCGCGGACGGGACGCTTGACCGCGGCGCCCTTGCCGAAGTGGTGTTTGCAAACGAGCGGGACCGCAAGCGGCTTAACCGGATAACCCACCCGAGGATTCTTGAGCGGATAAAGGAGAAGATATCTGCCCGAGGCGGCGAACCGATTGTGTTTGTTGAGGCGTCGCTTATAGATCGCGGAGGCGGTGATCTTGATGAGTTAATCGACGGTCTGGTGGTAGTTACGTGTCCCGAGGAATTGAGGGAGCGCAGAGTGGCTGTCCGTGACGGCATGTCGCCTGAGGAAATCCGCCGCCGCATGGACTCCCAGATGCCCGAAGAGGAGAAGGCCGCTCAGGCCGATTTTCTGATAAAAAACTCCTCCGGCATGGAGAGCCTGCGTGCCCAAGTCCATGCTCTGTTCGAGGCTCTTTGCGCCTCAGAACCTTGAAACGGCGCCTCTGCGTGTTATGATTCACTGATCCGTTTTTAACTGTGAGTGGGTCTGGAGTACATCCGATGAAAGAAAAAGTCAAAATTCTTGAAGATAAGGAAAAAGAGGCAAATCTGGGTGGCGGGGAAGCCAGAATCAAAAGACAGCATGATTCCGGCAAACACACGGCCCGCGAGCGAATAGCCGAACTTCTTGACAGGGATACTTTCGTTGAACTTGACAAGTTTGTCCTGCACGGCTGCACGGACTTCGGCATGGAAAAAAAGAGAATCCTCGGCGACGGCGTGGTTACGGGCTACGGAAAGATTGAGGGACGCCAGGTGTTTGTCTACGCTCAGGATTTCACGGTTTTCGGCGGTTCTCTGGGTCTCGAACAGGGAAAGAAGATGTGCAAGATAATGGATCTTGCGCTTTCCACCGGAGCGCCGATCATTGGACTTAACGATTCCGGCGGGGCGAGGATTCAGGAAGGGGTAAAGAGTCTCGGTGCGTACGGAGAGATATTTCTTCGAAATGTGATTTCCTCGGGGGTCATACCTCAAATATCCGCGATCATGGGTCCGTGCGCCGGGGGCGCAGTTTACTCCCCGGTAATGAACGATTTTACGATCATGTCGAAAGACACAAGCTACATGTTCGTTACGGGCCCCGACGTGATCAAGACCGTTACCCATGAAGAGGTCTCCTCAGAAGAACTCGGCGGCGCCATGGTTCACAATTCTGTAAGTGGCGTCGCGCATTTCGCCTCGGAGGATGACGACGACTCAATAGAGATAATAAAGGAACTCCTCGGTTTTCTTCCCTCGAACAACATGGAGGATCCGCCGGTTATTCCCTGTGATGACCCCGCGGACAGAAAAGAGACGAGCCTTCGCGGGCTTATCCCCGATAACCCCAACAAGCCTTATGACATACTGGATGTGGTTCGCCCCATAGTCGACCATTCGTATTTCTTTGAGGTGCAAGAGCACTACGCAAAGAACATAGTGATAGGGTTCGCGAGGATGAACGGGCAGCCGGTCGGCGTGGTTGGAAACCAGCCCAAGGTGCTTGCGGGATGTCTTGACATAGACGCTTCGGTTAAGGCTGCCAGATTCGTAAGGTTCTGCGATGCTTTCAATATCCCTCTCCTTACCTTTGTCGACGTACCGGGTTTTCTCCCGGGAACCTCGCAGGAGTGGGGAGGAATCATAAGGCACGGCGCGAAACTGCTTTACGCCTACTGCGAGGCAACGGTTCCGAGAATTACCGTGATAACCAGAAAAGCCTACGGAGGCGCTTACGACGTCATGTCCTCGAAACATATAAGAGGAGACGTGAACCTTGCCTATCCCACTGCGGAAATCGCGGTCATGGGACCTGACGGGGCCGTAAACATAATTTCCCGGGGGGAAATAGCCGCTGCGGACGACCCGGACACAGAGAGAATCAGGCTTATTGAGGAGTACAAGAAGAATTTCGCGAATCCTTACCGCGCTGCGAGCCTGGGTTACATAGACGAGGTCATAAAACCCGAGGACACGAGACCCAGAGTGATAGCGGCGCTTGAGATGCTGAACGGAAAAAGACAGACGCTTCCGCCGAAAAAGCACGGGAACATTCCCCTCTGAGCGGTCGGGTGAGAAAATGTTCAAAAAAATACTGATAGCAAACAGGGGAGAGATAGCGGTAAGAATCATCAGGGCGTGCCGGGAACTTGGAATCGCTACGGTGGCAGTTTATTCGGACGCTGACAGAGACGCTCTTCACGTTATGCTCGCGGATGAGGCTTACCATATAGGAGCGTCGAAACCCTCTGAGAGCTACCTGGTCGGGGAGAAGGTAGTTGCGGCCGCCAAGAAGTCCGGGGCCGAAGCAATACACCCGGGGTTCGGATTTCTTTCCGAAAACGATTCTTTCGCCGAGCTGTGCGAGAAAGAGGGCGTGGTTTTCATAGGGCCTTCCGCGGAAGCGATAAGGCTTATGGGGGATAAAGTAACCGCGAGGAAGATAGCCAGAGAAGCGAACCTGCCACTTGTTCCCGGGTCCGAGGGAGCCGTATCGGATGTTGAAGCTTCCAGGGTGGCGAAGAAAATCGGCTACCCGGTGATGATAAAGGCTTCTGCGGGCGGGGGCGGAAAGGGGATGAGACTCGTTAATTCCAAGGAGGAATTCGAATCGTCCCTTCGTATGGCCAGGAGCGAGGCGTTCTCCTCTTTCGGAGACGATTCCGTATTCATAGAAAAATTCGTTCAGAAACCGAGACACGTCGAAGTCCAGGTTCTCGGAGACAGGCACGGAAACCTGCTGCATCTGTTCGAGCGCGAATGCTCGATACAGAGACGCCACCAGAAGGTGATAGAGGAAGCTCCCTCGGGATTCATAAGCCAGAAAACGAGAAAAAACATGTGCGAAGTCGCACTTCGCATAGCAAAAGCGGTTGACTATTGCGGGGCCGGCACGGTCGAGTTCATAATGGACCAGGAGGAGAATTTCTATTTTCTGGAGATGAACACTAGGGTGCAGGTCGAGCACCCGGTCACGGAAATGATCACGGGAATCGATATAGTGAAATGGATGATAAGGATAGCTTCGGGGGAAAAACTGCCTTTCAAGCAGTCTGCCATAAAAATGCAGGGGCATGCTCTTGAATGCAGGGTTTACGCGGAGGACCCCGCCACCAATTTTCTTCCCTCGCCAGGACCCCTTCACTACGTCCGAGCTCCCAGCGGTCCGGGAGTGAGGGATGATTCATCCGTCTACAGCGGCTGCGAGATAACGTCTTTTTACGATCCGATGCTCTCAAAGCTTGTCGTCTGGGGAAATTCCCGGGAGGATGCGGTAGACAGGATGCTTTCCGCGCTGAGGGAATACGTGGTTCTGGGAGTGAGAACCAATCTTGGATTTCTGATCAGAATGATGCGGGATCCGGAGTTCCGCAAGGCGCAGATTGACACAGGCTTTATAGAAAGACATCCAGAACTTCTGGTGCCCGAGGAATCCGATCCTGAAGTTATACTCATGGCCGCCGCCGTCGCCATGAATGGTGGCTCGAACCAGGTTGTGCAGGGGAAAACCGCCGCTTCTTCGAGCTGGAAGCTTTTTGCCAGGAGGGTCGGCGTATCCGGGAATCCGCTGTTATGACTTATACTTTCAAACTGGGAAACAAAACCTACAGGGTAGGTTTCGAAGAGAAGGAAGGACTGAGCCTTTTCAGCATAGACGATGAGCAGAAGGAATTGGAATTTCTGCGTATAGACGAAAGCACCTATTCGATCCTTGTTGACAACAAGAGCATCACCGTGGGGATATTCAGGGAAGGAAAGAAAATACAGATTTTCCACGAAGGCGATCTCTACGAACTGGAAGCCGTTTCCGGAAGGGACGCTTCCCAGGCAGAAGGCACGGGGAGTCTTAACATAACGGCGCCTATGCACAGCAGGGTGGTGAAGATCCTCAAGAAACAGGGAGACAGCGTCGAGGTTGGGGACAGCGTCATAGTGGTTGAAGCGATGAAGATGGAAAGCGAGCTTAAGGCCTCTGCTTCGGGTAGCATAAAGGAAATAAGGACTAAAGAAGGGGATACGGTTGAGAAGGACTCTGTTCTGGTTGTTCTCTCCGATGAGTAGAAATATTCAGAGTAAGGAGATCGTCTGGTTATGAAAAAAGTTGCTGTCGTTATGTTCTTCGCTATAGTTGCTACGGTACTGGCTCTTGCCTCCTGTGATGACAGAGAAAGCGCCAATGAGATTCCAGTAGGCGTTGTTCTTCCCTTTTCGGGCGCGCAGGAATTGATAGGTGCGTCCATGAGAAGAGGTATGGAGGTTGCCCTTGAAGAAATTCACGAATCGTCGCTTCTTGGGGATCAGAAAATCAGATTCATTTTTGAGGATTCCAAAAGCAATCGGCAATCCGTGCGGGAAGCGTACACAAAGCTAATTGAACAGGACGAAGTGGTAGCTGTACTCGGTCCCTTCAGTTCAAGCAGGACCGAAGATATTATTGATATCATTAATGAAAACAAGACCGTCTCTTTAAGCCCGACCTCGGCCGCTATGGGGCTCAGCGCCCGAAGCGAATTTCTTTTCCGTTCATCTCTCACCGTGGAGCGGCTGGTTCCTCACGGGGTCGAAGAATCTAAGCGGGAGCTTAACTATACTAAAGTGGCTACGATAACAAATGCGGGTGACACTTTTTCGCGGAGCGCCTATGATGCGGTGAAGAGGGAGATTGGAAAGGACCAAAGTATCTCGATCGTTAGCGACCAGACTTATACAGTAAGTTCAAGCGGAGAGTTGCCTGACCTGACCGGCCAATTGACCGAGATAGCGGCCGCGGGACCAGATTATATATTCATGTCGGCTCAGGGGAGGGAGCGCGTGGGAATTCTGGTTCAGGCCGAAAGGGTTGACAACTTGGAAGCTTCCATTATAGGAATTCTTCTCACGACGGATGAACTCAAAGACGCGCAAGAAGAAGAGGCTGGGGCGGGGGAAGGCGCGCTTACCTTTACGGCCTGGCTTCCTGCCATTGATACGCCGGAGAACCGCAAGTTCCGCAATCAGTACAAAAAGAAAACGGATGAAGAACCCAGTTCTCTTCCCGCACGGTCCTACGAAGCTGTCAGGATTCTCACCCAAGCTGTAGCTGACGCGGGCTCCACCGACCGGGAGGCGATTCGCGACGCAATGGAGAATGTGAGGCTGAAGAATAGTATTTACGGCAGCGATTTCTATTTTGATCTTAACGGAGATGCTGTTTACGAACCGATTGTGGGAATAGAGCAAGACGGCGAGTTCAAAGTTTTAGGCCAGTAATTTTCAATTGAGAGTCTTTTTTTGCGTTTTTTTCTCCATGTTTTTTCTTTCCTGCGGTTCTGGGAACAGGGCCCCAGACGCCGTGGATATTTCCCGCAAGGACACCCTTAACATAAATATCGGCACCGAACCTCCCACGCTTGACTGGTCTCTCGCTACCGATGTCACATCTTTTACAATCATAGAGAACATAATGGACGGTCTCGCGGCGTTTGATGAAAAATACGAGCCCGTACCCGCTCTCGCGAGAAGCTGGCGGGTGAGTGAGGATGGAAGGACCTATACCTTTAAAATAAGGGAAAAAGTCCTCTGGACAGACGGGGTGCCGCTTCGAGCCGAGGATTTCCTTTATTCATGGAAAAGGATCCTTAAACCCGAAACTGCCGGAAGCTATGCCTATTTCCTTTTTGACATAAAAAACGCCAGGAAATTTAACTCGGGAGAAATAAAGGATTTTGCCAAAGTCGGGGTAAAAGCTCCGGATGAACATACCCTTATTGTTACTCTTGAAAAGCCGAGAGCCTATTTTCTGAGCCTGGTCACTTTCATGTCCACTTTTCCGATGAGAAAGGATATTGTTGAGAAACATGGAACCAGATGGACTGAGGCTGCGAACATGGTAACTCTGGGACCTTACAGATTAAAAGAATGGAAGCATCATAAGGAAGTTCTTATCGAGGAATATGAAGGCTACTGGGGGGATAAACCCAAAAGCGCTAAGAAGGTAAAGATGATAATGAACGAGAATCCCGTATCCACCCTCGCCCTTTATGAAAGCGGAGAGCTCGATTTTCTTGACAGCAAGGGAATTCCCCTGCTTGAGGTTCCAAGGGTTATGAAGCTTCCGGATTTTAAGCAGAGCGTGGTTTTCAGAAACAACTACATAGGGTTTAACACAAAAAAAGCTCCGTTTGACAATCCTCTGGTGAGAAAGGCTTTTGCGAGTTCGATAGACAGGGAAAGCCTCGCGGGACTTCTCCAGGGGGCGGGAGTGCCTGTAACTTCATGGATACCGATCGACATGCTTGCCCACAATCCCCGGATCGGTATTTCGTTTGATGCGCGGAAGGCGAGGAAACTCCTTGAGATGGCCGGCTATCCGGGCGGAGAGAATTTTCCGAAGACCGCTTTTCTTTATCCGGATACCGGAAACAACAGAATTGTAGCCGAGGCGTTCCAGAGCATGTGGAAGGAGCATCTCGGCATCGAGGTGAAACTTGTGAACCAGGAATGGACTGTCTATCTAAGCACGCTTAGAACGAATCCTCCGCCCGTATTCAGAGCCGGATGGCAGGCGGATTTCCCTGACCCTCACAATTTCATGAACCTCTTTGAGTGTGGGAGCGGGAATAACCGTACTAGGTGGTGCGATCCGGAGTACGATCGATTAGTGGAGAAGGCAGCTGGGATTCTGGATCGCGGGCAAAGAATGGACCTTTACAACAGTGCCCAGAGAATTCTTACGGAAACCGGCGTCCCGATAGTTCCTTATCTTAACTCGGTTCAGCAGAACATGATCAAGCCGTACGTAAAGGGGCTTGAACCTGACCGCCTGAATTTCCTTTACTTTAGCAGAGTCGAGTTTGTGAACCATTCCACATCCGGCAAGCGCTGAGGACTTGGGGTTCGGTGAGGATCCCTCTGCGGGTCAAACGATAATACCTATCCTGGAGGTCACCTTTCTCGTGTTTCTTGCGACCAGTCTTGCTATCATTAGCCCTGCCAAAAACCAAGCGATGAGACTGTCAATGACTATGACTGCCACGTAGGAAGTCGGAAAACCAAACCAGTTCCAGTAAGGAAAATGGCTTATAAAACCTATAGCCGCTCCTAGGAAGGCGACAAACCCTACACGTCCCCAGTAACTCAGGCCGGCTGTCTTGGAGAGCAGGTAGATAACGATCAGAACGCTTACGAGGTCGCCGACGAACTGGGTCAGAAGCTGCTTAGTCATGACGGGGGTATAGCCCTGAGGCAGGGCGTTTACGAAAGCGGCAGTTTCCCCTGCCTTGTGATCTTTATGCGAGAACGGCAGGTAGTAAATGCCCGGTTTCGGGGCATTTGCCTCTATGGTTTCGGCAACTTCGGATTCGTTGGTAAATTCATTAGCTACCATCTGGTGCCATGGAAGAACCATCCATGACACAGCCCCCCAGGCTAAAAGAATTACTGCGGAAACTATAACAGCGGCCGTTTTCTTCATAAGCGCCTTCCTCCCGGGGTTTTTGAGCCCGGCTATCCCACCAACCGCACATTTTCTATACTAACTAAGAGCTTTGACAATTGTCAACAAGTTGAGAAAAATCAGGGAGTTAGCGACTGTTCCTTCCTAACGCGTTTAATCCGTTATTGTCGCTATAGCATCAGAACGAGATTCAAACACCTCGTTTTTAATGTGTTTTTAGCTTTTAGGGTGATATAAAGGGATAAGTCCTAATAGACGCAGAAATGCTGTTTGCGGAAACTCATTGAAGCATCTCTTGAGAGCTTATTTGAAGTAAGGAATTATCTCTTTTGAGTAGGTTTCAAGCGCCAAGTCCGGATCGGGGCTGAACCTGTAGAACAACACGAAATTCCTTACTCCCGCATCTATGAACCTCTCGATTTTCTCTATGCAGTCTTTTTTCGATCCCGTAATGGTGAAATCAAGTATGGCTTCTCTCGGGAAAAGCTGCCCGAGTTGCCTGAACCTCTGCCTTCCCTCTTCATCCGTCGGCACTATGTTGAAGTAGTTAAGACCGTGATATTCTTCGGGTATCTCGACGTCGTAGCCGGCTTTCAGCAGCTGGTCCTGCATAACCAGCACGTATTTGAAGGGTTCGAGAGTCTCGTAGGCGGCGTCAACGCTTTCTCCAAGAGAGGTGAATACCCACAGGGCTGGGTCAAAATTGTCGTCAAGTGATCTTCCCACATTATCCGCCGCCGCCTTTATCTCACCGAAGTAACTGGAATAGAGATCGGGGTTCAGGTCTATCGGCAGCCATCCGTCGCCTTTTTCTCCCGTCAGCTGAAGCCCCTTGGGCGTGTGGGTAGCCATGTAAAACGGTATCTTGTTTCTCTCGTAGGGTTTTATCTGCAAAAACGCATTCTCAAGGTTGTAGAACTTTCCGTCAAAATCTACGGGTTCGTCGGTTTCCCAAAGAAGTTCCATCACTTCTATGGACTCTCTGAGTTTCGAAAGTGGCTTTCCCCACTCGATTCCGAACGCGTCAAGATTCATCGATTCCCCGACTCCCAGGGAGAGCACTACCCTGCCCTTTGAAAGCTGGTCAACGGTCGCGAGTCTCTGGGCGAAAACAGCGGGATGCATCCTGTGAGGATCAGAAACCGTTCCCAAAGCTATGTTTTCCGTTTTCATTGCCGCTGCCGCTGCCACGGTCCATGCCTCGGGGGCAATTGCTCCCGGCGCCACGAAAAGCAGATGGTCAGGGTACCATATGGTGTCGAATCCAAGCTGGTCGGCTTTTATCGAGAAATTTACGAGTCCGTCAACATCAGCTCCCGGCATCGGAGCCGAAAGTCCAAATTTTATTTCTTTTCCCATTATGTGGCACCTCGATTGTAGTTTTGGAAGTAGATAGCGATCACGGTAGAATTATGGTTAATTTGTGGTTTAAACGCAAATAATCCAGCAAATATCCCGGAGGTGTGAAATGAAATTCGGAGTCGGACTCTTCAGCATGCAGACCCACAAGGATCTTGATTGCCCCCATGTGGATCTTTACAGAAATTCCCTGGAGCACGTGAAACTTGCCGAAGCGGTGAATTTCGATTCGGTCTGGCTTTCCGAACATCATTTTCTTGAGGATGGTTACTGTTCTTCACCTCTTGGGATGGCCGCCGCGATGGCCGCTGTGACTGAGAGGGTGAGAATAGGTACCGGAGCCTTGATACTCACGCTTCATAACCCCGTGAGGGTGGCCGAAGACGCTGCTACGGTCGATCTCATTTCCGGTGGAAGATTCGATCTGGGAGTTGCGATAGGATACAGGAAAGAAGAATTCGAGGGGTTCGGAGTCCCGGTGGCGCAAAGACCCTCGAGGATTGAAGAAGGCATAGAGATAATCGAGAAATGCTGGGAGGACGGCCCCTTCTCCTATGAAGGCAAGAGGTTCAGCTTCTCGAACATAGATGTTACTCCCAAGCCCGTGCAGAGACCTATTCCCATATACATAGGGGCTTTCGAGGAACCTGCCGTGCGGCGGGCCGGGCGCCTCGGGTATCCGCTTCTTATCGGCCCCGGCAGGACGGTTCCAATGATAATAGATACTCTGGGGTGGTATAACGATGAGGCTGAGAAAGCCGGCCACAATCCGTCCGAAGCACAGCATATACTGCTTCGGGAGACTTACGTGCGTGAAAGTATGGAAGAGGCCATTGCGGGCGGAACCGAGTACGTAATAAATATGTACAGGTTTTACCTGAGCCTCGGGGTCAGGATAATGATAAGGGGAAAAACCATAACCGACCCTGACGACCCATTCTTCGAATACATGGCGGAAGACCGCTTTATGATCGGCACCCCTGAGCACTGCGCTCAGGAGGTAAAAAAATACGCGGAGAAAACGGGAATCCGCAACATAATGTGCAGGATGGTGTTTCCCCAGGCTCCCGCCGAGGTCATAGCGCACTCGATCGAGCTTTTCGGAAAAGAAGTTATTCCCGAATTTAAACCTTAACCCGTAAATATCTAAAAAGGCGGTGGATGCGGACGTATCCGGGAAGCTGCCTTGTGGACTTTGCGTCCTGCACGGTTTCTTGGCAATATCAACTCAAGCCACCACCCTGGCCGGTTGAGATCAGCTTCGATTTTTCTCCGCAAAGACAGCTTCCCGAACCCGCTTTACTACCGGACTACTGAAACTCCGGAAATCATGCTGAACCCCGGGGATGAAAAGCCGAAAACATTTTCATAATCCTTGTTAAACAGATTATTGATTCTTGAAAACAACCTGATTTTGTCGACAAACCTTTTCACGCTGATTTCATAGGAAGCCGCAGCGTCAACGATGAAAAATGAATCGTTTTTAACTCTGGTGGAGGGAAACTCGCTCCAGTTCACATCATCCCTGGTGCCGACATAGTTTCCCGAAAGGTCGAGATTAAAGGCATTTTTTGAGTATCCCGCGTTAAAAGAAAACGAATGCTCGGGGATCCGTATGAGCTTTTCTCCCTCGGAGAAGGACGGGGACCCGAGGTCGCCGTCATCGGTTACGTCGGTTTTAAGGTATGTGTAAGCTGCGCTTAGAGTTAAGCTATTGCTTGGGTAGAAATGTATTGCGGCTTCGGCTCCCTCTGATTTTGCGCGGCTTATGTTTTCGTAGTTAGTTCCATTCTCAAATGGGGTGAAGCTGTAAGCGATAATGTTTTTGAACCTGTTTTGGAAAAAGCTTAAATCAAGTTCAACGGCGTTATCAAGCAGCGGTTGCCTGAGGCCTATTTCCGCTGTCAGTGTTTCTTCGGGCTTTAGATCCGGGTTGGGTATTGTTCCGAAAGCCGCACTGAAGTTTTCGTAAAAATTGGCTTCCTTGATTCCTCTGCTGACCCCTCCTCTTATCTCGGTTCCAGATTCCCTGATTTTCCACCTAGCGAAGACGCTTGGACTCCACTCACTCCCGAACGACTCGTTGTCGTCATATCTTATGCCGGTTGTTACGAAGAATCTCTTTAGCAGCGCGAAGTTGTTCTGAGCGTAGAAAGCGTAGTTTTTTCTTGATTCATTCAGTGAGTCCGTCTTGAAACTTTCTTTCTCGTACTCAAAACCCGTCGAGATTATGCTCGAGGCCTGATCGAAGTCGACAAAGAAACTTGACCCGAATTCAAGCACTATCCTTTTATCGAGGGTCTCCGAAGGGAAGGGCGAATCTAATTCAAGGGGCCGGGGTCCGTCATAATTTTCCCGATCAAGTCTCGTGTAGCCGAGCTTAAATGAGTTTTCCCACCACTGCGTCGGGGAAAAAATGATGTCAGAACCCATGACGAGTGATTTTTCTTTGGTTCCTTGGTCCGGGTCAGCGAACGCGTCAAATCTGTCCCCCGCGCCTCCGGTCGGGAATTCAAACTTCGAATCTCTATATATGGAGAAAAAGGAGAGATTTAAATCATCGCTTGCTTCCAGGCTCAGGTTCGCCGTGAAGTTATTGTTTCTGTAATCGTTGTTTATCTCTAGGATGCCTTCATCGATGATTCTCTGATGGGAAATGAAATAGCCCAGTTTCTCAAGACTGCCCGATATGCTTGAGGAATGCTCAAGGATCATCGCGTCTTCGGCGCGGAATCCTAAGGCCACGGAGCTTGCTCTTTTTATTTTTCCGCTTCCGCGCTTCGTTATTATGTTTATAACGGAAGACGCCGCGTCGGAACCGTAAAGAGACGAGTGCGCTCCCTTTATTATCTCTATTCTCTCCACGTTCTCAGTGGTAAGAGAGGAAATGTTAAATCCCCCGCCGGCTTGGTTTATCTGGACGCCGTTGATCATAACGAGGTTGTAGTCCGACTGGCCGCCCCTTGCGAAAATGGAAGTAAGTCCTCCCCGGCTTCCCGAACTGACTACGTTGAATCCAGGGACTCTGGAAAGTATGGCCGCAATGTCCTTTTCCCCGCTTCTTTCAATTTCCTCTTTGTCGATAACGGTAACGGAAGAACCGAGAAGCTCTGCGTCAATCCAAGTCTTTGTACCCGTCACAATAATTCTTTCCATTTCTTTCTCCTCGGAAAAACCCGCGGACGGAAACAGAACCGGGATCAAAATAAAGGCGAAAAATATCTTAAGTCTGTTCATTCTTAACTCCTCCAGGTGCTGGTAGAGAGCTTTCCCGGGAAGAGCGGTTAGATGAATGAACACATAGGGCGAAAGATTGAAACTGCGCGAACGCGCCGGAAATAAAGAATGTGTTTTTAATCGCCATACGCCTAACTCCCGAGGCAAAGCCACCAGATTGACGCAGGCAGGTCTTCCGACTTAAAGGGTCGCCTGTTATCAAAACAGAGCAACTTTTCCGGATGCGGCCTTCCCGGCTGTATTGAAGCCAGTGACCCGAAGCGCAAGCACGCCTCGCATGGGCGGAAAAAAAACCTTATTACGGCTGCGGGAACAGTTCGGGATTTTCACCCGATTCCCTTAACCTGAATCTAAAGATAAAGATACAGGTTGGCGATGGAGGTGTCAAAGATTCCAGTCGGTGGGAAGGCGTAATCAGGAATCGCCTTGTGTTTAGGATGCAAGCATGCGGTCGAGTTCCCCTGAACGATCAAGGGCCGCAAGATCGTCGTAACCGCCTATGAATTGCTCGTTTACGAAGATCATGGGTACAGTTCTCCAGTTAAGGCTTTTAACGAGCTCCTTTCTTTTTTCTGTGTCCTCGTCGAGCCTTATCTCTTCGTAGTCCACTTGTTTTCTGTCAAGGAGCCTTTTCGCCCTTCTGCAGTAAGTGCAGTAAAAACTTGTGTATATCGTTACGGAACTCAATATCGCACCTCGGTTTGTTTTTGGGTCCTATGATGCTTGGTTTTTAGTATATATTCAAGTACGTTAAGCACTTACGTGTCTTGACTGGACGATGGAGTTTTTGCGCTATGCGGGAAAAGGTCTTTTTTTTCATAGGGCTTTCGCTGATTTTCCTTATGAATTCGTGTTCTGCGACGAAGTTTCTGGTGAACTATGCCTCGGGTGATGACAGGAAGCCCGGAAAAATGAAGGGCTGGGTATACACCACGGAGCGAAACAGCTACCGTGTCGCACCCCTTTCGCAGAACTGGGAAAGGATACCGATAGAAGGGGGAGACATAGCTTTTTACAATCCGGCGAGCGATCTCGTTTTAACGGTAAGTTCTCTCTGCACGGACCGGGATTACGATCTTCAGACGCTTTCGGATTCCCTGGTTGTCGGCTTGAGCAAGAAGCGGATTAAACTGCGAAAGGATATAAGGGTCGGCGGTGCCGCGGGGCTTTACACTGAGTACGAGGCGTCGCTTAATGGTGAGAATTTCGCTCTTGCGACGGTAGTGCATAAATCTAGCAAATGCGATTATGACTTCAGTTATTCCGCGGGCTTGGCCGACTTCAAGGCGAATCTTGGGGAATTCATTGATTTCGTTTCAGGTTTCGAGGAGATCTGGGCTAAATGAGCAGGTTTGCATCCGAAGTTGTCAACAGTCTCCTTAACTTTGTCCTCGGCGTTGGAGAGGTCTGCTTTTTCTTCTGGAATTCAATCGTAGCCACCGTTACTCCTCCTTATGATTACGGTCTTCTTACGGCTCAGATATACGATATAGGCTATCGTTCCGTGTCGATAGTCGTGGTTTCCGCCATGGCAATCGGAATGGTTATGGTGGTACAGCTGGCGTGGGGATTCGCGTGGTTCGGGGCGAAGGGGCTTGTGGGTCCCGTGGTTACTCTCTCGTTCGTAAGGGAACTCGGTCCCATCATAACCTCCCTTCTTGTGGGCGGCAGGGTCGGTTCCGGCATCACGGCCGAGATAAGCTCGATGAAGGTAACAGAGCAGATAGACGCCATAAAAACCCTTGGAGCCGATCCGATCAGAAAACTTGTCTCTCCGAGACTCATGGCGTGCATCATATCTTTTCCGTTGCTTGCGGTAATATCTAACCTCGCGGGCATAGGAGGGGCGATGATTATCTCGCAGATGGAACTTAACGTGAAACCCACTCTTTTCATCGAAAGCATAAGAGGCTGGGTTTCTCTTGAAGACCTGATGACCGGCATTTCCAAGACGCTGTTTTTCGGAATCATAGTGGCGATTACCGGCTGCTATGTGGGAATGAAGGCCGAGGGTGGAACACGCGGGGTCGGAAACGCCACCACTAAAACTGTTGTGATCTCGCTTTTTCTGATAATACTTTTCGACTTCATTCTCTCGAAAATATTCGTTATTGCTTTTTATGACTTTTAATCTTTCCCCCGCCCCGCTTAAATTTCTTTGACTTTAAGGTTACATTCGGTAGAATCGATACCCTTAATTTGTCCGAACAGAGAATACTATGAAGTCATATGTGGCCAGAAACGACGATTTTGAAAAGAAGTGGTACCTGATCGACGCTCAGGGGAAACCCGTCGGAAGGCTTGCGACCAAGGTGGTCTCGATTCTCAGGGGCAAGGGCAAGCCGCAGTTTGCTCCTCATTCGGATATCGGAGATTTCGTCGTTATAGTCAACGCCGAGAAAGCCACGTTCTCCGGCAGGAAATGGGAGCAGAAAACCTACTACAGCCATTCCCACTATCCCGGGGGACTTAAATCCGTTACCGCGCAAGAGCTGGCCGAGAAAAAGCCGGGCGAAATAATCCGCAAGGCCGTCTGGGGGATGCTTCCCAAAAACAGGTGGCAGAAGAAACTCATACAGCGGATGAAAATCTATGTCGGAGACAAGCATCCGCACATGGCCCAAAATCCCGAGGTTCTGGAGGTCTGATTCATTATGCCTGAAACCGTTATTTACAATGGCACGGGGAGAAGAAAAACGTCAATAGCAAGAGTCTGGCTTAGGAGAGGCAGCGGCTCCATTACCGTGAACAAAAAATCCGTGGAAGAGTACTTTCCCAGAGAGGTATGGCAGATAAAGGCCCGCGAACCACTTAGCGTCACCGATACTTCCATGGAGTATGACGTGATGGTCAGGGTGAAAGGAGGAGGACTTACCGGCCAGGCGGGAGCCATGAGCCACGGACTTGCCAGAGCCCTTCTCAAGGCCAACGAGTCGCTTCGCAAGAAACTCAAGGTTTCCGGACTGCTGAAACGCGATCCCAGGATGGTTGAGAGCAAGAAGTATGGGAAGCGCAAGGCAAGAAGGGGACAGCAGTTCTCCAAAAGGTAGCTCATCCTTGACCGATCCAAACCAGAAGTTCCAGAGAAAATTCGATATTCGCCCGGCCAAGGGAAAGCTTGGGGTGCTGATTCCCGGGATGAGCGGGGCGGTAAGCACAACCTTCATAGCGGGCGTAAAGGCGGTAGTAAAGGGAGTGGGAAGGCCCATCGGCTCCCTGACGCAGATGGGGAAAATCAGGCTCGGCAAAAGAACCGAGAAGAATTTTCCTTTCATAAAAGATCTGGTTCCGCTGGCCGAAATTCAGGACATGGTGTTTGCCGGATGGGACATACACGATGAAGACTGCCACGCCTCAGCGCTTCGGGCCGGAGTGCTCAGTCCCGAACTTCTCGGGAAGATAAAACGGGATCTTGAAAAAGAGTCTCCCATGCGGGCTGTTTTCGATAACAGCTATGTCCGCAATCTCAAAGGTTCCTACGTAAAGAAGGGCAAGACGAAGATGCATCTTGCCGAGGCGCTGATCAGGGACATAAAGAGATTCCAAAGGGAAAACGATATCGAAAGGCTGGTGATGCTCTGGTGCGGGAGTACCGAGGTATATCTTGAGCCGTCGGAAGTTCATGAAACCATAGAGAGTTTCGAGAAGGGGCTGAGGGAAAATCACGACGATATTCCCCCAAGCATGATCTACGCCTACGCGGCCATAAGATGCGGTGCCTCCTACGGAAACGGGGCCCCGAATCTGTCCGTGGACATCCCCGCGCTTCAGCAACTCGCTATTGAAAACGAAGTTCCCATAGCCGGCAAGGATTTCAAAACCGGCCAGACACTCATGAAGACTATCCTGGCTCCGGGCCTTAAAAGCAGGATGCTCGGGCTCAACGGGTGGTTTTCAACCAATATACTGGGTAACCGGGACGGAGAGGTGCTCGATGACCCCGGTTCTTTCAAAACCAAGGAAGAAAGCAAGCTGGGCGCGCTTGAGTACATATTTCAGCCCGAGATAAATCCTGAACTTTACTCGGATTACTACCACAAGGTAAGAATAAACTACTACCCGCCGCGCGGAGACGAAAAAGAGGCGTGGGACAATATAGACGTTTTCGGATGGCTCGATTATCCCATGCAGATAAAAGTCAATTTTCTCTGCCGCGACAGCATACTCGCCGCACCGGTGGTTCTTGATCTCGTGCTGTTCCTGGATCTTGCGCACCGCGCGGGCATCTACGGGGTTCAGGAGTGGCTTTCCTTTTATTTCAAAAGCCCCATGGTCGATAAGAGGCTCTACCCCGAGCACGATCTTTTCGTTCAGTTCACCAAGCTGCAGAACACGCTTCGCTACCTGCAGGGCGAGGAACTGATAAGCCATCTGGGGATTGATTACTACGGTTTCGGTTAAACCGGTTCTGCTCTACTGCTTAAGGAAGCTTTCCAGATCTTTTCTCACGCCGGAACTTGCGAGTTTCCCGAGAGCGGCCTTTTCTATCTGCCTTATCCTTTCCCTGGTCAGATTGAACCTCTTGCCGATCTCATCGAGAGTGTAGGTGCTCTGGCGTCCTATTCCGAAGCGAAGCCTGATGATCTCCTCTTCCCTTTGATTCAGAAGGGTAAGTGCTTCCTTCAGTTTTTCCGCGAGAGACATCTTCGCTATTATCGTGTCGGGGATTTTAGCTTCCTTGTCCGCGACCGAATCAAGAAGCGTGGTCTTCTCCCCGTCGAGAACCGGCGTGTCGAGGCTTATGGCGTCGTTTGTGGAATTGAGAATCCTGTTTATAACCTCTGCTGAGATTCCTGAGGCCTCGGCTATTTCCTTGGGCGTCGGCTTTCTTCCCATTTCCTTGCTAAGCTTCGCGCTCGTCTTGTAAACCCTGTTTGCCTGCTCCAGCAGATAAACAGGGACCTTTATGGTCCTGGTCTGTCCCTGAAGGGCCCTGAGTATGGCCTGGTGTATCCACCATGAGGCGTAGGTGGAAAACTTGTAGCCCTTTGTGTAGTCAAATCTTTCAACCGCGCGCATTAGACCGAGATTTCCTTCCTGAATGAGATCCGGAAGCGGCAGTCCCCTGCTCATGTATCTTCTCGAAATCGTTATTACGAGCCTCAGATTGGCCTTTACGAACTTCTGCTTGAGTTTGAGCGCCCAGTCGACGTAAATTCTCTCCATCGCGCGCAGAACCGTTATTCTATGTGCTATCGCACGCGCCTTGGCCGAGTTTTTTCTTGTGCGGATTTTCTCGTATTTTTCAATGCTCTTGGGAACCTTGGCCATCCTGATTTCGCACATCTTGATTCTCGCGGATATCTCGACTTCCTGCTTCGCGGCAAAAAGAGGTTCAACGGCCATGTCCTTAAAGTAGACGTAAAGAAGCCGGAGCTGTTCATCGGGGATCCACTTGTCCTTTTCTTTGTCTTTTCCCCTGGGTTTCAGTTGCTCTTCGCCCGGGCCGTCAAAATTCTCTTCGGTTTCGTTTTCCTCGATGTCGTCGTCAACATCATAGGATTCAAACCCGGCGTCGTGTTCCGCATTACCCTGAAAATCTTTGTATTTGATGTCCATCTTGCTTTTTCACCAATTCCCTGATTGAAAAACGGAGGTAACAAAAAAAGGCTTTCAAAGCCCAAGCGGGCAATGAAAATTAGCACCTTCCGTCCCTATTAGGGAATTATAAGATTTTTCGTGCTAAAATGTAAGCGTTTTTTTCCGAGTGCGGTTTCGCGGGAGTTACTTCGCCCCGGCGAAGTTCTCCGAAACCTGTTCCCAGTTCACCACATTCCACCACGCCTTCACGTAGTCGGGCCTTCTGTTCTGGTAGTTCAGATAATATGCATGCTCCCAGACATCGAGACCCAGAATGGGTTTCAGCCCCTCGGAAACCGGATTGTCCTGGTTTGCGGTGGATGTTACCACGAGCCCTCCGCCCTCGTCCACGCAAAGCCACGCCCAGCCGCTTCCGAACCTGGTGGCGGCCGCCTTGGAGAATGTCTCGGCGAAAGCATCGAAGCTTCCGAACGCGGAATCTATTGCGTCGGCAAGCTCACCCGAAGGCCTTCCTCCGGAACCGGGTGCCATGCACGGCCAGAAAAGGCTGTGATTCGCGTGTCCTCCGCCGTTGTTTCTTACCGCGGTTCTTATGTCTTCGGGAACGGAGTCAAGATCGCCGAGCAGTTCCTCAAGTGATTTGTCTGCCAACTCCGGATGTTTCTCCAGCGCTGCGTTTAAGTTGTTTACGTACCCTTGGTGATGCTTTGAATGATGGATTCTCATCGTTTCCGCGTCTATATGCGGTTCCAAAGCGTCATGATCATAAGGAAGATCAGGTAGTTCGTGCGCCATTTTCCTCTCCTTTTAATCTCTCGAAATAAAAAGCCAAGTTCGGGATTATATATACAACTGCGGACAGTTGCAAGTAGATTATACCAGAAATTGTCTCCCGTTTTTACATATAGTTACGATAAAGTAAATTTAAACCCCTGAGGTTCCCATGTCGGAAAACATAATCGAAATGACAGATGTGTGTAAGGCCTTTAACGGAAAGACGGTTCACAGGGGAATAAATCTTTCCGTAAGAAGGGGAGAGATCATTACCGTTTTGGGGGAGAGTGGAGTCGGGAAAAGCGTTTTACTAAAGGAGATAAACGGTCTCGTTAAGCCCGACAGCGGGAAGGTCGTGGTTCTGGGAGAGGATACGGCGCAGATGGATGAGAAGCAGCTTGTGAAAATAAGAAAGGAAACGGGCATGCTGTTTCAGGGTTCTGCCCTTTTCGACTCGCTTACCGTAGAGGAGAATATAGCTTATCCTCTGATTGAAAATTCGGATCTTCCCCCTGAGGAGATAAAAATAGCAGTCGCCCGAAACCTTGAACTGGTCGATCTCCCGGGAATCGAAGACAAGTACCCCGGGGAACTAAGCGGAGGGATGAAAAAAAGGGTGGCTCTTGCAAGAGCGATCGCCACCCGCCCGAAGATTCTTCTCTACGACGAGCCCACGACCGGTCTTGATCCTCCCAACATAAAAAGGATTGCCAAGCTGATAAAGAGCATGAGAGACCGGCTCAGGATAACCGGGGTCGTAATTACCCACGACATAGGCACCGCCTACGAGGTTTCTGACAGGATAGCGTTTCTTTACGAAGGAGAAATTGTGTTCACGGGAACCGTGCCCGAGGCCCGCGAGAGCAATATTTCCACATTCAGGAATTTTCTCGATAGCAAGATGTAGAAGTATTGCAGCTGGATTCGATCGAAGTAACAACTGCGATTGGTTCTCTGCCCGGCTTTCAAATTCACCCAACGCCGGGTTTTTAGCTATCAGACAATGCGCAGTTGCGTCCGATGAACAACTAAGGTTCCTAGGCGCGCACTTTCATTGCAAGCCCGCAAACGACGAACCTGTCCACTGCCCCACCCGCAACGCAACAATTTAATGAGCAGATCATAGAACCGCCCATGATGAATCCGGAAAAAGATGGAAAATTTTTACTGGGAAGAAACTTTTCTGAAGAGTTATGATTTCGGTGAATATGGGCTTAGGCACGCTGAAGCCATGGCTGCTATACCTTCTTTTCTTCCCGTGAAACCCAGGCCTTCGGTTGAAGTTCCCTTCACGTTTACGGCGTCGCTCGAAATTCCCAGGGCATCGGCGATTTTCTCTTCCATAGCGGATGAGTGAGGAGAAATTCTTGGCTCCTCGCATACCACTGTGCAATCGATATTTTCTATGCGGTAGCCCTTGTCTGCCATCATGCGGGCGACTCGGGAGAGAATTGAGAGGCTTGATACGTCTTTGTATTTAGGGTCATTCGGCGGAAAATGTTTCCCCAGGTCTCCCTCGCCGATAGCTCCCAAAATAGCGTCGGCGACTGCGTGGGAAAGCACGTCGGCGTCGGAATGACCGGCAAGCCCCCGGCAGCCCTGAATCTCAACGCCGCCCAGTATGAGCGCTCTTTCCTCGCAAAACGCGTGTGCGTCAAACCCCGTTCCTATTCTGTACATTGACCACTTCTCCTTTGCTTACGATAAGCTGAGCTATTTTGAAATCGGCTGCGGTTGTGATTTTCATGTTAAGGTCATCTCCCGCCACTACTCTTACCCCTATTCCCTTTGCTTCCGCAAGTGCCGATTCGTCAGTCGCGTCAAGATCCGCGATACCGTCTGAGCGATAGATTTCCGCGAGGATCTCCCGGCGAAAAACCTGCGGAGTCTGTGCCCTCCAGAGTTTTTCCCTCGGGACCGTTTCCGAAATGAACGGTCCGGGCTCCTGTGCCCGCTTCAACGTGTCCGTAACGGGAACGGCGCATATGCAAGCGCCTGTGCGCGCGCATCCCTCTATGACTCTTTTGATTGTGTCGTTATCGACAAAAGGCCTCGCGGCGTCGTGAATGAGCACCATTTCACTGTCCGGGGGTGTGGCGCGAAAACCGTTTCTTACGGACACATGCCTTTTTTCGCCCCCGGCGACGACCGAGGTGATTTTTTCAAACCCGAAGCTCTCGAGCAGTTCCCTTGAGCGCAAAATTTCGTCCTCGGGCACTACGACCACTACGCTTGTTATGAGTTCGCTCGATTCGAAAGTCGAAAGGCAGTAGGTAAGAAGAGGCTTTCCGCCGAGCGCGGCGAACTGTTTTTTCCCATGACTGGAGAATCTTTTGGAAAGACCGGCGGCCGCCACTACGGCTGAGACTTTCGGGGTGCTCACAGGGTCAGCCCTCTTTTTTCAGTTTTGCGAAAACTATCCTTCCGGTTGGCGTCTGAACCATGCTCCTCACTGAAACGTCCACGTCTTTTCCTATCTGTCTTGAGGCGTTGTCCGTTACCACCATTGTTCCGTCGTCGAGATAGCCGACCGCCTGATGCTGTTCCTTCCCGGGTTTTACTAGGCTTATTCTTATTGTCTGCCCCTGTTCCACGACGGGTCTCAAGGCGTGGTTTAGGTTGTTTATGTTAAGCACGGTGATTTTTTCGAGGTCGGCGATCTTCTTTAGGTTGTAGTCGTTGGTGACGAGTATCCCGTTCAGTCTCTTGGAGAGTTCGATGAGTTTTATGTCGGCGTCTTTTATGTGTTCGAAATCATGATCGGTCATGCTGACGCTTATCGAGGGGATGTCGTTTTGCATCCTGTTTATGATATCAAGTCCCCTTCTGCCGCGCGTCTTTCTCGCGGGATCCGGGGAATCCGCTATGTACTGGAGTTCCTGTATGATGAACTTGGGTATTATGAGCTCTCCTTGGAGAAATCCCGTTTCGGCAATATCGGCAATGCGGCCGTCTATTATGACGCTCGTGTCAAGTATTTTCGGGGCAAGCGCTTCCGGCTGCCTGAAAAATGAGTCGGATGCCGCCGCGGCAAGGGATGTTTTGTCAAAACCTATTACTGCGCCTATGCAAAGGAGAAGCAGAAAGATTCCCGCTTTTACATGCGGGAGCAGGGGTTCGGCTAGCGGAAAGCTGTTAAGAATAGTGAGTACCGCTAGGTATATGAAAATGGCTGTGAGCATGCCGGCTGAGATTCCGAGTGCCTGGCGAAGTGAGATTTTCCTGAAAAGCATCCGGAAACCCGCAAGAACCACGAAGGCTAATATTCCGCAGCCGACGGCCGTAAGAACCGAGCGGGAAAGTGAAAGATAGTCGGGACTGAGGGCAAACGCCGCAAGTGCAAACGCTATGGAAAGTGTAATAGAGAGTCTCATTAATAATCCGGCCCTTCCGAAGGGAGCAAACTATAGAATATATGAAGGCTTCGGTTTTAACAAGTTCTCAGTTGCGGGCCTGGGGAGACGGTCGGCGGTTTTTCACCGATTTCTGCTGGTCAGTTATAATTATTGCATTCCGGGCGAAATGAACCGGTTTTTTTGATTTTCCACACAGCCGGGTTTTCGCGTGGACGAAACATGATGAAATTCTGCACTCTTGCCAGCGGCAGTTCTGGCAACTCGCTTTATCTTGAGTCGAGATACTCGAAAATACTGATTGACGCGGGGATTAGCTTCCGAAGAATCTCGCGGAGTCTCGGGGATATGGGTATAGCCGTGACCGATCTTGACGCTGTAGTGCTTTCGCACGAGCACGAGGACCACTCAAGAGCTGTCGGGAGAATGTCCGCGGTTCCTGTTTACGTGTCGGGTGAAACCCTTGGTTTCTGGGAAGGAAAAAGAAACGGACGCAATAACGGAAACGGCGCCAAGACTTCACGTTTGCCCAATGGCGGGATAGAGAAGCTGAGGGAATTTGACTCAGAAGAGCCGTTTTGTATAAACGACCTTACCCTTACTCCCTTCTCAGTGGCGCATGATGCCATCGATCCGGTCGGTTTCACCGTAACCGATGGCCGCGTCAAAATAGGCATAGTTACCGACATAGGGAAACCCACGGCTCTTGTAAGAGAGAGCCTTAAGGGCTGCGATGCTCTCGTTCTGGAGTCGAACCATGACAGGGAAATGCTTTTCTCGGGTTCCTACCCTGCGTACCTCAAGCAGAGAATAAGCGGGGGGCACGGGCACCTGTCGAATGATCAGTCAGCATCCCTTCTGGGCGATGTTCTGCACGACGGGTTGAAATACGTTCTGCTGGCGCACCTGAGTGCGAGGAACAACAGTCCCGAGATGGCGCTTGGATGCTCGCTAGAGGTTCTGCGCCAAAGAGGCGCTGAAGGCCGTGTCGCTTTGGCGGTGGCTCCGCGAAGCGCGGCCGGGGAGGTTATAACGATTTGATCTCAAGGTACTCCAGAGAGGAAATGTCGCGGATATGGTCGGATGAAAACCGCTACCGCGTCTGGCTCGAGGTGGAGCTCGCCGTGTGCGAGGCGTGGGCGCATTACGGGGAGATTCCTGCTGACTCTCTTTCCGGCATAAAGGAAAAAGCCGCCTTCGACATGGAAAGAATCGCCGAGCTTGAAAGGGAGCTTAAGCACGACGTCCTGGCTTTTCTCACCTGCGTTTCCGAGTACGTCGGAGACGATTCGAGATTCATTCATCTCGGAATGACATCTTCAGATGTTCTTGATACCACCTTTTCGATACAGCTTCGCGATGCGGGCGGGCTGATATCCGAGGGTCTTCAGAAGCTGCTCGGGATTCTCCGCAAAAAGGCGTTTGACTACAAGGATACCGCGATGATCGGGCGCTCCCACGGCATACACGCCGAACCCAGGACTCTGGGTCTGGTGTTTGCCCTGTGGTATGACGAGATGAGAAGGAACCTTGAGAGAATGAGTGCCGCGCGGGACGCCGTGAGCGTGGGGATGATGTCGGGTGCCGTCGGCACCTACGCCAATATAACTCCAGGGGTTGAGCGTTACGCGTGCGAGCTGCTTGGGCTCCGTCCCGCGGGAATATCGACGCAGGTGATACAAAGAGACATTTACGCGCAGTATTTTCTCTGTCTTTCTCTCATAGCGGCTTCGGTGGAGAAAATTGCTACGGAGATAAGACATTACCAGAGAACCGAGGTAGGAGAGATGGAGGAGCCCTTTACCGAGGGGCAGAAGGGATCTTCCGCAATGCCGCACAAGAGAAACCCTGTGCTTTCGGAAAACCTCTGCGGACTCTCAAGGATAGTAAGATCCCACTCTGTCGCGGCCCTTGAAAACATAGCCCTCTGGCACGAAAGGGACATAAGCCACTCCTCCGTCGAGAGGGTCATAGGTCCCGACGGAACGATACTTGTTGATTTCATGCTTGAGAGGCTCTGCGGCCTGATCGAGGGCCTGCGGGTCTATCCCGACAAGCTCGAGAGCAATATCTGGATTACCCGGGGACTGGTTTTTTCCCAGAAGATTCTGCTTAAGCTTGTAAAAAAGGGCCTTTCAAGGGAGGAGGCTTACTTGCTCGTGCAGCGAAACGCCACGGAGTGCTGGGAGGGGAAAAAAGATTTCCGGGATCTGCTGAAAACCGACTTGCAGATAACGGGTATCCTTTCGGATAAAGAGATCGATTCGTGTTTTGAACTTGAAGAAGATCTGAAAAACATAGACCATATCTTCGCCACCGTTTTCGGCGAGTCATAAATAGCAAGGAGTTTCCACAAAATGAGAAAAGAAGTATTCGCCCGAAAGGCGAGAGAATCTGTTTTTGCGACGGTTGTTTTAGCGATCCTGGCGACGGTTTTTCTTTCCCCCGCGAGCCTCTTTGCGCTTGATAACCTTGACCCCGGAAAACTTGAGTCCCACTTCAAGAACCGCTACGGGGTGTATCTTCCATCCGGTTTTACGGTAAAGACGGTTAAGGGGAAAGATTCTGAGATGAAAGGGTTTAAGCAGGGCAGCTACGAAGTCGGATTTCCTGACGGCAAAAGCCGGAGTTTCCCGTTTCTTGTAAGTCGTGACGGGAAATTCTTGATAATGGGCAACGTGCCTACCATAAAAGTGGATGAGATGAAGGAAACGGGTGTTCCGGGAGTCAGGCAAGGGTTTATTGCCTCGGAAGGCGGACAGGTTCCGATTCTGGTTTCAGGCGACCGCAAAACGATAATGGTTGGCAAGCTTGAGAATCTCGAAGATGATCCTGCAGCGGAGACCGCCCGGAAGATTTCTCTTGAGAATGTTCCTTCAAAAGGAGATCCCAAGGCTCAGGTAACCGTGGTTGAGTACTCGGATTTTCAATGCGGCTATTGCGCCAGGGCCGCAAACGGGGTCGCAGATTTGCTCAAGGATTACAAAGGCAAAGTCAGGGTTTTTTACAAGCAGTTCCCCCTTTCGTTTCACAAGTGGGCCGAGGATGCCTCGATTGCCTCTCTTTGCGTGTATGACCAGGCAAACGACAAGTTCTGGGAGATCCACGACGCCATTTTCGAAAAGCAGGGCGAAATAAAGGTTGCCGGCGCCAAGGAGACTTTTGCGGAGATGGCGCGCAAACTCGGGGTCGACATGAAAAAATACAATCAGTGCGTTGAATCCGAGGAAACCAGGCGGAGGGTCACTTCGGACATGAATGAAGGCAGATCGATCGGGGTAAGCGGCACGCCCACATTCGTGGTTGACGGCTTCGTGATTTCGGGAGGGGCCAACATGAAAGCGATTAGAAACGCCGTGGATTATCGACTTTCCCTGAAGTCTGAAAGTTCCGGGATGTAGCTTCGGCGGGGTTCCGACCATGAAATGTCCTGAGTGCGGTTACACGAGCTTTGATTATCTTGAGGAGTGCAAGAAATGCGGAGCCGCCCTGTCTCCCGTACCTATTTTCAAGTATCTCTATGAAGACGAGTTGAGCACGGAGGTGGTTATTGACAGGAGCGTGCAGCCTGTTGCCGACGATGTTCTGGCCGGGGTCAAGACAGTCGGGATGACGTTTGAACTCAGCCCTGTGGGCGATCCTCGCGACGAAGGGTCTCCCGAGGACGAACTTGAGGATTTTCTTGCCTTTGAAAGAGATGTGGGCGAGGAGGTCACGGAACAAGAAGAGCAGCAGGAACAAGAAGAGCAAATAGAAGAGGAGAGTCCACCTCCCCTGCCCCACGGTATGGTTCCCGCGACCTCCGGGGAGAGGCTTTTCGCATTTTCCGTCGATCTTCTGTTTACTCTTTGCGTTGCCGCGGCCGCGCTTTTCTCGGGGGCGAATCTAATTGGAGAAACTTTTTTCCCGGGCTTCGGAGAATTTGTTTCCATATGGGGGTGGATATGTCTTTCTGCTTACGTGCTGGCAACCACATATTTCGTTTTTCTTCCCGCCTGGTGCGGAACGACTCTTGGGAACTCGGTTGCGGGTATCCGTGTGGTGATGCAGGATGGTTCTCCTGCCGGATTCCAGACGAATTTGCTCAGATGGGTCGGCTGGATTTTTTCTGTGACCACAGTTTTCACGGGTTTCGCGCTTTCGATGTTTGACCCGCAACGTAAGACTCTCAGCGACCGTCTCTGCGGAACTTTCGTCGTGAGGGCCTGATCTGGCGTACGATGCTTATAGAGCAGCTTGAAAGAACTATCGCTGGCAAACGCGGGGAGATTTCCCGCTGGATAGAGTTCCATTGCGAAAAGGTGATGGTGCCGCTTTACAGCTCCGTTGATCTGCGTTTCTCCGATCATAAGATTGCTCCTATAGACACCAATGTTTTTCCCGCAGGCTTTAACAACCTTTCTGCGGGATTCAGAAAAAACGCGGGAAAGCTCTTCAGGGAATATCTTTTTTCCAGGTACCCGAGCGCCGAAAAGATCCTTTTGGTTCCCGAGCTCAATACCAAGAACGCCTACTACTGGGAAAATGTCTGGGTAATAAAGTCTGTTCTGGAGGACGAGGGCTACGAGGTGCGCGTCGGCATCGCGAACGAGGAATTTCGAAAGGAGACCGTCTCGTTCAGTTCGGCAAGCGGGAAGGTGATTGAGGCGAAGCGGGTTTTTCAGGAAGGAGGTTCGGCGATGATAGACGGATTCGTGCCCGATATCGTGATGATAAACAACGATTTTTCGGAGAAGTGTCCGAAAACCCTGCACAATTTACGCCAGCCTGTTTTGCCGCCCGTTGAAATAGGATGGCACGCGAGGAAAAAAGACATGCATTTCGAGTTTTATAATCGTCTCAGCGGCGAGATTGCCGAAATACTGGAGGTTGACCCCTGGGTGATGTCGGTTGAAACCGTCTTGGAGAGCGGGGTGGATTTCGATTTTCCCGAGGACAGGGAGCGGGTTTCCGAAAGAGCCGGGGAAATTCTCTCAAGGGTGAGAGACGGGTATTCGAAAAGAGACATAGACCACGAGCCCTCGCTTTTCGTCAAAAGCAATTCAGGCACCTACGGCATGGCCGTTGCTAGCGTCAGCGACCCGCAGAGCATATTAGGGATGAACTCGCGCGACCGCAAGAGGATGCGGGTTTCGAAGGGAGGAGTGCCGGTTCGGGACGTGGTCATACAGGAGGGAGTGCCGACCTCGCTTCGCGTCGGGGACGGTCTTGTCGGCGAACCGGTTGTTTACCTTGTTCAGTCTCAGGTGGCGGGCATGTTCTACAGGGTTAATCCCCTTCGAGGCGAGCTTGAGAACCTCAATTCAAAGGGGATGGAGTTTCTTCCGTGCGAAGATTCCTTCGCAAACGGGATTCCTCCGGCGTTTGATCTTGTCTCAAAGGTTGCCACTATCGCCGCGGGCTACGAGATAGAAAAAGTCCTTAGGGACGTGGATTGCTGAGATGTGCGGAAAAAAACAGCTTCCGACCAGCGGACTCTCTCTTTTTTTCCTCGTCATGGGTCCTGTTCTCGGCGCGGTTCTTTTCCTCACGTTAAAATCCCTTGGCTGGGAGAGCGACGCGTGCTGGACCGCCGCGATTTCCGCGGTATGCGCGGTATGGTGGATTTTTGAACCTGTGCCGATTCCGGTTACTTCTCTTCTGCCGTTTGCCCTGTTCCCCGTTCTGGGCGTTCTTTCTCCTAGGGAAATTAGCGAATCCTACGGGGCTTCACTCATACTGCTGCTTCTCGGCGGATTCATACTGTCGACGGCAATGGCGGGAAGCGGTGCGCACAGACGCCTGGCTCTTACCATGGTTAATTTTTTCGGAGGGTCAAGTCCCCGTCGGCTGGTGTTTGGTTTCATGGCGGCCTCGGCGGTGCTGAGCATGTGGATTTCAAACACCGCCACAACTCTTATGATGCTTCCCGTGGCCATAGCGGTACTGGAAAAAGCCAGGGACAGAGCCCTTACGGTGCCTCTTCTGCTTGGCATAGCGCACGCGGCGAGCGTCGGAGGCATAGGAACACCCATAGGAACTCCTCCTAACCTGGTGTTCAGTGAGATTTATTTCCAGAACACCGGAGTGGAAATTCCGTTTTTGACCTGGATGAGCTGGGGGATTCCGGTTGTCGTGATTTTCGTTCCGATAATCGGGCTCTATCTTACTCGTCATCTCACTGGTTCGGGTGGCTTTACCATGCCGGAAGTTGGGAAGTGGAGTTGTCACGAAGCGCGCGTACTGATCGTGTTCCTGCTCACAGCGGTTGCCTGGATGACGCGCAGCGAGCCGTTTGGCGGCTGGAAGACTTGGTTCGGCGTTCCGGGAGCTAATGACGCCAGCGTGGCGCTTGCGGCTGTCATAGTGATGTTCCTCGTGCCCAACGGCAAGGGGGGCAGGCTGCTTGACTGGGAAACGGCAAGCAAAATTCCCTGGGGGATGCTCATTTTGTTCGGAGGAGGCATAGCGATTGCAAAGGCTTTTATCGCGTCCGGGTTAAGCGCCGCGCTCGGCGAGGCCCTCTCCGGTATTGGCGTTCTGCACATTGTTTTGATGCTGGCCGTTATTTGCCTCACGATTACTTTTCTCACGGAACTCACAAGCAACACCGCGACCACGACTTTGATGATGCCGATTCTCGCGGCTACCGCAATGGCGATGAATATCGAACCGGCACTGCTGATGGTGCCCGCGGCAATGAGCGCAAGCTGCGCTTTCATGCTTCCGGTTGCTACTGCTCCCAATGTGGTGGTGTTCAGCACGGGAGCCTTTTCGACAAAAGTAATGGCAAGAAATGGACTGGCCCTTAACCTTATCGGCGCGTTTATTATTACGGCCGTGTGCGCAATTATGCTTTAGGGATGGAGAGTTTAGTGTGATGGGTCAAACATATATTGTTTTAAGGAAGCATTAACGGCATTTTTGTCCTTCTTCGATAAGTACCCCAGTTGCCGAACAACCATCGATTTCTCTAACGTAAAGAGTTTTAAGCGTACTATTGACGGTACGATTAAATTGGCTTCAGCGTAGTCCTTCAGTTTTATATCGCTTCGCCAAGAACTATGCTTAGCAGTCGTAATCATAGCTAAAATCAATTGATCGTGATTCTCGTTGAACTCTTCGGATGATATAACCAAAGCAGGCCTGCGCTTTTTGGTGGAGGAGTCAGTAAAGGGAAAAGAAACAACTACGATATCATGGGATTTAAAGGTCACTCCAAGCCTCTTCATCCTCGTCCGACAGCCATTCTTTAAGGTTTAAAGAAACACTGTCCAAATAAGCATCTTTAACAGATTTGAGCTTGGTTACAATCACGCGATCTCCGTCTAATTCGAAAACAAGCTTGTCACCTGTTTTAAAGTGTGCGGCCTTACGCAACGCGTGAGGAATAGTGACTTGGCCTTTTGAGGTGATTTTAGAAATTTCCATAACAGCATATCTCCTTACATGTAAGGATAACAAAAGAGTAAAAATATACAACAGTGTTGGAAAATAAATTAGCATGGGGCGGTATGGGAGCAAGTTGGTCGCTACTGCTTCTGATCAAAATTGGATAAGTCATGCTATCTCTCTCAGTTGGATTGAATCTATGCCGGCGGTTGTGATAACGTCCGATACAAGCACTACAAGATCGTCCTGTTTTAATATCTGTTTTTCTTTCAGCAATTTAAAGGCATCCTGTATCCTCTGTTCGGGGTCTTCGGATTCTTCCAGGAGATGCGCGGTTACGGCCCTGTTCAAACAGAGCTGTCGTTTTATTCGGCTATCGAAAGTTACCGCATGAATAGGTGTCTTGGCTGGCCTGCAGTTTGTTGTCAATTGAGCCATTAATCCTTTTTTCGTTATTACAACCAGGCATTTGGCATCAATCGATTCGGCGAGTTCAACCGCCGAAGCCGCTATATGCTGCTTGAGGTCTTGCTTCACAAGAAGCCTGCCCATCTGCAGACTTGTGAGACTTTCCGCCTTTAAGGCTATCTTGTCGAGATGCTCTATTGACCTTATGGGATGTTTTCCGATAGTTGTTTCACCCGAGAGCATAAGAGCATCAATTTCCTCGTAGACCGCATTTGAGACGTCCGTTACTTCCGCCCGGGTAGGAATCGGGTCATCGATCATTGATTCAAGAAGGTGGGTGGCGACTATTACTCTTTTGCCTTTTTCCTGGCATTTGCCGACTATCACTCTTTGTACGTCCGGCAATTCCTCAATGCTTATCTCGATACCGAGGTCTCCCCTCGCAACCATAACCGCGTCCGATGCCTCGACGATTTCCTCAACGTTTCGCACCCCTTCCTGGTCCTCGATTTTAGAGATGATTTTTATCCCTTCCCCGTCGGGTCCTAGCAGTTCTCTGAGTTCCAAAACGTCCTGCGCTTCCCTGACGAAGGAAAGGGCTATGTAATCGACTTTGTTTCTGACTCCGAATCCTATGTCCGCCTTGTCCTTGTCCGTTATTGAAGGAAGATTGACTTTTACCCCGGGCAGATTGACGTGGCGCTTGCTCTTCATGGTACCGCCGTCAATTACCCTGCATTTCATGGTTCCGTGGTCTTTCTTGAGCACCTGCAGGTTTATGAGACCGTTGTCCACGGTTATTTTCTCGCCTATCTGAACTTCGTTGATAATATCCTCGTAATTGATATGAATTGAAGACTCCTCAACGTCATCAGGCCTTACGGACACCGTAATCACGTCTCCCTGGCTTATATGCAGGTCGCTTTGCAGAACCCCGGTTCTGATCTCCGGTCCCTGAGTGTCAAGTATCAGGGCGATTGAGTCTTCAATTTCCCTGTTTATGGATTTCACCGTCTTGATTACTTCAAGGTGGCTTTCGTGAGTGCCGTGCGACATATTGAGGCGCACGGCGTTCATGCCCGCCTCGTACATTTTCATCAGCATTTCGTACGAACTTGTGGATGGGCCTACGGTGCAGATTATTTTTGTTTTTCTAAATGGTTTCATAAATGGGGAAATATGTCGGTAAATTCAGAAAATGCAAAGTTCTTTTAACCCGAAGCTAATATGTCGGTTAAGACCGTGGGGAGGGTGTGGCTCGCTGAAGCGCGTTCCAGTTGTTTTCCGCCTAGTTCCTTGTGAATACCTTTCTGCGGTTACTCGAGATGTTCTTCGGGGATATACGGTTAACCGTATATTTACGAATATCGAGCAGGTCGGAGCGTGCCGGTCCGGTGACCGCGATTCTGCGCATGGTCAGTCGTCCTGCTTCAACTTTTCGTCGACTTCTCTTGCTATGTCGTCAAAAAATCTGTCCAATGCGTCATCGTCCTCAATAACAGTGTATTCTCCCTTCCTGTAGGCTTCCAGCCCCTCGTTGATGTCCTGTCTCAACGCCTCGAGTTTGGCTTTTGCTTCCAGTTCCTCTCGTTCCAGAAGATATAGAGCCGCTCTAACGACTTCACTGGCGTTTTTGAAGCGACCGGAGTTTATCTGCCGGGTCAAAAAAGAATCATAGCGGTTGGTCAGGTTTATATTGCGGGTAGGCATGTGCTTGTCTCCATGGTGCATAGAATATTTGAAACAAGGAAATTGTCAATTTTTGCCAATTTTTGGGTTTAAGTTTTTCGTCATGGGCAAGATATCATATGCTACCTTATGTTTTGTGTAATTGATTGAGTAAGCTTTTAGATATGGCTAGATCTAGATATTCTGATCTGACATTTATTACAAATGAAGGCGAACAAAACCTGCTTGAAAGGTTTAAGGTTTTGATCAAGGATACTGAGTTTTTTGATGTTCTGGTTGGTTATTTTAGAACTAGCGGGTTTTTTCGACTTTATAAATCTTTGGAATCCGTTAGCAAAATCAGAATATTGGTTGGACTCAATGTTGACCAGAAAACTTATGCGTTAATAGAAGATTCTAATATCCAAGGGCTAAACTTTCGCTCTTCAAAAGAAATCAAACAGAAATTAAGAAGGCATACCAAGGATGAAATGGAGAATTCGGACGACAGCCTTAATACTGAGATAGGAATAAAGAAATTCTTAGAGTTTTTAGCAAATGGAAAGCTGGAGTTTAGAGCTTATCCGAAAGCGAACATTCATTCCAAAGTTTATATAAGCAGATTCAGTGAAGGTGATAGGGACTACGGGCGCGTTATAACCGGTTCTAGTAATTTCTCGGCGTCTGGGCTTGTAGACAATCTTGAATTTAACGTCGAACTGAAAAACAGACCTGATGTCGAATTTGCCTTGGAGAAGTTTGAGGAATTATGGGAAGAATCAATCGATATAACAGAGAATTATGTTGAGACTATAAGAACAGAAACGTGGTTGAATGACTCGATAACTCCCTACGAAGTTTATCTGAAACTCCTATATGAATACTTCAAAGAAGACATAAACTTGGATGAAGTAGAAGAAGAAGTTTTCCTTCCCGAAGGTTTTAAGGAACTCAAATACCAATTGCAGGCCGTAACCTCGGCCGAAAAAATACTCAACACTTATAATGGCGTGTTTCTGGCGGATGTAGTTGGACTCGGAAAGACTTTTATATCAGCACTTCTGGCGCAGAAGTTGCTAGGAAGAATACTCGTTATCTGCCCCCCGGTTCTGAAAGATTACTGGCATGAGACATTTAGGGATTTTGGCGTCCGGGGATTTGATGTCGAATCACAAGGGAAGTTAGATCATATAATCAAGAAAGGAACTCAATACGACTATGTTTTTGTTGACGAGGCTCACAGGTTCAGAAATGAAGGAACACAAGGCTATGAAAAACTGCATCAGATATGTTTTGGGAAAAAAGTAATACTGGTCTCGGCAACGCCCCTTAACAACTCCATTAATGATATATATAGCCAACTCAAACTCTTTCAGATACCGAGAAAAAGCACGATTCCAGGAATACCTAACCTTGAAGATTACTTCTTGAGTTTAAGAAAAAGACTGTCCAGTTATGAAAAAACCGACCCGGAGTACTTTCAGGTAGTAAAAGAAACTTCAAAGGATGTGAGAGACAGGCTTTTAAGGCATGTGATGGTGCGTCGGACCAGAGCGGAGATACAGGAGTACTTCCATGAGGATTTAGAATTACAGGAATTGAGATTCCCCGGAATAGGAGATCCTCAAAGGATAATATACAAGTTTGACAGCTCTACAAATGATGTGTTTTGCGAAACAATTCGTTTGCTGAAGCTATTTAAGTACTCGAGGTATACTCCACTACTTTACTTGGAAGAAGGTCCAAGCGAGCTTGTGAAGCAGTCACAGCTTAATGTTGGCGGATTCATGAAGGCAATTTTGGTAAAACGATTAGAGAGTAGTTTTTATGCTTTTATGAAGACCGTAAAACGCTTTATCAGTTCATACGAAAAGTTCATTGAAATGTATAAGGGCGGGGCAGTTTATATAAGCCGGAGCGTGGATGTCTATGATTACCTTGATAAGGATAACGAAGAAGAGTTGCTTAGTCTGGTTGACGACCACGACGTACGGAAGGTTCAGAAATACAGTTCCGAGAGCTTCATAGAAGAATTATTTATACACCTGAATTTTGATCTTCAGCTACTGAACCAGATTAAATATTTGTGGAGTGGGGTGGAGAAAGACCCTAAGTTGAACCAGTTCATCTATGAGCTTAAAAATGATGCAGTTCTGAAAACGAATAGATCAATAATATTCACTGAATCAAAAGAAACAGGAGATTACCTCTACGGGAATCTTAGTAAGGTTTTTCCGGATGAAGTAATGTTTTACTCAAGCCATGGTGGAATATACAAAGATGCCGAGATGAACGTAACGACTTCAAGGGATTTGATAAAAGAGAATTTTGATCCGAACAACAAAATTACCAAGAACGACTTGAGGTTGCTTATAACGACAGATGTTTTGGCCGAGGGAATCAACCTACACAGAGCAAATACGGTAATAAACTATGACCTTCCTTGGAATCCAACTAAAGTTATGCAGAGAGTCGGACGTATCAATCGTCTTGGAACTGAACATTTCAGTTTGTATGTCTACAATTTTTTTCCTACCTCTGAATCAGATGAGCACCTAGGGCTTGAAGCCAACATAAAGTCAAAGATTCAGGCATTTCATGAAATTTTGGGAGAAGATGCAAAATATATAACCGAAGAGGAAGAACCCGTTACGCATGAATTATTCGGCGATAGACTATATGGCATCCTTACTGACAAAAGGAGTTACGAGGGAGAAGATGAGAAGGATTCCGATCTCAAATATCTTAAGATTCTCCGTGACATAAGAGATAATGAAGTCCTTTTGTTTAAAAAGATAGAGCGATTGCCCAGAAAAGCTCGGAGTTCTCGCCACTATAGTGGGAGCTCGGACAGGCTTATCACGTTTTTCAGAAAAGGAAAACTTAAAAAATTTCTTGTTACAGAGGGTGAGTATTCAAGGGAACTGAGCTTTTTTGAAGCCGTAAATTATTTTGAATGTGATCGAGAAACTCCTAGAGCAAGAATCCTTCTGGAATTTTATTACCAATTTTTAGGAGTTAACAAAGCCGAGTTTAATTCGTTAACATCTGGAGAACCTGCAATGAAAGTACAGTTCAGAAGCAACTCAAACGAAGGTTATATCTTGAGAAGACTCAAAGCCAAGGAAATGAAGATCCCAGAAAGCTTAACAGATGAAGAAAAAGAATTTCTTGGAAAAACTATTGTAGCGTTTGAATATGGGATTGTTCCAAAACAGACTAGTCGGAAATTAAAAAGGCTGATTGAGGTGGAACTGGAACCCGTAAAAATAATTTCGATATTAAGAAATACGATTCCGGATTCTATACTAAAGTTTAACCCCTTGGGATATACGCATAAAGAGAAGAGTCGGATTGTCCTGTCCCAGTACTTATCTGTTGGAGGCTAACATGAAAGAAGAAAGGGCCGTCAAATTAGTTAAAGAGACATTCGGAAATAGTTTTAGAGAAGAGAAGTTTGTTCCATTTATAAAAAATTTACTGAATGAGGTCGATCAAGATAAACCTTCTTCGTTCGATGGAAGAAAAATTCCTGATTCTTATAAAAAATACATAAACCAGTACAAACGCATTGCCCAATATACCGACCCGAAAGGCGAAAAGCTAGATGTATTGTCTGTGAGTCTCAAGAGAGAGATATCGCTGAAACGTGCAAGAACAATGCAGAGGAATTTTGTTGGATGGTATTTGAAAAGCGAGGGCTATAGTAAAGATAGCGCTTTAGTGGCGTTCTACCACGAAGATTCGGAAGACTGGCGGTTTTCTTATGTAAAGAGAGGTTACAAGTTAGCGGAACATGAAACTGGAAAAATAAAGATTAAGGAAGAACTAACTCCTACGCGAAGATTTTCATTTCTTGTAGGAGAAAACGAACCAAGCCATACTGCACAAAACCAAATAGTTCCGATTCTGGAGAATGATAGGGACAATCCTACTCTTTCAGGTATTGAAACGGCATTCGATGTTGAAGCCATAACCGATGAATTTTTTGAGAAGTATAGCGACCTCTTAAAGAATCTTGAAAAGCAGTTGAATGAAATCGTAGAAAAAGACGACAAGGTAAAAACTGATTTTGAAAAGAAAGAAGTTCATGTCAGTGACTTTGCTAAAAAACTCTTGAGCCAGATAGTTTTTCTCTATTTTTTACAAAAGAAGGGTTGGTTCGGGGTAAAACGAGGTGAGGAATGGGGTTCTGGATCAAAATGGTTTCTACGAGAGCTATTTGAAAAAAAACATGGTTCCTACGAGAATTTTTTCAACGACATTTTGGAACCTCTTTTTTATGAAGCATTGGGATCCGAGCGCTCTGGAGATTATTACAGCCGTTTTGACTGCCGAATACCGTTTCTAAACGGGGGACTTTTTGATCCAATTAACGAATATGACTGGATAGAGACAGAGATTCTTTTACCAAACGAAATGTTCTATAGCGGTCACACAAACACAAAGGATGAAGATAGTGAAGGTATTCTGGATGTTTTCGACCGCTATAACTTCACTGTAAAGGAAGATGAACCTTTAGAAAGAGAAGTTGCAGTTGACCCAGAGATGCTGGGAAAGGTTTTTGAGAATTTTCTTGAAGTCAAAGATAGAAAGTCAAAAGGTACTTATTACACGCCTCGAAAAATCGTTTATTACATGTGCCAAGAGAGTTTGATTAACTACCTGAACACTGAATTCAATGATTCAATTAATAGAAATGATTTCGAGAGACTGGTCAGGTACGGTGAGTCCTTTGTTGAGTCTGCTAATGGCTACTCAAAGAGAAAATCTGGTGATTTGAATGGAAAGGAAGCAGAAGAGGTAAAGCTTGCTGAATCTATCTTACAGAATGCCGAGTTAATAGACGAAAAGCTTGCCTCAGTACGTGTTTGTGACCCTGCGGTCGGTTCCGGGGCGTTTGTAGTTGGGATGATGAACGAAATAGTCAGAACTCGGAATGCTCTTACACCTTATCTCCAAGATACTGAAGAAAGAACATCTTACAATTTTAAACGCAATGCTATCCAAAACTGTCTCTACGGCGTAGATATTGATTCTGGTGCAGTGGAAATTGCCAAGCTTCGACTATGGCTTTCGCTTATCGTTGATGAAAAAGAGAGGGCGAATATTCAACCTCTACCTAATCTGGATTACAAAATTGTAAAAGGAGATTCACTCATAGGATATCAGTTTATTCCACTAGGTTTAGAAAAAATCGAAAAACTTAAGGAGGAATTTTTCGGAGAAACTCGCCATAGTGAAAAGGAACGACTGAAAAAAGAGATAGACGAAGCCATGACTAAATTAATGGAAAACACAGAAAAAGCTCTCGGCTATAAAGTGAATTTCGATTTCAAAATATTCTTCTCGGAAATATTCCGTGAAAAAACAGGATTTGACATGGTAATAGGAAATCCCCCTTATGTGCAACTGCAAAAAATGAAAAACAATCCTGTACGTAAGACATATCAGAAACAAGGATATAAAACCTATGATTCAATGGGAGATATTTACTGCCTATTTTATGAAAAAGGGGTGAAGATTATCCGTAATGGAGGAGTACTTTGTTATATTTCAAGCAACAAATGGATGCGAGCAGGTTACGGGGAAAAGTTGCGCAACTTTTTTCTAGTTTTGAACCCTTTGATCCTGATTGATTTAGGATCGGATGTATTTAAGACCGCTACAGTTGACACGAACATTCTTCTTGTTCAGAAAAGTCAGAATCAGAATTTGTTTAAAGGACTTACTATAGTCAAAGACGATGATTTTGAGATAGAAGATAAGGTTAACAGAGAATCTGTAACTCTTACTTATCTTGCGGATGAACCATGGTCTGTAAGATCGCAGGCGGAAACTAAGCTCAAGCAAAAAATAGAGAGCATGGGAACGCCATTAAAAGAGAAAGAATGGGGTATTTCCATTAACTATGGAATAAAAACTGGTCTCAACAGGGATAAAAAAACTGGCAGGGGCGTATTTATCATTGATAATGAGACTAAAGAAGAATTGATCAAAGAAGATCCGAAGTCGGGTGAACTGATCAAACCGTTACTGAGAGGGAGAGATATTAATCGTTACAGAGCTGACTGGAATGGACTATGGTTAATCGACACGCATAATGGATACGGAGATATTCCTCCAATTAGTATTGAGAACTACAAAGCTATTAAAAGGCATTTGGATAAGTTCTACCCTGAATTAGAGAAGCGGCGAGACAAAGGGATCACACCATACAATCTTCGTAATTGTGCTTACCACGCAGAATTTGAAAAAGAGAAAATTATTTATCCTAATATGACGAAATTTCTTCCGTTTGTTTACGATAATAAAAATATGTATACAAACCAAAAATGCTTCATTATTACTGGGAAGGATCTGAAATACTTGCTAGGTTGGTTAAACAGTAAAATATTTAGATCTATTTTTAGGGATAGCTTCCCAGAATTGCAAGGAGGAACAAGGGAATTAAGCAAAATTTTTTTCAAGAAAATCCCTGTTCCCATCGTAACAGAAAATAACAAAAAAATTTCTCAAGCTGTAGAGTTCATGGTTGACAAAATTCTTGCTGCTAAGAAAGTAGATATTAGTGCGGATACTACCATAATAGAAGATGAAATTGATCAGTTGTTTTATAGATTATATGCTCTTAACAGGGAGGAAATTCAACTGATCGAGAAAAGGATATAATTTTTAGTTTACTGTATACCCTCGATAATGTTAATTTCATTTTTCGTAAGCCCATGAAGTTCGTAAACAAGCTGATCAACCTGCTTCTCACATTCCTTAACTTTTGTTTGCTTGCCAATGTTTTGTAAATAATCATCATCTTTGGTGATGGTAAGTATATCATCCACTAAATTTTCTAACTGCGTAGCAATGCGTCTATTTGCTTTGACAATTAAAGGAACCGCAAGTTGTTCTACGAAAATCTTCTTGTATTCCATATAGCCCTGTTCCCTGCTGTAAGCTATTTGACTCATTCTATAATGACAAAGACGACTATTTAACCATGCGGTAAGGTATTTTATCGGTCCTCCCGTAAGCATATTACAAGGGGCAGAAATAAAAATCTTCTTAGAAGTAAGAGCAAACCTAGGTCCTATTGATAAATTACCCCAAATAATTTTCTCTTTTTCAAATTCTGCGTGGTAAGCACAAGTATCTTGTAATTCATACCAAGCATGAGTAGTCCTTTTCCTTGATTTTGTTCCATCTGGAAGTTCTCTGCCTGCTTGATCCAACCTTTCTTTACCAAAAGAAAGCAAATGTTTTTTTATAGCTGGATAATGATCAATATCTAGCTTGAGGCTAGGAAATATTGCTATCAACCATAGTTTGGTCTTATCCCAGTTATGCCGATATCTCTTAATATCCCTCCCTTGTAATACAGGCTTGATAACCTCAGCCGACTTCGGATCTTCTTTGATCAATTCTTCTTTAGTCTCATTATCAATGATAAATACGCCCCTGCCAGTTTTTTTATCCCTGTTGAGACCAGTTTTTATTCCATAGTTAATGGAAGAACTGCATAGTTTGGATTTAGTTAAGATTTGAATTTTCTCAAAAAATCAATTTCAAGGAGTGGAGTATGAAGATATTAACTTCAGACAAAAGGGATTTTTATGGAGAGGTGCTCTCCTCGGCACTGGCAAATAACACCCGTATCGCTTATGAGAAAGGTTGGCACTGCTTTAAAGATTACTGTGCGAATAAAAACATAAATCCTTTTTCTGCGACAGCGGAGGAGGTTGTCGATTTTATAATTGAACTGGCGACACGACCAAGTCCGAAGAGTGGGAAAATCTTGTCAATGGGTACGCTGGCTCTTTATAGAAGCGGAATAAACAAAAAGTACACCGAAACTGGCAAAATTTCCCCCGCGAACCACCCAAAAGTGAATGCCGTATTCAAAGGGCTTGGACGTATTAGGGGAACAACTTCCCGCCAAGTAAAAGCCCTAAGGGAACACCACATCAAGAGAATGCTGGATCAGTGTGGCGTTACGCTTATCGGTCTTCGGGATGCAGCTATAATTGCTATAGGGTTTGCTGCTGCGCTTCGGCGCTCCGAGATATGTGGCCTTACCATGGACGATGTCGAGTTTATCAAACCGGTAAAAGGTGGAGATCCAGAGAAAATGTTTATCTACATTCGTAAGTCAAAAACCGACCAGCAGGGAAAAGGGCAGAAGATCGCTATACCAGAAGGGAAGTATCTAAAGCCCATACAAAGACTTCAGGATTGGCTACAAGCATCAGGGATTATCCATGGTTATCTTTTTCAGACGATGAAACGCGGAGGCAGGCTCCGAGGTCGACCGATGCATCATTCAGATATACCGAGACTTGTGAAACACTACGCAGGGCTTATAGGGCTTGATTCAAGAGAAGTGTCGGGGCATTCATTACGAGCCGGTTTTGTCACGAGCGCGGCAGTTCACCACGCACGTTTGGACAAGATAATGGAGATCACGAGGCATTCCAATCCTCAAACGGTGATGAGATACATTAGGGATGCGGATTGTTTCAGGGATCATGCGGGAGAAAAGTTCCTTTGATTTGCAGGGCCGTGGTTTCAGAAGATTAAGCCAGGAGGCTTGAATACGATTTCCGCATCTGTTGAATCCTAGGATTTTCTGAGCAATCCAGCACTTTTTTGACAGCGGGCCTGTTTTGTGATAGTAAACTGCTTTCTAGTCTGACAAAACCCCCGAATTTCCCAAGACAAGATAATGGAATACGTTGAGCATTTATCAGTAGAAAAATTCATTCTTTATCTTCTGATAATCCTTGTTTTCGCCAAGGCCTTCGGTCGGCTGGCAGAAAAAATCGGACAGCCCTCGGTTCTCGGGGAACTTCTCGCCGGGGTGGTCCTGAGCGCAGGTGTTCTGGCGCTTATTCCTTCTACGGAAGGCATGGTCGGATACGACGTATTTCACCTGCTGGCTGAAATAGGCGTAGTTCTTCTTCTTTTCGAAATAGGACTTGAGACCAGGATTGCGGACCTGATAAAAGTGGGCCCTGTCTCGGGGCTTGTGGCCATAGTCGGGGTAGTCCTGCCTTTTGTGCTTGGATATTTCAGCATAATTTACTTCCAGAAGTTCTCCCTTCTCAGCCTTGAAGCCAATATGGTAGGGCTCGTGGCCATAGTGACGGGGGCGACGCTCACCGCCACAAGCGTCGGAATCACGGCCAGGGTTCTAGCGGATCTTGACCGGCTCCAGACAAAAGAGGCCAGGATAGTTCTTACCGCCGCCATAATAGATGACGTGCTCGGGCTTATAATTCTCGGGGTCGTAAGCGGCATAGTGAGCTCTTTTGGATCAGATGCAGGGCCGGGGGGAATTACCTTGGGTTCGGTGGCCTTTATAACCGCGAAAGCCTTTGGTTTTCTTGCCGTTTCCATAGTCCTCGGCAGAATTATCGCTCCCAGGATTTTCGGGTTTTTCGCACGGATCGACAGGAACAATCTCGTCTGGATCATGGCAATAGCCTTCTGTTTTGTCTATGCCTACTGCTCAAATCTTTTTTCTCTCGCTCCCATAGTGGGGGCATTTGCGGCCGGTCTGGTTCTTCGCGAAACGGATCAGTTCAAGACTATTGAAGGGGGTATAAAGCCCGTTTCTCACTTTTTCGCCCCGATATTTTTCGTGATGGTAGGAGCCGCCGTGGATGTTTCTGTATTTAATCCCTTTGTATCTGAAAATATTATGGTAATATCAATCGCTTTAATTCTTTTCGTGGTGGCGGTTGTCGGGAAGTACGCGAGCGGTTACGCGGTCTATGAAAAAGGCGTAAGAAAAAGTATAATTGGCGTCGGAATGATCCCAAGAGGTGAGGTTGGGCTTATTTTCGCGAAGATCGGTCTTGTGCACGGCGTTTTCAAAACCGATCTTTTCTCCGCCGTCACGGCTATGGTAATACTGACAACCTTTATAGTGCCCCCGCTTTTAAAATGGATGTTCGAAAGCGAGGACAAGGAGCGTAAGCTGGCCGAAAACACGGTCTAGCAAATAATCTTAAAGCCAGGCTAATCATGAGATTCTACGGTCTTAGGACATCTTTATATGCTGCGGCCTTCGCCTTGGCGATTGTTCCCTCGGCAAATGCCGCTGAGAACATGCTGAGTGTTGATAAAACCCTGATAATTCAGCTTGTTATTTTTCTGGTAGGGCTTTTTCTGCTGAACAGGCTCGTGTTCCGCCCGCTTCTCGGGGTCTGGGACAGAAGGGAGGAACTTACCGCGGGCACGCTCGCAGAAGCCGAGGAGATGACCCGCAAGGCCGAGAGCGCCATCGCCGAGTACAACGAGAAAATCGCTGAAGCGAGGACCCAGGCTACTGAGACAAGAAACGAACTCCGCCAGCAGGGACAAAGCGAATCTTCGAGGATGCTTCTTTCGGCCAGGGATGCCGCCCAGGCGGAACTCGAGGGCGCGAGAGGGACTCTTGAGAGCGAGGTTGGGAAGATAAGAGCGGACCTGCAGGGCGAGGTAGAGTCGCTTGCGGCGGAGATAAGCAGCCGTGTCTTGAGGAAGGGGGCGTAGTGCTGATGCCGGCTGCGGATTTTAATTTTCCGGGGGAACCAGAGATTGGATAGCCATTTCAACTGGGCGTTTGTAATAAAGCACGCTGTTAACCTGGGTCTTCTTATAGCCCTTCTCATATACCTTCTCAGAAAACCTTTTCTGTCTTTTCTCAAGAACAGAAAGGAAAGACTCCGCTCGGAGGTGGACCGCGCCGCGGAGGCGGCCGAGCAGGCGAAAATTACGCTTGAGGAATACTCGGCGAAACTTGATGCGGTCGCCTCGGAAATAGCGACTCTTCAGGAGAATATAAAAAAACAGGGTGAAAATGAAAGGGATGAGCTTGTCTCCGCGGCGGAGAAAAGCTGCGAGATGATAAAAAAAGAGGTTGAGGACACGATTCGTCTTGAGACCACCAAGGCGGTCTCCGAGATACAGTCCGAAGTGGTCGACTCGGCGCTTGCGCTTGCCGAAAAAATGATAAAGGAGCGGGTGGACACGGATTTTACGACCGATTCGGTCGACGATTTTGTAAAAATGATTGAGGAAGGAAAATGGCAACAGTTGCGACACTGAGAGATCTTGTCTCGGCGCTTGTGGATTCCGCGGCGGATGAAAGCGAGCTTTCGGGCGTAAGAGCCGACATGGAGAATTTCTTTGAGCGGGTCGCCGACTCGGGCGAGCTTCGAGATGTTCTTTTAAGCACGGTGTTTTCGATAGAGGAGAAAAAGGCGGTCTTGGGGGATTTCCTCGAGGCGGTGTCTTCTCTTGAGATTACGAGAAGATTTCTTCTGCTGGTTTTGGAGATGGAGAAAGTCTCGGTGCTCCTCGGCTCAAGGGAAGCCGTGCTCGCGAGACTTGACGAAGCGGTTGGAAAAGTAACGGCCGAAATTACCTCGGCCAGAGATCTTAGGCAAAACGACGTCGAGAGGCTCAGCGCGGCGCTTCGTGCGGCGACCGGAAAAACGGTTGAGGTGTCGCTTAAGGTTGATCCTTCCATGATAGGTGGAATAAAAGCGCAGGTAGGTGACAAGGTTTACGATAACAGCGTCAGGACGCAGCTTGAGAGAATAAGAGGCGTTCTTTCTCCGTCCTGACCCGAATAATTCCAAAGGAGCTGGTAATGCAGGAACTAAGAGCAGAGAGTATAGGCGAGATTCTGAGAAACAGGATAAAGGGCTATGAACGGAAAGTTGATACCGAAGAAGTCGGGACGGTTATTTCCGTCGGCGACGGTATAGCCAGGGTTTACGGTCTTGATCAGGCGGTAGCGGGAGAGCTCGTCGAGTTTGACGGCGGAATCACCGGACTTGTTCTTAACCTTGAAGAGGATAATGTCGGTGTCGCTCTTTTCGGAGAGGATTCCCACCTGAGCGAAGGAGGGATGGTAAAGCGAACGGGACGCATTGCCGAGGTGCCTGTCGGAGACGCTCTCGGCGGAAGGGTGGTCGACGCTCTCGGAAGACCGATTGACGGTCTCGGAGAAATAGCCGCCACTGAAACAAGGCAGATCGAGGTGAAGGCCCCCGGAGTTATTTACCGCCAGTCGGTAAACGAGCCCCTTCAGACGGGACTTAAGGCCGTTGATTCCATGATACCGATAGGAAGAGGCCAGAGAGAACTTATTCTGGGAGATCGTCAGGTCGGAAAGACCGCTATCGCGATCGATACGATAATAAACCAAAGAGAAGAAGATGTTCACTGCATATACGTTGCCATAGGGCAGAAACAGTCAACCGTGGCTCAGGTAGTCGATAAGCTCAAGGAGCACGACGCCATGAAGTACACGACAATAGTTTCCGCCACGGCCAGCACCCCGGCTCCTTTTCAGTTCCTTGCCCCTTTCTCCGGCTGTGCCCTGGGAGAGTATTTCAGAGACACCGGCCGCCACGCGCTCATAATATACGATGATCTGACGAAACACGCGTGGTCTTACCGCCAGCTTTCGCTTCTTCTAAAAAGACCGCCGGGACGCGAGGCTTACCCCGGAGATGTTTTCTATCTTCACTCTAGGCTTCTTGAGCGCGCCGCCAAGATGAGAGACGAAGACGGAGGCGGTTCCCTTACGGCGCTTCCGATAATCGAAACGCAGGCCGGTGACGTGTCCGCCTACATTCCCACGAACGTGATTTCCATCACCGACGGGCAGATATATCTTGAGAGCGATCTTTTCTACTCGGGTGTGCGTCCTGCCATTAACGTCGGTCTCTCGGTTTCAAGGGTAGGGGGAAGCGCTCAGATAAAGGCGATGAAAAACGTCGCCGGAACCCTGAGGCTTGAACTTGCCCAGTACAGGGAAGTTGAGGCGTTCGCGCAGTTCGCTTCCGATCTTGACAGGGTAACCCAGAACCAGCTCGCCCGCGGAAGCAGGCTTGTTGAAGCCCTCAAGCAGGATCAGTACGAACCGCAGGGGGTTGAAAAGCAGATCCTGATCATATTCGCAGTCACAAAGGGCTATGCTGACGACTATTCGGTATCCGCGGTGAGAAAATACGAGAGGGAGCTTTCTTCTTTCATGGAATCGAAGCATCCTGAGTATCTTGCGGAAATAAGAGAGAAGAAAGTTGTTTCGGACGAACTTGAGGACAAGCTCGTGGCAGCGCTTGACGAGCTTAAAAACCAGTTGGGCGAACTTGCCTGACGCAGTGGCGGGAAAGGATAATGCCGAGCCTTAAACAGATAACAACAAAGATAAAGAGCGTGAGAAGCACGCGGCGGATAATGGGTGCCATGAAGCTCATAGCCGCCGTGCGTCTGCAGAAGGCCCAGGCCGCCCTTATGGCCTACAGGCCTTATTCTGACGCGTACCGCGACGTGGTCTTAAACGTGGCGGCGCTTTCAGAATCGGAAGATCATCCCCTTCTTCGGGTCCCGGAAGAAAAAGCGAACCTGCACGTTCTGTTCTTTACTTCCGACAGGGGGCTTTGCGGAAGTTTCAACAGCGCCCTGATAAGAAACATGCAGAGCTATGTTGGGGAGCAGAGCGGGGTTTTCGGGAACGTAAAGCTGAGTTTCGTCGGAAGGCGGGGGCGGGATTACTTCTCGAAAAACGGGGTTGCCACAGGCAAATACTACACGGGAGTCAATGAAAGGAACTCCCGGAAGTTCTCAGAGGAACTGGCCGCGGCGCTCACAGATGAGTTCAGGGTCGGGAAGAGCGACGAAATAGTGCTTGCGTATAACCACTTTGTTTCCGCTATTTCCCAGAAGATGACTTTTGAGAGGCTTCTTCCGCTTTCGGCGCGGGAAACCGACGACGGTGGTGCGGAGAGTTCTTCAGATTACATATTCGAGCCGGAGAAAGAACGAATAATAGGTTCGATTCTTCCAAAATACGTTCAGGTGAGAATCGAGCGCGCCATGAACGAGTCGCTCACGAGCGAGCACGCGGCGCGCATGACCGCGATGGAAAACGCAACCAACAACGCGGACGAGGTAATAGCGAAACTTACCCTGCTTTTTAACAAGACCAGGCAGGCGATCATTACAACGGAGCTTATGGATATCGTTAACGGTACGGAAGCTCAAAGGAAAGGAGGCAACGAGTAAAGATGAGTATTGAATCAGCGTTTACAGCAGGCGGTGGGGGTGCCGAAGCGGCAAATGGCGCCGACCCGGGAATCGGGAAAATAATTCAGGTAACCGGTCCCGTGGTGGATGTTGAATTCTCGGAGGGAGCTCTTCCCACCGTGTTCACGGCTCTTAAGGTAACGAACCCGGCCCTCGGGGAAACCGAGTGGAACTTGGTACTGGAGGTAGCCCAGCAGCTGGGCGGAGGCCGCGTAAGGTGCATCGCCATGGATTCGACCGAGGGGCTTAAAAGGGGGCAGGATGCTCTTAACACCGGCGATGGAATAACAATCCCAGTCGGCAAGGAAGCTCTCGGGAGACTGCTTAACGTGGTCGGAGAACCGATAGATGAAGCCGGCCCCGTAGAGACTGAGGAGCGCTGGCCCATTCACCGTCCCGCACCCGAATTCGTCGAGCAGAGCACCAAGATGGAGCTTTTCGAGACGGGCATAAAGGTTATCGATCTTCTCGCTCCTTTTCTTAAGGGCGGGAAAATCGGTCTTTTCGGCGGAGCGGGAGTAGGCAAGACCGTTTTGCTGATGGAGCTCATCCATAACATAGCCAAGGAATACGGCGGTTACTCGGTTTTCGGCGGAGTGGGAGAGAGAACCAGGGAAGGAAACGACCTTTACTGGGAGATGAAGGAATCTGGGGTTCTTGGAAACACGGGACTCATATTCGGACAGATGAACGAGCCTCCGGGAGCGAGAGCCAGGGTTGCCCTTACGGCGCTTACCCTCGCCGAGTATTTCCGCGACACCCAGGGTCAGGACGTCCTTCTTTTCATCGACAACATTTTCCGTTTCACCCAGGCGGGTTCCGAGGTGTCGGCCCTTCTCGGAAGAACGCCTTCCGCTGTCGGTTATCAGCCGACTCTCTCGACCGACCTCGGGGAACTCCAGGAGAGAATCACTTCGACCGTGAAAGGCTCGATCACCTCCGTGCAGGCGATTTACGTTCCGGCGGACGACCTTACGGACCCTGCTCCCGCGACTACTTTCGCGCACCTTGACGGAACCATCGTTCTCTCAAGGCAGTTGACCGAACTTGGAATATATCCTGCTGTTGATCCGCTTGACTCGACCTCGAACATTCTTGATCCGAGAATAGTCGGAGACGAGCACTACAAGGTCGCCAGGGAAGTTCAGGAAGTTCTGCAGCGCTACAAGCAGCTCCAGGAGATAATCGCGATTCTCGGTATGGACGAACTCTCAGAAGAGGATAAGCTCACGGTTGCACGCGCCAGAAAGGTCCAGAGATATCTCTCGCAGCCTTTCCACGTGGCCGAGCAGTTCACGGGCACCCCGGGGAAGTACGTTCCCATCAACCAGACCATAGAAGCTTTCGGCGAGATTATCTCGGGCAACATGGATGGTATTCCCGAGCAGGCTTTCTACATGGTGGGCAATCTTGACGAAGTACGCGAGAAGGCGACGGCAATCGCCTCCTGACGGGAGACCTGAAAATTGGCTGAAAAACTGCGACTTAAGATCATAACCCCGGAAAAGCTCGTGTTTGACGGCGAGGTCGAGGAACTTGTCGCCCCTGGCCAGATGGGGGAATTCGGCGTTTTGCCGGGTCACGTGCCTTTTCTTTCCGTGCTTTTTCCGGGAAGGCTCAGGTTCAAAACCGAGGAGTCGGGAGAAAACACTCTCATAATCCATGGCGGCCTCGCGGACGTAAAGGATGACACCATCAGTATTCTTACCGACCAGTCGGAGAATCCCGAAGAGGTTGACGTCGCGACTGCCAGAAAAGACGCTGAGGTCTTTCAGAAGGAACTTGATGAGCTTCAGGACACGGAAGCTTCGGAAAGGGAAGATCTCGACAGAAAGCTCAGGATAGCACGTGCGAGAGCGGGAGAGTGATCGGAGATATCGACGGGCTGTACAAGCAGAGTCGTTTCAGTTCCCTCAAGAGTCATGCGGACCGGCCTTGTCAGTCTTTCCTGAAAGGGGTAGAGCAGGACGACCGATTTTACCCCGTACCTTGAGGCGTAGCTTCCGATCTGGTACATGTCCGCTTGGGATATTCCGAGGTCTTTTTCCCTTTCGTCAAGAATTTTCCATTTAACGTCGGCTACCGCGACGGGGTGATTTTTACCGTCCACAAAAGAGATGTCGGGCTTCATGCTGAAAACGGGCTTGTCTGAACCTTTAAGTCTGGCGAGATATCTGCGGGGGCCCTGTTCCCTTACGCGGAGACCTTGGCTTCTCACTTCCTTACGCAGTTCCGTTGCGACGTAAGCCTCGAAAAGCCTGTTCATGTCAAACAGTACCGCGAGGCAGTTTTTCTTCCCGGCCACAACATCCGGATAAAGCTTTTCAAGGAAGTATCTGCACTGATAGAACACCGGTTCATACCGCTCGGTCAGACGGTCGAAGCTGAGCGAGTCGATCTCCCCAGTGGTTGCGGCACGGTCGCTTATAACTTCGAACCGCATGAGAAGCTCCGACACCTTCCGGAAGGCCAGATTCGCGGTCGTCGCCTTGAGCAATATCCCCAGAACGTATTTCAGTATCTGATTGTAAGCGTTATCCGCACTTAATTCGTCATACCGGCAGAAGAGCCTTTCCCTGTGAGCGAGGTTGCGTTTTAGCTGCTGTTCTATTACGAGTTTCCCCCTCAGCACGTTCAGGTTTCTCTCTCTCTTCAGATATTTTCGGATCATTCCCCGCGTAAGCTGCGCCCGCAGTTGCTCGCAAAAATGCAGTATGAATACGTCAAGGATGTTTCGCTTCTGGGAAGAAATTCCCGCGTCGTGGCCCGCTTCGTGAAGCTTGAGGCGTAGGGCTTTCGAAAGCATGCCGATGAGCGCGCTTCTGCTTGATTCGCTGTCTTCCGCCTCCTTGCCGTAAATCTTCGGAAGAACTTCTATGGACAGGTCTCCGAGCGAAACGACTCCACAGTGAGATGCGAACTTTATTTCGTGGTTTCCCCAAGACCATGCTTTTGCCGGAAGTTTTTTCTGAAGTTTTTCAAGCACGTTGGCGTGTCTTTGACTCAGTTCCTTCTGTCCGTCCGCGCGGGAGCGGACGATAGGAATGGTTTCGTGCTCGATGACGGTGAGAACCTCGGCCATCAGTTGTTCTCTTCGTATATTTTCCTTATCGCGACTGGTGTGATCTTGTCTTCGGGAGTTACGCTATATTCTATTGAGTCTTCAAATTCGTCGTGGTCAAATCCTATGACTTCTACTTCTTTTAGTGGTTCGTGCCGTATGATCTGAGGTTCGATTTTCTTGTTGTCGGGTCCCACGTCCCGGAAAACCAGTTGAATTCTGTGCCAGTCATCGTAGAAATATTCTTGGAGGAGGGGAATAATCCGGGAAAACAGCACGTTTTTGAGATCGCTGAAATTTCGCACATTAATAAAATACGAATGCCCGATAGTCATGTCCCTGCTGAGGAGAAAACGGATGCGGCGATTTATTGCCTCGAGCAATGCGCAAAGATCAATGGTCCCGCCCTCGCCGTCTTCTATGCTGCCGTTGTCGCCGACCAAATTCTCGATCACGCTTGCGTCTGGTATGAGTTCCCGAAACTGAAACCTGCGGCGAAGCGCGGTGTCGAGGAGCGCGATTGAGCGGTCGGCCGTGTTCATCGTGCCGTAGACATCAAGATTGGCCGGAACACCGAATTGCTCCCCGGAATAAGGGAGGGTAAGAGTCATCCCTTTCCCCGGCTCGGGTGACCCGTCTTCCCTGTACATCACCCTTTTGTCTGTTTCGAGCAGCGTGATGAGTTCTCCGAGTATGCTGGCGATATTTCCCCTGTTGATCTCATCAATGAAAACCGCATACTGCTGGCTAGGATCCGCTTTTGCCCTCCGGCATATTCGCCTGAATACGCCTGGGACGACTTCGTATTTCACGCTTTCGGTTTTTTCATCCACAACGGGTCTTATACCCTCGACGAAATCTTCATATCCGTATGCCTGATGAAAGGTCACGAATTCAAATCTCTGATGGGATGACTCTTGCCTCGGTCCGTTCTTCCAGTTCTCGGCAAGCTCTATCTGTTCTTGACACTCTTTTTTCCAGCTATTAGCGAGGGACCATTCTCCGTCTGCATTCTTGCTGAACACGCAAGGTAGTCTGCTATATTTGGGGTTTGAATTTTTGCTGTGTTCTACCAATTCTGTTGATACAGTGGCGCTAATATTTTTATTGCTGACACTTTCTGCTTTCGCTTGAACATACTCATGTTTGAGAATTGCATTGAGTTTTGCCACCTTATTCAAGTCGTATAATGCTGCAAAGATTGCATCGAACCACAGCACATCAGATAATTCTTGGACGAGCCAAGCTTTTCTGTTCAGTGTTTGCGCTCTGTTTGAGTATTTTTCAGTCAGCTTTTTAAGTTGGTAGGTTTTTCCCGTTCCAGGCGGGCCATACAGGATTAAATTTGTAGCGCTTTTTTCTGGGGGACTGAGGGGAGGAGCCTTAGGATCAAACAGCCAAGCGGCAAGCGACAGTTCTGGAAACGAATGAACTGGGCATTCATCATCCTTGAAGCGTTCTTTAAGTGTGTCGAGGATTTCTAGATAGTTGTTTGCGTCAGGATATTGTTTTGGAATTTTCATGCCAAATTCTTTCTCAATATAATCTCGTGATTTTCCATCAAGCGTTGGAAAAGTCAGGGGACGAATCCAATAAAGCCCCATAGAGAGATTCCAACCAGTACCTTTAATTTGAAGGGCTCTGTCATAAGCTGAGATAAAAGCAGACCGATTATCTGTTTTATCGGATTCGGCAAGGTTGATTGCCTGCTCAAAGATTTCCCAAAGAGTGTCAATGTCATCGGGATGGCGGTCCTTTTCGTAACTGAAAAACCAGGCATTTTGAGGGCTAACAACAGGTATTCCGTCAAAGGTGTCTGGTGGTGGTTCATCGACACCAAGAAATTTTGCGAGTTCGGAGGCAATAATCCTCCTATTCTTAAATGTATGGCCTTGGTTGAAAATACCTATAGTTGTAAATGGATCTATATCTTTCAGCGGGCCGGTGGTCCCATCTTTCGATTTGTCTTGCAAGCCAGATAGAGCGGGTACCTGTTCAGAGATTTTGTGTATTTCTTCAACTAATTCTTCTCTTTTGTTTTTGAAGTCAAGCAGTTTATCAGCGATAGATCTGTAGAATCGGATCCAAGGAAAACGTGTTTCAATTGAAGCTGACTCTGCTGTATCTCGTAAATATTTTCCTTTTAGAGGATCATGGTAGAAATCAAGTTTAGTGGTTCCACGCTTTTCTTGTTCCCGTTGTCGTATTTCGAAAATATGTTGGTCCATTTCCAGCATGGACAGTTTTCTAGTCGGTTGTTTTGTAGACTTGCCAACAATGCTCTTTCGGTCACTTCCACTAAATATGCGTTCAAAATTCTCAGGAAAGAGTAAAAACAAGATCATATGGCGCAACGCCCGGTTTTCACATTTTGGAATATTCTCAAGCCACTTGGCAAATTCCCAGCTATCCACGAGGTATTCAACACGTTGCTGTTCAGAAAGTTTTTTGAAGGCTATCATGAAGCGAACAAAGAACATCCATTCGCTCTGTCGTCTAGCGATGAAAGCTTGTCCCGGGTGTCCTATCCCACCTAGGATATTGTCTTTAAGCCATTTGGAATCTTCTGGAAAAGGATCATCTGACTGCTCCCAGATGCCCTTAATTCTTTCCCGTTTATTTGACTTGGATATGCTTGTATTGCTTGGACAGAGATGTACAACCCAGCATATTTCTGCAGCCAGTTGTACGGTTTCAGGTTGTTCGGATTTTCCTAGCTGAGTTTCAAGGTTTTCGTAGAAGTTTTTGTTGGTGAGTTCCTCTACAATAGACTCTAATTTTTGGAGGTAATTTAAATTCCATATCTGGTTATTTACAAATATTGCCCCATCTGAAATAAGAGCATTCGTTTTCCAATACTCAGCTGCCTCCAATATTGGTTCGACGACGGTATTTTCGCCGCAATAACGACTCATCTGATGGCCACCATTTTATGTGCTAGTAGCCAACTCGGGTTACTAGCGTCCGTTTTCGCAACACTTAGACTGTAAAAAAAGTTCCCGTGGGGAAAATCCGGCTAGCTGCACTTTGAGAATCCGCAGCTCAGGCACGTGACGCACCCCGATTCAAACGCGAGCGCCCTGTCTCCGCATTCCGGGCACTGCTCAAGCATCAGGTCCGCGGAGGCTTTGCCCGCACTGCCGTTTGCTTCTGCCACAGTTACTTCTACTGGCGTCCCGTCTCCGTTAGCGTTTTTTTTTTCCTCGGGGATGAAGTGTCTTCTCAGCACCTTGGCTATGGCGTCGGGCACGGACATTATGACCTGTCCTCCCGAAAAAACTGGTGAGGAACCTCCAATGGCCTCCAGCTGTTCCACGACATCTCTGACATCAACCCCAGACCTCAGAGACAGAGATATCAGCCTTCCAGTTGCCTCGGCATCGGCCATTGTGGTAAATCCAGATTTTCCAATCTGGACGAAAACTTCAAACGGCTTGCCTTCGTAACTGTTGACAGTCACGTAGAGATTCCCGTACCCAGTTTTTATCGCCTCGGTAAAACCATCCAGAACTTGGGGTCTGGTGACAGGTCTCACCGCTTCTTTTTGAGGGGGATGAGGGGATGGTGTGAGGTTGGAGTGGGTGGTTGACATCCCTTCATCCCGGGGTGGAGAGCTTGTTTTATCTTTTGCTTGTTCTTCTGTTATCAGTATCCCTTCTCTGGAACCTTCCCTGTAGACGGTTATGCCCTTGCAGCCGAGCTTCCAGGAGAGGAGATATATCTTCTCGACCTCCTCAAGGCTTATGTCCTTGGGGAGATTAACGGTGCTTGATATGCATGAATCTATGTGCTTTTGAATAGCGGCCTGCATCCGGACCCGCTGTTCCGGCTTTATCTCGTGGGAGGTGACGAACGTGTCCGGAAGGTCTGCCTCATCGTCCAGCCCGAATTTCCCCATGTACTCAGACACCAGAGGGTGGTAGACCTTGAACTCTTCTTCCGACAGGGATTCCGAGCGGCGAAGATAGGACAGGGCGAACATGGGCTCAACGCCGCTTGTTGTTCCCGCGAGAACCGAACCGCTTCCGACAGGCGGAACCGTGAGTATGCACGCGTTTCTGAGACCCTGCTTCTTTATCTTGCCCATAACGTTATCCCGCATGGTTTCTACGAACGGATTCGCTATGTGCGTTTTGAGGTCAAACACCGGGAAAGTCCCCTTTTCCTTGGCAAGGTCGGAACTGGCTTCGTAAACGATGTTCTTTATGTGCTCGAAAAGCTGGTCAGTAAATTTTATGCCTTCATCCGTGTCATATTTTATGTTGAGCTTAGCCAGCATGTCTCCCAGGCCCGTGAACCCGACACCTATTCTTCTCGACCTCAAAGACGCTTTTGTCTGGAAGCTTAGAGGATGCTTCTCCATGTTGTAATCCAGTATGTCGTCAAGGAACCTGACGCTGTATTGAAAAGCTTTCTCGAGCTCTTCCCATTCTATAGCGGCGTTTTCCTCGAAAGCGTTTTTGACGAACATGGAGAGGTTCACGTTTCCCAGACAGCAGTTGCCGTAGTCCTCAAGTGCCTGCTCGCTGCAGGGATTCACGCCGTTTACTTCCATATTGGCGTATTCGGTAGGGGAGTATCTTTTGACCGTGTCCCAGAAAATAAGTCCGGGCTCGGCCGAGGACCACGCCGACTGAACGAGCTTTTCCCATATCTTGCGGGCCCGTACGGTTCTTTTTATCTCGGTTTTCTCGTTTGAGAAGCTGAGCTCGTAATCTGTGTCTTTTTCCACGGCCTCCATGAACTCGTCATCCACCTTCACCGAGATATTGGCGAACTGGACCTTTGATCTTGCCTCGTCGTTCTTTATGTCGAGAAAGTCCATTATGTCGGGGTGATTGACCTTCATGGTTATCATAAGCGCCCCTCTTCTTCCCGCCTGCCCTATGGTTCCGGTCGTGGTCGACAGAAGATCCATGAACGATACCGCTCCCGTTGAGTATATCGCCGAATTGTTTACCGGAGAGCCTTTCGGCCTCAGTACCGATATGTCGGTTCCGACTCCTCCGCCGAAAGAATAGGTCCTGGCGGCCTCCTTGCACCACTCGAATATTCCCTCTATGGAGTCTTGCTTTATCGGCATGTAGTAACAGTTAAGTAGCGTGGCCCTTCTTTTCTGACCGGCGCCGAAGAGGACTCTCCCGCCGGGGATGAACTTGAAATCGGAGAGGAGCCAGTAGAAGTTCTCCTCCCATTGCTTTCTCAGTTCCTTTTTTTCTTCGGGAGACGCTATTTCCCTGGCCACTCTTCGCCACATCTGCTCTGGAGTTTTCTCTGTTATTTCTCCCTTTGCGTTGCGAAGAGCGTATTTCTCGTAGAAAACGCGTGCCCTGAGCTTGTCTCCGCCGAAGGCATCGATTGTTTCCGCAGGAATTTCTATAGTGTCGCTTGGAGCTTTTACATGTTCCGGAGAAGGTTCTTGGTTCTTAGCTTCTTGTTCATTAACGGCTGTAGTTTCGTGATCAGATGTTCCATTCGCAACGATTTCAGTGGGGTTCTTATCTCCGGGCACATTCTCCTCCTTTGCAGTTCCGTACAAATATTGCCTTCCAGTTTACGTACAAGATGTATTGCTTATCTTGTGCGTGAAGTTTATTTAAACACAATATATTGGGCATTGTCAAGAAACTATTTTATTTTTGTTAAGAATAAATTAATTCAGTTTCTAGAAGGGAAAACTGTTGGGTGTAAATTTTCAATGAGATCAGATGATTAACCTCGGATCATGAAAGTTTCCCGATAACTCCTGTACTGTTAATTTCACCGCGGCGGGCAATCATCCGAGTTGTTTTCTAAGTACGGTGCACATGATTTTCTCATCGGACCAGTTGATTTTGTCGGGATCTTCATCAGGGTTCGCGGATGTTTTTCCTGAACTCCGCAAGGGATCTTTTATTTTTTCCTTGCCCCCTATTATTCCCTTTATGTGGAGTACGGGTTCTGAGTCTGTGATTCTCAGAGACCTGTAGATTGCCGCTGCCCGCGCGTAATAATTCCGCGTCTTCTTTAGTAGCATTTTCAATTCGACTGCTCGACGACAAATACGTTGTCGCTGATTTCATCACCTATATTCGTGTTTCTGCGGATAATGTCCGCAAGCCTTATTCCCTTTACTTTTTTCAGTTCTTCCCGCGAAAGTGTGCGCTCGTACCAGAAACGGTCGCCGTCGCGCAACGCTTTAAATTGAAGTGTGACGATCGTGTGGAAAAGTTCGCCCAGCATGGACCCGGGTACGGAATCTTCTGCAAGTCCTCCTATAAAGAAACCCATATTTTCTATATCACCAGAATAGACGCGGGTAAGTTTGTTTTGCACTTCCGGAGACTCGGTTACTTCCGAAAAGTTTCTTTTCGGTTCGAGTCCTTGCAGTTCGCGGCGGACTTCATTGTAGCTTGTAAGTCCGTGGTCGCGACCGCGCTGAATGTTAAGGGCTGCCAGATCAAATCCGCCGGCTCCAGGGTTTCCGAACAGGAAGTTGCGGACTTCATCCACAAAAAACACGTCGATTTTCTGGCATACTTGCGCGGCAAAGCCCCGAAGAATCGGCTCAAGGCCGGTTCCAATGAGTTTCTGTGGTGAGAAGAAGGCCTCTCGCAACTGCAGATGACCTGCCTCAATCTCGTTTCCTTGCTCGTCAAGACGCAGAATAAGAGAACTCAACATACTGTGTCCAAACCGATAAGCGGCAGTAGAGAATATGTTTTTGACACCTGCGTCGATCGAACTGTCGTAACTTGGAGAGGAGGATTCAACGGCATCGGGTCCCAGCAGTACGGGCAGGAATTCATTATAGGTGATCGCCTGCATCTGAGCGCCGACTATCCGTCTTGCCCTCTGGTAGATTTCCTCGCCGGACAGACTGGGGTTGTTCATGGCAATCTCCTCGGCGAGCCTGTTGTGCTCACGCACAAAAAGCGTGTGCATAGCGGTCAAACCAACATGTTCATTGGCCCGCACGTCTCCAGCGATGAATAGCTCCGGTCCTGTTCCCCCATCGTTCGGCAATCCGAAATGGTTAAACGCAAGCAAATTGCCATCGGATGTTCGAAGCTTGCCGGACCCGTCGTTTAGCCGCAACGCGGCCGCGCGTTCTTCGGTAGAACCGTAAATGTTTGACGCGTCGATCCAGCCGGTAATTTCGTTTAATTGCTGACGGGGGTTGTCCATCGACGTACCGGTGTCCGGGTCGTAGACGGAACGACTAAACGTCATTTCACGCGCACCCGTGCTGTCCGGATCGAAAAAGGGGTCCCCAGGCGGAATCGGAATATTGGCCATTTCCAGTGGTTCCGCATTGGGGGTCAGACTGATATCATGGTCAAGGAATTGCCCCCATAGCCATAGGAAATCGCTAGCCGATTTCTGATTGGGTACTGATTCTTCTTGGACGTTCACCATATTGCTTATGTCTCTGGGATTGGGACGGTTTGAGCCGGCAAGGGAACTGATTCCATCGGTGTAGTCGGGAGTCACGAGACGAATCAGCTGGACTCCGGCCTGATTCATTTCTATATATCTTAGGTTGTTACCGCTGCCGTCAATACTCCTGTAAGGTTCACTGTCATCTGTTCCACAGGAACTTATTACGCTCACCAGAGCAATTGCCAGCAGCAAACAGATTCCCGTATGTAGCGGAGCAACTTTGGGGAATAATGTGTATAAGGGGAGCGAGTTTCTTATTAAATGCTTTATACAGACTTTCGGTTTGTTTTCACTTCCATGTTTTTTATTTGATGGAAAGTTTTCTAATTTGTCAGGTGCTTTAGTTATCATCTGTGAAGTTCTCGATTCTGAATTCTTGCATTTCTACAAACTTGGGTTCCAAAGATTTATGAGGAGGTGAGGTTTAGATTTGAGCAATCTTGTTCAGCCGCATGATCTCGGGTCTTTTCCCTTGGCAGATCTATTGCAGATGTTTTCCCTCTTCATTCTGTTTTTTGTTTTCCTGAGAGTGGCTTAATCCCGCTTCACGTTGTTCGGTATTTTCCCGTACAAAATCGTTACCCCAACTGCGCTCGCGGTCAGAATGGCATAGGTGCCGATGCCGACCGCGGCGCGACCGTGAACCGATATCGAGTTTTCAAGCTTTTGCACACATATCGGTTTCAGTTGGGTAGGAGGCATAGTAGGATGAACCTCATAGTTTTGTTTTTATTAATCTAATTGCGGGTATCCACCAAGTTACTTTCCGAGATTCTATAAAAACGGCCTATGGTTGTCAAGAGATTTTTGGGTAAATTATTAAATAATTTCAGGGTTATACGGTCGACCAGTTCTAATCGGAAATAATACGGTCGACCGATTCTAACTGGGATAATATGGATGACCGGTCCTATTAAAAAATGTTTGATTTTGAAAGAAAATTGTGTAAAGATATGCCTTCATATCAATAATTATTTCTCCATATCCAAGTCTGTTTCTTTCTGTATGGAGAGAGCTTGCGCGTGTTGGCAAAGGATGTTTAAGAAAAACCGGAGCACGCTTTTTAGTATGGTCAGGGTTTATGAATAATAGAGACAAATTAATTAATGTTGCTTCCGAGTTGATTCACTCTCATGGTTTTGAGGGAACTTCCATTGATATGATCATGAGAAGCTCCGGTGTTTGCAGAAGCAATTTCTATTATTATTTTGAAAGCAAGGAAGCCCTAGGGTTGCTTGCGATTGAGAAAGCGGCTTCGGAGTTTAAAGAAAAAATGTTGTCGAAAACCCTCTTGAACCAAGACTTAAACCCTCTTGAACGTCTCGACGGCTTTTACAGGGAAGCAATTTCCTTACAGCAGTCTCTTTTTTCGCGGCCTCCTTATGCAGGCTGTTTTTTCGGGAATCTCGCTTTGGAGCAGAGCGGCATAAGCGAGAAATTCCGTTCTGTTCTGAGTGGTTACTTCAAGGAATTTAAAGACTGTTTTGAACAATGTTTGAGAGACGGGGTGGAGCAGGGATTTCTCAGGGAGGAAATTGATCCCAAAGAAATGGCTGGTTTATTGATCTCTCAGATCGAAGGAGCCATACTCCTGTCAAAGGTCGACAATTCCATAGAACCGTTCGAGTCTGCCTGCGCAACGATGAGAAACCTGATCGTTAAATCGTCGTGACTAGCTTGCTCTGCGGGTTTTTCGGGACAAGATTTCGACAAAGAATTATCTTTCCTTAGCATCTTGCGAAAATGTAATATCCGATGCCGGTTGGTCTTGTAAGCAGTTTTCGCAGATCTGAATTTTCCAGGTCCTCCAAATTGAATTCCACCGATTTATGATGAGAGAAAATGAAGTTCAGGTTGATAGGTTTGACTTGGCCGGGCTCTGTTAAGTTTCGCTTTACGTTAAATTGCGCTTATGGAAGAAATGGTTTCCACGGAGTATCGCTTTTGCGTGGTATAATTCTCGGCCGTGAGAAAGGAAGTTTCAGCGACGGACGAGCTTGAGGGAATCTCCGAAGTGCTGCGTTTCTGGTTCGGCGACCTGCGCGAGGGCGAACTGCCGGATGAAAAGAAGCAGATGACTTGGTGGATGAAGTCCGAGGAGTTTGACGGCCTCGTGAGACGGAGGTTTGAAAAATACGTGCTGCTTGCCGAGAGAGGAGAGCTTTCCCGCTGGCTCGAGACGCCCTTGGGCACCATGGCGTTTATAATCGTCCTCGATCAGTTTCCAAGGAACATCTACCGCGACACCGCGGGCGCGTTTTCAAGGGATCCCATTGCGCTTCGCGCGTGCCTCGAGGGCATTGAGAAGGGATTTGACCGGGATCTTCACCCCATGCACAGGGTGTTTTTCTATCTGCCGCTTATGCACTCAGAGAGTCTGGAGATCCAGAGCCTGAGCGTTGAGAAGTACTCCGCTCTTGAAAACGAGTACGCCCCGCGTCCGGAAATCAGGGAAACCCTCGCCTGTTCCACGGACTTTGCGGGACGGCATTCGGACATAATAAAAAGATTCGGAAGGTATCCCCACAGGAATGCGGCCTTGGGAAGGGAATCCACCCCGGAAGAAACCGAATTCCTGAAACAGCCTGGAAGTTCCTTCTGATTCTTTCCACTGATTTTCTTTAGTTGTTTAAGGTTATTCAAGCGGGTATTTATATGATGACCGTACGCGGGGACGCGCGTATTTTTCGGTCAGGGAGAACGTTTGATTGAACATCGAGGAAATACTAAGCCGGACTTATCTCGGCAATTCCGCTGAAACGTGGCTCTGGGCGCTCGGAGCTTCGATCGTCTTAGCCTTTGTCTTCAACTTTATCCTGAAAAAGTTTGTGAGGTCGTTTGCCGGTTTTGCCGAGAAGACCGAGACCGATCTTGACGACCTGGTTTCGGCGCTCGTGGAGAAGACCAGCATAGTGCTGATCATAATCTTCTCGGTCTACGTGGCGACTTTCTTCCTTGACCTTACCCAGCAGATAAGGGACTTCCGGAAAAGCGTGATAGTCATCTGCCTTTTTGTTCAGGTCGGTTTCTGGGGAGGCGGCTTCATCGACTATTACGTCTCGAAGAAGCTTGCGGATATCGGCGCGGGCGGCGGCGCTTCCATAACGCACGTAAGGAGCCTGGGTTTTTTCGCGAAATCGGTTCTTTGGATAGTTCTCGGAATTCTGACGATCGACAACCTGGGATTTGACCCGACCACAATAATCGCGGGGCTCGGCGTCGGGGGCATAGCCGTGGCGCTTGCGCTTCAGAACGTTCTGGGCGACATCATAGCCTCGCTTTCCATTATTTTCGACAAGCCTTTCGAGGTCGGGGATTTCATAGTCATAGGCGATATGAGGGGAGACGTGGAGCACATAGGGCTTAAGACCACCCGCCTCAGGAGCCTTTCGGGCGAACAGCTTGTTTTGTCGAATAACGACCTGCTGCAAAGCCGCGTAAAAAACTACAAGAGGATGAACAACCGCAGGATCCTTTTTTCCCTCGGCGTCGTTTACGAGACATCCTACGATAACCTCGCGAGAATCCCCGGACTGATAAAGGAGATAATAGACGCGGAACCGAAAACGAGATTCGAAAGGGCGCATTTCAGCAGTTACGGTGATTTTGCCCTTAACTACGATATAGTTTACTTTGTTCTTACTCCGGCGTTTGACGACTACATGGATATACAACAGAGCGTTAACCTCAAGATATTCAAAAGGTTCTCCGAGGAGGGAATAGAGTTCGCTTATCCCACCCGGAAGGTTTTTCTTGATTCGACGCAAACTGCGTCGACCGACGCGGAGGCAGGAGACTGAGTTGGCCAAAAAAGCGTGGGGAGGACGTTTCGCTTCCCAGACACACAATATCGCCGAGAAGTTCTCAGAATCGGTAAGTTTCGACAGGCGTCTTTACAAAGAAGACATAAGGGGAAGTATCGCCCACGTGAAGATGCTTCGCGAAACCGGGGTTATTTCCCGCAAGGACGCGTCCCGGATAACCAAGGGTCTTCGGGAGATCGAAAAGGAAATAGACCGCGGGGAGTTTGCTTTCAGCGAGAGCTACGAGGATATCCATCTCAACATAGAAAAAAGGCTTATCGAGAAAACGGGATCTTCGGGTGCCATGGTACACACGGCCAGGAGCAGGAACGACCAAGTTTTAACCGATACGAGGCTTTACCTGAGGAAGGAGACAGAAGAGATAATTTCACTTGTGTGCGCTTTGGCGGAGCAGTTCGTTGAACTTTCCGCAAAGAACTTGGGGACGGTTGTTCCTCTGTACACCCACATGCAGCGTGCGCAGCCGGTGCTTCTGTCCCACCATCTTCTGGCTTACTACGAAATGCTGAAGCGCGACCGCGAGAGGTTTATTGACTGCCTTGCAAGAGTGGATGTGAGTCCGCTTGGAAGCTGTGCCGGGGCGGGAACCTCGTTTCCGATAGACAGGGAGATGACCGCCGAAGACCTGGGGTTTAAGTCGGTTTCCAGAAACAGCATTGACGCTGTGAGCGACCGTGATTTCTGCGCGGAGTTCGTATTCTCCTGCTCGGTTCTGATGATGCACCTGAGCAGGCTTTCCGAAGAGCTTGTTTTGTGGAGCGCAAAGGAGTTTGACTTCGTTGACCTCGGGGACGGGTTCACCACGGGCTCCAGCATAATGCCCCAGAAAAAGAATCCTGACATGTCGGAGCTCACACGGGGAAAAACCGCCAGAGTCTACGGAAACCTGAGTGCCCTTCTGGCTCTTATGAAAGGACTTCCGCTTTCCTACAACAGGGACATGCAGGAGGACAAAGAGCCTCTTTTCGATACGGTTGACACGGTAAAACTTTGCCTTCGGGTTAATATCGAGATGCTGAAAACACTGGAATTCAAGGAAGAAAACATGAAGAATGCCCTTCAGGGAGGCTTCGTCACCGCGACCGACGTGGCGGACTATCTGGCCCGCAAGGGTGTCCCGTTCCGTTCGGCCCACGAAATCGTGGGGAAGATAGTTTCTTACGCGGAGCGGGACGGAAAGGAGCTTTCAGACCTTAAGCTCTCCGAATTCCGCAGGTTTTCCAAAAAAATCGACGAGGACATTTTTCAGGTGATAACGTTCTCGGGTTCCGTTGAGAGCAGAAGTTCCCTAGGCGGCACTTCAACCTCGAACGTTAAAAAAGAGATAGCAAGAGCCAGAAGGTTCCTCAAAAAATGCATGTAGCCGTTTTTCCGAGAGGGTCGGCGGTGGTTTCCATTCTGTTTGCGGTGCGCCATGGGTTTTGAACTTGGGGGACTTTACGTGATTACCGACGAGGGACTGATTCCGCGCGGTTCTTTCTGCGAAACAGTTGAGAAATCGTTGGCTGGGGGAGCTGACATTGTTCAGTTAAGGGACAAGACTTCCTCGCGCTCGGAAGTCGTCGCCTTGGGCAGGGAACTTCTCGGTATTACAAAGAGATACGGCGTGCCGCTTATAATAAACGACTCCCCGGAACTCATGATGGAAATAAAGGCCGACGGAGTGCATCTGGGCGAGGACGACCCGAACATAATACCCACGAGAAAGAAACTGGGTAACGGCGCTATCATAGGTGTTTCCTGTTACGGTTCTCTTCCAAGAGGCATACACGCCGAGAGAATGGGTGCCAATTACGTTGTTTTCGGAACTCCTTGGGCCACTCCGACAAAACCCGGCAGAATACCTACCCCTTTTGAAACCCTGATCGAGGCGAAAACCGCTATCACGGGGATTCCGATATTCGCTATAGGGGGAATATTCCCCCATAATGCGGCACAGGTGCTTGCTACCGGGGTGGACGGCGTAGCCGTCATAACGAGCGTTTTTGGGTCAGATGACCCGGAGGGTGCTTCGAGGGACCTTTGCTCCGTTCTTAAGGATCATCCGGCTGTGTGACCATGTGGGGAACCCATAAGCGGGGACAGAAGAACCGGATTGCGATGAGCAATTAATAAGGCGGCCCTGGGTTGATAAGCCTTATTCGGGCTTTGAGCATATGACGAGATGATTTGAAGCTCTTCCCTCGTCAACCAGCCCCAGATAAGTATCGAAATACTCTATGTGATAGCGGGTGTTTTCCTCGCCCTGCTCTTCGGCAATTACGGAGGAGTGCTTTTTGTAGGCGTCTCCCCAGTTTTTGACCTGAACCCGAAAATCCGCCACGTACTCGGTTATTTCCTCTATACGGAATCCGGCGGATTCAAGCTTTTTCCTGTAACTTTCAAGCGAATCGTAATATTGGGGGATAAGATAGCCCCTGGCCATCTTCTCCTTTGTTTCCTCGTCACCGGATATCTCGAAGGTCCCGCTTAGAAACGCCCACGTTCCGGAAGGCTTAAGTACCCTGAGAACTTCCCTGAAAAGTCCCGTCTTGTCAGAAAACACGTTCATCACGTTAAGACTTATTGCCAGGTCAAACGTGTTTTCGGTAAACGGCATTTCCATCGCGTCGCCCAGATAAAATTCCGTTTGTTCCTGGAGCCCGGAGTTTTTCGCGAGTTTTCTCGATACGTCGACTCCCACCTCGTTAATCTCTATTCCAGATACCCTGCATCCGGTCCTGTCGGCTATGTATACCGCGGGACCGCCCGCTCCGCTTCCGACGTCAAGAATATGCGTTGTTTTTTCTATGCCCAGGCGGGGAATCAGCTGGTCAAGATAACGGGGAGTGATGAACGACTGCTGTCCTATGTCATCCTCTATTCCCCAGATGGATTCTCTTATGAGCCTGTTTGCGGGGCTGTCGAGCTGGTGAAGCTCCGAATAATCCACCCCTATGCGTTTTTCGCTCATATGACTTGCGGTTCCTCCGTCTTGATCTTAGGTATCTAATTGAATTTACACTTTAACCGTCTAAAAATAATTTTCCGTATTCTCCGAAAGAAAAAACCGCCTGAGAAGAGGATAAAAAAAGGGGACATATCAGGAGTTTTTTCTCTTGACATGTCCCCTGGAATATTAACCGCGCGCGGCGAAACCGCCGCGACCCGATCTTCTGAGACAGTTAGAAAATCGCAACGTCAAAGTCGTAGCGGAAACCGAGGCTTAAAGTATTAACGTCATCCCCCGGATCGTTCTGAGTTAACACCCATTCGGCAAAGACATCTAAGGCCGGGTGTACCTCTTTAATCAAAGTAACGTTATAGCCCATCTTTTCGGTTCCCTCGTCTGGGTCAGACACGAAAAAGCCCGCAAGCGCCTTAATGCTGCCAAGAGTGTAAGCACCGGCTACGTCGAGAGTATATGGGTTGAGCTCCCTGCCGTCATCATAATTGTCCGTTATGTACTGGTAAGTAACGGCGAGATACGTATTCTCGATTAGACTCAGACTGGCGCCGACGCCGAAGAAATTCCTCTCACGAGGCTCTAGCACTGAATCGCCGGCGGCGTTTTCTACCATCCTACGGTCCTGATTCTGCCGCAAGTAGGATGCGCCGATGTAAATCGGGCCGGAACTGAAGCCCGCACCTACTGAAGCCGCGTCAACATTGTCAGCATGAGAGGCGGAGGCATCGGCACTGTCGTTTCCGACCTCACCGTCTACCTGCATGCCCGCGGTTACCTTTAAACCCGCAAAACTGTTTGAGTATGTTACCAGATTGGTGCTTCGGAAAGGACCCTGGTTGTCATATCCGAAGGGGCTTGCCCGATGGTAAAAAATGTCGGTTACTTCGGCTACAGTGTTAAAATAGGGATCCCACTGCTTACCGATAGCTACCATTCCCAGATCCTCGCTTTTAATACCCACGTAAGCTTGGCGTGCGTCGCCGAAATTGCCGTTTTGCTCAATATCGACATCCCATTCTCCGTGCAGCACCGCGGACAGACCTTCGGTTATCTGCGTGTTGGCTTTGATACCGACTCGTGAAAGCGCGTCGGTGATGTCGGTTGAGCTCCCTTCGCTGTTTTCATAAGTAAGCCTAGGCCAGAACCTGCCGTAAATTGAAACGTCGGTATCCTTGATGACTGGTGCTTCTTCCATTGCCATCGGTTCCTCGGCCATCGGTTCCTCGGCCATCGGTTCCTCGGCCATCGATTCCTCAGCTATTGGCTCCTCGGCTTCTCCTCCTCCCGCAAATGCTGAAAACGGCACTGCCAACATGCCGGATGCCAGCAGACAAATCATTAAAACCCTTTTGATAAGGTAATTCATTCTTCTCCTCCTTTTACCATAAGGTTAAATATGTTCAGTTAGTTAAAACTTATTCGATTTTTCGAGACGAAATACCTCTTGCCGGGTCTGAAAAACTACTTGAAGGTAACAGCAATAAATGCGTTACATTCAGTGCGATAATCAACCCATTGAGGTTCATCCACCCGATCGATTCCTATTCTATCACAAAGATCAGATGTTTTTAAAGGAATTTTTCGAATTTTTTGGTGTAAAGCCTTGCAGACGGTTAGAACCAGGATATCAGGGGGTTAAACATTATGATTTGACCTTATTTTATATCTTCAGACGTTTGATTATGCTGAAGACGCTAAGACTTTTCCGGTTAAAGAAGTCAAATCATTATATCTGCGGGAAAAGCGGGTTAATCGTCAAATTTTAAAACGGACCCTTTTCTTTTTACTTGCGTTTTTTCCGAAAGAGCGTGGGAAACTATGGGAAGAGCTATGGTGGCGTCGCAGTAGCACTGCACCAGGCTGCCTTCGGGGTTTTCCTTTCCCCAGGAAACAGCCTCTTCAAATGTGCACCCCGAGAGTCCTCCCCACTGTGGAGAGTCGGTCGTGATCTGGATTGCGTATTTATGAGGATAGTAGGTTTCCTGCTCACCGGTCCCCTTGCGGTTAAGGCCGGCCGCTCTGCCAGGAACCTTCCTGTCTTCGTAAAGAAGATCTCCCGTGACGGCGAAAAGCTGAATAAAGTCTTTCGGCACACCGCCACCTATGTAAACCACTCCCGTGTCAGTCACGCACTCTCCCATCCCCATGAATTCCACATAGTCCTGTATGGCGTCGATCGTGAGATGATGTCCCCTGCTTTCGGCTATGAGCGCCGCGTCTCCGTAAGGACTGTCGGCTATGGCGGGGCAGAAAACGGGGACTCCGTTTCTCGCCGCCGCGGCTATGATGCAGTTTATGTTTTTTTTGTCGAGCCACTGTCCGCATCTTTTTAGAAATTCCCTTGAGGAATAACTTCGGGACTTATCAAGGGTCATTACGAATTCAGCTAACAGTTCCGTCATCTCAAGATAGTCGGGCTCGGTTCCGTAAACGTCGTAGTAGCGGTTTATCCCCTCGGAGAAGAGCTTGGCATCGTCTTCATTCGGGTTTCCCTGCCAGTACGAAAAACCCATCGCTTCCACTATGTCCTCGGAGATATTGGCGCCCGTGGGAATGAGAACGTCTATGTAGCGGTTCTCGATCAGCCAGTTTATTATTTTCCACTGCCCGGTCGTGGAAAGAGAGCCTGCGTAGCCGAAAAAGATGGTGAGGTCCGGAGCTTCCACCATCCTGCAAAAAACATCGGCGGCTCTGGCGAGGCTTCTGCCCTGAAATCCTGTCTTCGCCATCTCCTCGAGCAGCCCTGAGATCGGCTTTCCGGGTGAAACATCTATCGCTTTTACTTTTTCCCCCAGATAGCCTGATTCTTTCTTCACGTTCTTTTTTCCTTGCTAAACTCTTATGTCCACGAGTCTTTTCGGCACATAGACAAAGTTTTTTATCTCTCGCCCCGCTATGTATTCCGCTACCCTGCTGTCCGAAAGTGCCGCTTCCCTCGCGGTTTCCTCATCTGCGTCCGCGCTTATGGAAATCTGGTTCCTTACCCTGGAGTTAACCCGCACCGGGATGGTTATCTCCGCACTCTCAAAAGCGCTCTCGTCCCACTTTATCCATTCCTTGTCAACCAGGCTTCCGCTTTCTCCCGAAAGTTCCCAGAGTTCTTCGGCGAAATGGGGGGCCATGGGGTAGAGAAGCCTCGTTATCGCGAGCAGCGACGCACGGGTGTGCTCTATTCCCACGCTTTTTTCTTTCCAGAGCGTGGTGAGTTCATTGAAAAGCTCCATTACGGCCGATATCGCGGTGTTGAACTTGAAGTTCTCTATGTCTTCTGTGACTTTTTTTATTGTCCGGTTAGTCGTGGCGGCGAGAGCGGCAGGTTTTCCCTCCGGCGGCGGTTTCCGGACCTGCTCTTCGTTTCCCCCCTCAGCGAAAAACCCGGTCGCGAAACGCCAGACCCTGCCGAGGAATCTGAACATTCCGTTTACTCCCTGTTCGCTCCACTCAAGATCTTTTTCAACGGGAGCGGCGAAGAGCATGAACATCCTTACGGTGTCAGCCCCGTAGTGAACTATCATGTCGTCGGGGTCCACGGTGTTCCCCAGAGACTTTGACATTTTCGCCCCGTCTTTTACCACCATTCCTTGGGTGAGAAGATTTTCAAAGGGTTCGTCGAGCCCGAAAACCCCGATATCCCTGAGCACCTTCGTGAAGAACCTCGAGTAAAGCAGGTGAAGTATGGCGTGCTCTATTCCACCTATGTACTGATCCACGGGAAGCCAGTAAGAGGCTTTCTTGGGGTCGAACATACCGTCTTTGAAGTCCGGAGACGCGTACCTGAGAAAATACCAGGATGACTCCATGAACGTATCCATTGTGTCGGTTTCCCGCTTCGCAGGTTCTCCGCAGGCGGGACAGGTTGTTTCGATGAAGCTTTCGATCTTGGAGAGAGCCGGGATTCGCTCTCCGTCAATGTCTATCTCAAGCGGGAGTTCCACCGGAAGATCGGAGTCCGGAACCGGAACCTCTCCGCACTGCTCGTGCTCGCAGTAAACTATGGGTATCGGTGCTCCCCAGTATCGCTGCCTTGAGATTCCCCAGTCCCGAAGACGGTAGTTGATCCTGGTTCCGCCCGCGGCGTTTTTCTGGAGAAACCCGGCTATTTCCCCGAAGGCTTCCTGGGAGGTGAGTCCCGAGAGCCACCCGGAATCCCCGAGAATTCCCTTTTCCGTAAATGCTTCTTTTTCTATGTCGAAGACGCTTCCGTCCTCTGGGAAAATCACCTGTTTTATCCCGAGACCGTATTTTTTCGCGAATTCCCAGTCCCTCTGGTCGTGCGCGGGAACGCTCATTACCGCACCCGTTCCGTAGCTCATGAGGACGAAGTTCGCGGTCCATACAGGTATTTTCTCCCCGCTTATGGGGTGGGTGGCCTCTATTCCCAGAGGGACGCCGCTTTTTTCCATGGTTTCAATCTCAGCCTCAGAGACAGGAGCCTTGCGACACCGGGCGAGAAAATCCGCCACCTCGGAGTTTTTCTTAGCCGTTTCTCCTACAAGCGGATGCTCGGGGGCCAGAGCCAGGTAGGTCACCCCCATGATAGTGTCCGGGCGTGTGGTGAATATCTTCAAGACGTTTTTTTCCCCGTCCACGCGGAATTCGGCCTCGACTCCCTCGGATCTCCCTATCCAGTTCCTCTGCATGGTTTTAACCGCGTCGGGCCACCCTTTCATCTTTTCGAGTTCGTTCAGCAGTTCTTCTGAGTAATCGCTTACCCTCAGGAACCACTGCGGTATTTCTTTTTTCTCGACAACCGCTCCTGAGCGCCATCCCTTTCCGTCAATCACCTGCTCGTTTGCGAGCACTGTCTGGTCAACCGGATCCCAGTTAACGACGGAAGTCTTTCTGTACGCCAGTCCCTCGCGGTGAAGTCTGGTGAAAAGCCACTGCTCCCAGCGGTAGTATTCAACGTCGCACGTTGCGATTTCCCGGGTCCAGTCGTAGCTGAACCCGAGGCGCATGAGCTGCTGTTTCATCTGGGCTATGTTGGCCCGCGTCCAGGTCGAGGGATGTATGGCGTTTTGTATCGCCGCATTTTCGGCGGGCAGCCCGAAAGCGTCCCACCCGATGGGGTGAAGAACGTTAAAGCCCCTAGCCCTTTTGAATCTCGAGACAACGTCCCCGATAGTGTAGTTCCTCACGTGCCCCATGTGAATTCTCCCTGAGGGGTACGGAAACATTTCAAGAACGTAGTATTTTTCCCCGGAGGTCTCCTCGGAGACCCTGTAGATGTTTTTTTCCGCCCAGAAATCCTGCCACTTTTTCTCGATTTCCTGCGGTCTGTATTCTCTTTCCATTCCGAGGGGGAAGCGTTTGACGGGTTTAGGTCTTAGGTTTTTGCAAACGCGGTTTTATTCTAATTAAAACCCGCCTTGCTTTCAAACCCCTTCGCTACCTGCTGCCGTTTGTGTTAAACTTCCTTTCCGGCGAGCAATGAGTTCCAGTGAATTTTACGAGACGGCGCAGGCGCTTGAGAATTATCTTCGGTTCTGCAAGGAGATCGGGATAGAGGAGTTGTCTGCTGGGTTTGCCGCGGGAGGAACCGAAATAGCGGATACGGAGAGAAACGAAACCGTTCTTTTAAATGATCGCAGGAAGCCGGGAGATTCCTCTGCGGTCAAGACTCTTTCCGAGATAAGGGAGGAACTTGGGGACTGCACAAGGTGCCGTCTCTGCGAGACCAGAAAGAGCATAGTGTTCGGCGAGGGCAATCCCAGGGCAAGGCTCGTGTTTGTCGGCGAAGGTCCCGGAAGGGACGAAGATATTCAGGGAAGACCCTTTGTCGGAAGGGCGGGGCAGCTGCTTACGAAGATAATCCGGGCGATGAAGCTTGAGAGAAAGGACGTGTACATCTGCAACGTGGTCAAGTGCCGTCCCCCGGGAAACAGGAACCCGCAACCGGACGAGGTGGCAAGCTGCGAGCCGTTTCTTATGAAACAGATAGAAAGCATAAATCCCGAGGTAATAGTTTCCCTCGGAAGCGTCGCCACCGGATTGATGCTCAAGCTTAAGAACTTCAAGATGGGGCAGTTAAGAGGCACCTTTCACCAGTACGGGGACTCAAAGCTTATGATTACTTACCACCCGGCCGCGCTTCTTCGAAACCCGTCTCTTAAAAAACCCGTCTGGGAAGACATGAAGTTTGTGATGAGGGAACTTGGGATACCTACGAGCGGGTGATTAGCTCAGTGGATTAGAGCACAGGCCTCCGGAGCCTGGGGTCGGGGGTTCGAATCCCCCATCGCCCGCCATGACAGCCCTTTACGTAACGACCAGAAATCCGACTAATATTAAGGCACGTATTCGCAGGGATCTGCCTCATAGCAGAACAAAAGCCCGCCCGAGTAAATTTCCTCAAGACGCCTGACCGCGGAGCGAACCGATTCCGGGTTGCTAGCAACCTCTCCCATGTATTGCGGTTCGCCAGACAGCATACCGTCGGCCGCTGACACGGCAATCGTGTCTTTGTGTACGTCAAGCCCTATGTAAGCCGGATAACGGCGAAATCTCCAAGCTTCCTTGCGGACTATTTTTTCCATGACTTGCCTCCTTGAGCAGAAAGCTTTTGAGCCTTCAGCTTAACCAAGCGTTTGATCGCTTGAAGGTCAAATTATGATTACTTATATAATTTGTTCAAAATTTGGACAACTTAATTAACTTCTTACAACTCGGGAAAAACCTCTTGACAAATTATCTGGGGGGGGGGGTAGAGTATCCAGTAATTACCGGTTCTTTCTAAGAACACGGGAGGAGAGTTTATGTTCAGCATTAGAAACCACAATGTGGAGGAGGAGAAACGATGAACAGGTTTTTATCCCTGACAGTTGTATTAATAGCCCTTACCCTCGCGCTCGGGCTTCCGGAGTCTTCACGCGCGCAGCAGAGCAATTCGGACGACTGCGACTCTTATGACCGTCCTTCCGATGCGCCGGCCCTGGCCACGCTGATCAAGAGACTGAAAGAGACCCGAGAGTGCAGGGGGTGCGATCTGATCTGCGCTGATCTTGCGGGAGCCAATCTTGGCAGGGTTGATCTGACGGGGTCTAATCTTGGCAAGGCGAATTTGAGAAGGGCGAACCTAGTCCTGGCGGATATGGAGAGGGTAAACCTGGCCAGAGCGAATCTTAGCGGGGCTGATCTTACCCATGCTGATCTTGGCAGGGCTGACCTGACGAGAGCGGATCTCAGCATGGCTAGCCTTAACGGGGCTGATCTGGCCAGGGCCAATCTTACAAGGGCCAATCTTACAAGGGCTAATTTGAAAGAAACGGATCTTACCTATGCGAAAATGACGAGAGCAAAGACAAAAGGAGCTAGTTTTGCGGGTTCATTCAGGTCCAACGCGGCGGGGTCAGAAGGTCCTGAGGGACCTCAGGGGCCGAAGGGTGATCCCGGCGATGCGGGTCCGGAAGGACCTCCAGGGCCGGAGGGGCCCATAGGATTGCCGGGACTGCCGGGACTGCCGGGAGAGAAAGGTGACCCCGGGCTGGCAGGTCCTCCGGGGCCAAAGGGTGACCAAGGTAACTCTGGAGAGATTGGGCCTCCAGGGCCCATAGGACTGCCGGGGCCTCCGGGAGAGAAGGGTGACCCCGGGCTGGCGGGACCTCCGGGACCAAAGGGTGACCAGGGTAACCCCGGAGAGATTGGGCCGCCGGGGCCCATAGGACTGCCGGGGCCTCCGGGAGAGAAAGGTGACCCCGGGCTGGCAGGTCCTCCGGGGCCAAAGGGTGACCAGGGTAACTCTGGAGAGATTGGGCCTCCAGGGCCCATAGGACTGCCGGGGCCTCCGGGAGAGAAAGGTGACCCCGGGCTGGCAGGTCCTCCGGGACCGCCGGGACCCAGGGGGTTGGACGGCGCAGACGGGGCTGATGGTCTTGCCGGACTTTCTTGCTGGGACTTAAACGGTAACGGAGTGGGGGATCCTGACGAAGACGTAAACAATGACGAAGCCCATAACCATCTGGACTGTGTCGGACCGAAGGGTAAGGCCGGAGATCCGGGACGCAGGGGTTCGCCGGGAATTACGGGACCTAGAGGACCCGCTGGACCCCAAGGACCTATAGGCCCCATCGGACTGGTTGGACCGCAGGGACCTGCGGGATTAAAGGGAGACACTGGACCTAGGGGACCACAAGGGGAGAGAGGACCACAAGGGGAGAGAGGACCTAGAGGCTCTTCTACTGGATCACAAGGACCACAAGGGCCACAGGGGGACCCTGGACCTAGGGGAGCAACCGGACCACAAGGGGATAGAGGACCACAAGGGGATAGAGGACCACAAGGGCCACAGGGGGACCCTGGAGAAGATGGAAGAGATGGAAGAGATGGAGAAGATGGAAGAGATGGAGAAGATGGAAGAGATGGAAGAGATGGAGAAGATGGAGTTTCGGGTTACGCTCGAATGTCAAACAGCAAATTGATATCGCACGGCATAATAGGTGGGGGAGGTTGCAGAACGATCACTCATTCTTACAGTTGCCCTATAGGAAAAGTCGTTCTCTCCGGTACTTGTGAAAACACACCAGGTAGGCCGATTAACGATAGGACCTGGAGATGCTCTTACAGGTCATGCACAAGAGAAAACCGAGGGTTTACCAACGTCCTGTATATTGTTTGCGCAACCGCTCGATAACCAAGGTACGGTATCGGCAAGAAAAGTGCTTGACTTGGAAAATGAGGCATTTGAAATAAAGTAAAAACAGGAGACGAGAGATGAAAAGAACAATCATTTCAATATTAGTACTCTTGGGAACGGCGACATTCGTTGGCGTTCCCAATTCACGGGCCGACGAAGTAGTGTTCTGCGTCGCCCAGAAAGATCGGGATGCGATTTTGATGGATGCAAAAGGACTTTGCGTTGAAGATCAGGATGAATATGTAATAAGCGGTTCAGGAATAGAGCGATCAGAAGGGTGGTTACCATTGGCTGTATTTTCGGACAAGGTGGACTGTGGAGAGGGCTCAACCGGAACTACAACGCAGGTAGGTTTTGACAAAAATGACGATGGCATACTCGACACCGATGAAGTCATGGCAGCTTCTGGTATATGCGTCGCTTCCGATAGTGAATAACCTTTCATCTGCACCACTCTTGACTCGGCAACGGGGTTCTCTTGATTGATTGTTAGCTACTCACCCCCTGTCAGGAAGTAATGTACTGAGAGGAGTATTCGGGGTTCAGGAATTCCTTATACTTAAACAAGGGGAATTATTCCACTCGTTTAACCCGAACTTCATTTAGCAAAACGGTATATTGATCAATAATGACGGGGGTATTCTCAAGATTCAATCTGTCGGTTTACTGGGAACAAATCTCACCTGATCTATATCAAACAGTTCAAAGGCCCTTTGCCGAAGAGCCGTAGGTTCAGTACTGGTATGCAATCTGTGCTCAGGACTTGCGGGCAAAGTCAATTCATTAAGACCCATTGTCCCAAGATCTTCAATAAAAGTTCTGAAACTGTGAACATGCAAACTTTCTTTTGTTTTCTTTGTTTTGTGGTTCTTCTTCGCACTGTCCGATACCTGCGCTCTCCCCACCGGAGCACTCCGTTTCTTCTTCGCCTCCTTCCTGTCATCATCCTCAAACATAAGAGGTGGCAGACTCTGTCTTAAGTGACGCTCAACATAATAGGCAAGCATAGCCCAAGCGAGGGTGATTGAGGAGTTGTTCGCGGTGCTTATTACGATTTATTCGAACACCTTTTTCGATTGAATTCGGACATCTGAATCTCTTTTTTCTTTTCCCTAAAAATAGACCTTAACACGTCTGTTCTGAGGAAGAAAATGAAGAATTAAAGTGTTCACGTTCCCTCGGAATTGGTGTTCATTTATCTCGTAATAAGCAATTACGGGGATGTGTGTAATTAATATCTCTCAGAGAAACCTTAACCCTGAAGCGAGCATCTCGTACGAGCCTGCGCTGCTTTCTCTGCTCCCTCTCAACACATTCCCTCTCCACAAGCAGACCGATCCTTTCCGTAAAAGACAGCTCATCATAGGTAGGGGGCTGCTCAAACTGATGCTCAAGTGCCGTGGTCATCGCCCCCAGCCGAAACTGGCGAAGATGCGACAATGTCTGTGACAGGCTCATAAAAATACCTCCCTAGTTTCATCTGGACTGTTCCGGGCCCCTTATCCTAACTTCGACGGTTTAGAGTTGTAACGTACTGAAATCACACGACCCGAAGTTGTTGGAGTCGCTACATGATATTTGGGTTAACGGTATTTTTTCCAGGCAATTTACAATTTCAGCGGATGATCAACTCACTCACACCCCCTCCAAGTTATCCCCGCTTGCCATAGCCGCGTCCGCTACTACTACCACCCTCTCTATATCAAAACGCCCCTTCAACTTCTCAAGCACAGGCTCCAATGTACTTACCTCAGCGGTGTTCTCCGGAAACAACTCATGCCCTACCGCAAGCCCCTCCGTGGTCTGAACAAAGTCAACGTAACCTGCACCCTCTGTGGCTTCCCGTCTTTGCTCCACCCCTTCCTGCGAAACGAAGTCTGCCGCCTCGCTTGCAAACGAAAGCGTAGTCACGTCAAAGAACACAACCTTCACAGTCCCTCCAAGCAGCCCTATAACCTCCTTGCACACTACCCTCTGCAAAGAATCAGTATGCTACTCATCCACTCTGTCCACCATCCTGTAGAATTTCTCCACCGATACTTCCACCCCGTAATCCCCCGACAGCCTCGCACAAGCGCTTTTGCTCTGACCCGGGGCCGCAAGCCGCATCATCACCGTCTGCTCGAACAGCCGGGCGCTCATGCGATTGCCCCTTTTTTTTCTCTCGGATCCCATCTGCCTGTATATCTCTGCGAACACCTGTGAAATTCCACCGTTAACCGCTTCTGTTCCTTGAGTAGCTGTGCGTTGGCTATGGGAAGCCGTTTGCTATCCCCCTAGATGTCAGGGAAGTTGTCGCGATTTTTGAGAATTGGAAAAGAGGAGGCAACTTTTATGCAGTACAGTTACGAATTCAAGGCACAGGCAGTGGAAAAAGCTCTTTCCCGAGGATCCGGCGTTTCTTTCAATTCTGCTGCGCAAAACTGCGGCGTTGGTCATTCTACTCTGCGAAGCTGGGTGGCTAAATCTCAGAACCATCATCTCGCGGAGGAGGACATAACCAGAGAGAAAACACCCCAACAGTGGACCCCGGAGGAAAAACTCTAGGCCGTTATAGCCTGTGAATCTATGAACACAGAACAGGTAAGCGCCTGATTGATGCTCAAGCTTAAGAACTTCAAGATGGGGCAATTAAGAGGCATTTTTCACCAGTACGGAGACTCAAAGCTTATGATTACTTACCACCCAGCCGCGTTACTGCGGAACCCGTCTCTTAAAAAGTCTGTCTGGGGAGACATGAAGCTTGTCATGAGGGAACTTGGGATACCTGTCAGCGGGTGATTAGCTCAGCGGATTAGAGCACAGGCCTCCAGAGCCTGGGGTCGGGGTTCGAATCCCCCATCGCCCACCACTACAGCCTTCACTCGACAGTTCGAAAATCCGACTAACATAAGATCGATTTCATATTGGTCGGAATTACAGATATCCGATTGGAACGATGTCGATTTCACGGCTGAAGGGAAGCAACGCCTCATGAAAACACAGGACACAGCCGTGTCCTATCGGTGTCTTGGTGTTCCCCAGGAAATCAAAGCCTCGAAATCCTGAGTTGCGCACGGAGGCGGTTTTCTTGATTTCGACTGGGTGAATATATCCGTCCTGCTCAACCAGAAGATCCACTTCACGCTTTTCCTTGTCGGCGTAGTAATAAATGGGGGCAGAGGAGCCGTTGTGGATATGCGACTTGATAATCTCGGATACCGCGTAGGTTTCCAGTATTGCTCCCGCTATGGCGCCTTTTTCAAGAACTTCGGGGTTCGTCCACTTGGTGAGAAAGCAGCAAAGTCCAGTATCCATGAAATAGAACTTGGGTGTTTTAAGAAGCCGCTTGGCGGTGTTTTTGAAATATGGTTGCAGTATGGTAACAAGTCCCGTGGCTCTGAGAACATTGAACCACGATTTGACGGTTGGTTCGCTTACCCCCGCGTCTTTGGAAACTTCTCGGTAGTTGAGCATCTGTCCGGTTCTTGCTGCGGTTACCTGTATAAAATTGTGAAAGGACATCAGATCGTCAATTTTGAGGTAGTCGCGCACATCGCGCTCTATGTAAGTCGAAACGTATGACTGATAGAATCGGTGCCAGCTTTTTCCCCGGTCGGAGACGACATGCGGGTAGGAGCCCCGCCAGATCTTCTCGAACACCTGCTCCACGCTGAGCGCTTCGGCAATTTTTTCACGCTCTCGAAGAACCTCGGCCGTGGGAATAAAGGGGGGCGTTCTTGGCCGTCCCTGCTCCTCGGCAAGAGAAATCCCCCGAAGATCGAGTATGGCGACCCTGCCGGCGAGCGACTCGGAGACGTTTTTCATCATGGAGAATTGCTGGGGTCCCGTAAGCCAGAACAGGCCGGTTTCTCCGGTTCTGTCTACCACGGCCTTTATATAGGGAAACAGTTCGGGAACATACTGCACTTCGTCGATCAGGACGGGGATCTTGAGTCGACTGATAAATCCGGCCGGGTCCCGTTTCGCCGCAAAACGCGTATCAGGTTCGTCCAGAGACACGTATGAACGCTCTTGCTCCTTGAGTTTCTGGAGCAAGGTGGTTTTTCCGACCTGACGGGGTCCTGTCAGAAGGACGACCTTGAAAGCCGCGCTGGCTTCAATTATGGTCTGCTCAAGCGTGCGTTTTATATACATCTTTTTTCCCGACTAATATGCAACTCGACTTTATATTAGTCGGGAAAAGCGTAGATGTCAACTCGACGGGTCTCGGCGAAAAAATTCCCCCGTCATCTTCTAAGCACGGTGTACATGGTTTTTTCGTCTGACCAGTTGATTTTGTCGGGGTCTTCATAGGATTCACGGATGTTTTTCCTGAACTCCGCGAGGAATCTTTCAAACTCCTGGCTCTCATAGAGATAGAAAGTCGAGTAGTGCTTGCTCTGCGCTCTCTCGGTCAGTTCCTCAAGAGAATTCTCGCGTGCGAGGGTGAAGGTTTTCGTCTCAATAAGCTCAAGTCCCTTGGTCTCTTGGATCTCCGCCTCAAGCCTTTCTGTGTTGTAAAAGTCCGATTCCTTCTGGTTAAACGACGGGAAGTGTTTTCCCCATATGCTTTTCATGCTCTGGGTCTTGGTTCTCGTGTAGATAAAGAGAAACGATCCCTCCCGGAGCACCCTTGCGCTTTCCCTCAGGAATTTCGGGGCGTTGAAAAAATGTATGGCGTTAAAGCAGAATACGGCGTCAAGCGCCTTGTCCCCGATGGGAAGTTCCTGTGCCATGGCGATTTTGGTCGCGTAGTTTCGGATGCCGTGGTCCTCAAGGTACTGCTCGAGGCTCTCAAGCATGAACTCGTTTGTGTCATAGCAGTAAAGAAACAGGTTTTCCTTGCCTAGGTGCTCGAAGAAAAGTCTTGCGTAGCGCCCTGCTCCCGCTCCCACATCGGCAGCTTTTATTTTTCCCTTGTCCCCTATTATCTCCTTTATGTAGAGCACGGGTTCTGAGTCTGTAATTCTCAGAGACCTGTAGATGGCCGCTACCCGCGCGTAATGACCTTGTGTCTTCTTTATGAACTGTTGGGTTTTCATTCGTTCCTCTCCGGTGTGAGTATGAAATTGCGATTGTCGCTCGGTTGATTAGGGTTTCAGCCCCGGGACTGCGATCCTAGGATGTTTTTCCGAAAACTTTCCGCGACTTCCCGAAACAAGTAAGCGACCGTGTCGGGAAGGTCGTCAACCCCGCACCATTTTCTTTTTCTGTCCCTTTCGTAATCTCCCGTATCCTCAATGGCCCTGGCGCGGAAAAAAGTGTAGAGAACGTGTCTTTTCCCCCCTTCAATGATCATTATGTCGAGAGGTTGCTCTATTTCCACCTTGTATCCGCTTTCCTCAAGACATTCCCTCTCCGCCGCCTCAGCGGGAGTTTCGCCGTAATCGACTCCTCCGGCGGGGAAAACCCATGAATCATTGAGCTTTCTTGAACTCACTAGAATGACTTCAATTTTCCCGGGGCCATTTTCCCTGTAAGCGACGACGCCTGCCTTTTGTACGGGTTTACGCATTTAGGTGAGAATGTTAGCCTAAAAATAGAATATGAACAGAAGGAAATTATTATTTTTCCTGATCGGAAGAAATTTCTCCAACGGGTTCCTCAAAACCTGGGAGCGCCTTACGTTACAGTGTGTACTCACTAGTAAAGACGGACGGGATGCTGTTGTGATTGCATCGAGTAGAACTTATCTCTGATCGTACTATATAATTTCCCCATTCCCCGAAGCGGAGGTTTGAGTGTCAAACAGACTTAAAAACGAAAAGAGTCCTTATCTTCTCCAGCACGCGGAGAACCCGGTTGACTGGTATCCGTGGGGAGAGGAGGCGTTCGAGAGAGCGCGGGAACTGGGGAGGCCCATATTTCTTTCCATAGGATACTCGACCTGTCACTGGTGCCACGTTATGGAGCGTGAATCCTTTGAAGACGCCGATGTGGCGGGGCTCATGAACGAGAACTTCGTCTCGATCAAGGTCGACAGGGAGGAGCGTCCCGACATTGATAATATTTACATGACTGTCTGTCACGTGATTTCAAGGAAAGGCTGCGGCTGGCCTCTTAACATAGTGATGACGCCCGAGGGGGAGCCTTTTTTCGCCGGAACCTACATACCCAAGGAGAATCGTTACGGCAGAGTCGGAATGAAAGAGCTTGTGCCAGCGATAAAGGAACTCTGGGAGAACAAAAGGGAAGAGGTTCTGGAATCTGCCCGGCAGATAACGGATGCCGTCTGCAGCCTTGGAGATTCGCTGCGGAAAGCCGAAACCTCCCAGCTTGACGAAAAAACTCTCGATCAGGCCTACAGTTATTTTCTTTCGACTTTCGATCCCGATGAAGGCGGCTTCGGGAGAGCTCCGAAATTTCCGACTCCTCACAACCTGATGTTTCTGATGAGGCATTACGGGCGCACCGGGAAAGATGTTTCCCTGAGGATGGTTGAGAGGACTCTTCTCGCCATGGGAAGGGGCGGCATATACGACCATGTGGGCTTCGGTTTTCACAGGTATTCGACCGATTCGCGATGGCTTGTTCCCCATTTTGAGAAGATGCTCTATGATCAGGCGCTTTTGGCAATCACTTACACAGAAGCGTGGCAGATCACGAAAAACCCGTTTTACGAAAAAAAAGCGAGGGAAATACTCGAATACCTGATTCGGGACATGACATCTCCCGAAGGAGCTATTTACTCGGCCGAAGATGCCGACAGCGAAGGGGAGGAAGGAAAGTTCTATCTTTGGACCCTAGGGGAGCTAGAGGAACTCGTGGGAGCTGAGGACGCAGAGTTCCTCTCGGATGTCTACAATCTCTCTGGCGGCGGAAATTTCACGGACGAAGCGACGGGAGAGCAAAGCGACAGGAACATATTTCACCTCAAAGAACCCCTGGCCGACACTGCGGCGCGGCGCGGTATCCCGGTCGAAGCGCTTGAGGAAAAGCTTGAGAGCCTGCGGAAGAAGCTTTTTGCCTGCAGGGAAAAAAGAGTTCATCCCTACAAGGACGACAAGGTTCTCACGGACTGGAACGGAATAGCGATAGCGGCGTTTTCAAAGGCGGCTGCGGCTTTCGGAGAGAAAAGATATTCTGACGCCGCGCGGGGCTCGATAGAATTCATAATGCGGAACCTTTTTCGCGATGGAAGGCTTCTTCACCGCTACCGCGAGGCCGAAGCGGGCATAATGGCAAGCGTCGATGATTACGCTTTTTTCATATGGGGACTTCTTGAATACTACGAAAGCGTTTTCGACGAAAAATACCTCGCTTTGGCTATTTCTTTATGCCGGGATCAGTTCGAACATTTCTGGGACGAGGAGTTCTCTGGCTTTTTCTTCACGGCCGACGACGGCGAAGCTCTGATAACCAGGCAGAAGGAAATTTATGACGGAGCCCTTCCGTCCGCAAACTCGATTTCGATACTTAACATCCTGAAAATAGCGAGGCTCACCGGCGACCCCGAACTTGAAGACAGGGCGGCCCGAATGACCGCGGCTTTTTCTCCTCAGATCTCAAAGCATCCCGCTTCTTTTTCAATGCATATGAACTCTCTTGATTTCATGCTGGGTCCTTCTTTCGAGATAGTCATAGCCGGGGACAGGGACTCTCCCGAAACCCACCGTTTTCTTGAAGCACTCTCGGGAGAGTACCTGCCGAACAAGGTGGTGATATTAAAAGACCCGGCAAACGAAGAGGAGATTTCAGGAATCGCCCCCTACACGCGGGGCCACGAACCCCTTAACGGAAAAACAGTTGCTTACGTATGTTCGAATTACGAGTGTCGGCTACCGACGGATGATCCGGCGCGGATGCTTGAACTTATAGGAGTAGGGAAAAGTTCTGAAAAAGCTTATGACTAGGGATATAGTAGGGAATTATGTATTTAAGTTGACAACTTCGTACACTGTTCTTGGCCGAGTCAGAACAACTTCTGACTTATTTTTAATCCTTCCGACCATGCGGGTAACATTCCCGCCCGCAATCGAGATGCCTCGATGAAGGATATTAATTGCAGCGTTTACGTCCCTGTCGGCAACATAACCACAGTCGCATTTATGGACACGCACGCTCAAGTCTTTCTTTGCCGTTGCTCCGCAAGCAGAGCATTCCTGAGAAGTTCCCCTATGAGTGACTCTATGGCACTGTGCCCGAACACTGTGCCGACCACAAGCGCTCTCCACATTTGAGATCGGAAAGACTGCCGACTTATTCCCAGGAAAGAGCTTTTTGCATGCAACTTAAATTCTAACTCGTGGCGACATTAAAAACAAGTGATATCAGCAGTTTGCTTGCTACTCCTGTGAGTTTCTCAACAGAGACTCCTCTTAATCTGGTCTTGGGGTGAAATTCGTGGTTTCTGGTGTGAATCAGGTGGCTTACAAGGATTTTTATGAAAATTCTGGGGCAAAAAGTTTTTTTTGCCCCACACGAAAACCCTTACCCTGTAGACACATACCAACAACGCAAATGCCTCAGTCTGGGTGCAGCCTTTCATTTCCTATATTTGACTTAGCAAGGTACAGTACTATCTAATCTGACTATTAGGGGAGGGATAAGGTGAACACGGTAAAAAAATTGCTTTTTGTGTGCGTGGTGGGGCTTGTCGGTGCTTTTTGCGGCGTGGGTGTCGCTTCCGCCGACGGGACCCATGACGGCCATCAAACAACGGCCGAGCAGGCGGCTTCCGCTGGCGACATGGATATGATGGAGAACTTTGTGCTGCATGCGAAGCAGCATCTGGATGATGCTACTATGAGGGGCGGCAACTATCTCTCCGTATTGCGCAGGCAGATGAGAGAAGACGGGATATGGAAACATGAGGATGTGTACCTGATTATAATTGGTAAGCAATTGGGCGAAGTGAAAAATCACGGGATCCATACCAAGGCCTTGTTAGGCGACAGATTGGATGGCCTTCTAACTGTGGAAGGACTCCTAGAGAAGCTGGAAGAAGATGCTCAGGGAGGGCCGGTTTGTGAACAGTACGGTGAACCTTCAAAATGGAGCTGCGCTGTTGAATATGATTCTACCGAAGTGGGGGGAGTACCGACGAAAAACATCATAATCGGCGGGTTTCACCACGAAGTCGATGACCCGGCTATAGTACCTCTGGAGTGTCCTGATTACGAACCTGCTGTGACCGCCAAAGAGGTATATGAAAGGCAAAGCAAAGACAGCCTTCAGGATTTTGTGGAGGGGGCAATTATCAGGCTTAGGGAGCTGTCACCACAAGAAGGAGGAGGGGTTTCGCCGGAATTAGTGCGTGAAGCCACTACCAGAATAAAGTGCTTCGGAAAGGAAGGAATCTGGAAACACCGCTCCATATACCTTTTTGTCATGACCACCGATAGCACGGTCGTTGTTAACGGGAACAATCCCGAACTGACAGGCAGACCCTTTCGGGGAGTCACTGACGAAGACGGGGAAGACATCGGGAGAAAGATCATCGAAACGGCCGGAGAAGATGGGAAAGGAGGATTTGTCGAGTATAAATGGGACGATCCGGATATAGATGGAGACGAGGTTAATGAACCCAACAAGTCTCCCGGCACGTCACCCAAGATCAGCTATGTAGAGGGAGCGACGTTTTCCGGCCTGCCGGGAAGAGTCTTCATTTTCGGTTCCGGCATTTATCCCAAAGCTGACAGCAGTGACGGCGACGGATGCGCGATTGCGGGGACGAGCAGCAAACCGGGGAACGCTTTTTTCAACCTGTTTTTGATAGTGTTTTCCCTTTGTCTTGCGGTTTCCTTGAGAAACAGGCTGAAAGTGTAAAGCGAATCCTGCCGCGAAGGCTCTTTGGTTGTGGTATTGTGATGAAAAGAAGCTGTGGCTTGAGGCGCCGTCCGTAGGTATAGGATCGTGTGTACAGCGTTTATTGGCTGCGGGCAAGACCGTAGAGCAGTAACCGGCCTGTCCACAATTCTACTTTTACACCATCTGTTTCATAGGCACCTGGCTTGACACTCTTTGTGTCATCGGCCATTGGTAAGACATACAAGGTGTAAATAACTCCGCTGTTGTTATGGCTCAGCTTTAATTGAGCCGCTCGGGAATTTTTAATGGAGCAGTACTTGCCGCCAATGAGGGTGAAATCCTGAACAAGTTCGTCGCGGCGGGGCCGGATGGGAAAGTCCAACTCGGTGAGTGCGGCCTGTACAACGGCGTACTGGTCTGATTCCACCACCAGTGCACCGTGTTGGCGGTGATTGTGTCCGATTTCAGCGACCACCTGATGGGTGATGCTGTCCGTACTGATGTGCAGCCACAACCCAATTCCGATTGTCAGCAATATGACCGCAGCAATCGGGATAAGATAAGAAACACTGTAGCGCGTTCTTTCCATCTCATGGACGGAGGCTTGCATTGCCGTGATCCTGTGCGAATCAAGGCACTTGTTTTGATAGTAGTTCTTGAGTTCTTGTTCCAAGTTCTTCATTGTCTTAGTCAGCCGCGTCCAGGGCGACCAGTTTTTTCCTGCTTCTATGTATAAGGCTCAGGACGGTTCCCCGAGGCCTGCCGGTCAGCGTGGCAATTTCCTTAGCCGAGTAGCCCTCCACGATATGTAGAAACAGGGCTTCTCGCTCAATATCCCGCAGATTGGAAAGCATCTGATCTATGGCGACCTTGGTATCTCCCCCGGTGACGGCGCCGGAAGCCGAGAGGCCCTCGTGTTCGCTGGTGAGTGTGATAAACCGGACGCGTTGCCGTCTGCGATACTGGTCAATGTACAGATTTCGGATAGTTGTGAAAAAGAGAGCCTTTGTTTTCACTTTTTTATACCTCTGATGCAACTTAAGCCAGGCAGTCTGCACCAGATCCTCAGCGTCGTGATGGTGATGAGTGAGTGCGTAGGCATATCGGAATCCGCTTTGTAACAGCTCTTCTGCACTGAGTGATGGAGGTGCTGGCATGGTCTCATGCGGGCATGGAAGACCCCGACCGCTTCTACTTCCAAGTCCGTATACTCCGTGGCCGATTCAGTTTTCCAAGTGATACGGCCGTTTGACGTTCCCGACTTTGTGTACGATACCCTGTAAGGCCCGGAACTTACCGTCTTTTTCGATCACGAGAAAATCAAGGTCGAAATAGATGCCGTTGCGGTCGTGGAAATCCGCGCAACTGACGTAGTAATCGGCCTTTTTAACGATTCCTTCATGCAGCTTTGTGAGCTTGAGCTTGAGGAGGTCGCCTGTGATTGCGTCATACAGGACATAATGTCCGTTCACCGTGTTGTGGTCAATATGCTCCTGCATCGCTGTCTGGATCCCGCGGCGTCTGTCTCCTTTTATGCTCGGGTCGTCGGCGGCAAAGGCTGTGAGGGTGAAAGCTAGAAAAACCAGTATTCCCATTACGCTCTTCATATTGAACATCTCCTTTAAAGTGTGTACTCACTTAGTAAAGACGAACGGGATGCTGTTATGATTGCATCGAGCGGTCAACGGCAATTATTTTTTTGTCGAAACTGTTGCATTTGTAAAAACTGTTCCTATAATCTATGTAAAATTTTTTCAGGGGGGACCAAATGACTAATAGAAGAAATGATAAGAAAGTAAGAGATCTTGTCGAGATGATGCAAGATCCTGAAGGCTCCGGCTACATCGGAAGCGACTGCGACACCATGGAACTTTACGAGCAGGAGCTTGAGGAGATGGAAGGGGCCGACAGTTTTTACGACGGGGAACTTGATCTCAACTGAGCTTCCTGCTCAAGCCCCCGCGTTTTCCTGATATGAACAAGCAGTACTGATATAGCGGCGGGAGTTATGCCCGAAACCCGGCTTGCCTGCCCTACGGATTCGGGTTTTACTCTTGAGAGTTTCTGGACAATTTCGTTTGAAAGTCCCGGAATGTTTTTGTACTCAAAGGTTTCCGGGATTTTCATGTTCTCGAATTTCTGCAATTTCCCGACTTCTTCTCTCTGCCTTTTTATGTAACCTTCGTATTTCACTTCCATCTCTATCTGCCCGCCGAGTTTCGGGGAGATGTCCGGATTCGCCGCGGAGTCTATAAAGCCCAGCATCTCATACGTGAAACCGGGCCTTCTGAGTATCTCTTTTAGACTCTGGGGCTTTTTGATTCTCTGGGAACCGAGATTCTCGAGAATTTTGTTCGTTTTCTCGTTTGGAACCACCTTCTCGCTCTCAAGCCTTGCGAGTTCGTTCTCAAGCGCGGTTTTCCTGATGCGGAATTCCTTGATCCGCTCGTCGCTGAGAAGCCCTATTGTGTGTCCAAGCTCCCCGAGTCTCAAATCAGCATTGTCCTCCCTCAGTATAAGCCTGTACTCTGCCCTTGAGGTGAACATCCTGTAGGGTTCATCGACTCCTTTTGTGACTAGGTCATCAATCAGAATTCCTATGTAGGCCTCCGAGCGTCCGAGCACGAAAGGATCCTTCCCCTTTACCCGGAGCGCCGCGTTTATTCCCGCTATCAGTCCCTGGCTTGCCGCCTCCTCGTAGCCCGTGGTTCCGTTTACCTGTCCTGCGAAAAATATGTTTTCGAGAAGTTTTGATTCAAGAGTGGCACCAAGCTGCGTGGGATCGAGAAAGTCATATTCGACCGCGTATCCAGGCCTCATTATTTCCACGTTGCGAAGTCCTTCCATGGTTCTTGAGAACTCGTGCTGAACTTCAATGGGAAGGCTGGTTGAAATTCCGTTGGGATAGATTTCGTAAGTGTTTCTTCCCTCAGGTTCGAGAAATATCTGGTGGCGGTTCCGATCGGGAAACTTGACTACCTTGTCTTCTATCGAGGGGCAGTACCTTGGTCCTATTCCCTTTATGAGGCCGGAGTAAAGGGGGGACTTGTCGATGTTTTCGTTTATAACGCGATGGGTTTCCTCGTTGGTGTAGGTAATGTAGCAAGGCATCTGCTCAGTTGTGATTTCTCCGGCGGAAAAGGAAAAGGGTACGGGGTCCTCGTCCCCGTCCTGCCTCTCAAGCTTGTCCCACTCGATAGTCCTTCCGTCAAAGCGCGGAGGAGTTCCGGTTTTGAGCCTTCCTGTCGTGAAACCCAGTTCCGCGAAGGAATTCGATATGGCTCCCGCGGCGGCTTCCCCCGCGCGGCCGGACGAAATTCGCGTAAGGCCTATGTGTATGAGTCCTCCGGGAAACGTTCCGGGGGTGACTACGACGGTATCTGAGAAGAACTTCTCCCCAAGTGCGGTTTTAACCCCCGCGACTTTTTTGCCGTCAACCAGAAATTCTTCGACCATCGCCTGTTTTATCACTATATTCGCTTCGCTCTCAAGAGCCTTTTTCATGTAGGTTCTGTAGCTTTGGCGGTCGGCCTGTATCCTGGTTGCCTGCACCGCCGCTCCCTTTCGGGTGTTGAGTCTTCTGAACTGTATGGCCGCGGTGTCTGCGGCTTTTCCCATCTCGCCGCCAAGCGCGTCTATCTCCTTTACAAGGTGACCTTTTCCGACGCCCCCTATCGAAGGATTGCACGACATGAGTCCTATTGTGTCTATATTTGCCGTGACAACCAGGGTTGTACAGCCCATCCTGGCCGCAGCAAGTGCCGCCTCGCACCCGGCGTGACCGGCTCCGATCACTATTACTTCGTATTTTTTTGAACTTAAAAGAGACATTTTTCTAAATCACCCAAGTGATTTCCAACGCCAATTATAACCGCCAGAACTTGCCGGTTAAACGGAAGAAAATATCAAGACTCTCCCAGAACACGTACAATCTGCACTCAGTTAAAACTTTCCGTTGAATTTACCACTGACGGTATTATTATACTTTTTGTATGAGGAGACTATTGCTTTTCTCTTGGTTTGGAAAATATTTCGGAGGCATTTATAGAAAATGAATACTCTTAAAAGTCTTTTTCTGCTCGCTTTTCTCTCTGCCATTCTGGTTTGGGCAGGGGGCATGATAGGGGGCCAAAATGGTGCTTTGATAGCACTTGTTCTCGCGGGAGTTATGAATTTCGTGAGCTACTGGTGGAGCGACAAGATTGTTCTCAAGATGTACAAAGCAAGCGAGGTCGGAAGGGACAACGCGCCTGACCTTTACTCCGATGTCGAGGAACTTGCCCAGATAGCGGGACTTCCGATGCCCCGGGTCTACATAATTCCCGAACAGGCTCCGAACGCCTTTGCCACAGGTCGGGACCCTCACCACTCAGCCGTTGCGGTCACTCAGGGGATCATGCGTCTTTTGAACAGAAACGAACTTAAAGGCGTGATTGCTCATGAGCTTGCCCATATAAAAAACAGAGACATCCTGATCGGTTCCGTGGCGGCGACAATCGCCGGCGCTATCACCTATCTTGCCTACATGGCGCAGTTTGCAGCCATTTTCGGAGGAGGGGGAGGAGACAGAAGAGGAGGAGGGATGCTGGGACTTCTGGCTATGGCCATTATCGCCCCGATGGCGGCAATGATCGTGAGGATGGCTATATCGAGAACCAGAGAATTCGGAGCGGACAAGACCGGGGCCGAGATATGCGGAAATCCGCTCTATCTTGCCGGCGCGCTCAGGAAACTGCAGGCGGGAGCCTCGAGAGTTCCACTGCAGGTAAGCGAGCAGGCGGCTGAGAGCACGGCTCATATGATGATAGTGAGCCCGATGATCGGGGGAGGTTTCGCAAAGCTTTTCAGCACGCATCCTCCGACCGAAGAGAGAGTCGCCAGGCTTGAGGCCATGGTCGGTGGCCCTGTCCAGTCTTGAAGAATTCTATTTGCGGCGTAAGCTGAGCATATTAAGCATGTTGGGATATTCTTATGGAAAACAAACAAAGTGCCATGTCCCCCGTTAAACTTACAGTCAAAGGTTCTGAGATTCCTGCGCAATGGGCGAGGCAAGCTGGCGTGTCTGCTGACGAGCAGGTTGAGATTGTTATTCGACCTGATCGCAAAGCCGCTGCTAAACAGGTGCTTGAAAGTATGCGCAGAATGCGCGAACAGGCGAAAGAACGCGGCTTGACGCCGGGAAAACTGTCCTCCTTGCTGAATGACGACTAGATATCGTGTCGTTATTGATACTAGTAATTTAATCAGCGCTGCTATAACTGTCGGCACGCCCGCAGAAGTATTGGATACGGTTTATATCCGAGATGAGAATTCTGGATATTGAGAAAATATCTGAGAGATTGTTTGAATGTCCTGAAGTCAGGCAAAAACTATGCAGGGATTACTGCATAGAAGACACCGGCAACCCAATTGACATGGCCGCTCGTCTTGTGGAATCTCTGGGTCAGACTCACCCTCAGAAAAACGAAAAAGAGGTTCGGAAGAACAACTCAATGGTATTTCGGGCCGCCGCGCTTGCTCTGGCCAGCAATATGGGCACATGGTCAAGGTTTCTTGACCGAAGAGGTGAGTTTGAATTTCTTCTGGAAAACTATAATCCCGCGGCGTTTTCCAATGCGGTTAATTCTGACCGTCCGCGAATCCAGAAAGTGGCTGAGTGTCTGGGAAAACTGACAGGAAGAAAAGACGCTGAGGCGATCAAAAGGTGGGCATTGCTGCTCGGGGGAGGTGTAGAGTACTATGGGGCTTTGGAAGAATTGCGGAATAATATCTCCAAGTTTGTATGCCCTGAGGAAGTTGTGCCGGTATTGGCTGCATTCTTAGGGTCTCCTAAAAAAAGGGCGGAGGAGAAATGGCCGCCGCCTTCCGGCATAGAAACCTGGAAGACACCGGGAATGGAAATGGCATTAGCCAGCGAATTTCTTCGGAACCTGCATTGGGAAGGTTTTAAGCCGGATCGCCATATCAAAAGGTTGCTTGGGAAATGGTTTTATGAAGTTGTGGACAAAAAGTCCAAGAGAGCCAAGTATCTTGCAGAGCGGGTACTTTGTACAACAGATAAAAAAGTCATAGAGCCCCTCACGTTTTCCTTGGTCGGGGTGGAGGTAACGCCGGTTGGTTGCAATTATACGAAGGCCGATAATCTTGTCTGGGCACTCGGGGCATATGTGGAGACGAAAAAAAAGGAATCAGATACTGTTTACTGGAAAACTATCAGCCCTGAATAGTTCATTATCTTTGCTGTTCGAGGTGAAATTCCCTTAAAGAGAATCTGAAAGCAAGACATGAAAAAACGACCTGTTATTGGCATAACGACTGACCTTGAGGACAAATCAAACTTTATAGAATCCGCCTATTCGAAGGCGGTTGAGTTCTACGGTGGTGCCCCGGTTCTGATTCCCACGGTTGCCGAAGCTTCAAGCTCGGATTTTCTGTTCAATATAATCTCCGCGGTCAATGGGCTTTTGATACCGGGTTCTAGGGACATGGACCCAAAATTCTACGGTGAATCCCCGCATCCTGCCATAAACCCCATGAGTCCCGAGAGAACGGAAACGGAATTCAGCGTTCTTAGCCTTGCTCTCGAAAAAGACATGCCGGTTTTGGGGATATGCGGAGGCATGCAGTTCATAAATGTTTTCCGCGGGGGCTCGATACACCAGGACATAAAAGCGCTTCTGCCCGACGCGCTTTGTCACGAGGGGGGCGAGGTTCACAATGTCACGGTTCTTCCAGACACTGTCTTCTGTGGTTTCACGGAAGAAAAGGAATTCGAGATAAAGAGCTACCACCACCAGGCAATAAACAGGGTTGGAGAGGATCTTAGGGTAAACGCCTTGGCCCCGGACGGAATAGTGGAGGGGTTTGAATCGGCCGACGGCCGTATCATGGGTTTTCAGTGGCATCCCGAGCTTGAGCGGACCCGCCTGTCCGAACTGATTTTCACCCGGTTTCTCTCCGAGGCAGCACGGACGGCGGACGGTTCCCCTGGTATCGGGTAATTTTATCTGCGTATTTTCCCCCGGGGAGCCTTCAAATTGAAGTTCATTAGCATAATAGGTGCGCGGGAGCACAATCTTAAGAACATAGACGTCAAGATACCGAGGCGCAGCTTCACTGTTGTCACGGGAGTGAGTGGTTCAGGGAAATCTTCTCTGGTTTTCGACATACTTTTTGCCGAGGCGCAGAGAAGATTCATGGAGTCGCTTTCCTCCTACGCCAGACAGTTTGTCGAGAAGCTTGACAAGCCGGATGTCGATTTCGTCGAGGGCCTTTCTCCGTCTGTTTCGGTTGATCAGAAAACCTTTCACAGAAACCCGCGCTCGACCGTCGGGACCATAACGGAGATATATGACTACATGCGCGTGCTTTTCTCCGTGGTCGGAGAGCCGCACTGCTATGAGTGTGGCGAGGAAATATCCTCCCAGACCCCCTCCAGCATGATTGAGAGAATCCGCAAGGAAGCGGGCAGAAAACCCGTGTCCGTATATTCTCCGGTAGTTCAGGGAAGAAAAGGAATATACAGAAAAGAGCTTGAAGACATGAGGAGGGAGGGTTTCGTCAGGGTTAGAATCGACGGACAGACCTACGACCTTGAAGACAACATAGAGCTTTCCCGTAACAAAAAGCACACTATCGAACTTCTGGTGGACAATATCGTTTTGCGTGGGGAGAGCTCGGAAAAAAGACTCTCAGACGCGGTTTCCCTTGCCCTTAAAAGATCGGGCGGGCTTTTGAAATGCGAGATCGAAGGAGGGGAGATTCTCACTTTCAGCGAACATTTTTCCTGCCCCCGCTGCGCGATAAACTACCCGGAGATATCCCCCAGGCTTTTTTCCTTTAACAGTCCCTACGGCGCATGCGTGAACTGCCAGGGGCTTGGATTCGAAACGTTTTTCGATCCCGAACTCATAGTGGAAGATACTGGGAAGCCCCTTTCTGAGGGAGCGATCAAGCCATTTGAGGATTCAAAATACGTTGCCCGTATACTCGAGGGACTCTCTGAGCATTACGGGTTTTCGCTCGACGTCCCGTTTTCCCGACTCTCCTCTCTGCACAGACAAAAGGTACTGTACGGTTCGGGAACGGAGAGAATAAGCTTCAGCAAGGTGAGGAGGGGGAGACTGAAGGAATACTCCGCGACTTTTCCCGGAATCGTCGGCATGCTCACGGAATGGTATTCGCAGACCCAGTCGGAAGAACTTCGTGAAAAACTCTCAAAATACATGAGAACGGTTCCGTGCAGAGAGTGCGATGGATCCAGGCTCAACAAAATCGCCCTTTCCGTGCTTTTCAGGGGAAAGAACATATCGAATCTTGCCGGTATGGCGGTTTGCGATCTCATACCTTGTTTCGAGTCGCTTGAGCTTTCCGAGAGGGAGAGAAAGATTGCGGGGGAGATAATAAAAGAGATATCTTCCCGCCTCGGTTTTCTCGGGGACATAGGGCTTGGCTACGTGAGTCTTGACCGCACGGCTCCGACCCTTTCGGGCGGAGAGGCTCAGAGGGTGAGGCTCGCAACCCAGGTGGGATCGAAACTTACGGGAATAACGTACGTGCTCGACGAGCCTTCAATAGGACTCCACCCGAAAGATAACAAAAAGCTCGTTGAGACGCTAAAGAGCATAAGGGACATGGGCAACACCGTAATCGTCGTTGAGCATGACGAGGAAACCATAAAAAGCGCAGATTTCGTGCTCGACGTCGGTCCGGGAGCAGGAGAACTCGGAGGCGAGGTTGTCTGCTCTGGGAGCGTCGGGAGGATCTCCCGGTGTGCCGGTTCGGTTACCGGAAGATATCTTTCGGGCAAAAAGAAGATCCCGGTGCCCGGCTCAAGACGCTCCTCCGGCACCCGGGTCGGGATTCGGGGGGCTTTCGGGAACAACCTTAGGAAAATTGACGTTGATTTTCCCCTCGGAACGTTCATATGCGTCACAGGAGTTTCCGGTTCGGGAAAAAGCACCCTCGTTGTTGACACCCTTTATAATGGCCTGTCAAGGAAGCTTAGCCGGAGCAAAAACCGTGCGGCTCCACACGAAGAAATCATCGGCACCGAAAATCTGGACAAGGTCATCAAGGTTGATCAGAGCCCGATAGGCAGAACTCCCAGATCGAATCCCGCAACCTACACCGGTGTGCTCACTGAGATAAGAAAAATCTTCTCCATGCTTCCAGAGTCGAAGGTGATGGGATACGGGCCAGGCAGGTTCAGCTTCAATCTTTCCCAGGGAAGCTGTGCGGGTTGCGGGGGAAGCGGGACTGTCAGGATCGAGATGCACTTTCTTCCCGATGTTTACGTTACGTGCGAGGTGTGCGGAGGAAAGAGGTACAATGACGAGACCTTGGCGATCAAGTACAAGGGAAGGAACATGTCGGACGTTCTTGAGATGAACATAAAAGAGGCGGCGGATTTTTTCGAGAACATACCAAAGATTTCAGGAAAGCTCAGGGTGCTGAACGATGTCGGCCTCGGTTACGTGAGGCTCGGACAGCGGGTAACTACTCTTTCCGGAGGGGAGGCACAGCGCATAAAGCTTGCGAGAGAACTTGGGAAAAGAGCCTCCGGAAAAACCCTCTACATACTTGATGAACCGTCGGTTGGGCTTCATTTCGATGATATACAGAAGCTCGTTTCGGTAATACAAAGACTCGTGGACCTAGGAAACACCGTGGTTGTCATAGAGCATAATCTTGACATCATAAAGTGCGCGGACCATGTGATTGATCTCGGTCCTGGGGGCGGAGAAGACGGAGGAGATCTTGTGGCCTGCGGCACTCCAGAGGAGATATGCGGGGTAAGCGGTTCGCACACGGCTTTTTATCTTAGGGGTGTTTTAGAAAACGGGATTGCAGGGAGTTAAAGGTTGGAGATAGCACAGTCGATAGTCCTCGGCCTAATACAGGGGATAACCGAGTTTTTCCCCGTAAGCAGCACAGCTCACCTGTTTCTGGTTCCGTGGCTTTTTTCTTGGCAGGATCAGGGTCTGCCTTTCACGGTTGCGCTTCACGTAGGGAGCCTTTTTGCGATCCTTTACTGCTTCAGAGGAGAGCTTGTGCTTATCATACGGGATTTTTTCTGCGGCTTGAGATCTTTTTCGTTTGAGGGACGCCAACATGGAAAAACTGGAGTCTATCTCGTGGTTGCTACCCTGCCTGCTGTTGCGGCAGGGTTTTTGTTCGAGGGCTATGCCTCAGGCGTGCTTCGCGACCCTGTTCCGGTCGCCGCCTTTCTTCTAGGTTTCGGGGTACTTCTTTACATCTCCGACAGAAAGACGACGGCGAGCAAGACTCTTTCTGACATGAACCTTAGCGACGCTCTTTTTTTCGGTGTGGCTCAGGCTTTTGCGATTCTGCCCGGAGCCTCAAGAGCGGGCGTTACGATTACCGGAGGGCTTTTCAGAAACTACAAAAGAGAAGAAGCCGCGCGGTTTTCATTTCTTCTGGCCATACCTGTCATAGTTGCGGCCGGGGTTTTCGAGATAAGGCATATCGGATACGCGGAGATGTTCAGATGGTCTTTCGTTCTCGGTGTAGCAACTTCTTTCCTGTCGGCCCTTTTTGCAATTCGATTTCTGCTGGGTTACGTGAAGACGAGATCATTCACTCTTTTTGTAGTTTACAGGGTGATTCTTTCCGTCGTAATAATCGTGATGTATCTGTGGGTGCTTGGATGATCGAATCACACCTTTCTTGAGTTTTAACTACAGCAAACGACTGAGTTCATCCGAAAAATGTACAAGTCGGCAGGTCGGACTGAGGAGTGTGCGTTTAAATTTCCCTTTGACAGTATCTGGGGGGTTGCTTCGGACAGTAAGTGCAAAATTTTCCTTGACAGTCCGATATTCGTACCTTAGAATTGTTTTATCGCACATGCGAAATCTATTTTAAAGAGGATTTAAATGAACTTAGAATTTGTAACAGAAGTTATAGATGGTGATACGTTCAAGGGAAACTACAATAGACCACCTGTCAGGCTGGCGGGATTTGATGCCCCAGAACTCAATACACCACAAGGAATTTATGCAAAAATTTATCTCGAGAATTTAATTTACGGAAAAATGGTGTCCATTGAAAAGATTGCTACTGACGTATATGGTCGGGATATAGCTAAAGTCAAGTTAGGGATGGGGAGTAGGTCAGTGAACGAGGAAATGAAGGAGAGGTTTAGTAGGAATTAAACATGGATGTACACAGCGGCCTGCAAGTATAAGATTATACTAGTTTGATGTAATAAGGCCACAAAGTACTCGGGTGCAATTACCGAAACGGGGATAGGTATGATTGATTCAAAACGACTTGGAAGTCGATTGCGCAAGACTAGGGAACTATGTGGTCTCAGCCAAGAAACTGTTGCTCATGAGCTTGAACTGCCTCGTACTGCTTTAACTAATATAGAAAACGGTAATCGAAAAGTATCTATATTTGAGCTTACCAAGCTAGCAGAAATCTACAATTGTTCTCCATCTTTCTTTCTTGAACAAAGTGAAGAATCACGGGCTGAAGATGTTATGGTTGTTCTTCATAGAGTACTTCCTGAAAAAATGAACAATCCGGAAAACAGATCTTCTGTTCGGCGTATTGTAGATCTGTATCGTGAGGGGGCAGAATTGTTGAAAATGCTTGATCGGGAAATTTATGCTGAGGTCCCGAACTATGCTGCTGAAATAAAATCATCAGGTGCTGCTATCCAGCAGGGGGAAAGGGTTGCTCATGAAGAGCGCTACCGACTCCGTATTGGCGATGCGTCGATTCGTGACATTGCGGAACTACTGAATGGACAGGGGATTTGGACAGCGGCGGCAGATCTTCCAGACAGTATGTCCGGTTTGTTTATTCATAATCAGTCCACCGGTTTTGCGGTCTTGGTTAATGCAGGCCATGGGCTGGAGCGCCGACGTTTTTCTTATGCTCATGAGTATGCCCATGTCCTTTTTGACCGTGAGCAATCGGTCAGAATGACGCTCCAGAAGAATTCTTCGGAACTTGCAGAAATGCGTGCAAATGCTTTCGCTTCAGCATTTCTCATGCCATCCGGTGGAGTGGTGCGATGGTTAAGCAGTGTTGGTAAGGGTCTTCCTAGCAGGCTTGCGCAGACTACCTTTAATGTTGCCGATGGTTCGGCAACGGAGACCCAGATACGTCCTCGTTCTGGTTCTCAGGCTATTACTTGCCAAGATGTTGCGGTTTTAGCACGGCGCTTCTGCGTAAGTTACGATGCTGCGGTTTGGCGATTAAAAAACCTCAATCACTTTAACTCTTCCCAAGCCCATACTCTTCTTAGTCAAAAGGAAATAGCTAAAAGGCATATGGAACTTCTTGATAGAAGCAGCCCACCTATGCGTCCTGAGCAAGAGTTTCATAACCAACTTATATGGCTAGTGGTCGAGGCATTTAGACGGGAGAAAATATCGCGCGGCCGTCTTCTTGAAATCGCAGGAAAGCTTGAGGTTGAAGGGGAACAACTACTTGAGATGGCCGAGACCATACGGATTAGCTAATTGAGGGTACACACAATTTGTCTCAACTTCATGTTATTGTGGATGCTTCCGTACTCATCAATTTCCTACGTATTGATCGTATGGATCTAATTGGGTCTCATCCGGGTTTTTTTATAGTAACAGATAAGGTCGCCCACGAAATCAGTTATCCAGATCAAAAAAGTCGCTACGAAACCGCCCTATCCTTGGGTTATCTTGTTCAACAGAAGATTGACGATCCGGTGGAAGTTGAGGAATTTCTTCGTCTTGATCTTGCACATGGCCGATACTTGGGTGCAGGTGAGTTGTCGGCAATTGCAGTTGCTCTCAACCGCAACTGCTTATTAGCAATTGACGATAATCGCGCAGTCAGAGATGTATTGAGGAAAATTGGTCTCAGCGACGGACCAGATCGTATCATACGAACACAGGACATCGTTGTGGAATTAATTAAACGGAATTTTCTTGCTCTCGAAGAAGCTGAACTTATAAAGATTGACTGGGAGACCAACCATCGGTTCAAGTTAAAGATTTCATCTTTCAGAGAACTTCTATATGGAACTTCTCGCGCTGAATAAACTTAAGAACCCGGTGCTAAAAGAGTCGGGCAATTTTAGGACTTGTCAGTTACTAGAAAAAACTAAGCTATTCGAATTTTCCAGAACTAATATCTTTGTTTCATAAATCAGAAAACCAAGATGGAAAGAACCGCTACGAAATAAAGGTGTTTTGTTGAGAAGCAGTTTTTTTCACTGCTTCTACCACCGCTTCGTGGATAATGCTATTTGTTGCCAAAACTCCCTTGTTTTCTAGGAGTTTTTTGCCAACGGAGAAATCAAGCTGTTTACCCGAAGAGTCAGTGACGGTTCCTCCGGCTTCTTTGACGATTATGTATCCTGCAGCGTGGTCCCATATATTTTCTTTGTAATTTTTTCGCGGCGGCGGACGAAGGTAAATGGAAGTATCTCCCCTAGCCAAAACCGCGTATTTACACTGGCTGTCCATTCTTACGGGTTTTGCGCTTATATCGAGAAAGCGGGCGATTTTCCCCGAAAACTCGTAGGATGAGGCGGGGGCTTCAACCGATTCACACATAACGGAGTCCGAGGCTTTTTCAATGCTTGATACCGAAATGCGTGTCCGCGGGCTTCCTGAAAGTCCAAACTGGTAGGAACCCTGTCCCCTCTCCGCGAAAAACATGAATCCTTTTTCCTTGCTTGTACCGTCACTTGCGCCCAGTTCCAGTTCTGGACACCCAAGGATTCCGAGAACGACTTCTCCGTTCTCAATGAGTGCGAGTGCGATTGCGTACTGGCGTTTCGCGAGAAATCCTCTTGTTCCGTCAATCGGGTCAAGCGTCCAAAATCTGCCGTGATCTCCGCCCCCATGGTTTCCCCTGTTGATAGCGCGGAAAATCTCGTCCGGACTTTTTTCGGGCAGGAGCTTCTCAAGATTTCTTCTGAGCTTTTCTCCGCAGCTGCCTTCGAGACAAAACGAGGTTTCCTCGGCGACTATTGGAATTTCGGGAAAGGCGGCCGTGAGTTCATCGTTTATTGAGGCCTGCACGAAAAAATCTGCGAGGGTGACTGGAGAACCGTCTGTTTTGTAAAGGGCTTCGCGGAACTCAGGTTTCCCGCTCATTCGTGCGCAGGCCGTTGCCGCTTTTGTTACCGCTTCCAGTCCTACCTTTTTTTCAAGTTCAAAGCCCATTTGTATCGGATTGGGTGTTTAGAACGAAGGCTCGGCAGTTTTTCAGGTTTTCGCTACGAATGTCGGGCTCTCTGGAGAAATTTCAAAATCCGCTCCCGCGTGGGAAAGCGCTATTCCGTTTCCGTTTTTAAGCGTGTATCTAGTTTCCGAGTGGTTTAGGTCCACCTCTATTAGATTGCCCAAGATTGAGATGGAAAAATTAAGTTTCAGCATTTTCTCGGGCAGATTGGGGATGAACTCGGGTCTTTCCCCGGTATTGGCGAGCCCGGCGAATCCGAACACGAACATCATCCATGTTCCTCCCATGGAGGCTATGTGACAGCCGTCAACGGTGTTTCGTCCCATGTCTCCCAAATCCATGAAAACCGCGTTTTCCGCGTATTCCATTGCCTTGTCCATGTGTCCGACCTTGGCGGCAACTATTCCCTGTATGCAGGCCGAAAGCGAAGAGTCTCCCGTTGTGAGAGGGTCGTAGTAATCAAAGTTCCGTCTTTCTTCTTCCTGCGAGAACTCCTTTTCAAGGAGGAACATCGCGAGTACGAGATCCGACTGCTTTACTACCTTGTGACGGTAAATGACCAGCGGGTGGTAGTGAAGCAGTATGGGATACTTGTCTTCCGGGATATTTTCAAAATCCCATTTTTCCTTCTCGAGAAAGTAGTTGTCCTGGGGGTGGATCCCGAGTTCTTCATTATATGGTATGTACATATGCTCGGCGGCGTTTTTCCAGGCCTCGATTTCCGAGATGCGGAGGTTGGTTTTGTGGGCGAGGCTTTTAAAAAGTTCGGGTTCAGTTTCCTCGAGTTTTTCAACCGTGGCTGCAGCGAGTCTCAGGTTCTCGCGGGCCATGAGATTAGTGTAGGTGTTGTTATTTACCACGGTGTTATACTCGTCCGGGCCTGTAACACCGTGTATTTCGAACTTTGCTTCTCCCGAGTTCGAGTAGAATCCAAGATCGCTCCACAGCCTTGCCGTTTCAATCAGAATTTCCGCTCCGTACTTGGAGGCAAAATCGTGATCTCCGGTGACATTAACGTATTTTCTAAGCGCGTAGACTATATCAGCGTTTATATGGTACTGTGCGGTTCCCGCCGCGTAGTAAGCTGAAGCCTCTTCCCCGTTTATGGTTCTCCAGGGAAACATCGCTCCCCTCTGGTTGAGTCTTCTTGCGTATTCCCTAGCTTTGTCAAGCATGCTGTAGCGAAACTTGAGAAGGCTCTCGGCGATAATGGGCGAAGTGTAGATAAGAAAAGGCATTAAGTATATTTCCATGTCCCAGAAATAATGGCCGTCGTAGCCCACTCCGGTAAGACCCTTGGACGGGACTCCGGCTCCTTCAACCCTTGCCGACGACTGGTACATCTGGAAAAGGCTGAATCTTATCGCCTGCTGGAAGGACACTGTACGCTCATCGCTGTCCATCTCCACGCACACGTCGCTTCTTTCCCAGAATTTGTCGAGATACTTGCGCTGTCCCTCAAGCAAATCCGAAAATCCGAACTTCTTGGCTCTTTTAAGGCTCCTTCTCGCCCTCTCGCGCAGTTCCTCATTCGTGTGGGGTGCGGTTCTTGTGGTGTGATAGGTCATGTACTTGGTAAGACTTATCGGTTCTCCTTTTTGGGCGTCAACCATGAAAACTACTTTTCCTCGGTCATCTGCCGCCCTGCTTGTATGGGAAAAATCGCAGTTTGTCTCAAGCGTGTGCTCGATACCCGATGTTATCGTCATCTTGCTGTTTCGGGTTGAGTGGCAGAGAATGACACTCGTGTCCTGCGCTTCGTTCAGACAAGGTTCAAGAACTCGGTGCTCAAGCCTGCTGGCCCTGCGCGGATCTCCTCCGTTGCCCTGCACCCGCTGTTCTTCGTCCTCTTCCGCATAGTTTTCGTGGTCAATTATTTCCGAAGATATGATTACGGGGGCTTTGTCGTTGAGAACCGTTACTTCGTAGGATATGGCGGCCAGATGGCGGTGCTCCATGGAAACCAGCCTTTTCGATCTTATCGATATCTGTTTGCCCGAGAACATTTCCCATATGAGGTTTCTCTCTACCACGCCGTTTCTCATGTCGAGGACCCGCTCGAAGTGAAGAAGAGTCGCGGTCGGTATGTAAAAGGGCTCGTCGTCCACGTAAAGCTTAATTATCTTCGAGTCCGGGACGTTCACTATGGTCTGTCCCATTTTCGTGAACCCGAAGGCTTCCTCTCCGTATATAATGGGCCATGTTTCGTAGAAGCCGTTTACTATGGTGAAATTCTGGTAACTCGGATTTCCCTCTTCGAAAGCGCCCCGCATCCCTATGTAGCCGTTTGAGGTGCAGAAGATGGTTTCCGCAAGGCCGATTAATTCGGGATAAAACTGCTTTTCTGTTATCCTCCACGGATCCGGCGGATATATGTGGCGTGCCGCATATATGCCTTCTCTCTCTCTTTTTATCATTCCTGCTCTCCTCGCGTGCTACTCCCCAAACCCGAACTCCCCCAAATCTCTGACGACCACATCCGCTCCGCTTGAAAAAAGTTCCTCTTCGTTTTGCTTTCTCGCTACGCCGATTACCAGTCCAAAACCCCCACTCGCTCCCGCCGCCACTCCTGCCGTCGCATCCTCGATAACGATACTCCTTGCGGGCTTGGTCCCAAGGGCCGAGGCGGCTTCAAGGAACGTATCGGGCCGCGGTTTTCCCCGAAGATTTTTTTCTGCCGCCGTTATTCCGTCCACCGTTACTTCAAAAAGGTCCTCTACTCCCGCGGCCGCCATTACCGCCCGGCAGTTTGTGCTTGAAGATACGACTGCTAGGCGAAACCCGGCTTCCTTAAGATGGTGCGCCAGCGCAACGGATGTATGGTAGATTCCGGGCGACTCTTTTTCGAGGGTTTCCGTGAACAACTGGTTTTTCCTGTTCCCGAGCCCGAAAACTGATTGCTCGCCCGGAGGGGAGTTTGTGTCGCCCTCGGGAAGTTCTATCGTGCGAGAGAGCAGAAAGCCGCGCACGCCCTCATGGCGGGGTTTGCCGTCGACATGCTCAAGGTAGTCGTCAGTTTCGTTAAAGGGAACGAAGTTCTCGCCCTTCTTGCTTGCCCGGGCGCGAAGAAACTCGTCAAATGTCTTTTTCCAGCAGGCCGAGTGAATTTTTTCAGTCGTGGTAATTACTCCGTCAAGATCGAAAAGAACCGCATCGCAGTTGTTTTTTGAGAAGATGCTTTCTCCATTTAGAAGTTCTGTCTTAAGGGCCTGCGCTTTCATATATGTTTTCCGAAGAGGAGTTTCACCCACGGCATTTTTGCTGCGGATTAATTATACAGCATTATTCCCTGCGAAAAACCACACAGAACACAGCTAAGTTCTTCGGTACTTCTACAGGGCATTTTGAAATTGAACCCTTTTTATGATAGTTTGATAATTCCTTTTGAGTTTGGCCCCATCGTCTAGGGGTTTAGGACGCAGCCCTCTCAAGGCTGAAACACGGGTTCGAATCCCGTTGGGGCTACCAATTCACTTTCTTTCGACTGAGTCTTCCGTATTTTCGTGTTTTGTATCAGGGATGGCGAAAAAAGCCATCTGGGAATTGACGCAACTACCCATGATGTTTTAAACTAACCCTGAGGTTGCTGGCGCTCGCCGCCCGCATAAATAACATACCAAGGAGGAGTAAAATGAAACTTGAGGGTAAATCCGCGATAATCACCGGTGGCAGTCTGGGAATAGGGCAGGTCACTGCGCTTCTTTTTGCAAATGAGGGTGCAGATGTTCTTATAACCGGCAGAACCGAAAGCACTCTTGTGGAGGCTGCGGAGCTGGCTAAGGATTCTCCCGGCAGCATAGAGTATCTTGTAAGCGACGTATCAAAAGAGGAGGACTGCAAGGAGGCCGTGGAGCACGCCATAAAGCTTTTCGGCAAAATCGACATACTGTTTAATAACGCAGGGGTGCTTCCTCTCTCAAATACTCACGAGACATCTATTGAGGACTGGGACCAGGTATTTGCCATTAACGTAAGAGGCACCTTCCTCATGTCCAAGTTCTCGATTCCACACATGATCGAGCAGGGTGGAGGCACAATAATTAACAATTCCTCCATACTGGGAATTAAAGCCATACCGGGTACCGCTGCATATAATTCCACCAAAGGAGCGGTGTCGCAGCTCACAAGAAGCATGGCCCTTGAGTACGGGGCAAACGGCATCAGGGTAAACGCCATAAATCCCGGCACTACCCTGACTCCAATGGTACAGGCTTTTCTTAAAAATTCACCTCCGGAGCTTGATGCGTATCTGAAGGGACTTCAGCCTATAACCGGGCACTTGGGCCGTTTCGCGACCCCCGAGGAAATGGCACACGCGGTGCTTTTCCTCTGCGACAGCGAAAACGTGGCGTATATGACGGGAGCGGAGCTCTCCGTTGACGGCGGGTGGATAGCTAACTAGGGAAGCAGTTTCTGTTCCAGAACCGTCAGTCGGTATCTGTATCTGTAAGGGTTATATCTGCAAGGGGTCCGTACGCGGCGGAGAGGGTTTTTCTTATAAAGGTTTCGGGATCGTCCGTTTCGGCTTCCACGAGGATTTCTCCGCGGCTCTCAAGAGAGCCCCGAAAATCCCCGGCAGGCGGGTTTTCATCTCCCTCGCATGTTGAGCTGTTCAGGATAAAGAGAATCTCAGGCTTATCCCCGTTTCTCACCTCGCAGTCTATTGACACTATTCCCTCCGGAACCTCTATGTCGGCTACGTACCTTGCGGTTTGTTCCTGCATTTTCGGTAGACTCAGCTTGTTGAGAACTCAAGCGAATGTGGAAAGGGGAATTTCGTGGATTCCTCCTTCAAGCTGAATTCTTCAAAGGTGGAGGCTCCCAAATCCTTTAGCTTTGCGAGAAGCTCTTCAATTATTACCTCGGGAGTTGACGCGCCGGAACTTATACCCACGGTCATGTCCCGCTCAAGCGTTTCCACGCCACCTAGCCCTTTTGTATCTTCAATTAGATAGGCTTTTTTTACGCCGCACGATTTTGCGACTTCGACCAGCCTGTTTGAGTTAGAACTCTCGGGCGACCCCACGATGAAAATGACGTCTGAGATCTCGGCGAGTTTTTTTACGGCATCCTGGCGGTTCTGGGTGGCATAGCAGATATCGAGCTTGGAAGGCTTCGCGATTTTCGGAAAGCGCCTTTCAAGCGCCGCCACTATTTCCTTCGTGTCGTCAACGCTGAGGGTAGTCTGCGTCACGTAGGCTACTTTTTCCGGGTCCGGGACGTTGACCGAGAAGGCTTCGCTTGCCGATTCCACAACCACAACGCTGTCTGGCGCCTCGCCTTTCGTTCCTATGACTTCTACGTGATCCCTGTGGCCTACGAGTATTATTGTGTACCCCATTTCGGAGTAGTGCCTTACTTCGTTGTGGACCTTGGTTACGAGCGGACAGACGGCGTCCACTATCTGGAAGCCTCGTCTTTTGGCTTCGTCGATAACCGCGGGGCTTACGCCATGGGCACTGAAGATGACTCGCGCCTCAGGATCGTTGATTTCGTCGAGTTCCTCGACGAAAACGGCTCCTTTTTCCCTTAGAGAATCCACTACCCTTTTATTGTGCACTATAGCGTGGCGGACGTAGATAGGGGGACCGTACATCTCAAGGGCCATCTCGACTATCTCGATTGCCCTTTCGACTCCTGCGCAGAATCCTCTGGGTTTAGCGACTACGACTCGCATGTCACCGTAGATGATAACGCCGTGACAACGCAGGTCAAGCAAAATAACTTTCCGGCTGACATGGGAGAGATCGGTCCGTAACCACAAGCACGGCGTGCGTTTGCCGGGTATGCTTTATCCCGTTTATTCTCGCCGGAGCGATACAACGGCACGGCACACAACGCAAAGGAATTTTCAAGCTATGGCACCCGAGAACAATGGAGAGAGCACGCCGCAAAGTTGCGAGAGGCTCATAATAGCGCTTGACTTCGATTCAAGGGAAAAAGCCCTTGCCCTTGTGGAACTTCTTGGCGAAAGGATCGGCATCTACAAGGTTGGCTACCAGCTTTTTATGCGAGAGGGAATGAGCTTCGTAAATGAGCTTGTTGGACTTGGGAAAAAGGTCTTTCTTGATCTTAAAATGGGAGACATAGACCGCACGATCGCGGCTGCGCTTCGGGCGGTGCCCGAAGGAGTGGAGTTCGTTACCATAAACGGCGGAAAGGCAACGGTGGCTGCCGCGAAAGAAGGGCGCGGCGAAAGAGACCGGCCGCTTATTCTTTCCCTCACTTTTCTCTCAAGCCTTGATCAGGACGACCTGAGAGCGCTTATGATGAACGAGAATCTGGAGCTTGATGAGTACGTACGCGCCTTTACGCGAAGGTCAATCGAAGCTGGCTGTGACGGAGTCGTGGCTTCGGGAGAGTCGATACGGGAAATAAGGCGGGAATTTGGAAGCGGCCTCGTGATAGTCGCTCCCGGAATACGCCCCGAGGGAAAAAACCGAAACGATCACAAAAGGGCACTCACCCCAAAGATGGCTATTGATTACGGAGCCGATTATCTGGTCGTCGGACGCCCGGTTACCCAGGCGGAGGACAGCCTTGAGATTGCGGATGCCATAATCGGGGAAGCCAACGTGGCTTTCGCCGGTAGTGGGTGATGACTGAAACTATGTTTCAGCGTCTCTCCCGTTACTACAAAGACAACGGGATTCTTTCCACCTCGTTTACCTGTCCGCACAGGAAGGAATGCAGCGGCGGTTCTCCAAAGTTTACCGGTCCGAAGTCGGCGTTTGTAAGCACCGGGTATGAAAATAAGAGTTCCAGTTTGCCCCGCCTTCTGTTTTTATCGCTTGATTCCGGCAGCGGACATAGAAACGATAGGAACAGGTTGCCAGAGGCGCTGCGTCAGCAGGAAGAGACAGAAAGAGACGTACTCGCACTTCCAAAGCACAAGCACTGGTACAGGACGCATGAACTTGCTTGGTATATATTCAAGCGGTTTGATCCCGATATCAGACTCGAGAATGCGAAAGGGTATTTCGCCCATGCAAATTCCGCCAAGTGCTGCATGAACAAACCGGGAAGGAAACAAGCCGACAAGGTTTTGTTCAGAAATTGCCGGGAGTATCTGGAGGGTGAACTGGAAATACTTTGTCCTGACGTCATCGTTACGCAGGGTGCCGAGGCTAAAAAAGCCGTCGCGTCGTTTTACAAACCGCTTAAGTGCATCGATGAGTACGCATCAATTATAAGTATAAATTCCCGAAAGGTGTTCTGGCTCCACACTCATCATCCAAGCGGCTGGGGTGCGTTTAACAGGCAGCGTGACTGTAATAAGATCCGAAACCTCGCTTTGGGGTGGGACAGAGACTTCGCTTTGGGATGGGATAAATACTCTTGTATGATTCACGAGTTTATAAAATCGGGTGAGAAAGAAGAATCTCGAGTTTGATTCCGGAAGTTACGGTGCTTGCAATACGGCTCACGCAATGATTTCCATAAGGTCTTCTGCGGTTATTATCTCCGTTTCTCTGTTTCCCGACAGTGCTTTTATTTCCTCTGGAAGATCTCTCCCGTCCATTGAAGGGTAAAGGTGCGAGAGCACAATTTTCTTGGGACTGCTTTCCCGAAGGATCTCAGCTATATCGGAAGGAGTCATGTGGACGGCCATCTTTTCTGGATCCGGAAGCGCGCATTCCGTAACGAATATATCCGCATCCGAGGCCACCTTGCGAAGTCCGGGGAAATAACCCGTGTCTCCCGTGTAGACGATTTTTTTCCCCGAGGCGCGTATCACGTATCCGACGCTGTTTTCAGTGTGAACGGTTTTGAATGTCTTTATTTGAAGGCCTCCGATTTCCTGTTTCTTTTTTCCTATCTCATGGATTTCCACGAGCTCCGGTCTTACCCACTCCCTGTAGGGAGCCCGCAGCTTTTCGACAAATCCCGAGAACCCCTCCGGCCCCCATATTCCAAGCGTCTTTTCTCTTTTTTTCCCGTATGGATGCCTCGTGGCGAAAAGAAGAGGGATCAGGTCGGAAGTGTGATCGGGGTGAAAATGCGTTATGAAAACATTGTCGATCCCAAGGTAGTCGACCCCTATTTTCTCAAGCTTCCATACCGTGCCGTTTCCACAGTCAAAGAGTGTAGAGCCGGTATCAGTGCCGAGAAGATATCCGGAAGAACCTCTTTTCTTATGGGGCACGCAGGTGCCCGAACCCAAAACGGTAAGTTTCACCATCTGACTTGATATAATCCCGTCTCCGTTCCATAATCTTACTCGCGGAGCGGTTCGGATGAAGAGCATTATAACACTGACAACAGATTTCGGGTCAAGCGATCATTACGTGGGGGCGATGAAAGGGGTCATGCTCTCCGTAAATGAAAACGTCCACCCGGTCGACATAACCCACTGCATCGAGTCTCATGACGTTCGCGCCGCGTCTTTTGTTATAGGCAACTCGTACCGCTATTTTCCGAAAAATACTGTGCATCTGGTCGTGGTAGACCCAGGGGTCGGAAGCAGACGAAGGCCTCTAGCGCTCTTTGCTGACGGTCATTTTTTCGTGGGACCTGATAACGGCGTTTTCAGTTCGGTCATTCGTTGCTGTGAAGATTTCAGTGCCCGTGAAATAAAAAACCGCGACTATTTTCTAAAAGAGGTGAGCTCGACTTTCCACGGAAGGGATATATTCTCCCCGGTCGCTGCGCATCTTTCGCTCGGGGTTTCGTTCTCAGAGATCGGGCCGCAAATCCGTGATCCCGAAATTCTTCCCCGCGACGGATACTTGGTAAACGGGACCGAGATCCGCGGAACCGTCGTTTACACTGATAAGTTCGGAAATCTTATAACCAGCATACCGACGGAGGCTGTAAGCGATGGGGCCCGGGCCGTGGTAACAGTTGGAGAGAAGCAGGTCACGGGAATCTCGGAATCGTATTCTTCCGTGGAACCCGGTGAAATCGTTGTTGTCGGGGGAAGCGGGGGATATATAGAAATATCGGTTAACCAAGGGCGAGCGAGCGATATTTTCGGCGAAGTTCCGCCGGAAGTCATTATCGTTGAGAAGAGCAACTGAGGGAAATTCATGGAACCTGCGGAAGAAAAAACCGTAACGGAAATCCCCCGGGAATTTGCCGGACAGAGAGCCGATGTGTTCCTCTCGGGCTTCCTGACGGAGCTTAGCCGCTCGAGCATAAAAAAGCACATAGAACTTGGAAACATACTTATTGACCGCAAAACGTTTAAGCCTTCTCGGATAATAAACGGCGGGGAGAGCCTGAGTGTTAACATTCCGCCGCCTGAGCCCTGCGGCATCAAGGGAGAGGAGATAGATGTCGAGGTTGTTTATGAGGATCGTGACATAATCGTCGTCAACAAACCCGCCGGCATGGTGGTTCACCTAGGAGCGGGAGTGACTAGCGGCACGCTTGTGAACGCTCTTGTTTATAGGTGCGAAGATCTTTCGGGGATAGGAGGCGAGATGCGCCCGGGGATCGTGCACCGCCTCGACAAGGAGACCTCCGGGGTCATGGTTGTTGCTAAAAACGACCGGGCGCACAAAAGTCTTTCCGAGCAGTTCAAGACCAGGGAGACGGAAAAAGAATACGTGGCTATTGTTTCCGGGGAAATGAAGAAAAACTCGGGAGTTTTCAGATCCCCCATAGGAAGGAGTCCTTCGAACAGGATAAAAATGACCTCTTTTTCCAGAGCCGGAAGAGATGCAGAGACCCGCTGGGAGGTAATCGAAAGGCTGCACGGAGCAACTCTTGTGAGTGTGTGGCCGAAGACCGGAAGAACTCACCAGATAAGGGTTCATTTTTCTGAAAACGGGTTCCCGGTGCTTGCCGATAAAGTTTACGGAGGCAAAAAAAACCGCCCAAAGAATTCAAAGACTTTGGGAGCGTTAATAAAAAGACACGCGCTTCACGCGAGAAGCCTCGGATTTACCCATCCGGCGACCGGGGAGCGGACTGAGCTTTCAGCGGAAATCCCCGAAGACATGGTTTCAGTGATCGATTTTCTAAGGAGACAGAACGGATGAAGGTTTTTCGTTCGGCCCTGCTTGAGAAGTGCAACGATATTACCCACGGTTTCGTTCATGATCCCGGAGGGCCAGATATCCTCAAAATTGCCTCCGTGCACGGGCTTAAAAATATTTTTACCGTGAATCAGGTTCACGGCAGCACTGTTTTTTTCGCCGACAGTGCCGCGGGAGAGAAATCTGTTGAAGCCGATTCGATCGTTACACGGCAAAAAGGTGTAGGCATCGGGGTCATCACGGCCGACTGCGTTCCTGTTTTGCTCTGCTTTCCCGATTCTGGATGCGTCTGCGCCGTCCATGCGGGATGGCGCGGAACCTCACTGCGTACGGTTAGGGACTGTGTTGTGGCCGTTTGTGAAAAATACTCTTTGAAACCGCAGGACGCCGTGGCCGTAATAGGTCCGGCCATAGGGGGATGCTGCTACGAAGTCCGGGACGATGTGGCGTCGCAGTTCGTTTCAAGGTTCAGGGGCGAAGGGGACTGGCTTTTAGAAAAAGGCGACGGGAAGTTTCTTCTTGATCTTGTAGAACTTAACAGAATCGAACTTTGCGATGCGGGAGTTCAGCAAATCGAGATAATGGACCTGTGCACCTGTTGTCAGGGCCTTCCTTCATACAGAAGAGATGGTTCCGGTACGGACAAGATGATTAGTTTTGTCGGGATTTCCCCTTAGCGGATCTTTAGTTTTTCGTCTCTTGATACAGAGTTTCTGCGCGAAGTTTTAATCCCACTCCTACATCGCCAAAACCGCGACGCATATAACCGCCGAAGAGAAGTGAGATTATTGGTGAAAGTACACCGCTTAATAGGTCGACATTATGGTAACTGCAACTGTCATCACTTACAGGTTCTAGATGCTGCTCTCGCACCACAAATAAGAGCCAGGAAGTTCCGAACTTCCTGCTCCAAGCAATAAGGCGTGGTTTTTCAAATGCACATACAGTTTCGGTTATTCTGAATTTTGTAGGCCCCATTCTTACCAACAGATGAGCGGGCGATCCAATTTTAAAATCGGTTCTGGCCTGAGATGTGAACGGATTCCACTCACCGTATTTTTCAACGTCAGTCAGGACCTCCCAAACGAAGTCAATGGGTGCGTTGATCTGAATGCGGTCGGTACGTACGGTAGAATTACTCATGCCCATCTCTGCCGTTCTTAACTAGAGTCTTAACCCATGCATCTGATTTGTCCCAAAGAAGTTTCGATACATCCTGGTCTTTTGTCTCGCCGGATGATTCCGCTGTTTCGCAGCGCACGTAATAACTTCCACCTTGAAGGGGATGCTTGCTGGCACACATCACGGAAGTTTGCGCGCCCGATACTGGGCTTAGCAGGACAACAGATGCGAGTGCGGAACAGGTTCGGTTTAGAAGATACCCGATTTTTCCTTTGAACTCTTTAATCTGCGTAAGATTAGTCATAACAGACCCGGGGTGCACCGCTGCCGATTGGAGGTTGTATTCTTTGGCAAACCGTCTCTGGATCTCGAAAGTAAAATGAATCAGTGCTAATTTTGACAGCCCGTAAGCGTTCCAGGAGTGGTAGTCTTCGTCATCGTTAAACATGCTCTTGTTTTTCACTCTGTCGTGCAAGTGGGAAGTCACGTTGACGACTCGCGCATCTCCGCTTTCTAAACCATTTTGCTTAAGAATTGGAAGCAATAAACTCGTCAGGTGAAAAGTTCCCAGGAAATTGGTTCGCCAATGAATTTCGAAACCGTCCTTTGTCGGGGGCGGCTTTTTTCTTGGGTTAAGAATATTCTTGTGAATCCCTGCGTTATTGACAAGTACGTGCAGTCGGTCGTTGTAATTTTTTCGGTACCACGTCGTGAAATTATTAACGCTGTCAACATCGCACAGGTCTAACGTGTGGGCTGTAATCTTCTTCTCGTCAGCGCCAATGATTCGCAGGTCTCTCCTCAAGGAGCTTTCCATCAGTTCAATATCGTGAATGCTGGTGACAACGACCGTAGCTCCCCAACTTGCGAGTATCTTAGCCGTTTCGTAACCGATTGAATTAAGAGAGGCACCTGTAACGATGACGTTCCGACTCGACATGTCAACTTCTTTCGCCATCGGCTTACTCATAAACAACTGCAGGATATGAGTTACGGATTTCGAGAACGTTTTAGGCATGCTGGAGCAACGTTATGTATAAGGTTATGGTCTTCGTACAACTCTTTATATAACACAGATGCGCATCTGGTACTTGGATGGCAGGCTGCTATCCCAGTTACAGGATTCACTCTTGGGAATTGGCGACTAATGGTTCACTTGCTTCCCACAACTTGGTTCCGTTTTCCTCATCCAGTGCCGTAGGAGACACGGACTTTCGCTGCATTAAATGCAGGTAGATGCCCGTGTCGGAGCCAGCCTCTTCTGCACAGCATAAGTAAATTACCGGTCCAATGGCTTCTTCTGGAGATTGAAAAAAATGCCTCAGTAATGGGTTAACTATGGGCTTCAAAATCGACGGTGTTTCTCGTGAAAGGTTCGTAGCAACGCCTCCAGGACACATTGAGTGAACCGCAACTTCAGTTTTGCTGCCTGTGTTCAAACGGCGTGAGAGTTCAGTTGCGAACGTACACAAAACAAGCTTGCTGATGCCGTAATACTTGAAGCCATCCTTGAATCCATAGTCGGTAAATTCCCCGAAGTGGTCGAAATCGATAGTATGAGAAGACCGATGAGCCTCAGATGAAACGAAGATAATTCGCGGTGTCTTTCCAGCTTGGCTGGATGGACAAATCACGCCATCTTTTAACCACCGGTCAATCATGACGCGATTCGACAGGAAATGAACCGCGAACATTGTTTCGTATCCTTGCGGTGTTTTAATTGCCTTTTTGGGTGCTAATCCTGCGTTGAGAACCGCGATATCAATTTTGATGCTGCGGTTACTCAGACTGTCGCAAAGACGGTGTACCGATCGAAGATCTGAGAGGTCCACTTCCATCATTTCTACATTCTGAGAGCCGGACAGCTTCTTTATTTCACCGCACGTTTTCGTATGACCGGGTCGACAAGCTAAGATCATGTTTGCGCCACGCCTCGCAAGCGCAACGGCAGCGGCTTTACCCAGCCCGCTGTTCGCTCCGGTTATTAGACAAGTTTTGCCATCTATCCGTACGTGCTTTGGAACAGGGTTTACTTCCGATACCTTGGGTTGCGCCAAATCTCGAATTGCGATGATTGCAGCGTTTATGAAAGAACCATCACCCATTTGGTTTGTTTTTCGCTTCATGGTGAGTTTCTCCGCTTTGTTTTCTGGTTCTTTATAGTTGCTTGAATTTGCATAGACTACTCAAAGGGAATTTCATGTTTCTCCCGATAAAAGGAGAAATAATCTTCAATAATTTCCTCGCTCAATCCGAAATCACCTAAATGGTAGACGTGCCTACCAAAGCGATTCTGCGGATTTCTTTTCATAAAGGTTTCGGATTGCTGCACCGCTTCGGCATCAAAACCAACCCCCGCCTTCAGATAAATCCGGTGAAGCTGAGCAATCGGATCCTTCATCAAGTCATAATATGAAATATCGACGAATCGATCGGCATCTGCTTTAGCTCGAGATTGGATGGTTAACTCGACCATCCTGCGTGTCTTTCTGGACCAGTGTCTGGCGATTTCTTTTGGGTCCACATGATCGCTGAATATGCCGCGGTTGTGAGCAACCATACTGCAGAAAGAAGGCATGGTTTTTCGAGGGTCGCGGTGGGTCTGCACGACTGTCGCGGTGGGGAAAACTTTAAGAAATACATCCAGATATTCCATGTGATGCGGCGTTTTAAGTACCCAGTTACTGCTGGGGCGTTGCCAGCACAGAATCTTCAGCACCTTATGGAAATATTCGTAGGTCTGCGTATGGTCCTGTTTCTCGAGCCACCGGGAGTAACTCGGCACATGCATCGTGGCTTCTGGCGCTTGGCTCATAAAGTTAAGATCAAGAAGCATTACATCTTCTTCCGGCTCATTATGGTCAATGGGGTGAACCGCCATGAACTGCGGTGACAAATACGAAATCAGTCGTTGTGCGAGGGCTGCCTGCACATTTCGGGTGATCGTTCCTTTGGCCTTGTTACTTGGTGGTAACGGGTTGAGTGCTTCCACACCTGACACGCCTCGAATGTTCGGATGAGAATTCAGCAGCCTATGCAATATTGTCGTCCCACTTCGCTGCAATCCTGTGATCAGGATAATCTTCCCCAAATCGATGTCATGTATTTCAGGATGTTGTTTTAGCAGTTCCTCGATTCGCAAGCGATGAACTAATGCGCTTGTAAGTCGAAATTTTTGTATCAACCTGCCAGTTGGGGTTAGCTCGGCTTCGTCGTTAATCGAATTTACGAGAACTTCCAGTGCTTCAAAATGACCGTCGTCACCAAAATCCTCAGCCCTGGTTTTTCGAATCGCGCTGGCGGTGAGCTTTTCAATATTCAAAGAACTCGACAATCCGAGGGTTTCACTTAGCTTCCCGACGGAATTGAATATCTTAACGGGGAGAGGGCGGTAGGGATTCTCATAGTCTGTAGAAGTCGCTAGATTCTTTTTAGCCATCGCGATTTGTTCAAGTCAACAATTGCTTAAGGTCAGTTAATTTGATTAATCTGGTCTGCGGTTGAGGATGTTCCTTCGCGCGCACCCATCTGAAGCACATCGTGCCGGAAGAATGGCCAGCCGTTTCAAGCCAATTGGGATGACCGGGATTTTCGTGAGCTATTACCAGGCGCACAGAGCTGTCATCTTCATAGTGGGCAAGATGCTTGTTAGTATGTATCGTGTGATAGCGGTAGTCCAGTGATTCCATCCAATAGTTGTTTAATTGGAAGTTCCAATGTTCGCATTCTGGCGGCATTACTTCTATCAAAAGTGCTTCGTCCTCCGCTACTTTCCAATGACTGTGGTAGTAAACGATATTGGGATCACCCCCGGCGGCCAGCGATACTTCCGGATCAAACATTGGCAGTTCGTTGGTGTGTTTTTGAAAATCACGGGCCCACTTGGCAAACAGCAATGGTGCGCCTGCCACAAGCGTTCCCGCGGTTTTCAATCCTTCGTCGAGCTGTTTCGGCGTCAATGAAGAAGGGAGGCGCTCATCTTCGGAACAATTGATTCGCTCTATTCGCAAGTCTGCTGGAGTTTCTGTTTTGCGATCAAGGAAAGTCTGACGTACCACTAATGTGCCAGTTTCCGGTGTCATGGGAAGCCAGTTCTTGCTTTGAGGTTTGCAGCTAAGTATCAGTTCAAAGCACCCATCTTCGTCGGTTTCTATTTGGTCAGATTCTATATGCCCGGTGGGAGGTAGCCCTCTTCCTTGCCCGTAATTGCCAGATTGAGTGCCGAAGCTTAAGTATGCAATATTATTGCGTCGACCTGTGATTTTGTATTCATACTCGCCGCTCAGGCTTGCTATCTGGTAGAAGTTGTCAGGATTGTCTGCGCCTAGCTTGGTTGTTTCGTTGACGACGCGATGAAGTACAGGTGCTTTCGGGTCGGCATGCTCGACAAATGCCATCAGTCCGGCCCGGGCGATACGACTTAAGTACCGATACCCCTCTGCCTGATTAAATGCGTCTTTAGGTGCCTTTGGAAAATTTAAAGCTGCCCCCGCAGCTTTTAAAGTGTCGCAGAACTCATCCCATGACTTTCCGCTAACTACCCGCTCGGCGGCTAAGTCAGCTTCCGTTTTGCCACGCAGCTTCCAGATGAAAAGAGATGTCTGTCGAAACAAGGCGAGAAGACGAATTGCGAATTTTCGCATGGCGTACCTCTAAGCAAAACTGACCTCATCGCTCGTAGATGTGTTTTTTTGTATTTTCTGGCACACACTTTGTCCGAGAATAATGATTCGTTTTACCCTGTAATGACTTGATAAACATATAAGACACACAAAAAATGGCAATTATTTTGTCATAGAGATTGCAGAATGAGAAAAAGATTTTCTCGGGATTCTTAAGAGCATGACGGAAAAGGCAGTTTAAATCAATCTCGCATCGTTGCCCAAAGATGGGATAATAGTATATAATTTCCCAAAATATCCATGTGAATCCTTGGAGGAAAAAACAATGAAAATAATGTCTTGGCTCGATGCGGAAGATTACTGGTACATGAATTCCCTGAGCGAGCAGAACAAAGAAATAAACTACTACGGCTACGTGATGGATGTCGGAGACGAGGAAGATTCGAGCAGGATAAAGATCATGGTGGTCGAACTGCAGAGCGTGAAGATGGTGGTGGGATTCATTGTTCCTCTTGACATGGATTTGAGCGGGCAGATAGAAATGGGTTTTATCTGTCAGGAAAGACCGGATAAGGACATACCCTTTTCGTGCCAACTCTCAGGAGAGGTAAAGAACCTTAGCTACACTGGAGACGACCTCCAGAAAATAGAGTATGCCGGCCTTTCGCTTGAAAAGTTCTACCAGAACAAGGGAATAAAATTCTACCTTCTGGATCTTCGCCCGATCTCCGAGCAGAATCAGGACAGGCCTTGATTAAGCTTTTCATGCGCGAAGAAATACCGGAGTACCAGTAACATGTCTGAGAAAAACAAGATAGTTCTCGCCTATTCGGGGGGACTTGATACCTCCGTAATCCTTAAGTGGCTCGTGAACGAGTACGACTCCGATGTTATAGCCTATGTGGCTGACATAGGACAGAAGGAGGACTTGCAGGAGGCGGAGCAGAAGGCCTGGGATACTGGCGCCTGCGCCGTATTCATCGAAGATCTGAGAGACGAGTTCGTTAAGGATTACGTTTTCCCCGCGGTAAGTGCAAACGCCGTGTATGAAGGCAGCTATCTCCTGGGCACTTCCATAGCGCGCCCCCTTATCGCGAAAAGACAGATTGAAATAGCCAAGCGCGAGGGAGCCTTCGCAGTTTCCCACGGAGCGACAGGCAAGGGAAATGACCAGGTCCGCTTTGAACTTACCTTCTATGCGCTCCATCCCGACATAAAGATTATAGCTCCGTGGCGCGAGTGGGATTTCAAATCGAGAACCGACCTGATAAATTACGCCAGGGAAAACGGAATAGACGTTACGGTGACCGAGAAAAAACCCTACAGTTGTGACCGCAACCTTCTTCATGTCAGTTATGAGGGGGGTATCTTGGAGGACCCGTGGGCTGAACCCCCTGAGGATATGTTCGAGATGACGGTTTCTCCCGAAGCGGCCCCCGATCAGCCGGTTTACGTGGAAATCGGATTTGAAAGCGGCATTCCCGTTTCAGTTGACGGAAAGGAACTTTCTCCCTCGGCGCTTCTTGGCTGCTTAAACGATGTCGCCGGAGCAAACGGCATCGGAAGGGTAGACATTGTTGAAAACAGGTTCGTCGGTATGAAATCAAGGGGAGTGTACGAAACCCCCGGCGGCACGATTCTTCATGTGGCGCACAGGGCTCTTGAGTCGATTACCATGGACAGGGAAGTAATGCGACTCAGGGATTCACTGATTCCGAAAATATCGGAACTTATCTACTACGGTTTCTGGTTTTCTCCCGAGATGGAAATGCTGGCCGCCGCCGTCCGCCAGAGCCAGAAGGACGTAAGCGGCACAGTAAGGCTTAAGCTTTACAAGGGAAACGTTACAGTCTGCGGGAGAAAATCCCCGAATTCCCTTTACAGCGAGAACCTGGCGACCTTCGAGGAGGACTCGATTTACGACCAGTCGGACGCTACCGGGTTCATAAGGCTAAACTCCCTCCGGCTTTCCGTGAAAAAACTTCTCGAGGGAAAGTAAACCCTTCTGCGGATGAGAACGGATCAATTCGACTACGATCTTCCCCAGCGGCTGATCGCCCAGTATCCGCTTTCCAAGCGCAGTTCCTCAAAGCTACTTGTGGTCGACAGGAAAACGCAAGGGTTCTCCCACGCCAAGTTCTCTGATCTGAAGGACCTGCTCCGCCCCGGCGACCTCATGGTTCTTAACAACACCAAGGTTATTCCCGCGAGGCTTGTGGGCCACGTGGAACGAAGGGGAGTCGTTGAGTTTCTTCTTACGGAGAAAAAGGACGAAACCCGGTGGAAGGTGCTTTTTAAGAATCCGGCCGAGGGTCTTAGGGTCTCCCTTGACGGAGGGGTGTCGGGCAGCCTTGAGAAGGAACCCGATAAAAGCTGGACGATAAGATTCAGCGAACCCGTCGAGCAGGTTATCAGCAGCACGGGACGTATGCCGCTTCCTCCCTACATAGCAAGGGAACCCGAACCGTCGGATAAAAAGACCTATCAGACCGTCTATGCGACCGAGGAGGGGGCAGTCGCCGCTCCGACGGCCGGGCTTCATTTCGACCCGGAACTTCTCTCGGACCTTCGCGAAAAGGGCGTTCTGATGAAATATGTCACTCTGCATGTGGGGGAGGGAACCTTCAGGCCCGTAAAGGATGAGCTTATCGATAACCATGCAATGCATTCAGAACGCGTCTCCGTTCCACAGGAGACTGCGGAGGCGGTAAACGAAGCCAAGGCGCAGGGAAGAAGGATTATTTCCGTCGGGACCACGGTTACGAGAGCCCTTGAGTCGGCAGAGGGAACCGTCGGGGAAATGCGGCCTTTTTCCGGAAGGACGGATCTTTTCATAAGACCCCCTTACGAATTCCGTTTTGTAGACGTTCTTATAACTAACTTCCATATGCCCCGCTCAACCCTTCTTATGCTTGTTTCGGCGTTCTGCGGCACGAGGGAGCTGGCTCTCGCCGCTTACGAGGAGGCGAAATCGTGCGGTTACAGGTTCTTGAGTTACGGCGACTCGATGATGATAGTGTAAGGGGGTTTTTAACCGTGTCCGTCCTCGGGTTTGTTTTTGTACATTATCAGGCGGAATTGTTATACTCTTGTGGAAAATGTCTTTTTTCAATCAATTTCCCCGGAGGAAAATAGCAGATGGCGACAGTAGTTACGGGAGCGACCGGGTTTATAGGATCGCACATAACCAGAAAGCTGGTTGAGAGAGGAGACAGGGTCAAGGTTCTCGTCAGAAAGACGAGCAATACTAAAAACATAGATTCTCTCGATGTTGAGAAGGTCTACGGTGATGTTGGAGACCCGGATTCTCTTAAGGCTGCTTTTTCCGGATGCGACACGCTTTTCCATACGGCTGGGTTCGTGTCGTTTAAGAAGTCGGATCACCAGAAAATGCTGGATATAAACGTGCGCGGCGCTTCGAACGTTCTCTCCGCCGCCATGGACGTAGGCGTATCCAAGGTTGTTTTCACAAGCAGCGTAGCCGCCATTGGGGTCGAGCGGGACGGTTCCCCGGTAACCGAATCCACCCAGTACGATCTTTACTCCGAGGGGATAGGCTACATGAACTGCAAGTATCTCGCGGAAAGAGAGGCAAAAAGCTTCAGTGAAAAGGGGCTTCCAGTGGTTATAACGAACCCTTCGGTGGTTCTCGGCACGGGGGACATCTATCTTTCAAGCTCGGGATCGGTTCTCTGGTTCTGCAAGAAAAGATTCCCTGGTTACATGGACGGTACTTTTAACATTGTCGACGTTGAAGACGTCGCGAACGGACACCTGCTTGCGGAGAAGAACGGAAAGCCCGGAGAGCGCTACATACTCGCAAACGAGAACGTGAATGTGCAGGGTTATTTTGCCCTCCTAGAAGAGATAACCGGCGTCTCTGCTCCCAAAATCAAGATTCCCTACATATTCGCTTACACCACTGCGTTTCTCCTTGAGAGGGTCCTGGGACTCGGATTTCCAAATTATTCCACGCTGGATATCGATTCCATAAAGCTTTCAAGGTTTAACTGGCACGCTGACAATTCAAAGGCCGTAAGGGATCTCGGATTCACGGTGACTCCGATCGAGCAGACTATACAGAAGACCGTGGAGTGGTTCAGGGGAAACGGCTATCTGAAGTAAAAAAGGGAATAAAGTGGCGGGAAACAGTTTCGGAAGATTTTTCAGGATTACCACTTGGGGGGAGTCCCACGGCCCCGCTCTGGGAGTTATAGTTGACGGCTGTCCCGCGGGACTTGAGATTTGCGCCGAGGACATACAGTACGAACTTGACAGAAGGCGTCCGGGGCAAAGCAGGATTACGACCCAGAGAAAGGAAGCCGACGCAATCGAGATACTCTCGGGCGTTTTTGAGGGAAAAACCCTCGGAACTCCCATATCCATGATGGTTAGAAACACAGATGTCATATCGAAATCCTACGAGGACATAAAGGACGTCTACCGTCCCGGCCACGCCGATTTCACCTACGACGAGAAGTATGGGCGCAGGGACCACCGTGGAGGCGGCCGCTCCTCGGCGCGGGAAACGGTCGGCAGGGTGGCCGCCGCCGCGATAGCCAAAAAAATTCTTAATTCCCACGGAGTGACTACCACGGGGTACGTAAAGCAGGTGGGAGACATAGTCGCTCAGGACATTGATTTTGATCGGATCGAGGAAAACCCCGTACGCTGTCCCGACCCGCAAGCCGCGGAGAGGATGATCGATCTTATAGAATCGGTTAGAAAGGAGGGAGATTCCGTTGGAGGAACCGTTGAGGTAGTGTCCCAAGGGCTTCCTACGGGTCTCGGCGAGCCCGTGTTTAACAAACTTGATGCGGACCTCGCGCGCTCTCTTATGAGTATAGGGGGAATAAGGGGCTTTGAAGTGGGGATGGGTTTCGGGGTCGTCGAGAGAAAAGGTTCGCAGGTAAACGATCTCATGTATAAAAAGGAGGACGGGACCCTCGGCTTCAGAACGAACAACTCGGGCGGCCTTCTGGGCGGAATAACAAGCGGGGCGGATCTGGTCGTGAGAATCGCCATAAAACCCACCTCTTCAATATCCCAGGTTCAGGACACCGTGGATAAAAAGGGAGAAAAAACCCAACTGCAGGTAAAGGGGAGGCATGATCCGTGTCTTTGTCCGAGGGCGGTTCCAATAGCGGAGGCCATGGTCAATCTCGTTCTGGTCGATCACCTGCTGACCTCAAAACTGTCGACTATCTGATTTAACTGCCATGTCGGAACTGTTCAGAATTTACGTAGGAGAGCAAGAGATATACTCGGGACACCTGGCGGACATACCTGATTACTACCGCCGCAATCTGGTCGAAGCGATTTCCGAGTGGGGGGAGTGTCTTAGCAAAAGCGGTTTCAGGGAACTTCTTTATTCCTCTTTACATTGGTATAACCTGAAGACATATTACTGCGGAGATTGCGAAAAGGAGTCTGATGAGGGGGGTGCGTGCGGGGACTGCGACGGAGAGTTCTCGGAAACTTTCGTTCATGAAAGGGATCCGGGTATAGACAAGATAATGATGTGCATCGGTTTGATAGACCGCGTGGAGATGGAGGTTCTTTAGTTTTTCGGGCTGTCATGAAGTTTCTCGTTAAAGGACACATCTATCCCAAGGCCTGGGAGATCGCGAAAAGCGTCAAGAGGCTAAGGGAAGAGCGAAAAAAAGTTAACATAGGAAGCGGAACGATAGGCTATACGGTTTACGAGGTCGATCTTCCTGAGCAAACCGTAAAAACGGGAAACTACCTTACTACTCCCCAAGGAATAAGACTCTACCACAACTCGGGTGACTATTACGGGATCGGCTACCTGATCTCGGAAATAGACAATGACCCGCTTGTCTCAAAGCATTTTTCCTGATCTTTTGCCTTAAAGCTTTCCGCCTATGCCGTTCCCAACATTTCCGATACCTTGGCAACGCCGGCTCCGCTTGTGAAGTCGTGTCCCAGGGACCCCAGAATGGATTCAAGGGCCGAGATAAACGCCACCATGTCGTTTCGGTCGACGTCTCCTATGTGGGATACCCGGAAGATTTTTCCCTTGGCATGATCCTGTCCGCCTGCGACGGTCATACCGAATTTCGTTTGAAGCTCGGAGATGATCTTTCCTGCCCCTATTTCTTCGGGTGCTACTCCCACGGTAAGTGCCGGGCTTGCCGCATCGGTGGTGAAGAGCTCTATGTTGATCGCTTGCAGCGCCTGGCGGGTCGCAAGCGACATCATCTCACGTTTTCTGTAGATGTTCTCCATTCCCTCTTCCATAAATCCCTCTATAACCTTGCCGAGGCCGACTATGAGAGTGACGGCCGGTGTCCAGGGTGTCGTGTTTTTCTGGGCACTTTTCTGGTAGTCAGCAAAGTTGAGATAGAACTTCGGGAGGTCCGAGGTCTTGTTGAATTCCCAGGCTTTCTCGCTCATCGCTGCGAATGAAAGCCCTGGGGGGAGCATGAAAGCCTTCTGCGAACCGCCCACGAGAACATCTATTCCCAGCTCGTCAAACGGGAGAGGGAACACCCCGACGGCGGTTATGCCGTCAACTATCAACAGCACGTCGTCTCTTTTCGAGGTAATCGCCGCGACCTGGTCAGTTGGATGCTTGACTCCGGTGGAGGTTTCGCTTGCCTGCATAAGAACCGCCCTTATCGAGGGGTCGCTGTCGAGTTTCTCCTCTATGATTGCGGAGGAAACCGCCTCGCCCCAGGTAACGTCTATCTCGTTCACTTCTAGTCCGTAGGCCCTTGCGATCTTTCCCCACCTCTCTCCGAATTTCCCGCCGTTTACCGTGATTACCTTATCGCCTGCGCAAAGAGTGTTCACAACTGCTCCTTCCATGGCGCCGGTTCCCGAAGCCGCCAGTATATAAACTTCGTTTTCGGTCTGAAAAATGTGTTTCAGCCCTTCTCTTGCCCGCTCGAATATAGCTTCGAACTCCTTGGTTCTGTGATGAATGAGCGGTCTTGCCATCTCAACCATTATTTCGCTTGAGACCGCGACAGGGCCCGGGGTCAGCAGCAGTCTTTTCATTGGGTGTTTCTCCTCACATTATTAAGGGATTGAATCAAAGCGGATAAAATACCCACAAACCTGCGGCGTTTCAATTGATCCGCACGTCGTTTTTTTGAATTCGCAGGTTATTTGCGTACTATGTTTCGGTGCGTTCTAAGGAGGTATCTTAGATGAAAGAAGAACTGCGCGGTCTTGTAGAAGACCTCAGAAGCAGAATCCACAGGACAGGAGACTGTCTTTGACCTGCCTTCCAAGGCTAACAGACTCAAAGAACTTGAAAAAATTACTTCAGGTCCCGGCTTCTGGGACAATTCTGAACTAGCGCGCAAGACGCTTCAGGAGCAATCCGAAATCAAGGACCGTATTTCGGGATTCGAGAAGCTCCGCTCCGACATGGAGGACGCGGCGTGTCTTCTCGAACTTGCGGTCGGTGAAGACGATCAGGGTTCGATTGAAGAGGCGGGCAGCATGCTTGCGTCCGTAGAAGCTAGGCTTGCCGAACTTGAGTTCTCCCGGATTCTTGGCGGTCCTGACGATGCTCGAAACGCCATAGTATCGGTAAACGCCGGGGCGGGGGGAACAGAAGCTCAGGACTGGGCCGAGATGCTTCTTCGCATGTACCTTCGGTACGCGGAGAGAAAGGGATTTTCAGCGAAACTGCTTGAGACTCAGGACGGAGAGGAAGCTGGCATAAAGAGTGCCACTATTCTTGCCCAAGGGGGGTTTGCCTTCGGTTATCTCAAGGCGGAGACCGGAGTTCACAGGCTGGTGAGAATATCCCCGTTTGACTCGAATAAAAGAAGGCACACTTCGTTCGCCTCGGTTTTCGTTTCTCCCGAGATAGATGATTCAATAGAGGTGAACATAGAGGAAAAGGACCTCAGGATTGACACTTACCGTGCGAGCGGAAAGGGCGGACAGCACGTTAACAAAACGGATTCCGCGGTCCGCATCACCCACCTGCCCACCGGAGTTGCGGTCAGCTGCCAGAACGAGAGGTCGCAACGCCAGAACAAGGAAAGTGCCATGAAGATACTCAAGGCAAGGCTCTACGAACTGCGCAGGATGGAGGAAAAACAAAAAGAAGATGAACTCAATTCTTCGAAAAAGGAAATTGGCTGGGGAAGCCAGATAAGATCGTATGTCATGCATCCCTATCGCATGGTGAAGGATCACCGCACCAATTTCGAGTCCTCGGGAGTTGATGCGATACTTGACGGGGAGATAGATGATTTTATAGAATCGTATCTTTTGCATGACGCAACTGAAAATCCAGGGGAGGAAGCGACTTGAAGTTCGGTATAACGGGTAAGAAGGATAGCGCTGAAGTCTACGAGATTGCCAGGCGGCTGTGCGGGTGGCTTCGCGAAAGACACATAGAGTTTTTCGTCGAAGAGAGGCTTGGGCGGAGCATAGATGCTGAGAACGTCCTTGCGGAACCAGACTTGGCTGCGGCCGTCGACATAATAGTTGTGTTCGGGGGTGACGGTTCCTTTATCTGGGTTTCACGAATGGCGCAGGGACACGATGTATCAATACTGGGCTGCAACCTCGGCGGACTCGGGTTTCTCACGGAGTTTACCGTGGATGAGTTTTTTCCGATGATGGAGAGAGTGCTCGCCGGAGACTACGAGATAGAGAAAAGGGACATGATATCGTGCCATGTAGTCAGAAAGGACGGAGAGCAGGAAGAGTTCACGGTGCTAAACGACATCGTAATAAACAACGGTCCAATTTCCAAGGTTGTGGATCTCTCCATATATATAAACGAAAAATACGTTACGACCTTTAAGGCTGACGGAATCATCTTCGCAACCCCTACCGGCTCAACCGCCTATTCTCTTTCTGCGGGCGGGCCGATAATTTTTCCGACGCTGCCCGTGATAACCGTCACTCCAATATGTCCGCACATTCTCACCAACAGGCCTATCGTGGTGCCCAACACGAAGAAGATAAGGACGAGGGTGCTCACCGATATACAGAACACCTACCTCACGCTTGACGGTCAGGTGGGAGTGCCTCTTTATCTCGGCGACGAGGTTGTTCTTGAAGGTTCGGAGAGCTACGTGAATATCATAAAATCTCCTTTCAGGGATTATTTCAACATTCTGAAGACAAAGCTTATGTGGAGCGGGAGATATGAAAATTCCGAGTGAGCAGAAGTTAATTCATGACTGGGTAATAAGTCAGGTGGAGCATAAGTACTCCTCCCTTTATAATGAGATAAGTACCAATCCCGGCGAAGAGCAACTCTGCGAGTTCGAGGGGTTTTTCCCCGACGTAATTCTCGGTTCATACGGGCAGGTCGTACAGATTATTGAAGTTGAGACCGAAGCCACTATCGACGAAAAAAGAAGCGAGTACTGGAAAGCGCTCTCGGAGCTTTCAGTCCAGCTTATCCTGCTCGTTCCCGCAAAGTCAAAGACTCATGCTACAGATCTTTGCTGGAAATGCGGGCTCGCTGGCAAAGTGAAAATAGGAACTTTCGAGGTCTCAATTAGGATATAGGGAGCTTCCGGGCGTTCCCATGAACTGTCCTTCCCGAAGATCTTTTTTGCCCCGTTTGAATTCAGGGGCGTCCATTTTTCTCCCTCCTTCGATTTGAAGGGAGAGTATCTGCAAGATCCCATTACCCGTTGCAACGTCCAAGCTTTCTCCCCCGAGCGATACTATTTCTCCGGGTCTCCCCTGCCCCGGGCCCGAAAGCGCCCTTAATATCTTGAGGTTTTTTCCCCCGAGCGTGGTGTGGGCGCACGGCCACGGAGTCATCGCCCTTACCAGGTTTTTTATCTCCTCTGCGTCCCGGTTCCAGTCCACCCGGCCGTCTTTTCTCGAAATAAGAGGTGCGTAGGTGGCTGCGGCCGGATCCTGCTTTACGGGAGATATTTCATTTTTTGCGATGCGGTCGATCGTTTGCAAAAGAAGCTGTGCTCCTTCAAGCGAAAGTCTTTTTGAAAGTTCCTCGGCGGTTTCCTCATCCCCTATAGGCACCTCTGTTTGAGCGAGGATGTCTCCCGTGTCCATTTCCTCGTCAATATGCATGATCGTAACTCCCGTTTTTTTCTCTCCCTTTGCTATGGCCCAGTTAATCGGGGCTGCTCCCCTGTAATTGGGAAGCAGCGATGCATGGAGGTTTACGCAACCGAAAGGGGGTGCGTCAAGCATGGCGGTGGGAAGCATCTTTCCGTAGGCCACGACCGCTATGAGATCGGGGGAAAGGGTCTTCAGTGTCTCTTCGAACTCGGGTGTTTTTAAGTCTTGGGGCTGAAAAACGGGGATTCCTCGCTCCGCGGCAATTTTTTTTGTTTCCGGCCATACGGGTTTTCGACTTCTCCCCCTTGGCCTGTCCGGCTTCGAGAGAAGCGCGATTACCTCGTGGGGAGAATCGCAAAGTACCTCAAGCGATGGTACGGCGAATTCTGGTGTTCCGGCGAAGAGGATTCTCATTTTTCCGTGTTCTTAGAGGAAGCGATTGCTTCAGTCTACATTTTTTGCGCGCGATTTTTGTTCTAAACGGTTTTTTTCAGTGCACACTGTGCACATTTTTTAGGCATGGTTTGCAGGCTCTAAGTCTACTTGAAAATTCCGAGCCGTTGGGGATTTATTTTTTTCTAGTTGTTTCAGAGAGTTAGAGTGAGCATTTCCTGTCTTTTGGTTTTATGGCCCCTTAATTGCAAAAGGTATTGAGAAGAAAATTGTCCAAACATGGAGGAGTTGGTTATGAATATCGCAGATTTTTTAAGAAAACCCTTCGGATGCAGCCGCGTGCTGTTTCTTTCGGTTTTCGCTTTTGTTGTTCTCGGGGGCTATTCGGCTTTTGCGTCAGAAGGTGGGGCCCATTCTGTTTTCGTGGCGAACAACGTGTGGATGCTGCTTGCGACTTTTCTTGTCTTTATAATGCATCTCGGATTTGCCACTCTCGAGACCGGACTTACCAGATCAAAGAACACGGTAAACATACTGTTTAAAAACACGTTTATCATTTCAGCGGGCATTCTCACTTACGCACTTATGGGTTTTAACCTTATGTACCCAGGGGATTTCAACCTTATAAGTGGTGGCATCTTCGGCTTTGCCGGTTTCGGTATTTCAGCGCCGGCCGGGGCTGAGGGACTCATAGAATATGCAGATGGTGGCTATACCTACTACACCGATTTCATATTCCAGGCAATGTTTGCCGCAACAGCGGCCACGATTGTCTCTGGAGCTGTTGCCGAACGTATAAAGCTTTCAAGTTTTCTTATTTTCGCAACCATATTCGTCGCCATCGTGTATCCCATAGCCGGGTCCTGGAAGTGGGGCGGCGGATGGCTTGATCAGATGGGTTTTTACGATTTCGCCGGTTCCACGCTCGTTCACAGCGTAGGCGGATGGGGAGGACTTGTCGGAGCCTATCTTCTCGGCCCGCGTATAGGGAAATACCTCGCCTCGGGAGCGATGAGACCGATTCCCGGTCATTCGCTACCTCTTCTTGCCATCGGTGTGTTCCTGCTCTGGATGGGGTGGTTCGGTTTTAACGGCGGTTCAGTACTGAGCGCGGATCCGGAACTGATTTCGCTGGTCATAGTGACGACTTCGCTTGCGGCAGCGTCCGGCGCTTTGGGAGCGGCCTTCACTTCATGGGGAACTTTTAAGTTTCCTGACCTTTCCATGGCGCTAAACGGTGTGCTGGCGGGTCTTGTGGGAATAACCGCCGGAGCCGACGTGGTTTCTCCCGGAGAGGCGGTCATCATAGGGCTTGTGGCCGGAATAATAGTGGTTTTCGCGGTCAGTTTCTTCGACAAGATAAGGATAGATGACCCGGTGGGTGCGATTTCCGTTCACCTGGTCTGCGGTATATGGGGAACGCTTGCCGTGGGAATCTTCGGAGGACCAGATTTCAGCTTCATGGTCCAGCTTATCGGAGTTCTGGCATACGGCGCCTTCACGGTTGTCTGCGCCTTCATCATTTTCTACGCCATAAAGATGGTTATGGGTATAAGGGTGAGCGAGGAAGAAGAGAGAAGAGGGCTCGACATAACCGAGCACGGAATGGAGTCCTATCCGGATTTCCAAGCCGCATCGGAGATTTAATAGCAGCGTGAGAACAGGGAAAAAGGAAAATAATAACTCTTATAGGAGGAGAAAAATGAGAAGTATAGTTTCTAAACTTTCATTGATGATGATCGCGGCGGCTTTGCTGCTCGGGACCCAGTTCGGGGCCCCGAGGGCAAACGCCCTTGATCTCGGAAACCTCGAGTCGATCGGACTCGGCTTTTCGCTTGACACGACTTATCAGTATGTTTCGAACGGCGAAGTCGGAGAGGGTATTGCTACGAGGGGTCTTTATCCCGAACACAACGATTTCTCGATAGATGCCTTTACGCTTTCACTTGAAAAGGTTCCGACCGTTGGCGACGGAGCAATGGATCAGGTGGGTTTCAGGGCTGACGTTCTTTTTGGCGAGCAGGCTGAACGTCTCGGCTTCGGTTTTAACACCGACGGCGACGGTGCGGTAAGTCCTTATCAGGCTTACATAAACGTGCTCGTTCCATCGGGCGCCGGCGGTCTTAACATCTACGCCGGTCAGTTCACTACGCTTGCGGGCTGGGAACTTATAGAAGCCAAGGACAACACCAACATAACTAGATCCCTGCTTTTTTACAGGATTCCGTTTGCGCACAGCGGTGTCCGGGCGACCTTCAGTGCCGGATCACTCGATTTCGCTCTCGGCTTAAGCAACGACTGGGACGCGGTTGATGATGTGGATGACGGCAAGACGTTTGAATCGCAGATTGCGCTTAATTTCCCGAACGACGGCTGGCTCGGTGTTACCGGGTACTTCGGCGATACTGGTGGCGATACCAGGACCCTTGTTACGGTCGTTGGTACCATGACCCTCATGGAGAAGGTCACCTTAATAGCCGATTTCGAGTACACGTCGCATGACGCAGGGGGAGACCGCTGGGGTTTTGCCGGTTACGCGATAGTAAGTCTTGTGGACTCCGTGTCACTCGCTCTCAGGGGTGAGTACGTTGATGATTCGGAAATAAAAGTTTTTGACGATGACGGAGTTTTCGTAGGTTTAGAGGGTGTCGAACTTTACGAGTTCACCTCGACTCTTATATTGACTCCTTTCGAGTCCGTGGGGAATTTCGAGACGAGGGTTGAGTACAGGTACGACAACGCGGACGGCGCCGACGATTATTTTGCCGGGGAAGAGGATCAGCACGGATTTGCCGTACAGCTTCTTTACTGGCTTGACGTATAGATAGAGGAAACAAAACACAACGCAGAAGAAAAAAACCATCTCTCCATACCTCTTTTTTCTGTGTTCAGGGGGCCTCGGTTCTTTAGAAAAGGGCCGGGGCCCCTCTGTTTATGAACGAAGGAATTTCGTTCCTTGAAACAAAATATTTTCTTCGGGTAGAATTAAACCCCGTTTGTTTCTGCCCGGATAGCTCAGTTGGTAGAGCAGAGGACTGAAAATCCTCGTGTCGGTGGTTCGATTCCGCCTCCGGGCACATCATTTTTATGGTGTTTTTGCGGGAGAAGCGGAATCTTTCCTTTTCTCTGCCTAACCCAGATGGTTTATGCTGAAGATGCTTAATAAGACAGCCAGTGCTCTAGTTACTATCGCGGCTTTTCTTGCGGCTTGCGCTTTCATCGTGTCATGTTCTTCCGAGGCCCAGACAAACCCGTGTCCGGACGGTACAGAGCCTTATACCGAATACAGACTTTTTTTCGGGCGTGGGAATGCGGATAATCGTCAAGTCGTGAGTGATCAGCAGTGGGACGAGTTTCTCGAAGACACCATAACTGTTGAGTTCCCTGGCGGGCTTACCGTTCTGGATGCCTATGGACAGTACACAGACCCTGTCGGAAATCTGATAAAAGAGGACACCAAGGTACTTATAATCCTTGTTCCACCAAATGCTGATTCTGCTCCCGGAATAGACAGGATTATTAAAGGATACAAAAACAGGTTTGCCCAGCAGGGCGTCCTGCGCGAGATCAATCCTACCTGCGCATCGTTCTGACCCTCTTGCCTTATTCCGGCTTTACTTCTTATCTTCTTTCTTTTGTTTTAACTCCTGTATCTAAAGCTGATCTGAGCGGATTGTTTTGTTATGTACATTAGGTTAGTATTAGCGTATACAGGACTATTTTATTCTCGGAGGAATTTTAAATGAAGTTTGGAGACTATCTAAAGAGGATAAGGAAGAGGAAAAAGATTACCCAAGAGAACCTCGCTCGATCTCTTGAGGTTTCGAGCGTGTACATACATCAGCTTGAAACCGGGAAGGTTGACGCACCCTCTTTTGACCGCTGCCAGCAGATATCTTCAATCTTGGAAGTCAAGGTTGAGGAAATCTGGAGCGTCTCAAGGACGGAGAGACTCAAAAGATTCATCGAAAAAGAGGCCATATCCGAGCAGGAACTCGAGGTTCTCACGAATGAGGAGAAGATGCTCCTTAAGCTTTACAGAAGTCTTGACGGAGAAATAAAAAAGGATTTTGCCGGAATGGTATTCATGCTTCTCCGACATTCACAGGACAAGAGCCTACGCAAGATACTTGAAGAGTTTGTAAAATGCGCCTGAACCAGAAATTTGGACTGCTGTTCAAAATATCAATGGTTGAGCTGGGCATCATAGCCCTTATAGGTGTGGTGTTCTATTTTCAGTTTGACAATGCCAAAAAAGAGTTTGTCACTAAGACCAGAGCCATAGCCGAGACTATAGGCGACCAGGCGACCAGTTTCTACCAGGATCACGGAGAGGCACCTACAAGCGACGAGTTCTATCTTTTTCTTGACCAGAGGCTGGGCAGGGAGAAGCTGTTTAACACCTTCGGAATCTCTCCCAAATTTTTCAGCGTTACCTTTATGAAACAGCCGGAGAACAAATTGGCTTCCGGGCACTTTATGGAAAACACTTATCCGCCCGAGGGATACTCGGTTGAAAAATACGCAGGAAAGATCTCCGTTTCTGTTCCGTTTCTCTCTCCACAGGTCGATGGGCCGCTTGGCATAGTTAAGATCGATTCCGATACGAAAACATTGATGAAAAAGGTTTTCGCTGACAACTTCCTGCTTTACGTAGCCATTTTGATGGTGCTCAACAATCAGGCCTTCATTCTTCATCTGTTCTACAGAAGGAGAAAAGAGGAAATACCTTTTAGCGAAGGTTATCTAAAAGAACACTCCATAAGCGCACTTAAGCTGATGCACAAGGTGCTTGGAGACATAATAGAAGATCACGCTTCTGAAGATAAAAAGACCGCAGAAAAGAAAACTGTGGATACGCCAAACGTAATTTCGATTTCAAACGCGGGCACTAAACTGGAAAAATGAAAAAGAACTTCCTGATCATATCATTGTTTCTCCTTACGGTCTTTGTTCTTGCGGCCTGCACCGCGGAGGAATCCGCCGTTGAACTCGACGGGCCGGTTCTCCAGACCGAGAACTTTGACGGGAGCGTGGATTTTAACGGTGCCGTGGTGAACACGGCGAGTTTCCCGGTACAGTCGGTTTACGTCGTTATATTCGTGAAGGATTCGGATGGAAACGCCCTTGCCGCGACCTCCGCTCTTGTTGAGGAAGGGGAAAGACTTGATCCTACGGAAAGCTTTTTCTTCACGGCCAGTTTCGATGACCTTCCCCCGGAAGCCCATTCCAGGGAAGTGCAAATATATTACGATCTTGTGGAAGAGTAGTTTCCAATCCCCGGTTCGTTGATTTCTCCTTTCAAAAAGTTGGCTTTCGGTAAACTTCACCGCCCAGATTCGCTCCTTGAGGGGAAAGATGCCGTGGTTGGAATGGATATAGGTTCAAGTTCCGTTAAGGTTGTGGAACTTTCCTACAGGGGTGGAAGTTACCGGCTTGAGAATATGGGAGAGGCCATGCTTCCTAGAGATGCAATAGTCCGCAAGTCGATTTCAAGGGGCGACATGGTTTCGGGGGTTGTATCAAGTCTCGTTTCTAGGCTCGGGGTGAGAACGAAAAAGGCGGTTATAGGGGTCTCCGGCGAAGCTGTTGCTTTAAAAATCGTCAATGTTCCCAGAGCTTTTCTCAGAAAGGACATGGAAAAACTTGTTCCGGATCTTGTGAGGACCAGTCTTCGCAGAAAGGTTAACCGGGTTAATTACAGCTACACTCCGCTTTTCCGCCGCAACGGAAAATCCGAGGAGACTCAGGTGCTGGTTGCGGCAGTTTCGAAAAAAACGGCGCAGGAGTATAAAAGTTCGCTTTTCTCGGCGGGCCTTCGTGCCCGGGTAATTGATATTGACGCCATGGCCCTTTCAAACGGCTACGCGGCTTTTTGCCGAGGTCACGGTCAAAAGGCAGCGCTTGTGAACGTCGGAGCGTCAGGGACTAACTTGAGCGTTTTGGATGGCACAGTGCCTTTTGTGCTGAGGGATATTCCGCTTGGAGGGGAATGGATTACGCTTCGTTTGATGGAGAAATTTAAAATTACCTACGAGGAGGCGGAGAGAATAAAGTTCAGCATTAAGGGTTATGGAAGATATGACGAGGTAGAAAGTGTTTTCACTGATTTCGTTGCTCGTGCCACAGATGAGATAAAGATGGTTCTTGACGAAGCCGGAGACGTAATCGACCGAATAATTCTTTCCGGTGGGTCTTCAAGAATAGCAACTCTCGCCGATACGCTTGGAGAGGCCACTGGGGTTCCGGTCGAGATTTCGAATCCTTTTCGGAACATCACTGTTTCGGATTCACGTTTTGATCCTGAATACATTGAACATCTGGCCCCGAAGATGGCGGTTGCGGTGGGGCTTGCGCTCAGGGGTTTGTGAATAGAAGAAAAAGCTGGTAAGAAATTCCGCGTACCGGATCAGTTTCTTGAAGGTATAAGGTGGACTATCAGAGAAACCGCAAGCGCGACCGCGCCGACTACCGAGAGAACCTTAAAGTAAAAAGACCAGTCGAGTGAGAATTTGAGGGAGATTCCGAAACCTACTATAAAGAGAACAAGCGCGGTTATGAGGATTCCTCCGAGAATGTTTGTTCTAAGCATAAGAAACTCCAGAAAGCAAAATTAATAAAAACGGCACTATTGTATACAAGACCCCGTAAATTTCAATTTTTAAAACAGGGAATCCCCCGTGGCTGGAAAGCCGGGTTTATATCATGACAAGTAAAAGAGAATCGCGGATTCTAAAACTGCTCAGCGAAAAAAAGGGAAGAAGTCTCTCCGAGGGCAATATTCTCCGAGGGCTTGATATGCCCGAGAGAAAAAGAAAAAATCTCCGTGCCGCACTTGAGCGTATGGTTCTTGAGGGCACGATCAAAAGGACCTCCAAAGGGCGCTACCGCCTCGGAAAATATGAAAGAAAACCCGCCGGGCAAGACCACCGGCGTCCGAATTTTCCCGGTCACACCTTAAACGGGAACCGGAAGAATATCGGATCGAACGGCCTGTCCAACGGGAACTCCCTGAGGGTTTTGGCCGATCTGCGAAAAACCCCAAGGGGTTTTGTTGCATGCCCGAGAAAGCTGGAGATTCCCGAGTGTGAGATTGAAAGCAGAGGGGGGAAAAGGAGCTTCTCCGAAGGGGAACTTGTAGTCATAGAGATTAAGCCGGGAAAACAGCCGGCGAGAGTGACCGAGCGTCTTGGGATATCCGGAGAAATTGAAACCGAGAAAAAAGGGATTATCTCCGAGTACAGTCTTCCGAAGGGTTTTTCGCGCAACGTGACTAAAGAAGTCGGCAACCTGAGCGCGGAACTTCCAAACGGTGATCTTTCGGCAAGGGTGAATCTTGAGAGGGAAACCATTTTCACCATAGACGGGGATGACGCAAAGGATTTTGACGATGCCGTGGGCATAAAAAGAATCCGCAAGGGCAAGGGATACAGACTCTGGGTAAGCATAGCGGATGTTTCTCATTACGTGCTATCCGGGAGTGCGTGCGATGAGGAGGCCGCGCGCAGGGCCACCAGCACCTATCTTTCGGACAGGGTTATTCCCATGCTTCCCAAGCGGCTTTCGAATGATCTCTGCAGCCTGCGGCCGAAAAAAAGACGGCTTACCAAAACAGTCGAGATGGATTTTGATTCCTCGGGAAGGCTTAAGGACTCAAGGATATACAACAGCGTGATAAAAAGCTCTGCGAGACTTACCTATTCCACGGCCGCGGCCGTTTTAGAAGGAAACGGCACTGCCTCATCCTCGCTCAGTAAAAGCATAACTTCTTCCCTGATTGTGATGAGAGAGCTCTATGGAAAGCTCAAGGAGCTTAGAATCGGAAAAGGAGGTCTTGACTTTGATTTCCCCGAGGCCGTGCTTCTTCGCAATTCCTCAGGAGAGGTAAGGGACGTCGACAGGCTTAAGCGAAACACGGCCCACGAGATAATAGAGGAGTTCATGATCATGGCCAACTCCGTAGTTGCGGAGTTTGTCTTTAGAAACGGTTTTGAATCGATCTACAGAATTCACGAGCCCCCGGATCCGGATTCAATAAAGCAGCTGCGCGAAAGCCTTCTCAAAATAGGAATCAAGGCGAACCTGGGAGCAAGAGCAAAACAGCCTGACATCCAGGCGGTGATGAAGACCGCTTCGGGAAGACGGGACCGGGAGCAGATAAACTTCATGATTCTGCGCGCGCTTAAAAAAGCTGTCTACTCGACAAAGCATGTTCCCCATTTCGGTCTTGCGATAGACGATTACACTCATTTCACTTCGCCCATAAGAAGGTATCCCGATCTTGTTGTTCACAGGATTGTCGACGACATACTGGAGAAAAAAGACCCTTCCTACGATTCTGCTCTTCTCAAAAAGATCGCCGAACGCTGCTCAATTCTGGAGAGGACGGCCGAGGGTGCGGAACGTCAGTTTATGAACCTCGAGACCGCGAATTTCATGAAAACCCGCGTGGGCGAAGTCTTCCACGGGAAAATACTCAGCATACATCCCTTCGGAGTCTTCATAGAAATAAAGGAACACTTCGTCGAAGGACTCATCCCCGAGCACTTTTACAAACACAAGGGCAAGAAAAGAAAGTGGTTTGAACTCGGAGAAGATGTTCGCGTAAAGCTCGTGTCGGCCGACCTGGAAAGAAGAAGGCTCACCTTTGATCTGGTGTCCTGACCGTTTTTTCCGGTTCCTTCAAAAACTTGCGCTGGGCGAAGTTTTTTAGTGCCATTGACGGCTTACCTTGAGATAGCATCTGGCAAGCAGCGATTATCCCTCCTGTTCGCCGTACAAGCAAGGAGAATTGCCGCAAAATATGCGGTGAATAAGGTTGTTATTCACCGCGTAGCGTCAGGCTACCCTTGCCAGAAATGGGCTTTGACCAGCAATGGTGGACTTCCCGTGGAACCGGTATAGAAGAGTTCTGGATAGCTTAATGGCGGAGGGAGTGGGATTCGAACCCACGAGGGCCAAAAAGACCCCACTGGTTTTCGAGACCAGCGCCTTAAACCACTCGGCCATCCCTCCAGACCCGCAAAACAGGCTACCGAAGCCCGAGGGGCAAGGCAACATCTCTCGAGAAGTTTTGTTATTAACCCCTCCGTGTAAAATTAAGCGGATATGATTGAGGACTACTTTACCCCCGAAGCCGCTGAATTCATCAGAGAATCGATAACCGAGGCCCACGGAAACGAGGTTTTTTTCGTCGGCAAGGTAGACGAAGGCTTTCTGGTGTGTGATGTGAAAGTCCTTGCACGCGGTAACCGCCAAGCGGTTCCGGCCATCCTTGACGCGGCGAAAACGGGGAACGTGGTTGTGCATAATCATCCCTCAGGCAACCTCGAACCTTCACCTCAAGATGTGGCGGTCGCTTCGGCTTTCGGAAACAAAGGCGTCGGTTTCTACATAGTGGACAGCGAGGTCGAGAAGGTGTACGTAGTTGTTGAGCCTTTTGTTCCTGGGGAGACGGTACGCGTCGACAATGAATCCGCCAAAGAGTATCTCCTGCCTGCAGGTCCCGTGGCCCGTGTCTTGGGAGAGAAATACGAACACAGGGACGAACAGCTGGAAGTTCTCTCAAACGTAACCGATGCATTCAACGACGAGCACCTCTCAATGATAGAGGCCGGCACGGGGACCGGAAAAACTCTTTCCTATCTCATACCTTCCATTCTTTGGTCAATTAGCAACAGTGAGAGGGTTTTGGTCTCAACAAATACCATCAATCTCCAGGAACAGCTGATAAACAAGGATCTTCCCCTCCTTCGGGATCTTTTCCCGAGGAAATTTGATTATGCTCTCGTTAAAGGAATGAGAAACTACTTCTGTCTTCTCCGGGGCGAAACCGTCGGGCAGGATCTTTTCGATTTTATAGACGACGGTGAAAGAGGGTCGATGAAGGATGTGCTTGAGTGGGCCAAGACCACCGCGGACGGTTCACTTTCCGATCTTGCGTTTACACCCCCTGACGATGTATGGGACAGGGTATCTGCGGAAAGCGAAAGCTGCCCGGGGACCAAGTGCCCCCATTATTCGAGCTGCTTTTTCTTCAAGTCGCGGAGGGAGCTATCGAGGGCTTCGGTGCTGGTTGCCAACCATCACATGCTTTTTTCCGATATTGCGATAAAAGGAGCTGCGGGACCCGATTCGGATTTCGGGATAATTCCCCGCTACGCAAAGGTCGTTTTTGATGAGGCGCACAACATTGCCGAGGCGGCTACTTCACATTTCAGCCTGAAGCTTAGCAAGCACGGGATTGCGAAGACCCTCTCAAAGCTTCGTTCCCGGAAAAATAAGGACAAGGGGCTTGTATCCTACATCTCGCACCTTGCGCAGAAAGAAAAAGATTCCGCCCTCAGGGAGGTTTTCGAACGCTCGGGCGGCGGGCTTGCGAGGGCCGTTGAGCGTATAGAGGTCGTAAGCGAAGAGGTCTTTAATCTGCTTTACGGTTTTGGGGTGGAACTCTCGGGTGAGACAGCGATAAGCCTGAGGCTCACAGAAGAGGTTGTGCGGCACGAGAAATGGCCTGCCGTTGAGGAGCGGTTCGGGGCACTTGAAAAATCCCTCTTTTCGCTTGAAAAGGAGATTGCTCACCTGCTGGGGGTAGTCGAGGGCTCACCGCACGCGGATTCCCATATAAAACTCACCGCTGAACTTGGTGGCATCGCTAAGAGATCCCTTGCTTTCCGCGAAGCCATAGGAAGGTTTTTTGGCGAGCAGGACGAGAGTTATATAAGGTGGTTTGAGGGGAACCGCAGAAGGGCGGCGATTTTCTGCTCCATCAACCTTTCGCCCCTTGATGTATCCAAGGAGCTTGATGAAAAGCTTTACTCGAAGACCAAAACCGTCGTTATGACTTCCGCATCGCTTGCTGTGGATAAGAATTTCGATTTCCAGAGGAAAAACATAGGACTTTCGGATAATGAAAGATTCAGGGGGCTTATTGTTGATTCACCGTTTGATTTCCGAACGCAGTCCTTGCTGCTGGTCCCCTCGGACATGCCCGAGCCCGGGCGCGAGGACTACGAAGATTCCCTTGCGCGGACACTCTCAGACTCGATTTCTGTAACGAACGGAAACGCTCTGGTGCTTTTCACCTCCTATTCCTCGCTTAACAGAGTTTATGAAAAGACAGGAAAAATTCTTGAGAGCATCGGGGCCGTCCCGGTCAGTCTTTTCAAGCAGGGCGAAATGCCTAGGGGCCTGTTGCTTGAGAAATTCAAAACGCTTGGAAACTCGGTGCTTTTCGCGACCGACAGCTTTTGGGAAGGAGTAGACATTCCCGGGGATTCCCTGAAGATGGTCGTCATATGCAGACTTCCCTTCAAGGTCCCCACGGACCCGGTTACGGAGGCGAAAATCGAGTACATGGAAAATCAGGATATCGATTCATTCCGCGAATACATACTTCCCCATGCTGTACTCAGGTTCAAGCAGGGTTTCGGAAGGCTCATACGTGCCAAGACGGACCGCGGCGTCGTTATGGTTCTTGACAGGCGTATCGTGTCGAAGTACTACGGAAAATTCTTTATCAACTCAGTTGCGGGGAGCGAGTTTTTCTGCGCGAAGACGGAACAGATACTCGGACGGATGCGGGATTTTTTCTCTGAGGAGCGAGAGCACTGAATTTCTTACATGTATAGAGCGAAAAACGGCGAAAAGGAACGGCTGGAGAATGTTTTCAGAAGATTAGGCAGATCCCGGTTCCGTTCCGGGTTCAAGCTGAATGCCAAGGAGACGTTTTATCTCAGGCAAAAAGGGCTCCCCGAGGTGCTTTCGCACGGAAGGGATTTTCTTCGGAAAAGACTTGCCCCCGCCCTGCCCGCAAACGACGGGAAGCAGACTCCCTGGGGCGGGCATCCGGTGTTCCGGGCCCAGCACGCCACAGCCACGTGCTGTCGGAGCTGCCTTTTGAAGTGGCACAGCATCCCTAAGGGAAAAAAGCTTACGGAACAGGAACTTAGGTATATTCTCCTGGTGATTGAGAGGTGGCTTTTAGCCCAAAGCGGTCAGCAGGCTTGATTTCTCAAAAAATATTTGTTTTATGTTAGAATATCGGGAGACATTAAAGAGTTTTTATGGAGTTATAGGATATGGACGAAGAAGCAGTTTCGTTACCCGAACTTGTAAAGGACGAGATCGACGAATTTGAGCAGCAGATCTCCGAATACCTGAACGGGAAGATAAGCGAGGTAAAATTCCAGAAAATAAGACTCCAGTTGGGGGTGTACGCACAACGCCAGGAAGGAGTCCAGATGCAGAGGATAAAGATTCCCTACGGGAAACTGAGTTCCGCTCAATTGAGAAAACTTGCGGACGTTTCGGACAAGTACGCAAGCGGTTTCTTTCACCTTACTACCCGTCAGGACGCACAGCTTTACTACGTCAATCTTGAGACTGTTCCCGACATGATGAGGGATCTTGCGAGTGCGGGAATTACCACCCGCGAGGCGTGCGGCAATACCATAAGAAACGTCACGGCTTCCCCGATAACCGGCGCTTCGCCAACCGAAACTTTCGACGTGACTCCTTACGCCGAGGCGTTTAAGGAGTTTATGCTCCGAAACCCCATATGCCAGAACATGGGGAGGAAGTTCAAGGTCTGCTTCGAGAGCAACCCGGATGTCGATAACGCCGGGGTGCGCATCCACGATCTGGGTTTTCGCGCCAGAGTCAGGGAAGAGGACGGGAAACGCGGCTTTCAGGTCCATGTGGGCGGCGGGCTCGGCGCTTCGCCTTCGCTTGGACATCTCTGGACCGAGTTTATGCCTGTTGAGGAAATGATACCTTTTTCCGCCTCGGTAGTCAGGGTTTTTGACAGGTACGGGGAGAGGAAGGTGCGGATGAAGGCAAGGATGAAATTTCTTGTGAGGAAACTCGGCTTTGATAAGTTCAGGGAGGCAGTCGAGAAGGAGATGACTTCGCTTGAGGTCGATCCTTCCTGGAATGACTATCTTAAGGAAATTGACCAGGAGCATGAAACCCCCAGGCTGAACGGACACCACTTTCCGGAGGCTCCAGACTGGGTTGAGGACGACCCGGATTTTGCGGAGTGGCGGCAGAAAAACGTTTCCCCGGCGGGGGTTGACGGATATTCCATCGTTAACGTTAGAGTCCTTCTTGGGGATGTTCCGTCCGATACCGCAAGAGCGCTTGCGGACATGATAGATGCCTTTGCCGACGGTTCAATAAGGATAACGATCCAGCAGAACTTCGTGATCAGGTGGGTTCCAGACCAGGCGATTCCCTCGCTTTACGCAGGGCTTAAAGAGACGGGTGTTTCCGACTCAGGCGCGGACACCTTTGAGGATGTAACCGCCTGCCCGGGCGCTGATACCTGCCGTCTGGGCATCACCTCGGCCAAGGGCCTCGCGACTAAGCTTACCAGCATGATGGGTAACGGTCTTGGAAAATACAAGGAGACTCTCGGGGACCTGAGAATCAAGATATCGGGCTGCCCCAACGCGTGCGCTCAGCATGTCTCGGCCAGCATAGGGTTCCAGGGGGCTTCCATAACCAGAGAAGGAAGAAGCGTCCCGGCGGAGATGCTTTTCCTCGGCGGAGGGCTTTACGGGGACGACTCGCGTCTTGCCATGCCGGTAACCAAGATTCCGACCAGAAACGCTCCCAAGGTTGTCGAGAGGCTGCTTGAGATATACGAGAGGGAAAAAGAAGACGGTGAACATTTTGACCTCACTATGAAAAGGCTCGGCGCCAAGTACATCAAGGAAGCGGTTTCCGAGTTCAACGAGATTCCCTCGTACGAGGATGACCCCGATTTTTACACCGACTGGGGACACGAAGAAGAAAAGTTCGCTGTTCAGCAGGGAGTAAGGGGAGAGTGCGCGGGGGTTACTGTGGAAGAGAAAATCCCGGTCTTCTCAGATGCGGAGAGACGTCTTGAGCAGGCTCAGGCTCTTTTCCTGCACGGCGACTACGAGGCATGCATAAACGAGCTTTATCTGGCATGCTCCGAGAGTGCCCATGTTCCTCTCTACACCAAGCTTGTCGATCCGTTCACTCCTGAGCAGACGATATGGGAGTTTGAAAACCTTGTCGTGAGAACCGGGGAGACCGATGAGAAATGGCTTGATGTCTCGCGCAAGTTCAGCGAATACAGGGACGGAGAGGCTTCGGCGTCAAAAGCTATAGAGTTCCTTGAAGTCGCCAAGAGTTTCCACTCCGACTGCGAGAAGGTTCAGGAGCAGCTGATCGCGTAAGGCTAAGCCGGTGGAGGGTTAATAGCCTCCGGTTATATATTTTTTGAGCGCTTCGATCTCAAATTTCTGACGGGAGATGATGTGGTTTATGATGTCGCCACTTGTCACCATCCCGCAAAGCTTCCCATCTTCTATTACCGGAAGGTGCCTTATCTTGTTCGCCGTCATGATAGCCATGCTTTCCTGAATCGGGTCGTCGGGAGAGCCGTAAATCACATCCCTGATCATGAGTTCACTTATTTTCGTGTTCGCCGATGACCTTCCCTGGAGTATGACCTTCCTCGCGTAGTCGCGCTCGGAGAATATCCCAACGACCTTTTCCCCGTCAAGCACGAGCAGAGCACCTATTTCTTTTTCCGCCATCATCTGAAGGGCTTTATACACGGTTTCATCCGGTTCTATCGACCATACGCTGCTGCCCTTGTGTTTAAGTATGTGTCTTAGATTTTCCATGATGCACTCTGTCTTTTACGTTTCGCAATCTATCATTATCAAGTATATAAGTTTTTTGCGGCAAAACAAACGGCATACGCCCAGAAGGCGGGGGTGGTCGAAGCAAGCTGATGGTATCGGGAACCGACGCTTGCTTTTCGTAGTTGCCTTCAGGATATTTCATCTCTTTTCTTACAGTATCTGGGAATTATTCGTATAGTATTATGTCTATGTTAATTGTCGGGGTATGCGGGATGACTTTACTGACTTTTTTTCGCAATGGGTAAGACCGAAGAACTTAAAAAGGCCGCGGGGGTAAAAGCCGTCGACTTCGTGCGCGCGGGAATGCTTGTCGGACTCGGCACCGGGTCGACTGCGGAGTTTGCCATCGAAGAGATCTCAAAGCGGGTAAAAGATGGACAGCTTTCGGACATATCCTGCGTTCCAAGCTCTGAGAGAACGAAAAATTTCGCCGAGGCCATGGACCTCAATCTCGTTGAACTCAATTCGGCAAGGAGGATTGACGTTACTATTGACGGAGCGGATGAAATCGATTCCGATTTTAACCTTATAAAAGGGGGCGGAGGCGCCCTTTTAAGGGAGAAGATTCTTGCGCAGAACAGCAAAAGAAACATAATCGTCGCTGACGAATCAAAGCTATCGCGGCGGCTTGGAGAGCGTTTTCCCGTCCCTGTCGAGGTGCTCCAATTTGCCCTTGAAGCTGAAAAGGGCTACCTCGAGAGCCTTGGAGGAGAGGTCCACTTGCGACTCGCTCGTGACGGTTCCCCGTTTTTGACAGATCAGGGCAATCTTATTGTCGACTGGGGTTTTGGAGAGATAGACGACCCCTCTTTTTTCGCCGACCGGTTGTCAGCAAGGGCCGGGATAGTCGAGCACGGCCTTTTCATAGGTACCACAAGCGATGTCATAGTAGCTTTTTCCCAGGAAGTGAAGCACTTTGTGACAAGCCCGGAGACTTGAGTTTCTCTGGGGATTGCGGCGAATATGGCCGCAGCGGCAACCAAGCTCATAAACTTAAGTGAATTACTTAATTTGTTTGTGTTTTTTGCCGCGAACGATTTTTTCAGTCTAGTTTGCCGGGGAAAGGATCAGACAAAAAAACGGGCGATTTTCCGTATGCTCTCTGAGACGTCAGACGTAATCCCGATTCTTATAATGCCCCTTCCCATTTCATCAAGAGACCTGAAGTCTCCCGTGGCCTGAGCCATTTTGAGCACTTGGAAAGAGAACACTGATTCTGCAGAGCCGACTTCATCAGGTATGCACAGATCGTCTTCGTTATCGCTTACAATCTGAATGAAAAACCCTTCTCCGGAGTCTCCTTTGTGAAGCTGGCCCGTTGAGTGGAGAAATCTCGGGCCGAAACCCAGAGTTACGGGCACGGATGATATGCTTTCGAGCTGCGCGCGCAGGGAAAGAAGCTCTTTTGAATTTTCTTCTGCGGGGTCTACGTAGGCCTGAATCGATACGTAACCTCTTTTCTTCGAAGAGATGATATCTCTTAGTTGCCCCGGGGATTCTATTTTTCTGTTGCTTGAGAAAGCAAGCCCGTTTTTGGAAAAATCGGGTTCTTTGGATTCAAGTTTGCCCGTTTCCCTGTAGAGCTTGAGAAAACTTCTTGCAAAGGCTTTCGCGGATTCTACATCGGGCTGGTCGAAGGGATTTATTCCCATTATGCTTCCGGCAAGTGCGACGGCAAACTCAAAGCGGAAGAGTTCTGCGGCTATCTGGTCGGGACTGCCAATTACTATCTTCACGAAGGGAATCTTGGAGTCCTTGATGCGCGAGGCGACCATATCCACAGTTCTGTCTTCCCTCAGCGAAAGAAGAATGTATGCCCTGTCATCTCCGGGCCGCGGACAATCCGAGACCTCTTCGTCAAGCAGCGGAAGGATGCCGACGCCGTTTTTTCCGGTACTTTCAGCGATCAGCTGCTCCACCCAGTAGCCGAAAGGAAAAAGTTTTTCCGAAAAAACAAAACCCAGCTTATCTCTTCCCTGTTCGGCCATGACCCCGAGAAAGGTTCCCAAGCGAAAAGAAGGACTCTCGTGGCATTTTCCTCCGACTGAGTTTTCAAGTTCAAGCAGTACGGAAGATGCCGATTGAAGTATCTTGCGTATATCGACTCCTGCGAGGGATGCGGGAACGAGGCCGAAGTAGGAAAGCGCGCTGAATCTCCCCCCGACATTGGGGTCGTTGATAAAAACCCTGCTGAAATCATGTTCGTCGGCAGTTTGGATGAGTTTTGAGCCAGGGTCCGTTATGCAGATGAAATGTTCTCCCGGGGAGCCGGTTTTTCTCGCAAGCTCTCCGTAAAAGTATTTCATGAGGGAAACGGTTTCCACGGTCGAGCCTGATTTTGAAGAAACTACAAAGAGAGTTCTCAGGAGGTCTATGCTTTCCCGGGTCTTAAGAATGAAGTCGGGATCCGTGGTATCAAGAAGAGTGAGCCGCAAAAAGCCGTCGCGGAGGGTAAATATGTTTCTGAACACCTCGGAGGAGAGACTTGAGCCTCCCATGCCTAAAACAACAACGTCGGTGAACCCTTTTTTTCTTATGGATTCTGAGAAGTCGTCAATTTCGTTTATTGCCGTGAGCATCTGCTTCGGAAGATGGACCCAGCCGAGGCGATTTGTGATCTCGGAAGGATTGTCTGCCCAGAGCAGATGATCGTAGTCGAAGAATCTTTCGGCAAAACGGTTTTTCTCAAGTTCGAGGAGTTGAGATTGGATTATACTTTCGTAATCGCCCGCGTATTCAGTGTAGTTTTGTGACTCGAAACTGACTTTGTTCTTAGTGGACACGGCACTAGTTACCAAGCAGTTCGAGGCATTCCTTGAGGATGGTTTGCGCGTTAAAACCGAAGTTGTTCATCACGTCGCCGCCTGGCGCGGATTCTCCGAAGCAGTCTATTCCGTAGGCCTTGGCGGCAGGGCCCGGTCCCGTGAACTTTTCCCATCCGAACGTTGCTCCGGCTTCGACACTTAATCTTGTACTGACAGAAGGCGGCAGGACGCTGTCTTTGTACTTCTGGGACTGAGCTTCGAAAAGACTCCAGCACGGAAGGCTTACAACTCTTGGATTTTTCTTCATCTCGCGCAGTTTTTCATAAACTTCAAGACAGACGTGAACTTCGGAACCCGTGGATATCAGTACGATGTCGGGCATGCCGTCTGAATCTGCAAGTACATAGCCGCCCGCGAGCGCTCCCTCGGCCGCGGCGTAACGGTCCCTGTCTATTACCGGAACATTCTGTCTTGTGAGAACGAACGCGGCGGGACGGTCAGAAAGTCCCATCACGTGTTTCCAAAGAATCGCAAGTTCGTTCGCGTCGCAGGGACGGATGACATCGATGTTGGGCGTGACTCTGAGGCTTGTCAGATGCTCAATCGGCTGATGAGTGGGTCCGTCCTCGCCTACCCCTATGCTGTCATGAGTGAAAATGTAGATCACGGGAAGTTTCATCAGGGCCGCAAGCCTTATCGAAGGTTTCATGTAATCGGCAAACACGAAATAGGTCGAGGCATAAGCTCTGAGTCCGCTGAGACACATGCCGCTTGCTATCGCGGCCATTGAATGCTCCCTGACTCCGAAATGAAAGTTTCTTCCCTCGCGGTTCTCGGCGGAAAAGCTCGTCGCACACTTAAGATAGGTTTTTGTCGAGGAGCCTACATCCGCGGCGCCGCCCATGAACCACGGCACTTTTTCTCCTATGGCGTTAATTATGCTTGAGTTCGCAGAACGGGTCGCAACCGGATCTGCGGGATAGGGAAAAGACGGGATGTTGCTGTCCCATCCCTCAGGCAGCTTCTTTTTATCGACCATCTCAAGCTCGTGAGCGAGTTCCGGGTATTCATTTGAATACTTCCTGAAAGTTTCTTTCCAAGCCGCTTCGGCATCGTTTCCTCTGGCGACCGCTCCTTCCCTGTAAGAGAGGATCTCATCGGGAATGTGAAAGTTCTCCGGGGCATCCCATCCATAAAATTCCTTTGCCAGCATGACTTCCTCTTCTCCAAGCGGTGCTCCATGGGCCTCGCACGTGTTCTGCTTATTGGGGCTTCCGTACGCTATCTGGCTTTCCAATATGATGATTGAAGGCTTCTCGGTTTCGGACCGCGAGCGAGCGAGGGCTCTTTCAATTTCCCCAAGATTGTTTGCGTCCGAGACTTTCTCAACGTGCCAGTTGTAGGAACCGAATCGCATTTCCGTGTCTTCGGAATACGCAAGCGAGGTGCTGCCCTCGATTGTTATGCTGTTGCTGTCGTATATCCAGATCAGATTTCCGAGCCCCAGATGTCCCGCTATGGATGCGGCTTCCGAGGAAATCCCTTCCATCATGTCCCCGTCGCTGCAGATTGAATACACATGATGATTTATTATGTCGTATCCGGGACGGTTAAAGTGCTCCGAAAGCCATTTGCCGGCTACGGCCATTCCGACCGAGTTCGACACCCCCTGCCCCAGAGGCCCGGTCGTGGTCTCAACTCCGGCCGTGATTCCCAGTTCTGGATGACCGGGACAGCGGCTGTGGAGGCTTCGGAATTTCTTTATATCGTCAATCGAGATGTCATATCCGTTTACGTAAAGGGCGGCGTAGAGAAGCATGGAAGCGTGGCCGGCGGAAAGAACGAAGCGGTCGCGGTTGGGCCAGTTCGGATTCCCGGGGTTATGCCGCAAGAACTTGTCGAAAAGTACGAAAGCCGTGGGAGCCAGAGCCATCGGAGTTCCCGGATGGCCGGACTTCGCTTTTTCCACGGCATCCATCGCGAGCGTTCTTATGCAGTTGATTACAAGATTCTCCAATTCTTCATCCTCGGGGAGAAATCCGCACGGAAAATTAAAAATCCGCGCCAGTGCGCGCCGGATTCATATGAAACGACGGCCGGGGTTTCCTTGCGCGGGCCATTTTTAAATTTACTTATAATAAACAATGGGAATAATATAGCAATATATATCCGAAGGCGGTTCTTGTGGCGTCTGTGCGACACGAAAACCGCCGTTTCCCGTGCGAAATGAAAAAAACGGCTTTGGTTACAGGCGGGGCGGTGAGAATAGGAAAGGAGATATCCCTGAATCTCGCCCGAAAAGGCTACGATATCGCCCTTCACTACAACTCATCCGAAAAAGAGGCTCGGGCGACAAGGGAACAGATTCTCAAGGTCGGCGTGGGATGCGAGCTTTTCATCTGCGATCTCTCGTCCCCTCATGATGCGAGAGAGCTTGTTCCGAAGGTTAGGGAAAGCTTCGAGGGGCTCTGCGTTCTTGTGAACAACGCCTCGATTTTCGAGAATGTCGGATTCCATGAAGTGACCCCCGAATTTCTTGAAACCGATATGGCCATAAACTTCAAGGCACCTTTTTTTCTCTCACAGTCTTTTTCCACCGAGACAAGCGGGGGGCTTATCGTTAATTTCCTTGACACGAGAGTCAGAAAAAATCCCGTCGAGCATTTCTGCTACAACCTGAGCAAGAAATGCCTTTATCACTTGACGAAAATGCTCGCAAGGGAACTCGCTCCCGATTTTCGGGTAAACGCCGTGTGCCCGGGGGCCGTTCTCGCTCCGCCGGGGTTCGGGGATGACTATCTTCACAAGATGGCGCAGGGGGCTCCGATGAAGCGGCCAGGCTCTATTGAGGATATAATTAACGCGTTTAACTATCTTCTGGAGAATAACTACGTTACCGGAGAGTGTCTTTTCGTTGACGGAGGCATGAGTCTTACCTAGTGAGATGATAATAAAGATCGAAAACCTGAGGCTTCGCACGATAATAGGGGTTTATGACTGGGAGAAAGAGAACCGCCAGGACCTGATCATAAACGTCACCATCGATTTTGACGGACGCAAGGCGGCCGAGAGCGACAGCATAGACGATACTCTGGACTACAAGGCCATAAACAAAAAGATTATAAGCTTTGTAGAGACAAATGATTTCAACTTGCTTGAGAGGGTCGCCGGGGGCATATGCGATATAGTTTTCGAGTACCCGGCGGTGAAGTGGGCCTCGGTAAAGGTGGAGAAACCCGGAGCGCTTCGCTTTGCCGATTCCGTTTCGGTGACCGAAGCGAGGGAGAGGTAAACAACCGGAATTTTTGCCGGGGCATCTTCGGTCACTAGGGAATTCCTGAAGAAAGGGAGAGATGTTCGAAGACTCGGGCTTTTTCACCTTCTCGCGTAACCTTTCAGTTCGCCCGTTGAACATTGAAGTGCACCACCCCTAAAGTTTGAGTCCTTTTGAGGCAGGCGTCTCATTTGAAAGGGCCAAGTGACAAAGATAATCTCTAAGTTAGCAAAACGAAGGAGGTTATCCAATGCCGTATACACACTTGGCCCAAGAAGAAAGGTTCCTGATCTACAAGCGTTTGCAAGCCGGCGACTCCCGCAGAACAATTGCCGAAGATCTCGGACGCTCTCACTCCACGGTCATCCGGGAGATAAAGCGCAACACGGGCAAAAGAGGTTACAGGCACAAGCAGGCGGAGGAATCCGCAAAGCGCCGCCGCAGCGAAGCTTCCTCAGTTCCCCGCAAGATGAGCGAAGCTCTTTGGGCGACGGTGGAGGAGTTGGTGATACAACAACGCTGGAGTCCCGAACAGATAGCCGGGAGACTTCGTCTCGACGCAGTGGTCTCGGTGAGCGCGAAGTGGATCTACAATCACATCTGGGAGGACCGGAGAGCTGGAGGAGAGCTGTACCGCTACCTGCGAAGACGAGGCAAGAGAGCGAACCGTCGCGGCAAAGGGGGTTGGGGACGAGGCGTTATCCCGGGGAGAGTGGACATAAGCAATCGTCCGAAGGAGGCTGAGCACAAGAGCAGGGTCGGAGACTGGGAGGTTGACACCATAACGGGTTCACGACACCGCGGGGCGCTTGTCTCCCTGGTGGACAGGTGCTCCAAATTCACGTTTCTGCGTAAGATCGACACGAAGACGGCACAGGAGGCAGGGGAGGCGATATTGGGGTGTCTGGGAGGGGTTAAAGAGCTTGTGCACACCATAACGGCGGACAACGGCAAGGAGTTTGCCGGACACAGCAGGGTATCGGAGGAGCTTGGAGCGGGGTTTTACTTCGCAACGCCTTACCATTCATGGGAGCGGGGGTTAAATGAGCACACAAACGGTTTGGTGAGGGAGTTTTTTCCGAAATCTCAGGACTTGCGCAAAGTGGATGCCGAGGATGTAAGGAGGGTGGAGGAGCTGCTGAACAACCGGCCGAGGAAGGCGCTGGGGTATGAGACGCCCGCGGAGGTGTTCAATGAGGCGCTGGGGGAGAATTCGATTATATCTGAGCTGTGTTCCCTCAGGGAATGATCTGCGGGCTTTGGGGGACGAGTCGGTACTGGGGGAGGGATAAGATTGCCGCGGGGTTGGCGTAATACAAATTAGAACCCATGGACAATGCTCTTCTTCGCTCGGGCTCGCCCTCGCTGCGAAGAGCATTGTCCCCCCTCTATCCCTGTGCTAAACTCTCCTGAAGGAAGATTATCTGAGTCAGTGGTGCACTTTAAACTTCAAGTGGTGGTTATAATTTCCGGGTTCTAAACCATTAATATAAGGTAACTGGGTTGAATACAGTTGTTGTCGGAATTGGCTCAAACATAGATGCCGAGAGGAACGTAAGTGCCGCCAAACGAATGCTCGGGGAAAAACTCAACGTTCTCGGAGAATCGGAATTCGTGAGAACCAGGCCTATAGGGCCACGGCAGCAGCAGGATTTTCTAAACGGTTCCTTGCTTCTGAAAACCCGTCTTGGCCGTAAGCAACTGAAAACCCTGCTCAAGGGAGTGGAGATTGCTCTTGGAAGGGGTGTCAAAGAGGATCGCTACGGCCCGAGAAAAATGGATCTGGATATACTCGTGTGGAATGGAGAGATTGTCGATCCCGATGTTTACGAGCGGGAATTTCTTCGCCGCTCCGTGATCGAACTTTGTCCTGAACTTGAAAAAACGTTGAAGGAGGAACGGGGCCCTGCCTGAAGAAACCGAAATCCTGGAAGGCGTTGCGCTTAGAAAGTTTCTTTCAAAAGACGATATAAAAAACGCTGTTTCGAGACTCGCCAAGCAAATTTCGGGGGACTACGAGGGAAAAACTCCCGTTGCGGTCTGCGTTCTTAAGGGGGCGCGTCCCTTCTTTGAAGATCTTCTGGAGCAGGTAACCGTGATGGTCGAGAGGCAATTTCTCAGGGTTTCAAGTTACAGAGAAGGAGCGCGGCCGGGACACCTCGAACTCTTAGAGGATATTGAATGCGAAGTGGATGGCAGGGACGTTATAATAATTGAAGATATAATTGACACTTCTGAGACGGCGAAGTTTATCCTGAGGTACGTAGGGTCTAAAAACCCGGGTTCGCTTCGGATATGCGCGCTTATAGACAAAAGAGGAAAAGGCGCGACGGATTCAGAGCCGGATTACACGGGTTTTCAGGTGGATGAAGGGTTTCTCGTGGGCTACGGAATGGACTACATGGAAAGGGGAAGATCGCTTGAAGATATATACCTGCTTCAGGAATAACTTCATTCTTGCTCCCGACAAAAAGCTACGGAGACGGACATGGCGAAAGCAGAAGGCATAAGTTGGGATCTCTCGGACCTTTACGAAGGAATTTCCGACCCACGCTTGGAGAAGGATTTCAAAAGGATATCGGCTCGTGCCGACAGATTCGAAAAAAAGTACAGGGGGAAGATAGAATCTCCCTCGCTTACCGCGGGGAAGCTCGCGGGAGCAGTGAAGGAGCTTGAGCGCTTATCGGAAGGAATCGGAAAGATGCTTTCTTTTGCTCACCTTATCTTCGCGGCCGACACGCGGGACCCCAAAAACGGCGCTTTTCGTTCGTCAATGCAGCAGAAGGCGACGGAAGTTCAGAAGAAGCTTATTTTCTTTTACGTTGAATGGGTTTCGGTTCCGAAGAAAAGAGCGAAGAAACTTCTTAATAACCCGAAACTCTCGGGCTACAGGCATTTTCTCGAGCAGGAAAGACAGTACAGAGACCACACTCTCTCGGAAGCCGAGGAAAAAATACTTCAGGAAAAATCAAACACCGGGCAAAAGGCGTTTTCAAGGCTTTTTGACGAGGTCGTGAATAATATCCAGTTTCGTGTGAGACTCTCGGGCAAGATCGAAAGGCTCAACCAGTCCCGGACCCTCTCGCTTCTTTACGATCCGGACAGAAAGAAAAGAAGGGCGGCCTGGTCCGGTCTCACAAGGGGGCTTAAAGAGAATTCCCATGTGCTTACCTATATATTCAACACGCTTGTAAACGACCACTCGATAAACGACAGGCTTAGAAGCTACGGGGATCCCATGTCGGCGCGTCACCTAAGCAACGAGATATCCCACGGTGCCGTGGAAGCCCTGCTTTCTTCGTGCGAGCGAAACTTTGGATTCGTAAAGCGCTACTACGGACTCAAGGGAAAACTTCTCGGGTACCGAACATTCTATGACTACGACCGCTACGCTCCCCTGGGTTCGGAGAGGGAGCAGGTCCCATGGGACAGGGCAGAAGAAATCGTGCTTTCTTCGTTCGGTGAATTCTCATCCGAGATGAAAAAGACTGCGTCCTTATTTTTCGAGAAAAACTGGATAGATGCCGAGCTTCGGGACGGGAAAAGAGGGGGCGCTTTCAGCCATGGTACGGTTCCCGGCGTACACCCCTATGTTTTTATGAACTACACCGGGAAACCGAGAGACGTGATGATTCTGGCTCACGAGCTTGGCCACGGCGTGCACCAGTATCTTTCGAGACGACAGGGTTATTTCCAGGCCCACACGCCTCTTACCACGGCCGAGACCGCAAGCGTCTTTGCGGAGATGCTCGTGTTTCACCGACTCAAGGAGGAAGAAACGCGAAGGGAAGGCAGGCTGGTTCTGGTAGCGGAGAAACTCGAGGACATAATGGCCACGGTCTTCAGACAGGCGGTGCTTACGAGGTTCGAGCAGAGCCTGCACCGCGAAAGAAGAGACCGGGGGGAGCTTACGACCGCAAGGATAAGCGAGCTCTGGATCGAGACTAACCGCGAGATGTTCGGAGATTCCGTCACCCTGACCGAAAACTACGCTTACTGGTGGCTTTACATTCCCCATTTCATACACTCTCCCTTTTACTGTTACGCGTACTCCTTCGGCGAGCTGCTCACCTTGGCTCTTTACGGAATGTTCTTGGAGCGGGGAAGGTCTTTTGTGCCCGATTACATGAAGCTTCTTCGGTCCGGGGGAAGCACCTCGCCCGAGGAGCTCCTCTCTGGAGTGGGTGTGGATATAAACGACCCTGGTTTCTGGCAGACGGGGCTTGACGTGATAGGTGCGATGGTGGACGAGGTTGAAGAACTCGCGGAGCAGTCCGGACTCGGCTGAGGGTTTTTACCGGGAGAGGGAAGAGGTTTTCTCGTATTCGCTTACGATCTTGCTCACAACCGAATAGTGAACTGAGGCCGCATCGGCAACCTCTCTCAGCGTGTAGTCCCCCGTAAGGTAGGTTTTCGCTATTGCCTCCTCTCTTGAGTGTCCGCTTCGCATGAAACCGCTTATCATGCCCTCTATGGGTTTTGTGAGCTGATACTTGGGAATATCCTTTGACTGCGAATCCCTTGTTTTTTCCTGCACAAGCTCTATGAATTCGTCATCGCCGAGATATATCTGTTTTCGGGTCTCCGAGATCACGTCATGAGAACGGCTCTCCTCCAAAAATTCATCAAAGCTGTCTGTGTCCGAGGAGAAGCCTTCTGAGAACCATTCAAGGTCGATATATTCAGGCGCTTGATCCTTTCCGTATAGATACCTGCAGCTGCTCCATTTGAACTGGTTGGGATGTTTTACGAACCCGGCTCGAAGGGGGAGAAGAAAAATATGGGCCAGAAGGGGCAGAAGATATTTTTCCCTCTGGACAACTATGGATTTATATCTTCCCCGGAAAACGTGGCCACCTGTGTCGTGCAGCCTGTTTGAGCGCTGGGTGTAAACGCCGTTTAACTGTCTTATGGCTTTTGAGAGGTTAGGTTTGGGGGTTTCGATGACCAGATGGTACCCGTCGGACATGAGACAGTAACCAAAGCAACGGCATCCGAACCTTCCGCATACTCCCTCGAGGATTTCTATCCATGCATTGCCGTCAGCTGAGTTCTGAAAGACGCTCTGCCCCCTGTTCCCGACTGAGGAGACGTAATAGATGGCCCCTGCGTATTCCGATCTTAACGGCCTTGCCATGAAGAAGATTATAGTGTGGAGGAAAAGCTATGTCAAGACCTGACCCTAAGACGCATTGTTTTCTCAAGGGGCGAGCGCTTTCATTGCAAAAGCTATCTGCTCCCTCGAAGCGTTGTAGGGAAACATCAGAATAGGAAGATCGGAGTTCTCGGCGAACCCACCAAGTCTTTCCCTTGCCTCATCAGGAGATCCGCTCACGGAGACAAGGTCAATCAGTTCGTCGCTTATGCTTTTTATCGCTTCCGCTCTGTTATCGCGCCAGAGTTTTCTTGCCCTGTCCGCTTCCTCCCCGAATCCGTAGCTGCTTACAAGTTTGTGGTAATAATCTCCCATGGAGCATACGTAGAGGGCCACGAACTCCTTCACTATTTCCCTTGATTCGCTTCGGTCATCGGAGACCATCGCCGGCAAAAACGGGGCCACGGTTATTTCTCTTCCGCCGGAAGCGAACATTTCTTTCCTTTCGTTTATGAGACTCACAGGGCATAGGTAGGGAATCCAGCCGTCAGCGACGCGGGAGGTAAGCTCGATGTTCTTCGGTCCCATGGACGCTATGTATATAGGAATCTCACTTCGAAGTGGCTCAAAAAGAAGCTTGAAGTTTCTGAGCCTGAAGATCTCACCGTCGTAGTCAACCCTTTTTCCTGCGACTATCGTTCTTATTATCTCGACGCATTCAAGCGTTCGGCGGATAGGTCTCTCGAATTTTGTGCCGTGCCAGTATTCATTCAGATAAACACTGCTTATCCCCAAGCCGAGAATCAGTCTTCCCCCGCAATACTCATCCATAGTTGCGGCGCTCTGGGCGATAAGCGCTGGGCTTCTGCTGTAGACTGAGATGATTCCCGTGGCCAGTTTGATTTTCTCTGTGACCGAAGCCATGTGGGATATAAGGGAGAACGCGTCGCGCCCCCACATCTCGGGAACCCAGATCGAGTGGTATCCTAGGTCCTCGGCCAGTTTCGAAAAATAGGTAAGATCATCTTTTTTTACGTCCGCCCAGTAGGGCACGACTATTCCTGTCGAAGACAATTGCCTCCTCCTTCCGCGTGGGTTTGCTCGGGTTCATTTTACTTGAGTTTTAAGGCTGTGAGAAGGCACAGACCCTGTTTTCAACCTAAGGGTCCTGCCCCCTCCGATGTGTCTTTAACGTTCACCTGATTGTTGGTTAAACTTTTACGGAACTATCTACTGATCTGTCTTCAAAGAAAGACAATTCTTTACTACGGGAGTTAGCACAATGCGCAAGTTACCCCAAAGAATGCAGACCAAGCTTTATAAAGAGCATCTTTTTCCCGAGGAGACGAGGGAGATTAGACAAAAGGTGAGGGCTTTTGCGGAAAAAGAGGTTTTTCCCTTGGCCCGGGATATAGGAGAGAAAAAAGAGAGAAACAGGAACTTTCCCCGCAGGCTTTTCAGGAAAATGGCCGCAGAGGGGTTTTTCCGAATTCCGTATTCAAAAGAAGACGGAGGTCTGGGTCTTTCCTACCCCGCGTGCGCAGCGGCGGTCATGGCAGAGGAACTCGCCTACATAAGCGCGAGCGTCGCGGGAACGATAAACGCCCACTTTTTGCTCTCCGGGAAAACCTTGGCCATGGGGTCACCCCACATAAAGGAAAAATATCTCGCCGCGGCTCTTGATGGAACCTCGGTGGCGTCATTTGCGATGACCGAGCCCCAGTCGGGTTCTGACGTAAGGACCGAGTCTCTTGTAACGAAAGCCCGCAGGAAGGGCAAAAAATACATTATAAACGGCCGCAAGCGCTACATAACCAACGCCGGGGTGGCTGATTTCGTGACTCTGCTAGCTTCAGCGGGGGACAAGTCCATAATGATAGTGGTTGATCTTGATTCGCCGGGCTGTTCCGTGAGCGCCCCGGATAAGAAACTCGGAAACAGGGGAGAACTTACCTACGACATATATCTTGAAGACGTGGAGGTGCCCCGGGAAAACCTGATAGGGAAGGAAGGAGACGGCCTTCGGGTCGCCGTTAATTCCCTTCTTTACGGGAGGACGGGAATCGGGGCAAGCGGAGTGGGGATGGCGCAGTCGGCCTTTGATGAATGCGTGGAGTTCATGAACGAGAGGGAGGCTTTCGGAAAAAAGATAGCGGATTTTCAGTACTGGCAGTTTTTGCTGGCGCAGAGGGCTGTTGAGATAGAAAACGCCAGGAACCTTTATCTCAAGGCCGCGCTCTGTCTTGACAATGGGGATCCTTTCCCGACCTTCGAGACGTCCGCCGCCAAGTGCTACGGCTCGGAGATAAGCGTCACCATGGCCCGCGACGCCGTTCAGATATTCGGAGGTCTCGGTCTTATGGTGGAACTTGCCCACGATTCTTCCACTTACAAGGTTGAGGAGATTTACAGGGATTCAAAAGTCGGGGAGATATACGAAGGCACAAACGAGATACACAAGATGATAATAGCGAGATCGATTTTCGGGAAGAGGTGATTTTGCTTTGCAGTCGATAAATGAGAAAACCCAGGATAACGAAGCCTTGAAAAGACTCCCTAATCACTTATGGCGGGATGTTGTGGTTAACACAAAAGAGGTCTCCTCCAGGGAAAAGAGAGAAGCTAGGTCCGGGATGCGCCTCATCTACGGAATTCACGGCACCCCGTTTGGAAAATGCCTTATCGGGGTCTGCGAAGAAGCTATATGTCATATGAGTTTTTTCCGCACCGATCCTGAAACCCATTTGGAAGAATTCAGGAAGGCATGGCAGAACCCGAAGAACCGAAGGGATGACAAAAAGACGGCTGAAGTATTGCGGAACTTGCTGTTTTCCCCGGGAAGACAGCCGCCGGCGATACTGCTCCTTGGAACACGGTTTCAACTCAAGGTATGGGAAAAGCTGATGGAGGTCCGGGAGGGTGAGACCTTGTCTTACTCAGAACTTGCGGAGTCCGCAGGGGTACCTACTGCCGTAAGGGCCGTCTCAAATGCCGTGGCGGGAAATCCGGTTGCTTATTTGGTGCCTTGCCACCGTATTATAGGAAAGGCGGGGGATCTTCACGGCTACCGCTGGGGGCTTGACGTGAAAAAGGCGATTCTTGAATACGAAGGGGTGAACCTGGTTTCACAGTGATGAACTCGGTCTGAGTTTGCGCGGTCAGCGAAGAGGTTCTTCCTTTGTCATGCAGTGGATAGCTCCGAATCCCCACACAAGGTCGACGCAGTCAATTCCAACTACATGTCTTGCGGGGAAGAGTTCCGACAGTACTCCAAGCGCCTCGCAGTCTTTCGGATCGTTATAGATGGGGACGAGGACTTTTTCGTTTGAGACGTAGAAATTGGCGTAAGTTGCCGGAAGCCTCTCGCCGTTGAAAAAAAGCGGTGAGGGCATTGGTAGGGGGACGATTTCAATTTTTCCTCCATCCTCGAGCCTTAGGTCCTGGAGTATCTCAAGGTTTTCGCGAAGCGAGCGGCAATTCGGGTCTTCAGCATTGTTCTCAAGGCATAAGGCAACCGTGCTGGGACCCGTAAACCTGCATATACCGTCAACATGGCCGTTTGTATCATCTCCCTCTATGCCTCCGTTAAGCCAGAGAATGTTTGTTGCGCCGAAATACTCGGAGAATACTGCCTCGTAGTCGTTTTTCTTGAGAGAAGGATTCCTTGCCTGTTTATCCGTGCTTAGGAGACACTGCTTAGTCGTGATCAGTGAGCCCTCTCCGTTTACGTCAATGCTTCCGCCCTCAAGAATGATTTTCTTTCCAAGACGTGCAGGGCTTTCCGAGTCGAAACGAAGGGTCTCGGCCATAAATCCAGGAACCATGTCGTCATTTTCCCAGTCTGTGTACCTAGCCCATCCGTTAAACCCGAAATCAAGGACGCTCAGCTCCCCGGAATCATTTCTCACAAAAAAGGGACCGGAATCCCGTATCCAGGACCTGTCTGTGGGACACTCGTAGAACTCCACGTTGGCAAGATCAGTTGAGTCTTCTCTGAGAAAACCCTCTGCCCGTTTTTGCGTTCCTCCAGGGTCAACTATTATTTTCACCTTCTCTGATTCTGATAGGTGACTTACGATTTCGCGGTAAACCCTCTTGATACCCGAGAATTTCCCCGGCCAGTCGCTTACGTTCTGCGGCCACACAAGCCACGTGGCGCTATGAGGTTCCCATTCAGCCGGAAGTCTGTAGCGAACCGCTGGAGAATCACTCAATTTCAGGCCTCGGAATCATTGTCGATAAACCTTTGCCGAAGCTCGGAGTAGGCGTCAATTCTTCGGTCCCGAAGAAAAGGCCAGTTTCTTCTTGTTTCCTCAAGTTTCCGAAGATCGATGTCGGCCAGTATGATTTCCTCTCTCTTACCGGAAGCCTCGCAAATCACCGCTCCTTGGGGGTCGCAAACAAAGGAATTTCCCCAGAAATTTATTCCTTCGCCGTTTTCTCCTGATTCCTCAAAGCCCACCCTGTTTACGGCCACGACATAGATTCCGTTTGAGATTGCGTGGGCGCGCTGAACGGTCTTCCAAGCTTCAAGCTGGGTACTTTTTGAGTGCTCGTCCTCGTCCGTGCGCCACCCTATGGCGGTCGGATAGAAGATAATGTCCGCTCCCTTGAGCGAGGCTATACGTGCGGCTTCGGGATACCACTGGTCCCAGCAGATAAGTGTGCCTATCTTCGCAAAGCCGGTTTCAAAGCAGGAAAACCCCGTGTCTCCGGGAGCAAAATAGAACTTCTCAAAATAGCCCGGGTCATCCGGTATATGCATCTTTCTGTAAATCCCGGAAATTTCTCCCGCGGAACTGATCAGGACAAGGGAGTTGTGATATACGCCTGAGGCCCTTTTCTCAAAAAGCGGGCACACGATAAAAACCCCTCTTTTTTCCGCCTCCCCGCAGAATCTGTCCGTGGTAGGTCCGGGTATGGGTTCGGCGAGATCAAAACAGGCTGTATCCTCGGACTGGCAGAAGTACCTAGTGAGAAAAAGCTCAGGAAGACAGACTATGTTTGCTCCGAGTACAGAAGCTTTTTCTACATTTAATATGGCTTCCTCTAGGTTTTCCTCTCTGTTTTTGTGCACTCGGCTCTGAACAAGAGCGACTTTAAAGCTGCTCATGCGAATACGATAACTCCGAAAGGCGGAGAATAAAAGAAGATGAGATGGCTTCTAAATGCGACTTTTCGATGAGGTAAACCAGAGTTTGTAACTGTTTTATTCGGGAAGCGGCGTTTTTTAATTGTTTTTTGAAGGAAAAGCGGTTTTGTAACTGTTTTTTCAGAGAAACAGCGTTTTCTAATTGTTTTTTTGGCTTTGTAACTGTTTTTCTGGAAAGTGTTCGGAATTTAAAAGTTTTACAAGTTTTGAGAATATTTTAGGTTGTTGAGTTCGTTATGTCCGGGTTGTTGCATCGAGCCGCTTTGGTCAAATGTAATTATGGAACACTTACAACTCTCGCTTCAAACTTCTCAGTCGCATTTCAATTTCCCTCTCCGGCAGAAAGATCATTTCGTCATTTTTGAAAATGGACAGTGCCCGGTGGAGAACCGATGGATTGACAATTTTGTTATTACGCATCTCGTCAATTACCCATAAAACTCCGTGCACTTCAATTCTGATATCTGACGCCGTATGTCGGAGGTTCGCGTCACCTGTTAACAGGATACAGTTGGAAATTTGTTCTGCGAGAACAAGCGCAAAGCAGTCCTTTAAGGAAAGCCTGGGATTCTGCTTGAAGTACTTGTGAGCCCGCAAAACGGATTCCCCAGGGAGACCGACAATCTTTAACCCATGTTTTTTAAGACTCTTTTTCTCTGCGGAAGCAATGCTGAGAAGCTCGTCCTTAAAAATGATTTCAGGTATTTGAAAATCATAAGGCAGATTGAGCATTGAAATTAGCAATCTGCCTTTGTGCATATCAATGAGGCAAGAAGAATCAAAGACTACCGTGCGCATTAATAGCTTGGTCCCTTAATGGCCTGTGCAATTTCATCCAAGGGACGTTGCAAAAGTTCACAGGCTTTGCTTGGCGAGATCAGTTTTTCTGCCAAAGCTCTATAGCAGAGTAGTTCGAATCGGCGCGGGAGTTCATACTTGTTCTCATCGGATTCCAAAGGATATGGCTCTGAGAAGCGCCAGCCCTTGGCATAAGTCTGAAATGCGTAAGAGAGAGTTGACTGGTCTATAATGTCAACCTCTTTGAGGCGTAGAAGCAAAGTGGCGGCACTGACGCGATACCTGCGTTTTAGACGTACGAATTCCTTGAAAGCTAGGGCGTTGCGGCGTCTACCGACTTCACGGACAAGATGATTTTTCGAAATTAGAAAAGCGCCCGCGAAAATATTTGCCGCCCTCTCGTGATCAACGGGAGAACCAGAGTCGATCAGTCTGTGCCCCAGTTCGTGTGCAAGAGTAAAGCGCCGGCGTTCAAGAGTCATGTCTTCATTGACTACTATTACCGGTATAGCTAGCTTTCGATTCGATTTACGCACCAGACAGGTAAGACCGGATACATTTTTTGGCAAGTCTATAAAGACAACCTTAATGCCGTGATTTTCAAGCAGGGCGGTCATATTTGGAATCGGGTCAATTCCGAGTTCCCATTTTTCCCGCAAGTCTTCGGCTACCAGATCCCCCTCGTTTTCCTCTCCTACAAATCTTTTGCCGAATTTCTGCTGATTCCAGTAGGAGCTGTCAATGTCTAGGATTTCCTCAATTGCTAGATAGCGCTCAAGTTTTTCTATAACCACAGCTTGAACTTGCGCCTTTTTACTTGCACTGACGCCCGAGAGTTTGCGGAACTCAATCTCTTTCAGTTCTGCGACCTGCTCACTCATCAGATACTCAAGCGAGACATCAAGTACATCGGTTAGCTGCATCAATATTCCGGAACTCGGCATCATCTCGCCACGCTCGTATTTTCCGATTGATTGGGCACTGATGTTCCCATTGAGTGCCTCGGATAATTTGCGTAGCGAAAAACCGGCTTTCTTCCGCGCTAGTTTCAACCGTTCTCCAAACATAGTTTTTCTCCAACTGATGAAAAGATTGTTTTTATAACTCCGCTGTTTATCAAGACAAACCCAATGCATTCAGAAAAATAATATTGCTGCTGACTTGCAGGATATGACGTCCACATGGAGCGAAGTTGGATGTTTCTTGACAGCTTAAAACGGAGATTCTAATTGGTGAAGCTGCAAATATGGATTAAAGGACTAAACAGCTCTAAGACACGCTACAATATCTGAATTTGCCATGGTCTTAGCATGCCGCTTGTTATTATGGTTTCTTTATGCGGGAGCGCTGTTATCCCTCTGGGGGATAAGGATCGTTTCCGTACGAATTGCGCTCTCTGATCTGGCCGTTGCGCCCGTGGATAAACATTTCCGTGCCCTGTCTTCGAGCGGTAGCCCGTGCGACATCAATCGCCTCTGCTTGAGTTCCATGGACTGAGCTTGCTCTCTGACTCCCTGCGCCGCGAACAGCCCACTTATCTCCGTGTGGTACGACATGCTGATTTCTTTTTGCCATTGCTGACCTCCTGTTCTTTTGTTTACAAATATAGCATCAAATATAAATTTGTAAACCCAGAAGTAATTTTTAATCGTTTATGAAACTCTTGTGATTGTCGCCTGAAGGGATATAGGCTTCCGTTATTTTTATAAAAGGGAGCCCTGCTTTTTAAAGCAAGTTTTCACGGTCCTGGCAACCAATGCGATTTGCAGGGTTTCGGTTATCATTAAATTAGGACTCAAGAGAACTGGGAAAATCCACCTAATCTCTGTCGTGACCAAATCCGGATAACATGTACGAATACGATCTTCTTTCTTTGGCCCTGCTTTTTTTCACGGGCGTTCTTGCAGGAGTGATAAACGTTATGGCGGGCGGCGGAAGCAGCATTGTTCTTCCGGTGCTCATATTTCTTGGAATCGATCCCACTGTCGCAAACGGAACAAACAGGGTAGCGATTTTGTTTCAGAATTTCTTCGCGACTCTTTCCTTTAAAAAAGAGGGTGTTGCCGACGTAAAAACCAGCGTCAAGCTTGCGGTTTTCACTCTCCCCGGCGTTCTTGTGGGAGCTTTCGCGGCGGTACGGGTTGGGGATGAGCTTTTCGAGAAAATCCTGGCCGTCGTACTTATCTTTGTCTGCGCTTCTTTTTTCCTTAAAGTTGATTCGTTCGGCAAGCTGCTCGGCGGACACGAAGGAGAGGGGCGGGGGTGGATTCTTTACCCGGCACTTGTGCTTATAGGTTTTTACGGCGGCTTTATCCAGGTTGGCGTAGGGCTTTTCATAATGGCGGCTATTTACCATCTTATGGGAGCATCCCTCGCCAAGGTAAATGCGCACAAGGTGATTGTGGTGCTTATCTACACGATTCCCGCGATTCTCATATTTTTTCTAAGCGGCAACATAAGCTGGTTCATAGGCATTTGTCTTGCCGCGGGAAATTCGGTCGGCGGATGGTTCGGCGCCACGTTCTCTGTAAGGGGCGGCGAAAAATACATAAGGATGGCCCTTGTCGTTGCCGTCGGGCTTATGGCTCTTAAGCTACTCGGGGTGTTTTAGGCACTAGGCGGTGTCATGCGCCTGAGCCCGGGAGGGGATCCGCCTCGGTCTTTCTCAAAAATTCGTACAGAGTGTGGTAGATGTTTTTGTTCTGAATCAGCGCCTCGTGAGTTCCCTGCTCCACTACTTCCCCTTTATGGATCACTATTACGTTATCAACGTTCTTTAGGGTTGAGAGCTTGTGGGTTATCACGAGCCTTGCCTGAGAGCCCGCGTTTTTCCTTATCACTTCCTGTATTCTTTCTTCAGTCTCTGCGTCCAGGTGGGAAGTTGCCTCATCCATTATAAGGAGTTTCGAGTTTTTCCTGACCGCTTTTTCGATCGATCGGGCCTGGGTTTCTCCCGAAGAAAGCTTTACGGTTTCGGCTGCCGGGCCATCCCGTTCGTCCCTCTCGTCGGACACGTCCTTTTCGAACAGAAACAGGTCCTGAAAGATGGCGGTTATGTTTGAGCGCAGGTACCTGTTTGACAATTCCTCGATGTCTACGCCGTTAAAGAAAATCTGGCCTCTCTGGGGTTTGTAGAATTTGAGGATCAGGTTCACGATGGTCGTTTTCCCCGCTCCCGTGATTCCCACAAGGGCGGTGCTCTCTCCAGGTTTTATTGTAAAGGATGCGTCCTTAAGCACCCATTCGAGCTCGTTATACGAAAACCATACGCCCCGAAACTCAAGAGAACCCTCTGTTGTTGCGGGCACCAGAGATCCGCTTACCTCGGGTTTTTCCGCCAGAGTGTCGTAGAGGTTCTCAGATGCGGCAACGGCGGACTGGAAGACATTGAATTTTTCTGAAAGTTCCTGGATGGGCTTGAATATCATCCTTACGTAGTAAAGAAACGCGAGCAAGGCTCCCAGGGACAGGTCAAGGTTCATGACCCCAATTGCCCCGTACCACAGAATTATTCCCGTCGCTGCTATGCCCACGTACTCTATTGAAGGGCGGAAAAACACGTAGACCCAGAGCTGCTGTATGTTGGCCCTGTAGTTTTCCGTGTTTACCTCCCAGAATTTCTCGAAGTTTCTTTTCTCCTTTCCGTAAAGCTTAAGGAGCACTATTCCCCTCATGCTTTCGGCGACAAAGGCGTTAAGTTTGCCTATGGTTCTTCGGATCTCCCTGTACACCAGTCGAAGCTTCATTCGGAAAATAGAGACCGTGAAGGCAAGAAACACCGTAAGTGCGACGATTATAAGCGTGAGCCCGACGTTCATCCGGAACATGATTACCAGGGTGCCGATTATGATTATGACGTCCTTTATGAAATGTATGAGAACGGAGGTGTACATCTCGTTTATGGCGTTCACGTCGTTTGTGACGCGGGTGGTTATTCTGCCCACGGGATTTTTGTCGAAGTACTGCTGGGGAAGGGAGAGTATGTGGGAGAGGGTGTGGTTTCGCATGTCGTGCATTATTCTCTGGCCCGAGTAGTGAAGAAGGTAAGTAAAAGAAGCGGTGAAGATGAAAATTCCGATTACCGATAAAACCACGTATAAAGCAAGGGTTTTTAGTCTTTTTGTCTGTTTTGAGCGAAGAAGCGACACTTCTTCTTTAGCGAGTGACTCAAGATCTGAGTGAGCCAGAAACGCGACCCTTTCGGCCTCCCCGAACAGGGATGCGTTTTGGGCTATTATTCCCAAAACCTCCTGCTTTTCATCTCCCCCGAATTCTCCGGGGTCGACCACGATGTATTTTGTCTCGGAGAACTCAACGCCCGAGCGCTCGATTCTGTCTTTCTCCGAGGAGGAGAGCTTTGAGAAATCGACCAGAAACCCTCCGTCCGCAAGGGCAAGCGTGGATTTCGCTCCGAGCCCCGAAAGCGCCCGCTCCGCTTCTATTCCTCCCTCTGCCTTGTTCCATGTAGGATAGATATAGTCATCGACCGCGACTTTGATCAGGTAGGGAACCGTGATTTCAAGCGCCGCCGTAGCCATCATCAGAAGAAGGGACAGGGCGAAGTAACCGCGGTACTTTCCCAAAAACCCCATAATCCACCCTAGGATCTTGAGATCGTAGGTTGATTTCCTGCTTTTCTCCAGCTCACTCATTCGCAAACCCTAGGCGGACTGCAGTCTTTCAAGTGCGTAGTAAACTCCGCGTCGCTCCACCAGTTCCCTGCGTCCCCCACTTTCGATTATCTCTCCGTTTTTCATGACCGCGATCCGCGAGAGCCCCACGACGGAGGATATTCTGTTTGAGATTATCACCACCGTGCGCCCGCGCATTGCCTCTATCACATTTGTTATCACGGTGCTCTCCGTCTGTGGATCAAGGGACGAGAGCACGTCATCGAGTATCAGAACCTCGGGCTTGAGCACCAGGGCCCTTGCTATAGCCAGGCGTTGTCGCTGTCCTCCCGAAAGGCTGAGTCCCCGCTCTCCCACCACGGTGTCGAATCCCTGCTGAAACTCCATTATCTGTTCGTATATCCCCGCGGTTTTGGCGGCCTGCTCCACTTGCTCGCGGGTTATGTCCGGGTTTATGAAGGTTATGTTGTCATAAACCGTTCCGCTGAACACTGTTATTTCCTGCGGCACGTAGACGATGGTCTCCTGGAGGCTTTTTCTTGATATTCCCCCTATGTCGATCCCGTCGATCGTTATCCCTCCCGACTCGGTCTCGTGGATCTTCAAGAGCAGCTTCATCAGCGTGGTCTTCCCGGAACCCACGAGCCCCGTTATTCCCAGAGTCGCTCCGCAGGGTATGTGCAGGTTAACATTGCGCAGAGCCGGTGTTGAGCCGTAGGAGAAGGAAACCCCGGAGAATCTTATGTCTCCCTTTAGTTCGTAGTCCTTCTCCCCTGCACGGGTTTCGTCTTTCGCCGTGACCGCGAAAATGTTGTTCAGCCTGTTTATCGAAGCGTTCCCTCTTTTTAGAAGATCGATCGCCCATCCCATGGCCATCATCGGCCAGGCGAGCATCATCAGGTAGATGAGTATTGCGGAGAACTCTCCGAGGGTTATTTCGGTGCCGATTGCACCTGCTCCGCCGAAGAAAAGAAACAGGGCCGTCGCTAATGAGGGCACGAAGTATATAAACGGCTGGAAGGTCGCCCGGATTTTTACTAGGTGTACGTTTTTTTCAAGGTAATCTTCGCTTGCGTGCTCAAAATCCCGCCCCTCGGCCCGCTCAAGCCCGAACGCCTTTACCACCTTGATTCCCGAGACCGGCTTCCTTGCGCTTTCGGTGAGTTCTGAGAAGGAGTCCTGGGAGCGCTGGAACCTCTTCTCTATCATGTTTCCGAACTTGTATATGAAGATGGCGAGCACGGGGAACGGCAAAAATGCGTAGAACGCCATCTCGGGAGAGATGTAGATCATCGCGGCGAAGATGAAGAAAAACAAAAAGACTCCGTCATACGCTATGAGCAGCCCCAGGCCGCAGGAGAACTTGAGAGTCTCTATGTCGTTTACCGTGTGCGCCATCAGGTCGCCGACCTTTCTTCCCGAGAAAAAATCAAAGTTAAGCTTCTGGACGTGCTCGAAGAAATCGTTTCTGAGGGAGTACTCTATTTTTCTCGCCCCGCCCATTATGAAATACCGCCAGCCGAGGCGGAAAAACGCCATGAGCAGCCCGAGACCGAGTATGTAGAGGGAGTACTTGGTTATGAGGGAAAAATCTGTGCTCTGCAGGGTGAGTTCATCTATTATCCACTGGATTACTATGGGAACCGATAGCTGCGCCATATCCACCAGCGTGAGAGACACAAGACCGGTTAGAAACGAGTACCGGTACCGTAAAATAAGGGAGGAGATGCTTGTTTTTCTGATCAACGGTATACGAGAATATCTTACAGGACCAAAAAGCCGGACGGCTGCCAAGCCTTGGTTCCGCCGGATAAAAAGCAAATTTCAGGCGGCGCGCGACCGCTAAATCATTATACAGTGAAAAACCCGCAGAAGATAATCCGCTATATCTGTAGACAGGCTGATTTTACGATTGAGGAAAACCGGGGGTGACACCAAGGAGATGGAACTCCGCCTGAGAACCCGGGTTCCCAATGGAGATCGCGGAGAATCGCTGGTACGCGCAAAAGCCCCAGGCTGAACAGAGACTTGACAGTGCACATTCATCTTTGTTAGATTAGTTGTACATATCTGGACTGACCGTATGTTCCTAATACGGGAAGTCTGCAATCAGGGGGAAATGCTTCCATGAAAGATTTAGCTTCCAGAAATAAACCGACTCAACTGGAGTCTAGTTCTACCCCCCCCCCCCAATTTATTCCGTAGATCCGTTTTTCAGGGGGAAGTCGTGACTTCCTCCGCCAAGTGGTTTCTCTTTCTCCTTCTTGCGTTTCTTAGCGCGCTGTCGCTATTTGCCACCGTCCCCGCACAGGCACAGACTACCGTCTGGTCGGCAACGCAAACGGTTGGTAACGGAATTTCGGGTTGCGCGCTAGTAGTAGGATCGAATCCGTGCAGTTCGGCACTCTCGGACGACGACTTCTCGTATAACAGCGTGTCTTATGAAGTCACCCGTTTGTTCACGTTCAATTCATTGCTCACCTTGGCACTCGACAAAGCAGTTCCAACGACATTGGTGCTGCACGTCGGCTCAAGGCAGTTTCGTTTGGCGGACGCAACTCTTTCAAACAGCAACAAGGAGGCAACCTGGAGCACCGATCTCAATTGGGGTCCAGGGAATTCCCGTACGGTCTCGGTGAGCCTGGCGACGCCCCCACCACCCACAGTATCCCTCTCGGTCTCCCCGAACTCGGTCCTTGAGGGCTCGGGCTCGTTTGTACACTTGACAGTGACGTTGTCGAGAGCGCTGTCGAGTAACGTGACCATCCCGTTGACCGCTACGGCTGGCTCAGCCGAGTCGGGAGACTACGAAATACTTTACTCATCAGCCACCATCTCGGCAGGCGACCTGAGCGTCAGCGGAGCCTACTTACTCTCCAACCAGGACGGCGACGAGGACGACGAGACGTTGACAGTGGCGCTCGGCACCTTGCCGTCCACGGTGACGGCGGGCACCCCGAACTCGGTGGAGATCACGATCAGGGACGACGACCGGTTAAAACTGAGCGTCGAAGCCCGTCCGACATGCGGTACCACTGTCACCGGCACCTCCTTCTTCTTGCGGCCGGAGCGCTCTCTTGTGCTCACGCCCGCCCCGGCTGAGTTGACCAAAGCAGAGATTCGCGCGATTCCCGGAGGGCAATGGAAGGAAGCCGTGTCAATTAAAACGAATGGGCGCTCGGGCTTTGTTTCCAATCTTACGTTTGCCGAACTGCGGGAGTTATTCCCCAATTTCAGGGGATATGAATTCAGGCTCAAGGACACCCCCAGCGTCACGGCGCGATGCACCTGGACGTTCCAGGAGAACCCCCCCACTGACCCTGACCCCATGCCGCCCGACACCATCCCCGAAACTCCCACAAACACGGGCGGAACGGGCACGGGTGGCGGAGGAGGCGGAGGATCTCCCCCCGGGGACACCCCTTCTCCTGACGATGACCCGGCCCTGGATTCTCCCCGCTGCGGAGAAAGCGACAGGGAAAACCTTGAGAGTTTCTACGAAGCTACGGGGGGAGAAAACTGGTATGACAATGAAAACTGGAACTCGGAAGAACCTCTCGATCAGTGGTTCGGAGTAGATACAGATGAAGACGGAAGCGTTATATCCCTGCGTCTTTCAGATAACAATCTCTCGGGAGATATGCCGACAGAAGAACTTCTGTGTCTTAATGAAAACACGGAACTGAAGGAACTTGCCCTCTGGGAAAACGAAGATCTTTCGGGAGATGTGCCGGAAGAACTTGTATGGGCCGTTGAGAGAGCGGCATTAAGATACATAGCGGACATGTTTAACATTAATCCCGAGTGGTTTGAAGACTATGAAGACCCTTTTGATTTCGAGGACTGGCACGAGGGAGTTACTACTGATGATGAGGGAAGAGTGACAGAGCTTGTTCTCCCCGGAGAGATTCCGGAAAGCATCATTGCTCAATTTAAAAAGCGCAGGGAGATAACGATAACGACAAGTGACGGAGGCTGCGCGGTGGGAGCGTCTTCTGAACGCGTGGGAGCATCCGCCCTGCTTGCGGCAGTATTGATGCTGCTTGTCCTCTCCAGAGGACTCCGGGCACGTTCAAATTGAGCCGCGGCTCTTTGAGGGCCGCGGGAATTCACCCTGCTGCCGCACGCCGCTCATGAAGGCTGTTGTTTTTGTTTGCCGGCACGTACCCGGACCTCGGGTGTTCCGAAGCGAAAACCGCCGCTCCCCGTGAAACCCCAATCCCAAAACCCCTGCGGCGCAAGTGCCGGAACATTCCCTGATAAAATCAACATCCCCTTTCAGCGTGAGATAGTTTTGATCCGAGGGGGCGGATTTTGCCCGGACGGTCGGAGATAGGGTATTTTTTTCGGGCGGAGGCAAAGAGCGTGGAAGATATTTCCTACAAGGTTCCTGCGGGAGTTTCGACGGCGCAGCTGGTTATAAAGAAAAGCAGGTTCATAGCCACTGTCGGGCGGGCAGGCACGAGAGGTGAGGCCGAAGATTTCATAGAAAGCGTAAGGGACCTCCACCCCTCGGCGAGCCATAACTGCTACGCGTTTTTGGCCTGTGCCCCTGGAGGGGACAATATCGGTTTCGGTGACGACGGGGAGGTCTCGGGAACCGCGGGGCGGCCCATGCTTACCCTCTTGGAGCACAGCGGCATAGGGGAGGTGGCGGCGGTCGTGAGCCGGTATTTCGGAGGGATAAAGCTCGGTCCCGGCGGGCTTCTGAGGGCATACACGGATTCCCTGAAGGCGGCCTTGGGGGAGCTTGAACTTGAAGACCATGTCCCGGTGCGGGCGGGGCACCTTGTTTTTTCCTACGCGCATGAGAATTCCATACGGATTCTGTTTGAGAAATCGGGCGTTACGATAACGAGCGTTGAGCGCGGGGAGGATGTTCGCTTCGGTTTCACGGCACCTCTTGGCGTCATCGCAAACCTTGAAGAGAAAGTTGCTTCCCTGACCAGAGGGAAATCCAGGCTTGTCTGGACATAGCGGGGCGGAGGACTCGTTTAGAGTGGGTATTTCCTGTTCTGCCGTAAGGTCAAAGCCGGTATACTAACCTTCAATCAATTCGCAGGTGGAGGCGGTTATGAACGTTTACGATTGCGTAAGATCGCTTAGTTCCGTAAGAAGTTACCACGCCGGGGAAGTCCCGGACGAAGTCATCATGGAGGTCATGGAGTCAGGGAGGCTCTCGCCGAGTGCCCACAACAATCAACCGTGGGAATTTGTGCTTATAAAAGACCGCGCAATGCTCCGGGAAATGGGAAAGTACTGCACAAGCGGCAGCTTCATCGTGCAGGTGGCCTTCGCGGTGGTGCTCTTGGTGGATCCGCAAAGCAAGTGGCACCAGATCGACGGCACCAGGGCTGCGCAGAACATGGTTTTAGTGGCGTGGAGCCACGGACTCGGGTCCTGCTGGATAGGAAGAATAGAGAAGGAAGAGCTTAAAAGGTATCTTGGAGTGCCGGAAGAGCTTGATGTTCTTACCGTGCTTCCGTTCGGTTACTTTGACAAAAGGCGGGTCGCTACCGGGAAGTTGAGGAAAAGTCCGGACCAGGTTTTTCATCTGGACGGTTACGGAAAAAGAATTCCGAGATAAGAAGCTTCGCGGCACAAAGCGTAAGGACTGCGCAGGATGAATTTTAAGAAGCTTGGAAACACGGAAATTCTCGTTCCCGAGATCGGACTCGGCACGTGGAACTACAAGGGAGGAGTGGAACCTCTGAGGGCGGGCATCAAGCTCGGGGCTTCGCTTATAGACACCGCCGAGGGGTACTACACGGAGGATATAGTCGGCGAGGCCGTGCGGCCCTTCAGGGACGAGGTCATTATAGCGACCAAGGTTTCCGGAAGGAATCTTGCCCACGACAGCGTGCTCAGGTCCTGCGAGGCGAGTCTTGAGAAGCTTGGAACGGACCGCATAGATCTTTACCAGATACACTGGCCGAATCCCGCCTATCCCATAGAAGGGACGATGAGGGCGCTTGAGAAGCTGGTTGACCGCGGATGCGTGAGCTACGTCGGGGTGAGCAATTTTTCCGCGAGGCAGATGCGCGAGGCCCAGCACTATTTTCCCAACTACCCCATAGTCTCAAACCAGGTGCTCTACAACCTCAGATCAAGAGATATAGAAAAAGAGCTGCTTCCCTACTGTCTGGATAACGGCGTAACCGTGATGGCCTACACACCGCTTGACGCAGGAAGGCTCTGCCGCCCTGGGGGCAGGATTTTGTCCCGGATAGCGGCCGAGACCGGGAAGACGGAGGCTCAGGTTGCCCTTAACTGGTGTGTTTGCCGGGAGAACGTAATCGCCATTCCCAAGGCGGATTCGGTGGCGAGAACGGTCGAGAACTGCGGGGGCTCGGGATGGAGACTTTCCCCGGAGCAGTTGCGCATGCTCGATGAGAGATTCTGAAGTTTCGTTTTTACGGTCCCATTATGTGATATACTTAGCGGGTTGAACACGGAATAAGAGGAGGAGAGTGTGCGATGAGTTTAAAAAAAACGCTTTCACTTTTGGTTTTCTTTTTTGTTTTAGCTTTCTTTTCTTTTACCGACCCCGCTTCGGCGAGCGAACTTGATACGGGCGATACCGCTTGGATACTGATTTCAACCGGGCTTGTTCTTTTCATGATGATTCCCGGACTTGCGCTTTTCTACGGAGGGCTGGTCGGCAAAAAAAATGTTCTTTCGGTGCTGATGCAGTGCTTTTCCATTACCGCTGTAGTGACGGTTATATGGACGTTTTTCGGCTACAGCATGGCTTTTGACACCACCGGCATGGTAGCGGGGGAGCTTGGGGTGAATGCCTTTGTGGGAGGTTTCTCAAAGGCGTTTCTACATGGGGTGAGCCTTGATACTCTTTCGGGAACGATTCCGGAAGTCCTGTTCTTCGCCTTCCAGCTTACTTTTGCAATCATTACCCCGGGACTTATAATCGGGGCGTTTGCGGAGAGAATGAAGTTCTCGGCCATGCTTCTGTTCAGCGCTCTGTGGGTGATATTCTGCTACTTCCCGATCGCGCATATGGTCTGGGGAGGAGAGGGTTCCTACCTTGGAGACATGGGAGTGATTGACTTTGCAGGCGGAATAGTCGTCCATATCACGGCGGGTACCGCGGCCCTTGTGGCAGCGATACTGGTCGGGGCCAGGAGGGGCTATCCCAGACAACTTCCGCTTCCGCACAACCTCACTCTTACAATGATAGGAACCGCGATGCTCTGGGTTGGATGGTTCGGATTCAATGGAGGAAGCGCCCTTGCGGCGGGGGGACAGGCGGCCATGGCTGTTGTCGTGACCCAGATTTCCCCGTGCGTTGCCGCTCTCACCTGGATATTCCTGGAAAGCGTGAGGTCGGGCAAGCCGAGTGCTCTTGGCTTCGCGACTGGGGCCATCGCTGGTCTTGCGGCGATAACTCCCGCCTCGGGCACCGTGGGACCGATTGGAGCCATAGTAATAGGATGCGCGTCTTCCGTGCTTGCCTACATAGCGGCCACCTACGTCAAGTTCCGTTTCAGGTATGATGACGCGCTTGATGTTGTGGGAGTCCACGGAGTCGGAGGCCTTGTCGGAATTATACTGGTTGCGATTTTCGCGTCGACTTCTTACGGCGGGTCGATCGCGGACCTGGACATAGGCGCGCAGCTCGGCATACAGGTCTACGGAGGCATATTCGCAGTCGTTTACACCGCTATAGTAAGCTATATAGTGCTCAAGATTGTTGACATGCTCGTAGGACTCAGGGTCGATGAGGATGGAGAGAGCCAGGGTCTTGACATAACGGATCACGGAGAAGAGGGCTACCACGGCATCTAGAGCGGGGGGCGGAGATCTGCGCTCGCGTGGTTTATGTATGAGCTCTCCTGCACGGGAAACTATGGTCTGTGCCTGCGGGTACTCCGTCGGGGATCCTTGGGTGGTTCCGAAGCAGAGGTACTCTTTTTTCGGCTGGTTCGTGATGAGTTGCGGGATAAGCTACCCGCCGAGGCGGATCAACATAGAATGTGAGCGCTGCGGGGAGGTCTTCGATGTGATCGAGGGAGACAGAAAATTCCTTGAGGAGTATATGCTCCGCAACCGCTGATCACATCTTGTACTTGCCGAAATCCTCATCCGGTATGTCTTCTAGGACATCGCCTGCGCTTTGGCCTTTATCGCCGACTTTTACGCTGAGAGCGGCTTTTATCACCTCTTCGTCAACCATGATGCGACAGCCGGTCCTGAGCGCTATCGCTATGGCGTCGCTCGGGCGGGAGTCCACAAGGAGTTCCTCTCCGTCTTTCTTGATGCGAAGGCGGGCGTAAAAAGTGTTTTCCCGAAGTTCCGTGATCTCTATTTCAATGACCTCGTAGCCGGTGGCGGCGATTACGTTTTTCAGAAGATCGTGGGTGAGGGGTCTCGGTCTTGGAGTTTTCTTGATCTCCATTGCTATTGCGCTTGCCTCCTCGAATCCTATCCAAAGCGGAAGACTCCTTTCCCCTTCCTCTTCATTCAGAATGACGACGGGCATATCGGTAAAAGGGTCGGCGACTATGCAGGAAACTTTCATCTCAAGAAACATTTTTTCTCCCTCCCTGTGCTAATTCAGATATTGTCCTCTAAGCGAATTCGCAAGTCCTTCAGTTATCCTTACGTCCACCATTTTTCCGATAAGCTCTTTTTCTCCGGGGAAATTCACTATCCTGTTGTGCTCGGTTCTCCCGGAAAGCCACGAGGAGTCGTTTCTGCTCGCATCCTCAACCAGCACCTGCTCGAATTTGCCTATTCTCTGCGCGTTCTTCGAAAGAGTAATTGCCCGCTGGCGTTCCTGAAGGCGCGTGAGCCTCTGGCCCGCAGTCGAATCTTCCACCCTTTCTCCAGATCTCCAAAGATCCTCCCCCACCGTTCCGGGGCGTGGTGAGTACTTAAACGAAAATGAGCTGTCAAAACCCACTTTCTCGACGAGGCTCATCGTCTCCTCGAAGTCATCTTCTGTTTCCCCGGGGAACCCTACTATTATATCAGAAGACACGGCTATGTCTGGCATGGCGTCCCTGAGCCTGTTAACCGAATCTATGTACCAGTTCCTTGTGTAGGTCCTGTTCATGAGCCTCAGCACCTTGTCAGAGCCCGATTGGACGGGCAGATGAATGTGACGGCATACCTTGGGCACGTCTGCCATTGCCTCCACCATTTTTTTCGTTATGTCTCTGGGATAAGAGGTCGTGAACCTTATTCTCTCAAGACCGTCAAGCTCCCCGAGCACCAGAAGCAGGTCCCCGAACTTAAGCCCGCCGAGCTTCCACGAATTCACCGTCTGTCCTATGAGGGTTATTTCTTTCACTCCCTTTGCGATAAGGTAGCGCGCTTCGGCGATTATGTCCTCAAGTGGCCTGTTAACCTCGGAGCCCCTTACCGTGGGCACTATGCAGTAAGCGCACTTTTTGTTGCACCCCTGCTGAATGGAGACAAACGCCGTGGGTTTTCCCTCCTGGTGATAGGGGAGTACCTCAAAGGGCTCTTCCACATCGAAGGACGTTTCAACGGGCCTTGATTTCTTCTCCTTTATCTCTTCTATAAGCCGCGGAAGTTCCGGAATCGCGCGGGGTCCGAGGACGAAATCAAGATGCGGCATCCTGCGGATGAGATCCTCTCCGTAGAGCTGCGCCACGCACCCTGACACCCCGACTATAAGCTCCGGGTTTTTTGCCTTGAGGTGCTTGAAGCGCCCGAGGCTGCTGAGGGCCTTCTGGTCGGCCTTTTCCCTTATGGCGCACGTGTTTACGATGACTATGTCGGCCTCTTTGGGGTTTTCGGTGATACTGGCGCCGAGGGCGTTCTGTATCCTGTCCGAGTCGTACTCGTTCATCTGGCAGCCGTAGGTTTCAAGGTAAAGGGTGCTGGTCTTCATGGTTAAGGGAAATCCTAACGCATGGGAATATAAGTATCAAGAAAGGAGAGATGAGCTTTTCTAAAAGAAAACTCCGGCAGCGTCAGCCTCGATTGCTTTTACCCTGCCTGTTGCGGGTATAACTAAAAGGATCAAATGGCAAAATCATTTTTTCAGTTACATCAATATCGGGAAAACGGTACTTACATATGAAGAGGTTATGAGGAATTTGCGATGTTGAATACGCTTTATGGAACAACGGGTTTCGTGCTCGCCAAAAACTTTTTGCCCCGCAATCAGACATCCAAACCCTTGAAAACCGCCTGATTTCTACCAAAGACCAGGAATTCCACCCCAAGACCGAATCGGTTGCAGTGCGCCTCAACTGCTGAAGCAAGGTGTAGAGAAGGTGTAGAGAGGGTTGAAACATTCACTATACTTATGCTATACTGAATACGTACGCTTGGGTTAACCGGATGTTCCCAATGCGTAAAGTCTGCAATCAGGGGTAAAGTGTTTCAATGAAAAATTTAGCACACAGAAATAGCCCGGTTCAACGGGAGTTTATCTCTGCACCCCCCCCCCCATTTTGCTTCCAGTAAAACCCTGATTTCACAGGGGGAGCCCCGTGATTCCCCCTGCTCCTTCCATAAATGCGTTTCTGCGCCTTTGCGTTCTCTGTTGATAGGTGCGCTCGCCATACGGGAAGTTTGCAATGAGGAGAAAACAGATTCTTAGTGTCGGCTTAGGTTTATAAAGGAGGTTGTTATGAAAAATTTTCGTAGTGTTACAGTTGCAACTGTATTTCTGATGTCGGTTCTGTTTCCTGTCATGTCCGCGCTGGCTCATGATTTTAAAGATGGTTCTTCGCATGACGGTCCTCAGACGACGGCGAAGGAAGCGTATGACTCTAACACCGAGGAAGCGATGCGAGACTTCTTGCTGCATGCACATCGACATGTGTCACAATTGACCACTGATCCTTCTAGCGGGGTTTTAACTGTACCCTCCAATGAGCTTTCAGTGCTTTACAAGGAGATGAGGGAGGAAGGGGTCTGGAGGTATAAGTCGGTTTACCTGATTGAGCTGAATAGTGATGGTCTCGTGTCAAATCATGGCAAGTATTTCAAGTCCCTACACCTTCGATTGATTCACGAGATTAGACCTGTAAGAAGTTTGGTTAATTCAGTGTTGGCGAAGTTTAACGAGGAAAAGAGAGGAGTCGAAACTCTCTCTTGTGAGCAATATGACGCCCCTGAAGGAATGACGAGATGGGCATGCGCCGTTAATGTGGAATTTGCAAACCTTGATACCGGGTTCATTCTAATTGCCGGTTTGGATCATGACGTGAACGACCCAGCCATACTAAATATCCTCAGATGCGACGACCCAAGCCTCTTAAAGTTTCCTGAAGTAACAGCTTCCCAAGTGTATGAGAGTCAGAATAAAGAAGACATGAAAGAATTTGTAAGGGAGGCAATTAGGCTTTCTGGGGATTATATATTACAAGTAGGAGAATCTATGGAAGAGGCTAGGAGAAAAAGGCTAAGCTCATTCTGTCTTACTGTAGAAGGACCGTGGAACCACCGCTCTGTATATCTGTTTGTTATGAGCGTTGAGGGTCCGGGTCCCGTAGTAGTTCTTAACGGAAACAATCCTGAACTTACGGGCACCCTTTTCGAAAAGATTTTGGATGAAGACGACAAAGATGTGTCAGCCCTTATTCTGGATGCCGCGGGAGAAGATGGAAAGGGCGGTTTTGTAGAATATAAATGGGATGATCCGGATATAGAGGGAGATGAGGTTAATGAGGCTGGGAGATCCCCTGGAACATCGCCCAAGATATCCTATGTTGAAGGAGCAAGGATAGGCGGTCCCGATTCACCTCTTTACATTTTCGGTTCCGGCATCTATCCGAAAATGGACGGCGACAGTGATGGCGGGTGCGCCATTGCCGGTGAGGGAAGCGATTCCCGGAGAGGAGGCATGGTTAACCTGCTTCTGGTGGTATTTTCCCTGTCTTTTGCCTTTTGCCTGAGAAGCCGGTCAGGAAGTAAAAAGAACAGTTGTTAAGAATGGGGATTATTATTTCTTCGCCGTGAAATTGTTTTGACGTGCGAGCGCGACTTTCCCGCGGTGCGACAGCGTTTGTTATAATCCGCGCCGGTTGGAACTAGTCGGATATAATCGGGTTCACGGTCTGACCGATGGGTTTTCCTGCGCAAGGCCAGAAGTCAGACCGGATTCGGTCATGGTTGATATGATCAGGTTGTGTCGGCGTTCCCACTCCACAACTTCGTTTTTAAATGATATGCCGAGGGCAGAAGATGTAAACCGGATGGACCTAGACAGCATGAGAAAGTTCATGGAGCACCTCAAAATGCATCAGACGGCCGAAGGGAAGAGGACGATTTCTATTTAATCACTGTTGCGATACCTGAAAAGAGGATTATCCTGCACCAGAAATATCCTCAAGCTCAGAGCGCTTCTCTGCCTGTTCACAAAACAATTTAAACAGAAGCTAACCCTGAGGGGATTGCTGTGTCCGCGGTTGGTCGGGATTGGTGATTCTTCGGGAAATCGGCATCGCGTTCCGCATGAATCGGGCAATATGGTTTTGAGGTTGCTGAAATACGAACCGTCGCCGCTCTCGTTTCGTAAATCTCAACCCCGAAAATTATATAAGCGCAAATCCCTCGTTATTGATTTAACTTGTTTATAATTGTAAAGAAATTTATAGTTACTTTTAATTTGTTTGACACTTTTTGTAGATTTAGCAGGTTGGTTTCTTCGGAAACCAGCGTTAATAGGCAGTTGTGTTTCAGATATGAATAATAAGAATCGATGGATATTCTTTGGGGTGGCGGTATCTATTTTGTCAGCGGTGTCTTTTACTCCTCTGGTAATCCCCTATGGAGTGGCGGAGCCATATTTTCTGGGACTTCCCAGGACTCTGTGGGCTGGGTTGGGAATATCGCTCTCCATATATGTGCTGCTTATTCTGGCAATGCTTACGTCTAGTAGCCAAGAGTAGTCTGCTTATATAAGAGGAAGAAATAGACATGAACAGGGGAATGGCATTTGTTGTAGTTGCACTGGTATATCTTGCAGTGCTGATAACCCTCGCTGTCATAGGAAACAGGAAAAACAAGGGGGATGAGTACCAATTCCTTCTTGCGGGCGGCAGTCTTGGAACTATAATTGGCTTCTTAACCTTTTTTGCAACCCTCTACAGTACATTCATATTGATAGGGATGCCCAATTTCTTCCGCGTACACGGCGTGGGAACGTGGATATTTCTTGGCGTTACCGATATGGCCTTAGCTGTTTTCACGCTCTGGCTCTCACTGAAATTAAGGGAAAGGATCTCTTCAACGGATTTTCGGGGCATATCGGATCTGATACGTGAGACTTTTAGTACCCGTGGAGTTTTCGTGTATGTTCTGGGTCTTGTCATATTTCTCGTTCCCTACATAGCAATTCAAATAAAAGGAGCGTCGGGCATTCTGGCCCACATTGTCCCCTATGAAGTTCCCCAGTGGGGTTGGGCTGTCATTATACTGTTTCTTATGTATCTGTACTCTTCCATAGGAGGGCTCAGAGGCATTATGTACTGTGATTCACTCCAGGGAGTTGTGCTGTTTACCGTTATATGGATAATGGCATTTATTGTTTTGGATAACTTTGGAGGTCTTGGAAAATTAGTTCAAGCCGTAGCGGAGGAGGAGCCTGCACTGTTATCTGCTCCCGGTCCCAAGGGGTTGTTATCGGTTCAGTGGCTTATTGCGGGATTTATATCAATTGTGCTGCTGCCTGTGTCTCAACCTCAGTTGACCTCTAGGCTCAGCATCCTGAAGGGTTTGAACGAAAGACGCAAAATTCCGGTTTTGCACGCGTCTTTCACCTTCCTGCTTCTGATAGCGGGGCTTATAATTGGTTTATACGGCGCAATTGCAATACCGGCTAAAACGGGTCCGGAGTTCATTGGCAAACTGATACTTGAACAGAATCCTGTTATAGGTGCCGTTGCCTTGATAGGTATTCTGGCGGCAGCTATGTCCACATCTGACTCTCAGTTTTTCGCTCTTGGATCTGAGATTAACAATGCTCTTGGCAGGTTTAGCAGGAAGCTAAAAGTATCTCCCATTGTTTTTGTGAAGCTGGTTATACTGGTATTCTGCATAGCCTCTTTCATTGTTGCTATGAAGAGTTCTCAGGGAATCATATCTCTTGCTGTGTCGGGATTCATGGGGACTGCTCTCATGGCACCTATGGTTCTTACCGCAATTCTATGCAAGGGAAGAAGCTTCAATTCCGTAATCCCGGTTGTTACAGTTATCAGCCTGATTGTGTTCTTACTGTCGCTTTTCGGGCTCGTGCCGAAAATGATAATGGGTTTACGCATAGATCTGATTCTGCTCGCCATCAATACGCTGGTTACGATTTCAGTGGTTTTAATCGAACTGAAAAAGACGAATAAAACATTCCAGCAGATATCTTGAGGCCGTGGATTATTAAAGGGCTGTCCCGCCTGAATTCCTCCTTTCAATGCGGACCTCCAGCAATTTTCACGCTGGTTCAGTACTGTTTTTATAGCTTTATAATCTGAAAAGTATTCTCAAAATCATTTAAAATATACTTGGATGATTGAGTTAAAAAGCTTCCTGGACTTGACACATAGCGGCTTTTGATTTTTTGCATCTCATGCGCGAAAAAATTCTTGAGCTTTCCGAATCTTTTCCCTCCACAACCGGGGTTTACATAATGAAAGGGGCGGGCGGCACCCCTGTCTACATAGGCAAGGCCAAGAACCTTCGTACCCGGGTGATGTCCTATTTCCAGAGGGGAAGCGACAGGGGACAGATACCGTATCTGGTAAGGGAAGTCGACTCGATCGACTACGTGGTGACCGAGGGGGAAAGCGAAGCCCTTTTCATCGAGAACTCCCTTATAAAGCGTCATAAGCCGAAGTACAACATACGTCTTAAGGACGACAAGACGTTTTCGTCTCTTCGCCTCTCGGTGGGAGAGAGGTTTCCCAGGCTTTCTCGCACGAGGAGAATACGGGACGACGGGGCGCTTTATTTCGGCCCGTTCGCCTCGGGCAAGTTTCTTAAGAGCACGGTAAACCTAGTCCACAGGCTTTTTCCTCTCAGGGACTGCACCCAGAGCAAGTTCGAAAGGCACAGAACCCGCCCCTGTCTTAACTATTTTATGAAGCTTTGCTCGGGCCCCTGCGCGGGCAAGATCTCGGAGGAGGACTACGGGGAGCTCGTAAGCCAGGCCGCGTCGTTCCTTCGGGGCGAGAGGAAAAAACTGGTGAGAATGATCAGGGAGATGATGGAGAGAGCCTCAGAGGAGGGAAGGTATGAAAACGCCGCCTACTACAGGGATCAGATTGTAAGCCTGAAGGAAAACGCCGAGATAGAGAAGGTTACTTCCTCGAGGTTCGAAGACATGGACATAGTGGGTTTTTACAGGGACTCCGAGAACTACGAATTTACCGTCCTGCTCTCAAGGGGCGGCTCGGTGGTCGACAAGCTCGATTTTTCCGTAAAAAGCCCCCACGGCGATGAGGCGGAATGCGTGAGGGAATTTCTCGGCAGATTTTATTTCTCTGATCACTATATTCCAAAGAGAGTTCTCCTGCCTCTTTCCATAAGGGACCGCGAGGGGTACTCGGAGTGGCTTACCGAGAAAAAGGGGAAGCGGGTTTACGTCGATACTCCCCGGAGGGGGCCTAAGAGCGAGCTTGTGCGTTTCGCGATGAAAAACGCGCGGGAGAGTTTTTCGAGAAAAGCCGAGGAAAAGGCCAAGCAGGGCACACTTCTTCGAGGTATAAGAAAGTCGGCCGGGATAAAACGGGTTCCTTATGCCATAGAGTGCTTCGACATATCGAACATTCAGGGGCAGCAGACGGTTGCTTCGCTCGTCAGGTTCCGAAACGCGAGGCCTGAGCGGGACAGGTACAGAAGGTACAGGATCACGGCCACTTCGGGCCAGGATGATTTCCGGTCGATGTACGAGGTCGTCTACAGGAGGGCTCTTCGGGCGGGGGATGATAACTGGGACCTTCCGGATCTCATGCTTATAGACGGAGGGAAGGGACAGCTTAACGCCGCCTACGCGGCGCTTCGGGACTGCGGCGTGGAAAACGAGGTCGATCTTGCCTCGATAGCGAAAACCGAGGGCCGGGGCGGGGTTGACAGGATTTACGTGCACGGAGAAGGCGAACCCTGCGATTTTTCGTCAAACAAGAAGGGCGTTTACTTCCTGATGAGAGTAAGGGACGAGGCGCACCGCTTCGCGATTACCTATCACAGGGAATTAAGAAAAGGGAAGACCTTGGCTTCTCAGATGGACGGCGTTCCGGGCATAGGAAAAAAGAGAAAACTCCTGCTTCTTAATCACTTCGGAAGCGTGGAGAAGATAAAAGGGGCCACCACCGAGGAACTTGCCTCCATAAAGGGCATGACGAAACAGGCCGCGCGCAACGTAAAGGAGTTTCTGCGTTAGCCAGACTTCAGAAGCCATTTTTCCTCTGTTTTAAAATGGTGCTTCCATTTGCTAGATATATTAAGTAAAATAACTCATTGCTATGAGTAAAAAGACATTTGTGCGTCCTTACGCAAAAGAACTGATCCGCCGTCTTCGGGAACCGCGGGGTTTCCTGCAGATTATTTCGGGAGCACGGCAGGTAGGTAAAACCACCATGGTTACCCAAGTGGCGGAGTCTATCGGTTTGCCCTGTAACTTTGCTAGTGCCGATGTGCCCACGTTACGTGGCACGCAGTGGATCGAGCAACAGTGGGAGGTGGCGCGACTGCTTGAGTCCGAGTCAGGGGGAGAGGGGGCTATTCTCATTCTGGACGAGGTGCAGAAGGTGGCGCACTGGGCGGAAATGATTAAGTATCTCTGGGATGAAGACTCGAGAAAACACCGCAAACTCAAGGTGGTACTTCTAGGATCGGCTCCGCTTGCGCTCGGGCGCGGCTTGACCGAAAGTCTGGCGGGCCGTTTCGAACTTCTCCACCTGCCACACTGGAGTTTTTCTGAAATCCGAGAAGCTTTCGACTTTACGCTTGACCAGTATCTGTTTTACGGGGCTTACCCGGGGGCCTTGCCGCTGGTGGGAGATTCAGACCGGTGGAAGCGCTACATACGCGACTCTCTTATTGAGACGACTATTTCGCGAGAGGTGTTGCTTCTCTCTCGGGTGGACAAGCCGGCACTTCTGCGACGCCTGCTGGAACTCGGCTGCACGTATTCGGGACAGATACTTTCCTACACCAAGATGCTCGGACAGTTGCAGGACAGAGGCAATACCGTCACGCTCGCCCACTACCTTGATCTACTCGGAGCGGTAGGGATGCTCACTTGCCTGGGGAAATACTCAGGCGCCAAAGTGAGGCAGAGAAGTTCCATCCCTAAGCTGCAGGTTCTAAATACCGCACTTATGACAGCCACCTCCCCGTTTACCATGGCGCAGGCGCTTGCGGACAGACAGTTCTGGGGAAGGCTTGTCGAAAGCGCGGTCGGGGCTTATTTGGTTAACGCGCAAGCCGGCGGCACGTGCGAGGTTTTTTATTGGCGGGAGCGCAGCCGGGAAGTGGATTTCATCGTGCGCGCGGGAGATGTGCTGACCGCTATCGAGGTGAAAAGCGGTCGGTCGGGCGATTCGTTGCCCGGGATGGCTGCTTTTGAGAAAAAATTCCCGTCGGTACGAAAACTTCTGGTGGGGGGAGACGGGATCGCGGTCGAGGAGTTTTTATCACAGCCGGTCGAACGCTGGATTCAATCGTGAGCGTTGATTTTCCCGGCCGAATGCAGTGGAACCGAGTCCGGGTCGGCTAATCAAGAAGGCAGAATTCAAGTATGGCCTTTCCCGCGTGAAGCTTGTTCTCAGCCTGAGTGAAGGCGATGCAGCTGGAACTGTCCATTACTCCTGCGGTTATCTCTTCTCCCCTGTGGGCCGGAAGACAGTGCATTATCAAGGGCTCTTTGCGGCAGAAGGAAAGAAGTTTCTCGTTTACCTGAAAGGGCCTGAAAATCTGGGTGCCTTTTCCCTCTTCACCCATGCTTACCCAGACGTCGGTGTAGATCACGTCGGCTTCCCTTACCGCGGAGGCGGGGTCGTGGGTGACTTCAATTTCCGAGTTTCCTTGTTCCGAGGCCTTGCCCATAATCGTCGGGTTGGGCTCATGTCCCGGGGGAACTGCAAGCGAAAGGTCAAAGCCCATTATCGCGGAGGCGGCTACGAAGGAATTGGCTATATTGTTTCCGTCGCCGAGGAAGGCAAGCTTGAACTTCTCGGGATTTATTCCCTGCTCCGAGATTGAAAAAAGATCGGAGATTATCTGCGTTGGATGTTCAAGGTCGGTAAGGGCGTTTATCACGGGGACTGTCGAGTTCTCCGCGAGCTCGAGGGCTTTTTCCTGTCCGTAGGTTCTTATTATTATCCCGTCAAGGTAGGAGGAGAGGATCTTCGCCGTGTCGGCTATGGTTTCCCCTCTTCCGAGCTGGGTATCTGCCGGATTCATGTAAATCCCCTGGGCGCCTAGGTCGAAAAGGCCCGCTTCGAAGGAAAGTCTTGTCCTGGTCGACTGTTTTTCAAAAAGAAGACCCACCGACATGCCCGCGAGACTTCTTGGGCTCACGCCCTGTTTTTTTAGTTCCTTCAGTTCGCCGGAGCGGCGGATTATTTCCCTGATCTCGTTTTTTTCAAGGTCTGAGACGGCAAGAAGATTCCTACCCACTAGAAACTACCTCCTCGATGGATTTCGTTATGACAGCGACGGCAAAGTCAATCTCTTCCTCGTTCGTGGTAAGCGGAGGAAGAATCCGAAACACGCGCTCGACGGTAAGTATAACTAGAAGCCCGTTTTTAACTGAGACCGAAAAACAGTCCCGCGCGAAGGTCGCGTCTGAAAACTCAACCCCGATTATAAGCCCCTTTCCCCTTACTTCTCTTATATGCTCGGAATATTTTTTCCTGACATCTTCAAGCTTGCCGAGAAAATAGTCTCCAAGCTCTCGTGCTCTTTCGGCCAGATTTTCCTGAAGTATCGTTTCCATTGCTGCGCAGGCTGCTCCCGCGGCCAGTGGATTTCCGCCGAAAGTGCTTCCGTGCGCTCCGGGGGTGAAGTGCTTCGCCACATCCTCCGTGGCCAGAACCGCTCCGCACGGCACTCCTCCGCCGAGAGCCTTTGCGAGCGCCACTATGTCGGGCCTTATGTCCTCGTGTTCATACGCAAACAGTTTTCCTGTCCTTCCCATCCCGACCTGGATCTCATCAAGTATGAGCAGCATGTCGCTTTCCCCGCAGATTTCCCTTACCTGCCTCAGGTATCCCGGGGGCGGAACGATGACTCCGTTTTCTCCCTGCACCGGCTCGAGAATGACCGCGCAGGGGTTTGTCTCGGCGGCCAGGCGGGCTATCGCCCCGGGGTCCGCGTAGGGAGCGAAGTGGAATCCCTCAAGGAAAGGGGAGAAGCCCTCCCTGTATTTTTCCGATTCCGTGGCGCTGAGCGCCCCGAAAGTCCTTCCGTGAAAAGCTCCTTCGGTTGAAATGACCGCGAATCTTCCGCCGTTTTGCGCTCCCCATCTCCTGGCGAGCTTTATCGAACCTTCAACGGCTTCGGTTCCGCTGTTACAGAAAAACACCCTGTCCGCAAACGAGTTTGAAACGAGCATCTCGGAGAGTGCGCTCTGGTTTTCTATGTTAAAGAGGTTCGAGGTGTGAACCAGAGTGGCGGCCTGGGATGTTATGGCGTCCGTGATTCTGGGATGACAGTGCCCGAGGTTGTTAACGGCTATCCCGGTCGTGTAGTCAAGATACTTCTTCCCTTCCGTGTCCCAGAGCCACGAACCGCTTCCCTTCCGCATTGTTATGGGAAGACGGCTGTAGGTCTCCATCAGGTATTTTTCCCGCGGGTCTTCCATTTTCCCTGGCCTCAAAGGGTTATCTCCGTCCCTATTCCCAGATCGGTAAGAAGCTCGAGTATGAGAGCCCTCTTTACTCCCCCGTTTATTATGTGCACCTTGCTGACCCCTTCTTCCAGAGCCTCAAGCGCGCACATTACCTTGGGAATCATTCCGCTGTTTATCGTCCCGTTCCTGATAAGTTTCTCGGCCTGCTTTTTAGTCACGGAGGATATGAGCTTCCCTTTCTTGTCCAGGATGCCGTCAACATTGGTCAGCAGTATGAGCTTTGCGGCGCGAAGCGCTCCCGCTATCTTCCCCGCCACGTGGTCCGCGTTTATGTTGTAGGTGGTTCCGTCCTCCCCGCACCCTATGGGAGCTATAATCGGAATGATATTCTCGCCTTCAAGCGTCCTGATCACCTCGGGATTTATTTCGTGAACTTCGCCCACATAGCCGAGGTCCGCGTTCTCGGGAATATCTATACCATGTCCGGCGGCGAATTTTTGAAGGTCGAACTTTTTAGCCTTTATAAGCTTTCCTTCCTTGCCCGAGAGCCCCACCGTTCCCATCTGGTGGCGGTTTATCGACGTTACGATCTGCTGGTTTATCTTTCCGACTAGCACCATCTCGACCACTTCCATTACCTCTCGGCTGGTAACGCGGAGTCCTGCTATGAAGTCGGATTTTATTCCCAGAGTGTCGAGATGCTCCTGGATCTGGGGTCCTCCTCCGTGCACTACTACCGGTTTTATCCCGACGTACTTCATCAGTGTGAGGTCGCGCACGAAATTCGAAAGATCCGCCCTGGCTATGCTTCCGCCGTACTTGACCACGACGGTTTTGCCGTGAAACGCCTCTATGTAGGGGAGGGCCTCGACCAGTATTTCCGCCCTCTGGGCTGAACTGTTCATGAAAAACTCCTTTCTGCGAAAAAAAACATTATATAGCAACCGGGGTTTTTATTACAACACCCAAGGATAATCATATATGAGAATTCGGGTTTCGGGGCCGAAAAGAAGACAGCAGTACCCGGGATTGAAAAATCTCCTAAAGACGCAAGAACGTCTCAGGTGTGGAGAAGGGATTTCCGCCCGGGAATTCTCGTTTCACCCACCGCGACTGCGGCCACTCATGATCGCCCCGGGGCGCAATTGCCGGTCCGTCAGCTCTTGTGCCGGTAGGTCAGCTGAACTCCGAAGATTCTGCCTTTTGCAAGCGGTGAGAACGTGCCGCCAAGAGGTGCTGACAGAGGCGGAAGGCCCAAGGTGCTGGGCAGCGTGCTGTCGCCCCCATGCTTGACTTCGTCAAGCAGGTTCTTGCCGTAAAGGCCGATCGAGAACCGGCCGTTTGCGGGAATGATGTCAATCCCGGCGTCAAGTATGTTCTGCTCCAGTATATGGCCCCTGTTGTCATCGGTGAAGTATGACTTGTCGCGGTAAGCGTAGCTTACTCGGGACGTCATCCGCCCCCAGCTGGTTGCTCCCGTGTCGTGGGTAAGTCCCACGCTGTAAGTCCACTTCGCGGCGCGGGGAAGCTCTAAAGCTAGATCTTTTACGTCAAGAGTCCCGTCTCGATTAAGGTCCTCTTTTACTTTGGTGTACTCGGGATTGACGTACCCTACGGAGCCGATCACGAACAGGTTCTCCGCTATGGCGAACAGGCCGTCAAGCTCAAAGCCGTAGGCCTCAACATCGGCGGTGTTGTCGATCAACTGAACTATACCGAGTGCTGGGTCGGGAAAGTTAATTTCCCTTTGCATGTCATCAATCATGTTGTAGAAGGCTGCTCCGTATAGACGGCCGCGGTCTTTTGTGACCTTGAATCCGGCCTCGAAGCTGTCGATTGTCTCTTCATCGTACGGTCCCGGGGAGTGGATGGGCGAAAGGTTGCGGAGGTTGTAGCCTCCGGAGCGAAATCCTCTGGTCCAGTGCCCGTAAACGTTGGCTTCGCCGCTTATGTAATAAGTGGCGCCGACCTTGGGCGACCAGCTGTGCCATGTCTCCTCATCTATGAAATCAAACTCGCAGGCGGGACCTTCGACGATATTGCAAGACGGTAGCGGCGCAAGGGGACTGCTGGTGGGAATCAAAGCTATTTCGCCATCTCTTTTGTCACGCGTGTACCGGGTACCCGCGGTGAGCATCAGCTGGCTTGTGAGATCATAGTCAAGAGAGAGGAAGAGGCCCAGAGTTTCAACGTCGTAGTTTCCGCCTCCGAACTGGGACACGTCCGTCCCTGGCGGGAAGGGAAGACCCGATGCCGCAATAGCGGCGGTAAGAAGAGATCGGTGCTCGTGGTAGTTGATCTTGTTGCTGAAGTAATAGACTCCCGTGGTAGCATTGAGCCTTTCAAAAAACCTGCCCGTGTAACGCAGTTCGTTGCTCCACTGCCTGTAATTGCTCCATGCCTGCGCGCTCATTAGTTCAAGCGGCGAGGCGTCGAGATCAACTGACGAGAAGGTTTCTGAATCGCGCCAGCCGAAAATGTTTGTTATCGTGCCGTTGCCGAAACCTACGTCCCAGTCCATCTGGGCGCTGAAAAAATGAGCTTCGTTTTCTCTTTTGCCTTCATTATTGATGCTGAAGTCGTGGCTGTCTCGGTCAAAGTTAGCCGCCGCGTTTGAGACGCCGAATCCGTTTGCGTGGTTCTGTGCTGCGGGGCCGTCGCCGTCGACGCTGTCGTACTGGTATCGGAGTACCAGGTTCAGGTCGTCTGTGGGCTCCCAGACGAGCACCGGCCGCACTATTCGGACGTCTAAATCTCCGAAAGCTTTGCCGGTGTGGAGGTTCTTGAACCAGCCGTTATCCTGGTTTGTGTACGCGGTTATCCTGGCGCTAACGGTTTCGCCCAGAGGGCCTCCCACCGTGCCCATGTAGTAGCTGTTGAGGCTCTCTCCTCCCCCCTCAAAAGAGGTGCGAAAGGACACCTCCAGAGTGTCTCCGGGTTTCTTCGTGTTGATGAGTATCGCACCCCCGGTCACATTACGCCCGAAAAGCGTTCCCTGCGGACCTCTAAGCACCTCGATGCTCTCGATATCAAGCGTGTCGAACAGGGCGCCGCCGATGTTGGCCCCGAAATACACGCCGTCGACGAACACTCCCACGGTCGGGTCAACGGACGGTATGGAGCTGTTTATCCCGAGTCCGCGAATGGAAAAGTTGGCGATTCCTCCCACGGTGCCGATGTCATCAAGCGCGACGTTGGGCATCTTTACAGCCAGACTTTCAAGGTTCCTTACCTTAAGGGCGTCAATCTCTTCGGAGCTGAAATGCGTTACCGAGAGCGGAACGTTCTGAATCAGTTCCTCCCGCTTTCGCGCCGTGACCGTGATCTTCTCAAGCAGGACGCTGCTTACGCCGAACGCATCCTGAGCGTTTGCAGCGACGCCGCTTATAAGAGTAAGAACTGCGCTCACGGCGAAAGTGCCTAAGAGAGCCTTTAACCTGGATTTAAATTTTCTGGGAACCATTGAGAAGTCCTCCCCCCTTTTTTTCGATAGTATGATCTACAGTTTGCCGTTACGGCCCATCAGCTTTCTAGCCCGCATTTCTCACAAAGGTAGAAGAGAGGAAGGATTTCAGGGATCAGTTCCTGTATTTCATCTGGATTCGCTCCGGGCAGGAATTTTTCCGGATAAAGCGCTGTTAATTCGGGGGATTTTTACCTGAATCACAGTTCTCAGCAGCATTCGGACATAACTGTCCCCCGACTTTACCTGACAGCCGGATTCATAAGCCCTGACTCAACGCAACGGCACTGCCTGAAGCTTCCACAACACCTGTCTGAACAGGTTTGTGTACGGATAACTCTCCGAGAACGACAACACCACCCTCCGAGCGCTTGTCCTTACCACAGTGCCGATCTTTATCAGCTTAAGCCTTATGGTATCGCACTGCGCCATAGAGTAGCGGGTTCCCTTCAGTCCCACTCTCCTCACGCACTCCATCAGTATGTAGGCAAAGGCGGAGAAGTACATCCTCAACTGGTTTGAACGCATCCAGTGAGTCGAAGTGCGGTCTGAGAACAGTTGAAGCTGCTGGGCCTTGATCCGGTTCTCCATCTCCCCCCTCGCGCAGTATATCTTCTCGTAAAGAGTCTTCGCGCAATACTCTTCGTGCTTAAGCGACGTCACCACGAACCGGGTGTTTCTCCCCTTCTCAAGATGCTCGGCCTTGCACACCACCCTCCGTCCACGAGACCAGGTTTTTTTGGTGCAGTAGCGGAAGCTTTTGAAGCGGCGTGAAGCCTTGCGGGTTTCCCTGTGTTCCACGCAGGCGTTGCGCACCTCCTTTTTCACCCTTTTCATCAGCCGGGAGTTTCTTGCCATCCCCAGGATATAGTCAACCCCGTTCTCCTCGCACCAGCTCATAAGCTCGTCCCGGCAGAACCCCGAGTCACCCCTTATTATAATGCGAGTCCTTTTCCACTTCCTCCGAATCCCAGAGACAATCCTCTCGATTTCCTCCACCGCTCCCGCCGCGGAGTCCTGATTGGCCTTCCTGAGCCTGCATCCAAGCAGATGGCGCCCGCAGAATACGTAGGAAGGAGCGTAACAGTACTTTCTGTAGTAACCGTGATAGAACTTCCCCTCCTGGTTCCCGTGCACGGGATCGTCCGTTACGTCTATGTCAAGCACTATCTTCTTCGGATTCTGCTTGTGGAACCTCAAAAACAGGTCCACAAGCAGCCTTTCCATAGCACCGAAGTCCGCGACTATCTTCTTGTAGCGCTGCGCTTCAGACCCGGTTAACTCCATGCGGTTAAGCGTGCTTTTGCCCGCAAGGGGAGATGACGTGCCGCAGAACATCTCCGCCATGGGATCGTTTCTGAATCGGTCATGATCATTTACGTCTTCGTAGCCGCAGCAGATGGCAAGTACCCGTTGCGCCACTATGGAGAACAGGGAATGGGTGACGTAGCGGTGGTCGCGGTGATCCGTGAAGCACTCGCTTAACCTTCTTATGACCCTGAAACGGTGCTCCGCTTCGCGAAGCAGGACCGCTCCGCCGTCGGAACTTACTTTGTCCGCGTCGAAGCGCCCAAGGACTCTTCGGGTTCTTTCATTGCTTGTGGAACTTTTGAAGGGTAGAAATTCGAGCTGGTTCGTGTTACACTGTGTACTCATAAGGCCGTTGTTCTCCTGTGTTGTAAAGTGCTGATTCACTTATATTATAACACAGGCAACGGCCTTTTCTATACCACCTTGTGAGAAATGCGGGCTAGCCTTCCTCTGAAATTTCCATTATAGCATGAATTTAATCGCAATTGCACGACTTTTAAGGATGACTTGCTGTGGGATTTTTGTCGTCTAGAGAAGTCCCAGGGCTTTTTTCTGGCGTTTTCCCGTTTCTCTTACCCTTACACGGAACCGGAGTTCGACTTCGGCTCCGTCCCCGTAGAAGCTTCCCGAAACGGGGGCAATGAGCCCGTGGTTGGGGCCGCTTGCGACCGCAACGTGACGGTCTGAGACTGCGAGACCCGAAGAAGGATCATATCCTCTCCATCCTCCGCCCGGTATGTAGACCTCGGCCCAGGCGTGAAGGTCTTCTCCTTTTTTTCTTCTTGCGCTGAGTGCATAGCCGCTTACGTGTCTGCACGCAAGACCCACCGAGCGGCATACGGCCGCGAAAAGTTCCACGAGGTCCCTGCAGGATCCCATTTTTTCCCTTAGGGTTCTCTCCGCGGACCAGGGGCCGCCCTGCTCTCTCGCCGTGTGGGGAAAATTATCGTGTATGTGCTCGCAGAGCGAGAGAATAAAATCCGTGGTTTTCCCCATGGTCTGCGAGAGAATCGCTTCGCGAAGCGGCGAGACCGCTAGGGCCGTTTTTTTGCTCACCGCCAGGTACGGACGAAGGGCTGCCTTCTGCTCGCGGGGGTATTCCATCGGCAGATCAAGGAACCTTACGTCGGAAACTATGAAGTCAAAAGGGTTTTCCCGAAGCGTCTCGACGACGCAGCTGGTATCGATTGCGAGGCTGTCTGTCTCGCCCGTAAACCACAAGGTAACGGTAGTGTTTCCGTCAAGGTCCGAGTTCACGCTTCTTCCCGCTTCGGGGGGATCCGTCCTGAGGGAGAACATATGGGTCATCTGCCCCCCGTTGTCTCTCGGGCGAAGCCTCACGGTGTGAGGGGCCAGGACCACTTTTTTTCCGTAGGAGTAAGTCGTGTTGTGATCTATGCTAAGCAGCACTTTTCGGACTTCTGTTAAGAATTTTTCTTACCCATTCGGCGGGCATTTCCTCGGCCGATTTTCTGAGCCTCTCCTGCCACCAATCGGATATGTCTGCCAGTTCGTTCTCGTTGAACCTGTACTGCTCGAGGGAAAATGAATTGCTTCTGTAGACTATGATGTCTATCGGGAAATCGACGTCTATGGCGTTTATGCGGCTCGAATCGAACGCGAGGTATGCGATGCGAAGCGCGACATCGAGGCTGGTATCGTAGGTAAGGGTTCTTTTTATTATCGGTTTTCCGTATTTCGACTCGCCTATTATGACGTAGGGGGATGTAGTCCCCACGTTGATCCAGTTCCCCTGGGGATAGACGAGGAAGAGCTGGGGCTCGGGATCGTTTTCGAACTGCCCTCCTACTATGGAGTACATGTTGAAGGCAAATCCCGATTCGGAAAGCGCATCTCCGTCTTCCTCTTTCACCCTCCGAAGCTCTCTTGAGAAAATGTTCACTGCCTTGTAGAGGCGGTCAAGGGATTCCTGGGAGTGCTCAAGGGCCTCGTCAAGATAAGTGATGGCCTTGTCCCTCGCGGAGCGAAGTCCCGAGGTCATAAGGAAAAATGACTTGTCCCCGGCACGGTGGGTGGTGACCTTCTTTGCCCGTATGGCCTCGTTTCCCGTTATTATGAGGTTGTCGGCAAGCCCGATTATCCCTTCTTTCAGTCTCATCCCCACGCAGAAAGTCATCTGTTTTCTCCCTCTCAGATATCGTCAAAGTCCTTAAGAGCGCTGTCTGTTACGCTGTAGCCGAAGTAATCGTCGTATATGCGGCTTCCGACCTCGTTTATGTGGGCTTGGAAGCTGCTTAGGAACTCGTGCATTCCGCGCTGTATTATCTCCCCGACGCTTATGAATCGAAGGTCCGATAAAAGCCTCCCCATCTCTTTTTCGGTCTCGTTGTTATAGGAGCCGGCAGGGCTGTTGGATATGCAGTGAAGCGACTCGTCGGCCTGTGCGACGCAGTAGATTATCGAGCGGGGGAACTGGTTATCAAGGATGAGAAAATCGAGCACGTTGCCTATTGATATCTGCTGATGCTTAGCCTTGTAGGTCTCAAGGGCGCTTGTTGATTTAAGAAGGGCTATCCACTGCATGTTGTCTATCGACGTTCCCACGAGTTCAGCCTTGGGAAGCAGGGTGTAGTACTTGACGTCGAGGATCCTGGAAGTGTTGTCGGCCCGTTCCATTTGCTTTCCGAGTTCCGAGAAATGCCACGCCTCGCCGTGGGATATGCTTATGTACCCGGATCCGTGAAAAAGAAGGCTCTGCACTTTTGCCACTTCGCAGAACTTTCCGGGATTGTCGAGCAGCTTCTGCCTGGCTTCGTCGCTATTGAGCCTGTGATAGAAGCGGTTTATTAGAAGCCACATCTCAGAGGAGATTATTTCTCTCACGGAACTTGCGTTCTCACGGGCGCAGTTAACGCAGGAGATGATGGAGTTCGGGTTGTTTCGGTCAAGGACCATAAAGTTTATTACGTTCTCCCGGGTAGTGCTGTCGTAAAGGCTTCTGAAGAGCCCCATGTCCCCCGTCACTTTTACTATGGGGTCCCATTCCTGCTCAACAGAATCATGGGTGTCAATGGCAAGGCCCAGGTTTACGCTTATAAGCCTCGCTGTGTTCCCGGCGCGCTCGGCGTAGCGGCTCATCCAGTATATAGATTCTGCGACGCGACTTAGGATTTTCTGCCTCCTTTGCCCTTGGCGTTCTTTGTGGAAGAAAGCACCCAGGTGTCCTTGCTTCCGCCGCCCTGGGACGAATTGACTATCATCGAACCTTTGCGCAGCGCCACCCTGGTAAGGCCTCCGGGCAGGACGAATATCTCTTTTCCGTAGAGAATGAAGGGCCTCAGATCGACGTGGCGTCCCTCGAAGTGATCGTCCACTATCACGGGGGCCCGGGAGAGGGACATTGTCTTCTGGGCTATGTAGTTTCTGGGATCCGCTTTTATGTCTCTTTTAGCTTGGGCCAGCTCCTCTTTTGTCGCCTTGGGTCCGAACACTATACCGTATCCTCCCGATTCGTTCGCGGGCTTTACTACCAGCTTCTCTATATTGTCGAGCACGTATTTTCTGGCTTCGTCCTCCTCGCAGATATAAGTCGGCACGTTCGGGATTATGGGATCTTCTCCCAGATAGTACTTTATTATCTTCTCAACGTAGGCGTATATTATCTTGTCGTCGGCCACTCCTCCTCCGGGTGCGTTGGCTATGGCGATGTTTCCGGCCTTGTACGCGCTGAAAAGCCCTGGAACTCCTAGCACTGAATCCGGGCGAAACACCTGAGGGTCAAGGAAGTTGTCGTCTATCCTTCTGTATATGACATCCACTTTTTCAAGCCCCTTGGTGGTCTTCAGGTAAACGAAATTCTCTACCACGACAAGATCCCTCCCCTCGACAAGCTCTATTCCCATCTCCTTTGCCAGAAACGAGTGCTCGAAGTAGGCCGAGTTATAGATCCCCGGGGTGAGAAGCACCACCTTGGGGTTGGCCGTTCTGTCGGAGAGCAGGTACTGGAGGGTGTCATGAAGGTGGAGTCCGTAATCGCTTATTGGCATTATCTCGACGGTGCCGAACACCTTGGGAAACGTGCGCTTCAGCAGTTCGCGGTTCTCAAGCACGTAGGAAACGCCGGAGGGGGAGCGCAGGTTGTCTTCGAGTATGTAGAAGTTCCCGTCAGAATGTCTTATCAGGTCCGTTCCCGTGATGTGGCACCAGATCTTCTTCGGCGGGGAGAAACCGACGCAGTCAAGGCGAAACTCCCTGCTTGAGAGTATGAGTTCCTTGGGAACCACCTTGTCCCTCAGGATCTTCCGGTCGTTGTATATGTCGTCTATGAAAAGGTTAAGCGCGTGGATTCTCTGTTTGAGGCCCCTTTCTATGAGCTCCCAGTCCTCGGCAGACACTATCCTGGGAATTATGTCGAAGGGGAAGATATTCTCCTCGGCCCCCTTCTTTTTTTCCGAGTAGAGCGTGAAGGTGACCCCCATCTCGAACAGGTTCATCTCTGCCGCTTTCTGCCTGTCGATCAGCTCTCCGCCCGAGAGGCTCTCTATCCTGTCGGTCAGAAAGCGGGTCCACTCATGCGGGGTGGCGTTATCCTTGAATACCTCGTCGTAAAAACCTTCCGTGTCGTAGTTTTTAAAATTCATATCGGTTCCAAGGACCTTTTCCCGAAGAATCTAACCAAAAGCGAGGATTATGACAAAGGGTTTTTCGGCATGATTTCCCCACTGATTTGAAGCAGGGAAAACAAAGTATTCTCCTGGATAGATTGTATTAGTTTGTGCCGAGAATAAGGATGCGCAAAGGAGTTTCACAGCTTAAAAAAGGGCTTTGCTGGAAGCAAGAACTCTTGGGTTGATTATCCTAAAAAAGGGGGTTCCGCCTCGTCTGTCGCCGGACAAAAACTTCTGTTTTTTTCGTGAATTGTCAGAGGCTCTTGTTTCGCGGTTTTTGGTTTTCTTCAAAACGCGTTTTGTCTTACGGTAATTTGCCTCTCTTGAAAGCCAAAACTCTGCACTTCCTCCTAGGACTTTATCCAGCACGAGTGCGGTATTTCCCGTGATCGTCGCCTCACCTCGTATAAGCCGGTTTACGTGCTTTATCGTGTAACCTGTACGGTGCGCGAATTCTTTCAAGGTCAAGTTTTTTTCCTCAAGAATGTCAAGAATCGTATCTCCAGGGGGCGGTTGTGGCCATTTTGGTTCAAACCGATCAAGATTTTCAGTCATGATAGTATCCAACGAATAGACAACCAGAAAAGCACGGAAGAGAATTCGTAAGATACTCCGACAGGAAACCGCGCATTATCTGATGACAGGCTTTTGAGGCTAGCTCTGGTTGGTTCTCCACGCGTAGCGCACTTTCAATCTATTCAGATAGTTCATAGCCAAATATCCCTCGTGCTGCATTCGACCGACGACGATACCGGGCGCTACCCCGACTTCATCGGCAAACGCCTTTATGGCTGTTGCGGTACGTTCAAGGAAAAGAAGGTCCTTCGCTTTTTCTTTCGGGATCAGGAAGTTGCTGGCGAACTCATCTGCCTCTCGTTCACTCTTGGTTTCGTCACCGTTAATTTCAAGGAACTTCTTCCTTTTCCCGTGAATAAGTATGTGAGCGGCTTCATGGAAAAATGCGAACCACAGGTGATCGTTGGTTTTGTGTCGCAGGCTGAGCATTATTAGGGCTTTGTCCGGAGCCAGCCATCGCGTTGCGCCGGTAGCTGGACACCCGGTAGGCGCTGGCTCGAACACAACAACAACGCCGACATCGGCACATGTATTGATCAACTGCGGGATGAATGTATCAGGGTCAGTTTCATTTGTAAGTTTGCGGAGATTCAGCAGTTGCTCGGTAAAACCCTGCTTGTTGTATTTCTTGCATGGACGCTGCTCCGCTACCTGTTCCCCCCTGCGCAGCCAGGCCGCCACAGAACCGCGTTTCTTTTCGAATTTCCCCGAAGATTTAAAAGCAGCCAGTTCTAACGGTGCGGGGTATTCTGACCGCCATTCGGACACCGAGGCGACGCCGAAATACTTCAGACACTCAAGAACCTGATCAGTTTTTTTCGAGTATTTCTTTATCCACCCGAAGTCGACCATTTGCTTGAGCGGAAGTTCCTTCAGCCATTCGACCTGACCCTCAAGCTGTTTGGTTTCTTCTGCGCGGGCTATTTCCTCACGGTGCTCCGCCTCCAGAGCTAGCCAGAATCTCGCGCTTCCACCCAGAACCCGCTCCAGCCTAAGCGCGGTATCTTCCGTAATTGTGGCTTTACCGCGTATTAGCTGGCTTACGTGTTTTGCCGTGTATCCGGCACGGTGCGCGAATTCGGACTGGGTCCAGCTTTTTTCTTCCAAGATGTCCAGAATGGTATCTCCAGGTGGTGACATCCATTTCGGCTCAAACCGATCAAGATTTTCAGTCATGATAGTCTCCGATGAATACAATTCGTATTGACCTAACCTCTCTCCATTCCACGCTCCCGTCCGGGTTCAACGGTATAGGATCATCAAACGCCTCAAACACCAAACGACGCCCTTCAGCTAAATTCAAGGCGAATTGTCCGGTCCGGTCCCCCTTCAAGGGGTGTGGATGACCAACTGGGATTTCCCCAAGCTTTACCGCCACTTTTAGGTTTCTTAGCCGAGTCCTTAATTTCTTGGACGACGCGCTCCCGAGTTTTCTGTTCGCGTATTTTTGGTCCTCACATAACTTTTTCAGGTTTGAGTTCAGAAAACTTATGTCCATGCATAGGAATCCAGATCGAGGATGGTAACCAATTCTTACTGGTCTGCCGGGCCATTTGCTTTTTAATTATGTTTACCAGATAGGTAAATAATAATGGAGAATGAGAAAAAAGCAAATACCAGAACTCGATCATGGGAGAAGTTCAGAATCAGAGTCGGACAAGGGAAAGAAATATTGCCGCCCTGATTCGGAAAACCTGAGACTGCTCTCATCATTTGATGCAAGAGTTCAGATATGCTTTACTGATTTTGAGGTTTTCAACGGACGGACAAAAACATCTTTCTGTATAAAAAGACTGGGGTTGGTTCTATAGAAGATAAATTCAGAGTATGTACCTGCTGAGGTCCCTGTCCTTGACGATGTCGGCTATTTTTTCCTCGACATAATTTTTGTCTATGGTGAATTTCTTCTCCTTCATGTCGGGAGCGTTAAAGGAGATCTCATCAAGTAGCTTCTCAAGAACGGTGTGAAGCCTCCTTGCCCCTATGTTCTCGGTAGAGCTGTTAACTTCGGCCGCGGTCTCGGCTATTTTCTCTATAGCTTCGTTGGTGAAAGAGAGTTTTATGTCCTCGGTTCTCATAAGCTCGGTGTACTGTTTTATAAGCGCGTTTTTGGGCTCGGTGAGAATCCGTATGAAGTCGTCTTTGGTGAGCGCCTCAAGCTCAACCCTTATGGGAAAGCGTCCCTGGAGCTCAGGTATGAGATCAGACGGCTTTGAGACGTGAAACGCCCCCGCTCCTATGAAGAGTATGTGGTCGGTTCTGACCATCCCGTGCTTCGTGGTTACGCTGCTTCCCTCGATTATGGGGAGAAGATCCCTCTGCACCCCTTCCCTTGAAACATCAGGGCCCGAGACACCGTTTTTCCCGGCGACCTTGTCTATTTCGTCTATGAAGATTATCCCCGAGTTCTCGGTTCTCTCGAGAGCTAGCAGGGTAACCTTGTCCATGTCTATCAGCTTCCGGGCCTCCTCCTCGGTGAGGATGTCCATGGCCTCGGGAACCTTGACCTTTCTTACCTTCGATTTTTTGGGCATGAGGCTTCCGATCATCTCCGAGATCCCGGGGTCCATTTCCTCAACTCCCGCCTGGCTGAACACCTGTATGGGAAGGGATCTCGCCGTTATCTCTATCTCGATCTCCCTGTCGTCAAGCTTTCCGTCCCAAAGGAGCTTTCTCATCTTTTTCTTGGTCTCGTTCATCCTCTTCTGGGCCTCGTCCATGTCTCCATCCGCCTCGGTGACGGGGCGCGTCGGGACGAGCAGGTCAATGAGCTTGTCCTCGGCAAGCTCCCTGGCTCTCGTGTTAACCGAAAGGGTCTCCTCCTCTGTTACCATGTTGACGGCTATCTCCGTTAGGTCCCGTATCATCGACTCAACGTCCCGACCCACGTAGCCGACTTCCGTGAACTTGGACGCCTCGACCTTTACGAAGGGTGCCTGGGCAAGCTTCGCCAGGCGCCGGGCTATCTCGGTTTTTCCCACTCCGGTGGGTCCCATCATAAGTATGTTCTTGGGGGATATCTCGTCGCGAAGCTCAGGGGACACCTTCTGTCTTCTCCACCTGTTCCGAAGCGCCACGCCGACGGCCCTTTTGGCCAGGTTCTGTCCGACTATGTACTTGTCTAGTTCCGATACTATTTCCCTCGGGGTGAGGTAGGATTCTTGGGACATTAATCTATTTCCTCTATCGATATGTGACTGTTTGTGTAAATGCAGATTCCGGCCGCGATTTCAAGTGAGCGCCCGACTATCTCCGGGGCGGAAAGCTCCGAGTGCCTGACAAGCGCCAAGGCGGCCGCCTGTGCGAAGGGTCCCCCCGAACCTATGGCTATCACGCTATCATCGGGCTCTATTACGTCCCCGCTTCCCGAGATTATGAGCATGGTTTCAGAGTTAGCAACTATTAGCAGGGCTTCGAGCCTTCTCAGTATCCTGTCGGTTCTCCATTCTTTCGCGAGCTCTACCGCGGCTCGCTCAAGGCTTCCCCGAAATTCCTCTAGCTTTCCCTCGAACTTGTCAAAGAGCGTCATCGCGTCCGCCGTTGAACCCGCGAACCCGGCGCAGATCTTCCCGCCGTACATCTTTCTTATCTTGTTCGCGTTATGCTTTACCGCGGTTGCTCCCATGGTCACCTGGCCGTCGCCTCCAAGGGCCACCCGGCTGTCTTTTTTAACGCAGAGTATCGTGGTTCCGTGAAACTGGCTCATAATTTTTTCTTCCCCTCCCGGCACCTCTAGGCGTTCGGGTGAGTCTTGTCGTACACTTCCATTATCCGCTCGACCGAGAGGTGGGTGTATCTCTGGGTCGTCGAGAGACTCGCGTGGCCGAGCATCTCCTGAATCGCCCGAAGGTCCGCGCCGCCCGCAAGCAGGTGGGTGGCAAACGAGTGCCTAAGCACGTGAGGACTCACGTTTTTCGATATTCCCGATACTAGGCCGTACTTCTTTATTATCCGCGCTAGGCTTCTCGTTGTTATTCCGCCTCCCCTTGAGTTCAGGAATATACGGTCGGATGCGGGTTTCAGAGTCTCCCTTATGTCAAGATACTCACCTAGGGCGGAAAGCGCCTTTGATCCCACGGGAACGATTCTCTCCTTGTTTCCCTTCCCGCGAACCCTCATTATCGCCTCTCCCATGCTGAGATCGGCGAGCGTAGCCCCCGCGAGTTCGCTTACCCGGAGGCCGCTTGAGTAAAGAAGCTCGAGAATCGCCCTGTCGCGCACGCGAAGGGGATTTTTCTCAGAATCTTTCACGTCAACCAGATTGAACACCTCGTCCACACTTAAAAACACGGGGAGGTGCTTTTCCTTTTTAGGAGTGCGAACGAGTTTTGCGGGATTCTGCGCCGCGAGGCCTTTTCTTACCAGATACGAGAAAAAGGATCTTATCGCCGATACTTTTCTCTCGACCGAAGAGGGGGAATTTTTTCCGTAGAGCGTTGAGACGTACGCGTTTATGGTCGCAATGTCCGCGTCCTCGATTTCTTTTTCTTCCTTTAAGAGAAAATCGCGGAAATTCTCAAGATCGCCCCTGTAGGCTTTTACCGTGTGTTCCGAGTAGTTTCTTTCGTCCGAGAGGTGTTTTATGAAGCTTTCGAGCAGTTCGTTCATCTACCCTCAAAATATATACGCTGATTCGCTTTGGACAAGGGATGGGAAGACTATTGTTGTGCTAACGGCTCCGTGGAAATTCTCGGCAAAAGAGTCTTGCGGCGGGGGTTTCGCGGCTGGTACGCGAGAAAACATCCGGGCCGATGACTTTTGGGAATTGCTGCCTCATTGCCCGGTAAATGCTTTGCTCTCATGACTTTTCGTGCCGGGATTTCCACTTTAACGGCATTTTATTAATCATAAAAAGGGATGCGGAATGATTTATGAATGCTATGCTTATGGCTCATGCGATGGAACTGGCAGCAGCCCGAGTGGCCCGATTTTACCTGTGAACCGGAACTTCTCGAGGGTCTGGAGCATGATTTTCTGCGCGAGACGAGCCTGCTTTTCGGGGCTTACGGGCGTCTTGACGAGCATGAGCGGAACCGGATCAAAGCGGAGATTCTAGGCGAAGAAGCCCTTAAGACTTCCGAGATCGAGGGGGAGTATCTTGACCGCGAGAACTTGCGGTCGTCTCTTCTCCGGCATTTCGGCCTGCAGACGGACGGTCGTAAGGCGAGACCCGCCGAGACCGGTATCACCGATCTCATGATTGACCTCTGCGACACTTCCGAAGATGCGCTTTCCCATGAAATGCTTTACCGCTGGCACAGGATGCTCACGCGCGGGCGTACCGACCTAAAGTGCGTGGGCTGTTACCGCGAGCATGGGGTTGCGGTGGTCTCGGGACCTCTTCACAGGCGCAGGATTCATTTTGAAGCGCCTCCCCCGGAGCGGGTAAAGCGGGAAATGGATGCGTTTGTCCGCTGGTTTAACCGAAACGCCCCGGGTGCCGCGGAGCCGCTTCAGGCGCTGGCCCGCGCAGGCACGGCGCATCTTTATTTCGAGTGCATTCACCCGTTTGAGGACGGGAACGGCCGCATCGGCCGGGCGGTGTCCGAAAAAGCGCTTGCCCAGTCACTCGGCCACCCTACGCTGATTGCGCTCGCCACCATGATCAGCAGGAACAGGGGTGCTTATTACGGGGGTCTCGGAGAGGCGAACACGGAAACCGAGATAACCGGCTGGCTCTCCTATTTCGCCCGTACCGTGCTTGACGCGCTTGCCTATACGCGGACCTGCGTGGAATTTCTTGTGGAAAAAGCAAGGCTGCTTGAGCGTATGCGGGGAAAAATCAATCCGCGGCAGGAAAAATGCCTGCTTCGGATATTTGAGGAGGGCCCCGAGGGTTTTACCGGAGGTCTCAGCGCCGAAAACTATATAAGCATCACCGGGGCCGCGCGTCCGACCGCCACCCGTGACCTTTCGGACCTGGTCGCTAAAGGCGTGCTCGCAAGAACCGGGCAGCGCAAGTCCGCGCGCTACCATCTGAATATCGACCGGCAGACCTGAAACTGGGTCTGGAGTTCCGTGTTTTTTGTGCTTTTTCGGTGATGCGGGCAGGAAGAAATATAGCCGACCGCCTTCCATGGCAACCGGAAGATTCTTCGTCCGCCCATCTCATTGCGGGAAAAGCCCCCTTTGGATGCGACGGATAAGTTCTGTAAAAATAAAGCTTGTCTTTAAGAATCATAAATGTTAACTTTACATATCGGAAGAAAAAGCTATGAGATACATCGTACGCAGACTATCAGAGAAAATCCTGTTTTCCCTAGAGAACAGTCCCGTGGTTTTCCTTAACGGACCGCGTCAGTCGGGTAAGACCACCCTTGCGCGGGAGCTTGCCCGCAAGGGCTATCCCGCCGAGTACGTATCTTTTGACAACGTGACTCATATGGAGGCTGCTTACGCTAATCCGGAGAGCTTTCTTAGGCGGCGAAAGGGTCCGGTGATTATTGACGAGGTTCAGTTGGTGCCTGAGCTATTCCGCGCTCTTAAGATCATTGTTGACGAGACCCGTCTCGGGGAGAAGGAGCGGAGCAACGGCAGGTTTCTCCTTACGGGTTCGGCTAACATCATGGTCTTGCCTAAACTCTCCGATTCCCTGGTCGGGCGCATGAGCATAACAACCCTTTACCCCTTTGCTGTCTGCGAAGTCCTCGGAACGAAGGGGGATTTTCCTGGGAGATTGTTTTCGGCTGATTTTGCCGATGTGGGGGATGAACTGACGCTCGGTGAGGCCATGGAGTCGGCCACATTCCCCGAAATATCGGGGGAACCCGCGCATAAGCGGACGGAGTGGTTTGACGGCTACCTGACGACCATCCTGCAACGCGATGTGCGTACCGTTGCCGAACTTGAGAAAATCAGCCTTCTGCCAAGACTGCTTCGTATATTGGCGGCCCGCGCCGGCAAGCTTATGAACGACGCCGAGATTGCGCGCGACATGGGGCTTAATCCCGTTACCAGCAAAAGCTACCGGGGTGTTCTGCAGGCGATGTTTCTTGGCTTTGACGTCGAGCCCTGGTATCGAAACGTCGGCAAACGGCTTGTGAAGTCTGCCAAGGGCTATATTGCCGATACTCTTCTGCTCTGCCATCTGCTTGGCCGCGACCTTGAGGGTCCACATGGCAGGTGGACGGATTTCTACGGCCATGCCGTTGAGAACTTTGTCGCTTCCGAGCTTCGCAAGCAGCTTTGCTTCTCCGACGTTCGAGCGGATCTTTTTCACTTCCGTACCGCTGATAACAAGGAGGTTGACTTTGTTCTGGAGTGTCCGGATGGTTCAGTCGCAGGTATCGAGGTTAAGGCTTCAGAGCGGATCAGTTCCGCTGATTTTAAGGGCATGGGTGTGCTTCGGGACCTGACGAAGGACGATTTTATATGCGGTGTCGTGTTATACGGGGGGAAAGATGTGGTTCCTTTCGGCGACAGGTTTCTTGCCGTTCCTTTCTCCGCTCTCTGGCGATAGGCGATGGCGTCTGGGAGTTTTTGGGAAGTGGAAAAACCTGATGCGTTATCCGGAAAACTGGCGGATTACCTGGTTTTATTTCTGTGGTTTCGGGTTAACTCCGGCTAATGTGATCTATGGCATCGGCAATCAGTTTGATATTGTTTCTGTTAACGTAGTGTTGCTGCGCAAGCGTTCTCCAGCATCCAAGAGCATGACGCGTGCTCTCGATGATCTGTGCGATTGTCTTTTCACTGAGCTTGGCTTTTTGCCCTAGAGCCCTTAGATGTGCGGGGGATGGATCTTTGCCTTCGCCGAGAACCGTCGTACTCTGCTGGCCGCCCGGGCCGGAAGAAAAAGTGATGTCGTAGGCGGGGGACAGTTTCCACTCGCCTTTAAAATCCATAACAAACGAGAAATTCTTCGCATGGTCGTCGCGGTTGTGAGACATGACGTTAAAAACTGCGTGGCGGTACATTTTTTCGACTTCGCGCATATCGCGGGTCATTATCTCCGTTAACGCAAGCAGGTCTTCATAGTCAAGAGACGGCGTACGGAAATCCGAATGGAGCAGGCCGCCGGCCGTATGGACATGCAGACGCATCATCCCGACTTCCGATTCTTCGCGGTCAAATCGTCTGGTGGTGAAATATCCCGGCCCGTTTTTTGCCGGAAAAAGCCGGGTCTCGCTCATAAACACTCCCGCTTCCTTGGCCATAAGGGAGTAAACGTATTCAATTGCGCCGGAATCCGGGCCGTCTTGGGTGTTCGGGAATTTCACAAGCCAGGGAACGTAGCCCTTCCGTGTCTTATTGTCTTCACCATAGATGATTTGGCTGCCGGTCGGATTGATGCTGATCATCGCCTTGGGATGTGCTCCCGCGGAGGATCCGCCCAGTGCCACCAGTTCTTCAAGCACGTCTTCAGCCGGGCCTCTCAGAACCTGCTCCGTTTTTAACGCCAGATCATCAATGTCAAGGGCACTGGAAGGTCTGTCGCCACTGAGATCAGGCTCATAAACAAGCGCCCCCATGCCCGAGTGTCCCACGCGAGCCAACCTGTCAAGAGCGGTCATCTGGTTGGGCGCTACCCCCTTTGATCTTGCGAGCCGATCAAGCAGCAGACGCCCCCATCCGTCGGGAAGACTGTCATAAAAAACTCCTGGGAGACCCTCAAACAACACGGGATCAAACGTCATAAGCCCGGGTTTTGGCGGAAGATGCAGCGGTGAGATATTAAGACCGCGGACAAGAGTCGGGGAGTATTCGAAATATATCTTTCCTCTTTCCGCGGAAGCGAGCCTGCCGACCTGGATAGTAGAGCCTTCTCCGAAATCAAGGCTTACCGTTATCTGGGAGACGGGAGAGTAGTTCATTCCCGCCATCCTTTTTTGCGGGGCGGTTTTTTCCTCTCCGCCTCGAGCACTTCGTCAATGGATGAGTACGTGCGGGCTGGCGGTTCGGTTGCCCCTGCCACATCCTCAAGCGCGTCAAGAACCATGGCGATCTTAAGGAACGACTCAAGGGAGATAATTCCTTTTTGCTCAAATTTCCGCAGGGTCGCGAGACTCACCCCCGAGCGTTTTGCCAGGCCCTGCTGCGTGAGGCCCGTGGCAAGGCGTCGCTTGCGCAGGTTCGCTGCAATTGTTTCCTGTGCCTTTGAAACTGTAAGAAATGATATCATTATATTAGTAATTTTTATTTATGGAGTTAACTAATATTATAATATTAGTTAACTGCTTATCAAGTTTTGATTTTATGATATAGTCCGTGGAAATCGGATTGTTGCAATTCCGCAGTGCAGTCTGACTTGAGCATATAGCAGATCTTATTTACTTCTTCTTAAGTATAATATTCATCTGATAATTAGCCATGCTTAAATCTGACAATTAGTCGTCTTTCATTCTGACAATTGGTCGTATCTTCTAACTACCTGTTATAACATTTAAAATTCTATAAAAACTGTTTATCTGGCAATTATTTGTACTTGAATCTGATAATTAGTCAGGATAAAAAGTTGCAATTGGTTGGAGATTTGTTTACAGTTAATCAATCATGCCTGAACCAAGTTATACGCGGCACGTTGAATCACGCCTGAGAGAAGCTCTTGAAGATTCTCCCGTTGTGCTGATTCACGGGCCCCGCCAGTGCGGAAAAACCACCCTCGCACGCATGGTCGGCAGGACCGAGGGCTATGACTACATAAGTTTTGACGATGAGGACGCTCGCGCCGCTGCCGAGGCGGATCTCATGGGGTTTGTGAAAACCCTGCCTGAACGTGTCATTCTGGATGAAGTCCAGAAAGTGCCGGAGATTTTCTCGTCCATTAAGCTTGCGGTTGACCGCGACCGTGCTCCGGGGCGTTTTATGCTGACCGGTTCGGTCAGCGTGCTGCATGTCCGCGGGATAACCGATTCACTTGCCGGGCGCATGGATATAATCAGGCTGCATCCTTTTTCACAAAGCGAACTTGGAGGATCTCCTCCCGGCTTTCCGGAGGCACTGTTTTCCTCGGAATTTAATATCCGGCAAGACGAGAGCGATTCACCGGAGATGGTTATCATGGACAAGGTAGCCGCCGGTGGATACCCGGTTGCGCTACAGCGCTCCGGGGAAAGACGTGCCGACTGGTACAGGAAATATATCGAGATACTCGTAGAGCGCGATTCACGCGACATCGCGGCAATCCGTTCGCCTGAAATCCTGTCGAATCTGCTCGCACTGGCGGCCGCGCAGACCGCAAGGCTTCTTAGCGTAAACGGCCTGTCTTCGTCTTTTAAGCTGAGCCGCAACACGGTTCATGATTATATTTTTCTGCTGGAAAAGATGTTCCTGCTGGAAAAACTGCCGGCGTGGCACCGCAATCACCTCAAACGCCTAGCAAAGACTCCGAAGCTTCACGTCACCGACACCGGCATTGCCTGCGCGCTTATGAGAATGAACGCAGCGGCGCTTTCGGCTAACAGACCCCTTTACGGCCATCTTCTTGAAACCTGGGTGCTGCAGGAGCTGCGTCGGCAGCTGAGCGGACACAGAGAGCCGCATGTTTTCTCTCACTACCGGGAAAAAGACGGAACGGAAGTTGATATCGTTATAGAGCGCGGGGCGGGGGCTCTTGCCGGGGTTGAAGTCAAGGCGTCGGCCACCGTGAGAGATTCGGATTTTCGGGGGCTACGCAGGCTCAGGGTCGCTGCGGGTGATCGTTTTTCCTGCGGAGCCGTGCTTTATAACGGAGAAAGAAGCTTGCGCTTTGGTGAAGATCTTTACGCGGTGCCTCTGCGGTCGCTCTGGGAGATGGAATAAAAGTTTGCGGCCGTAGTCAGGGGAAATCAGTAAGACCGTTCAGCCATGACGAAACTGGATGAAATTGGTTCTGTTCTGAAGGTTGCGAAGAGAGCTGCCGTTGCCTATTATCGTTTGACTGGAAAGCCGCTCGGAATTACCGGGGAGATGGGAGAGTATTTCGCTGCCAAGCACCTTGGGCTAAAACTGGCAGAAGCTAGAACGCCCGGGTTTGACGCTTATGGAAAGGATGGCCGCCGTATACAAATCAAATCTCGTGTCATCCCAGACATGAATAACCTCTCGGGTCAACGAGTCGGTTCGATTGGGTTTAAATATGAATGGGATACAGTAGTCCTCGTCCTTATGGATAGGTCTTTCGAACCTTGGGCAATGCATGAGGCCGACCGAAAATCTATAGAAGAAGCTCTCGTTAAACCAGGCAGTTCTGCACGCAACGAGCGTGGCGCACTTTCTGTCACGAAGTTTATTAGCATTGCTGCCGAGGTCTGGTCCAAGACGGGATAAACGTCATAGCAACATTCTGGTAATCGTTCGCCGAAAAACGCACGGCGGCGCCGGCCATGACCGGCTTGATGCGCTTGAGACCTACTGGCAGTCGTTCGTCTCGGCGTTTCGCGTCTGCTGCCGAACTGTGATTAATCGAGTTCGTATTAGAATATCCGAGTCACTTCTCCGCCTGTTTCTCCAAGCGTGCCGACGCAAACAACAGATCCTTTGCGGCCACCACGGCACCCCCGGTGATCAGGACGCAGGCAAGGGCGACGCGCCAGTCGGCCTGGCCGACACCTGATGCGACAAGTATCAAGGTTGAAAGCAGCGGCGCCGCGTAGCTCGCGGAGCCCAAGACCTGGATATCGCCGTGTTTGACTCCAAAGTCCCAGGCGTAAAATGCGCCGCCAACCGGCAACAACCCGAGGCCTGCGACGGCCAGCCATTGTCCGGTTCCCTGCGGCCAGACCGTCTGTTCCAGCGCTAGGTGGCAGATGAGTGAAAAAATGGCCGTCATCACGCAGAACCCGGTGACGACATCGGTCGGAACCGCACCGAACCGCCGTGACAGAAGCGAGTAGGCGGCCCAGGTAAAGGCGGAAAGCAGCGCCGCGCCATAGCCGAAGGCAAAACTGTCATCGAAAGAAAGGCTGTTTTTCGAGACGATCAGCACTGTCCCTGCCAGACCTGCCAGTACGCCCGTTATGTGGTGCCAGCCGAGTCGCTCTCCAGGGAGGAACGCTGAACCGACGACGATCAGCAGGGGCCAGAGATAGCCGATCAGGCTCGCTTCGACAGCCGGTGCGTTCCGCAGGGCGGTGAAGTAGAAAAAGTGATAGCCGAACAGCCCTCCAACGCCGAGACACCATATGTGCAAGGGCTGACGCAGATTGCGAAAACCCGACGGCTTCGCGGCAAGTGCTATCAGTCCGATTGTGGCGGCGATAGAAAAACACATCGCGGCAAGCTGAAAGGGAGGGACTTCTCCCGACGAGGCTGTCAGAAGGGCCAGCAGCGACCACATGAGGATTGCGCTAAATCCGATCAGCGTTGCTCGCATAAAATGTTCTTCCCTTGCCTGAATATAGGGTTGAAGGGGAGCGGAAACCGCCTTGGCCGTGATAACCGGGTTTCGGGGCGGAATTGTCCGGCTTGATCAGCCGTTCCTTCAGGTCTGCACGTCAATCCCTGCGCCGCAGCTGACGGTCCCGGCATTACCCGCAACTGTTCCCGTATTTTCCCCGTCAGTTCTCAACAGACAGAGAAGGATTGTAGGACACGCCCTTCGGAGAGTCAATCACTTTTTCCCCGGTTTCATCTTTTCTGTGTTGGTGAAGAAGGTCTGATCTTTCTCAATGTTCACGGCTTCCTGAAGTCTGTTGTCCTTAAACCCCGTATTGCTGTGTGATTTTGCGAAACCGTAAATTGGACGCTCGCGAAACCGTAAATTGGACGCTAAAATAATTCGTGATGGTTTCCGTACAGTCATTTATTCCAAGGTTGCTCACCCTGGCCATCCGGACCGCGTTGAGGGATACGCCCGTTGTTTGCCTTCTGGGTCCGCGGCAGAGCGGGAAAACTACCCTTGTTAAGCAACTGGCTCCCGAGCGGGCTTTTATCAGTTTTGAAAAACGTGAATACCACATTGCCGCCGCCGAGGACCCGGACGGTTTTGTGGCGAGCCTTCCCGATGCCGTGACTCTTGATGAAGTGCAACGGGTTCCGGATCTGCTCCACTCCATCAAGCTGGCCGTGGATCATGACCGTCGGCCCGGACGGTTCCTGCTGACCGGTTCGGCCGACCTTTTACTGCTGCCGACGGTTACTGAATCTCTGGCGGGGCGGATGGAGATTGTCCGGCTGTATCCGTTGACCGAGGCGGAGAAGAATCACAGGCCGGGACATTTTCTCAAGGAACTGCTTGACGACAATCTCAGACCGAGCATCGCGGCGCGCGGGGAATCTTCGGGACCGCCGCTTGAGGAACGGCTGATCAGGGGCGGCTATCCGGAGCCGTTAACCAGAACTCCGGCACGCGCGAGGCAATGGCACAGGCAGTATCTGTCGAGCGTTATAGAGCGTGACGCTCGTGATGTCCTGAACCTGAGAGACGCCGAACAACTGCTCCGCCTGCTGGAACTGGTTTCTCTGCGAAACGCGGAGTTGCTGAGCGTCGGCAACCTAGCCAGCGATCTTGGAGTGCACAGAGAATCGGTGGAGAACTGGCTAGCCGTTCTTGAGCGTCTTTTCCTAGTGCGCCGCCTGCCCGCTTGGCACTCCAATGCCTCAAAACGCCTGATCAAATCGCCGAAGGTGCATTTGCTTGACAGCGGGCTTGCCGCGACGCTTACGAACCTCGGGATTTCCGACTGGTCGTCCGACAGAAACCGCATGGGGCATCTGCTTGAGACTTTCGTTCTGCAGCAACTTGTCGCTCAGGCGACATGGACGGATCCCGATCTCCGTTTCTGGCACTATCGCGACAAGGATAAAGTAGAAGTGGATCTGGTTATTACGCGCGGCAGGAAAACTTGGGGAATCGAGATCAAGGCGTCAGGTGCTGTTACACCGAGGGACGGACGCGGGCTCAGCAGGCTCGCGGACCGTTGCGGAGCGGATTTTGCGCGCGGGATCCTGTTTTACGCGGGCGATGACATTTTTAATTTCAAGGACAAGCGGATTCTCGCCGTCCCTCTTAAGGAACTCTGGGAACGATAGTGCCGAGGCAAAAAAATTGCGACTGGCACATCTGCACGGATTTTGCGCAAGATCTCATCACTAAAGCCGGAGTTCTCTGTCATGACAAGGACTTCGGGTTCAATAGCGGAAATACGGTCTGTGCACTGGATTCCTCTGCCGTGTACATCAAAGTGTCGAGAATTGCGTTTCGAACTTGAAAGCACGTAATTAATTCTTCGGGACTTATATACATAGCTAGCCCGCATTTTTCACAAGGAAGGGTTAATGATGTTTGCGTGAAGAAGAAAATGAAAAATCAAGGTGTCTGGATTCAGCCGGAATTGGTGTTCACGTTCCCTCGGAATATGCGGTAGTATTACACTAAACAGATTAAGGAGGAAGTTATGGCTAGAGATGAAAAAATAATCAGTGTTTTTGTAGCGTCACCTAGTGATGTATCGGAAGAGAGGAATAGTCTTGAATCTGTAATCACTGAAATTAACTTAACACACTCCAGACGAACCGGTATCCGGCTAGAATTGATTAAATACGAGCGAGAAGTTCCTCCAGGGTTAGGTGAAGATGCACAATCTGTCATTAATGAAAATATCCCACAAGATTATGATATCTTCATTGGCATCCTGTGGCACAGGATTGGTACTCCTACTAAGAGGGAAAGGTCTGGTACTTTAGAAGAATTCAACTTGGCAAAAGCACGATATGATAAAGACCCTGACAGTGTTAGATTGATGATGTACTTCAAAGAAGCTCTTCCAATGAATATGTCAGACTTAGATGCTGATCAGTTCAAAGAAGTCCAAGATTTCCGTTCCCAAGTAGAAGGGCTTGGGTATTACAAGAAATTCACCACGTTGGACGAATTTACCCAAGCCGTCAGAATGGATTTAACAGGTTTAATTTTTAAATATCAAGACAAGTACCCACAAACAGATGAAGGGCAAGTAAATGACTCTAACAGAGATAATATTGAAGCTAAAGAAAATGAGGATGAAGTAGACGAAGGTGTCTTTGAATTGGATGAAATGTTTGAGGAACAGATAGAGGAGTTTAATGAAGTTTTAATTAGAATGACTTCCGCTGTGGGAGATATGGGTAAACGTATGGAGAATGGAACTAAAGAGTTAGAGTCCTTACACATACCACCAGAACCGTTAAGTGCTCAAGAAAGGCGAAGACTAAGAACTGCTGCAAAACCACTTCTCAAGCAAGCCGCTGCGGACATGGATGAATTTGTAAGTCAAGTAAAACCAGACCTGCCATTACTTAGACAACATTTAGATTCAGCTATGAATGTATTTATAAAAGCGATTCCTATCTATATAGAGATGGGACAGGATGTGTCTGAAACCAAAGAGAGCATGGAAGAGATGTTAGAATCTATGCACGATGCAATTGCGAGTATGCAAGATATGCGTACAGCCATCCACGGCTTTCCAAGACTAACTTCACAATTAACTAAATCAAGAAAAGAAACTGGCAAAGTCATTCAGGAAATCATAGATATTATGAGTAGTGGAAAGTCGTCAGTTGAGAGCGCCTTGTCTATACTATCCAAATAACTGGTCAGTTATACATGACAGTCTCTTTAAAGACCGACTAAAACGGTCCGAGGCTTTTTTAAGTTCCAAACAACTTTCTTTTACAGCAAGACCAAAACGATTTGTAAAGAGCAAATTATATGTCCAGTTTTTGAACACGTGAATTGACCGCTTTAGACCGAATTTCACAGGATTAACATGTGCTTACAGGAGGCGTACAGAATCAGGTCAGGTCGGGATTATGGGCGTTATGCGTCTTGATGAGATTCCTCAGGAGATGTGAAATCTCGTTGGTGAATTAGTATCATTTTTTTCTTGAAGAGAGTTAGGATTGATGATTCATGTTTAAGCAAAAAGCATTTTACTCTATAATACTTATTTCGCTTCTGGCTGTCTGAAAGCTTGTTTTGAGTTGATCGTAATACACTGAAAATAGTTAAAAAAGAGCGTAGCTTTTTTTAACTATCCAAACCTCTTTTTCACGTACTCAACCAATTGAGGTCCTTCAAGCTTCTCAGTTGCGGGATTTGTTCGTACATAGAAGACCTTGCCTAGAAAGACTGGTGTTTCGGAAGCTTTGCAACTGACTAATAGTACTGTGCAATTCTTACCTGCTACAATAGTTTCGTAATTAATGTCCGGATAATGAGCTTTTCCAATTTGTTCCTTTATTTTGTCTTTTAAGTTTCTCATGATCAATTGTGTCAAGTATCTGTTTATCTAGTCCAGCCATATTGGTAACATTTATGGGGAATTTTCAATTGCTATATCGTGCTTTCAGGGTTTTCTGGGTTAAGCTCTACTCAATGTCTCCCCCTGTGAAAGCATCTTAGAAGTCAGGTCAAAGCTCTTTTGGATGCTGCAATATATTACGAGACTAAGATTGTTGATGTTTGAAATTGTTCCTGATTTTCATTGATGTGGGAGATGAAGTGAAGAAGCGGTAAAATGCTTTATTTTATCCTGTGGAGGTAAAATTTTAATGATGAAGGTTTCTTTTCCCCGGTACACGGAAAATTTTTATCTAAAGAGAACGGACGAAAAATTGACCTACTCTGCTGATAGAACATTGTCAGTTGTTCTTCCAAAACTTCCTCCGGTAAATTCTGTTGTTGACGTGGGCTGTGGACTTGGAACTTGGCTTCTGAGCCTCTTAAAATTTCAAGTCGAGCAGGTTGATATACTTGGGATCGACGGACCTTGGGTTGACCCTAATTTACTGGTAATTCCCAAAGACAAGTTCCTTGCGGTAGATCTTTCTTTGGAAACACCTCGGATAGAGAGAAAATATGACCTTGCCATCAGCTTGGAAGTTGCCGAACACCTGCCGCCTGGAAAAGCCGAAGAATTTATAAGCTTCCTTACGGACATATCGGACTTCATACTATTCTCAGCGGCTATTCCTTTCCAAGAAGGAACCAATCATTTCAACGAGCAATGGCAGGGCTACTGGGCTGACTTGTTTGAGCGGAAGGACTATGTACCAATTGATTTTATAAGACCGGCACTTTGGGATGATGATAAGATATCTCTTCACTACAGACAGAACACTATCTTATATTCCCGGAGAGATCGGGCAAAAGAAATAAACATCCCAAGCCTGCTTGATGGGCAAATGCTTTCTTTGGTCCATCCTAGATATTACACAAAATATACACATCCTGGAGTCAAAAGGGCTTTTAGACTATTTCGAGGTAGTATAGCGAGATTTATTGCTAAAAAGTTTAGCCAAAAATAAGGAAAACAAGTTGGATTCAGAAACTGGATTTGTTCAACTCATCGTAACTGATTGTTAAAGTGGTCTATCATGGAAGAATATAAGTACGGAACCACATCTCTTTAATAGCCGAAAAATGCCTCACCTCAGCAAAATTCTTTATGGGTTTCATTTTCCTTTTCCAGGACCTCGGGCTCATCATGTTGCTATAGCAAAGATGGTTGATGCCTTTTCAAACAGATTGGACATTACTTTTTTACTTCGAAGATATAAAAAGGGGTTTACCGACGACATAAAAAATTATTTTGGATTAGAAAGAGATTTGCACATCAAGCAGCTTTTCTCGTTGGATTTTTTGCCTGTTGCTTTTGATTTTGCTTACTGGCTTTCGCTAGGTATGGAGTTTGAAAGGTTTTCTAAAGCCTTTTCTTCTGGTGAGGTGGCTGTCTATTACAGATATTCCGGGAAATTAAGCAAGTTGATGGCTGATCAGGCATGTCGCCATGAAATACCTTTTTTTACCGAGATTCATACGGGGATTGAATATCAAAAGGAAATTGAATATTTGAAAAAGATGAGGGGAATTGTAGTTATTAGCGACGAGTTACGAAATCAATTACTAGGTCTTGGATTGGATTCCAACAAAATACTACTTTCTCCAAGCGGAGTCGATATCCGCTGTTACGACAGAAGTTCTCAGAAATCCAAGGAGCAAATAAGAAATAACCTGTCTCTTCCAATTTCTAACAATTTGGTTGTATATACTGGAAAACCATATAAGGGAAGGGGTGCTGAAATTTTGGTTAAAAGCGGGAAGTTTCTAGATGACTCCACACTGATATTAATTGTTGGGGCTTTGCCCGAGGACCTGAAAAGGATTAATAGCATGATTGAAGAAAATAATTTGCAGTCCAAAGTCAGGATTGAGGGACATAAACCTTCGTATGAAATCCCTCTATATCAACTGGCTGCGGATGTTTTGGTAATGCCATATTCGACAGGTTGGGATCTTCAGAAGTGGGCCTCTCCGGTTAAGATGTTTGAATACATGGCTTCCGGGAATCCAATTGTATCAACCGATTTTCCGAATATCAGGGAAGTCTTGAGCGGAGAAAACAGCGTCTTGGTTCCGCCTGATGATTCTCAAGCTCTTGCGATGGGCATAAGGAGATGTCTGGAAGATAAAGAATTTTCACGTTCAATAAGTATGAGGGCCCGTGCGCAGGTCAGAGAATACAGTTGGGAAAGCAGGTCCGCCAAAGTCACGGATTTTATGAACTCGCTTTTGTAACCTGCTATGCAGAGGGCTTTCTTCATTCCCGATAGAGCGAAGGGTCTGATTGCCGGAATATGAGTGAATTAAAGGCGGAAAAAAAAGAATTCATGAAGAATGTGTCTTGGCTTTTTATCGCCAAGTCCACTCCTTCCGCTGCTAATTTTCTGGAAGTGATTATCTTGGCCAGAGTTCTGGGTCTTGAACTCTTCGGTCTGCTAACCCTCGTTGTCGCCTACGTAAGAATTGTTAATTCTCTGCTGGATTTCAGAGTCTGGGAGTCCGTTGTGAAATATGTAGGCGAGTTCATAGAGAAAAACGAGACGGACCGCGCCCTGTCGATGATAAAGTTCTCTTACATAGTTGATGCCGCAACGGGTTTAATAGCCTTTTTGGTCTCAATATTGCTAGCTCACATAGCTAACGATATATTCATCAAATCTCCCTACGGGTTTGAACTAGTTTTCATATTTTCTTTTAGTTTGATAATTGCCACCGTTAACTCTACCTCCGGAGCGCTTTTCAGAGTGTTTGACAGATTCAAGACAATAGCTTTCCTGAAATTATTAAGTTCGATTTTCAAGCTGGGTTCCGTGTTGCTAGTCCTGTATCTTGGTTACGGAATCAAGGGAGTATTATTCGCTTATGTCGCTGCTTCATTCTTTGATTTCGTATTAAGCCAGATAGCGGTCCATAAAATACTTAAGGAGAAGGGTCTGGATAGCTGGCTATCGGCCAGAGTAGGGCTTCTTTCGGATAGAATGAGGGAGATAGCGTGGTTTCTGATAAACACGAGCTTTAACGCGACGTTAATGATCGCTAACGAAGGGAAGATAGCTGTTTTACTTCTTGGTTATTTCTTCGGCGGCAGTGCGGCGGGTCTGTACAGGGTCGCAAGATCCGTTATTAAGGTGGTTGGTAGGATTACCGATCCTCTGCACGAGGCTATTTTTCCGAAACTCGTAAGTTTTTCGACATTGAATCTGCATGAAAGACTTGTCGAAATGATAAAGTTCTCCGTCAAAAGCCTGTTAAAGTTCATAGTCCCCGTCCTGATCGTAGTGCTTCTTTTTACGGAACAGCTTATAGGTTTGATTTTCGGCGGGCAGTACCTAGCCTCGGCCAATACTATGAGAATACTAGCAGTAGCTGTCTTGTTCACCGGGTCAACATTCTGGCTGACGCCTTTGCTTCTGGCGATTGGAAGACCGGGGCTCAGGACCATGATCAGCACGTTTAAAATCCTAACATACGTTGCCTTCTTGCTGGTATTGGTTCCAAGGTATTCGTATTTGGGTGCTGGCATAGCCTACTTGATTGTTGAGGTTCTTCATTTCCTGGCGGCTGCTTATCTGACCTACAGACTGAATCGCGCGCATCTTGCGTGAATGCTTTCAATGATTAAAAATTCTTTTGCCAGCAAGCGTATAAAAATACTCATAATAACCCTCATAACTGTTCAGGGATTATATGTGGTTTTCCCGCTCCCTGACATTTGGCCATTTTCGAATTATTCAATGTTCAGCAAGGCCGCTCCGGCAACCGTAGCCTCGAGTTTTGAGTTCTACGGACTGACAAGCGACGGAAAGGAAGTTCTGATAGACAGCGGGGAGGCTTTCCTGCCTCTTGACAAAGCAAGGTTAAAAAAAGGCATAAACAGGATTTTAAACAGGGAATCCCTTGTCAGAAAGCAGGAAAAAAGGCTGAACTCCATTCTCAAACGCTTGCGTTTCCTGCCGGTGGATCAAGCTTATCTCAGGGAAAACGCAAGACATTTGCTCCCTTACAAAAAGGATGGCGTGGTCGCAGACAAGGAAAAAGAGCTTCGCCTGCTGTTTGACTACCTGTTTTCCCTATATGAGCATAACCGCGAGAAAGAGGTTCACGGCGGTCCGCCTATTGTTTCCATGAATCTTTACCTGACCACGTGGGACTGGACGGATGCGCCGCCGCGGGAAGTTTTTCCCGAAACCAGGCTGATCTATTCTTCAGAATACGGGTTGTCCGGTGATGAGTAGGAATTCAGAGAAATTGAGTTCCGTTTTTTGCGGCTTTTTCTTTAAGGATGGAACTCCGCTGAATCTGGGAATATGCAGGTTCGCGTTCTACGGAGCTATCCTGTGTCTTTACTTGGGAAAAGATTTTTCCCGGTGGGCCGATGCTCCCGACGTTCTCTGGCATCCGATATTTATCTTTGATTTTTTCCGTATACCGGTTCTCTCCGCGGATATTCTCGGATTTTTGGGGGTTCTGTGGCTTTTAAGTCTTCTATTAAGTGCCCTCGGATTTTTTACGCGTTTCGCCACTCTTTGCTCTTTTGTTGCGGGTTGTTATCTGCTCGGGATGGAGAACAGCTTCGCTAAAACGCATCACACGGAATCGCTCGTGCTTCTTATCTTCTGCATTTTATGCTTTTCCCGTTGCGGAGACGGGTTCTCACTTGACTCAGTGCTTAAGCGAAGATACGGGTGGTGGCCATCTGGGTTGAGAGTGAAAGGGTCGAGTCCAGAGTATCAGTGGCCCGTCAAATTGATCTGGGTAATCATCACGCTGATTTTCTGCGCGGCGGGGATATCAAAGTTGAGAAACTCGGGTGTTGAATGGGTCACTTCCGGGTACATGGCGACTTTGTTCATAAACAAGGGTCTCGCAGGGGACAGGGCAGAGCCGCTCATAGTGTGGCTGCCTTTCTGGCTCGGTGGCAAGGCCTGGCTGTCTTCTCTTCTCGCCGGCCTTGCTTTGCTGCTTGAATGCTGCGCTCCTTTGGCCCTAGTTAACAGGTACCTGAAGGCCGTTATAGTTCCCGGACTGTTTTTCATGGTGTCGGGTTTCTGGATAGTGATGGGAATACCTTTTCCGCAGTGGCTCGCGGCATTTGTCTTCTGGGTGCCGTGGGATAGCCTGGCGCCCGGGGAGCTTGGGTCTTCTCGTGGACGGAGCGTGTCTACATCTGGCTGAAAAGGCTTTCATATCTGGAGACCATTTTGTCTATTGAGAAATCCTCCGCTTTTTTCTTCGCCCCTTTTTCCAAGGTTCGTTTCAGTTCTCGGTCTTCAAGTATCTTTATGATCGCGTCCGCCATCTTTTGCGGGTCTCCTACGGGAACGAGAATTCCGCTTTTTCTGTTCTCGATCATTTCATTCGCGCCGTGTCTGTGGTCCGTCGATACTACCGCTTTGCCCAAGGCTAGCGCTTCGAGGATAACGTTTGACAGTCCTTCGTACAGGGAGGAACACGCGAAAATATCGGCTTTGGCCATGTAGGGGAAAGGATTCGGAACCGTGCCGAAAAAGTCGGTTCTCTCTCTTATTGAAAGCTTCTCGGCTATGTCTTCTAGGTTTTCCTTCTTGCCGTTTCCGATGATTATCAGTCTTGCGGGTTTTGTTCTGTTTACGATTTCAAGAGCTTTGAGGAGATGGGGGAAACCCTTCTGGTCGTACTTGAGGTACCCAATGGCGAGTATGAGGGGCGTTTCGGTGCCAAGCCATTTGTGCTTCTGCCCTTCTTTCGATTTCCTTGTTATGTATCCGATGTCTATTCCGTTGTATATTACGGTCACCTCGGAATTGAGATCAAAGACTTTTTTTGCTTCGCGGCCGAGGCTTTCTGAGTTGGCTACCACCTTGTCCGACAGCCGTGCGCACAGCCGCCTTATCTGAAACAGAAGCGGCCTTCTGGCAAGGGAGTGCTCAAGGTTGTTTCCTTCCACGGAGACCGTTTTGATTCCTAGGATTTTTCCTATGACGGCTATCGGCATTTTGGGCCATTGCCTGCTGTAGAGTACGTCTGGTCTTTCGGCCAGAACGGCTTTGAGGAGTCTGATTATTCCATAAAACCTCAAAAGAGGCCTGAGCCTTTTCAAAAGCCTTGTAGAGGGAGGTAGAAATGTTTTTATGTCTTTATCAAGATAATTCCTCAGATCTCCTTCGGCGTGGAACAGGAAGACCGAGACCCCGTATCCTCTCCTGTGGAGTCCGTTAGCGATGCTGATCAGCTGTCTCTGCGCTCCTCCGGCCGCTAGGTTCGGGGATACGAAAAAGATTTTTTTGGGTCGGTTGCTGGCGTCCTTGTTCATATCTTGAATCAGCATTCAGAAGTTAAACGCGTTCGTCACAGTGACTGAATCCTGCTCTCCTCCGGTGTGTTTGTCCATATCGGCAAGGGACTGATTCGACGGTTTTTCTGCATGAGAGTGGCAAAAGGTCTTCTTTGAATTTTCCGGGACGCATAATCATCTGTTAGACCGTGGTTTATTATTGCTCACGAATTTGACTAAAGATTGGGATCAATCGTACGAACTATTAGAAGCTCGGCTGCCGAAACGGACGGCGACGCTTGGTTGACCGATAAAGAAGCCAGTGCCGAACTGCTTAACCGTTTGAAGAGCGATAGCCCCTGCATGTCAAAAAGTTCTCCGGAAGACCCGAGACTTTGCCTGTATAAGCCCGCGCAAAGCGGCCATCAGTATTTGCAAAGTATTTCCAAGCAGTTAATAAAACATTTGCGAAGTGTTTGTCAATCCGGGCCGTATTTAGGAATCACCGGCGCTCAAGGTAAAATAACCGGGTGTTTGTTCGCGACCCGCGGCATCCGCTTTGCGAGTTAGGTTTTTCTCCCGCATGTCGATCAGGGTTACAGGTTCGGGAACCGGGGAATAAGATTTCAGCCCGCATGGAAAAATACAGAGGACTCAGGGTGCTTTACGTGGGGAGCCATCCGCTTTTCACCAAGGGAGCAAGTGCCATCCACATGCTCAAGATGTGCCAGGCGATGGCGAACCTCGGAATTTCGGTGGAGTGCGTTCTGCCTGGGCGGATAAGAAAGAAAAGACTGTTTGAATTCTACGACATAACCACCCCTTTTCGGGTCACCTCGATTTCAATCGCAAGCGGGCCCGCGCGACGTCCCCTGCACGGACTGCTGAGCGCGTTTTACGCCCGGAGAAAGAAAAAGAGCTACGATTTCGCACTTACGAGAGATCTTGTTTTCTCCTATTTTTCCGCGAAGGTTTTTGGTATCCCGACCGTCTATGACGCTCACCACCCTCCGGTGAACCAGCTGGCGGCAGGAATAATAGGGTCTTTTTCCCGTTCTCCCGGTCTGATCGGAATGTCTTTTAACTCCGACGGGCTCCGCAGGATATACTCCGGCCTGGGGATAGCAGGGCGGAATTCTTTTGTCGCGCCAAACGGCGTCGAGCGGAAAGCGCTGGAAGAGAAATGCGACGTGCCTTCGCTTAGAGAGCGCCTCGGTCTTCCGCTCGGGAGGAAGATAGTCTGTTACTGTGGAAATACCTACAGGGGCAGGGGAATCGAACTTCTCGTCCGCGCCGCGGGCCGCATGCCGGACATCCAGTTTCTGGTTATCGGGGGGAGGGAGTGGGATAACCTGTTCTGGCGCGAGATGGCGAGAGAGGCGGGAGCGGGGAATTTCAGAATGGAGGGGTTCGTGAGGCAGCGGGAAGTGTCGGACTACCTCCGGGCGTCCGATGTTCTGGTTATGCCCTATTCTTCCGGCATGACAATAGAAGACGGAACCGAAGCGGGGGAGTTCACGTCTCCGCTTAAGCTTTTCGAGTACATGGCCGCTGCAAGACCCATAGTCGCAACCGGCGTTCCGTCGGTTCTTGAGGTGCTCAGGCACGGGGAAAATTCCGTCGTGGTGCCTCCTGATGACGACGAGGAGTTTTTTTGCGCCCTCGGGCTTGTGCTTCGCGACGCGGAGCTTTGCGCGCGGATTTCGCGGGGGGCTCTGTCGGACGCGGCTGAATACACCTGGGAAAAGAGGGTGGAACGGATAATTGACGGAGCCGGGGTCGCCGCCGCGTGAACTTTCAGTTCGCTCCGCTTCCGTGTATCCTATCCGAACCTGCGGCGCGGGCGGTCCCGCGATCGTATAACTGAAGACGAAATGTGCGGTATAACCGGAATTTACAGTCCAGGCGCGGCCGTTGACCCGTCGGTTCTTCTTTCCATGACAGCTTCTCTTTCGCATAGGGGTCCTGACGACTCCGGCACCTATGTCGATGAGAGCGGAGCCGTGGGCCTGGGGCACACGAGACTCTCGATCATAGATCTCTCCGAAAGAGGACGCCAGCCCATGGCGAGCGACGACCTCAAAATACAGGTGAGCTACAACGGGGAGATATACAACTACAGGGAAATCCGGGAGGAATTGCGTTCCAAGGGGCATGTATTCAGGACCGACTGCGACACCGAAGTTCTTGTCAGGTCCTATGAGGAGTGGGGAATCGAATGCCTTGACAGGTTCATAGGCATGTTCGCTCTGGCCATCTGGGACGGCAGAAGGAACAGGCTTTATCTGGCGAGAGACCGGGTGGGAATAAAGCCTCTTTACTACTACAGGGAAAACGGCCTTTTTCTTTTCGGTTCGGAGTTAAAGGCCTTAATGAGGCATCCGGGCTTCAGCAAAAGAATAAACGCGGACGCCTTGCTCCTGTTTCTGAAATACGACTACGTAAGAAGTCCCTACACCATATTTGATAACACGTTCAAGCTTGAGCCCGGCTGCTACCTCTGCCTGCAGAACGGACAGTTGGAAAAACATAGGTACTGGGATATAACGGAATCCTGCAACATGGAGCCTTATGACTTTTGCGAAGAGAAGGCCTTCGAGACTTTTGAGGAGATAATGATTGATTCCCTCAAATATAGGCTGGTTTCGGATGTGCCCGTAGGGATTTTTTTGAGCGGAGGTATAGATTCAAGCTTAGTGACCACGCTGCTTCAAAGAAACGTTTCAACGCCGGTCAGGACCTTTACTATAGGGTTTGACGAAGAGAAATACAACGAGGCTGTCTGGGCGAAGAAGCTCGCCGATCATCTAGGGACGGAGCACACGGAATTCTACGTGTCGGAGGAGGATGCCCTGAAAGTGGTTCCCGAGCTTCCGTCAATATACGATGAACCTTTCGGCGACGATTCGTCGATACCAACATGCTTAGTGTCTAGGTTGGCTCGGGAGCACGTAAAGGTGGTGATGTCCGGCGATGGAGGAGATGAGCTATTCTGCGGCTATAACCACTATGCGAGACTGCGGCGTTCGACTAGCGTTATCGGAAAGACTCCTGAGGTGATAAGAAATGGGCTTAAAGCCATGCTCACCCGAATGAATGTTGAGGGAGTTGAATCCTTGGCAAAAACTGTAGGATGCTCTTCATTTGTCAGAAATTACGGAAAGGTTCGGGCTGTTACGCTTGGCATCTTGGAAAAAGATATGGCGCAGATGTACAGGGGCAAGTGGAGTGCTTGGGCTGCTGAAGATTTTCCGGGTCTTTTCACAAACCCGCCGGATACACCCGACGGGACGTTTGACGAGGAATTTGCTGCCATAGAAAGCGGAGATCTGATGACGCGGATGCTTTATGCAGACTTTAATGTGTGGCTTCCGGATAACATATTGACTAAGGTTGACAGGGCATCGATGAGCACGGGCCTTGAGGCCCGGGAACCGTTGCTTGATCACAGGGTCGTGAGTTTCGCATCGAGACTTCCATCAGATCTCAAGTACAGAAACGGAGAAAGCAAATATTTTCTGAAGAAAGTGCTGTCCAGACATATACCTGCGGAACTTTACGATCGCCCCAAGACCGGATTCGTCGGTCCTGTGGATTCATGGCTCAGGGGTAAGCTGCGACCTCTGGTTATGGAGCACTTGAGTGCAAGCGCGATAAGAAAAAACGGGTTCTTTGATGCAGAGGAAGTTTCTCGGTGGACAGATAAATTTTACAATGATTCTTCCATCAAGCCTGACCGGATATGGAATCTGCTCATGTTTCAGATGTGGTATGAGAGGTGGCATTGAGAAGCCTAGAGCAGTAGAGATATGCAAGAGCAGGAGAGCCCAGCCAGAATCGGCGGTTTTTTCACTGGGTTACTGGATGAAAAACAACCGCGGTTTACTCGTCGCGAAGAAACTGGATCTTGTGCGCTTTCATGATATTCTTCCGCTTTATTAGAAAGTATCTTTTGTGCTTGCTGTAATATCCCCAGATTCTTATCCTGCTTCCATTTTCGATTCCTTCAATAATTCCTCTTGCGTAAACATTTATTCTTTTCTCGGGATCGTCTTCAAAAAACCGAAACAGGGTGAATTTCCTTCCGTTCGCCATTTCCTTGAATTTCAATTTCCCTACCTGTCCTTCAAGGGCAACCATTTTTTTGTGAAACTTGTCGCCGGAAGAAATGACTTCAGAGATGGTTAAGGACGGTTTCTCGACTTCTCCTATATCGGTGTAGGTCTTGTAAGCTTCTTCCTTTGCGTAAGCGAAAACCGAAAACGTGAGAAAAAAGCAAAATAACAAGAAAAACTTTTTCATTTTCCAAGTCTTTCCGAAAACGAATATCATGAATTTAATCTGCGGAGCAGTTCTAAAAATCCACTATGTAGAGCGACAATCAAGCCTCAGTTCGCTTTATTCATACCTCAAGGCGTCTATTGGATTAAGGGCCGCCGCTTTTTTTGCCGGATATATTCCAAAGACGATTCCAACTATGGCTGAGAACAGAAAAGCCACCAGTATGGATAACACCGATATCTGGGTTGGCCAACCCGTAAGAGCCGAGGCGAACTTCGAGATCAGCATTCCCAACACCGTTCCTATTGCACCCCCGACAAGAGAGAGCAGCACGGACTCGATAAGAAACTGAACCAGTATGTTTTTTTCCTTCGCCCCCACAGCGAGCCTTATTCCTATCTCCCTCGTTCTTTCTCCTACCGAAACGAGCATTATGTTCATTATTCCGATTCCTCCAACCACAAGAGAGATCGAGGCTATACTTCCGAGAAGCACGGTCAGGATTCTTGAGACATTTTTGATAGTTTTTATTTGAGTCTGCTGGGTTCTTACGGAAAAATCGTCTTCCACGCCGTCCTTTATTCCGTGTTGTCTTCGCAGGGTTTTTTCTATTTCAGCCTTGGCATATTCCAGGTCGTAGGCGGGGTTTACGAAAATGGTGATTCTGTTGAGCGACTTGGTGCCGAGAAGTCTTTTCTGGACGGAGGTATAAGGGAGCAGGATGATATCATCCTGGTCTTTTCCGCTTGGGGTGGGGCCGATCGGGGACATCACCCCGATAACTCTGTAGGTGTACCTGCCGATTCTTACGCTTTTTCCTATAGGATTCCGGTTTCCGAATAGATTCTCTTTCACAGTTTTTCCAAGAACGCAAACAAGCGCTGTTTCCTTCACGTCAAGCTCGTTAAAGAACGTTCCCCTTTCCGGGAACCAGTCGTTTATGAATATAAAATCCTTTCCGGTTCCTATTACTGCCGTGAAGACATTTCTGTTCCCTGAAACGATATTCGCAGTTGTACTGGATATTGCCGAGACGTACTTTACGGTCTCCAGGTTTCCTATCGCCTCGACGTCTTTTCCCGTAAGGGGTTTTACGTTCCCCGAGAGGATGGTTTTTCCGCTCTTTGTGATTTTTCCGCTTTTCACCACGAGAGAGTTTGCGCCGAGGGACGCGAGCTGGCTCTCTATCATGTTTTTCGCGCCTCCGGTTATGGAGACGAGCGATATTACGGCTGCTACGCCTATGATTATTCCCAAGGTGGTTAGAAAGGACCTTACCTTGTTGCTTTTTATGGCTCTGTAGGAGATACCGATTGAGAGCAGGGGATTCATCTTGCTAATTCCTTTGACGGAGTCAGGTTCTTAATCATTCTCCAGCTTGTTTTTTGATGTTTCTTGCCGGGCCGTCCCCAACCACAGCGGAGATGCGATTTGCCAAGTTTGTGCGTAAATCTTCTGGTTTTTCCCAGAGGATGTGGTTATACTGGCGAATGTCAAAGTGTACTTTCTCTATTAAGTCTTTTCGGCAGGTAAAGATAACGGGTTTTCCGAGTCCGTGTGCAAATCCGGCTTCGTAGTAAACACCCCCTCTGGCACCTTCCGCTCCATGAGTTAAATCCGTTACGATAAATCTGGAGCGTCTGATTTCAGCTATTATGCGATCGTCAATTCTGCCGGCATCTTCGGCTTCATCAATGCGGAAAGGTTCATACCCCGAGTCTCTGATTGCAGGTTTTATACCCTTTTCCCATGCTTCCGACATGGATTCGTCAAACCACATGGCGACGAAGACTTGCGAGGAATTCGGGGTCGCTTTTCTTAGCTCTTCGAGATGTTCATGTCCCTTTGCGGTTATCCTTACTGAACCGCTCTTGGGAAATTCCCCTCCGTTATATTCTTTATATGGATCTTTTACCCATTCCTTTTCTCGCATGGAGTCCAGCAAGTCTAGGAGTTCTGCTCTGTCTGTCGATTCGGAGACCGCTAGTATCTCCTGATAGTCCGGTTTATAGTTGGCAACCTGAGGTGATGCATTCCGGGAAAAAATTTTTGCCTGTTTTTTTAATACCCCCTCTGCTCCTTTTTGCTCTATATGTTTGAGCAGTCTGTTCATTCTCTCGGAGTGACTCAGAGATTGTCCGTACTCTTCATCGTTGATTGTTTTGTCGTCTATCTTTGGGCATTCTACACCCAGCCACCGTTGCTTAACTAGCCAGGAGGTCAGGCGCGTCTTCTCTATGTCGCCAAATCCTTTCAGCAGTTCTTTGGCTTCCGCGGTTACGCAGTAACTGCCTCCTGCGCGCGGAGAATTGACAACTAATTCTTGTGTTTCGCGGCCGCTCTGGATCTCCGCCTTAGTGCCCCATATCGGGCAGTTTCCTTCAGTATTCATTTTCTATTATTTCGATGCTCTCGTTTCATTTAACGCCGGGTGTTTTCGACTCCTGTCTTGTCCGCATATACGATCTGGTCTGCTTCATTCGAATGAGAGGAGGTTAACGGGAAAGGGCTTACGTTTGCCCTCCCTGAAGAAAAGTGCTTTGAATCTTTCCATCTGTTTCACCTTGTCTGCCAACATTCTTTCCTGCTGAGAACTGGCCACGTTGCGGATCAGTATCTTCGCGTCCGTTTCAGTCAGCCGCAGAACCAAATAGTTTGCTACGGCGGAGAAAACCGACGAATTAAAATCCTTTGCTTCCTGAGATGCGAGCACCAGCGATATTCCGAACTTGCGGCACTCCTTCGCCATGGTAGGGATGAGTTTCATCCCCGCGGCCCTGTGTGCCTCGTCGAATATGACGGCGTGCGTTATTCGGTTCTGGATTCCTCTTCGGAACATGTCCTTGTATATTCTGTAGAACACGAGGGAAGCAAAGGCCTTCTGTAGGTTGTCATTCTGTGTTGCGTGAATGCGGATAACCGTCGGTCGCTCACTATTCCACAGGCTTTCGGGGGATTTGCGAAGGTCGAAAAAGCCGTAGTCGTCAAGCTCGCCGAGACGAGCAAGCAAGGTGCGAAGCCCCTTGTCGGGCTTGGAATCGGCCTTGAGAATCTCAACGAACCGGCTGAATGCCGGTTCGTTGAGTCCCGCTTCTGGAACGTCCCTGTTATCCCAGCCTGCCTCGACGAAGCTATCTCTTATCGCTCCGCGAATGCGTTCCCCCTGTATGTCTCCGAGCTCCGGGAAGATTGCCATGAAGATATCCCTGAGCGTTGCTGCCACATCGAGATAAGCCATCGGAGATGATCTGTCGAGAACCTCAAGCGGGTTGAAGCCAAGACCGTTAAAATCAATGAAACGGACCGAGGGGACCAGCTTGGAGAGTTTCTCATCCAGGTCCAGATGATAGGAAAAGATAATCGGCCTGACATTCGCCGCGAGCATCTGCCGGCAGAGGTTAAGAAGGCAGGTGGTCTTGCCCATTCCCGGCAGTCCCGCTATCAGGAGATGGGGGTTTCCCTCGATGGCGACCGGCCATGAGACCTTTGTTCCCGTCAGCGTGTCGGTCCCTAGTGTTATAAGAGGTGGTACAGGTTCGGATTCTCTGGAGTCCGGTTCGGAAATTCCCGGATCGGCGGTCTTTTTTTCATCTGGAGTTTCCGCTGTCTGCTCCCGTGGTTTCGATTCTTTTCCATCATGCCACATGATTCCCGCAGTCTGTTCTCTCTTCTTGGAACTGTTTTGCGGAAAAGGTTTTATCTGATCGTGGTGGAAATTCGAGTCGGGCATCAGTCCCGGGCCAAACAAGAACACGCGCGTATTCCATCCCGTGGGAGAAATTTCCGAGGGAGTGCCCCCCGCGTATTCCGGGCAGAACACCCATCCGCGGTCGCTCTTGTCGGGTTTTGCGAAGGAGTAATCGCCGCCGTGCTCGATCATGGTGTCTATTTCGGCAAGTATGGTCTCGTACCGCTCCTGAGGCAGGCAATGCCGGTGAGCCTTGTCCGCGTAAAAGCGCAGCACGCGGGCGAGCTTGGCCCTGCGCACCGCTCTGAATGTGCCACAGAGATTCCTGTGGTTGTACCACCTGTCCCATCGCTTTCGCAGGGATCCGGTCTGGTCAAGAATTTCTTTAAGTAGCGTGGGCGTTCTGGCCGTGCGCAGATGCTTTCTGTACTTGACTTCAATGAACCGGAAGCAAAGCCCCTTTTTTTCCACCGACACGTAGATGATGTCGGAGCGGGACCTGCGTCTGCTCCCGTCGCCGTCGTTTCCTTCCGCAAGTACCGGAGGGAGCAGGTCAAGAATGTCGTCGGCGGGTATGAAGAAGCCTTCCTCAAGAGACATCCAGCAGTCTCCGTGCTCAAATGGGATCCGACGGCAGTTCGCATGGCAGAGGCCGAGCGCTATGAGTTCCGAGGTCGGGGCCTTCTGCCCGGTGAAGCGGATAGCTAGACGTCCGCTTAGAGCCTTTAGGTTCTCGAAGAGGAATTCTGCGTTTCTCCGGCTCCGGCTGAGCCCCATCTGATCTAGAGCGCTGTCAAGAAGATTGCGGATCTCGTCGAGGTTGCTTGTCGAGGTTATAAGCTGCAGGCATCCTAGGTCCTCGCGTTCAGGGACGCAGTCGATTACGTAGGCATCGTAGATTTTCCTGTTGTCCCGTGGCGAGTCGAAGTACTCGATTCCAGCGTTGCGGTCAAGCGTGATGACCCAGTCGCATCTGCTGTGAAGCTTCTCGAGGCTCTGTGCCTTCTCGCCGGATATCTCAGTTCTCAGCACCGGAAATGTTTTTCCAGTCTCTATGTTGTCGGCCACGAGCTTCTGCACGGCTTCCTGAAGGCGCATCAGCCGTTCCGTGTGTGAGCGCTCCGACGGATGTTTTTCTCCTCCGCTTGAGAGCGGAACAGAACTTCTCCATACGGGAGAAGGAGAGCCTTCGTAGCTTTTGTCGAAAAAAGACAGGAGACCGAACGCAGACAGGGGTCTTGACGCGCGCTCCGTTCTGGAGTTTTCCGTTCCTACGTGAGACCCGAACGTGTCAAACGCTACGGCAAGATGAGCTGCCGTGTCGGGGGCCGTGGAGTTTTTTCGGGCCCAGCGAAGCCTCGGGAGACTTATTCCTCCCGGCAGGCTAAGGGATTCCAGCATCCAGTGATCGTCAGAAGATACGATGCCGGCTCCGGTTCTGCGCTTTTCCCTAGCCTCGGCGATGAAACGTCCCGCAACTGCGCGCTGCTCGGACGACGGGTAGAATTCGAGTGCGAAACCCTGGAGCGCGGACGGAATTTCATCCGATTCTTCCTCGTCTGGGGCGGTTCGGTATTTATGGTGAACGAAACCCAGTGCCCGGGCCATAGTAAGACCGTCGCCCGCCCTGAGCGCGTGTACTTGAAGCAGCCTTGATGCGTCGTGGCACTCAAGATATTTTAGTATCTCTCCCCCGAGAATTTTGGCGCTTTGTTCTCCCACGGTAGGGGCCGCGTCCGCCATTTCGCTTCCCCCGAGGGTTCTCGCAAGCATGGCTACGGCGGCTTTCGGTTCCTTGCTGCCATCGGGAACCATTCCGACCGCGTGAAAGCCCAGCATGTCAGCAAAAATGAAAGATGTTCCCGTTTTCGTCCCCGGCAGGAATGCCGGGAACATCGCCCCGTCAAGCAGGGACAGTTCCTCCCGCACCTCCTTGGGTTCTCTCCGCTCGTTAAAGGTGGCGTGGAGAACCAGATTGTCATAGGCCGCAAGCCATGCGACGCGAAGCGGGTGACTCGGCAGGACTATAAGGCCGATCGTTCTGCCCGAAAGCGTTTGCACCTCTACGGTGTTTACAAGCGCCAGCTCGGGATATCCCTTGTCAAGCAGCGCGGACCACGCACGCAGATATTCTTTTGCCGTTTCGAAAGCTCTGGATTTCTCGTCGTACACTTGGCCGATGCCACTTCGCGCGAAAAATCTCTCCGCCATTTTTCTGCTTGCGGTAGTAACGCGGTTCCACTCAGGATCGTCCGCCGGGGCGGAGAAGTTCTGGAATCTGGGCTTGTCGGCCAGCGCACCTGATTCGCGTACTCTTACCAGCCAACGTCCAGGAGACCCTTTCAGATGTCCGCACCATTGCTCCTCCACGTCTCTGATGAGAGGCGGGCGGAAAACCCGGAAGCTCTTACCTCGCTGCGGAGTTCTCAACAGCAAGAACCCCTTTGAATCCGAGGAGAGACGATCAGTTGAGGATGCGATGCCCGAAACCATGTTCCGGTCGTCAAGTTCGATGAGTCCCTCGCTGAAAGTTCTGATCTTTTTCCCGACTCCTCCCTGTTCTCTGGATTCCGGCTGGCCGAAGCGGATGATGAACTCTTCGCTTTCCTGAGGCTCGATTTCGTTTCTACCCACGACGGAGACCACCACCTTGGCGGGTATTACCGCATCTTCGCTCAGTGAAAAGTCGTCGTCGCTGAAGCGGCATTTTTCTTCTCTTCTCGCGGAATGCGCGGTCTGTTGCGAGCAAAGTGTCTCCATTGCGGTGGCTATTTCCACATTGTATTCCGCCGCGCTCTTTTCAAGATTCTGGGGATGTGCCTTCCACCTTATCTCAAGCCTTGCGTAGTTGCCAGTGCGTTCCGCATCCGGGTCCAGAATCAATTCGGGCGGGCGTTCTGGGGAATCGCCTCCCACAAGCCCCGACCACTTGGTGATTTTGTCGTTTCCGGTTCTCCATGGTAAAAGCTCGATTTTCTGAATGGATTGTGCAGATTCCTCAACCCGCAGAGCGTTTATCCAGAGATGCTGTCTGTTGGCAAGTTCACTCAGAGCGTCGAGCAGTGGTCTTGCCGCTACTCGACGCAGGAACCTTTCCAGATCCCTGCTTTGCTGCTCGGAGGGCTTGAGCAGTCTGAGAGTTTCGATCCGCCTTGCCGGGGTGAATCCCGCTACGGGAGTTTCAAGGAGCCTGCTGACGAACATGCGCGATTCGTTGAGCTCCTCTTCTTCGGGTCTCGGCTCCCCGGCTTTTTTTACCGGCCAAAGGCCGAGCAGGTGGAGATGTTCTCCGGGATGGCGACCGCTGGCGGCTGCCCGGCAGAGAAAATCAAACCTTATCCACGGCGACACGCCGAAACGTCTGCTATAGGTCTGGGACTTGGCTATTGCTCTTTCCGCATACCTACGGTCCTTACCGGATCTGCGGCGCGTCATCTCGGCTCCTGCCATTCGTAGCGCCTCGCTGAAAAGGCTATCCTCGTCCACCTCGCGGGCCGCACTGTAAATTCCGTCCATCCCGGCTCCCGCAAGATCTGTATCAACCAGAAAAAGCGTGGCATCTGCTTTCATCTCGCGTATTTCGACGGCACGGTCTGCAGTGACCGTCCGGGTTTTGTCGTCGTCTGAATTCGCGACCCGTCTGATCTCCCAGCCTTCTGGGGCGAATGAAAAATCCATGGCAAGATTTATTACTATGTCCGGCGTAAGGCATCGAACGAAGGCCACAGTGCCGGGTTCTGCAGCTCCCAGTATTTTTTCAAACGCCTGTCCCAATATGGGCCCGTGAATATCAGTCCACTTCATTCGAATCCTCCGTGTAAGGTTCAAAACGCGGACTAAGACGTTTCATGGCTTCGGCGTCGTTAACGCCGACCAGAAGACCCAAGTCGCGCAGGCGGCGCTCAAGAATCGCCCGGTTCGCCCTAAGAAGATCGTTGGAGATCGTCATTCCCGGCGGAACTACGTCGACCAAAAGTCCGTAGCGGTCGCGGACCGTGCGGATGAATTTTCCGAACGGAAGCGTGCGTCTGCCGGACCTGCCGCCGCTTGGCAGTGCGTGCCTGTGTACCAGATAATCAAGAACCGAATCCGTAAAGACAAGAGATCGGACTTCCCGCCGTTTTCTCGTACCGGTTTCTTCTGTCCTGCGAGTTACGTATCTCTTCGCCGCGAGGCCGTTGGGGCGTCCTGCGAGCAGAGCTGAGTCAATCATTGTTACTAGGTTGTCCGTGGTGTTTTTCCGGGACTGAAGCAGAGTAAGCGATTCCGCGAGTCTCCAGACCGGGTTGGGCTCACTCTCGGCGTTTCTCAGTATATGGGCGGCCTCGGCGTAATCTTCTTCCAAGTGGTCCGCCAGTTCCTCGGCCTTCTGCTCTAGGTTGTAGATTACCTGTTGTGCCTCCGGCCGTCGCTTGTGAAGCAGATCGCCCAGCATATTGAGCCAAGCGGCGGCATGGGGCTTGGCAGGTATCCTGAGCTTCTTGATATTGCGGTCGTAGGATGCTCCAAAATCCAGCAGCCGGAGTCCCATCAGTACGACGGAGAACCGTTCTACCCGACGCATGAAGTCGTCCATCGACTGCTCGGCCAGTGACCTCAGGCGACGGTCGACTCCGTTTGAGCAGTCCACGAACAGAAAGGCGGGTTTCTGCTCACTGGTTTTGGCGATTTTTCCGTTTTCGGTCCAGTCAAAAAGAATATTAACCGCGCTTGTAAGAATGGTCGTCATGCCGACTGAGATGCAGGATTCAAGCAACTCCACGAATGCGTGGCGGGGAATTACGTTTGCGTAGGAGCGTACGAACCGGCGAATGTCTTCGGAGAATTCTTTTGCCGCCCGCTCCGAGATCGGGCGCTGATTCGAGATTTTTTCTCCTTCCCGACTCCCTCGCAGTCTATCCGGGGCCTGTTTCAGTTTCTTCGCCAGCCGTATCATGATCAACTGATCCAGGCCTACGGATTCGTTCTTTTCGTCAAACCGGTCGGAGGTTCGGCTTGCGAGTTCGCCGCGAAGCTTGATGCCCTGACTGAACGCGCGCATAAGAATGTTTTTCTCGTAACCGTTTCCAACGGGAAACCATGTGCGTTCCGTTTCGGCGCTCTGTTTTACGTGTTCGCCTTCCTGGTTCGCAAGCATTGCCACTATCATCTCGGGTACGAGGCGAAGATGTGCCACGTTTTCGGGAAGATCCACCCAGCTTGACATGTAATGGGTAGGCGCTACGCGCTGAACCTGTTCCTCTCTTCCGAGTGCATGTCTTGAATTTTCCAGGCAGAAACAGAGAAGCATGTCACTCAGGATTGCCTTTTCGGCCTCGCCGGAGAACCCTGCGAATTCCCTGCTTTCGGCAAAGTCCTGCGCTATCCGTTTTATTGTAGCTGCTTTTTTCCGTTCTCTAGAAGATTTCCCCCCCGAACCGAAAGTCTCGAGGAATTTTCCTTTGCCTCTGCGTTCCCCGAAGCGGAACATGTAGAACACCGCAGGAAGAATTGCGGAGAGTTCGAAGCTTTGAAGCGTGACGGGCAGGACCTTGTCGTAATTTCCGGTCCATATCTCTCGTGTCATGCCCCGGGAGAGAACTTCGTCGACAATGGTGCGAGATGTTGTCATTCAGATTCTCCTTGTTCTACTGAGCAAATTCTTATCATCTGTAGCACTTGAGTTCCTGAATTTTCCGCAACCGCCGATATCTCGTAACTATGCTCTTCCTCAATCGGATTCCATGCGTATAGCTTTCGTTCATCCTCGCGGACAAGACGCTGCACGAAAATTGACAGGTGCGCGAAAGTGTCGTCAGTTGATACATCGCCGAGTTGGTAACCGTCGCCCAGTTCCAGCAGGCGATGGAAGAGCTCGGCACCCAGCCGCAGTTTTTCCTCCTTCCCGTTGCGGTAGCGGTAAATCAGGAAAGCGTGGCGGTGCAATCGGCCAAGTCCCTTGGCTTCAGTTCCAATGTCGACTTTCAGCATGAAATTGTCCAAGGGCTTCTCCACCCAGAAGTCCGTCTCGGTTGGGGTTCTCGGTGTAATTCGCAGAGGTACGACTGAAGTCTGGTCAAGTGCTTGAGAAGGAAGGTCTTCAAGGCGTGAAATTCCCTTGCAGAGTCGCGCGCACAGCGTCTGCGGATGTTCCCTCGGGTTATTCAGGCCAATTTCACGGAAATGGTTGAGGTGGCGTCCCTGTGCCAGCCCGAGGGCGTCGTCTTCGCCCGCGATTTCTTCAACATGCTGCTCTGTCCACTCGAAGTATGCCCTGCGCCGGGCGGATTCTCTGCTGAGCCCCTCATAATAAGGAGCGGCTCCAGCATTCTCAGGCGACGGGGCACGCAGCAGGTGACGATCTATCTTTGGATGGGATTCAAGACCGGGATCAAAGCGGATCATGTCGCGGAGCAGTTCGCCTTGGCGCCTCGGGGAATCAGGCGAAAACGAGCGATCCCAGTATGGAAACACCGGTTCAGCCGCACCGTCGTGATATTCGTCACAGAACTGGATTCCGAATAGAATGTAGACCAGCGCTGCGCGAAGCTCCCGGACCGTAATCTGAGTTTCTCCCCGCAGATGAACTGACTGCAAGGCTTCAAACAGCCGTTTGCGGGCACGGGCACGGGTTTCCGTCGGTTCTGTGTTTGCAAGCGTGTCTGGGCCGAAAACCTTCGCCGCCCGAAAGACCTCACAACGTTCCTGCGCAGCGCATGTAAGGCAGGGTTTCCATATTTCGGCGGCATCTTCCGCTCCGTAGAGCTTATCGATAAGATGTTCCAGGAAGCCGGTTTCGATCCGGTCTCCATCCTCGGAGATGCTCCCAACAAGAGAACGCCGGTTAAGGTTTATGAAGCGTATATGGGATTCTTTTCCATCAACCCCGCCTTCAAGGAGTTCGCAAAGCGCGGCGGTGAGAGGTGTTTCTTCCCTTTCCGCCCACTCAAGGAGACGGCCATCGTTTATCGCCAGCAGATGGACTATGTCTTCGTTGGGATGACCTTCCCTGAAAGGTTTGAGAAAGTCGTCTAGGAGTTCGTCGGCGGATCTTTCTTTCCATGCCGCGGAACCGTCGAGGTTCATGCGCACTATGAGTCCATCGTCCGTTTCCGACTGAATTACGCGATTCGATGAATTCTGTTTCTTGGAACCGAACCGGGAGGACAGAGACTGAAGCAGAGCGGTTTTTCCGTCTCCTGCGTTTCCGCAGAGAACTACGAGGCGTATTCTCCGGTTGACTATGTCGCCGTAGAGTGCTTCCTCGAGTTCCGTCGGAACATATGTCCGGTTTGCGAAATCCGAGTCGAGTCCGCGGGTTTCGCGGTTTCCCCATTTCGACCCCGGATATGATTCCAGAAGAAACCGAAGCCACGGCACCCGGTTTCTTGAGAGCTTCAGTGGCTTTTCTTCCTCTTCTGGGAGAGTTTCTTTCTTGTCTGGCTCTTTAATTGCTTTATCTGCTACGATTGGTTTAATTATGTCCATGGCTTCGGAAACTGATCCGAAACGTTGTTTCGGGTCAGGATGTGTTGCCTTCTCGAAAAAGACTGACAAAACCGGATAATCCGTGCGATCCGTTCCTTTCCAGTTAAGTCCGCGTTCTTTAGCCATAACCCCGTCGTGGACAAACGGTTCTTTATCAAACATTACGTGAAAGAAGCTGGACGCCAAGGAATAAATATCCTCAGACGCCGAAGCTTTGCCGTTTCCTCGAGACGCAGGACTGTACAGGGCAGTGCCCCCCGGGATGACCGGCTCACCCATTGCGGTTATGAAATCGTAGTCAGTGAGAACTATGTCGCCTCCCGAAACGATCATGTTTCGGGGACTGATATCGCCATGGACAAGACCGTTGCGGTGCAGTGTGTCCAAGCCTTCGCATATCGACCTGATCCACCTGAGAGCTAATGCTTCATCCGAACTTTCCTGTTGGTCTTCGGCTAGCAACTGAAATACTCCGATGAAGTCGCCAAGAGATGACCCCTCAACCCATTTCATAAGTGCGACAAACCCGTTTTCCTTCCATTCTGGAGCGACTTCGAAAATTGCCGAAAGCGCGGCTTGCTGGCCGAGATAAGGACGTGCGAGACGGTAGGATTCGCAGACCTTTTTGCCGGTATCTGAATCGTGCACAACTTTGCCGACGTATGTCCCCAGATCTTCCCCGCCTGCCTGATCGATTTCCACAACTTTGAATGCTGTTCCCGTTCCGCCGGAACCCAACCGAGAGACGATCCGGTACTCTTGGTTTCCAAAGGGCACCATCTGGTCTTCGGTCCAGAACCGGGCGGGCGGTGGCGGCGGAGAAACGGAAGGAGAAGGCTTCTCGAGAAGCTCGGAAAGTAATGCTTCAAGAGTTGAAAGGACAATACGTGCTTCCCTTTCTTCGGCGAGACCTTGTTCAAGCATATCTGCCGTCTGGCGGCTTGATTTGTCGTTACGTCCCCTAAATAACATTCTAAGGCAGGCACAGAGAGAATATACATCCGAACTTCTGTCCGCTGCCGCAATACCACCCACAACGACCTCTGGGGCTGTCCACGAGTCAGCTTCTGCCGTCTGAGAAGTATCGCAGGCAATACTCATGTCCAAAGGGATTTTCGAGAGACTGAAGCCCGTAAAGATAGGGGAATTGTCATGTTTTACCAGAATGGTCTCAACGTTAAGATTACGGTGAAGCATTGGTTTTTCTTCCGTTCCGGTTTTATGTAAGTCTCCTAGGGCGCGAACGGCGCTCAACGAGAAATTTATCCGTGCGCTGGTGTCCCATGAGTCATCATCCGAGCGTTTTCCGATTGTCGGGGCGGCAGGATCAGCTATGGTGAAAAAGTGCATCTCACCCGCGTAACCGGGTGCATCCTGATAGGAGTCGAGAATTCGTGGTGCCCAAGTGTATATCTGCAATCGCAAAAGTGCATCAAATTCTCTCCGGGCTTTTGTTTCAAGGTCTTTTTCCCCGCTGGCCGAAAGATCGTAGAGATGCAGGACCGCCCTGTCCTGCCGCGAGGCGTGAACACCCGTGTAAATGCGGTGGAGGCGTTCCTCTTTTGGTGTCTGAAGTTCCAAGTTAACGTAGCCGGCGAGGCGTCTTAGCGACCCGTCCAGCGCGACGCCACTTTTCGGCTCCAGCGAGCGGCTAAGCGTTTCTATCTGTTGGCCGGTCAGCTTCGTGGGAGATTCTGGAGAAAGAATGTCTTTCCAATTTTTGAGAGTATGGAACTTAACCCCGCGCACGCTTATTCCCTCAAGCTGTTCTACCTTTGAACGTTCCTGAGTCAGCAGAAACTTGCCTTCTACAAACGGCAGATCTGTGACGACCTTGCGAAGGGTTGTTCCGATCTTGCGGGCCTTGCTGGTTACTCGTTCCGCTTCCTGCTCCACTACATCTTTGTTGGAGTTGACCCATTTTGCGGTCCAGTGCTTTACTTCTATCACGTGGATTCCTGTAGGGCCGACCAAAACAATATCGATTTCGTCTGACTGAAGCTGGTGGGTAACGGAAAAGGCAAGGTTCGTCAGCATTACCCATTCTCCCTGTCCCTCCATTGAACGCAACTGGTTTTCCAGACGGCTAAACGCCTTTAGCTCGCTCTCGTTGCTGGCGGGTCCGCATTGAAAGTGCGTTATCTTCATTTTTATCTTTTCTGAATCTTTGAATTTGCGTATCTATCTTTCTGTTGCGTAGTCTAACCCGTCTATGATACTTCAATATCTACTGAATTCAATTTTAGAGTTCTCTTGGCGAAGTGAGTTGAGAGTTTCTGTGCCGCTTTGAAAAAAGGGTATTACGGAGCCTATCACCGCATGTCTCCGAAGCACCTGGATCGTTATGTTGCAGAGTTTTCGGGTAGGTATAATATCAGAGAATTTGATACAATAGACTAGATGACGTTTCTTGCGAAAGGCATTGTTGGCAGACATCTTCCCTACAAACCCAAAGTGCTGACTGCCAATGAAACTTAATTGCTGGGAGAAGTTGATTTGATTGAACCGGATGTTAGGTACCAAATAGACCGTTCTTTGGAAGCAAATGGTTGGATGCTTGACGCACACAGCCATAGGCGGAATGTATTTTTCGAAGAATCAGTTAAAAGTCAGTTGCCACGTCGGAGTCTCAAGAGACTAGGGAAGAAAAGACCCGATTACACGCTATTTCGAGAAGCTCAGCCGCTTGCCGTAATAGAGGCAAAGAAGTCAGGAATCGTAAACCTTGACGACGCGCTTGATCAGGCATGTGACTATGCGGAGCGGATAGAAGCAGAGATAGTATTTGCGTGTAATGGTTCAAGCCTCAAATCTCAGCATTTGAAAAATCGCGAACCGTTATACCTTAATGGCGTTGAAGTAAACGAACTGCTTCCATTACAGCTACTGAAGCAATTCCAGACTGAGGAAACTAATGAAATATTCACTGTCCCTAGGGAAATAATTAAATCTAGGGAAGAACTAATTTCTCTGTTCTCGGAACTTAATGATGATCTTAGAGCTGCAGGTATTCGTGCCGGCATAGAGAGATTCAGTGAATTCGCCAACATCCTTTTCTTGAAATTGCTAAGCGAAAAGGGTGAAGATGAAATTTGGCGCCAGTTGGTTCGTCTAGATGAGGTGAATTTGCTGCCATATTTGAATAGCGTAGCTATGAATCAACTTCGTGAGAATTATGGAGGAGAGGTGATCTCAAAGACATCTATTCAGAACACCGCCACAATGAAAAAGATTGTAAACAAACTCAATCCTCTAAACCTGACCGATGTTGACGAGGATATAAAAGGAGTTGCATTTGAACACTTCATCCAGAAAACCACCGATACGCAGAATGATTTAGGAGAGTATTTTACTCCCCGTCACATAGTGAGATTCATGGTTAGGCTTCTCAATCCAAAATTTGGAGAGAGTGTATATGACCCGTTTTGCGGCACGGGCGGGTTTCTTACAGAATCCTTTAGGCATATCAGCCAACAAAGACCACTTTCAAAAGATTTTCTTGAAAAACTGTATAAAGATACGGTCTTTGGTGGTGAAATCACCACTACGGCAAGGATTGCGAAAATGAATATGATACTGTTTGGTGACGGTCACTCTGGAGTAACTCAACAAGATAGTCTACGGACTAATACTTCTGGGAAATTTGATAATATTCTTTCAAATATCCCTTTTTCTCAAAATGTCTCTCAAGATACATTAGACATTGTAGGAAACAACGCAAAAGATGCTGATGAAGCCTGTGTATTGAGGTGCTTCGATAGCCTGAAAACTGGCGGTTCCATGGCTATTGTTGTGCCGGAGGGACTACTCGTAAATCGATCACATATCGAATTGAGGCGATTTCTTTTCCAACATTCACGCGTCAGATTATTAGTGAGACTCCCACGTGGTTGCTTTGCACCTTATACAGATTCTAAAACCGGTATTATTTATTTGACAGACAAAGAAACCAGCCAGACCAATTGGTTTTACAGGGTAACAGTCAAAAATGATGGGTTTGATAGCAAGCGGAACCCTGTAAAAGGTATAAACGATCTGGATAATGTTCTGTTTTTCTACACACACTCAGACCAACCGGAGGAGAATTTACCAAGCAATCTCGATGTAGGTGTAGTATCGGTTGAAAACGTTGAGAGTGGAAGTTCTTTTTATCTACAGGAAGAATGGAAAGTTGCAGGTGACCCCGATGATTACGTTGAACTACAAGAGATAGCTGATTTAGAGAACGGCAAATCGATTACCGAAGCTACTACTACGCCTGGTGACATTCCAGTAATTGCCGGTGGTCGTGGCACTATTCCATATTCACATGGTGAATACAACTATTCGGGCAACGTTTTTACCGTTAGTAAATCTGGGGCGTATTCAGGTTATGTGTGGTGGCATGACGATCCTATCTGGGCTTCCGATTCCATTGCAATAAAAAGCAAAGATGAATCAAAATATCTGACTAGATACCTCTATATGTGTATGAAGTCTAAACAAGATGAAATCTACAATCGCCAGCAAGGAACCGGCCAACCACATATTTACACTGGACACATCGAGAATTTCCCTATACCCGTTATATCAATTGACGAACAATTAGATCAATTCAAACCGCTTGAAGAAGCTCAAGTAAGATTGAAAGAAGCAAAGCGTAAGTTCTCCGAACATGAAATTAAGATTGAAGAGTCCATTAAATCACGATACAAGGGATGAAGCATGAGAACCTATTCATGGCCTTCTCTTATCATTCTTATTTGTGGTGGCCCGGCTGTTTGGTTTTTCTGTTGGTTGTTTTTCAGTCGGGATGATTAGGAGTCTTGCAAAGTGAAAAAATTTGACCTCCATTCAACCAGCGAGGGTACCCAGTTCATTTGTGTAAGGGAATCTTGAAGAATTCAATGGTGAAAATTCTTATTGGCTTGGTTGGAGATTCTATTCTTGGGGTTTGTGCCCTTGAAGGTTTTGAAGCTTATAAGCGGGAAATGCGTTGCCACTTAGGGAAAGAGAAGTCTCATGATGTCCTCGAAAGAGGGGAGAAGGTGGTACTTGAATACCTGCGGGGAGCGGGATGGATAGAACTTTAAATTTAACCGGAATGACATTCTCTCGATTGAAGGTGAGGAGGGGATTCTCGAAGCCGAGACTGTGGTAACGGGCAAAAAGAAGGGGAAGGTATTCCGGCTTATTATACGTTATGGATTCGACCCCGATTGCGAGGTGTATGGGGTAACAGTTCTTGAGAAGAAAGCTTGGTAACAGGTGAGAGAATGGCAAAGGAAAAAACCCGAACAAAGCGACCTCGAGGCCACCCGGTCAAGAATGAAATCAAGCCTATCAATGCCTTGTTACCGACAAGAAATTAGAAAATAGAAGGAAAATCAAAACTTAAGAGTTTGGGGGATTGTATATAATCCCCCCCTAGAAAGAAGTTTCATTTCGCATGAAGAAATACGAAGGACTAAGGGTACTTTACATTGGAAGCCACCCACTTTTTACCGAAGAGACAAGTGCCGTTCACATGCTCAAGATGTGCCAGGCGATGGCCAACCTTGGAATTGAGGTTGAGTGCGTCCTTCCGGGGCGGGTTAACAAGGAAAAGCTTTTTTCGTATTACGGCATTAAGACTCCTTTCCGCGTAACCTCAATTGCGCTTTCAGGTGGGCTTGCCAGACGGCCGCTGCATGGTTTTTTAAGCTCTCTTTACGCTTGCGGAAAAAAAGAAAATTTTGATCTCGTGCTCACCAGGGACCTTATCTTTGCCTGGTTTGCGACCAAGGTTTTCGGGGTTCCGACGGTCTACGACGCTCACCACCCTCCGGTTAACTGGGCGGCTGAAACAATAATAGGTTCTTTCTCCCGTTCAAAGAACCTGCTCGGGATGTCCTTTAACTCGCGGGGACTGCACGACATATACTTCTGCCTCGGGATGACGGGGCAAAATCCCATAGTGGCGCCAAACGGCTTCGAACGGGAGGCGTTCGAGGGAGAACACGACATCCCCTCGCTTCGGGAGCGCCTCGGTCTTCCGCTCAAGAGAAAAATAGTGTGCTACTGCGGCAACACTTACAGGGGAAGGGGGATTGAGATCCTGGCGCGCGCAGCGGCGCAGATGCCCGAGGTTGAGTTTCTCATTGTCGGGGGAAGGGAACGGGACAACGCGCTTTGGCGCGAAATGGCAAGGCAGGAGGGATCGGCAAATTTCAGAATAGAGGGGTTTGTGCGACAACGGGAAGTACCCTCTTACCTCCTTGCCTCAGAAGTTTTGGTCATGCCCTATTCGTCTAGGGTAACTATAAGGGACGGGACGGAGGCCGGGAGGTTTACTTCTCCGCTTAAGCTTTTTGAGTATATGGCCGCTGGAAAACCCATTGTTGCTACCGGGGTTCCGTCGGTTCTTGAGATACTAAGGCCGGGGGAGAACTCGGTCGTTACTCCTCCTGATGACGGTGGGGAGTTTATTCGGGCGCTTGCCCTTGTGCTTGCTGATACAGGGCTTTGCTCGCGGATTTCTGAGGGTGCCCGCTCGGACGCGGTCGAGTATACGTGGGAAAAGAGGGTTGAAAAAATAATTGATGGGGTTGGAATGGGTGCCGAATGAGTTTCCATCACCACGTCCGCGCCCTTAACACTCTTGACAAATATTATGTATACCCCTAAATTAATTAGGTGTTCACGCAAGAATCGTCAATTACGAGTTTACGTCCAATGAAGGTGCAGGATTTTTTCCGCAAATCCCCGGTGTTCCGGCATGAGATGTTTGTGGCATTTCTGGAAGCCGACGGTCCCCGCAGCGCGAAGACCCGGGAGGCGCTTCTGGCCTACCATGTCAATGCCGGTCACCTGCTCCGGATCCGCCGCGGCCTGTATGCAGTCGTGCCGGATGGAATCAGCCCGGAAGGCCACCAGGTCGACCCGTATCTGCTGGGAGCGCACATGACGGATGATGCCGTGCTTGCCTACCACAGCGCTTTGCAGTTTCATGGCAAGGCCTACTCGATACATCGCCGGTTTCCTTATCTTTCTCGGCACTCCCGGCGTCCTTTCAAGTTCCGGGGACAGGAATTCAACGCTGTGGCGTTTCCGAAGGCATTGCAGTCTGATCAGGCTGAACTGTTCGGGGTAGAGAACCACAACCATGCCGGGGGGCAAGTCCGAGTCACCAATCTCGAACGCACGATGGTCGACGTGCTCGTGCGTCCCGACCTGAGCGGTGGATGGGAGGAAGTATGGCGATCTCTGGAATCGGTCGAATACTTTAACCTAGACCGGGTCACCGATTATGTTCTGATGTTGCGCAGTGCGACGGCGGTGGCGAAGGTGGGATTTTTTCTCGAACAGCACCGTGAAGCACTGATGGTGGATGAGGCGCGACTCAGAGTTTTACGAAAGTATATACCCAAGCAGCCTTGTTACCTGGACCGCGGTCGCAGAAGGTCCGGCAGACTGGTTCCCTCCTGGCAATTGGTAGTGCCGCCAGCCGTCATTGAACGCGATTGGGAGGAGAGCGCATGAGTCTTTCGCTCCAGGATCTTCAAGCCGAGGCGGCGGCAACCGGGTTTCCGGCGGAAACGCTGGATAAGGTTATCCGTCTGATCGGGTTGCTGGATGCTTTTCGAAATCATCCCTTCCTCAGGGATCGCGTTGCCTTAAAAGGTGGCACCGCGCTGAATCTGTTTGTATTTGACTTGCCGCGGTTATCCGTTGATATCGATCTGAACTATATAGGGTCCGCGGACCGCGACGTGATGCTTGCTGAACGGGAGAAGGTTGAGCGGGCAATCACGGCGATCTGCGGCCGCAAAGGGTTTAGGCTGTTGCGTGTGCCGCAAAAACACGCTGGCGGCAAGTGGCGACTGGGCTACACGAATGCTTTTGGCCGCAGTGCAAATCTTGAAATCGATGTGGTCTTCACGCTACGGGTTCCGTTGTGGCCGGTAGAGATACAGGATTCCCGTCCCGTGGGTTCGTTCCAAGCGCGCAACATACTGACCCTCGATATTCATGAACTCGCAGCGGGCAAGCTTAGTGCGTTGTTTTCCAGACAGGTGAGTCGCGATCTTTTCGACTCGCACGCATTGCTCAGTCGCAATGATCTTGAGCGTGAAAAGGTACGATTGGGTTTTGTTGTGTACGGTGCGTGCAGTCGTAAAGATTGGAGAACAATATCACCTGACGATATACGCTGCGATCAGAAAGAGCTTAGACGGCAGCTTATACCCGTTTTGCACAGAGACTCTGTTCCCGCATCTGGCGAGATGAACGAGTGGATGGAGCGTTTGGTTACTGAATGTCGGGATCGGTTGTCGTTGGTATTGCCATTTGAGCAACATGAACGTGATTTCCTAGAGGGAGTGCTTGAACGTGGTGAAATTATTCCAGAACTTCTGACCGGGGATGAGGATCTGGCAGCGCGCATAAAACTACATCCCCAGTTGCTATGGAAAGTTAAGAATGTTCGAGAACATAAAGGATTACTCCGGGGTTAACAATAAAGACATTCAGAGAAAAGAGAAACTTGCTGTTTGACTTAAACGATCTTGCACCAAGGCATATTCGGCTCGGAACGAGTCGTGCGGGAATCCAGCGAATACTCTTTTTCTTCTGTTTGTATAAACTTGTAAACTAATTCTTGAACTCATAAATCACATGGAGGTGCGTAATGAGAAAAGTATTGATGTTTTCCGTACTGGCGGTTCTGTTTCTCGGCGGAGCGACATTTGCCTCGGCCCATTGCGGAGATTGCGGCAAGAAAGCAGATTGCCCCAGGAAGTCCGCTAAAATGGATAAAATGTTTGAGAAAAAAGACGCAAACTCTGATGGCGTCATCTCAAAGGCTGAGTTTATGTCCAGTGCGGAGAAAAAGTTTGCAAAGATAGACGCTGACGGCAACGGCAGTCTTACAAAGGAAGAAGTAAAGAACTACTGGACCGCCAAGAAAGAAAAGCACAAAGACAAGAAAAAAGATTCCGGGCAGTGCGCCGACAAATAGCGCGGAAACGGCAATAAGATCGATGGCGCTTTGCCGAGGTTTAATTGAACCATGCAATGGGTTTATTGGGCCAATTCCAGGGCAGGAAAATCTGACTGTTAAGGAGTGGCGGCGGAGGGGAGTCTCCTCAGAGCTTGAGGGTTTCTTCCTCATCGATCTCCCGTGCACTGAGAGGGCCGAGTTCGAGGTATGATACGCGGCCCGCGAGAGATTCGTCCGACTGCCTCAGCAGATCGATCGAGGTGGGTCCCAGCAGCAGGAAATGACCCGTTCTGAGTCCTCTCTCGCGGTAGCTGTCAATGATGACACGAAGCGTGGCGAACATCCCGGGCGCTCTCTGCACCTCATCGAAAACGATCAGCTTTCCCTCGTTAAGTTCTCAGAACTGCTGAACGTCCTTGATTCTCGCCAAATCGCGCGGGTTCTAAAGATCCAGATAGACTGTGTCCCGTTTGCGGGCAATCTTACGGGCCAAGGTGGTTTTCCCGACCTGCCTCGGACCCGTGAGGACCACGGCGGGGGTTCTTTCAAGCAGTTTTTCTAGTCTGTAGGTTATTGACCTTTCTATCATGTGGCCAAATTTAACACGATGTATTGAATTAGCCCACAAAATTAAAAGATTTTCTCTGTCATCTTCAGGTCGGGTGATTCACTTTCTGCGGAAACCTGCTATTTCTAAGGGGTCCGTGTTGTTTGCCAAGGCAGGTCTCTGTAAAATTGCGAAACCCGTGCGAAACAATCTTCAAAATCCGGCACTTCGCCCAACTCAAGCTCCGTGGTCTGCCAGTCTGCTCCCGACCGTCTTTTTGTTTCGGGGTCATCGAGAGACGCGCGGGTCGGGCTTCACCCGTTCAACCCAGTCAGCGACTTTGATTTCAAGTACGGGATTAGATATTAAGCGAGATCATCCAGGTTTCGGAGAAAGTCGGCGCGTAAGCCTCGGTCGGATCGAGTTTACGGCTGCTTCCGCGCTGGCAGAATTTTTTCCAACTCTCAATTGCGCGGTGATGCAGACCCAAGCGCTCTTCAAGTATATAACCGGCCCGACTTTTTACAAGGCCGCTTTCGCAGGAGTTGACTGCGGAGACGATGTCGTCAAGATATTTTTCCGCGTGTTCCTCCCAGACGTCAAGAATATGAGACATGCCTCCGCACAGACCGGGTTTTTGGAGCATATCAAGGAATGTCTGCCCGATTGTGGAGAGACGGAATTCGCTTCCTCTGTTTTTGAGAGACACTCCGGCCGTCTTGCTTTCGTGAACCTGGATAGCCCGCCGCCGCACTCGCTCCGGGTGGCCCACTATTCTCAACGGGAAGGGAGTAGTCTCATCTTCGTCCAGAGCTTTTCTCATGTAATTTCGAATTCTCTGTGTCGCGGTCCTTCGGTCAGGGCGCGTGAGCGCCAGGGCATCCGGTCTTCGGTCGGTTAATCCCCATCGCTGCATGGCGGAGAGGTGGGATACGTAGCATGTCGGGTCAACCAGACAGACGATATCTTCCGCTGGAAGATCCGAAACGGTTAGCACCCTGATAACGCGTCCACCGTAGTCCCTGTCAGTTGCGACTACGGCTGTCTTTTTAAGAACTGATATTATCCGAGTGTAGTCGTCTTTTGTCGGGGTGGGGCGGCGCAGGTACAGTTTTCCGCCTTTATCCCGGTACATTTTCCGGATGATCTGGAAAATGTCGAACTGCGTGAGAACCGGCTTGCCGGTTTCTTCCAGCAGTTCTGCTAGGTAGCGGCCTGCGCGGGTTAGTTTCGTTGGATAGATTATGGGGATTTTGCTTGGCATGCTTAATTTCTTTAAGTTCTTTCTCTTGCTTCCGGTATATGTCCTTAGGACATATACCGGAAGCAAGAGAGAAAGTCAAGAGTAGAAAGAGATTAAAAAAAAACACAGGAAATTCCTTCAAACCCTGCTTTCTCAATGTGTTGTGACCGGTTTATTGATCAATGCAGTTGGGTATCGTTATACTTTATGCTGTCTCCTGCGCGGTTTCGTGGTTTGTCTTCGGCATGAGGTCATAGAAAAAGAAACCGTCTCTTTCCGCTACAGTACCGTGCGCGAACTCAATCGGCCGGGAGAATATCGGCCCGTCGAAAACAAACGTGTGAAATTCCCCGTTCTCTCCGCAGGGGTCGACACTGCTTGGAAGGTCGTTAAGAAACGCTGCGTCGAAAAGGCGTCCGGCGAAAGACTCATCTAGCACCTTGGAGTAAACGCAGACGGTTACCGCACGAAACTCTTCGTCTATAAAGGTTCGGGCTAACGACCGAGTCGGCTTTTTCCATAGGGGGAAGAGGCAGGTTAATCCCGAGGCCGCAAGCTGCTGTTCCCTGTAATCCCTAAGGTCTTCTAGGAATATATCGCCAAAGGCAATCCGGCTAATGCCCTTGTTGCGGATATTGGAGAACGCCTTTCCCATTTCCCGTTCATAGACGGAGTTTGACGATTCCGGCGGCACCATGACTTCCACAAGCGGCAGACCCAGGGACTCCGCCTGCCTGCGAAGCAGTGCGCGACGAACTCCGTGCATGCTAACACGGTCATAGGCGTCAGTCACCGTCGTTACAAGCTCCGCCACGCGGTATTCCCCGCGCCTTCGGATTTCGTGGAGCGCCATGGCGCTGTCCTTGCCGCCGCTGAAGCATAGGGCAATCGGTTCGCTCAATTGAATAATACTCCTTTCAGGGTGTCATAGGGGATCGCCCGCGTAGAGAGATCAGACCGCCTTTCGCTCCTTCTTGATCCGGTCGTAGGCATCGTTTATGACCGCGAGTTTCTCGTTTGCCGTATCAACAAACTCCTGGGGAACGCCTTGGGCGATCAGGGTGTCGGGATGGTGCGCGCGGACAAGTTCGCGGTACTTGCTTTTAAGTTCGTCGTCCGTGATGTCCCTCGCAACTCCCAGAATTTCGTACGGATCCGGCTTGTCGACGCCGTGTGCGGCGCGGATCCGCCTGAATGCCGCCTCGCTCAGTCCGAATATCTCGGCCACGCTTTCGAGATATTCATTTTCCTTGGGGTGGTAGACGTTATCGGCCTTGGCGATGAGGAACAGGCAGTTTAAAAGCTCTTCAAGAACCGCGGGGTTGCCCCTGAACATCTCGGCGAGCTGCTGCGCGTAGGGCTCAAAGCCTTCCGGGTCTTTCTTGGCGATATTGAAGACGCGGGCGACTTCGGCCTCTTTTACCTCGTTTCTGAGGATCGGATGAAACACCTTTCGGAAAGCCTGGATCTCCTCTTCCCTCACTACCCCGTCGGCTTTAGCCATCTTGGCCGCCAGCACTATGATTCCGGCCGTGAAGGCGACCTGTTTTCTCGAGCGCGTGTCGGTCGGTCGCTCCCCGGTATCCACAAACGCGTGGCCCGCCATGGCGCCGAGCAGCGCCCCGATGGGGCCGCCGAGAGCGAAGCCCGCGGCACCGCCGATTATTTTCCCCCATATGCTCATATGATTTTCTCCTCTAAAGAATGTACCAGAAAAACTCCACTTCCAAATCTCCTCCAGGACTCCCGGACGCGAAAAAATACGCTAGGGAATTGCCTGCACTCTTGCCCTGACCATGCCTTCTGCCGTGAGGACCAGGCGCAGGTGCTCGGGCCCCACGTCAAGGCGGGTTATGCGAACTTGCCGCACCTTGCCCGCAACCGAGACGTTCTCCGATGAAAGTGCGGAAATCGCTTCCTCCGCGCCGTCCCGCAGTTCCTCAAACTTAGGCCCTAGGTCAAATGGAAGACGCCTTGAGACGGCTTCCAGCAGCAGTGGCTCCGCTGCCTTTCCAGCCATTGAGAAAAGCACGTTTTGCGAATCGATGTCGAGTGCTACGTTTTCCAGCGTTATGGTCTGCGTCTCGGCGTCTAGTTCCGGTTCGGCAACCACGTACAGGATTCCCTTCACTTCCGTGCCTGAGAGGACTTTGGCCTCCACAGCCACCTCGGTTCCGAGCAGGAGCTTTTCTCCATACGGGTGGATACTTACTGCCTTTATGGTTATGGAGATGTTTTTGCCCACGGACTTGCCGACTACCTCCTCGGCGAGTGTTCGCTCAAGCGTTTCGTAATCAATTATGGCGGGCATAACGATTTCGAAGCCCCCCGGCTCTGGCTCTTCCAGGAGCAGGGTTCTCGGGAAGGGGCATTCTGGCTGCGTCTGCTCTGTCAGGATGCGCGTTTTTACTTCAGCCCCAATCGTGGTGCGGATGTTTTTGCGCCCGATGCGGATCTGCGTCGCGCGCGCGACTACGGGGATTGTTTCAAGCCAGAGATCCGAGTCTTCTCCAAGCGGTGTTGAACCGCAAAGTCTCTTCCAGCCTTTTCTTGCCGCCTGCTCGAAAAAGTCGCTTCGGGCCACGCTTTGGTTAAGTTGCGCGCGAAGCGCGTCGGCCGTGATTCGAATTCCGGGAAGTATATCTCCTCTTACGTTAAGGTTTCCAATGCGTTTTATCGGTATGTCGGCCCTTTGTATGTCTATTTTTACCTCGGAGAGGTTCGGGGAGACTCGCCAGTTGGTCTCAAGGGTCGGACTCGCGGTGAGCGATGCGCTTCCAACTACGTCGCCGCTTGCGCTGAAGTCGATTTTCCTTGCCAGCTGAATGGCCCCCGTCGCGCGAGCCTCTCCGCTAAACTCGGTCGCTATGCTCAGCGCTCCGCTTTGACCCGATACCTGAAGACGGGAACGGTTTAGATTCCAGTTGATTTCGCTTTGGGCGAAGGATCTTCCGAAACTGTTTTTCCTTGAACCCGACTCCTGCTTCGGCGTCTTGCGCTCAAGCGCTTCCCCTACAGCGGCTATGGAAACGGAGACCGGGATAGTTGCTCTTGAAAGATGCTCCGCAAGCGGCTCAAGCACCGGGGTTTTAATAATGGGTTTCTCGGCGTCATGCCTCGACACGTTCTCCGAGAGGAAAACTCCCGCTGCGAGAATCACTCCGAGCACGAAAACAACCAGTGTTATCTTTCTCATCTGAAGACAATATGGTAAGGGAATTTTCGTGAATTTAAAGATTCTGGTCTCCTTAGGGGATTTCGATTGCCACAGAACGGTCGGTCCTTGATTTCAACAAGCCTAAATTTCTCCTTGACAATTTTTTAAGTACTTGTTAATCTGACTGACGAGTCAGTCAGTGGGTGAGATATGGTTCAAGCTACAAGCGTTCCCGAGAGAAGCACGTCAAGTGCAAAAACATCCAGAAGATTCAGGCGTCGCGACGAGATACTGAGGACCGCGACCGACCTTTTCTCCGAAAAAGGCTATCATGAACTTACCATGGAAGAGATAGCCGAGGAGATGGGCGTATCGAAGGGAACCATCTACAACTACTTCTCCTCCAAGGAGAACCTCTACCTCGAAATCCTTAAGGAAAGCTTCGAAGCCATAGAGGCGCTTCTGCATGAGGAAGTGGAGAATTCTGACCCGGCCCCCCTGAAGCTCCGCAAGCTGCTCGCTGCCATATTCACTTTCTACAGACAGAACCTGAAGGTTCTTCGCATACTGAGTCGCGACGAGACGCATCTTCTTAAGGAGCACTTCGAGCTTACCGAGAAGTGGAGAACGCGGCGGGTGAGGCTCTACGAAAAAATAATAGAAAAAGGCATAGACGAAGGAAGCTTCGTGAAACAGAATCCGAGACTTCGCGCCCTGATGCTCTACGGGGCCGTGGGCGCGGTAATGGTTCACCACGATTTCTCGATGGACGCTGGAGAGGTGGCCGACGCGGTTTTCTCGCAGCTTGCTTCCGGACTGCTGATAAACGAGGACTCTTAGTTTTTTGAAAAAAAATTTAAGGAGGAGAGGAGTTATGTCATCATATGGATACAGTTCGCGCACCTCGCACTTTGTTCCGCCCAAGCAGTGGGCGAGCATGAGGGTCGCGAGGGAACTTGAGAGGAAAACGGGGAAAAAGATCATTCACTTTGAAAAGGGTGATTATCAGGGACCCGATTTCGATACGCCGGAGCATGTTCTTGACGCTACGGAGAAGGCGCTTAGAGACGGTTACGTAAGGTACGATCCAGGGCCGGGACTTCCCGAGCTTCGGGAGGCCATAGCGGAGAAGATGGGAGAGCGGGGAAGACCCACCGAGCCCGACGAGGTCATAGTGACGGCGGGAGCTAAGCACTCCCTTACGATGAACCTTCTTACCTTTCTTGAGGACGGGGACGAGGTGATATTTCCGAACCCGGGATATCCCCCCGATGAGGTATGGGCCAAGTACGCAAACGCGGTGATAAAGCACACCCCGCTTACAAAGCCCGACTGGCAGTTCGACGTTGAGAAGCTGGAAGAACTCATCACCCCGAAAACCAAGCTCGTGATCATAAACACGCCCCAGAGGCCAAACGGCCACCTGGTGGAGAACCCCCAGGAGATAGCCGGCATGCTTGAGCGCCATCCCCAGGTGATGATCATATCGGACGAGATATTCTCCCAGGTAACCTTCGGGAAGCCCCATCTCTCGATCTCCTCGATAGAGAGCATACGCGACAGGGTGATCTGCATAGACACGTTTTCGAAGACATGGGCGATGACGGGGTGGAGAATAGGTTGGACCGTGGCCCCGAGACCTGTTATCGAGCAGCTCTCGATATTCCTTCAGGACTCAATCACAAACGTGGCTGCGTTCATACAGAAAGCGGCGCACGCCGCGCTCACGGGACCGCAGGACTGGGTCGAGAACAAGCTGGTTCTGCTCGAGCAGAAAAGGGACCGCATGGTCGCCGGACTGAACAGCGTTCCGGGCATAACCTGCGATACCCCCGACGGAGCGTTTTACGCCTTTGCCGACATCTCGGGAACGGGACTTACCTCCCAGGAGTTCACCGACAGGCTGGTTGAACGCGCGGCGGTAGCCGTTGTGGCCGGCACGGCTTTCGGCAGCCAGGGAGAGGGTTACGTGAGGGTCACCTACGCGTGTTCTGACGAGGATATAGACGAAGGAATGAAGAGGATGAGGGAAGCGGATCTTTCCTGAGTCCGTTAGTGTAGAAAGTTAGGCTTTTTTATTTGACCTTGGGCCCGCGAGCCTGCGGGCTTGAGGAATTAACGGAAATTGAGGTCGATACTTAAAAGAAAAAGTCTTTTTCCGGCCGGGGTTCTGCTTTTTCTGCTCCTCCTCGTCGCGTGCGCCAGGGCCCCGATTACCAACAGGACGCAGTTAATACTGCTCCCCCAAGCCTTCGAAATGCAACTCGGCGCAAGCGCGTACGTGAACCTGCTTGAGACCGAGAAGGTCTCGCGCGACGCGCACTACAACGGGGTCGTCAGGAGGGTCGGACAGCGCATAGCCGCGGTTTCCCACACCCCCAACCTCAAGTGGCGGTACACCGTTTTCGATAACGACAAGCTGGTGAACGCCTTTGCGCTTCCCGGGGGGAAAATCGGGGTTTACACCGGGATGATGCCCGTTGCCAAAACCGAGGCGGGGCTCGCTACCGTGATGGCCCACGAGGTTGCCCACGCGACGGCGCGCCACGGAGGGGAGAGGCTTACTCTCGGAATCCTGCTCCAGATGGGTTCCGCGGCGCTCGCGTCAGCCATGAAGAAAAAGGACAGAGAAACCACAGCCAGGGTTCTTGCCGCCTACGGAGTGGGGACAACGCTCGCGGTCGCCCTGCCGTTTTCAAGAAAGCAGGAGGCAGAGGCCGACAGGATAGGTCTCATATACATGGCAAAAGCTGGCTATGACCCGCGCGAGGCCATTCCTTTCTGGGAGAGGATGGGGGCTGCGGGCAGGGGCGCTCCGCCCGAGTTTCTCTCTACCCACCCCGGGTACAGGACCCGGATAAAAAACATCCGCAAGTGGATGCCCGAGGCGCTTGAATACTACGAGGCGAGCCAGAAGGCTCCCAACAGGCGCATCATAATCTCCGAGGAAACCGGACGCTCGCGCAGATGAGAGGCCCGCTTCTTCTCGAATTCCTTTTTTACCTTTCTTTAATTGCTTCTTAACACCCGCTTAACCTTTCGGGGTTTAAATTAACTCAGATTGTTTGGTTTGCTTTCCACTATCTTAAGGAGGATTCTCGTAATGAAGTATTTGAGTGTTAAATTGTGTTTTACGCTTTTTGCGATCGTCTGCGCTCTTACCTTCGGCCAGGTTGCCGTAGCTCAGACGGTCACGGTTGACCCGTCCGTACCTTCCTACACGAAGGTTACGGGTGTTTCGGGGAACATAGACAGCGTGGGTTCCGACACCATGAATAACCTTATGACGTTCTGGTGCGAGGGATTCGCAAAGTTCTACCCCAACGTCAGATGCCAGATAGAGGGCAAGGGTTCGAGTACCGCTCCTCCGGCTCTCATAGCGGGGACTTCCCAGTTCGGACCCATGTCAAGAATGATGAAATCAAAGGAGATTGACGAATTCGAAAAGCAGGCCGGCTACAAGCCGACCGCGGTTCCGACGTCGATTGACGCGCTTGCGGTTTACGTGAACAAGGATAACCCGATTGGCTGTCTCTCGATAAAGCAGGTAGACGCCATTTTCTCAAAGAACAGGAAATGCGGGGGTGGTTCCGACATTTCTACTTGGGGAGCTGCGGGACTCGGCGGCGACTGGGCCGGGAAGCCGATAAGCGTCTACGGGCGAAACTCCGCGTCGGGCACCTACGGCTACTTCAAGAAGAAGGCGCTTTGCAAGGGCGACTACAAGGACACCGTTAAGGAGCAGCCCGGATCTTCCGCCGTCGTGCAGGGAATTACCGAGGATCTTCAGGGTGTTGGCTACAGCGGTATCGGGTACAAGACCTCCGGAGTAAAGGCGATCGAGCTTGCCAAGACTGTCGAGAAGGGTTGCTTCGGACCCGATCTTGCAAACGTAGTCAGCGGGAATTATCCGCTCGGAAGGTACCTCTTTCTCTACGTTAACAAGAAGCCGAACGAAGCTCTTGATCCGCTTCGCCTCGAGTTCCTGAAGTACGTTCTTAGCCGGCAAGGACAGGAAATAGTCATAAAAGACGGATATCTGCCCTTGACCGCTGAGAAGGTTTCCGAGTTAAGAGTTCTTATAGGTGCGAAGTAGGTATACTATTATGGTTCCTTACGCGGACGGATCCAGAAGTGTTTCGGGTCCGCCTGCGTTCGGCCGTTTACCCCGGGGAGGTCGGATCTTAAGCCGCCTTTTTCGCACCTGATGTCCCGAATGCAAGGTAATTTCATTGTCAAGCGATAAAACTGACGAGCTCGGAATCGAAGAAAGTTCCAAGCAAAAGCAGATACGGAGAAGAAAGCTCTACGACAGGCTGGCAAGGCACGTGGTATTTGTCGGCGGTGCGGGAATTATCTTCTGCATTATAGCCATACTTTTTTTCATAGGGATCGAGACCATTCCCCTGTGGAAAAGCCCCGGGAAAAAGCTCGAAAGCGTTTCGGAAATGAAGGACCGTCTGGGCTCAGGGGCGGCCGCCGACAGAGTACGTATTTTCGATGTAGGAGTGGATGAGTACAGGGAGCAGTTTTTCACGGTAGACTCTCTGGGGTCGGTACGCTTTTTCACCCTCGAAGAAGAACCTAAGCTTCTTAGAACCCATACTATTTCCCACAAGACAACAGGTTACGCATCTTTTTACAACGCCCGAACCAACACATCCTACGCAATTGCCGACAGGGAAGGATACGTGGTTCCGTTCGAGGTGAGTTTCAGGGTGGAATTCCGCGAGGGAACCGAAAGAACCGTAGTATCAAGGGTTACGGAGGGAGAGGCTCTCCGGATAACGGAAGAACCGATAGAAATATTTGCCTATCAGAGTTCACCCGAAACAGGGGCCCCCGTGGTTGTTGCCTACACGGCTTCCGGGCGCCTTCTTGCATACGCCGAGGTTGAGGAGGAAGGGTTTTTAGGCGAGAGCGAAACAGAAATCTTTAAGACCGATCTTACAATTGAGCTCGGGGGAGCCGTGGTCACCGGAGTGCAGGTCGATTCCGAAGCGGAGAACCTCTACGTCTCTACAGCAAACGGGAAGCTTTATCACTGGTCGCTTTCAGATCCCTCTTCTCCGGAACTTGAATCCACGCTTGCGGCTACCGCGGATCCCGGGGTGGCAGTTACTGAAATAGGGTTCCTTCTGGGTCACCGTTCCCTCATTGTCGGTGACGCCGCGGGAAACGTGAGCGTGTGGTTTGAGACCACGGGCGGCGGCGGGGAAAGCAAACTTGCGAAGATACACGTCCTCCCCCAGCTTCCCGCTGCGGTTGACAGGTTTTCCGCGTCGCAGAGAGGAAGGGGCTTTCTGGCTTCCGATACTTCTGGAAACATAGCCCTCTACCAAGCCACTTCCGCCACGAAGCAGCTTGATTTTCCGGGCCGGGGAAAGCCTTACGCGGGGCTTAGCTTTTCTCCGAAGGCAAACGGGGTGGTGGCCGTAGATTCCGACATGGTGCTTTCAAGCTACTATCTTGACAATCCGCACCCCGAGACGAATTTCCACACTCTTTTCGGAAAAGTATGGTATGAGGGCTACGACAAGCCCCGGTACGTGTGGCAGTCAACGGGGGGAACGGACGAGTTCGAGCCCAAGTTCAGCCTGACACCGCTTGCCTACGGAACTCTGAAAGGCGCCATTTACACGATGATACTTTCTATTCCGCTTGCGGTCCTCGCGGCAATCTGCGTCTCGCAGTTTCTCCATCCCTCCATAAGGAACGTGGTGAAGCCCGTGATAGAGGTGATGGCGGCGCTTCCAAGCGTGGTGCTCGGTTTTCTTGCGGGTCTATGGCTTGCGCCGCTGCTTGAGAAAATCTTTGTTGCGACCCTGATAATGCCGTTTATTGTGATCAGTCTTACCCTTCTTGCGCTTTTCCTCTGGTACCGTCTTCCGTTCTCGCTCTCCGGGAGGTTCCGGGTGGGGGCTGAGCTTTTCACGCTTGTGGGTGTGATAGGGATCGCGGCTGCGCTTTCCCTGTGGTTAAACGGTCCGCTTGAGAGCCTTATTTTCGCAGGGGATTTCAGGGACTGGTTTTTCAGAATGTTCGATCTTCGCTACGACCAGAGAAACATGCTGGTCGTGGGATTCGCGATGGGCTTTACCGTGATCCCCATAATATTCACCATCTCCGAAGATGCGCTCTCAAGCGTCCCGAGGACTCTTTCTTCGGGATCTTTGGCCTTGGGAGCCAACAGGTGGCAGACGGCCATGAGGATAGTTGTGCCTGCCGCGAGCGCCGGAATATTCTCGGCCATCATGATAGGTTTCGGAAGAGCCGTGGGAGAGACGATGATCGTGCTCATGGCCACGGGGAACACCCCGGTTATGGACTGGAGCTTTTTTAACGGCTTCCGGGCTCTTTCGGCCAACATTGCGGTTGAGCTTCCCGAGGCTCCGCACGGGGGGACGCTCTACAGGGTGCTTTTCCTGACAGCGATTCTGCTGTTTGTGGTCACCTTTTTGCTTAATACTCTGGCGGAGATTCTCAGCCAGAGACTGAGGAGGAAGTACGCGCAGTCCGATGCCTAAACTCTGGAAAGCAGGCGACTCCTACATATGGATATCGGGACTTGCCCTCATGGTCACGCTAGTGATGATAGGGGGGCTTCTGTTCCTGATAGCCACAAAGGGTCTGGGCTCGATGTGGCCGGCGGACATAGGACGCTACGAGCTTGGAGACGGCTCTGCTTACTTGGGGAAGTTTCGCGCGAGAGAATCCGTGCGGGGAGGGGACGGCGTGAGGGGCTCTGAGTTCCGCGTCAAGCTCAAGATAGGAAACAGGGATGTCTACGGCCTTGACTTCAGGTGGATAGACGAGGCGGACATAGCGTCGCGCGACTATCCCAACGATGCGGTGGTCCTTGAGCGGCGCGAGTGGGGAGATTACCACGGCTACTTAAAAGAGATAAGAAAAAACGGCGAAGTAATCCCGGGCGGGAATCCGGACGCTTTCTCGATGCTTCTGGGTCTGATACGCGACGCGAACAGGATACACGAGAGGATACTCAAGATAGAAAAAGGGGAAATAGGGGACATAAACTACGGAATCGAGCGGCAGCGTCTAAAGCTCCGCGGCCTTTCAGTGCGCGGCGAGGATAATCCGGCGAAGGAGGCCGAGTACCGCCTGAGAATAAGAGAGTACGAGCAGCGCTACGCGGCAAGCGAGTCGAAACTTGAAACACTCTATGCGGAGCTTTCGAGAAACGAGGTGGTGATGCTCTCAGCTGGTGGAGACGAGAAGGTAGTGCCGCTTGGAAAGATCGTCATGGCTCATCGCCCAAACGATATGGGATTTACGGAGAAAGTCGGTTTTTACATAAAGAGATTCTGGGGATTTGTCTCTGATAATCCGAGGGAAGCCAATACTGAGGGTGGGATATTCCCCGCCATTTTCGGCACGGTACTCATGGTGCTTATCATGAGCATAGTGGTCATGCCCTTCGGAATCGTAGCGGCGCTTTACCTGCGGGAATACGCCAGACAAGGAGTGATGGTGAGAGTAGTCAGAATATGCGTTAACAACCTTGCGGGTGTTCCCTCCATAGTGTTCGGGGTTTTCGGAGTGGGATTTTTTCTCTACGGAATAGGGGGCATAATCGACGCGGTGTTTTTCAAAGAGGCTCTCCCAAGCCCGACTTTTGGTACGGGAGGAATACTGTGGGCGTCGCTTACCCTCGCTCTCCTCACTGTTCCGGTGGTAATAGTTGCGACTGAGGAGGGACTCGCGGCAGTTCCGAGAAACATTAGGGAGGGGTCTCTTGCGCTCGGTGCCACAAAGTTCGAGACTATCTGGAAGGTTGTTATCCCGAGTGCGCTTCCGGCCATACTCACGGGTCTTATCCTCGCAGTCGCCCGGGCCACGGGGGAGGTGGCGCCACTTATGATAACGGGGGTCGTTAAGCTTGCGCCTGATCTTCCCATAGACGGGCACTTTCCCTTCCTTCACCTTGAGAGAAAGTTCATGCATCTGGGATTCCACATATACGATCTCGGCTTTCAGTCTCCAAACGCCGAGGCTGCGAAACCCATGGTGTTCATGACTGCATTTCTGCTCATACTGATAGTGGTTGTGCTTAACATAACGGCGATAATAATAAGAAACAGGTTAAGGAAAAAATATGCGACTTCCGCGGTGTAGTTTAATAGTGTATAAGTAGTGGAGGAAGATTTAATGCTGTCTGGAGAACCGATGGAGAGACAAGAATTCAGAGCCCCGGAGACAAACGGATCCGTCCCGGCTCCCAAGGCCAAGAAACTGAAGAGGGTAAAGGCCGTTCCCCACCCTCTGGTTGAAGTTGAGGACCTGAATCTTTTTTACGGCAAAAAGCAGGCCCTTCAGGATATCAACATGAACATCCCGAAAAACCAGGTAACGGCTTTTATAGGCCCTTCGGGCTGCGGTAAATCCACTTTGCTTCGTTGCTTTAACCGCTTAAACGATCTCATTGATGACTGCAGGATCGAAGGGGAGATATCGATTAACGGGAAAAGCATATTCGATTCCGATGTTGACATCACCGACCTTAGAAAAAGGGTCGGCATGGTGTTTCAGAAATCAAACCCGTTCCCGAAATCAATCTACGAGAACGTTGCCTACGGGGCTAGGATAGCAGGGATCAACAAGAAATCCGTTCTTGACGATATCGTGGAGAAAAATCTCAAGCGCTCTGCCCTCTGGGACGAGGTAAGCGACAGGCTTAACGACAGCGCCATGAGTCTTTCGGGGGGTCAGCAGCAAAGACTCTGCATCGCAAGAGCCATAGCTGTGGAGCCGGACGTGCTTTTGATGGATGAGCCGTGCTCGGCACTTGATCCCATAGCGACTGCTAAGATAGAGGACTTGGTTACGGAGCTTAAAAGCAAGTTCACCATAGTGATCGTGACCCACAACATGCAGCAGGCCGCCCGCGTTTCGGATTACACGGCCTTTATGTACATAGGTGACATAGTGGAGTTTGATACCACGGAGAAGATATTCCTTAATCCCGCCAAAAAGCACACCGAGGACTACGTCTCGGGCAAGTTCGGCTAGGGGATGTTCCAATGAGGCGATCACGGATGATAAAGTACGAAGAGGAACTCACGCTTCTTAACAGGAAGCTGCTTGAGATGGCGTCGCTTGTCGAGAGCCGCATCGCGAAGAGCATGAAGGCTCTTCGGGAAGGGAACATGATTTTGGCTCAGGAAGTGATCAGCACCGACGAGCAGATAAACGCGATGGAGATCGAGATAGATAACCTCTGCGTGAAGATTCTGGCCCTTTACCAGCCCGAGGCCAAGGATCTTCGTACCGTCACCATGATAATGAAGGTTAACAACGATCTTGAGAGAATAGGGGATCACGCTTCTAGCATTTCGCGGATGGCCATCTTCATGTCCGACTACCCTCCTATAAAACCGCTTGTGGACATTCCGAAGATGGCGGACAAGGCAATGGAGATGCTGAGGGAAAGCCTCGACGCGTTTATAAGAAGAGATGCGAAACTCGCTGTGGAGGTCTGCCGCAAAGACGACGAGGTCGATAACTACGAGCCCCAGATAGTTAGGGAGCTCATAACCTTCATAATGTCGGATCCCTCAACACTTAACCGGGCTCTTCGCTATATCTATGTCGCAAGGCACCTTGAGAGGGTGGCGGATCTCGCGACGAACATAGCGGAGAACGCCTACTACATAGCTACCGGAGAGATGCTTAAGCACCAGCACACTTCGGAGATGAACTGACCGCCGTTTTACTGCTCGGTCCGCGGAAGCTCAACCGTAAAAGTGCTTCCCTCTCCTTCCGTGCTTCTAATTTCTATGGTTCCCCCGTGCTGTATGACTATGTGCTTCACTATGCTGAGGCCGAGCCCCGTTCCGCCTATTTCTCTTGAGCGGTTCTTATCCACCCTGTAGAACCTCTCGAATATCCTTTCTTGGTGCTCGGGGGGAATTCCGATTCCGTTGTCTTCAACCTCTATGCGGAGGGTGCCGTTTAGGGTTGCGACGCGTACAGACACCGAGCCATTTTGCGGGGTGTACTTGGCCGAGTTCTCAACAAGATTGATGATCATGCGTTCCACGAGGAACCTGTTTGCCCTGTAGGGGGGCATGCCGTCTTCAATTTCAAGCGAGAGAGCGACTCTGTTTTTTGAGAAAAGAGAGTCAAGCGAGCCCACGGAGCGGATAATTGTTTCCTCTATGTCGATCTCTTCGTATCCTTTCCTTGAGTCCCGGGGGTCTGCCTCCCCGCTTTCAAGTTCCGAGAGCACTAGCAGGTCGGAGGCTATTGCTATCAGCCTGTCGGTGTTTTCCTCTATTATTTCGAGAAATTCCTTTTTCTCCTCGTCTGTGTCGTAGCTTTTGTCAAGGAGCGTTTCTATGTACCCCTTTATGGACGTAAGCGGGGTTCTTAGCTCGTGGGAGACGTTCGCCACGAAATCCGCCTTTATCCGCTCAAGGTTCTTGAATTCCGTTATGTCGAAGATGACCACTATGATTTCCCTGTAGCGGGGACTTACTCTGACGCTTACAAGATACGATCTTTCCTTGGGATAGAGAACGGAGATTTCCTGAGTAGCCGATTTCTTCTTTCGCTGCATGCGGGAGATGAGCCCCTGGAGGTCCGGGTTTCTTACGGTTTCCATGTAGGGGCGGCCGATTGCCGCGTTGTCTATCGTGAACATTTCCTTTGCGGCGTCGTTTACGAGCAGGAGGTTCTCTTCCCTTGATATCACTATAACCCCTTCCCTCATGGATTCGATTATGCTTTTGAGCTGGTTTCCTTCCCTCTCGGTTTCGCGCATCTGAAGAGAGATTCTCTCAGATAGCTCGCTTATGGAGATCGAGACTCCCGTTTCGAAGCCGCCTACCTTGCGCCCTGTCTTTCGGGCTTTTTTCTGTCGTTCCGGCAGAAGCTCAAGCGCCTTTGATATCCTCGAGAAGTCCTTTAGGACGTCTCTCTCGATGATACAGCAGAGGACGAATCCGAATACAACGAATGCTGCTGTGTACGCGATGTAGCCTAGGGTCCCGCCGCCAGGGGAGAGCAGCACGGCAAGCAGCGCCGCGGCGGCGGCGAGGCAGAGCAGGTAGAGAAAATGTTTTCTGAATATCTTCAAACCGGTTGGATTTCTTCTAGCTTGTAACCAATTCCTCTAACGGTCTTTATCATTTTGCCGGCGGAACCCAGTTTTTCTCTCAGGTTTTTTATGTGAACGTCTATCGTTCTGTCAAAAATCACCCTTTCGTCTCCCCAGAGGGTCTTTCTTTTGAGCAGCTGATCACGGGTGAACACCTTTCCCTCCGCCTCCCCCAGAGTCTCAAGTATTCTGAACTCGGTGGTGGTGAGGTCTATTTTCCGCGAGTCAACCGAAACCTCGTAGCTTGCCGGGTCTATTCTGAGAGGGCCGATCCGAAGCGCTCCGTCCCCTGGGTCTTTCATCGCGTACCTTCTCATGATGCTTTTTACCCTGGCGACAAGCTCCCGGGTCCGGAAGGGCTTAACTATGTAGTCGTCGGCGCCGAGTTCAAGACCCACTACTATGTCGGCCTCGGTGGATTTCGCGGTGATCATGATTATGGGTATGGACTCTGTTGAGGGCTTGCTTTTAAGTATCCTGCAGAGTTCAAGGCCGTCCATGCCGGGCAGCATGATGTCAAGCAGCACCAGATCCGGTGGGACGGAATTTATGTAGAGCAGGAAGTCCTTTCCGCTCTGAAAGGGCTTTACCTGGTACCCCTCGCGCTTGAGGTGGTGGGTTATCAGGTTAAGTATATCTTTTTCGTCATCTACTACCGCTACGAGCTTTCTCATCTGTGTTCCTTCTTAATTTACAGAATACAAAACTGTACATCAATCCACCGCCGAGGGCTCTTAACCTAAAACTAACAATTCGTTTATTTTGAATTAATCATTCACGCATATCATTAGGCCAAAGTTGTTAAAAGCAGAGCAACAAACACATCAAGGAGGATATGAGATGAGAATTTTAGCAGTTTTAGCTGTTTCTTTTTTCACTCTGTTTCCCTTTATGTCACTTCCCGCCCAGGCCGGCGGCGAAGAGAGCATCAGGGAGCAGATCGAAGAACTAAAGAAGCAGATAGAGAGGCTCGAAGAGCAGAGCCAGCAGATGAACATGAAGGTGTACGAAGCCACGGCGAAAGACTCCAAGGCCTGGTACAACAAGATAAAGGTCAAGACCAAAAAAGGCACCGGTCTTACTTTCCAGACCGCGGACAAGAACTACAAGATGAGGATGAGGCTTCGCAGCCAGTTCCTGACTAATTACATAAATCCTGACGGAGAAGATGACGAAGGTCTCGGTTTCAGGGTAAGAAGGCTCAGGGTAACGTGGGACGGTAACGCCTTTGCCCCGTGGATGAAATACAAGGTTCAGTACGATTTCGGAAGAACCGGTGAACTCAAGGACATGAAACTTTCGTTCGCCAAGAACAAGATGTTCGTTCCCACGGTGGGTCAGTACAAGGTTCCGTTTAACAGGGAGGTTCTTAACTCTTCATCCGCACTTCAGGTCGTAGGCCGCTCGATCATAACCGACTACTTTGAGTACGACAGGGATATCGGTGTAGGCGCTTACGGTCTTCTGGGCGGCGGGATGCTCCGCTACGACTTAGGTCTTTTCCAGGGAGAGGGCACAAACACCAAGAACGACAAGGGTGATACCGGCATGATCTGGGCTGCCAGGGTTCAGGCGGCCGTTATCGGCGGAAAAGCCAAGAAGGTAAAAGAGAATTTCACCAAGAAGCCCACGCTCATGATTGGAGCCGCTGTCGCGGGCATAGATGTTGAAGATGGAAGTGACGGCAACATTGGAATTCCGTCCGGAGAGAGAGCGCTTGAAAATGGTACGGTTACTTCCTTTACGGCGGACATAAACTACAGGGATCCGAGGTTCAACCTTACCGGTGAGTATATCGGAAGGTGGGCCAATCCCGATGAGGGCGGAGTAGATACTGCCTATGATCAGGGTTTCAGGGTTCAGGGCGGTTTCTTCGTGCTTCCGAAAAAGGTTGAGGTTGCCTCCAGGTACGCGATGGTCACGTTTGACGATGGAGCGAACGTAGTAGGAGGAAATGATCTTGACAACGTGTGGACATTCACGCAGGGGCTTAACTACTACCTCAGCGGCAATCACAAGTGGAAAGTACAGCTTGACTACACGTTCCAGAGAGAAGAGGATCTCGCTGGCGCGCAGTCTGATGAGTCGATGGTAAGAGCGCAGGTTCAGGCCTACTTCTAGAACTCGCGCGAAGGAACAAGTTTTTTCTCCTTCCTTTTAATCTGTTAGGCTGAGGCCCTCTCGCATTGGAAACGATGCGGGAGGGCTTTTGTTTTTTCGCGTCTGCAAAAGACCGGTTATTCTTCCGGTTTTTCCAGTTCCGCAAGAAGATTCCTTCCCTTGTCGGTCAACCTGTATTTTTGCTTGCTGCTGGTTGGCTTGTCGGGAATGGTCATTTCAAGCCATCCGGCGTCAATAAGAGGTTTGAGTATCTGGTTTCTGAACTTGGTCCCGACTTGGTCCCGACTTAGTGCCGACTTGGTGCCAACTCCCCGGCTATCTTGTGCTGTCAGTCTCGGAAATGTAACAGTCACCCATGAATCCGAAACCTCAATTGCCGGTTCCGGCACGCCATGCTGCCGGCACAAGTCTCGGATGCTCCGTATGCCCGAGCCGATTTTTCCACCATCTCCATTCTGTGAAGAAGACCTAACAGAAGCGGATTCCTCGTAATACTCCTGATTCCCAGATTCTTTGTCCCGTTTCTAGAAGGCTTTGGGTTTTGCTCCAGGTTTCTCTGCACTGTCCAGCACGACTTTGTATGCAGTTTTTCTTATTCGCTAACCCTAATCATCCCTGCTTCTAGCGAGATTGTCTGGGCAAACAAGTATATAATTCATAAGAGAATATTAAACCTGACCTGATACAACCATATCAGGCTTTCCGCCATGTCCCTGGAATGGGTCTAAATTCCTCGGCCTTTCTTTAATTAGTCCCTTCTTATCGGTTAGGATTAACCGCAAATGACAAGAGTAAAGGTATGCGGAATAACTAACTCGGAGGACGCGCTCTTTGCGGTGCGGCTGGGAGCAATGGCGCTCGGTTTTGTTTTCTACCAAAAAAGCCCGAGATTCATTAGCCCCGAAGAGGCGGGAGAAATAATAAGACAGGTCCCCCCGTTTGTAACCAAGGTGGGGGTTTTCGTAAATGCCGAGGCGGATTACCTGAAAGAAGCAAGGGACGTTGCGGGTTTTGACGTCTATCAGTTCCACGGGGATGAGACCCCGGAGTTCTGCGCCGCGTTCGCAGAGAACTACATAAAGGCAGTAAGGGTTAAGAACGCGGAAAGTCTTCATGCGGTGGAACTCTACGATACGGACGCTTTTCTTTTCGATACCTACTCGCCGGATGCCTACGGAGGCACCGGAGAGAATTTCTCGTGGGACGTTCTTTCCCGCCGGAAACTTGAGGATAAATTCGTTATACTTTCCGGAGGACTTAACTCGGATAACGTGCGAGACGCCATACGGGCGGTGAATCCCTACGCCGTTGACGTGAGTTCCGGGGTTGAGCACTCGCCGGGGATAAAAGATCATCTTAAACTTAAACGGTTTATGGAGGCCGCAAGTTATGGGCAAGGCTAACCAAAAATACAGCTATCCTGATACGGAAGGTCATTTCGGAGACTTCGGCGGCCGCTACGTCTCAGAAACCCTGATGCCCGCTCTGATCGAGCTCCAAAGGGCCTACGAGGAAGCCGCAGCTGACGAGACTTTTCACGAGGAGATTGATTACTATCTCAAGCAGTACGCGGGGAGACCCACCCCGCTTTATTACGCCCGTGCGATGACGGAGAGTCTCGGAGGCGCCAAGATTTACCTTAAAAGAGAGGATCTTGCCCATACTGGGGCGCACAAGATAAATAATACGATAGGTCAGGGGGTTCTCTGCGGGAGGATGGGCAAGGACAGGATAATAGCTGAAACCGGAGCGGGACAGCATGGGGTTGCCACGGCTACTGTTGCGGCGCTTTTGAACAAGGAATGCGTGATATACATGGGGGAGGAGGACACGAAACGCCAGGAGCTTAATGTCTTCCGTATGAAGCTTCTGGGTGCTGAGGTAAGGCCCGTGGTCTCGGGCACGAAAACACTCAAAGACGCCATGAACGAGGCCATGAGAGACTGGGTTACGAACGTGAGGAACACCTTTTACATAATAGGAAGTGTCGCCGGTCCCCATCCCTACCCCATGATGGTAAGGGATTTTCAGTCCGTGATCGGGCATGAGGCAATAGAGCAGATACTCGCCGCGGAAGGAAAGCTCCCCGACACCTTGGTTGCCTGCGTTGGTGGCGGCTCAAACGCCATGGGTCTTTTCTTTCCCTTCATAGAGGAATCCGGGGTAAGGAAGATCGGTGTGGAGGCGGCGGGCCATGGTCTTGAGGGTGGCCTTCACTCCGCGACCATAACTGCGGGCTCAGTAGGGGTTCTTCACGGAAGCAAAACCTACCTGCTTCAGGACGAAGACGGCCAGGTAAAGGGAGCTCATTCCGTTGCCGCGGGTCTTGACTATCCTGGCGTGGGTCCCGAGCATTCGTATTTCCAGGACGCGGGCGAGGTCGATTACGTTTCTGTAACGGACGAAGAAGCGCTCTCGGCGTTTTCCTACCTCTCGGAAGTAGAGGGAATAATACCCGCGCTTGAGACTGCCCACGCAATAGCCCACGTGCGCAAAATCGCTCCGTCCATGTCCCCAGAGCAGATTATAGTTATCTGTCTCTCTGGCAGGGGCGATAAAGACATACATACCGCTTCCTCTCTTATATGAAGCGACGCGGACCGGTTTTTCTTATATTACCACTTACACGTTTCAAGGCATTGCAGAAATTGCGAACGAGTTTATAACTCTGACAAGACATTCCAATTTTCTTCGTCGAATCCTTCGAGGAAAGGAGATGGTTGGGATTGGTTGCCAACAACCAGCAAGCGCCGCATGGCCCGGCTACATGCTACGAAGAAGGTTCTGCGTAACTTTTGATCACTTTCCGATTGATCTTCATCGCTACCACTTCTTACTTTCCAAGGCATCTCGTTTCTTTTAAGTCCTACTACTGCGACAACAGGGAACTGGAGTCCTTTCGCAGCATGCATAGTCATCACCTTTATTCCCCTATGGGTAAGGTCTACCTCAGCGGGTTTCATGGCTACTGCGTTGAATTTGCTAGGAAGTGCGTCAGCTATTTTCTCACAGTATGCGTTTGTTGGGCATAGAACCGCTGCACATCCGAGGCCGACTCGTTCTTCAAGAAGAGAACGAGGAATCCATTCTTTGAGTATTTCAGGTTCTTGCTCCTCGGAGGTATAGGAAAGATCGGGCATTTCTCCTTGGAGAACGTGTTGTTCGTTCAGTGTTTCATCATCTATCTGTTTATCAGCGTCAAGGATATGGTGTATAGCATCCATAATTTCACGTGTCGTGCGATAATTACGTTGAAAAATCGTCGAGCGTCCTCGGAAATCAAGATCTTCCTGAATGCGCTTCCAGGAAAATCCCGAGTTATATATAGACTGGTTGCGATCAGCAGTTACGAAAACATTTTTCGAGTTGCTAACTAGTTTAAGACACATCCGCAATGCAATGGGAAGAATGTCTTGAGCTTCGTCTATGAAAACATAATCGTAAATCGGTTTTGAATTCTTTAACGCGGCGGCAAAGCGTTGAGACCGAGTGCAAAGATTTTTACTCGTCAATTCTTTTTGAAAAACTTGCCAGAAGCTCCATATATGTTTGCGTTGATTCCTGCCAAGTCTTCGACCCATTCCGATTCGCTCAAATGAAGCATATTGCTCAGCATCAAGGATTTCATTGCCTCCTATCAGATCATCTACTTCTTCAAACAGAAATTCTTTATCGTTTTCATCAAAGGGAAATGATTTGTCCTTGGTTTGACAGATTCTGATTGCATTACTCAAAAGATTATTGATCTCAGTATTTCTTGAGGAATAGAAAATTGGTCTTAAGGTCCAATTTGATGGCAGATGTTTTTTTACGAGTTCGTCTACATGTACAATCTCTACCTGCTGTCTAAATTTTTTTCCGCCCATGAAGCCAATTAACTGTTGTGACGCTCTGACAAGAGACTTAGTATAGGTAGTCAGGAGAATGCGAAGTGGTCTCCGTTCAAAGTCAAACTGGCTTCGATGATTCCATAACAGGTTCATGATACAGTGGAGTACCACTGTTGATTTTCCAGACCCGGGTCCACCCTTAACTATCCATGGTCCTTTGACGTCATCAGTTTTGAATCTGTTTGCAAGCGGTTTTTGGGTTTCATCCAGAACTAGGAGAAAAGATTCAAGAGGACGGGAGCCTTCAGCTAGTTCCTCAAGCGCTTCGACCGAGCGTAGTTCTCTCTTGGGAGCATTTGCTATCTCTTCTATACGTGGTGGCCAGAGCGAATCAATAATTTTTTCGAGAAGTTTGTCTGGAATACCACAGAAGAGTAGCTCTTCTCTAGTCTTGCAATTTAATAAAGTCTGCCGATAGTTCAAAGGAATACTAAGCGAGTCAAGTAATTCGTCGTCGAACTCACCTGGAAGTGGAGCCGAATCAGCATCTTCAGAGTTTACAGACGGCTGTTCATTTAGTGTCTGCTCGTAGGCTTTTGCGAATTCCTCTTGGCTGGGTATGCGTTCAAGGAGCTTTTGAGCCTGCTCATCAGCGATTATGCGGCTGGTTGGCTGATTTCTGTCTGGGTCGTGTCCTAGCAGGTCGTATACCTTACTACGATGTTCAATAAGTAGAAGCGTGACTGTTTTAGACTTTTCATCAACGTGATAGACAGCTCTATACTCATTCAGTCGCAACCGGTAAAGATTCTTCCATCCGTTCAATTTTTTATTGGGGAAACTGAGGCTCCGGGATTTGACCGAAGCCTGTTACTTTCTCTAGAAAGCTTTTTCCGTATTTTCTCTGGAATTGATGAAATATGTCGTAATAAGCTATCAGTTATTTGTATGTCGTAATTCATTAAAAACTCACTCAGAACAATTTCAGATAAAACTGGCTTCTCAGTTCTCGGAGAACATGTGTCAGAGTTCCAACTAGCTTTTTCAATTAACCCAAACTAATATTCGTGAAGAGAATTGTAGCGTCAAGTTTAGTTCAATCTAAGCTGTGAATTTAATAGGCTGCAACGAAGGAGAGAATTGGTAATCGAAAATCGGATGATATTTTCAATTCTTGACAATACCCATACGCGCGTATATAAAGCTTCCGAAGGTTGGAGGTTCGTTTTTTATTCTGTTTGCTTGCGATTTCTGCGTTTCCAGACTGCCGGCTTTTTATAAAAGCACATGGGAAGGATAAAGGAAAAATTCCACGAACTTCGGGAGAAAAACAAAGCGGCTTTAATCTGCTATGTTACCGCCGGAGATCCTGATATCGACTCGACCGAGCAGATCATTGACCACATGGAGGCAAGCGGTGTTGACATGGTTGAAATCGGCATACCTTTTTCGGACCCCATGGCGGACGGGCCGGTGATCCAGGCTGCTTCGGAACGGGCTCTTGCTAACTCGACATCCCTTTCCGACGTGCTTTCGCTTGTTAAAAGGATAAGATCCCGCTCGGATATCCCCGTGATACTTTTCGGCTACTACAACCCTTTTTTCTCCTATGGCACCGAGCGATTCGCACGCGACGCCCGCGAGGCGGGAGCGGACGGAGTTCTGGTCGTTGACCTTCCACCCGAGGAAGCCGGGGAACTGAGCACCCATGTCGAGCAGGAAGGGCTTGACCGAATCTTTCTGCTTGCCCCTACGAGTACCGAAGAAAGGATAGAGATGGTGTCGCAAAACGCCTCGGGTTTTATCTATGTGGTTTCAGTCACCGGGGTCACAGGAGCACGTCCTGACATGGACTACGATCTCGAGGATCTGGTGGGAAGAATAAAGCGCCGCTCGGAGCTTCCCGTCGGGGTAGGTTTCGGGGTTTCCTCCGCGCGTCAGGCCGCCGCGATAGCTTCTTTTTCCGACGCTGTTATCGTGGGAAGCGCCCTTGTGAGAATAATCGAGAGCGATGGAGAGGAAAGACAGGAAATGCTGGGTAGGATTTCAAGCTTTACGGAGGAACTTAGCGCCGCCTGCTACAGGTAGACGTTCTGAATTCCAGGTACGATGAGTACGAACGGGGAAAGGCGATATATGTTCATCGGAGAATTTGACATTCTCCCGATGAGTTTTTTTAAGAACAGGGGCCAGGTAACAGAACTTGGTTCTCCTGATGATGCGTTTAATCAGAAGGGAGTCTTCACGCTTATAGTTGTAAACAACGAATTTGCAACCAAGGAGTTTCTGAGATCTCTTGCTCGCAGCTATCCCACGAGCCCTATAGTTGTTTCCGCCGACGGTGAGCATCGCAAGGACCGCTATATAGCTAGATACGTGAGGTTCGACGAAGTTGCCGCCAGCCAGATATCTTTTGAGGAAAAACTCGCGAGGTCCGATATCTCCGTAAGACTGATAAGAGAGGTTCACCGCGACGCGAAAAAGCTTCTCATACTCATTCATAACCAGCCCGACCCGGATGCGATCGCAAGCGCCATGGCCCTTCGAATCCTCCTTAGAAGAAACAGGAAAACGGCTACCATAGGGTACTTGGGGGAGAGAATTTCAAGACCCGAGAACGTGGCCATGGTGGAGCTTATGGACATAGACTTGCAGGTGATTTCCCAAAATGACATAAGAAATTTCGATTCCATAGCGCTTGTTGATGTGCAGCCTTCTTATTTTAGAGGGGAGATTACAGGTGTCGATTCGGTGATCGACCATCATCCGATAACCCCCGAGTGCGACGCGAAATTCACCGAGATAAGTTCCGAAGAAGGGGCCACCGCGACGATCATGACCCGGCTCCTCAGGGCCGCCCAGGTTGAGATTTCCGCAAAACTTTCAACCGCGCTTCTCTACGGAATAAAAACCGACACCATGATTCTCAACAGGGGCGCGGATCTTGACGACCTGGAAGCGTTCACATATCTCTACAATCAGGCCGACTTGGGTTTGCTCAGGAAAATAGAGTCCAAAAACCTGTATTCAGAAGAGATCAAGCATTACGGCGAGGCGCTCTCAAGACACTGGATAAATAACGGAATAATTTTCATGAACCTGGGAAGGATAGAAAAGGAACATCTTATTGCCCAAGTGGCTGACATGGGGATGAAGGTGGAGGGGGTCAAATGGTCTGTTGCCTTTGGGATTGTTTCCGGTTCCCATGTGGTTATGTCCGTCAGGAACAGCGGGTCTGTCAAGAGTGCCGGGCGTCTGCTTTTCGAGCTTTTTGACGAAATAGGAAGCGCCGGAGGACACAGGTCCTACGCCAAGGCCGTGATTCCCATACAAGAAGTAAGGCAGCTCATAGGAAAGGCCTCGCGCAAGAACATAGAGCAGTGGATCGATAGGGTATTTAGAAACGCAACCGCTCAGAACGTCTGAGAACGGAAGCCAACATCTTTTTTCCGCTGAACCCGGTTTTTCCCTTCCGCTTTTAAAGCTATATTAATGATAGAAAGTACCATGTTTATCAAAGTGGATTTGCGACGGACAGCTTGGTTTCCCGAGAGAAGATGAAACTCAAGACGGCAATTCTGGGAGTTACGGGTTATGTCGGCCAGCAGCTTCTTTCCCTTCTGGCGCGCCACCCTAACATTGATCTGCGTGTGCTTACGTCTGAGAAGTTCTCGGGCAGGAGGGTGGATGAGGCGTTTCCGCATCTTTTGGGCTACTCGGATATTATCCTAAGCCCGGTATCGAAAATTCCTGACTCAGAGCGTGTGGATCTCCTGTTTTCCTGTCTTCCCGGGGGAACTTCTTCTGTTTTCGTGCGTAAGTTCCTTGAGAAAGGCGTAAGGGTGATCGATCTTAGCTCCGACTTAAGATTCCCTGACCCTGCTGACTACTCCCGGGCTCACGGCGTGGCGCCGCGCTTTCCCGAGCTTCTCTCACAGTCGGTCTACGGACTTAGCGAGCTTAACCGCGAGAAGATAAAAAACGCCCCGTTAGTCGCTAACGCGGGTTGCTACTCTACCTGCGTTTCTCTCGCCGTAGTGCCTTTTCTTAAAGAGTATGAAACGGAACCCGACATTATAGTGGACATAAAGTCTTCTTTTTCGACTTCGGGACGAGCGCCGAAACCCGAGAGTCACTACACCGAGGTAAAGGAGGACGTATCCGCTCGTGGAGCTGGAGGGGATGACCAGAAACATGAGATTCTTCGCGTGCTCTACGATTTCTGCGGCGTGAAGAAAAAGCTCCTTTTCTTCAATACACGCATTCCGGTTAAAAGGGGGATAATGGCCACTTCGTATCTCAGGCTCCCCTCGGAGATCTCCCCCGATGAGGTAAGGGAATTTTACTCCGGATTCTACAGAGATGATGCTTTCGTCCGGGTCTGCGACGGGCCGCCTGGGATAGCGTCTGTTTCCGGTTCCAACTATATCTCTTTGGGTTTCTGTGAGAGAGAAGGGCACCTTGTCATCGTATCGGTTCTTGACAATCTAATGAAAGGGGCCGCGGGCCAGGCCGTTCAGAACATGAATATAGTCTTTGGATTTCCTGAGGAGACTGGACTCGGACAAGTTCCCCTTTTCCCGTGACGGGGCGATGAGAAACTACTGCGAAATACTTTATTCAAATCTGGAGCGAAATCCCCGGGGAGCGGCCCTCTGGTATCAAGGAGAAATCTACAGCTACGCGCAGCTCTGCGGCTTTGTTGACGGTTTTTCCTCGTTTCTTTCCAGGCTGGGAGTGTCACGGGGGGACAAGGTATGCGTTTTCCTTCCCAATTCACTTTCTCTTGCCGTATCCGTTTTTTCGATAGCAAGACTTGGAGCCGCCTGCGTTCCGATCGACAGCGCCTGCGGAACCGAAGAGATGAGACACTGCCTTGAGTTCTCGAAGCCGTTTCTGATCGTTACAGACGAATCTCTTGCTCATACTATGAATACCGTTTCCGGAGGCATAACCACTGTTTGCGTGACCCGGGACAACTTTCAGGGTGACGCTCCCGCGGATCCGCCTGGAAATCATCCTTCGGAGAAAGCCATCTATCTTTTTTCCACGGGCTCAACCGGAAAGCCCAAGTGCGTTGCGAGAAGCCACGCCAACATGATCGCCCTTGCCCGGAATCACACGGCCACAATAAACTGGGATAGCGGGGACAGAATTCTTTTTTCGATTCCGATATCGCATACCTATGGTCTCGGGAACTTCGTAAGCGCCGTAAGCGTCGGGGCCTGCTGTTATTTCCTCCCGAGGTTTACCAGAAAAGAAGTTCTCGGCGTGCTGGAAGAAGAACAGATAACCGTCTTTCCCGCTGTCCCGTTCATGCTGGAGACTCTCGCTCGAAGCGCGAGCCGTGGTGATTATGATTTCCCGCAGCTAAAGCATGTTATTTCCGCCGGGGCTCCCTTGCCCGAGGAAACCTTTTTTTCCTTCCACAGGGCTTTCAGTGTCTACCCCCGCCAGCTCTACGGTTCATCTGAGACCGGGGTGATGGCAATTAATATCGCGGAGAACATAGAGGAGAAGCGTCTTTCAGTCGGAGTACCGGTTGAAAACGTCGTTATAAAGGTGGTTTCGGAAACCGGGAACGAACTTCCGGTCGGGCAGGTCGGCGAGATAATAATAAGGAGCCCCTCCATGACAGACGGCTACGTTGATTTTCCGGAAGAGACCAAGAGGGTTTTTGTCGACGGTTTTTACCACACCGGGGATCTCGGAATGTTCGACGGCGACGGGTATCTTTTCATTCGCGGAAGAAAGAAGCTTTTCATCAACATCTCCGGGAACAAGGTTGACCCGTTCGAAGTTGAAAACCTGCTTATGACTCACGGGAAAATAACGGAAGCTGCGGTGATAGGGACCCCTGGAGCCCGGGGCAGAGAAGAGGTGAAGGCCTTTATCGTTGCGGATGGACTCACGAGGCGGGAGGTTGTCGATTTCTGCAGGGGAAAAATTTCTGACTACAAGATCCCCGCGAAGATGGAATTTGTGGACGCACTTCCGAGAAGCCCGGCAGGCAAAGTGCTCAGGGAGAAGCTTAAGTGACCGAGCGAAAAGAAGTTCTTGGGGGAAAAATAAGGCGGCTTGTCATCGGCAAGTTCAATCTCGACATCAGCCCCCAGGATATATTGGCTGAGCAGTCGCTGATCGAGCTCGGAGTTGGCGTAGATTCCGTTTCGACGCTTGAATTCATTATGGAGCTTGAAGAGGAGTTCGGAGTCTCAATTGACGAGTCCGAGATTTCTCCCGAGGTTCTCGAGACCGTTCAGAGCCTCTCTGAGTTTATAATGTCGCTTAGTTAATCGGATACAACCAACAATTAGAGACATGATTTTACTTGACTGGAAAGTTGTTTTATTTGGGTGGATTTATAAAAAGTCTGTCATATCAAGGAATTAAGAAGAGATTTTTACTTGATTAGAAAATGCGGTTTTTCCCTCAAGCTCCCAAAAAGCGCAGTTTCTTCTATTTTTTGTATAGGTTGGTTATCGGGAAACGGCGATCCTTTCCGAAGGCAAGAGACGTTATTTTCACCCCCGGGGCGCTCTGTCTTCTTTTGTATTCGTTAGTGTTTACCATTCTGATTACTCTACGCACTACGCTTCTTTTCTCCCCGAGCTTTACTATGTCGTCGACCCCGAGTCCGTCCTCCACGTAGGCTTTCAGTATCCTGTCGAGCGTGTCGTATTCTGGAAGCGAGTCGGTGTCTTTCTGGTCTGGGCGAAGCTCGGCTGAGGGGGGCTTTTCGATCACGGATTTCGGTATTATCTGTTTTCCCCGCAGGTGGTTGTAATAATGGGAAAGCTCGTAAACCATGGCCTTCGGCACGTCCTTTATCACTGCGAATCCCCCTGACATGTCCCCGTAGAGGGTCGAGTAGCCCACGGCGAGCTCGCTTTTGTTTGAAGTGGCTAGCACCAGCCACCCGAACTTGTTTGAAAGCGCCATGAGGATGTTTCCTCTTATCCTCGCCTGAATGTTCTCTTCCGTGACGTCTGAATCCATTCCGGAGAAAAGATCGGCGAACATTCCCTCGTAGCACTTGAAAACGTCTTCTATGGGGATGTTTAACAGCTCGATCCCGAGATTACGCGCGAGCTTTTTCGCGTCGGTGACGCTTCCCTTGGAACTGTACATCGAAGGCATGGAGACTCCGACGACTTTTCCGGGTCCGACGGCTTCCGCGGCAATTACTGCGGTAAGCGAGGAATCTATTCCTCCGCTTAACCCAAGCACCACTTTTTTAAAGCCGTTTTTCCTTATATAGTCCCTGGCGCCCAGCACAAGCGCGGAGAAGGCGCATTTCAGAGGATCTTCTGAGGGAGCATCATGTTTTTCGGGGATTTTCACTTTGCGCTTCGTTTTAACTGGCTTAAGCGTGAATGCTTCGAGCTGGTTTTCCTCGAAGGAAAGCTCGTATCTCGTCTTTCTTATGGTCGGAGTATTGAGCCTTGATTTGTAAACCCTCTCGGTGTTCACGTCGCAGACCAGCAGGTCTTCCTCGAAGTTCCGGGCGGTGGCGACAATTTCCCCTTTTTCGTCTATGAACATGCTGTTTCCGTCAAACACAAGCTCATCCTGTCCCCCGACCACGTTGCAGTAGGCTATTATTGTGTTGTAGTCAACCGCCCTTGTGGCGAGCATCCTCTCCCTCGCCAGGGGTTTTCCCATATAGTAGGGAGAGGCCGAGAGGTTGAATATGATCTGGGCGTTTCCCAGCAGGACCTGGCTTCTTATGGGTTCTCCGGGGTACCATATGTCCTCGCAGATCGTGACCCCGAAAGTCATTTTTCCCATTGAGTAAACGGGAAACCGTCTTTCTGACTGGAAGTAGCGGTTCTCGTCGAACACCCCGTAATTGGGAAGCCGGAGTTTGTGATATACGTCGATTATCTCTCCTCTCTGGATTACGGCCGCTGAGTTGAATATGTCATCTTTTTTGTCGACAAAACCCACTATGACGACCATGTTGTCCTGACAGTGCTTCTTTATTTCGTCAAGCGCCCGGATGTTGTCGTCGATGAATTCGGTTTTAAGAAGAAGATCCTCGGGCGGGTAGCCCGTAACGGCAAGCTCGGGAAAACACAGAATGTCTATATCGAGACCTCGCGCCGCCTCGATTGCCTTGGTTATTTTCTTCGTGTTTCCGGTTATGTCCCCCACGCTCGGATTGATCTGGGAGAGCCCGGCCCGCAACTTTTTCATCTGAAAATTATACTCGCAACCGCGGGATATTTCGAGAAATCTGCAGTTCTCTCGGGTCGCGATAAAGAGTTGTCGGCGGAACGAGAGATCATTAAAGGTAGCCGACGGGAATCGCTGTAACGTCTTCTGACAGCGCGACATCCTGTTCAACGAAGCAGAAAACCGCCCCGTGCCCTACTTTTTTGCCCAGTTTTTCAAGCAGGCGGAAATGCTTGGAAGCCGTGGCTGACGGGGTAGCCGTTTTTTTGAATTCTACGGGATACAGAGTGTCACCTGTTTCAATCACGAGATCGACTTCTCTCTGGTCATGGTCGCGATAGTAGTAAAAATACGGTTCAACTCCGTTGTGACAGTAACTTTTGAGAATCTCAGAGAACAAATACGTCTCAAGAATAGCTCCTGACATGGCTCCGGTTTCGAGAGAATCAGGGGTTGGCCACTTGGTAAGATAAGTGCACAGGCCGGTATCGAGAAAATACAGTTTCGGGGATTTTACAAGACGTTTGGTCAAGTTTCGATGATAGGGTTTTAAAAGATAGACGAGACCCGATGTTTCGAGAACGGAGAGCCACGATTTGACCGTTTTGTTATCAATCGCCGTGTCTCTTGCCAGGTCCGCGTAATTAAGCAATTGTCCCGTTCTTGCCGCGACCGCTCCCAGGAAGCTGTAAAACAAGGTTTCATCCGAAATCGACAGGATATCTTTCACGTCCCGGTGGATATAGGTTTGAATGTAGGATTGGTAAAAAAGGTTGCGTATGGAGTCTGTCGCTTCAGCGATTTTCGGAAACGTCCCGTGCCAGATTCGGTTATATGTCTCGGCTAAGGTCTTGGGATTCTCAATTGTCTTTTTCGCGCTGTCAATCCAGTCGGATGATGGCAGAAAAGGTGTCAGCTCCCCGCCGCGCCCGTCTATCTCTGCCTGGGATAATCCCAAAAGATCGATTATCGCGACACGGCCGGCAAGGCTTTCGGTAATGCCTTTCATAAGATGAAATTTCTGGGAGCCGGTAAGCCAGAACAGCCCATTCGCTTTTTCCCTGTCCACAATTATCTTTATATAGCTGAACAAGTTCGGTGCGTACTGCACTTCGTCAATGATCAGCGGCGGCTTGTGGGTTTGTACGAACAGGCCCGGGTCGTTTTGGGCGAGTGTGCGGGCTTCCAGGTTGTCCAGAGTCACGTAATTTCTGCCTTCCTCCGCGCACATTTCCAGAAGAGTCGTTTTACCTACCTGTCGCGGTCCAGTTATCAAAAGAACCGGGAAGTTATCGTTGACATCTTTTATGATGCCAGCCAATGTGCGTTGATACATGACCAATCCCGTTAATTATGGAATACTATTCCAATATAAACGAAAAAATGGACTATAGCAATGAAAATTTCGTTAATTATGGAATTCCACTCCAATATAAACGAAAAACTATGGTTTCAGATCAAGATGGGTTTGAGATATTCACACAGGCTGATTTGGGAAAATTCCGCGCATTGCGCCGAAGACACCCTTAAGCCGCCTGGTCTCGAAAGTTTTCGTGCTGAGATTCAGCTCAAGAGGATCGATTGGGACGGCATTTTTACGGGCTAAATAGCTTTTGCCGTAGACGAACCTGCCAACGGGCACGTCAAGACGGTCCTTTGTCAGCACGAATTTTCCGGCTGTCACAAATTCCGTCTCGCTGGGGAGGAAAACATAGACATAGCACTCGCCGTTCACTCAGGTCCTCTAGAAATCATTTTCCAAGTCCTCCGTTGCCCGAGCACGGGCGCGCTCTTTCCCCATTAGCAGCGACAGACCTTCTTCATCCAAAGCCGGGTCAGCAATTTCATCCATGGGTTCAAGGAGGTTGTAAGCCCACAGGAGGGCTATGTAAACGGCGATACCAGTTGAAGGCTTGCCTTTTTCGGCATCGGAAACCGGGCGTGGACCCGTCCCGATTTTCTCTCCGACCCTTTTAATCGTAAGATTTCTGCGAAGCCGGGCGGTACGCAGGTTGCGGCCAAGGCGTTTCAGTGCCCGCTCAACAGCGTACGGTGGTGTAGTATTCAGCAGGTTCCTGGCAGTCATAAGCTCTTAAGTGTGTTTTATCCATGTTAATAAGCTCTTAAGAGCATACACTTATTTGATGAGGAAGCAAATAGTACGTGCCTAAGGCCGTTTCGTACCGCGGTGAAATGTAAAAATCCCTGGCTACGGTGACCTGGTGCCGAAGTGGGCAGCGGATCAATGACACAAGGCCTGCTGGAGTGTTCAGCCTAGGCAAACCTAAAAGACAGATAGACAATATTTGCGGCGAAGTGAAAGAAGACGCCTGACCATATGTTTCCGGTTCTCATGTACAGATATCCCATGACAAGCGAAGGGAAAAAGGTGAGGGCGTTCTGCGCGCAATAGCCCCCGCCGGAGAATACGCAGATCACGAGAAGATGCGCCAAGGCGAAAAGCACGCTTGCCGCGATAATCGCGCCCCATCCGCCGCCGAGAGTTCTCTGAAGGTATCCCCTGAAGAAAAATTCCTCAGGAAACGCGACAGCCACAAGGTGTGTGAGCACGAAAAGCGCCGTCGGTTCAACGAACCTGACCGTTTTTCCCAAGTAGGCTGAAAAAAGATATAGGAAGACTAGGTAAGAAAAAAGAACCGCAATGGAAATTGCCGCTCCCCGAACCAGCCCCCTCGGGTCGAACCTCAAAACTTCCACCGCGCCGCGGTCAAGCAGAAACGGGACCCAGAGCATGATCCCCGCCGAGAGCAAAAGGGCGTACTCACGGCCAATCGCGGCCTTTGAGATTATTATCGCCGCTATCACCACCCCGTAGGCGGCAAACGGTGTCGCAAGATTTTTCGAAAGAAGTTGTTTCACGGAACCGGGTTTTTTTCTTGAGCCGAGGTTCCGACTATAATACTTGAATATGGCGCAAAAGGAGTGTCTGTCCGCATGGAAATCTCGAGAATAAGAAAACATCTTCAGGCGGAGATGGTCGGCGACCAGCTTTTTGTCTTCAATGAGGTAGGTTCCACAAATGACGTCCTGCGTGAATTCATAGCGGAAGGCTCAGACGCGGATGGAACGGTGCTGGTTTCCGATTCGCAGACCGGGGGCCGGGGACGGCTTGGGCGAAAGTGGGTATCTCCCGGGGGAGTGAATCTTTATCTCTCCACTTTGTTTCGCCCGGAGGTCTCCCCGCAGAAATCTTCCGTCTTTACCTTTCTTGCATCCTGCGCCCTTGTCGAGGTTTTCTCAGCCTACGGAGTAGACGCCGAGATAAAGTGGCCGAACGATATTCTTGTCGGCGGGAAGAAAATTTCGGGGGTGCTCACGGAACTTGGAACCTCCGGCGGCACTGTGGATTATCTCGTGATCGGCATCGGGGTTAATCTCAATTTGCCCGAGGAATTCATCCGCCGTGAAATGGAGGATATTTCGGAGAAAACCACCTCTCTTTCCATACTCCTCGGGGAGGAAGTTAACAGGGAGAAGTTCTGCGCGGAGCTTATTAACGCCCTTGACCGGTTCTACGGGGAGTTTCGCCGCCGCGGGGCGCAGGCGATTGTAGATATGTGGATCGAGAGGTGGGGATTTATCGGAAAGGAGATATCCGTAGATGTCTCGGGGGAGATTATCAGCGGGGTTGTGGAGCGCGTCGACGCAAACGGATTTCTTTATCTGAGGGCAGGTGAAGGCGGCCTTCGCAAGGTAATTGCGGGAGATACCGTTTTTTAGAGAACCCCGATTATTTCGTGGCGAAGCCTGCGCATCAGGTCCATCCATTCATTTATCGTCTCCTCGGTCTCGTCGCTCACGTCTTTTTTTATGACTATTCCGTAGACTCTGGGTTCCACGGCGCATTTTCCGTATCTTTCCGCGACCATGGAGCCGAATCTGTAGAGTATCTCTAGGGCTTTTCTGTCCTTTCCCTCGAACCTGCTCACAAGGACCATCTCGGAGGAAAAACCCTCGAATATCCTGTTCCACAAAGTTGCGCTTGACTCCATGTGGAAAGAGAGGATTACGCTTTCGGAATCTTTTTTCTCTTTGGTTTTTCCGGGGCTAGACTTCATTTTTCTTTGTTTATTATAACCACACGCGAGGCGTGAGGAATGCCGTCGTTTATGTTAAAGTTAGCGGGGGATTGCTCAGTCCGCAGCCTGTGTCTTCAAATTCCAGAATCCATCTGCGGCGGGGAGGTGAATAACCGGAATGGCTGCCGGGGAGAAAAAAGGATATGCGCGGTTCTTGATGCCGCTAGTCGCTTCCCGCAAGCTGTCACGGGTCCGTCCCGAGTTCAGATCTCCGGTCCCGCGCCCTGCATTTTCGCAACGCGACGCATACGCCGGGGCGTTTCTGGTCCTGATCGTTGCGATCTTCTATTTCCCTGCCACTCGGGCGGGTTTCGTCTGGGATGACTTGATAATAACGAGCCTGCATTCCATTTCGAGCTGGGAGGGCATTTTACAGATTTGGCTTGATCCGGTTTCTGCCTACTTTCAGACGGATGTCGCGGAGAACCACTACTGGCCGGTTGTTTACACGACCTTCTGGGTTGAGCATAAGCTCTGGGGTTTTTCCCCTGTGGGATACCACGTGGTGAATGTCCTGCTTCATATTGCCAACACCGCTCTTCTCTGGCGTCTGCTTGTGCGCCTCTCTGTTCCGGGCGCCTGGTTCGCTGCCGCCGTGTTCGCGGTGCACCCTGTGCACACCGAACCGGCCGTGTGGGTCATGGGCAGAAAAGACCTGCTTTCCGCACTCTTCTATCTCGCAGCGGTTTCGATGTGGTTTCGCCACCTCGAATCCCCCCGCCGCAGACTCTACGCGGCGGTGTTTCTGTTCTTTGCGGCTGCCATGCTCTCAAAGTCTATCGCGATCACGCTTCCTGTGGCTCTTCTGATCATTCTCTGGTGGAAGCGGGGGCGCGTCGCGCGGGAGGACGTAATCCGGGTGCTTCCGTTTTTTCTGCTCGCTTTTGTTGTCGGGGGAGCGGATTTCTGGTTTTACAAAAGCCAGGGACTCGGTTCCTTTGACTATTCAATGGTGGAGCGGGCGCTTTTGGCTGCGCGTTCCCTCTGGTTCTACGTCGGCAAGCTGATTTGGCCCGTCGGCCTTGCGGGGGTCTATCCGCTTTGGGAAGTCAGGGTTTCCGATCCGCTTGGCTGGCTGTGCGTTGCGGCGACCGCGGCGACGCTGGCGGGACTCTGGATGCTGCGAAGGCGGATCGGCCGCGGACCTCTGGCCTATTTCCTGTTTTTCGGGGTCACGCTCTCGCCCACGCTCGGTTTCATTGACTATCATCACATGACGTATTCGTTTGTAGCGGATCGTTATCAGTACTTGGCCGGTATCGGGATAATAGTGCTGTTTGCCGCTGGGGCCACACGCCTCGCGCGCGAACTTCCTCCCGCGGCGGGTAGAGTGGTTAAAGGCATAGCCCTCATGACGCTGGTTGTGCTCGGTTTGCTTACTTGGAACCAGGCGGGCGTGTACAAGGACGAACTTACCTTTTTTAACCACGTCATTTTGCATAATCCACGGGCCCGGGGAGCTCATTACAACATTGGACTTGAATTTTACAGACAAGGCCGGGTGGCGGAGGCGGAGAAATACTTCCGCCGTGCCGTTGAAATCAATCCGCGCGACACGAAATCTCTTTACAACCTAGGCGAAATCCTGAGAGCTCAGGGAAAATACGAGGAATCACTGGGGACATATCTCTCTGTCATCGGGATCAAGCCCGAATCTTCCGGGGCCTTTTTCGGTATGGGCAACGCGCTTTTTGAACTCGGACGATACTCAGAAGCCCTCTCGAGCATGCGGCAGTCCCTCGTCCTCGGGATCGACCCTTCCATGGTTCCTGCTTCGCATCACGTTATGGGCCAGGCGCTGTTGAAGATGGGACAGAACGAGGAGGCCGAAATTCAGTTCGACCTCAGCATGGAAAGCTCCCTTGCGATTAATCCGGGCGGCACGGAGGCTTTTATGAACCGGGCCGAGATTTTCAGGGGGCAGAAGCGTTGCGAGGAAGCGCTTGGGCTGTATCTTCTGGCTCTCGATACTGATCCCGGTCACGCTTCTGCCTATGCGGGCATGGGAGACTGTCTTTACCGTATGGATCGATACCGCGAGGCTATATCCAGCTTGGAACGGGCCGTTTCCCTGCTTCCGGATTCCCCCATGGAACCGACTCTCTACTATCTGATGGGTCAGGCGGCGGCTGAGGCTGATTGGCTTGAGGAGGCCGGGGCGCACTACGAAAGCGCCTTGCGGGTCGCCCCGCATTTCACAGAAGCCCTCAAACGCCTCGCGGACCTTCGCTTTGGGCAGGAGCGTTATGTACAAGCGCTTTCCCTCTACAGGGTTCTTGTCGGAACCGGGTCCGAAAATGCGAAGATTTACAGTAATATCGGTGTTGCTTTATTGAGTACCGGCAAAGCCTCGGAAGCGATTCAAAGCTTCGAGCGGGCGCTTTCTCTTGATCCTTCCCTTGAGTCGGCGAGAAGCGGTATCAAGCGGGCGCGCGAAGTATCTCCCAAGGAAACAGATGAGGAGAGGAGCAGAGACGATGTTCTGACCGAGAAAACTCCACACTGATCGGTCCCGTTTCGGTTTCGCCCAGGCTCTCAATGCCGACAAGCTACTAGCCTCTTGAGGAAGGGGGAAGTGTTGGGTCCGAATGTCTTGCTTCCCTCCCCCTCTCCATATTTCCAGAACTGAACGACCATACTTATTATGTATTATAAATTTTCAACTCACTGTGTTAAGCGTGTTAAAATCCGACAGGAAAGAAAGGCTGAGCACTGCGTACCGTTGCGAGCTGTGCGTGTGCATACGTGATTGACGGTGCGTGTGCGGGGTTTGGGATTTATGTTATAATTAATAAAAGGCGTCTGAAGAGGTTGCTTACGCCGCATTAGTTCTCACGTTGTTTTTTCATAAAAACACAACAGGCGGACAGTTATATGAATTTCAAGAAACTTCCCGAAAAAAAGGGACTTTACGATCCTGCGTTTGAGCACGATTCCTGCGGAATAGGATTTGTTGTCAACGTTAAGGGCAAGAGGTCAAACGCCATAATCCGCGATGCCATAACCGTGCTGAAAAATCTCGAGCACCGCGGGGCCTGCGGGTGCGAGCCGAACACGGGAGACGGTGCCGGAATACTGTTCCAGAAACCCCACGCGTTTTTCGTCGAGGCCTTGGGAGCCGAGGGAATCACTCTCCCGGCGGAGGAAGATTACGGGGTCGGAATGATATTTCTCTCCCCCGATCCGTCCGTTGAGAAGAAAACGAAAAAGAGGCTTGAGGATATAGCCACCCGGGAGGGCCAGACCGTTTTGGGATGGCGGGATGTTCCCACCGACAACTCCTCTCTGGGTGCGACCGCCCTCGGATGCGAGCCCGGGATAAGGCAGATATTCATCGGCCGGGGTGACGGGACCCCCGCCGGGGACGATTTCGAGAGAAGGCTCTACATAATAAGAAAGCGCGCGGAGAACGAAATAAAGACCGCGGGGCGCGACGGGCATTTCTATGTTCCCAGCCTTTCATGCAGAACCGTAGTTTACAAGGGAATGCTTGTCACCTGGCAGCTTGAGCCTTATTTCCCGGACCTCGCGTCCGATCTCATGGAAAGCGCGATAGCGCTTGTGCACTCGCGTTTCAGCACGAACACGTTTCCTAGCTGGGACAGGGCCCACCCTTACAGGTACGTGATACACAACGGCGAAATAAACACGCTCCGGGGAAACATAAACTGGATGCACTCAAGGCAGGCCATTTTGGAATCCGATTTCTACGGCGATGACATAGAAAAGATCTTCCCGGTGATAGCTCCGGAAGGAAGCGACTCCGCCTCCTTTGATAACGCAATGGAATTCCTGTGCCTGTCGGGCTACTCGATAGAGCACGCCGTGATGATGATGATCCCCGAGCCGTGGTCAAAACACGAGAGCATGTCCGGGGAGAAAAAGGATTTTTACAGGTTTCACAGCTGTCTTATGGAGCCTTGGGACGGTCCCGCATCCATAGCTTTTACAGACGGCGAGAAAGTGGGAGCGGTACTTGACAGAAACGGACTTCGTCCCACGAGATACTATGTCACCAAGGACGACACCGTGGTGCTGGGCTCAGAAGTCGGAGTTCTCGACATACCGCCCGAGAGGGTGAGCTACAAGGGCCGCCTGCTTCCTGGAAGGATGCTTCTTATAGACACGCGCGAAGGCCGCATCGTTGGCGACACGGAACTTAAGAAAAGACTTTCGACGGAAAATCCCTACGGAAGATGGCTCAAGGAGAACATGGAGAGCTTCTCCGGGATTATGGAAGGAGAGGCCGCAGAGACTCCGCCCGAGTACGACCCCGAGAGGCTCCTTGCGAGGCAGAGGGTTTTCGGCTACACGTTTGAGGACCTGCGCATTCTCCTGGGTCCGATGTCGAAAAACGCGGTCGAGCCTGTAGGGGCCATGGGAATCGATACTCCGCTTGCGGCGCTCTCTGACGAATCGAAGCTTCTTTACAACTATTTCAAGCAGATGTTCGCCCAAGTCACAAACCCCGCTATTGACGCCATACGCGAGGAACTTATAACCGGGACCATGGTCACGCTGGGGATGACAGCCAATATACTGCGCCCCGAGGCAAAAAGCTGCGAGAAGCTGGAGTTTGAGACTCCGTTTCTGACGAATCCGCAAATCGAGAAGCTGAAGACCCTTCGCGGGAACAAATTCCGCTGCGAAGTGATCCCCGCCCTTTTCGATTCCAAAAAGGGAACCGAAGGACTCGAGGACGCCCTGTCCGGGATATTCGCCCGTGCCGACGAACTCATAGAAAAGGGCGCCAACATCCTGGTCCTCTCGGACAGGGGTTTTGACGCCGAGAACGCCCCCATTCCCGCTTTGCTCGCGGTCTCGGGGCTTCACCACCACCTGATAAGAAACGGAAACAGGATGCGCACGGCACTCGTTGTAGAGTCGGGCGAGCCGAGAGAGACCCACCACATGGCGCTTCTTATAGGCTACGGCGCAAGCGCCGTAGCTCCCTACATGGCCTACGAGACCATAAACGGCATGATCCACCAGAACATGCTTGTGGGCATATCTTACGAGGAAGCGGTCTCCGGATACGTCAAAAGTCTCGTCAAGGGAATAGTAAAGATAATGTCCAAAATAGGAATCTCCACGGTGCAGAGCTACCACGGAGCCCAGATATTCGAGGCTCTCGGGCTGAATACCGAGTTTATTGATAAGTATTTCACCTGGACGGCTTCGCGGATACAGGGAGTGGGAATCGATGTCATCGCGGAGGAGTCAATAAAACGCCACTCTAAGGCTTACGCGGAAAGGGACGTTGAAACGGCGACGCTTGAGACCGGAGGGGTTTACAGGTGGAGACCCGACGGGGAGCGCCACATGTACCACCCGCGCACCGTGCACAAGCTCCAGGAAGCCTGCCAGACGGGAAGCTACGAGAAGTTCAGGGAATACACGAAGCTTGCAAACGACGAAGAAAAAGAGCATTTTACGCTTCGCGGCCTGATGGAGCTTAAGTACTCGGATAACCCCGTGCCTCTTGACGAGGTGGAGTCGGTCGAGAGCATATGCAGAAGGTTCAAGACCGGGGCCATGTCCTACGGGGCGATAAGCAAGGAGGCTCACGAGAGCCTCGCGATCGCGATGAACCGCATAGGCGGAAAGAGCAACACGGGCGAAGGTGGAGAAGACACCGACAGGTACACTCCCGATCCGAACGGGGACCTCAGGAGAAGTTCCATAAAGCAGGTCGCTTCAGGCCGTTTCGGCGTCACGAGCGAATACTTGGTGAACTCGGACGAGATACAGATAAAGATAGCCCAGGGGGCAAAACCCGGGGAAGGGGGACAGCTTCCGGGAAGAAAGGTCTATCCGTGGATAGCCAAGGTGAGATTCTCGACCCCGGGAGTGGGGCTTATATCACCGCCCCCGCACCACGACATCTATTCGATTGAGGATCTGGCGCAGCTCATCTACGATCTTAAAAATGCCAACAAGCACGCGAGGATAAACGTCAAGCTGGTTTCCGAGGTTGGCGTAGGGACCATAGCTGCGGGCGTGGCGAAGGGTCACGCGGACGTGATACTCATAAGCGGAACCTCGGGGGGAACGGGAGCATCCCCGCAAAGCAGCATACACCACGCGGGACTTCCATGGGAACTGGGCATAGCCGAGACGCATCAGACGCTTGTTCTTAACAACCTGAGAAGCAGGGTGGTTCTCGAGACGGACGGTCAGATGAAAACCGGAAGGGATGTCGCCATCGCGGCCCTTTTGGGCGCCGAGGAGTACGGTTTTTCCACGGCCCCGCTCATAGTTCTCGGATGCATAATGATGAGGGTCTGCCATCTCGACACCTGCCCCGTCGGGGTCGCCACGCAGAACCCCGAGCTTCGAGAGAAATACACTGGAGATCCAGCGCATGTGGTTGATTTCATGCATTTTGTCGCCGCGGAGTTTCGCGAGATAATGGCGAAGATGGGTTTCCGGACCGTAAACGAGATGATAGGCAGAACGGACCGCCTTGAGATGAGAAAATCGCTTGATCACTGGAAGGCCAAGGGTATAGATCTAAGCAGTATCCTTTTCCGTCCCGAAGTTCCCGAGGACTGGGGAACCTACTGCCAGATCAAACAGGACCACGGCATACAGAACTCTCTTGACGAAACCGTCCTGATGGATATATGCCGCCCGACGATTGAGCGGGGCGAGCAGGTACGCGCCGATGTTCCCATAAGAAACGTTAACAGGACCGTGGGGACCATAGTCGGAAGCGAGCTTACGAGAAGATATGGCCTTGACGGGCTTGAGGAGGATACCATAAGACTTCATTTCTCAGGTTCGGCGGGCCAGAGCTTCGGAGCTTTTGTTCCCAAGAGCATGACACTTGTTCTTGAGGGCGACTCGAACGACTATACGGGGAAAGGGCTTTCAGGAGGGAAAATGATCATTTATCCGCCGAAGAAATCCACTTTCACTTCGGAGGAGAATATCATAATCGGAAACGTAGCGTTCTATGGCGCCACAGGAGGGGAGGCCTACGTGAGGGGTGTTGCCGGGGAGAGGTTCTGCGTGAGAAACAGCGGGGTCCGTGCCGTGGTAGAATCTGTCGGGGATCACTGTTGCGAATATATGACCGGGGGGCGCGTCGCGGTGCTGGGTCCGACCGGGAGGAATTTCGCGGCCGGAATGTCAGGGGGCATAGCGTACGTTTACGATCCCGAGGGGGATTTCGAGGGAAGGTGCAATACCGAATCCGTGCTTCTTGAATTCGTGGAGGATGATGACGAAGCGGAACTTCTCGGGATGATAAGAAACCACCTTGAGTACACCGGAAGCGAGGTAGCGCGGCGGATATTGGAGAACTGGTCCGGGAATCTTCCCAGATTCGTTAAGGTGATACCGAAGGACTACAAGAGAATGCTCGAGCACATAAAGCGCGCGCAACAGAGCGGTCTTTCGGGCGATGAAGCTCTTATGGCGGCCTTTGAAGAAAACAAGCGAGATCTCGCGCGCGTAAGCGGAAACTGACACGGAAGCTTTAACGGAGGAGAAGTTTTTCAATGGGTGACCCCACAGGTTTTATGAATTACGAAAGGAAGCTCGGGCCTGACAGGGATCCTGCCCGGAGAGTCAGCGACTGGGACGAGTTCCACGGCCATCTCCCGGAAAAAGAGCTTGCCACCCAGGGCGCAAGGTGCATGGACTGCGGGGTTCCCTTCTGCCAGACGGGCCAGGTAATCGGCGGTCTGACTGCGGGGTGTCCCATAAACAACCTTATACCCGAGTGGAACGACCTGGTTTACTCGGGACTCTGGAGAGAGGCTCTCGAGAGACTTCACAAGACGAACAATTTCCCCGAGTTCACGGGTCGGATATGCCCGGCTCCCTGCGAGGGGTCGTGCGTTCTCGGCATTAACGAACCCGCGGTCACCATAAAGAGCATAGAGTGCGCGATAGTTGACAGGGGCTTTGAGGAAGGGTGGATAACGCCCGAACCCCCCGAGATCAGAACCGGGAAGAAAGTCGCCGTCATAGGCTCCGGGCCCGCAGGACTCTCCTGCGCCGCGCAGCTTAACAAGGCGGGACATCTGGTCACGGTGTTTGAAAGGGACGATCGTATCGGCGGACTGCTCATGTACGGAATTCCCAACCCCCATCTCGATAAGAAAATAGTTGACCGCCGCGTCGATATACTCGCGAAGGAGGGAATCGAGTTTGTCACCAGCACGGAAGTGGGAGTGGATATCGACGGAAACGAACTCGTGGAGAACTTTGACGCGGTCGTGATATGCACAGGAGCTACGAAACCCAGGGACCTTCCGATTGAGGGAAGGGACCTTGATGGAATCCACTTCGCTATGGAGTTTTTGAGGGCCAACACAAAAAGCCTCCTTGACAGCGGCCTCGACGACGGCCGCTATATCTCCTCCGCGGACAGGGACGTCATTGTTCTCGGGGGCGGTGACACCGGAACCGATTGCGTCGCGACTTCCATGAGACACGGATGCAGAAGCCTTCTTCAGTTTGAAATACTCCCCAAGCCCCCGCTCGAGAGGGCTGCGGATAACCCGTGGCCGCAATGGCCCAGGGTGTACAGGCTTGATTACGGCCAGCAGGAGGCCATGGCGGTTTTCGGGGAGGACCCGAGAAGGTACCAGGTCCTCACCAAGAGATTCATAGGCGACGCGGAGGGCAGGGTGGCGGAACTTGAGACCGTGCGCATTGAGTGGTACATGGGGGATCAGGGAAGGATGACTTTTCGGGAAGTTGAGGGTTCCGAGCGGAGATGGCCATGCGGACTCGTGCTTCTGGCCCTCGGATTCCTGGGACCCGAGCAGGGACTTCTGCAGCAGATGAATATCCGTACCGACGAGCGCTCAAACGCCATGGCGGAATACGGAAAGTATATGACGAACATCGAGGGAGTTTTCGCCGCCGGGGACTCGCGCAGGGGACAAAGCCTTGTGGTGTGGGCGATAAACGAGGGAAGAGAAGCCGCAAGAGAGTGCGACAGGTATCTTATGGGATCGACAGACCTTCCATAAATAGGCTAAACCCGCTGCTAGGAGGAATTTCCAGATGGCCTTCGCTGATCCGCAAAAACAGTTAAAGGTAATAAGAAGGGGAACAGAGGCGATAATTCCAGAAGAAGAGCTTCTTTTGAAACTTGAAGCCTCAAAGGAAAACGACCGCCCCCTTAAGGTAAAGGCGGGGTTCGACCCCACCTCTCCCGACCTGCATCTTGGTCACGGGATAATTCTCAAGAAACTCCGCGATTTTCAGACTCTGGGCCACGAGGTTCTTTTCCTTATAGGGGATTTTACCGCCTATATAGGGGATCCCTCGGGCAGGAGCGAAACCCGCCCGTCGATTTCAAAAGAGGAGATAGCCAAGAACTCGAGGACCTACGAACGTCAGGTTTTCAAGGTTCTTGACAGGAAAAAGACTCAGGTTCTTTCAAACTCCCGCTGGCTCAGCAAACTCGATCCGGAAGAGTTCCTAGGGCTTACCTCTCTGGTTAACGTTTCGCGTATACTGGACCGGGATGATTTCTCAAAGAGGTACAGGGAAGGGATATCCATTTCTCTCATGGAGTTCATATATCCCCTGGTGCAGGCTTACGACTCGGTGCAGATGCACTGCGATGTTGAACTCGGTGGCACGGATCAGACCTTCAACATACTGCTCGGCCGCGATTTCCAGAGACATTACGGACAGTCTCCTCAGGTGGGAGTTTTTCTTCCGATACTTGAGGGAACAGACGGGGCAAAGAAGATGTCAAAGTCGCTTGGAAACTATATAGGTCTTGACGAATCTCCGCAGGATATATATGGGAAAATGATGTCAGTTTCTGATGACCTTATGTGGAGATACTATCTTCTTTTAAGTGCCTGCAGTGAAAGAAAGATACGAAATTTAAAAGCCGGACATCCCATGGATGCGAAAAAAGCGCTTGCCAGGGAAATTGTTTCCTGGCTCCATGACTCCCAGGACGCCCTTGAAGCCGAACGGGATTTCGAAACCAAGTTCTCAAAGAGATCTTTTCCGGAAGACGCGAAGGAAAAGGATTACGTTGCCGGTTCCCGAAAGATAGTTGATCTTGTTATGGGAGTATCCGATTCCGTCAACACTAAGGGGGAAGCTAAAAGGCTCATATCCCAGGGAGGGCTTGTCATAGACGGAGAGAAGTACACCGATCCGAATTCGGAATTTCCCGACAAAGCCGCCTTCGAAGTTAAGATCGGAAAAAAAGAGTTCCTGAAAGTCGTTATCAGGTAATCAGACCCGATTTTTCCTTTTTGCGGACAGCTCTTACCATTAGGAGGAAGCAGCAACATGACGATGAACAATCCGCCGCATCCCGGCCGTAGCATTAGGGAGAACTGCTTGATCCCGCTTGGTCTGAATGTTACCGAAGCGGCGAAGGTGTTAGGCGTTGCCCGTCACACGCTTTCGCACGTATTGAACGGCTACGCGGCAATTTCACCGGAGATGGCCATCAGGCTGGAGAAGGCGGGATGGTCCAATGCCGAGTTCTGGCTGCGTCGCCAGACCACCTACGAGAGGATAAAAAAGCGAGTCGGCCTGTAAGCCGAGTTCTGTCAAGCACGGTCATCCATCTGAGATACCTGTTGCCAGGATACCTTAAGCGACTACCCGAAAACCAGGGCGGGCCGCCCTGACCGGACAGTTGTCCGGGTGTTTTCCTATTTGTCTTTCTTCGGGCGGGGTTTACCTTGCCTCCTCCATCACTTTCGGAGCGGTGGTCTCTTACACCACCTTTTCACCCTTACCGGAACGCCTGCGGCGCCCAGGCGGTATACTTTCTGCTGCACTCTCCGTTGTCTCGCGACACCTGGTCGTTAACCAGCGCCCTGCCCTGCGAAGCTCGGACTTTCCTCCCGCGTACAAGCCGCGGGCGACCGCACGGCCGACTCGCTAATCATTAAAATATCTATCTATCGCTTCGTTCGCAAGACCGTCGGCTTCTGAGTTGTTCTCCCTGGGGATATATTCTATTTCGAATGCCGGAAGCGAGGAAGCGAGTTTTTTCGCTTCGGAGTGAAGTATCCTGAGCTTCGGGTCCTTTACTCTCCAGAGCCCTTTCATCTGGCTTGCGACGAGCTGGGAGTCGGTGTGGATTTTTACTTCGGAGATGCCTTCAGTCACCAAGTAGCCGAGGGCTCTTATGAGCGCCTTGTATTCCGCCTCGTTGTTCGTCCCCCTGCCGATGTACTCCCTTATTTCCTCTGTTGTCCCGTCCGGGCGGATAACAAGAACCCCAATGCCGGATTCTCCCGGGTTTCCCCTTGATGCTCCGTCTATATAGACTTCGGTTGTTTTTTCTTGGGACATGTTTTCAGCTTCTGCACGTCAATTAGAAAAGAATAGCTCGCATTGAAAAGGACATTGCTCAGTTCTCGGACACTAAAACTGCCGTAGACGCCGTAAGCATCAGACCTGATGAAAGAACGAATAGTACAAACGAAACTTGCTAATCATGAAAACATAGGCATCATGGCCGCTTTAATGCTTGCTTGGGGATTGTTTTATCAATAAAACCTGATTCTGCTTATGGCTGAAACTCTTTTTTTGCCTAGCGCTATTTCTTCGGTGGGGGCGGTGGAGATGGTTTAGGCTTTGTTATTTTCTCAGGTTTGATTTGCTCCCCCCTCTTTAAGGATTCCCCGTACGTATTAATGGAAGGTACTTTTGTACGTTTCCTTCCAGGGTATGGGTTTTCTTCTCTTGCCATAATTACTCCTCGTAGGATAAAAACTCCGCCATTTCAACTTCTGATTCCGATATCAACAGCATACCTTTCGAGGGAAGATTGTTCTAGCAACTTTATCGGTTCCTTAGAGAATATAGAGAACAGCTCCGTTCTCGCCATCTCGCGGCAGCTGTCTGGGCGGTTACGATTTTGTGTAAAGAATCTTTTTACAGCTCGGACACTGAACCAGGCTTTTCTGTTTCAGTATTTCATTGTAGAGCTGAGGCGGGATGTTCATGTTGCAGCTCGTGCATTTCTCGTTTTCGGCAAGCGCAAGCGCCCTGCCGTTTCTTTTGAAGATTCGTTCGTAAAGCGGGAGTATTTTGGGGTCTATAGTGGACAGGATTTCACTTTTTTCCTTCTCTGCCGGTTTGCGGGAAATCTCGAGTTCTTCAATCTTTTTTTCTTTTTCCGCGATCTGCTCCGAGTATTGTTCTTCTAGGGTCGCGTAGTTTTCCTTTTCTTCGGCAAGTGCCGCTTCTGTCTCTTCAATCTCCGTCATTACCGAGATGGTGCGGTCCTCTATCTCGAGGTTCTCCTTTCTTGTATCGGTTATCTCCTTCTGAAGCGCTTCGTATTCCTTGTGGGTCTTTATGGCAAACAGCCTTTCCTCGGCTTTCTTTATGGATTCCTGATTGGAGCTAAGCGAGGACTCAAGTCCGTCTCTTTGCTCCTTGAGTTCCGAGAGGGTGGTTTCTTTGAGATTTATCGATCCTTCTCTTTCAAGGAGGTCTTTTTTAAGGTCATTGATTTCGCTTGGGTATTTTTCCAGTCCTTCAGTTAACTCTCTGATTCTTAAGTCAACTGTCTGAAGCTTCTGGAGGCTTTCAATATGCTGCTGCATAATTTCTTGTTTCAGGCGAAGCAGTCCCGATGCGCTTTCTATGGAGAAAAATGGTATTTCGGGGGCTTTGGTTAGAGGGAGTTGCTTCGGCTTTGTCTATATTGACCCACATGGTCTCTATTTCTTCTCAATTCTGGGCCCACCCGGACTCGAACCAGGGACCGACGGATTATGAGTCCGCTGCTCTAACCAACTGAGCTATGGGCCCTAATAAAGCTAGGCAACAGAATATAGTTAATCGAATTTTTTTGTCAAATTATCGCTTCAAAAAGCGTAAAAGCCGGTATTTAGGCCTGTCGCGCTCACCGGAAAACGAGAAGATTTCCCCTTCCGGGATCCCAGGAACCCCTTACCTTGAATACCGACGAGAGAAGCTTTTCGGAAAGTGTGTGCGACGGTTCTCCCAAGGCGGAAACTCGGCCGTTTTCAAGCACGAGGATCCTGTCGCAGAACCTGCTCGCAAGATCAAGGTCGTGGAGAACGGCCGCGACCCCTTTTCCTTCTCGCGCAAGCGACCCGAGCAGTTCCATGAGGGTGAACTTGTGGTGTATGTCAAGGTGGGAGGATGGCTCGTCAAGGAAAATAAAATCGGTCCCCTGCGCAAGCACCCTTGCGATCGACACTCTCTGCTGCTCTCCCCCTGAGAGCGTCGTTACTTTTCTTCGGGAAAACCCTTCCATGTCCACAAGCGAAAGGCAGTCCTCGGCGCGCCTTATGTCTTCTTCGCTCTCGCTCTCGAAAATTCCCAGGTACGGATACCTCCCCGTAAGCACTACCTCAAGCACGCTCAACGGAAAATCGAAATACGAGGTCTGCGGGAGAAACGATATTTTTTTGTAAAGCTCTCTTGCTTCGTATCCCGAGATATCCTCTCCGTCAAGCAGGATGCGGCCTGCGGTGGGATTGATTATACGGGCAAGAAGCCTGAGAAGCGTGGATTTCCCCGCGCCGTTCGGGCCGACTATGCCCAGAAACTCGTTTCTTCTGATCTCGAAAGTTACGTCGTCGACTATTGTTTTTCCGTTTGTTTTATAACTTAGGTGTGAAATTTTCATGAGTCTTTTTAATGATCGGAATGAACATCTTCTCCTGTTGACACATCCTCAAGATTCGGAGAATCTCCACGTTTCAGTTGGTCGTATATATGAAGCACATAGCGTTTAGCCGGCATTAGGAAATGATTGTCCTGATACGGATGAAATGATCTTTAACGAATCTAATGCTGCCATCATGATCTCCAAGCTAAACAGGAATCTCAGGTGTATCCGTGTTCACAATATTATTTTTCAGTTCAGACATCATTTTTTCATCTCACCACTTGAACTCCGAAGTGCACTACCAACTCAGACAATCTTCTTTCAGGAGAGTTTAGCACAGGGATAGAGGGGGAACAATGCGTATATGAGGTCTCTATGGTTCCGCTGATTAATTGTACAACTCAAAAGAACCGGAACCACGCAATAGAAACCTGACTTGCCAGGGGTTGTTCAGATAATTTTACGGCAAAGGCTTGTATGCGGCTGGTACACACAAGAGCATCAAGGCGATTATATTACCGTTGAATTATCTCTGAAAACGGGGTAACGTGCATTATTCTCAAAATCTAGAGGGTGAGCACCTGAAACAGCTTCTGCTGGCCTGATTGCTTTATAACCAGAAGCGAGAGTTTCAGGTAGAAAATCGATCATGAAGAAAACTTTCGCGGAATTCCGCTTGCTCCTGCACTACTCGATAAGAAAAGACGGGAATTATTTTGTAATATCTAACAATGCTTTGGATGTAGTCACCCAAGGAGAAAGCAAAGAGGAGGCTGTGGCTAATTTCCGTGAGGCAGTGACGCTGTTTGTGGAAAGCTGTTACAGAAGAGGCACGCTCTATAAAGTTCTCAACGAATCCGCCGTTCTGTTTCCCGTTGACGCGGAGCAACCTGAAGAAGATCCGATAGAAATACTTATGCCCCTGACAACACGGGAAGAAACGGGCGTTGAAAATCACCCCCACTAAATGGCAGACGCAAGTCGCCATATTTTAAAAAGCCGGTTTTACGGAAGTCAGAGTTGCTAACAGCAATCACGTTCTTATGGAACGTTAAGATTGTCAAAGACCGGTAGTTGTTCCGAAATACAGAGAGGTGGGGCTGGATATAATTCGCAGAAACATGCGTACCGCGGGCATGAGCAGAAGCGAGCACTTGAGTTTTTTGTCTAAAATATGATTTCAGCAGGTGGGACCCCATCTAACCCAACAAACTGCCGTAAGGGCGTTACGTGCTGAACTCCCTGTCCTGAAACCGTACGAGATCCCTTGGAACTGTTCTGCCAAGACAGGTTTCAGTATCATAACCGTCACTCTTGCGCTGCCTTGTTTTTGAGGTCGGTATCCGCAATAATTGCTTGACTGGATTTGCGACCTGCGTGAAAGCCTTACGCTAAAGGGTTACGTGTGGCGAATTCATTTCCTATGCGAACAAGATGGATCTACGCGATTCCTCTCCCGCTGAAATTTCGCCTGAGCAGAAACACGAAGAAAGGAACTCCGATGAAGGAGGTGATTATCCCGAGGCGAAGTTCCTGGGGGCTCATGACGGTTCTTGCTATGAGGTCCGCTACGGGCAGAAATATGGCTCCGGCAATAAAACTTGCGGGCAGGAGCCGGCGGTGATCCACCCCGATCAGCAGTCTTACAGAGTGCGGAATTATAAGTCCGACGAACCCCACGATGCCGCTTACCGCCACGCTTGCTCCGACTATTAGGGAACTCAGGACTATGAGATGTTTGGTTGTTTTCTCTATGTCGATACCGACGGTCTTCGCCGTTTCGTAGCCCAGGAGCCTTGCGTTTAGGTTCTTCGCGTAGAAAAGCAGTATGACCGAGGCGGCAAGCACGGGCACAGCGGCCATTGCGAAATGCGTCCAGGTGCGCGAATCGACACCGCCCATTATCCAGAAAAGCATTTCCTTCATTGACCACGCGTTTGATACCGAAAGCACGAAAGTCGTTAGGGAGACGAAAAGCGTTCCAAGCGCCACTCCGCAGAGAAGAAGCGTCGTATTCTCGACAAAGCCCCTGTAGCGCGATATCCCGTATACCGCGTATGCCGTGAGAAGTGTGCCCGCGAACGCTGCGAGCGGGAGCAGGAGAAACCACTGCTGATGAATACCGGTGTAGATCGCCAGAACGGCGAAAAAAGCCCCTCCGCTTGACCAGCCCAGTATCCCGGGTTCGGCCAGGGGGTTTCTGAACATCGCCTGCATTACCGCTCCCACAATTGAGAGCCCCCCTCCTATGGTGGCAGCGAGCAGAACCCTGGGAAGCCTGACGTTCCAGACGATAAGTTCCTGTGATTTTTCGATTTCCGCTCCGATATCAAGCCAGAGCAGCTTGCCGGCTACTATACCGATTACCTTGTCAAACGGAACGTTCACGGCCCCGAGCGATACGCACACGATGACGGTCACCAATAGCAGGGAGGCGAGTATTGCGTATACGGAAAGCGTTTTCTTACCGGTCGGCATTGTTCTCTGTTCCGAATATCAGGTTTACCAGGTCAATTACGGCCCGTGCCGCATAATGAGACGCGGCGTCTAGATGTTTTCCCGCGACGACTACGATTTTTTTGTCTCTGAAGGCTGAATTTTTGAACATCTGGCCGACAAAATCCGGGTGAGATGGATTATAACTACTTGTAAGCACCAGGTCAGGATTGTTCTGGATTACGTATTCGGTAGATATGTTGCTGTATCCGCTTAACCCGAGGCGTGCCGGGAGATTAATGGCTCCGGAACTTTCTATTATGTCGTTTATGGTTGAGCGTTTGCCGACCGTGAATCCTGGAGCTCCGTAAAAAAGAACCGTCGGGGCTTTTGCGTTGGGCGGAATCTTCGCTTTGGCATCCGCGATCTGGGTTTCCATTCTTTTTACGAGGTTTTTCGCCGCAACTTCCTCGCATACGGTCTCTCCAACCAGTTTTATATTCTTTTTTATGCTCTCAAGAGAGACGATTTCGCGGAGCACCAATACTTTTATTCCTGCTGCCTCAAGATGCGCGCGTATGTTCGGGTTGGTGTGGCCCGCGACTATCACGAGATCCGGAGATTTTGCGATTACCTGCTCGAGGTTTGCCTGGACCTGCGGAATTCCACGTGCTTTTTCCACGACATTTGAGATCAGCGGGTCGGTCGAGAAATAGGTGAGCGCGACTATTTTCTCTCTCTCGCCGACTATATCGACCAGGATTTCGTCTGAAGCCAAAGTGAGCGATATTATGCTTTTTGGGCAAGGCGGTTTCGCCAGGCACGCAACTGGCGCAGCGACGAGGGCGAACAGGACCGCCGCGAACAGATTTTTGATACTCACCTTGAAAATCAGGCTTTTCCTTATGGGTTCAGAATGACTTTTCCGAACTGCTGGCGGTCTTCAAGAATTTTCTGCGCCGCCGCTGCCTCGCTCAGGTGGAACCTGCTGTGTATTGAAGGTTTCAGGGTACCTTCTCCGGCAAGCTGCGCGACTTTCTCGAAATGTTCCGCCCGGGCGTTAAATACCGTTACTCCGAGCACGGAGATATCTTTCATAATAAGTGGGCCGAGGGCCGCTTCCGCAGCACCTCCTCCCGCGACTCCGATCAGCAGAAGCTTTCCCCCGGGCGCCAGATACTGCGTGTTCTCTTTCCACACCGAAGCTCCCACGGGGTCGAAGATCATGTTTATCTTATGCGTTTTTGTAATTTTCTTTAGCTCCTCTCCGAGATCCGAGGAGTTATAGTTTATGGTGACATCGGCTCCGATTTCTTTTGCTTTCTCAAGTTTTTCATCGCTTCCCGCGGTAGCTATCACGAAAGAATCGAAAAGCTTGGCTACCTGGATCGCGGCGCTCCCCGTTCCGCTTCCCGCTGCGTGCACGAGCACCGTTTCTCCCTTGCCGATATTCGCTCTTTCGCAGAAGCCGTACCATGCGGTAACGTAGCAGGTTGGGATGGTCGCCGCGTCGTCGAAGGAGAGCCCTTCGGGGATCGAGACCACGTTAGATGAAGGTATCTTTACGTATTCGGCGAATCCTCCGTGGAGGTTGACCCCGACTATTTCAAGTCCTCTCTCTGAGCGCACGGCCGGCATGATTATGACCCGATCGCCCGTGTCCACGTCAGACACGTCATCGCTTTTCTCGCAGACAATACCCGCCACGTCTACTCCACCCACGTGCGGCAGGGGCACCGGGCGGGGTGATTTCCCGCTTCTGAGCCTGAGGTCGACGAAGTTTATAGAGGAGGATTTCACCTCTACAAGGACTTCTCCCGGTCCAAGCTCCGGCGTGCTTACCTCTTCGTATTTAAGAACATCGGTTTCTCCGAATTCGTGATAGACAACAGCTTTCATTTTTGCGAACTCCTTTTGAATATTTGTCGGATTAAGGTACTTGGCTTTGAGGGTTTGGCAATGTTGCCGGGATTTATATGAAAGTTCGGAACTTTCATTTGCTGTTGGTATTGTGATAATTGGGAAGGCAGATATTCTGGCTTCAAAACGCTTGGTTAGGTATTTTTGAGGCTGTTTAACTTTCTAAGTTTTGAAACTGAATTCGCCATGATGGAAGAAAAAAAGAGGTGGCAGTACCGCTTCGATAATTTCAGCAGAGCTTATTTTTTGCTGCGGGAAGCGGCAGATAGAAACAGGGCGGGAGAGCTAGATCAGTTGGCAAAGGAAGGCATGATCCAACGGTTTGAGCTTTGCATGGAACTGGCTTGGAAAACTATGAAGGATTATCTTGAGAGCCAGAACGTGGTGTTCAGTCAAATTACTCCCAGGGCCGTGCTTAAAGAGTCCGTGGCGGGGAAACTGGTATCCGATGGAGAAAGCTGGATGAGCGCCCTTGATGCGCGTAGCAAAATGAGCCATACCTACGACTTCACGAAATTTGAAATCATAATAGAAGACATACAGACCAGGTATCTTGACTGCATCGGCGAGCTGCATGAAAGACTATCTGAAGCTTACCTGGAGCTTGGCGATGATTGATCATGGATTAAGCGAGAAGCAACTGGTTTTGATCAGGGACATCATAAAAGAATTTGCTCCCGCTGTTGAGTCCGTGTCGCTGTTTGGTTCAAGGGCAACCGGGTCTCACAAGAGCTATTCAGATATAGACATGGTTCTTTACGGGGATGTTGAGGAGAGTACCGTTGATCGTCTATGGACCTGTTTCCATGAAAGCAAACTGCCTTACAAGGTCGACCTCGTTGCCTACCGCCTGGTGAAATATCCACCCCTGAAAGCTCATATCGACCGATTTGCCAAAACTCTGCTTCCAGCGGAGCGGCTGCAGAGTTAACAGCCGTATAAAAAAGAAGTCAGAGTTCTTTTACTATCTGTGGTATTTGGTTTGTCTTAGGAACCAGTCGGCTAAAAGAAATGATTTCCCAAGATTATGGACTACAGAACGGGGGCGGGGAATAACAATCCGCCGAAGAGAATCCACGCCACGATCAGCGTCCAGATGACGTTCATTCCCTGCGCTATGAGAAACGCGTAGGCCGGACGGCCTTCTTCCATGCTTACCAGAGTGGAAAGGCGGGTCTCAAGGCCTATGCAGACAAAGGCAAGGGCGAACCACCAGCCGCGAAGCCCCTTCATAAGCCCCTTGGTCTGCGAAACAAGATCGTCTCCCACGACGAAAGAAAAAAGAAGCGACGCCGCCATGAAACCCAGAATGAATTTTGGAAAGCGATCCCATATGACTCCTGCCGACGGCTTTACCCCTTCATCCGCGCCCTGGCGGAACGTCCACCACAGGGAAAGAGCGAAGGCCGCTAGACCCAGCATGGCGTTCTGCGAGAACTTCACTACCACGGCGGCGTTCATCGCCGACTCTCCCACCAGTTCCCCCGCTGCCACAACTGCTCCGGTGGTGTCAATGGTTCCTCCTATCCACGCTCCTCCGATTGCTGCGGGAATCTGGAAATGCTCTATGGCCCAAGGCATGATCAGCATCATGGGGACGGCCACTATGAGGACGATGGAGGTTACGTAGGAGAGCTTCTTTCTGTCTCCTCCTATGGCCCCGCAGGCCGCAATGGCGGCCGACACTCCGCAGATGGAAACGGCCGTGGAAAGCATGGCGGCAAACTCGGAATCCACAGCGAGCTTCCTGCAGACCCAGTAGCAGGCATACCAGATGACTAGGACTACTAGCAGAGCTTGCAGAATTCCCGCCGACCCCGCGGAGAGTATTTTGCCGAACAGGATGCCGGAACCCAGAATGATGAGTCCGATCTTGATGTAGTACTCGGTGCGGACCGCCTCCCGGAAGCGGTTGGGGAAAACATTGCCGACCAGCATTCCGATGAAAAGGGCGAAGATGACATAGCTTATACCCCATTCCTTGGCCATTGCGTTTCCGGCGAGAAACTTGGATGCCCACGCAAGTGCAAACACTATGGGGAAGCCCGCTATATAGCGGGCGACCGACCCGCCCATCATACGGATGCCGAAGCTTGAGAAAAATAAAAATACCACTCCCAGCGAGAGGGAAAGAGAGATGTTCTCTGCGCTGAGAATTTTGCCTACGGAATCAGGGGTCCACGAGAACTTTGGAAGAGATATATAGGGAAAAAGGAGCCCGAGAGCGATGAGAATGAAAGCCGGTCCGAAAACCACCCAGTCTTCGGAGAATCCGTTACTTTCCTCGGGAGGATCTGCGGTTTCGTTTCCCATGAAGGTAAGATTGACACTAACTCACGGTTTTTCAATACTTTGCTGTCTACTTACTGACCGTGCGGCCGGGAACCGGTCGCGAGCCGTTCTCCTTTTCGCCAGCTCCAAGGCGCGACGAACTCCCCGGCCCACAGGCCGCGGCTGTTTTCACGGGCTTCCTGCTCGGCGGAGGCGTAACGGTGCGAGTAGCGCACGTAGGCGAGAGCGTAACCGTTTCGGACCATCCAGCCGTTTAGGTCGAGCTCATTTAGGTAGCAGATTCCGAGAAAGCGTCCGTAGCGGTCGCGCTTTGTTCCCTCGCACTTAATAGAGTTGCGCCCTATTTTGGTTCTAAGAGCCGCGGTTGAAACAATGCCGCAGTCATAGCCTTTTCCAGATGCGTCTTTGCACCGCTGGTCCCACTCCGGCGCGTCGATTCCTTCAAGCCTGATCCGTTCTCCCGAAATTTTGACCGTATCGCCGTCTGTAACGTAAGGCTTGCCTGTCAGGGTTTCGGCTTCTGCCGAGATCGGGCAAAGCAGCAGGAGAAGCGTTAAGCACAGTAATTGACAGAGCAATCCGGGGTTGCACTTTGAATCAGGGGTCTTTTTCATTACGCACTCAGCAGCTGGCGGTTTATCACCGGGTGTTTCCGCCGTCCCCGGCAAGCTTTTTCGCCGTCCTTCTTTTTCTTCTTTTTTTCTGTTTTATTATTTTCTGCGCTTTTTTTCTTTCCGCCGAGTCTTCTCCGTGAACCTGCGTCGCGATTTTCTCGACGAGACTTCTCCTCGCGAGGAATCTGTTAAGCGCCTGGGAGCGCTCCCTCATAACTTTCACGCTAATGCCGCTTGGGCGGTGTCGCAGGTGAACGCAGGTGGCCAGCTTGTTTACGTTCTGTCCGCCGGGGCCCGAAGATCTCGTGAAAGTTTCCTCGATATCTTCTTCCCTGATTCCAAGACGCTTCATTTCCCGCCAAAGCGCCGTTTGTTTTTCCTTTGAAACTCCGAAGCTTTTCATGATGGTGGCACGGCGGGCCGAAGGCGGATTATCTTACGATCAGTTTCAGAAAATCTGATACCGAGACGAGTCCCACGGGCTTTTCGTCCTCGACCACGACGACGCTGTGGACTCCAGTTCCGGCTAATTCTTCGAACACGTTTTTTACCGATGCGTCCGGGTCGATGGATATGGCCGGGCTGCTCATTACTTCCTTCACCCTGATACGCCCCGCTTCCTCGTATATCTTTTCAATCTCTCCCTGATCAAACCATTGTCCGAAGAGTTCAAGGATTTCGGTTCTCGAGAAGGAGACTGTGGTTTTTTTGGCGATAAAGTCGCTCGCGGCTACGAATCCTGTGAGCACTCCGTCGTCGTTAACCACCGGAAGCTGGGCAATTCTGAGTTCAAGCATCTTGCGCGCGCACTGCTCAAGCGAGTCGTTCTCGTTGGCGGTGACCGCGGGGCTGTTCATTATCTCTTTTACCTTCATCTGTGTATTGGAACCTCTTTTTCCAAACAAATTAAGGATAAGACAGCCGGGGATTTTTTCAAGGCGGATTGCGCCGGTTCCTTTTCTTGGAAACGTACTGATATGCGTATATAATTTCCCGCTGTGATGGAAACGCAGCGGATTCGCGAAATGATAGAGCAAGGCATTCAGGCGTCGTTTGTCGAGGTTGACGGGGACGGAACGCATTTTCAGGCGGTAGTCGTATCGGAGCAGTTCAGGGGCAAGCCGCCTATTGAGCGTCACAAGCTTGTTTACGCGGCGCTTGGAGACGCCATGGAATCCGAGATTCACGCCATCTCGATAAAAACCTATACGGACGATCAGTGGGAGAAGCTTAAAAAGTAAGGAGCGGGACAATGTCGGATATACAGAAAAAAATAGGGCGTCAGATCGAAGAGAACCCCATTATCCTTTACATGAAGGGGTCAAAAGATATGCCGCAGTGTGGTTTTTCGGCGCAGGTGGTAAACATTCTTAACTACTACAAGGTGGATTACGAAACTGTCGATGTTCTTTTGGACCCGGAGATCCGCCAGGGGATAAAGGATTACTCGCAGTGGCCGACGCTTCCGCAACTCTATGTTAACGGCAATTTCATAGGCGGATGCGATATATGCACCGAGATGCACTTAAATGGAGAGCTCGGCGAAGTCTTTAAGGGAGACGCGCAGGACTGAGAAGCTTGGGTGGTGCCGGCCCCGTGCGCTTGGGTATTAACATTTTTCGGGGATTCGGTATAATCACGGTTTCTTATAATTTTTTCACCACTTTGGAGGTTCCATGAAATCGAGACACACCATATCCATAACGGTAGATAATGAGGCCGGAGTACTCTCAAGAATCGCTGGGCTTTTCAGCGCGAGGGACTTTAACATAGAGAGCCTTAACGTCGCGGAAACCCAGGAACCGGGGACGTCCAGGATAACTCTGGTCACAACCGGCGACGAAGCCATAATTCAGCAGATAATAAAAAGGTTCAACAACATGGTCAACGTGATCAAGGTTGTCGACATGACCGAACTTGACCGGGTGGAAAGAGAGATGATTCTCATCAAGGTTGACGCGAAGGCTGATTCCAAGCCGGAGATTCTGCGGATCGCCGACATATTCCGGGCAAAGGTCGTCGACGTGTCCCCAAGATCCTACACGTTTGAGGTTACAGGGGATGAACAGAAAATTCAGGCGTTTGTTGAACTTCAAAGACCTTTCGGGATAAAGGAAATCGCGAGAACGGGAACCGTCGCCATGTCCCGGGCGAACAAGAAGAGCAAGTAAAGGAGGATATAACCGGTGAAAGTTTACTACGATGAGGATATTGATTCGTCTAAGCTTAAGAAAAAGAAAGTTGCGATTATAGGTTACGGAAGCCAGGGGCATGCTCATGCCCAGAATCTGAGAGACAGCGAAATCTCGGTCACGGTCGCGGATATTAAGGACGGGGCCAACTGGAAAAAAGCCAAGGAGGCCGGTTTTAACGTGAAGTCGGTTTCCGCCGCTTCCAAATCCGCGGACATAGTGGTTATGCTGGCTCCGGACACTTATCAGCCGGCGATATACCATGAGCATGTCGAAAAGAACCTGGTTGCTGGAAACGCGCTTATGTTCAGCCACGGTTTTAATATTCACTACGGACAGATCAAACCGCCCGCGGACGTGGACGTGTTCATGGTCGCTCCCAAGGCCCCGGGCCACACGGTAAGGGACCAGTACGTCGGAGGCGCCGGCGTGCCGGGACTCGTTGCCGTTCACCAGAACCCTACGGGCAATGCTAAAGATCTCGCTCTTGCTTACGCCAGGGCCATCGGATGCTCGAGGGCGGGAGTTATAGAGACGACTTTTAAGGACGAGACGGAAACCGATCTTTTCGGGGAGCAGTCAGTCCTCTGCGGAGGGCTCACGGCCCTTATCCTGGCCGGGTACGAGACACTTGTTGAGGCCGGCTATCCGCCCGAGATGGCTTATTTCGAGTGCTGCCACGAGGTAAAGCTTATAGTTGACCTCATATACGAAGGCGGGATAGCCAACATGCGTTACTCGGTGAGCGATACGGCCAAATACGGAGACATAACCAGGGGCCCTAGGCTTATAAATGACTCCGTAAAACAGGAGATGAAAAAGATAATCGGGGAGATTCAGTCCGGACAGTTCGCCTCGGAATGGATACTTGAGAATCAGGCCGGAAGACCTTCCTATAACGCGCTTTTAAGGCAGGGTGAAGAACATCCGATCGAAAAAGTCGGCGCCGAACTCAGGGGGATGATGAGTTCGCTTTTCCAGAAGAAACTGGTCGATAAAGACAAGAATTGATGGATTTCCGGTTCGTGAGAGTCGCAAGCGAGGGGCTCAGTATAATCTACGTTTCAGCCGCGCTTTGTATTCTCCTTGCGCTTCTGGGTTCTTTTTCTTTATTTTTAGTATTTCTACTGCTTACCGCTTTTTCCGTCTTTTTTTTCAGGGATCCCGAAAGGGGGCTTCCTCCGCTTGAGCCCGGTTCCGTGATCTGTCCCGCGGACGGAAAAATAATAGATATCTCGGAGACCTTTGAAGACGACTATCTTAAGCGGAACGCTCGGAGAATAAGCATTTTCCTCTCCATCTTCGACTGCCATATAAACAGATTTCCCGTTTCCGGCAAGGTCGCCGGAACCACTTATTACCCCGGGAAATTCAAAATGGCCTTTGAGGGGGATTCGTCCGAGGCCAACGAGCGGCTCGCGACCCTGATTGAACGCGAGGACGGGGTCCGGGTGGTCATAGTTCAGGTGGCCGGTTTTCTCGCGAGAAGGATCGTATCGCGCGCGAAATTCGGCGACGTGTTGGAAATCGGGGAAAAATTCGGGATTATAAAGTTTGGCTCAAGGGTGGATGTTTACCTGCCCGAGGATGTGAAGGTGGGTGTTGAGGTGGGACAGAAAGTCGTAGCCGGCAGGACGGTTATAGCGTGGCTAACTTGAGAAAAAGAAGAAGGAGAAGATCTCCCCGTCCGGGGAGGGTTATCCCACTGCTGCCAAGCATGCTCACGACTGTGGGCCTTGCGTTCGGGCTTGCGTCCATAGTGACTTCGATTTCCATTCACGGGGACCGTGCCTCGGCCGTAGTTTCTGAGCAATGGCTTTTTAATCGCTTCTGGTGGGCGGCGGGATTTATCGGCATGGCGGTACTTGTCGACATGCTTGACGGCAGAATAGCAAGAGCTCTTAACTCGGAGAGCCGCTTCGGTGCGTCCTACGATTCACTCTGCGATCTTGTATCGTTCGGGGTCGCCCCGGCAGTGCTTCTTTACGTTTGGGGGCTTTCGGAATACGGAAATCCGGGACTTATGGCGATGCTTTTCTACGTGGTCTGCGCAGCGCTCAGGCTTGCGCGTTTTAACATGCAGTTCACTACCAAGGAAAAGCGCATGTTCACGGGTCTTCCGAGTCCTATGGCCGCGGGGCTTATTCTCTCTCCGATACTTCTTCTCTCCGAGTTTCAGATCATCGCTACGCCGCTTATAAAATCTTTTTATCTTTTCTTCGTTCCTGTCGTGGGACTTGTTATGGTTAGCGAGGTTCCATACAGAAAGTTCCCGCGAATCGCCAGATTCGGACCTTTCAGCACTCTTGTAGCGGGCTCCATAATAATTGCGGCACTTATTACCAATCCCGGAGTGATTGCGGTCGCTATAACTTACTGCTATTTTATCCTCGAGCTCGGACGTTGTGCTTGGAAACTGGTCGCGAAGGCTACATCTCGGGACAAAGAGTCAGAAGCCCTGGCTGGCGACGAGTCCTAGTGGCTTTCCCTCTGGAGGCTGGAGTCGATGAAAGGGTTTTTTAAATTACTTTTTTTGTTCATTCTGATTACGGGAGCAAATCTTATGAGTTTAAATGCGCAGACCTTTGCGGGTGTCGAAGGAGCAACGAAATACAGTCTTTCTAACGGCATGACCGTGCTTCTTGAGAGAAACGACTCTTCTCCGGTTGTCGCCGTTAACGTGTGGGTGAAGACCGGAAGCGCGTGCGAGGTGGAGGGCGAATACGGCCTCGCGCACGTGCACGAACACATGCTTTTCAAGGGGACGGAAAGAAGACAGGTCGGCGAGATAGCCGGGATGGTCGAGGCGGGGGGAGGAGACATAAACGCGTTTACTTCCTTTGACCAGACGGTTTACTACATCGTAAGCGCGCGGCGCTTTTTGCCTATGGCTCTTGACGTGCTCTCAGACGTCATGGAGAACTCGACTTTTGACCCTGCGGAGCTTGAGAAGGAGCTTGAAGTTGTCCAGGAAGAGATAAGAAGGGGAGAGGACTCTCCCTCAAGGGTGATCAGCCAGAAGCTTTTCTCAACGGCCTACAGCGTTCATCCCTACGGAAGGCCCATAATAGGAACCAAGCAGAGCGTGGGGAGCTTCACTAGGGACGGAATACTGGATTTCTACAGAAAGTGGTATTCCCCGGACAACATGATTCTCGTTGTGGTCGGGGATTTTGATCCCGAGGGAATAAAGGACGCGGTGGCCCGGACTTTCGGAAAGATAAAGAAAAGGGAAACTCCTGAGTGCGAACTTCCCCCGGAGCCTGAGCAGAAACGCACGAGAACCTTCGTTATCGGACGCGACGTGAACACGGGGTACTTCAGTTTTGCCTTTCACACCCCCTCGGCGAGCCACGCCGACACTCCCGTTCTTGACGTTATAAGCGGCGTACTCGGCACAGGGGAAAGCTCCAGGCTCTACAGAAAGCTAAAGGAGCAGAACGCCACCGTAAACGACATATACGCCTACGCTTACAGCCTCAAGGAAAACGGTCTTTTCTTCGTGGGCGGAGTACTTGATCCCGGGAAAGTGGAGAAAGCCTCGCAGGAGATAGTGGCGGAGATAGAGCTTATAAAAAACGAGCCCGTCGGGGCCGAGGAGCTTGCCCGCGCCAAAACTAACATAGAAAGGGACTTCATCCGCGCCAAGGAAACAATGCAGGGACAGGCGAGAAAGCTCGGTTACTTCGAGCTTGAAACGGGAGATTACGGTTACGAACGCCTCTACCTTGAGAGAGTGAGGAACGTGACCCCGGAGGACATATTGCGCGTGGCCAGAAAATACCTCGTGCAGAAAAATCTCACCGCTGGAGCGCTGCTTCCTAAAGACAAAACCAAGGGGGTTGAGCAGGGCTTCAGAAAAGCCCTTGTTTTTCCCGGAGGGGTCAAGAAAAAAGAAAGGAAGAAAGTTTCCTCAACGCAGGGGGAATTTAAGAAACATGAGCTTTCAAACGGAATCCGGGTTCTTTTGAAACGCAATTCGGCCGTTCCGCTTTTCTCCGTTCACGCGGCTTTCCTAGGGGGCCTCAGGTATGAGGATGAAAACACAAACGGAATTTCGAACTTCATGTCCGGGATGTTTACCCGCGGCACCTCGAGCCGCTCCACAGAAGATATAGCCACTCAGATAGAAGGGCTGGGGGGGACGGTTGACGGCTTTTCTGGGAAAAACAGTGTCGGGGTGACTCTCTCAGCCTTAAGTGAGAACTTTGAAGGGGCAATGGACATTCTCTCAGACGTGATACTTAATCCTTCTTTTTCCGATGAGGAAATGGATAGAGAGAGAAGGGAAATTCTAGCCGCTTTGGAAAGACAGGAGGACAACCTCACGGGAAAGACGGTCAGGAATTTTCTAAAGACTCTTTTTCTGAAGCATCCTTACAGGTTCAACGTTCTGGGAACCGAGGAAAACGTAGGCAGGTTTGTCTCATCCGATGTCCGGAAGTTTTACAAAAAAGTCATAAGGCCTGAGAACATGGTCATCTCCGTTGCGGGCGACATTGATGCGGAGAAAACTCTCGGGACCCTTGAAAAGCTGTTCGGTAGCATGAAGCGGGGAGGTTTCGAAAAGACCCGGCCGTCGCGTGAGTCAGCGCTTTCTGCCGCGAGGGAAACAGTCGAGTTTGAGAGAGACAAGGCCCAGACCCACATTATCGCGGGTTTTCACGCCCCGGGTTTTAAAAGCCGCGACCGCTATGCGTTTGAGGTGCTGAATTCGGTGCTCTCGGGTCAGGGAGGAAGGCTCTTTATTGAGCTTCGGGACAAAAAAAGCCTTGCCTATGCCGTTACCTCGTTCTACGTTCCCGGGATGGAAGGCGGCTATTTCGGCGTCTACATAGGAACTGCTCCGCAGAAGGAAAAAGAGGCGCTTGAATCGATAAAGGAGCAGCTCCAGCTTGCCTTGGATGGTATCGGGGAGCAGGAGCTTGAGAGGGCGAAAAACTACATAGTCGGCAGCTTCGAGATAGGGCTTCAGAGAAATTCCGCCCAGGCGTCCACGGTCGGGTTTGACGAGCTTTACGGAATAGGCACTTACGAATACAGAAAGTTCCCGGAGAAAATACTTGCCGTGACTGCGGATGACGTAGCGAGGGTGGCCAGGAAGTACATAAATCCTGAGGCGGCCGCGGTTTCCATCCTGAAACCCGAGGAAGATTCCGCCGGGAACGGGCAGTAGGGGCCTCGTTTCCCCCAATTCAGGGAACAGGGTTTGTTTTGCTTTCAGGCGGGGTAAAAAGACGTGTCGTCGGGTAAGCGAGATCGATATCGGGATGCTTTTCAAACTCAGCCAGTACCTCTTCCCAGATGGCCTGCTCGGAGCCCCTTTTCTGTCTCGGGTTTATTATATATCTCATTGAGAACAGAATTCCGCTGTCTCTTGTCGACATATAGACCGCCGGGGTGAGTTTTGAGAAATGTATCATGTATCTCTCGGCGGCTAGGTCGAGCTGTTGCTCGGCCTGCTTTGGAGAGGAATCGATTTTTTCTTTTGCTACCTTCTCAAGAATTTCGCGGGTTTTTCTCCAGTTGCTCTCAAACGTTACGAGAATATGTATCTCATTCCATATGTAGTTAAATGCGCCGTGGTAATTCGCGGTTCTCTCCTTTAGTACGTGGCTGTTGGGAATATGTATTATTCTTCCCGTGCTTTGTTCAGCTTCAACCCAGTTTCCGATCTCGACTATGCTGAACTGAAACAGCCTCAAGTCTATTACGTCTCCCTTGGTTTCTCCTATCTGTATGCGGTCCCCTATTACGAAGGGTTTTCTCCAGAGGATAAAGAACCAGCCGGCAATGTTGGCTATGGTTTCATGAAGCGCTATAGCGAGACCGGCACTTGCGATACCAAGGTAGGTTCCTATGGGACCCAGGCCCTTTATCCACACGCTGCCGACCAGTATTATGGCAAGGAAGCCGTAGACGTACCCTATAATGCGTTTTGAGTAATAGATTGTCTTGGGATCTTTCGTGTTCTTGGTTATTAGCGAGATGAGAATTTTTCTGAGGAAGAACAGAATCGCCACTATCAGAACAGAAAACAGCAGGTTTTCTATCTGCGTCTGGTAAGCATTGTGATATTCCCTGAAGTGATTTATTAGATTTTCCACAGCTTCAAAAATAAACGATCTTGGAGGAGAGTTCAAAAAGGCGGGATTTTCAGCTGTCTGGGCCGGCTGGCGTTTCGGTTTTCATTTATTTTCTTTTCTGTTATTCTGTATGTGGGCTGCTAGCTCAGTCTGGTAGAGCAGCTGACTCTTAATCAGTCGGTCGTGGGTTCGAATCCCTCGCAGCCCACTTCATTTTCCGTCTAACGGCACTGCCCGGAAATGCGATTCCGGGTGCTTGCCGATTTTGACTGTAAAGGCGAGAGTGGCGGAACAGGCAGACGCGCTAGATTTAGGATCTAGTACCTTAGGGTGTGAGGGTTCGACTCCCTCCTCTCGCAGAAAAACGCTTCACGTGATTCTCAAGACATGCGCCACTTTGCGCTTTTAGTTCTGCTTTTTTGTTCCTGCTCCCACGGTACGGAGAATCTTTACGAGAGATCCTTTTACTCGATGGGCTCAACGGTGGAACTTAAGTTCTATTCCCCGAGCGAGGAACTCTTCCACCGGGTTGTTGATGCCTGCGTGGAGAGAACCAAGGAAATAGACCGGCTTTTCAGTAACTACAGGAATGACAGTGTTCTTGCTGAGGTGAACAGAAATGCGGGAGTCGGTCCCGTTTCCGTTCCCGGGGAGTTTCTGCGTCTCGTTCAGACCTCGGTCAGGTACTCGGTGCTTACCGAAGGGGCTTTTGACATAACTATCGGCAGTATTTTCGAACTCTGGCGGGCTGAGACCAAGGCGGGGCGATTACCCCTTCGCTCACGGATCCGCGACGCGCTTGGATGCACGGGTTTTCGGAAAATAAAGATAGATGAAGTCAAATCTCAGGTTTTCCTTGAAGGCGACTGCGCCAGGCTCGACTTCGGAGCTATAGGAAAAGGCTACGCGGTTGACGAGATGGTGAGAATCGCCAGGGAGAGCGGAATCACGAGGGGACTTGTGAATTTCGGGGGAAACATATACGCGATGAATCCTCCCGCAGGCAAAAAGTTCTGGGATGTGGGAGTGAGAAAACCCGGAAGCGGCAGTGAAATTATCTCGAAGCTTGATCTTGTGAACAAGGGTGTTGCGACTTCAGGAGATTACGAGCGCTACTTTGAGCACTCGGGGAAAAGATACTCCCATATAATAGACCCCAGAACGGGTTGGCCTGCCGAGGATGCGACTTCCGTTGTAGCGGTTTCCAAAACTGCCACGGAAGCCGATGTCTTCTCGACAGCCGTTTCGGTTCTTGGCCTGCGTGGGGCGAAGATGTTTGCCCGGAAGGATAAGTCCCTGGGATTTCTGGTCGTTGGGAAAAGCGGGAAGAAAAAATCCTGCTTCGGGTCTTATGCGTGCCCTTAGTGTGCCGGGGTTATTGAGGCGGCTTTGGATACTCGGGTTTTTTCCTGTAGAGGTAATACGTTACGAAAATGATCAGGTAAAGAAGAGATGCCTGAAGGACGATGAAAGAACCGATTTTAACATAGGCGAACTCGGCGCTTACGTACCTTACGAGCCAGCCTCCGGCTATATCAAGAAACGCTGAGCCGTACGACGCGATTATCACGAGGAGTTTCTCGGCGGAGCTTCTGTTCGTAAAAAGAAAAAGATGGTTAAGCGTCACCAGCAAAATGGCCATTGAGAAAAAATGGAAATGGGCTTCCTCAAGCAGCCCGAAATAGCTTCTCGGAGGCCTGAAACTTTCCTCGGATCCCCTGTAGTACTCAACCACGCTATCAAAGCTGAATCCTATCTTCAGAAAAAACAGCAGGTTGGTTAGCCACAAAAAGAGAAAGAAAATCGTCGTGAGCAGGACGATGAGTTTTAACAGGTCGTTTTTTCTTATGTCCGCTGAAATGAAAAACTTCATTTTTTCTCCCGGATGGATAATTAGGAATCAGCCGAAATGCCGAACGTGACTCTGTAGACGGCGAGAACCCTTCTCGTAGCCTGCGAAAAAGATACCGTACTTATCGTGGCTCCGGTAATGTTGGGAACTCCTTTTCCTACCTTCATTCTGTCCATCTTGGTTTTTCCCAGGAACAAGTTTATCCATTTTCCGCTCGGCATGTAATCTGTGGGTTCGAAAAATGCGAGAGTTTCGGCGTGGCGAAGCGTTCCGTCAGGATTTATTACGAACATTACGGTTTCGGTAAGTGTTCGAAGGGGGTGGGTGTCGATGACGGCGTAGCCCGTCTCCTTCCCGCCGGATTTTGCTATGTAGAAAGTGTAAAGCCTTGAATCTACCTCGACCTTTGCCATTGTGCGTACTCTCTCGGCTTGGGGTTCGGTGAGGAAAACGTGTCTTTTTTCTATTTCTTCTGCTTCGGGGAAAACGAGTTCAAGCGCCTTGCCCTTGGTAAGAAAGACCTTGGCGGAGACATCTCCGGCACCATGCAGAAAAAACACAAGCGTTATCAAGATAAGGATTTTCGTATTCATGATGAAAGAAGGGCAACATTCTATCTGAATATTGCCCTTTTGAAGAGAGAGAAAAAGAGAGAGAAAAAAAGAAGCATAAACCCGCGCCCGTTTATCGCGGATTTAAGTCCTATATCCTAAAACACATATCCAATCCCGAAATTGAACTGGTTCGTCGCATCATCCGCCTCGTTATCAAGGTTCTGATACTCGGCTTTTACGACTACGTTTGGAATCGGCTTGTAATTCACCCCGATAGTGTACTGGGTCCTTTCATTTGCTGGGTTTCTTTCATACCCGGCGGGAACATCTTTCTGGGTATCAAATTTTTCATACCGGAAAAAAGGCGCCAGATACTCCATGTACTTGCTTCCGGAGTTAAGCGCGGAGAAAATGTTGTACGCTCCCAGAACATACCAGCCGGACTGTTCCTCCCCGACTGATTTGCTGCCTTCATACTCATTAAGTTGGTTTATAAGTGCGGCGTCATCCAGCATGGTCCAGACTGACAGAGCTCTCAGATCTAACCCCGCATACTGAAACTGCGCGTCGACTTCGTACATTTGGAAGAGGCCGTCTATCGTCTGGCCGTTAACTTCTTCGTCCTGTCCCGTGTTGCCGTAGAACACAGATCCACCGACTTTCAGCCCTGGAATAGGATCGTACTCAAGCCTTCCGATAAAAGCTATGTCGTCGAATCTTGCCCTGTTTCCCTTGATCCGAAGACTCCTGTTGTCCGATGCCTTGAATCCCCGAGCATCAGCACTCGACATTGCATAGGCCCTGTAAGAAAGCTCCCCGGCGCTGCCCAGATCAAACGTTCCGTGAGCCCCGGCTCCAGACTCTCTCCAGGTGCTCGGAATTATCCGCCTCTCCACCTCGGGTCGACCCACTCCGTAAAACGTCGTCGGCTCGTGAATCTCGTTTACGATTCCGAAAGGAGTCAGGAGAAGACCGGCTCTTAAGTTGAATTCATCGCTTATAAGAAAATCAATCAGCGCAAACTCAACCGATGCCGATCCCGCTTTTCCATCCTTATTGCTTCCCGTCGTGCCGTGCTCGAATTCTATTTCCGAGTTGAAAACTATGTGGTCGTTGTACTTGTAGCCATTATAGAGAACAAGTCTCAGAGTATCCACTATGTCGTGCGAATCCTCTTTTACGTTGCCTATGAGAAGTTCGCCGTACCCCCCGAACGATACTCCCTGGTCAACCCTGTAGACTTTTGACGCTGCGGGGGCCACCCCGAATTCTGTTTCATAGACCGGAGGTTCCGTTACCGAAGCGGACTTTATGGCTTCTATCTCATCCGCCAGAACCTTTATCTGCTCCTCAAGCCTTTTTATCTTCTCCTCAGAAACTGTGCCCGCTAGAGAAATCTGCGTGCCTCCGAGTGAAAAAATCAGGAAAAAGACAAGAAGCGTTTTCCACCTTTTTGTGTAATTAACCATCTGTTGACATCCTCCTTTTACTACCTGTTAGGGTTGCGCAATTAGTAGATATTGTGGATATTTAATATCCATGATGTAGATTAATAACATTCTGGAGTGATGATGTCAAGAATTTTTTTAAAAAATATCTGCAAGCAAGAAAATCAGCGGAATTGCCCGTCCGATTTTCTTCCCGGAACTGTGTATAAAGATGAAAATGACGACGATGAGAATTATTGACAATAAAGGTCTAGAATGGTAAAAAGTACCTTCCCTGACCCCCAAGATGGGGAGATGCCTGCGGACTATGCTTAAAAAAAGTTTCTTCTATTTTTCAATTTTCATATTTTTTCTTCCCCCCGCGCTTTCTTCTGCCGCAGAGATAGACAGGGTTCTTTCTCTTGTTGACTACATCGGAGGAGATTACGCAAACGCCGTAAAAGAAGGGAAGATCGTAAACGAATTTGAGTATCAGGAAATGCTGGACTTTTCTTCTGCCGCGATTGATTTGTGGGAGAAGATTCCTGAAAAAAAGATGGAAACAACGGATTTTTCCGAAAAATTTGCTCGCCTGCGCTCAATTATAGTATCCAAGGGACCTACTTCCGAGGTGGAAAGTCTTGCAAATGAATTGAAAGGGCGGATCATTTCTGCCTATGACATCAAGCCTTACCCGGCGAATATACCGGATTACCAAAGCGGAAAAGAACTTTACGTAAGCAACTGCTCCTCCTGTCACGGGCTCTCGGGAAGGCCGGATGATGCTTTCTCCAAGACTCTTAACCCTCCTCCCACGGATTTCACAGACCCTGACATAAATATCGGGCTTTCACCTTTTAAAGTTTACAATACCACCACTTTCGGGATTGAAGGTACCGCCATGACCTCGTTTGAGGAGGTGCTTGACGAAAGACAGAAGTGGGATGTGGCGTTTTACGTTCTCTCTCTCGGGTATCCGGATATGCCCTCAGGCGGAGGTACTTCCGGGCTCTCCACGGAGAAGATTCCCCATGATGTAAGAAAACTTGAAAACCTTGCCCTGGCCAGCAATGCGGAGATTCTTCTTAACGCCGGGGCGGGAGGCAGTGACGAAGATGTTCTCTTCTACCTTAGGACTGCTTACCTTCGAGACGGAATTGCCGGAGGCGCCTCCGAAGCTATAGACCATACCATCAGGAAGCTTTCGGAAGCGATCGACCTTTACGAGGCCGGCAGAAAAGATGAAGCATTCAGGGAGGCTCTTGACGGGTACTTGGGAGGATTTCAGAAAATTGAACCCGCTTTGGTCTCGAAAAAAAGATCGCTTGTTCTTGAGGTTGAGAGGAAAATGGGATTTTTCAGGTCATTAGTGATGTCCGACCGTGATTCCTCCGAGCTTCATGATATGAAAGCTAGCATAGAGGAGAATCTCCGCGAGTCGGAACGCATCCTGCAAGGCGGCTCATCGCTCGGCAAATACCTGAGTTTTGTCAATTCTTTTGCCATAATACTCAGAGAAGCGCTTGAAGCTCTGCTGATAATCGCGGCCATTATCGCCGCTTTGGCGCATTCAGGTAACCGCGGGATGATCAGGTACGTTCACTACGGGTGGGTGCTTGCCATCTTTGCGGGACTGGCGACGTGGGTTGCGGCAAGAACCATAATAGATATCTCGGGAGCCAGGAGGGAGATTGTTGAAGGAGTGACCTCTCTTCTGGCGGCAATGATCCTTTTTTACGTAAGCTACTGGCTTATCTCAAAGGCGGACGTAAAAAAATGGAAGGAGTACGTCCGCTCGAAGACCCAGGGCGCGCTTACCCGAAGAAGCGGACTTACTCTTGCTTTCGTTTCGTTTCTTGCCGTCTACAGGGAGGCTTTCGAGACAATGCTTTTTTACCAGGCGCTTTTCTACCAGACCGCTTCATCCACGCCGCACGTGATCTATGGACTTGCTGCGGGGGTGGCGGTCGTGTTCGTAATAGCTTTTCTTATGTACAAGTTCACCCTCAGGATCCCTCTTAAATACTTTTTTTCCTTCACGAGCGTTTTCCTCTACCTGCTCTGTTTCATACTTCTCGGCAAGGGGATACTTGAACTCCAGGAGGCGGGAATTATTTCCTCAACTACGGCGGATTTCATTCCTTACATGGATACTCTAGGGATATATCCTTCTTATGAGACCGCGATTCCCCAGGCTGTTCTCCTTCTGCTTGCCTTTTCGTTGTTTGCGCGAAATTACGTATACCGGGAAAAACATCTATAACCTGCTAGCGACGCTCAAAACATGACTTGCAAAAAGTGTGGCGTTGGGTTTTTAACTTCGGGTTTAAAAATCTACTTTGGGTTACGGGGCATACTGGAATTTTGCGAATAATGATATATTGTTACCTGAATTCTTTGCCGAGGGGTTTTAGACTAAATGAAGATAGATATTGAGGATATTGACAGCACCAGAAAAAAGATAAGGGTTTCCCTTTCCTCCGAGCAGGTTGCGGAAAAGAGAAATTCCGTGTTCCGCGATGTTATGGGAGGAGTGAGCGTCAAGGGGTTTAGAAAGGGAAAGGTTCCCCGCCACGTGGTCGAGTCCATGTACGGAAAGGAGGTCGATCAGGAAACCGCATCTAACCTTGTCTCGGAAACTTTGTCCGAAGCCCTTGCGCAGCGCTCGCTTTTGCCGGTGACGCGCCCCGACATTACGGAGATGGGTGAGGTAAAGACCGGAGAGGAATTCGCTTATTCGGCTGAATTCGAGGTTGTTCCCGATTTTGAGCTTTCCGACTACACCTCAATTCCAGTGAGGAAAACCGTCCGCCAAGTTGCCGAGGAAGATATAGACGCCGAGGTAGATAAACTCAGGGAAAGGTCCGCGCAGTCAAGGCTTGTCGAGGAGGACCGCCCTGCCAAGGATGGCGACTATGTTTTTGTAGACTACAGCGGCGCGTTTGAAGACGGGGAGACCATAGACGATCTTAACAGGCAGAACGTAAGATTCCTGCTGGGCGAAGAACAGTTTGCTCCCGAGTTTGAAGAAAACCTGCTTGGAAAGAAGGCGGGCGAGGAAGCCGAATTTTCGGTTTCCTACCCGGAGGATTTCCTGATAACTGAGGCCGCCGGAAAAACGGTCAGTTTCACCGTCAAGGTAAATGAGATTCACGACAGGATTCTGCCCGAGGCGGACGATGATTTCGCAAAGGATTTCGAAGTCGAAGGCATCTCTGAACTGCGAGAGGCCATAAAGGAGCAGCTTGAGCGCCTTCACGAAGACGAACAGCTCTCATCCATGAGGGATCAGATAGTCGATGATCTTCTCTCGAAAAACCAGTTCGATGTTCCTCCGTCGCTGCTCGAAAAGGAAGAGGAGAGTCTCAGGGAGAGATTCCTCTCCGACATGCAGAGAGGCGGAGTCGCGGAGCCCGAAATCGGGGAGGACGTGGCGCCGAAATTCACCGAGAAGGCCGCCGAGAGCGTAAGGACCTCAATAATTCTCGGCCGCATTGCCCAGAAGGAGAACGTGAGAGTTACCCGCAAGCAGTTAAACGAACACATAGACCGCCTCGCTGCTTCATACAATCTTCCCCCCGATCAGGTGCACAAGGCTTACGAACAGCCGGGGACTATGGAGCATCTGGAATCCCAGATCAGAACCCGTGGAGTCTTGGATCTTCTTCTGGAGCAGGCCCAGATTGAGGAAGTGGAACCCGAACCCGCGCAGATTGACAAGGAATAACCCGCTTAGTTATAATCGGGTTGATGATAACCGATTTCATACCTTACGTTATTGAGCGTACGAGCAGGGGCGATCAGGGCTACGATATTTTCTCAAGGCTCCTTAAAGACAGGATTGTCTTTATAGGTTCCGACATAAATGACGCGGTAGCCAACGTCGTAATCGCCCAGCTCCTTTTTCTTGAATCAGAAAGCCCCGAGACGCCTATTTACCTCTACATAAATTCCCCTGGAGGGCATGTTACCTCCGGTCTCGCAATCTACGACACAATACAGTACGTGAAGCCCGAAGTCTCTACCATATGCATCGGGCAGGCCGTGAGCATGGCCGCGGTTCTCCTGGCAAGCGGCGCTGCGGGCAAAAGGTACGCACTGCCTCACTCGAGGGTGATGATTCACCAAGTGCTCGGAGGCGTTTCCGGGCAGGCAAGCGACATAGAGATACACGCAAAGGAGATCGTCAGGGTGAAAGAGCAGCTCAATTCCATACTTGAGAAGCACACCGGACAGACTCTTGAGAGGATAGCGAAAGATACGGACAGAGACTTTTTCATGACCGCTCAGGATTCTATTAAATACGGTATAGTGGATGCCATAATTACCGAAAGGGAGGAGGCAACCGGATGAGTCCTAAAAAAGGCAAGGAAGAAGCGAAGCACTACTGTTCTTTCTGCGGGAAGAACCAGGACGAAATCAACAAGCTCATAGCGGGCCACGGAGTCTACATTTGCGATGAGTGCATAGATCTCTGTAACCAGATCATAGCGGAAGAAAAGACCAAGGACAGCGCTTTTCCGAAACCTAAGAAATCCTTTCCGACCCCACAGGAGATGAAATCCTTTCTTGACGGATACATAATAGGTCAGGAAAACGCCAAGAAGGTACTTTCCGTCGCCGTCTACAATCACTACAAGCGGATGCAGTTCAACGATTCCGGTAGGAGAAGAGGCGACAAGGTGGAAGTGGAGAAAAGCAACATACTTCTCATAGGCCCCACCGGTTCTGGAAAAACCCTGCTTGCCCAGACGCTGGCCAAGATTCTCGACGTTCCTTTCACCATAGTGGACGCTACCTGCTACACGGAAGCCGGCTATGTGGGCGAGGACGTTGAAAACATGATAGTGAGCCTGCTTCAGGCGGCAAACTACGATGTCGAAAAAGCTTCCCGTGGAGGCATTATCTATATAGACGAGATAGACAAGCTTACGCGCAAATCAAGCGACAGTCCCTCGATCACGAGGGATGTCTCGGGAGAGGGTGTGCAGCAGGCGTTGCTCAAGATAATGGAAGGAACCCTGGCAAATGTTCCTCCCAAGGGGGGGAGGAAGCATCCGCAGCAGGAATTTACTCAAGTGGACACCACGAACATCCTTTTCATATGCGGCGGAGCTTTCTGTGGCCTTGAGGACATTATCCGCGCGAGAATCGGGGAGAAGTCCATCGGATTCGGGGCTAAATTGTCAAACAAGGCTGCTGAGGACGAAAGCAACTTCCTCAACAAGGTTCAGCCTGAGGATCTCGTCCAGTTCGGACTGATTCCCGAATTCGTCGGGAGGGTCCCGATTATCGCCAGTCTGAGCGAACTTACCGAAGAGCAGCTGGTAGAAATCCTGACCAAGCCCAAAAACGCCATCGTGAAGCAGTTTGAGAAGATGATGGAAATCGAGAAGGTGCAGCTGGAGGTAACGGAAGACGCGAGAAAAGCCATTGCCAGAGAAGCCGTCTTGAGAAATACCGGGGCCAGAGGGCTTCGGGCCATCATAGAATCGATTATGCTTGAGGTCTTCTATGAAGTGCCTTCGCTTGAGGGAGTGACACGCTGCGTCATTGACGAGAGCGTTATAGCCGGGCGCAACGATCCCAAGTTTTATTTTGAAAAATCGGATGAGGAAGCCCAGAAGCTGCTGGGAACATAGAAGATTCCTTGCGAACGGAGGTTCCGTCGTGCTCCCATGCCAGCGGGTGCCCTCGAAAACCGCAAATCCCCAAACCGATGATTGACAAGGAACTGCTTGAAATTCTCGTATGTCCTGAGACCGGAGAACCTCTTGAAGAGGCCGGTCGGGAGCTCCTTGCGCGGCTTAACGAACTTGTTGAGCTCGGAACTCTCGTTGACAGGTCGGGAGAGCAGGTTTCCGAGAAAATTGAAGGGGGTCTTATCTGCCGCGGCGGGAAATATCTCTACCCAGTGAGGGAAAACATACCGGTTCTGCTAATCGAAAATTCTATTCCCGTTGCTTGATTTGTCGCTTGTATGACGGAGCACAATGTGCGCCTGCTGTAGCCGGGCGTTTGATGTCGCTGCTGTAAGTTGCGTCACGTAATAATCTGATAACTTGGATTTTTCGTGCTGGATTATGTTATAATCTCTGACAATAATTTCTGACGAAAAGGGGGCATCGAAATGATTAAAAGAAAATTCCAGTCTGCAATAAAGGAGTTCTTGTGCCTGCTTCTTGCAGGTGTGCTTCTGGCATCGCTCGGCGGCGGTGACGCAGTTGCACAGGACGACGGTGCGGCTGCACAGGATGTGTTCGGGGTAAGCGGTGTACTTCTCAAAAAAATCACGGTCACCGCCCGAAAACGAGAAGAGCTGATTCAGAACGTTCCTCTATCGATCACCCATTTCAGTTCGGAAAAGATTGAAGCTTTAAAGGTAAACGACCTTGAAAGTCTCGCAGTGCAGATGCCCAATGTGGCACTTGACGATGCCGTCTCGGGAATGGCGCTTGCCAACTTTTCCATCCGCGGTGTCGGAATAAACAACTCCATAGCGTCTGTTGATCCGACCGTGGGAGTGTTTGTCGACGGCGTGTATCAAGGGCAGATAAGCACCGTTTTGTTTGATACCTTCGATATTGAAAGCATGGAGGTGCTGAGGGGACCGCAGGGAACCCTTTTCGGGCGGAATGTCACAGGGGGTGCCATACTGATTAACACGAAAAAACCGGGAGACACCCTTGAGATATCCGTTCGCACCTCGTTTGAAGGAGGGGGCGAGAGTCTTAACAGCTATTACATGGCCACAGTTGGAGGCCCGATTAGCGAGACCGTCAGTGCGAAGATAAGCGTGTACACGAATCAGGATAACGGCTGGTTTAAGAATCTCCACACGGGCAAGGCTTTCGGAGAGAACGACACACGAATGGTACGATCGGTGATTACGTGGGATCCGACGGATGACGTAAGCCTTGTTCTGCGCTACCGGCACGAAACTTCGGAAAGCGATGGCACCGCGTCACAGAACTGGCGCGACTTTGATCTCAATAGTCACGATTTCAGCATCGACGAGGAAGGCTTCAGGGAGCATAGAAATCACTTTGTCTCCGCTCAGGTGGACTGGGATGTGGATTTCGGAAATGGCACAATAACCAACATATTCGGTTTTTACGACGCAGACGGTACCGCCTTGATTGATACCGATTCTTCGCCGCAAAGCATTTTGCATATACGCGGATGGACCCCTTACCGCCAGTGGAGCAACGAACTGCGCTACGTGGGCAGATTCTTAGAGAAACTCCATGTGACGACCGGTTTTTATTACTTTACAAGCGAGATAAATTATCATGACCGCCGTTATCTGCTTGGAAGCCATATCGACGGACTTATTGCGGAAGGAGAGTTGCCTGCCGGATCGCATTATACCCAAGATGTGGGGGGGAATTATTACGTCGATACGCAGGGTGTGTTTCTCTCTTTTGATTATGACCTTACGGATCAGATAATGCTTATCGCGGGCACCCGCTACAGCTATGACAAAAGGAAGGCTGAGACGGCCTCCGGCTTTAACAACACAAGTGGCGCCGTGTTCCCAACAATAGAAATGTCATGCAACGTTGCGGTCGGACCCGCATGCGAGTTTGATTTCACCGACGAGGAGACTTGGCACAGCTGGTCGCCCAAGCTCGGCGCTGTTTACTATATGGGCGGCGGAGCGGGCTATGAAGCAAACGTTTACGGGCACTGGACCAGAGGATTCCGCTCCGGAGGCTACAATCTGCGAAATACCTATCCCCCAACAGCTGCGATACCCGGGATACCTGCGGAGCTCCCGGGACCGTATGACGAAGAAAAGATCGATACCTTCGAGGCGGGATTCAAGATATCAACAAACATAGGCATCCTCAACGGCGCGGTTTTCTATAACCTGATCGATAATGTGCAGAGGGTGATAACTCTTCCTTCCGACTTTGGCGGCATAGCACAGGAAATTCGCAACACTACGGACGTAGAATCCTTTGGCTTTGAAATTGACGGACTGGTCGCCGTTACCGATAAGCTTTTTCTTTTGGGTTCCGTCGGATACGTAGATCCCGAGTATACCAAAGTAAAATATGACCTTAATCTAGATGGCATTCTTGACAAAAAGGACCTAGGTTTAGAGCTTCCCCGGGCCGCAAAGTGGACTTGGAGCGCCGGTGCGACCCATGACGCCGGACTTGCCAACTGGGCGAAGATAACTTCAAGGGTAAGCTACTCGTATCGTGGCAAATCGTACCTTACGGATGACAACAAGGGATATACTCCGGAACAGAAAATTGTTGACGCCGGAATTGACATCGCCCCAATGAGCGGAAGGTTCTCAGTTGGACTTTACGGAAAGAACCTTTTTAACAAAGTCAAACACGGAAGCTATGTTGAGCTTCCCGAAACCATAGAAACTTTCGCGTTGCCACCCGCGCCTGTGGGAGGTTCATTCGTGCCGATCTCCAGGGGCAGAACCTTCGGTGTCCAGCTAACCTACCGACACAGGTCATAGAAAAGAAAGGCATACACATGTACAGCGGCTGCGTTTTCTAAGGCAGGCAGAGAGACTCGCAGGACCTGGATCGATTACGGAGCAAGAACCGCGGCTGTTTCGGGGTGGGTTTCCGTGTAGCTAGTCTTTTCCGAGAAAATCAAGCACGGCTTTATCCACCTCGGCTTGACACTCTCTCCAGAATCCGTGGCCGACGTCCGCAAACGCCTTCTCAACCGCGTTCGGTATAAGTTCCACGAGCTTTTTCGATCTGCTTGGAGGCGTGACGATGTCCCGTTCTCCGTACATGACCAAGGTTTTCGCGGAGATATTGCCGAGTTGGGCTAATACGTCGTGGTTCTCGCACGCGTAGCTTTGGTTTCTGTATCCGGCGGCCGCATCGGGGTCAACGGGAACTTCCTTGATTCTGCTTACTAAGGAGTCGTAGTTCTCTTCGATGTATTTCCTTCGGTATCCGAGAAAAAGCGCAAAAACCCATCCTGCCCCGGGTCCCGCTTTATCCACTATGTCCCTTGCGGTTCTGATAAGCAGGTTTCCGACCTCGTCCCTGTGCCCCGAGGAGCATCCCATAACGAGCCTGTTCACCTTCTCGGGGTATTTTATACCCAGCCACTGGCATATCATTCCACCCATTGATTTTCCAACGAAGTGGGCTTTGTCTATCCCGAGAAAGTCCAGGAGTCCCGCGGCGTCATCCGCCATCTGCTCCATTGTATAGGGATAATCGGGTTTCTCGGAACGGCCCGAGCCCCTGTTGTCGAGCACTATCACGCGGAAATATTCCGAGTAGACTGGAACCTGTGCATCCCAGCTGTCAAGACTGCTTCCAAGACCGTGAATCAGCACGAGAGGATCTCCCTTTCCGTACTCTTTGTAATAAAGATTTATTCCATTTGTTTTTGCGTATGGCATACGAGATATGACCCGAGGTTTAACTAGTTTTTGCTCAGAAGGTACTCTTCCAGTATTACTGTAGCGGCCATCTTGTCTATTACCGTTTTTCGTTTCTTTCTTCCCATGCCGGCTTCTATCAGTGTTTGCTCCGCGATCTTGGTGGAAAAGCTCTCGTCCCAGTATTTCACCGAAAGCCCCAGAGAATCTCGAATGCGTTCGGAAAATTTCTTTATGCCTTTTGCCCTGTTTCCGAGAGAACCGTCCTGGTTGTAGGGTATCCCAACGAGGATTTCGCAAGGAGAATATCGTTCTATTATATCGCGAAGCTGCGCGAGGTCTTTTTTCTCGTTCTCCCGACTTATGGTACAGACGCCGGTTGCCGTGATTCCCAGCTCGTCGCTTACGGCAACCCCTATCGTCTTGGTTCCTATGTCAAGCGAGATTGTCCTCCCCGAAATCCTGTCTTGCTTTTCAGCCGGTGTTTTCATCGGACTCCAGTTTCTCTATGACTGCCGCTCCTATGCTATCTCCCCATACGTTTATGGTGGTGCGAAACCTGTCTGTTTTTTGATATGAAGGATTCCATGGATGTTGACTCTTTTTCTTCCTAAGTTAGGTTAACTAACCATATGGTTTTTTTTTGTAAAGCCTGCCGGGAGTGAAAATGAAATTCCTGCCAAAAAAGTATCACGCCGTGCTTTTGTGCTTGCTTGCAATTGTTTTTTCTTCGGGTTGCGTGCTCGTGATGGGCGGCGTGGTCGGCGGCGGTACCGCGGCTTATCTCAGGGGAGTTCTAAAGAGCAAGGAGCCCACCTCGTTTGACAAGGTCTGGTTCGCGGTGGTGGAGGTGGTCGAACAGCAGGAGTTTGAGGTAACCAAAAAAGAAAGCAATGTGGGCAAGGCGCTTGTCGAAGCCAAACTTCGCGACCAGAATAAAATGGTCTATATAACCGTCAAGTACGACAAGCCCGAGATAACCGATCTGATTATCCGCGTGGGCATCTGGGGAGATGAGGAAGAATCAAGGCGTATACTCAAGCTCATCCACGAAAAACTCTATTGAACAACAGAAACGACCTCCCTGACATCCCACCTCAGGGAAGGGGTCTGCGGCCTGATGGTGTGCGATCATGAAAGAAGACTCCCGGATCAATTATGTCGAGTTGCCCGCGGAGGACTTCTCTAAGGCCAAGGCGTTTTACGGTGACGTGTTTGGCTGGACGTTCCAGGACTACGGCGACTGCTACTGCGCCTTCAATGACGGTAGCATGGACGGCGGGTTCTACCACTCCCCGTTGCGGTCCGACAGCAGCCGGGGCGCTGCGCTGGTGGTGCTTTACGCGGAAGATCTGGAAGCCACGCTGGAACGCATCACTGCCGCCGGGGGTGAACTCTGCAAGCCGATATTTTCCTTCCCCGGCGGGCGACGGTTTCATTTTTTGGATCCCAACCGCAATGAACTGGCGGTCTGGAGCGACCGCTAGGAAGTGGTTTCCCCTTAGTTTTTCCCGAGATTCTCGTAAAGTTCCATTTCGATATCAAGTTCCGTTCTGATTCCCGCTTCGTTAAGTTTTGCGTTTGCCTCCCCTATCGTTCTGCACCCGTAGACCGCTTGCGCGGGTCGTGACACCTTTTCATAAACCACCCGGGGATTTACGTAGAAAGTTACTGTGGAACTTATATCGAGTTCGACTTTTCTTCTGCCGTCTCTTATTGAAGTGGTGCTGAAAGCACCTTTTGCGTATTCAACGGGTCCCCTGCTCGCCTCGGTGGGTATTATGCTTATTGCCTTTTCCATTAGTTCCAGCGTGGTTGCGGATATGCCCCAGCTCCCGAGAATTCCGTTGTTCCGTGCTATGATGCCGAATGACCTCTCAAGTTCTTTTTTGGAGAGCTCTCCGTCGCTTCCAAAGCCGAATACTCCCATTACGGTAGGCATCCGGAAGCTCTGTCTGTAAAGCGCCGCGGTCATTATAGCGTCGGCAAGCGGACTCATGAGTCCCTTTTCGTCTCCGAATCCAAGCACGTCTCCACCGACGTCTATTCCCACCACCAGATCTGCGCCGAGTTTTTCGGCGGCATCCGTTATCCCCTCAAAAACTTTCTCCGGACCGTAACTTATATCGACGAGAAGAGTTTCCTCTCCCAGAACTTCGGCCATGCCTGCTTCGGCGAACCTTGCTCCACCCCGGGTCGTGGAATCTTTGTTGCATCTCCAGACCACGTCATTTATCTCGCGGACATTGTGTGATTCTTCAAGTTTTCTGGGTCCCGGATCGGGGTCTATTGTGAAGCGTTCCCAGCTAAGTCCTCCAAGAACGCATTGCGTTCCGTTTATCTCGAGCAGGTTTGCCGTCGGAAGGGTTCCGACTATATCGCCGCCTCCTCCTATTCCGAGCAAAATAGCTTTTTTCGAATTTCTAAGAATTTTCTCAAGCATGCTGATTTATCCGTGACGATGATTATTAATATCCGTTCTGGCGCGATGATCAAGACGGCTTCCCCGAGTGATGAGTGTTCCTGGGCCTTTATGGAATATCGATTTCCGGCTATATTAATTCTCTCGGTTCTGCGGCTTCTTATGAAGAAAATAATAAATGGCTGGAAACACTTAAAAGGGGTGCACTGCGGTTCCGCGGCACTGAGAGATATATGCCTCTACCACGGACACGATCTCTCGGAGCAGATGTGTTTCGGGCTGGGAGCCGGGCTCGGTTTTTATTACTCCTGTGAAGAGGGAATGAATCCGAGCAGGATTATACAGCCTCGCGGTCCCCTGATGGAAATTAATTTCCTGAAAAGTTTCGGTGTCGATGTCACCGATTGGAAATACGAGGACGACAACAAGCGGGCCTCGGATGACCTCAGGGAGTTTATTGACATGGACGTTCCGGTGTTGATACAGGCCGATATCTGCTACCTTGAATACTTTGACTCCAAGACCCATTTCCCCGGACACATAATAGCGGTATGCGGATACGACGACTCCGAATCCGTTTTTTACGTGGCGGATAATTCATTTGAAGATCTCCAGACTGTCTCTTTTGAGAACATGACGAAAGCGAGAAGCTCAAAAGCAAGGCCGTATCCCCTTTCCAACAACTGTGTTGAAGTGAGATTTCTTGAAGACGGCTTCGATGCCGAGGAGGTGATTCTCGGTGCTTTGAGAAAAAATGCCGAGATGATGCTTGAAGGCAAGACTACTCTAAGAGGAACTTCAAGCGTTGAAGTTATAAAGAAGTGGGCCGAGGATCTTCCCGGCTGGAGGGATCTTGCCGACTGGAAGTGGACCTCGAGGTTTACTTACCAGGTCATATGCAGAAGAGGGGTCTGCGGTGCTGCTTTCAGGTGGTTTTACAGAGATTTTCTCGAGGAAGTCTCCCCCGTGCTTTCCCCTTTTTACGGGGCGGGCCTTCCCGACGAGATGAACAGTATCGGTCAGAAGTGGTACGACATGGGAATGCTTTTTAGGGAGATAAGCGAGAGCGCTTCGTGCGGAGGGGGGTTCGAGCGGGCCTCGGAACTTGCTTTTGATATATATGGTCTTGAAAAGCGGTATTTTTGTTCCGTGCTTGAAAATTTCCCCGTTGTATCCGCTGCGGGGCAGATGAGTCGGAGCGGATGAGCATTGCACAGACATTTGAAAAACCTCTGCACGATATCGCTTGAGAATTTTGAGTTTCCAGAGAGTTGCGGTTTTGCGATAATGGGGATATTGCCAAAAAAATAAGGTAATCTATTAAATTACGTAGAATTAATTTAGGAATTTACTATGCTTTTATTCGTTTTAAGAAAGTATGTCTGGGTCGTAAACATCTTGCTGATAGTCGCCATCGCGTACTCGGTTTCGGCCACGATCAACAACGGCCTGCGCGACAAGATAGAGTCCGACAAGGGAGGCCTGACAGGCGAACACCTCTACAAGGAGAAGTACGGACGGGTTAAGATTCCCTATCGTTCAAGAGAGTACTACGACTCTATACTGAGAACGAACCTGTTTGGGACGGGTGGCTATGCAGGACAGATAGAGACGGGCAATTTCTCGGAAGTCTTCGAGGGGGAAATTACCCCGAAAACTTCCCTCAAGCTTGAACTTCTTGCAACTTTTTTACTCCAAAGTCGCGCTAATTCTGCAGCCAACAAGAGCATCGCCGTGATAAAGAATATGGAAAATAGCAAAATAAAGGGTTATTCTGAAGGGCAATTGGTTGATCTTGTAACATCCGAAAAAGTCGAGGTAGTGAAAATAGACGACTGCGAGGTAACTATACGAAGAGCGGAAGGTCCTGAACTGATCACCTGCGGAAACAAGCTTGAATCCGTTTTTGCAAAAAGCCCCGGGAGTTCTTCAGCAAGGAACAAACCGTCTGTTAAGTCAAAAAAGCCGTCGGCTTCAGGGGTCAGCAAGGTCAGCGAGGGCTCGTACCAGATAGAGAGAATGATGTTTGAAGAGCTGCTCGCTGAACCCAGCAGTTTAATAACCGAGGCTAGGATTGTGCCGCGCGATGACGGCATCAAGATCTTCGGAGTGAAAAGCCGGAGCGTATTCTATAAAATGGGTCTTAGAAACGGGGATATAGTTCACCAGATAAATGAAGTTGCTTTAAACGACGTGCAGAACGCTCTTTCGCTTTTTACCGACTTGAGGGGCCAGAGTGAGTTTACCGTTGATTTCACGAGAAAAGGTAAAAGAAAGAGCAACCGGTACACGGTTTACTAGGCCTAATACAAAAATTCAACTCCTTAAGGTTAAAACAGATTATGAGATACTTTCTGAATAAAAATCTTTTCCCGGTTCTGTCGGCGGTTCTCGTTTTTTCCGCTTCCGTTCTCTGTCCCCAGCTGGCTCCCGCGGAAAAGTCCGAGCCGCTTCCGGATCTTACGAGGGCTAAGGTTGTTGTCGCCCCGGGCACAAGGCTTAAAAAAGCGAACGGGGAGGACGCGCCCGCGAAACCCGCTGATATTGCCGAGAAAGCCGCGGAGTTGCTGGCCGAGGAGACCGCAAAGGATCCGGGCAAGCAAGACTTAAGGCCTCTAGGAAAAGATGCGGTGAAAGTTTCTGGCAACGAGACTCTGGAAGGCCTGGTTGAGGATCCCGGCCTGCCGCTCGATTTAGCGGATGAAGAAGTTGCGGCCGAAGAAGTTGAGAGAGTTCCTGAGCCGGAGACGAAGAAGCCTGAGGAAACAGTTGCGGTCTCAGACGATGAAGTTCTCGGCGAAGAGGGTGAGGAGATTTCCGAGGACGGGGGGATGGTTAACCTTCGCGCCAACATGACGCTTAATGAGATGATAAAGACCATAAGCGAGATCACCTCCGAAGTTTATCTCCTGAGTGACAAGATCAGGGACAAGAACGTGACGATCATAACTCCCGAGGGCGGTTTCGAGAAAGAGAATGCGTTTAGAATTTTTGAAATACTGCTTGATATGAACGGCTATTCGGTCATAAGTGCGGAGGGAGTCAACAAGGTCGTCCCCAAAAAGGGGATAAAGTCAGAGAGCATACCGTTGAGGCTGGATCTCGACCCCGGAGAATCTTCCCAGAAATACGTGATGAAGCTGATAAAGCTTAAGAGCGTAAAAGCCAAAGGAGTTTCCAACGTCCTTCGGTCTCTGGTTAGCAAGGATGGGTTTATGAAGCCTCACGAACCGTCAAACACCCTGGTGGTGGTTGATAATGAGCAGAACGTGAACAAGATAACCGAAGTGGTTGCGAATCTTGATTACGAGAAGAAAATCGAGTTCATCAAAGTGTATAACACAAGCTCGGCCAACGTTATTTTCAAGCTGCTTGAAATATTCAACCCTAAAGGCGCCAAGGCCAAGTCGTCAAAGAGCAAGAATGACGGTCTCATATCCGGAAGTTCTGAGCTCTTAGGGTTTAAAGTGATAAACGACGAGAGGACAAATTCCATAATAGTGATTGCCGATCCGAGGGATCTTCCCCTGATAAAGGAGACGATCGCTGTTTTGGACATCGAGAGCGAGCACGCGGAACAGGACGTTTACGTTATACCAGTCAAAAACGCCGACGCTGAACAGATAATCGAAGTTCTGGGAAATCTGTTCGAGAAGGGAGAAGGGGGTGTAGTGTCTTCAGTTTCCTACCGGGACCAGACGCGGCAATCCGGCAGAACCAACCAGCCTTCAAGCCGTCTCGGAGAGGGCAACGTGGGCAGCAGAGGAGATGTCGGTGGCCTGGGTTCCCAGGGCGGGAATATCCAGAGGGGAGGGAATGAGCAGACCGGCGGTTCCGTCATAGTATCTTCAGACGATGGACTGAAAATAACTTCGGACCCGGCTACAAACTCCATCATAGTGATCGGTTCTCTCACGCAGTACAGAGTCGTCAAGCAGATAGTGGACAAGCTTGACGTAAGGAGAAGGCAGGTATTCGTGGAAGCCGCCATACTCGAGGTGGGGCTTGACAACCTTAACGCGCTGGGAACCAATTTCGGTCTCGGCGTTACAATCGAGGGCGACAACCTTGGTTTTATCGGACAGCAGTTGCCGGGCATCCCGAGCCTTCTCGGAGTCGCGGCCGACCCCACAATTGCAGCGACTTCCATAGGCAGTCTTTCGGGACTCTTTCTCGGAGTAGTGGGAAAGGAAGTTGACCCTGACGGTTCAGGCCCGCTTCCGTCTCTTCCTTCGTTCTCCGCGGTGTTTCAGGCGCTGAGTTCTGTAACCGATGTCAACGTCCTTTCAACCCCGAGCATTATTACAACCGACAACGAGCCGGCCGAGATAGTGGTGGCTGACGTAATACCGTTTCCGATGGGCAGCACTGTGGGAACAAGCGGCGTGACGGTTCAGACGATCGAGAGGCTGCCGGTAGGAATAAGGCTCAGCATAACCCCGCAGATAAGCGAAGGAGAATACCTTAACCTTGACATAGTGACCGAGGTTTCTTCTACCCGTGAGGCGCCCGTGGGACTTAACACCGCCCAGTTCGGTATTGCGACTACAACAAGAAGTGCCGATTCGTCGGTTATAGTCAAAAATGGGCAGACCCTCGTTATAGGCGGGCTGGTTCAGGACAGAGAAGAGGTGCTTCACAACAAAACACCTCTGCTCGGAGATATTCCACTGATTGGAAACCTGTTCAGATTCAAGCGCAATCAGAGCAGGAAGCTTAACCTGATGATACTTCTTACCCCGCGGATAGTTGAGACGGAAAGCGATATGAAGCAGTTGCTTATGGATTACCAGAGAAGAAAGACCTTGCTTCATAGAAGGGACCTGAATACGCTTGAGTAGGGAAATTTTTAGAAAATGAAGGCTCTTGACGAAATAATAGGCAGACGTTACCCCGAGATTATGGGGAGGATTGAAGAGCTCAGAGGGAAAAACGGTCGGAACACAGAAGACATACTGCTCAAAACTGACGTACTCAAAGATTCCCCGGCTCTTGATGTTCTTTCCGAATTCTACGGAGTCGAAAAAGTCGAATCGATCCCCGAAGACGATATAGACCATGAACTGATAAAACAGTTTCCGATCAGCTTCGCGAAGAAATTCAGAATACTCCCCATAAGCAAGGACAACGGAACGCTCAAAGTCGTATTCGCTCCGCCTCAGGAACTCTACGCCCTTGACGAGGTCCGCTCCCGCTTTAACTGCTCGCTTGAAACTTACATTACCCTTGAGCGTGTGCTGACTGACAGCATTAACAGGGTTTACGAGCAGGGCAAAGACGTTGTATCAGAGGATATAAACGAAGGTTCGGGACTCTCCGATATGGAGTTTACCGAGCCCCAGGATCTGATTGAGGCCGAAGATGAGGCCCCGATCATAAAATTCATAAACACGCTTCTTTTTCAGGCGGTACGGGAGCACGCAAGCGATATTCACATAGAGTGTTTCGAAAAAGAAGTGCTGGTACGGTTCAGAAAGGACGGCATTTTGCACGACGTGACGAAAGTTCCCAAGACGGTGCAGTCTTCGGTGATCTCGCGCGTGAAGATCATGTCTGAACTTGATATAGCCGAGAGAAGAAAGCCTCAGGACGGAAGCATAAGGCTGAAGATCGGAGGAAGAGATATCGACGTAAGGGTTTCAACGGTTCCCACCTCATGGGGAGAGAGTGTGGTAATGAGACTGCTTTACAGGTCTTCGGTGCTGATGAGCTTCGAGCAGCTGGGGCTTGAAGGAAAAAAACTCGAAACGGTGGAATCCCTTATCAAACGTCCTCACGGGATCATTCTCGTTACGGGACCCACGGGAAGCGGAAAGACAACAAGCCTCTATGCGGCTCTGCAGAGAATCAACCTTCCCGACAAGAAGATAATCACTATAGAAGACCCTGTTGAATACCAGATACAGGGAATTAACCAGATCCAAGTCAACACCAAGGTCGATCTTACGTTCGCAAACGGACTTCGCTCGATACTCAGGCAGGACCCCGACGTTATACTGGTCGGGGAGATAAGGGACAGGGAAACCGCCGATATTTCCATGAACGCTTCACTCACTGGACATCTGGTATTTTCCACTCTGCATACCAATGATTCGGTAAGCGCCGTGACTAGACTTGCCGACATGGGAGTGGAGTCCTTTCTTATAGCTTCTACTCTCTCGGCGGTCATAGCTCAGAGGCTTGTCAGGATTCTTTGCATGCCGTGCAGAGAACAGTACGTGCCGATGGATGAGGAGATCGGCCGTATAGGACTTGCTCGCGAGGCCTGTCCGGAAGGAGGGATATACAGAGCCAAGGGATGCCAGGAGTGCATGGAGACGGGGTTTTCGGGAAGAATAGCGATTTTTGAGATACTGATTATCGATGACGAACTTAAAAACACTATTCTTACACACCCGGATTCTTCGACGCTTAAGGAGAAAGCCCTGAGAAACGGACTCATTACCCTTAGAATGGACGGTGCCGACAAAGTCGCAAAAGGCATAACGTCAATTGACGAAGTACTCAGGGTTACGGAAGAGGAACTGGCGGAGACCTAGACCGCAGTTATCTTTAACATCGGTATTTCAAATGCCTGTTTATAACTATAAAGCCATTAACGACAAGGGTGAATCGGTAAAGGGCGTTATCAGCGCGGAATCGGTCAAGATCGCAAGCGATAAGCTCAGAAAAGGCGGTATCTATCTTTCCTCCATAAAGGAGGCGAGCGGGTCTCGCCGCTCGTCGGTGAGCCTTCCGTGGAACAGAGTGAGCATTTCGGAACTTGCCGTTATGACAAGGCAGTTCTCAACGCTGATTTCGTCAGGTCTTCCTCTTGAGACCTCACTTGTGGCCCTCTACGAGCAGACCGATGACCAGAAGCTAAAGGAAATTCTCTCCCAGGTGCGGAGCCGGGTGAGTGAAGGCAGTTCTCTTCACGCCGCACTTGAGGAGCACGAAGGAGCTTTCTCTGATCTGTACGTGAGCATGGTTCGTGCCGGCGAAGCTAGCGGCACTCTTGATGTGGTGCTAGACCGTCTTGCAGATTTCCTTGAAAAGCAGCTGGAGCTGACTTCGAAGATCAGGGGTGCCATGATATATCCGGCGATAATGTTTGTCGTCGGGCTCGGGGTGCTGGTTTTCATGATGACTTTCGTGATTCCCAAGGTCGCCAATATATTCGAGGCCAGCGACAAGGCTTTGCCGTTTGTTACCGTAATGCTTATAGGCGCAAGTGATTTTCTCAGGGAGAATTTCGTCCTTCTGCTGGTTTTCTTGGCCGCCGTATTATTTTTTGGACACAGGTATGTAAAAACTCCTTCCGGAAAGAAGGTCTACGACAGATTTTCCCTGAGGATTCCGGTGTTCGGGAAAATGTCTTCGAAGGTGATGATTTCCCGTTTCACGAGAACGCTTTCCACGCTGCTTTCAAGCGGCATTCCTCTTCTTGAATCCATCAGGGTGAGCGAATCGGTTATGGGAAACAGTCTTTATGTTGACAATATAAGGGATGTCCGGGTCAAGGTTGCGGAGGGAGCGGCTTTTGGAGGCTGCCTTGGGCAGACCGGGATTTTTCCTCCACTAATGGTGAGAATGGTGTCTGTGGGCGAGGAAGCGGGTAAAATGGAAGTCATGCTGTCGAAAGTGGCCGATATGTATGATACCGAGGTCGACGGCATGCTCGCCACGCTGACTTCCCTTCTTGAACCGGTAATGATACTGATTATGGGCGTCGTGATGGGTTTTATAGTTTTTGCTATACTTTTACCTGTATTGAATCTAACTTCTGTAATAAGCTGAACAGGGAGGTAGAGAAAAATGAGATCCCAGATGGGGTTTACTCTGATTGAAATTATGGTGGTCGTGCTTATCATAGCGGGGCTTGCCTACATAGTGGGAACGAACGTGATAGGTCAGGGGGAGAGGGCAAAGGAAAAACAGGCCATGATTCAGATTAAGCAGTTTGAGCAGGCGCTCCAGCTGTTTAAGTTTGATAACGGTTTTTATCCCGAAACCCAGCAGGGATTACGCGTCCTGGTCGAACCGGTAACAGTGGGCAGGGAGGCCAAGAGGTGGAGACGCTACCTTGAATCCGCGAGCGTGCCGCTTGATCCCTGGGGGAACGAGTTTGTGTATTTCGGAGCCGACCAGACTGAGGACGGATTGTACTATATAAGGTCTAACGGTTCGGATGGGATAGGGAATTCAGACGATGATCTGTCCAGCAGAGACAGATGAGAAGAAAATCCGCCGGTTTTACCTTAATTGAACTCCTTGTGGTCGTTTTTCTGCTCGGAGCTTTTTTCTCCGTAGCGATGCCCAGGGTCCTCAAAACGAGTGACATGAACCTTCGCAGCGCTTCAAGAGGGCTTGTCACTACGATAAGGCATATTTACAGCAAAGCCATTTTTGAAAAACGGATATACAAGCTTTCTTTCGATATCGATACCGGAGAATACTGGGCAGAATTCCTTGAGGAAAACCAGTTCCGCTTGGAAGGGGGTTCCGCATCTGGATTCAGGAAGCTTCCCGACGGGGTTTTTTTCAGCGATATACAGACGGAGAGAACCCAGGGAAAGATTGGTTCCGGAAGAGACGCATTTATACTTTTTCTGCCGACCGGGATTGTTGACTCGGCGGTTATTCACCTGCGAACTGGCAGGGACAATTTTTTCACGCTCTCCACAAACCCCTACACCGGGGCCACTAAAGTTTTTGACGAGTACGTCGAATTTAACAGCCGGTTTCAGGACCTGGCGGAACGTTAGGGAGAGGACTGTATGAGGGCCTCGAAAAACAGCATCTGCGGATTTACGTTGCTTGAAGTTATGGTTGCCGTGGGGTTACTTGCCTTCGCGATGGTTTCAATCCTCGGCATTGTAGGTCACAATGTAAATCTTGCCACAAGGTCCACCAACTACCTGATAGCCACAAGTCTGGCCGACGACATGGCTTCACGGATCGACGCTCAAGGGCTCCCGTCGGACTCGGAAAGAAGCGGGAAATTTGAGAATTATCCCGGTTTTGAGTGGCATCTAACAGTTTTCCCTTACAATTTACCCCAATTCGAAGCGAGAATGACCATTGTCAGTGTTCTTATAACTTGGGACGACGGGGAGGAAAGCTATGAAATCAGCTTCGTCGATTCGGGATGATAAAAGCGGCTTCACCCTTATAGAGGTTCTTATCGTCGTTGCCATAACGGTCATCGTGCTCACGATGCTCTACAGTTCCTTTTCCCAGCTTATAACAGTCAAACGCAGGGTGGAGACGGAAAACGAATTGATCCAGGAAGCGAATACTATCCTGCTTAAGATGCGCCATGACCTTGTGAATGCTTTTCCCAGAGGGAATATCAATTCCGAGGTTTCTTCTCCTTCCGCATATAGCTACTTTACCGGGAGGCTCGAAGGGGATAACAGCAGAATAGTATTCACCTCTTTTGCGAAGGACCCCACGCATTATTCCACCCAGTCCGGCCAGAGCGAAATCTCCTACTACCTGGTTCCGCTCCGTGGCGAGCGCGAAGACATGTTTGCCCTTATGAGGAAGGATAATTACTGGATCGGAAACGATGAGACTGGATCTGTATATCCGATTTCGGAAAGGGTGCTGAGTTTCAGGGTGAATTTCCTTTCCGAACGATCCCCGGCTTCGGCTAACGAGCAAGAGGTGTGGGAGTGGAATTCATCAGTAATGCGGGGATTTCCAAAAGCGGTTCAGGTCCGGATCATTCTTTTGGGAGTCGGGGGTCAGGAGGAGGCCTATTCCATGATTGTTGCTATACCGGTGGCTGACTGAATGCGCAGGGCAGATCCGAAAACAGAGCAGAGGGGAATAGTACTTGTTATCGTTGTCATAACGATTGCGATACTTTCCACAATCGTGATTGATTTCATATACTCGACCCGCGTGAGCTACGAAATTTCCGCGAACAGTTCAAGCGATGTTCAGGCAAGACATATTGCGAAATCAGGAGTGAGAGTCGTGCGGGGGGTGCTGAGAAAGAAAACGCCAGAGAATCTACCCTTGCTGCGGGGAGTATTTGCGCAGGCAATAAGCTCAGAAAACGGTTCCGACGGCTGGAAGCTTTCCATCACCTCTTTTCCCATCGGAGAAGGAAACATATCTCTTCAAGTTGTAGACGAGAGATCGAAAGTCAATCTCAATGCTCTTGTGGACCAGAGATCTGGACGGGTGGATTTCCAGGTCCGAACGCAGCTAAATGAACTCTTCCGCTTTCTCGGGATTGAGACGGAGAAAGCTGATCTCTTCGTGGCAAGCCTGGTGAACTGGCTTGACGGGGCGGCGCCGGGCAGTGGAAACGATCAGGATCCCGATGGAGCAGATGGGAACTATTATTCAGGACTTGAGAATCCTTATTATATTAAGGACGGACTGCTTGACAGTGTTGAGGAAATTAGGATGATTGAGGGGATGGATAAGGATTTCTTTTTCCAAGTCAAAGACTATCTGACCGTATATCCTAAAGACAAGAAGGTGAATTTCAGCACTGCTTCAAAGACAGTGATAATGGCTACCATTAAGGCCGCTGGGGTCTCGGTCAATGAGAGGCAGAACGACCCCCGGGAGATGAAAGACAGCGTAGTCAGAAGAATGGCTGACGAGATAATCATGCGCAGGAAGACCAAGAGAGTCATATCCGCCAGCGAGACCAAGAAAATCTTAAAGGGAGTGGATTCCACTTTGAAGATAAGTTCCGGTATTTCGGGAGTGGTTCTTAAGGGGGGAAAAAGCGATGTCTACACCGCTGTTTCCACGGGCATAGTGGGAGAGCAAATTCCCGTCACAAGACAGGTTCAGGCCGTTATCCGCAAAAACCTGAAAAGAAAAAATTCGTATCCGACCGTGGCGTCTTGGAGAGAAAGATAAAAGCCGAAGTGGCGGAATAGGCAGACGCGCAGGATTCAGGATCCTGTGGGCATTGCGCCCGTGGGGGTTCGACTCCCCCCTTCGGCAGAGCATAAAAAAGGGGTGCCCTTCAAAAAGGCACCCCTTTTTATATATCAGTTTTTCCTTTCTTTATACGTCGTAATAGAGCATGAACTCATACGGTACGGGTCTCAGCCTGATCGGGTTGATCTCATTTTCCGTCTTGTAGTCAATCCATGTCTCGATTACGTCCTCTGTGAACACTCCTCCTTTGAGCAGAAACTCGTGGTCGTCTTCAAGGGCTTTTACGGCCTCTTCAAGTGAACCTGGCACGGAGGGGATGTCACTTAGCTCCTCGGGTCCCAGTGCGTAGATATCCTTATCCAGAGGATCTCCCGGCTTGATCTTGTTTTCGATTCCGTCAAGTCCTGCCATCAGCAGAGCCGAAAACGTCAGGTAACCGTTGCATGAGGGATCCGGGAACCTGGTCTCTATTCTCTTTGCCTTGGGGCTTGGAGAATACATGGGGATTCTTACCGCTGCGCTTCTGTTCCTCGCTGAGTAGGCGAGGTTAACGGGAGCTTCAAACCCGGGAACGAGCCTTCTGTATGAATTCGTTATCGGATTACTGAACGCGCATATGGCTCTCGCATGCTTCAATACTCCGCCTACATAATGCATCGCGAGATCGCTCAGTCCTGCATACCCTTTTCCCGCGAAAAGGGGCTTGTTTTTTTTCCACAAAGACTGATGAATATGCATTCCGGAACCGTTGTCGTCAAAGACGGGCTTTGGCATGAAAGTGGCCGTTTTCCCGTGTTCCCGGGCAACGTTTTTTACCACATACTTGTACCATTTCATGTTGTCTCCCATGTCGACCAGTGGCGCGAAACGCATGTCAATCTCAGCCTGCCCCGATGTCGCAACCTCATGGTGGTGGGCTTCAACGGAAATACCAAGGCTTAGAAGCGTGCTTACCATTTCGGAACGTATGTCGTGCATGCTGTCTGAAGGAGGCGTTGGAAAGTAGCCTTCCTTATGCCTGAGCTTGTGGCCGAGGTTCGGCTGCTCGTCGGCCCCGGAATTCCAGATGCCTTCCTCAGAATCTATGAAGTAATATCCGCCGCGCGGACTCTGGTCGTACCTGACGTCGTCAAGGATGAAGAATTCCAGTTCCGGACCGAAGTAGGCGGTGTCCGCGACTTTTGTTCCCTGCATGAAGGAAATAGCTTTTCTTGCTATGTTCCTCGGGTCTCTCGTGTAGGGTTCCCTTGTTATGGGATCCTCGATATTACATATTATGACGAGGGTCTGGGCCTGCATGAAAGGGTCGACCTTGCAGGTGGTGGGATCCGGCATAATGAGCATATCGCTTGTGTTAATCGCCTGCCAGCCCCTGATGCTTGACCCGTCGAAACCAAGGCCGTTTTCAAAAAATGACGTGTCAACTTCCTCCGCCGGTATGGTGAAGTGCTGCCACATTCCTATAAAATCAAGAAACCTGAGATCAACGAACTCAATCTCGTAATCTTTTATGAATTTCATTACTTCAGCCGGCTTTTTTGGAAAAGCGGGCTGACCCGACTTAGTAGCCATGATTAATAATCCTCCTTAATGCGATTGTTTCCAGAGAAAAGCTTTTTGATGCGAGCGCTAATTATATAGCATCCTCGCCTCTTTCTCCAGTTCTAATTCTTATTACGTCTTCGGCCGGGAAGAGGAATATCTTTCCGTCTCCTATCTTGCCGGTTTTCGCACTTTCCCTTATGGTCTCGATTACCTTGGAGACCATATCGTCGGAAACCACTATTTCCAGCTTTATCTTAGGCAGAAAGTCGATGACGTATTCTGCACCCCTGTAAAGTTCCGTATGACCTTTCTGACGGCCGAACCCCTTTACCTCGACAACTGTCAGACCCTGAATTCCTATCTCCCTGAGAGCTTCTTTTACATCCTCCAGTTTGAACGGTTTGATAATGGCCTCAATCTTCTTCATGGTGGTAAAATCCTCCTACGCGTATTATTCAACTACTATAAAGTATCAAAAAATATACCATTTGTTTCGTTTCCAAGTGAACTGGTTCTTAAAATAGAGGCATAGAATAACTGTTTCTTTTGCGAAGGGGAAGTTTTTTGTTTTATAACTAACTCTTATAATTAAATATTTCTCAGAATCCGAAGCCGACTCGATTTATATTTTTGTTCGTAAAAAAATCTCCTTTTCCCCGGAACGGCATTTCGGATTTTTCCGACGATGCACGTTTATTGTGCACAAAATCTTAAAAATTAAACATTTACCCAATGAAGGTGTTGAGGTTGCAAAGGCAGGTGTTAGAGCGGGAGATTTATGAAAATCGGTATCCGGCTGGCTGTCTCGGCACAAAAGTAGTCCGATTGCTTTTCCCGTTTACGCTTAGACTGTTCGTATTGGGTCTGGCAGCCCTGTTCTAACGACATTGATGCCGTGTGGGGCAAGCGACCTCCAATGAACAGCAGTACAGGTCTTCGATGTCGGTTCGTGCTACGCTTACGCCCAAAGCAAGCGCTGCTCCAGTAGCGCCTGCATGTTCCGCCGTCTGTCTGCGACCATCAACACGAAGATATTGTTGCCGGTTACACGATAAATGATCCGGTAAGGCTTGAAGAAAACCTCGCGGTATTCCCGGACGGCCATATCCAGCAATTCCTTCGGATGATTTCCATGCTGGGGACGCTCCGAAAGATTGGCAAACGCCGCTTCGATTCGGGTCAGTACGTGACCTTCTCTGCCCGGTGAGTCGTGTCGCTCAATGTAATCATAAATCTCCTCCAGGTCGCGTGCCGCGTCGTCGGTCAACTGGACCAGAAAGGGCATCAGCGAGCCTGTCGGCGCCTTCGAAGTCGTGCTATTACGTCAGCGGCGGGCTGCACCCGTCCCGCTTCAACCTGGTGGTTGCCCAGAGCAAGTATCTTGAGCAGTGCGACCGTTTCCTGCATCTGCTCGTAGCTGTCAATATCCTGTATTACTGCTTTGGCTTCACCGTTTTGGGTGATGATCAAGGGTTCCCCTAGGTCCCCGAGCGTGCGAATGATCTCAGCAGCGTGGGCTTTGAGGTAACTGACTGGCTTGACCCGGCTGGACAGTTTCATGGTCATTTCCTTTCCAGACTAAATATAGTCATAAATGAGTCAGATTGCGAGATGTAGGAGAGGAGGATTTACGGAAACCGGTATTTTGCCGTGGACCCATTGGATGAAGAGCGGTACCAGTTTAATCTAGGGGAATTACATACATAGATAAAAAAGAAAACAAAAACCCCCGACAAGTGCGATTAAACTTGCTGGGGCGGTGCAGGAGAGAAGTAATTAAGAAGTCAGAAGTACTACCACCTATATATCATCTTCATACCTGTTGCATCACCTTTAGCCATAGGTTCTACTCCCAAGCCCGGCTGTACACTTTTATACGACAGAAGATTATTACAAGTCTCATTATAGCTATTTGCCGAATTACGCATACCGATACCCAAACCCATTAAACCACCACCGATAATTGTGCTAGCAATTCCTATATTTCTGACTGTACTTTCCTCTATTCCCCCGTCATCACCATAATAATCGTCATCATCAGCAATACTACCGGCAGCAAGTATAGTAGCTACTCCCCCTACAGCATTTAATCCTCCGTATATCATCCAAAACGTACCCCAACCAGTGCCTTTAGACGGTTCTCCCTGACACTGTGCTAAACTAGGTTCCGCTGCCCCTGCCTCAACAATACCAATGGGGCTGAATACAAACAGACTACAAGCAACAAAAATGACAATTAACTTCTTAAACATAATCCAAATCCTCCTATTACAGGTATTCTAAGCATTAAGTTCTTCCTGTGGTTCCATGAAAAATCTATTTTGATGGGACTAATCAATTGGTCCCATTCTACCCCCCCCTCCATTTTGTCAAGATTTGATTTTTAAACGCGGTTAATGATATTTTTCCCAATGAGTAACAGGAAACTTGACTACGATTTCAAAGACCTGTCCCTGCTCGAAACGGCGCTTACCCACAGTTCTTATGCAAACGAATTTTCATGTCAAAGCAACGAGAGACTTGAGTTTCTCGGAGACGCGCTTCTTGGATGCGTGGTTAGCGTGCTGCTTTACGAAAAATACCCTTCATATACAGAGGGAGACCTCTCAAAAATCAGAAGTTGGGTGGTAAGCGGTGCGAATTTTGCGAAATACGCCGAGATGCTGGGCTTGGGAAAACAGATAAGACTTGGAAAGGGCGAAGAGAGCACCGGGGGGAGGGAAAGGAAGTCAAACAACGCAAATGCTTTTGAAGCGCTTATAGGAGCTCTGTATCTTGATGCGGGCTACGAGAAAACTTTCGAGGTGGTGTCTCGACTGTTTCGAGACGCTATTGAGGAAGACGATCTTACCCGCGACAGCAAGACGCAGCTCCAGGAAGTTTCCCAGAGCGTTTTCGGAAAGACGCCCGAGTACAGGGTTCTCAGTGAAGAAGGTCCTCAGCATGAAAGGACTTTCACGGTGGAGGTCAGAATTCCTTCCGACCTGACGGGTACGGGCAAGGGCAGAAGCAAGAGACAGTCCGAGCAGTCCGCGGCGCGCGATGCGCTCAGGAAGCTTGGATACTAGGTTTCAATTTTTTTCTATCCCCAGGTCATTTATCTTTTTTGACAGGGTGTTTCTGTTTATTCCCAGTATCGCCGCCGCCTGTTTCATGTTTCCGTCAGTTTCTGCGAGAATGGCTTTGATTAGCTGTTTTTCAACTTTCCCGATTACCTTTTCGTGGATGTTGTGCAGGGACAGGTCCGAATTCTCTACCATCATGTGAACAAGCTCTTCGGTCTTCCTCTCCGCCGTCTCTGTTTCTCCGTAATTGGTTTGCGAATCGATGGCTTCTTTTGTCTCCTCACCGCTTATTATGCTGTCGGGAGTTAAAACCAGAAGACGTTTTATGGTGTTTTCAAGTTCTCTTACGTTTCCGGGCCAGCTGTGGTTGATCAGCAGCAGCTCCGCTTCGGGTGAGAGTATCTTTTTCTCGGTGCCGAATTCAGCTGAGTGTTTCTTCAAGAAGTGTTGAACCAGTTCCTTTATATCCTCTTTTCTTTTCCTGAGAGGGGGCAGGTTTATGCTTATGACATTCAGTCTGTAAAACAGGTCCTCTCTGAAAGAACCTTCCGTGACGGCATCTCTTAGGTTCTTGTTCGTGCTCGCGATTATTCTGGGGTCAACGGAGACAGGTTTTTCACTGCCTAGCCTGTATATCTGTTTTTCCTCAATTGCCCTTAGGAGTTTTGACTGCAGGTCGGTTGAAAGTTCCCCTATTTCGTCTATGTGAAGGGTTCCGCCGTCGGCTTCTTCAAATCTTCCTTTCTTTAAGGCGGTGGCGCCGGTGAAGGCTCCTTTTTCGTATCCGAACAGTTCACTTTCGATAAGTTCCTTGGGGATCGCGGATATGTTTACGGATACCAGTCTTTTCTTTCTTCTCGGGCTGTTATAATGGATGGATCTTGCGATAAGTTCTTTCCCGGTACCGCTTTCTCCTGTTATCAGCACGGTGATGTTCTTGGAGGCGGTGCGGCCGATGAGCTTGTATACGTTCAGCATGTCGGGTGAACTGCCGACTATTTCTTCGAGCGAAATATTCTCCTCGGAATCCTGAGAGAGCCTTATTTCTCTCCCGGCCTCGTAGTTTTTTATGGCCCGCTCGGCAAAGAGTTTTACCTCTTCTAGATCAAACGGCTTGGTCAGATAATCATAGGCGCCGAGCTGTATTGAATCTATGGCGTTGCTGACGGTGTTCTGCGCGGTAATGAATATTATGGGCGAGTCGATTTCTCTGTTTCTAAGCTGGGTGAGAACCTCAAACCCGTTCATATCCGGCATGTTTATGTCAAGAAGAATCAGAGAGTACGGATCCTCGCATGCTTTTCGGACGGCGTCCTCCCCGTTTTCAGCGCACTCGATTTCAAAGCCCGATTTTTTAAGGGATGTCTCGAGTATCCACCTGATATCTTCTTCGTCGTCGGCTATTAGAATGCGGTTTTTCATGATCTGGTTTCTCTAGCTTGCCGGAAGCTGTATCTTGAATTCGGAGCCCGCTCCTTCTGCGCTCTCCGCGGTAATTATTCCTCCGTATTTGGCTATTACCTGGCTCGATATGAAAAGACCAAGTCCTGTTCCTTTCTTCTTGCTCGAAAAAAACGGGGTGAATATTTTTTTCAGGTCTTTTTTCTGTATGCCTGTTCCGTTGTCCTTTACCGATATCAGGACCGTGTGTTTATTGCGTATCTTGTAATCGGTTACCCACTTGGTGCTGACCGTTATCTGCCCTTTGCCCTTTATCGAACTCACCGCGTTTTGGATAATGTTTATGAACACCTGCTTCAGGGAATTGTAGTCCCCTGGTATGGGAGGAATGGTAATGTCAAGCTTGTGCTTGAATTTTATGTTTTTATTAAGATTCGATTCGAGAAATATTATGTCAATCAGAATCTCGTTTATATCCACCGACATCAGATGCTGCGTTGATACCGATGAGGGTTTGACGAGCCTGTCGACCAGGTCTTTCAGTCTCTCCACTTCCTTTATTATTATCTTGGAACACCGGTTTTTCTCCGTTTTCGACAATGTGCCCTTTAGAAGCTGTGCCGCCCCCTTTATGCCGCTCAGGGGATTTCTTATTTCGTGCGCGAGCCCCCTTACAAGGGTTTCGTAATTTTCTTCAAGGCTGCAGTTCCTGCTGATGATGGACATCATGTTCATTTTTTCAGTGTTTCTTATCTGTATTACGAGTCCACTCATTTTCCCGTCGTTTCCGTGTATGGGAGATGCCGTGCATTCCACGTTGATCGACGAGTCCTTTGATATGCGGAAGAGCAGGTCGTTTTCCTGCACAACCCTTTCCTCGTTCACCGCCCTTGAGCAGAGGTTGGTTATTTCTTCAGGCAAAAATCTGGAGATATGCTCTCCGACGGTTTTTCGCCTTGAGATATTGAGTATGGTCTCCGACGGTTCGTTGACGGAGATTATATTGAGATCCCCGTCGGCTATTATCACTCCCTCGGGAAGGGAATCCAGAAGATTCCTGTAGAACATTAGATGTTTCTGCAGTTCTATGTCCGTAACTATCTTTCTCGCGGTTGCGGTCGCCTGTTCTCTCATATCTCCTCTATCCTTATGAAGATCGCGTCGACAACGGATGTCATGGATTTTTCTATCCTCCCAAGCGCTTTTCTGAGGTTTTTTTCAACCGACTCGTGGGTCATTATTATGATCGGGACCTCCCCGCCGTTTGTTTCCCTTGTCTGCTGAATTATGGACTCTATGCTTATTCCGCACTTGCCGAGAATCGTGGTTATTTTCCCGAGCGTGCCCGGTTTGTCCTCGACCTGAAATCTGAGGTAGTAGCGACCCGAAAGACCGTCGGTACTTACAAGAGACCTGTGTCCCGCGTCTTCCGCATAAAGCATGGGAGGAGCAGGCTGCGAACCGTTTTGGGCGGTTTTTGCGATTGAAACCAGATCACCCACGACGGCGCTTGCCGTCGGGAGCATCCCCGCCCCCATCCCATATAGCATTGTCGGACCTACCTTGTCTCCCACGATATGGATCGCGTTAAAAGCGTCTTTCACATCGGCAAGCTGAGTATTTTTTCTTATAAGGGCCGGATAAACCCCAGCCTGTATGCCCGAGTCGGTTAACTTGGCGATGGCAAGCAATTTGATCTTGTAGCCGAGCTGCTCGGCGAAGCTTATATCGATTGAAGAGATGTTTCTTATTCCCTCGACGTATATTTTCTCGAATTTCGGAAAGAATCCGTAGGCAAGCATTATCAGGATCGACAGCTTGTGCGCGGCGTCAATGCCGTCTATGTCAAACGAGGGGTCGGCTTCCGCGTATCCCTCTTTCTGGGCGCGCCGCAGCATTTCGTCAAACCCTTTTTTCTGCTCCGACATGTTGTGGAGTATGTAGTTGCATGTGCCGTTCATTATTCCGTGTATGGAGAGGATGTTGTTCGCGACATAGCTTTCATGCGTCGCCTTGATTACGGGTATTCCTCCTCCGACGCTTGCTTCAAACGCCACGTGAACTCCGTTTGCGGCCGCTTCCCTGAAAATTTCACCGCCGTGGTGGGCCAGAAGGGCCTTGTTCGCGGTTACGACGTTTTTCCCGCTCCGTATCGCGGCCAAGACCAGTTCTCGCGCTGCCGTGGTTCCGCCGATAAGCTCGATTATTATTGAGATGCTCTCGTCGTCTATGAGCTCGCGCGCATCGACGGTGAAAAGTTTTTTCGGGATTCTTACCGGGCGTTTTCTCTTTATATCGATATCGGCTACTTTCTTAATCCTGAGCCTTATCCCGGTTCTTTTTTCTATTATGTCCTTGTTTTCGCTTATTGTTTTATAAACTCCGCAACCTATGGTTCCGGCGCCTATAAGACCTATATCTACGGAATTCATCCGACAATCTCCTTTTTTTAACGCACGAAAAGAAAATTATACATAATTCGCTATACAATACAGAGGGACTGCTGTCTCGGGGAAGAGGTTTGACAGTCATGTTTCCTGAAATAGACTAATTACTCCTGTTTTTCGTGGGGCCGTAGCTCAGACTGGGAGAGCGCATGAATCGCACTCATGAGGTCGCGGGTTCAAATCCCGTCGGCTCCACCACTCTTTACAGGGTTTGACATGCACTTACCTTGAAACTAGATTTATAATTCTGTTTTGTGTGGGGCCGTAGCTCAGCTGGGAGAGCGCATGAATGGCATTCATGAGGTCGCGGGTTCGACTCCCGTCGGCTCCACCACCCTTCAGGTTATTAATCTCGAGTTTGAATATTCCTTCGGAAAAACTATTTTTTTCTCTCCGCCCTGCCACTGGGTTACCAGCATGCAGTGTCCCGTCTGCCGCAGGGTCTCGGGATCGACACGGAAATCTCCGTAAAAAGTTGTGAACCGGGAGTGCAGGGCTTCGCGCAGAAGGACCTGTTCGTCCGTTTCTCCTGTCCTCTCGATGAGTTTCTCGATTATAAGTCCCATGTTGTAGGACTGTGCGGCGGTGTAGTCGGGCGTGTATCCGTAGGTGCGGGCGAACCTGTCTGAAAACTCCTTGGGACTCGGGCCGAAATCCGGAGACAAAGAAAGCGTCGGTTCCCACTGGCTTGTCGAGACAAAACCCTCTGCCTCCCGCCCGAAACGTTTTTCAAACTCGTTTACCGCCGCCGCAAGCGTTGCCACTACCCCGAAGTCAAAGCCTGAGTTCCTTCTTATCCACTTGGCGAGACTTATGTCGTCTTCCATGCCCCCGCAGCAGAGAACGCAGGAAGCGCCACGGCTTTTTGCGTGGGAGAGTACGGCGGAGAAATCTTCTGTGCCGGAGGGAAAATCATAAACGGCTGCCGAAATACCTAGTTTCTCCGCGCGAAGCAGGGCCCCTTCGCACACGGTTTGGGAAAACCTGCTTCCCTCGAGGCGCAGAACGGAGATCTCCGCAGCCTCGGCATAGCAGCCGTGGATCATATCCACAACCGCCTGGAAGTAAGAAGACGCCCCGGTTATTGCGCTTACCGTTTTGCCCCGGGCGCGAGAAGGAATGTCGTCAAGCGAACCGCCGTAATTCCACATTACTCTTTGGGCTTTCGCCGCGGTCTCAACGCACGCGAGCGTGAGGCTGCTTGAATACGGCCCCAGCAATATGTCTACTCTGTCTTTTGCTATAAGGCGGAGGGTGTTCTCCTTTGTTTTCTCGGGGATACTCTCGTCGTCGTAGAAAACGAGTTCCGGAACCAGGGATTTTCCGCCCCGCGTCTCTATTCCGCCCCTGGTGTGCAGTTCCTCGATAAAAAGTTTTATTCCTCGGAGGCTTTCTCTGCCCTGGATTGCGTGGCGTCCTGAGAGCGTTGCGGGAAGGCCGATTTTAAAGGGAATCACGTGCATTTTCTTTTGCCGCGTTACTCAGGATGCTGCGTTCCGTACCCAACTGCTGCCGCAGGAACAGAAGTTTCGTAAACTGGGTTAAGTCGCCGGGATATCACGGGCATCATGCTTTGAACAATGCCGCTAAACGAACCGCGGCACCCTCGGAGAACGGGTTGATGAACTCGACGCCTCCCAGTCGTCGGCCGTCCTGCATGTCTTCGCTGAGAATCACGGAACATCCGTTCCGCCGTGCCGCTGCCCAGAGCATCGCGTCCCAGAACGAGAGTAAGTGTTCATTTACCGCTTCCATGGCGTCGACAAGGGCCGCGTTGTCCGTGCGGATGACTTGGAACACATCCAGCCAATCGAGCACGAAGGCGCTTGCGCGGGACGGTTCAAGCAGTTTTTTACGTGTCGTCACATGAAAAAACTCGGCAAGCGCCTGAACCGTGAGCAAACAGTCAAGCCGCGCTACGCGTCCGATGAGTTCCTTTGACCGTTCATGAAGTTCTCCGGCATCGCGGTCAACCGCGTAGACTAAAATGTTGGTATCAACCGAGAAGCGTCCTTTAACGATCATAGATGTCTTCCCGCTTTACCTTGAGACTGCCGAGAGAAGCGCCTTCGTCCAATCGTGCCATCATCCTCTGGTAAGCCGAGGTCCAGACGGCATCGGCCGCTTTGTCGGTGGTGTGGGGTACAAGCCTGGCGACCGGGCGACCGCGTCGGGTGATCAGAAAATCCTCTCCCCGCTCAACTTCCTTTACCAGTCTTGAGAACTCCTGATTAGCCGTTTTCAGGGAAACGGTGCGCATTGAATTCCTCCAAATTTGTAGTATATACTACATTCTAATGGACATCAATTTTCTCGTCAAACAACGAAAAGGGCAGGCGCAGGCGTAAGAATATCCGGGTTTTTACCCGCTGGGAGCATTATTGCCGTGTCATCTCTTCGGGTGCTGATCTAAACGGTGGACAAGGGATAAAACGGTGGTATATGGCAAGCTGTGTTTTTGTCCGGCGAGGGGCCGGCATGGCATAACCTTATAAAAGCGGGGGAAACAATATGGACATTGCCCGTTGTTGTCGTTTGCGGGGGGGGGGGTGGAGGTCAGAGCAGGGTTTTTACCGCCTCCTCGATTCTGTTTAGGCCTTCTTCTATGTTCTCCATGGATGTCGCGTAGGATATCCTTAGGTGGTTTTCTTTTCCGAAGGCTATGCCGGGAACGACGGCCACTTTCGCTTTTTCGAGCAGGAATTCGGTGAACGAAACGGATCCGTCGATTTTCTTGTCTCCGTATGCTTTCCCCACAAAACCGCTTATGCTCGGGAACACGTAGAATGCTCCCATGGGGTCAAAACAAGTAAATCCCGGGATTTCGTTAAGCCTTTTTACTATGAAGTTCTTTCTTCTCTCAAATTCCCTTGCCCTTTTGCCGAGCAGTTCCTGCGGTCCTCTAAGCGCCTCAAGGGCCGCCATCTGCGAGATTGATGAGGGGTTTGAAGTTGACTGGCCTTGTAGCTTCGCCATCGCGCTTATTACTCTTTTGTCTCCGGCGGCGTATCCTATGCGCCACCCGGTCATTGAGTAGGATTTGGATACTCCGTTTACGAGTATAGTGGATTTCTTAGCCTTGTCGCTGAGAGAGCAGACAGATACGTGTTCAGTATCTGCATAGATTATTTTTTCGTATATTTCATCTGAAATTATGATCAGACCGGCGTCAAGGGCGATTCTTACTATCTCCTCAAGTTCCGCGCGCGAATAAGTGGTTCCGGTGGGATTCGAAGGATAGTTAAGAATAAAAGCTCGCGTCCTTTCGTTTATCTCCGCTTCTAGCTGCTCAGGGGTGATTTTGAAAAGTCCCTGCTCGTCTGTGTCTATGATTACCGGGGTTGCGCCTGTCAGCGCTACCTGGTCGGGATAGGAAACCCAGTAAGGAGCCGGAATTATGACCTCGTCTCCGGGTTCGAAAAGTGCCTGGGTGATGTTGTATATCGAGTGTTTTGCCCCGCAGGAAACCAGTATCTCGTCCCTTGAGTACTCAAGACCGTGATCTTTTTTCAAAGACTCCGCTATTGCGTCTTTGAGCTCGTCGATTCCACCCACGGCGGTGTACTTGGTAAAACCGCTTTTAATCGCGGCCACGCCTTCTTTTTTCACGTTCTCCGGGGTATCGAAGTCGGGTTCCCCCGCCCCGAAGCCTATGATGTCGATCCCCTGGGCGCGAAGCGACTTGGCTTTTGCCGTTATGGTCAGGGTCGCGGATGGCTTAAGATTGGTTACCCTTTCAGAGAGTCTCACTTTATTTCTTCCTCCGCTTTTTTGCCGGGCGGAGTTTCTCGATCAGTTTTTCCTCAACCGCAGCCGGCACGAAACCCTTTGCGGAACCTCCCAGGGAAATTATTTCCTTTATGAGGGATGAGCTTATGTGGGAGAACTGGCTTTCTGTCACCATAAAAAGCGTCTCCACCTTTTCGTTCATAATCTTGTTCGCCGTGGCCATCTGAAGTTCGTACTCGAAGTCCGAATGGCACCTCATTCCGCGCAGTATGGTGTTGGTTTCCTTTTTTCTTATGTAGTCGACCAGCAGTCCTTCAAAACTTTCAACCTCGACGTTGGGGAAATCCTTGGTCACTTCGGTGATGAGAGAGACTCTCTCTTCGGTCGAGAGCGTCGTTTTCTTTGAAGTGTTGTGTCCAACCGAGATTATGATTTTCTCGAAGACCCCCGCCGCCCGGGCGATTATGTTAAGGTGCCCGTTCGTGAAAGGGTCAAAGGAACCCGGATAGATAACCGTTTTGCCGTTCAATCTGGCCTCCTTAGAAAGCTTACGGATGTTCCCCCGTATTTTCTGGTTCTCACGTCAAGTCCTTCAGAATTAATAACGTTTCCCGATGGATGTTCAATAACCATCACTCCTTTCTCTCCGATGACGCTTCGTATATCGCGGGCAAGCTCATGAGGCCCCGTCTTTTCGTAAAGCTCATACGGGGGGTCGACGAAAACAAGATCAAACCCGCGATTTTCCGCACTTAACATACTCAATGCTTTTCTGAAATCAAAATTGAGTATCTTTGATTGTTCAGTGTATCCCAAGGAACGCAGGTTCTGGGCGATTATCCCCGCTGTGGCGGGATTTTTCTCAACAAACACGCAGGAGTCGGCGCCCAGGCTTAAGGCCTCGATTCCCAGATTTCCCGAGCCTGAGAAAAGATCAAGCACCCTTGTTCCCGCCACTTCGGTGCCCAGTATGTCGAAGATGGATTTTTTTATTCTGGACGCTGTGGGTCTAAGCGATTTTCCCCTTGGGACCTTCAGTCTTTTTCCCTTGGATTGTCCTGTAAGTACACGCATGTTGATTATGCCGATTTTCTCGATTAAGCCGGATTTGCTCCAGATCCGTAATCAAATTGCAGTATTTATGCATCTTAATTAGCTTCTTGCTCTTTTCCCCTGATTATATCACGAATTACGTCTGTTGAAGTTGATAGGCTGATGCGTCTTTACTTAAAACGTTTCAGAACCTTGATGCGCTACTTGAAATTCGAGATCACTGATCGATCGAACTTGACCGCCGTTTTTTGAAAAATGGTATGGGCTGGCAGGTAAGGGTTGCTTCTTTGTGAATTTACTCGTTCTCCAAGGCCATGCGCGTGCGCATAGGGATCTCCCTGTTTTTGTCTCAAGAACTGTTAACGGGTAGAAATCGGTATTCATTTCTTCCCTTCTAGCCAATTGAGTATTATCTCCTGATGGCCGATAATGGGGCTTTCTCCAACGGACGCCGGGCCAACTTCAAAATAGGGGCTCTGGAGGGATTTCTGCTGCTGCTCGCATGCGTAAACATCTTCAGCGACGAAATCGCCACTGGTCATAGGGTCGTCTTTGTTTTCTGGATCAGGTTTGTATTTGCCACCAAAACTGCTGGACCAAAACGAGCTGGATCGTAGTGCCTGCTTCCCAAATTCCCAGATTGAAGCGCTTGCGACCCGAACTCGATTTTCAACCTTGGTAAGATCCGGAGCGAGCGGCTTTACGATGAATGTTGTCCAAGTGCTTTCTGTTTCTGCTAACCCGATGCCGGGAAACAACATTGGAACCCACGCACCCGCCTGTTCGCTGGGTATAACTAGCGGGTAGGGTGCGTTAGCCTTAATATCCGCGCCATATCGCTCGGAAAGAGGCTCCCAGAAAGCGTAATGAGGACCAACAAACCCGTACTTTGCTTTGGCATGGTCATACATATTAAGGGTTCCGGAGTGCAAGTGTGACAGGTGATACACGTCGATGTAGTTCTCAACCACAATCTTCCAGTTCGCTTTGATTTCATAACTGGTGCGCGCATCTTTATACTCGGGAAGCTTATCTACGGCATGTGGCCCGAGTTTCGGTTCAAGATCGCCAACCCACTCCGTAATAGCTCCGGCATCCGGGTCTGGATGGATAAATATCATGCCTCGCCAAACATCGACGGCAGCTGGCTTAAGTCCTAGGCATGACTTGTCTATTCCTTTGAATTCCCGTTTTTCATCGGGCACCGAAATAAGGTTGCCATCTAGATCATATGTCCAGTCATGGTATGGACAAGTCAATACCTTTTTGGTTTTACCGACTGCTCTAATCAGTTGCGTTCCGCGGTGGCGACAAATATTATGAAACGCGCGCAGACGCCGGTCGTGCCCCATTACAATAAAAATATTGTTAAGACCGGCTTGCACGGAGATATAATTGCCAGGCTCTGCAACATCCTCAATAAAGCCAGCATATCGCCATGTTTTGGAGAATATCTCTTTCTGTTCTCGATCAAACCAGTCCTGACTCGTATATGCGGATATCGGCAGCTTGTGCATCATTCTGGTCATATCTGTCCTTCATTTCAAGCTAGGAAAAATCCCCGGCAATCATTATTAGACCTAAAGTCACCCAAGCGATTTGAATGACCCAAAAGAGAAAAGGGTCGGTCTTGCGAGTAACGTAGGTTAGCAGAAAAGTACTTCCTGAGCGGAAACTAGAAATCGTCCAGAACAGGAACAATATCCCCCAGAATAATTGATATCCCAAAGCAGTGGATATCATCAGGATTGCAAAGGTTACATAGTTTAAGGTGCGTGAATTATTCATATTTCGTTGTTTCCTTTAACGAATTAACAAGTTTTTCCATTGCAAGGCATGAACGCTGATAGAAGTCTTTTGAGAAGGACAGTGATTCAAGTGACACTACATTGAAGTAGATAGATACTAATCCGTTTGAGACGGCTTCAATGCTTTCTTTGTCATTTTTGGGATATTCACTCTCAATGAGCTGGCAGAGCGCATGCTCAAACCTTTCAATTGAGGCTCTAATCCTTTTAGCTAGCTTAGGGTTATTGCCGCACTTCATCGTTAGTGCTGCAAAAGCAAGAATAAGTTCTGGGTCGGAATCTTCGTGAGGCGTCGTCATAAACTTAATCAATGTTTCTAAGCCCCCTTTCTCGGGTAAAGATGTAAGTAATTGCGAAGCCGCTTCGTCGAACTCACCCAACACATGAGATGTTAGCATCTCACTCATCTCAGCCTTGTTGCCGAGGTGATGCCGAATGAGTGATCGAGAAAGCCCGGCTGTTTTGGCGATAATTTCCAGTGTTGTCCCGTCGAGACCGTACTTAGCGACGGCCGAAACGTAGGCCTTCATCACTTCTGACTGTCGTTGATCTTTGTTAGACGGTCGTCCGGCCATGATTCCTCTCGTTGTTGTTCGGGGGGTACAATACATAAGCCTGAATATATTGTCAATTATGACAATATATTCAGGCCATCTGCCAAGATGTTTGAGCGGGGGTAGTGCACTGAGCCTCGAAATCTATTCATCGATGTATTCAAGCTCTGTCACATATTGTCGATACGGCAATTCAATTACGTCTTTTCACGACTTTCTCTATAACCTGAACAATTTACCGATAAAGTCCGCGTTTTGTTCTGGAAGACATGGATTTATTCATGTAAAATACTGATCTAACCGGTCTATTCCGCAAGCATTCTTTTTCTTTCCTCCGGAGGGTTTTTTCAGTAATGGACACTTCATCCAGAGTGCAGACTGTAAACATTGAAGATGAGATGAAGGAGTCCTATCTCAGCTACTCAATGAGCGTGATAGTCGGAAGGGCTCTTCCCGATGTACGCGACGGACTCAAGCCCGTTCACAGGAGAATTCTCTACGGAATGAACGAGGCCGGAAACGTGTGGAACCGCCCCTACAAGAAATCCGCCAGGGTGGTGGGGGATGTCATGGGTAAATACCATCCTCACGGAGACTCGGCGATCTACGATTCTCTTGTCAGAATGGCGCAGGATTTCTCCATGAGAATTCCGCTTGTTGACGGGCAGGGCAATTTCGGCTCCGTTGACGGGGACAGCCCGGCGGCAATGCGCTACACGGAAGTAAGGCTCTCAAGAATCTCTTCAGAGGTGCTTGAGGATCTGGATAAGGAGACGGTCGAGTTTTATCCCAACTACGACGGGGGAGAACTCGAACCGAGCGTCCTGCCGACCAAGGTGCCCAACCTTCTTTTAAACGGTTCCTCGGGAATCGCGGTGGGCATGGCGACCAATATTCCTCCCCATAACTTGGGAGAGCTTCTTGACGCCGTGGTGGCCCAGATACGCGACCCCAACATCACCGTGGACAGGCTTATTGAGATCATGCCGGGACCGGATTTTCCCACTGGGGGGTTCGTAAGCGGTCGCGATGACATCCGCACCGCCTACGCCACCGGCCGTGGAATAGTAAGGATAAGGGCTAGGGTACTTATAGAAAAGCAGAAAAAAGGGGACAGGGAAGTGATAATCGTCACTGAGCTTCCCTATCAGGTTAACAAGGCGCGGCTGGCCCAGAAAATTGCAGAGCTCGTAAGGGAGGAGAAGATAAAGGGCATCTCCGACATAAGGGATGAATCCGACAGGGAAGGGATAAGGCTCGTTATTGACGTGAAAAGCGGGGAACACGCTCAGGTGGTTCTCAACCAGCTCTACAAGCATACGCAGATGTACACTTCTTTCGGCATCATAATGCTCGCGCTTGTGAGAAACCAGCCGAAGGTTCTCAGCCTGAAGGAACTGCTTGCCCACTTCATAGAACACAGAAAGGAAGTCATTACCCGGAGGACCCAGTACGAGCTTCGAAAGGCGGAGGAGCGCCTCCACATTCTCGAGGGGTTCAAGATCGCTCTTGATAATCTGGATGAAATCGTGGAACTCATAAAAGGCTCAGAGAGCCCCGCGGTCGCGAAAGCAGGGCTTGTGCGGACGTTCGCGCTTTCCGAGCGCCAGGCCCAGGCTATCTTGGAGATGCGCCTTCAGAGACTTACGGCACTTGAGAGAGACAAGATACTTGAGGAAAGACGCGAGCTTATAGCAACCGTCGCGAAACTTAAGGAAATACTGGGGAGCGAAAAGCTCATACTTGATCTTGCCGTGGAGGAACTCACCGAGCTCAGGGAGAAATTCGGGGACACAAGGAGAACCGAGATAGTCGAGGATGTCGGGGAGATGTCCATCGAGGATCTCATAACTGACGAGGAGATGGTGGTTACCACCACTTACGGGGGTTACATAAAGAGCATACCGCTTAGCGTTTACCGGAACCAGAGAAGGGGCGGGCGGGGAAGAACCGGAATGAGCACAAGAGATACCGATTTCGTTAATGACCTGTTCACCGCGTCAAGGCACAACAGCATTCTGTTTTTCTCAAGCTTCGGAAGATGCTACTGGCTTAAGGTTTACCAGGTGCCGGAGTCTTCCCCGGCGGCGCGCGGAAGAGCCATGGTGAACCTGCTCAACCTTGACAAGGGGGAGAATGTGGCGGCCGTGCTGCCCGTAAAGGACTTCTCGGATGATGTCTCCATAGTCATGGCAACTCGAAACGGAATCGTCAAGAAAACGAAGCTTAAGGCGTATTCAAATCCCCGCGTGGGGGGAATAATCGCCCTTAACATACGTGATGGCGACGAGCTTGTGGGGGCGGAGCTTGCGTCTGAGGAGGACGAGGTGCTTCTCACTTCAAGGAACGGTAAGGCGATCAGGTTCAAGGGCACTGACGTAAGAAACATGGGCAGGGTCTCGACTGGAGTCAAGGGCATAAATCTCAGAGAAGGGGACGAGGTGGTGAGCCTTGAGGTCATAAAGAACCAGAATGCGCAGATACTTACCATAACGGAAATGGGCTACGGCAAGCGCACCAGCATCTCCGAGTACAGGCTTGCGAAAAGGGGAGGGATGGGAGTAAAGACTGTCAACATAACCGAGAAGAACGGAAAGGTAGTCGGAGCGTTTCAGGTAGATGACGAAACGGAAATCATGATTATAAGCGACCAGGCGGGGAAGCTGATAAGAACAAGCGTCTCCCAGATACGCAATACCGGGCGCAGCACCCAGGGGGTAAAAGTCATAAACCTTGAGCCCGAAGAGCTTGTGGCCGCAGTCGCGAAAGTCGCGGAAGGGGACTAGATGATAAAGGAAGTCGAAAACGTGCTCTCCGGTTTTCCCGGCTATAACTGCTTTGCGTGCGGTCCGCACAACGAGCACGGCCTCCGCCTTAAGTTCTTTCATGACCAGGAAACCGACGAGGTTTTCACTACCGTCTCTGCCGAAGAGCACTTCTGCGGCTGGCCGGGGATAGTGCATGGGGGAATTCAGTGCGCCCTTGTCGACGAGGTTTCTTTCTGGGCCATGTTCAATGAAACCCGCAAGATCGCCTTTACGGCGAAAATAGACATTGCTTACATGAAGAAGGTCCCAAGCGGCAGGACATTGGACGTGAGAGCAAAGATAAGGGAAATCAGGGGAAGGCGGGTCGAGGTCGATTCGGTCATAAGGGATGAGGACGGAACCAAGCTTGCAAGCGCCGCAGTTACCTACGTGTTTCCCCGAAAGGAGACTCTGCGCGAGATACTGGGCCCTGAGCTTCTTAATGAAGAGTTTTTACAATACGTGAGGGACTAAAATGATAAAACTGTATGAACATCCGCTTTCCGGAAACGCCTACAAGGCAAAGCTTCTACTGCACCAGCTCTCGGTCGAATACGAGGGAGTGACGGTGGATATATTCGCGGGGGAAAATAAAAAGGAGGAATTCTCCGCGCTTAATCCCAACTGCAAGATCCCGGTTCTTGAGGACGGGGATTTCGTTATGTGGGAATCAAACGCGATACTTTTCTACCTGGCGAATAAGTTCTCTCCGAATCCTTACCTGTCAGATGATCCGGAAACCTACGGTCTGATTGCGCAGTGGACCTTTTTCGGGAAGACGACTATAGATCCTAATCTGGCGCTCGCGAGGTATTTTGTGAAGTTCCTGCCTCCCGATCAGGTGCCGCCGGGGATGCTTGAGAAACTTCACGTACAAGGGAATGTTGCGCTCTCGATTCTTGAAGACCACCTTTCCCGAACCGAGTTTCTCTGCGGGAGCTACTCTATAGCCGACATTGCGTGCTATCCCTACACGATGCTTTGCGGGGAAGCGGGGTTTGACCTCGAGATTTATCCGTCGGTCAGAAGATGGTGCGCGAGCGTAGAGGGAACTTCCAACTTCATTGCTTTTACCGGATAGTGCCGGGCGTATTTTATGGAAAGAGAAGTAAAGCTCTTTTTAGAACTGCTTGAGAAAACCAACAGTGCGGTTGCCTTCACGGGAGCCGGAATAAGCACCGAATCCGGAATACCCGACTACCGTTCCCCCGGGACGGGGATGTGGGAGAAAATGGACCAGTCGGTGGTCTCACTTTCCGGGTTTTTGAGAAATCCCGAGAATTACTATTCGTACGCCATGGAATCCTATCCTGTAAGGGCGGCCGCCGAACCCAACGCGGGCCATTACGCGCTTGCGCGTCTTGAGAAAAAGGGCTGGCTCAGTGGCGTTATAACGCAGAACGTGGACGGCCTCCACACAAAGGCGGGTTCTGAGAACGTGTTTGAGCTCCACGGTTCCGTAAGGCGGGTCGTTTGCCTACAGTGCCGGGAATACTATCCGATGGATGACACGATGAGCAGGGTTGCCGGAGGGGAAAATCCTCCTCTCTGCCTGCAGTGCGGGGGGATTCTGAAGCCCGACGCCGTTTTTTTCGGAGAGGCTCTTCCCGAAGAGCCATGGGAGAGATCGATCGATCTCGTATCAGACTCCGAAGTGCTCATCGTTATGGGTTCTTCCCTTCTGGTTGCTCCGGCAAGCGGACTTCCCCGTCTTGCTCTTTCCAAGGGGGCCGCGCTTGTGATCATAAATCTGATGGAGACTCCTTTTGACGACGAGGCTGATATGGTGATCCGCCGGAAAATCGGCGAGTTTTTCGAAGAGACCGGAATATGAACGAAGCAGTGTGGGGAGTGGAGCGGGAAACGGGATTCGAACCCGCGACCTTCTCCTTGGCAAGGAGACGCTCTAGCCAACTGAGCTATTCCCGCAATGAAAGCGAACTGAAAACATATCAAGAGCCTCCTTTGTTGTCAAATAGGATGGCTTTTCGTATTTGGGTACAATAGAACCGCCATGAGTGAGCAGGAGAGAAAAAATCTCATTAAGAAGGTAAAGACCGCCGTCGTCAAGATAGGAAGCAGCGTGCTTACCCACGACGACGGGTCCCTTAACGAATCCGTTTTTAAGGAGATAGCTAAGCAGGTCTTTAACCTTAAGCAGAGGGGAGTGAGGACAATCATAGTTTCCTCGGGAGCCATAGCATCGGGGATGAAGAAACTGGGTCTTTCGAGCAAACCCGTAGAGATAGACGTAAAACAGGCGATTTCCGCCTGCGGCCAGACTGATCTTATCAGGAATTACGAAGAGGCTTTTTCCGAGTTCGGCCTTAATGTCGCGCAGCTTCTGCTTACCCGTGACGGGTTCTCCGACAGGAAAAGGTTTCTTAACTCTAGAAAGACCATACGGCGGCTGCTTGAGATGGAGATAATTCCCGTCATAAACGAAAACGACACGGTTGCTTTCGAGGAAATCATGTTCGGGGATAACGACAATCTCGCGGCGCTTGTGATTTCTCTTACGGAGGCGGATATTCTTGTGCTGCTAAGCAATGTGGAAGGTTTCTTCGACAAGGATCCGGCAAAAGACGAAAACGCCAAGCTGCTTTCCACAATCGCGGAGATAGATTCGAGAATAGAGTCCTTTGCCGGAGACACTTTCGGTAAAACTACTTCTGGGGGAATGAGAACCAAGGTCCAGGCGGCAAGATCCGCCGCCGCCTTTGGGGTGCCCACCATAATTGCGAACGGGAAAAGAAAAGATTCTCTTCTGAGCATCTTTAGCGGCCACGAATACGGAACCCTGATACTTCCGACAAAGGAGAGACTTACGGGAAAAAAACACTGGATTGCCTATACGCTTAAGCCTCAAGGGAAACTTGTACTGGACGAGGGTGCGGCCGATGCTATTACCAAAAAAGGCAAAAGTCTTCTTCCTTCGGGTATAAAGGAAGTCGAGGGGGAATTCGAGATAGGAGAGCTTGTGAGCTGCTTTAATTCCTCTGAGATTGAGATATCAAGAGGGCTTTGTTCCTACGGTTCTTCGGAGGTGAGGAAGATTCTCGGAAAGAAATCATCTGAAATAGAGAAGGTCCTAGGGTACAGATACAGTGACGAGATAATCCATCGAAACGAGATGGTAATACTTTCCAGATGAGCGAGACTCGTGGATTTAACCGTTTCTCAAAGGGACTAGCGCTTTTTGTTTTCGCTTTGTTGGCTTTGTCTGCCTGGTTTTATTTCCTAGACGGTTTTTCAACTGAGACAAAAATTGTCGACATACCGCAAGGCCTTGGCCTGTCCGCTATAGCGGAGAAGCTTGAGGGGGAGGGAGTGATAAGAAAAGCTGAGATTCTTTTTCTTTCGGCTTTTTTAAGCGGAACCCATCGGAAGCTTAAGTACGGCGAATACGTGTTTTCGGCCGGCGAGGCGCCTTATACTGTTCATAGAAAACTGCGTCGCGGCGAAGTGTCTTTAAGGAAAGTCACTTTTCCCGAAGGGATTACTCTTGTGCAGATGGCCGGGATTCTCGATGCCTCGCAGATAGTTTCCCCGCAAGAGTTTCTCGCACTCGCGGAAAACGGTGAGTATTCCACGAAAAAACTCGGCGTGGACGTTTCGAGTCTTGAGGGGTTCCTTTTCCCCGACACTTATTTCTTTGCGCCTGGTTGCTCAGCGGAAAAGGTAATTGAAACGATGCTCGACAGGTTTCGGGAAGCTTGTGTGACGCTTGGTATCGCAAGTATGCAACCCGATATCAAGGAGATTGTGACCGTCGCCTCGCTGATAGAGAAAGAAACGGCTTTTCCCCCCGAGAGGCCTCTTGTCTCCGCCGTAATACGCAACCGGCTTCACAAAGGGATGAAGCTTGAGTTCGACCCGACGGTGATTTACGCTCTTGGGGAGAAGTTCGACGGCAATATTAGAAAAAAAGATCTGAGTTTTCCCTCTCCCTACAATACCTACGTGGTTTCGGGACTCCCTCCGGGTCCGATAGCGGCTCCCGGTCTTGATTCAATCCGCGCGGCACTCGAGCCGGCGGATGTTGACTATCTTTACTTCGTTTCAAACGGAGACGGGATCCATGTTTTCTCAAGCACATATGGAGACCATCAGAATGCCGTGAAAAGGCTTCTAAAGAAGGAAAAACAGTGACGTTATGCGTCCGGAGCACCTTTGATCAGGTGCGCTAGAACTCTCCCCTGAACGCCTTTGCGAAGCCGTCATGCTGCGACCTGGCAATCTTTTCCTGCTCGGCCTGCAGATAAGCCCGGTCCTTCCTCTCTATACGTATTATGTCGTCCCGGCCCTTGGATGCCATGAACTGTGTTCCGACCGTTTCCTTTGAGATTATTTCAAGTATTGGCGGGTAGTTCTTCGATCCGATGAATATGGAGTGTATGCAGACGCCTATGCTCTTTGCGCGCACTCTCTGCGCTTCGACATTGGGGTCGCCGGAAGTTGGAATCCCATCGGTTATAAAGAGTATGTGCTTATTCCTGAGCCCTCTGCCCCGGAACTCCTTAAGGGCTGCTCCCAGCGCTTCTTCGTAGTTGGTATTGCCGGAGCAGTCTGTGCTCTCCGCCAGCTTTTCTATCCACCTGTAGTCCCTGGTGAAAAAGCGGGAGTTCTTCGTGTGTTTTCTTGAGCGGTGGTTAAATTCGAGATAGCCGATTCTCATCCTCTTTTTTCTCGCAAGCTCTATTACTCCCTTTACGACGGATGAAGACCACTCGCTGTAAACTCCCATCATCGAAGTGCTTACGTCCCTCAGGATGGCTATTTCTCCTCCGAGCGTCTCTTTTTCGCGAAGGTGAACCCGCGGCAGCTTGGGAGAGGTGTGCTGTGACCATATAAACGCCTCTACGGGGTCTATATCCTCGACCTCATCAAAGGTGGACATACGTTTCCATTTCCTGGGGGAACCTCCCGGGTGGGAGGTTTTCTTGGCCATGCTTTTCTGGAAATTGCCCTCGAGGACTCTCATGATGCGTTTTATGTTCTCGGCAGTTTCCGTATTTCCCCTTCCAGGGATGACAGTATCGTCGTCTTCTCCGGCCTTGGTGGATTTGCTGCTCATGTAGGCGCGCGCGGATTTGTCCTCTCTTTCCGTGTTTCCGCTGTCCTGGGGATTTCCGGTGGGGTCGCTCGGCACGTCCTGGCCTTCCGGAGGAGCCATTTCGCTCTGGTTGTCAAGGTTCTGCTTTAGATCCTTGAGCGCGTCGAAGAAGGTTTTCTGGGCCTCGGCAAGCGGATTCTCGGTTTCTTTGTCCGCTTCCTCGTCGGGGATTTCCCCCTTGGGTTCCTGAGAGAAATCCTGGTCGAATTCCGAATCAGGTATCTGATCCGGGTCCGGGGTCAGCTTGTCATCTGGCTTTTTTTTTTATCCTGAACTATATTCCGAAGAATATTGTCCATCTGTTCGTAGACGTCGGGAGGAACCCGGAAAGCGGTCATGTATCTTAAGACGTCAAGGTCTTCTTTCGAGCATACATCCCTTTCGTTAAGAAGCGCGTGGGAGCGGATAAGCTTGAGCGCTTTTACGAAAAACGTCCTGTCTGTAATAAGCGAGTTGGTCTCGTTAAGCCCGAAGTCCTCGATCATTATGGTTGCGAAATTCGCAAGACCTTCCTGCACATCGGGTGGAATCAGGATTTTTTCAAGGGTTTTGTAGCTTTTGTCGAAAAGCTTTTTGCTTACCCTTTTCGGTATTTTTTCTTCAAACGGCTTCTCGGCGTAAAGCTCGATGACTTTCTTGGCTTCATCCCATTTTCTACCGTAGGAAATTCCCAAGGCCTTTACTTGGAGAATGAAACGGTCAAGATTGGCCGGATCAAGGGGTTCATTGTAGTATTCGTCAGCCGTCGGATTGCTCGTCGCTATAGCGGTCAGGAGGGGAATGGGCTCGCTGAAGAATTTCCTTTCGTTAAGTATTCGAAGAAGTATGTTGAGCGATTCGCCGGGCGCCCGCGATATGTCGTCTAAAAGGCAGATCTCAGACGTCAGTATGCCGCCCTTTATAATATCCTGCCTTATCCTTTCTCCGAGTTCGGTGTCTTCCTTGATTATGGTCAGGTCCCCGACAAGTTCCGAGAGCCTGGTGTCTCTGTGAAGCTGGTAGAAAAAGAAGTTAAGCTGGGCCGCCTTGGAAACGATCTCCGAAAGCATGGTCTTCGCCGTACCCGGGGGGCCTTCAATATAGATGTGTTCTCTTGAGATTATTCCGAGAAGAAGAGCGGTTTTCACCTCATCGTGTCCGACGACATGCTTATCCATTTCTTCCCGAAGGGACGCAAAAGGGTTAGCGGGGTTCATTCATCCACTCCTGAAAAAGGCAATGAGCGTTATTATTACATAAAGGGATATTTTTTTCAATCTGTTTCGGAGTGCGCGGATACCGGCGGTTTTCAACACAGCCTCCGTAAGAAAAACCACGGAACCCCTTTTGTCTGGAACCTCCAGGTTAAATTTCCGTGGCCCGAGGAGTCGTTAAAGGAGAAAGTGCCTTCCGGAATCAACCCGGGAGGGTCCGTAAAGCAGATGACCGAAAACGGTTCAGAAGTACACGGCCGCTTTTACTGAAAAACCGGTTTCGGTTCCGTCAAGCGATGTGGGAACCTTGACATGCAAATCCGGAAAAGTTTCCCGGTCTTCCTTTCCGTACTGGGTGTAGCGTACCTCGCCCCGGATTCCTACCTTGTCTCCGATCATCTTCTCAAGACCCCCTCCCACCGTCCACGCGTAGAAGGTCTCGTCGTAGGAATTGGTGCCGGAGGTATACTCGCTGGGTCCGCAGTGCCTGTCGCCAATTAAACAGCCGTTGAAATCGACATTTAACTCCGTGTCCACCCGCCGTGCGCCGCCCAGAACGTAAATGCCGGCGCCCGGGCCCAGAAACGAAACAAGAGACGGGGGAGACGCCCCGAACATAAGCGTCACGCCGTAGCTGTTCTTTCTCTCAAGGCTCCACTCATCGGGCCAGGCCTCTCCGTACTGGTTTCGGCCATCGGACTCTCCGTCTCCCGGAAGCGTTCCGCTTACCGTGCCGCCGTGGAACTGACCGTCAATCTCGACACCCAAGTAGAATGTGCCGCCTGGATCGAGATTAAGTCTGTAGCCCAAAAAAAGCCCGCCTCCAAAACCCGTTTCGCTTGCCGAGTCACTGGTGCTGTAAACCTCTCCGCTCTGCAGATAATTGGCTGGAAGTTCTGTGCTGTCAACGGTTTTTGAGTGTTCTATGCTGGTGCGTTCAATTCCGGCTGAAGCGCCAATGTAGAAACTGCCGCTCTGGGCAACCGCATTTCCGGAAACACCGAAAATCATCGCTATCGCTATCACTAAAACCCCGAGGTCCGTTTTTCGATTCTTAAGCATTCTGTTCATGGTCTTTTCTCCTGATAGTCCTTGATTACGAGGTTAGATTCTTGCTCTGGAAGGAAACTGAAACTCTTCCTGCTCAATATTTATAGCTTGAAGAATGCGCATTGTAAAATGAAGCGGTTGAGGGACTCGGGTGATGATCCTTGCCGCAGTCCTCAAGTGGGAACTCCGCTTGTGGGAAAAGCGGATATTACGGTTATAATCTGCCTGCGAAGGCAGTTCCTTGCCGTTTTGCAGATTCTTTATCTCCGGGGCGCGACTTTATGGACGCGGAAAAGATATTTTACGGGATAGATGAAGTAAAAAAGAAAAAGTCCCCTCGCAGGTTTATCCTGATAGCGGTTGTTTTCGCACTCGGTCTTGGGGGCTTTAAATCCGGATTCTTCCCCGAGCGGTGGTTCTGGGAGAGCGACGATATTTCCCGAAAACTGATCGTGAGGAACACTGAATCCCGGTGGATAACCACCAAGAAAGGTTATCTTTTCTTCGTTCGCGGGGAGATCATGAACGAAAGCGACGTTCCCGTCAGCTACATAAAGCTCAGGAGCAGTTTTCAGGTATCGGGGAGGACCGTTTACGTTCAGGACTTTTACTCGGGCAACACCCTTTCGATGCGGGACCTTAGAAACGCCGACACGGATTACCCTTTTCAGAAATTAAGCAGGAAAGGCGGGGATGACCTCTCGGCGCTTACCGGGACGGAGGCCTCGGCCAATTCCAACATAAAGCCCGGCAATACCGTTTTCTTCAACACTTTCTACCTCTCCGTGAACAAGATACTTGGTCTTAAGTATCAGATCGAGATTACGGATTTCGAGGTGATCTCCGAGGGTTAGGGGCAGCACGCGGGATGGCAAGACCGGCCCGTGGGTTCCACCTGCCGACATGCCTCTATTTATTGGGTGTCAGGGCGAGTCGAAATCCCAAGTTGTTGTTGCGGAAGTAGGTCGTGTACCAGAAGCGGTTCGCTGAGCGAACGTAGTTTGGCTTTCCGTACCAGCTGCCGCCGCGTATCATGCGTCGGGCACAGTTTCCCTCTTCCCAGGCGTGTCCGTCACTCGGTGCGCCTACATAGCTGTCGTTCCAGCAGTCCTGCACCCATTCCCGGACATTGCCCGACATGTCGAGCAGACCAAGCTCGTTTTTCTTCTTCTGCCCGACCGGGTGCGTCCGGTTGTTGGAGTTCTCATAGTACCAGGCGACCTCAGCCCAGTCGTTGCTCCCGGGATACTGGTGACCCCGGCTCCGTTGCCCGCCCCGCGCCGCATATTCCCACTCGGCCTCGCTCGGCAGTCGATAGGCCGCTCCTGCCTCGTTCAGTTTCCGAAGGAATGTCTGAATATCGTCCCAGCTCACCGTTTCGACCGGACACCGAGGGCAATCGTCAAAAGCACTCGGGTTCTCACCCATGACCGCCTGCCACAACTCTTGGGTCACCTCGTACTTGCCGATCTCGAAGCTGGCGACTTGCACTTTACGCACCGGGCTCTCGTCGGGGCCGCATTTTTTCTGCTCCGGCGTACACCCCATGACGAACGATCCGCCCTCCACGCGCACCATCTGGGAACGTACCTCCCGGAGAATGTCAGGCAGCCGCTCTGAGGTCCCCGCCTGTGCCGAAGCTGCCTCCGGCATGGGCTTCTCTTCCAGGATGACCTTGGACGGCGGGTCCTGCGCCGCCAAGAGGGCGCACAGGCCCAACACCAGCGCGAAGATCCCGGTTGTCTTCATCGCCCTCGACACGCTACCTGGAATTATCATGCGGGATCCTCCCGGTCTGCTGTGTCGTCCTGAGGCACACCCTCGTCCGCCTCAGTTCTGAAGTGCTCGGCAAGCATGTATCGATACAAATCGATTGCCAATTCCTGTTCGTGTTTCTCTATCCAGCTCCGGGCGTTGGGAGTAAGCAGCATTACGGAGCATAATTCGTCTGCAACTACCGTTGCTTCCGTGTCAGCTGCCGGATTGGACGGCCAGATCACGTCACCGGGACCGCACTGGCGGAGTCGCAGACCTGCGGAATCGAAGACGGAGGCACGGCCCGATAGCAGTAGCTGCAGACCTTCGCTTGTCACATCCGGTCCTGCGATGACATCCTCGGCGGCATAATTCCGGGGGGTCAGCCACGGCCGAAGCGTTTCGATGAGATCCTCGAAGCGGACCTGCCGCTCCAGATAGCGCTCAAGGTCATCGACGGTGTGTTCCAACAACGAGGCGTGCTGTTGCTCCATCGTGGCCGCATCCGGCTTCCACGCCGCGATGATGAGGTCCTCGCAGCGCTCCAAGCCGTGATCGGCGTTCGATTCCAGCCACAACTCCGCAAACACCGAAGGAGCGATGTTCCGCTCCAAACTGAACCGCAGTTTCTCTGAAAGACCGCTCAAGACCACACGCACCCCCGCTGCGTTTGCCCGCTGGACGAATCGGGCCACCACGTTCACCGCCGAAAAGTCGAATCCGGAAACGTCGGAGAAGTCGATCATTAGACAGGCAGGCCGCGATGGGCCGTCTAGGGCCTTCCTGAGACGGTTGGCCAGGGTACTGACACTGCCGAAGAAGATGTATCCCTGAAGCTGGTACACCTGCACCCGGTTGCCCTCCGCTAGAAGGATGGCACGATCGGGGACCGAGCGGGCCTTGTTACTCCGATGCTCGCGCGCGGTGAAGTGCGATGCGATGGTATTCACCCGGCTGAGACGCACGGCGAAGAACACTAGGGTGGCCACCGCGCCGGTTCCCACACCCTCGAGCAGGCCGAAAAAGAGAATGACGACGAAGATCAAAAGAATGATTGCGTATTCCGGCCCGGGCAGACGTTCCCTGCTCTTCACCAGCCCCTGGTCCAGCATGCCGAGACCGGCAAAGACCAGCATGCCACCGACAAACGCGGTTGGCACCAGTTCCAGCATTTTGTCGCCAAACAACAACGCACCCCCGATGACGCAGGCTGCGATTACTCCTGTCAGTCTGGTGGTAGCGCGGAAGAGCTTGCTGCGGAGCGATGCGGGAACGATGACGGTCGCCACCGTCCCCCCGCCGAATCCGGCAACGATACTGGCAAGGCCTGTCGCCCGGAACTCGCGGTTCCAGTCCAGATCCTCGTCCACGGCAACCTCGAGTCCGGCGACATTCATGATGACGCAGATCAGGGCAATCAAGATCAGCGTCATCATGTGCGGTATCTGTCCGACGATCGCGGGCCAATCCACGTGTGCGAAGTCGGCCGGCCACAACACCGGCCACAGGCTCCCCTTTGCTGTGCTGATAAGAAGCAGCCCCTCCGCTCTGGCCTCGGCCCCGGAAATGCCGAGGGCGGAAAGAGCAAGATGGTACGCAACGATCGCGAGCAAAACGCTTGCCGGCAGGATCGCGGGATTTCCCCAACGCCTAATGGCTCCATACAAGATCATCCCATAGGCAAGGCCCGGGAGCCATGTCCACAGCACGGTCGGCTCTAGCAACGCCGTCCCCCGCCAATCCAGATTTGCCCCCATCAGGGACAAGGCTGCCAGACAGACGGCCCCCCCAATCCCGGCCACAAATCCTCCTGCTACCGGATACGGGATGAAACGCAGCAGGTTGGCGAGCCGGAACCGACCGACCAGAAGACAGCACATCCCCGTCGCCACGGCACTGATGATCAGTGCGCACACCGTAGTCACGAAAAGTACCTGAGCATCCGCCTTCATCGTGGCCGCGATGGTCGCCATCACGAATACAAGCACAGGAGAGAGCCCTGCGATTGCACCACGGTACCCGCCTGCTAGGGCGATGAGCAAGCACGCGGCGAAGTTCCCGAACAGTATCAGGCCGATGCCTTGGGAGGAATACGGAGCCAACGCTCCGGAGAATATGAATGTCCCAAAGGCCGCCTGAACTATCAGCAAACCGAGACCCGAGGTGATCCCGGCCGACAGCGTCGGAAGCGACAGCGAGAACGGAGTCTCGTCGCTACTCCCTCCCGCAAGGCGCCTGAGAGACAATTTCATCCTGCGAACCTCTCGCCCTGACAGCGCCAAGTATGGTCGTCGCGGTCCTGCAGCTTGTGGCGGCTCGCCACAGGCAAGGCCTCGCTAGACCCGATGCTGCATCCCAAGCCCGTATTGTCAAAATATTTTTCTTCGCCTGAAATTGCTTTCTTCATCTCTCATGCCTGCTTTGACAAAGACTAAGAGTTAAATTCGAAAGGCGTTGCTTGGCACTTTACCGGGAACTTTGAAAGCAGTCCAACAGGAGCTGGACCGGTCAGCAGGAATTTTTAGGTGATTATCCCTACAACTAGCCGCTTGCTCCGTCATATTGTTAAGGAATTATTCTTTTAGGTTGACAGACTACCGATGCCAACCAAACATCGCAGGCTGTGAAAGTTCCATACAGCCTAGTAGGGATTTTATTCTCCTGCTTAACTGTTTGTCAAGTAAAGAGTAAGTTGTGTCAGGAGGATATGAAACGCTCGGTCCTAACAAGCCATCCCCTGCTACACTGCGGGCTCGAGGAAGCGATACAGGGTTTGGATGACTTGTAAACTTAAGCCTATCCCCCCCCCTTCCTCATTTTACTTTTGGCTAGCTATAGGAGTAATTGCCATTTGAGCACCCGCTGACTCCGTTGGAATCAGTGCCGTATTGTGTCTGAATCAAGAAAATCCGGCTGTCGGATTGCCATAATACGGCTGATGCAGTGTCGGCCCCGCTCTTATTACGGAAACCGAACCCCCAAAATCGTCACAGCGCAAATGCATCTTAAATTGCTTTATTAAGCCGCTTTTAGTAAACTATACCCCCTTTATAGAAATAATCCGGTGGGTAAGCGATGAAATCTACACGAATAAAAATAAGCATAAGTCAGGACGGTTCGCTCTCCAAAGAATCCGTCGAGACCGTTGATTTTCAGTTTCCACTCATTCCGAGAAAGCTTCTGAAATCCATGGGATTTGAAAAAGTGGATGACACGACTTACGTGGGTATCGTGTCAGTTTTTCTGAACCTTCTGGACAAGGAGCAGGAGATAGAGATTGAACTAGGGGTGGAGGCTTCCGACGCGAGAAAGAAAATTCTTGACCTTTTCTCCAAGGGTTTTCAGAGTATGAGCGGGGGCGAGACTCCTGATGCTCAAGCAAAACCAAAACCCGCCCCGAAAACAAGAAAACCGAGGGCAAGGAAGGTTTCCGCCGCGAAGAAGGCCGGCTAGCTGCTATGCAGGATTTTGTTTTTGAAGAAGCGCTTACCTTTGACGACGTAATACTATCTCCATGCTACTCCGAAGTTCTGCCGAGCGAGGTTGACGTCTCGGTAAGGCTTACCCGGCGCATAAACCTTAATATTCCCATACTGAGCGCGGCCATGGATACCGTAACGGAATTCCGCACGTCAATTGCCATGGCACAGGAAGGCGGTATAGGAATAATCCACAGAAACCTCTCCATCCCGGCACAGGCGGGCGAAGTCGAGAGGGTAAAGAAATACGAAAGCGGAATGATAGTTAATCCACTGACCGTACGTCCCGGAACCCGGGTTAGCGAAGCCCTAGAGATAATGGTTGAAAACGACATCTCGGGCCTTCCTGTCGTAAAGTCCGACAACACGCTTCACGGAATAATCACCAACAGGGACATAAGATTCGAAAAGAACATGGACCTTAAGATCGACAAGGTCATGACTCCCAGAAAGGAGCTTGTTACCGTCAAGGAGGGCACAACTCTTCTTGAAGCCAAGGAACTTCTTCACAAGTTCAAGATAGAGAAACTTCCGGTCGTTGATGACAGCTTCAGACTTCGCGGCCTTATAACCATGAAGGATATAGAGAAAATAGAAAAGTTTCCCAAGGCGTCTAAGGACGCGATGGGAAGGCTTCTCGTGGGAGCCGCGGTCGGGGTTGACAAGCACAGCCAGGAGCGGGTGGACGAACTTATTGCAGCAGGTTGTGACGTAATAGTGGTCGATACCGCACACGGACATTCGAAAAGAGTGCTCGACAGCTTGGCCCGTATAAGAAAAAAGTACCCGGATATAGCTCTGGTGGCCGGCAACATAGCCACCTCCGAAGCGGCCGAGGATCTTATAAAAGCCGGTGCGGATTGTCTCAAGGTGGGGGTCGGTCCCGGATCGATATGCACGACGCGCGTGATAGCCGGCATAGGGGTGCCGCAGATAACCGCCATAAGAAAAGTCTGTTCCGTGGCGAAAAAGCACGACATACCCGTAATAGCCGACGGAGGGATAAAATACTCCGGGGATATAACAAAGGCACTTGCCGCCGGAGCAGATTCTGTGATGATAGGAAACCTGCTCGCCGGGTCGGACGAAGCCCCTGGGGAGGTTGTTCTCTATCAGGGGAGAACCTACAAGGTTTACCGTGGCATGGGTTCCATTGAAGCGATGAGGGCCGGGAGCAGGGACCGCTACGCTCAGGATGATGAGATGATGGAGGCCAAGCTTGTTCCCGAAGGAATAGAGGGAAGGGTTCCTTACAGGGGCAATATAGGGGCCATAATTTATCAGCTTGTCGGGGGACTTCGCGCGGGAATGGGTTACACCGGTTCCGCGACTCTAAAACAACTTCAGGAAAACGCGAAGTTCGTAAAAATTACCAATGCCGGGCTTCAGGAAAGTCACGTTCACGATATTGTAATTACCAAGGAATCTCCCAACTACAGGATCGGGTGATAACGGTTTTCTTATCTCGTAAAGTCAGCCTCAGGAAGCGCGGTTTACCTTTCAGGGTTCTTCGGATTTTATCGCAACGGGGGAGGCGGTCATAAAATGCGGGAAAAAGTTCTTGTTCTTGATTTCGGTTCCCAGTATACGCAGCTTATCGCCAGGCGCACCAGGGAACTCGGGGTTTATTCCGAAATAAAACCCTATAACACCGCCACAGACGAAATAAAGAAAGACCCTCCGGGGGCCATAATACTCTCCGGGGGACCCTCAAGCGTCTGGGAGGATGGTTCTCCCAGGGTGGATGGGGAAATACTGTCTTTGGGGATACCGGTCCTGGGTATCTGTTACGGGCTTCAGGTGCTGGTTTTCCAGCTGGGCGGGGAAGTCGAGCGCTCCGAGAAGAGGGAATACGGTCCCGCCGTCTTGAATCTGGTAACGGAAGACCCGCTTTTCTCGGGCGTGAAGAAGACCTCGGGAGTATGGATGTCTCACGGCGACAGGGTCTTGAGGGTGCCCGAGGGATTTACAGCGATAGCCGATACCGAGAACACGGAGTGCGCGGCGGTAAGAAACGCGGGCGGAAACATCTACGGGGTGCAGTTCCACCCGGAAGTTATGCATACGGAATTCGGAGCCCGGATACTTTCCAATTTCTTTTTCCAAGTGGCGGGGCTTGCCGGGAACTGGACGGCGGGCTCGTTCATAGAGCATTCAATACACTATATAAGGGAAAGGGTCGGGAACGACAAGATCATATGCGGGCTCTCGGGGGGAGTGGATTCCTCGGTCGCGGCGGCTCTTATTAACGAGGCTGTGGGTCGCAGGCTTTACTGTATCTTTGTTGACACGGGGTGCATGAGGCTTGATGAGGCCCAGGAGGTCTGCGACGCTTTTTCCGAGTTTGAGATGAATTTCATTCACGTGGATGCCTCTGAGAGATTTCTCTCTCATCTTGAGGGTGTTGAGGATCCCGAAACGAAAAGAAAGATTATGGGCGAGCAGTTCGTGAGGGTCTTTGAGGAAGAGGCTGAGAGGATATCCGATGTCCGTTTTCTCGCCCAGGGAACGCTTTATCCCGACGTTATCGAAAGCGTGAGCGTCAAGGGTCCTTCGGCCGTCATAAAGTCCCACCACAACGTTGGAGGGCTTCCGGAAAAAATGAACCTGGAGATAGTAGAGCCTCTTCGGGAACTTTTCAAAGACGAGGTGAGAAGCGTTGGCAAGGCTCTCGGGCTTCCTTCCTCTCTTATAGGCCGCCATCCCTTTCCCGGTCCGGGTCTTGCGATCAGGATAATGGGAGAAGTCACGCGCGAGAGACTCTCCATACTGAGGCATGCGGACAGCATTTTTATAGACGAGCTTAAAAAATCGGAGGCCTATGATGAGATATGGCAGGCCTTCTGCGTTTTTATCCCTGTAAAGACGGTGGGAGTGATGGGCGATGAGCGCACCTATGAAAACGTCTGTGCCCTGAGGGCTGTGAGCAGTACGGATGGAATGACCGCCGACTGGTCGAAGATATCCTATGATTTGCTCGGGAAAATCTCAGTAAGGATCATAAACGAGGTAAAGGGAATAAACCGGGTCGTATACGATATATCCACAAAACCTCCCGGCACCATAGAATGGCAGTGAAATCTAGCTGACCCTTTTTTTGAATATGGCGAATTCGCCCGTGATGGTGGCAAGTTCCCAGCCGTCCTTACCAAGCGAGACAAGAGAATCCTCAAGGCTTTCCCTGGTGTTCTCCCTTCTTGAATCAGCCTCTTCCTTGTAGACCGCTATATCATGGTCCTGGGGTCTTTTAACAAGCACATCAGTCGAGACTACCTTGTATTCCCAGCGTTCCATTATTCTTCCTGGTCTCCGGTTTCCTCTTCTTCGTCGATGACAAGGGATGTTGCCTTGTCACTTACGTCGGGCAGGGATTTTATGCGTTTTTCGTAATCCTTCTGGGTAATATGCCCTTCTTCTATATATCTTTTGTAAATCCGTACATCAAAAAATTCTTCATTATCCTGCATTATCCATCCTCCGAAGGAAAAACAATTCTAACCACGAGCGAGGTTTTTTCAAAGACAGGGACTTCAGTCTCCCGTTAATTTCTTCCCTGCAAGAACCAGTTCCATGTTCTAAAAAGGCCTTCGCGCAAGGTTACCTGCGCGTTCCATCCGAACCTCTCTTCTGCCAGGGAGCAGTCAAGACTTATCCTTCTTACTTCTCCTGGGCGCTCTTTTTCGTGAACAGTCGTGAATTCGGTTTTAGTTACTTCCCCCAGTGTGCGCACTATGTCGTTTACAGAGACCTCAATCGAGGTTCCTATGTTAAAAGTTCCTTCTTCTTTGAGGGTTGCGGCGAGCAGGTTTGCCCGCGAGACATCGGAGACGTGCACGTAATCCCTTGTCTGTTCTCCGTCTCCGAATATGATGCAGGTCTTTCCGCTGATTATTTTCTCGCAGAAAATCCCTATCACGCCGGCCTCTCCCTCGGGATTCTGCCTTTCTCCGTACACGTTTGCGTATCTCAGGATCACGTGTCCAAAACCGTGGCTCTTAGAGTAGTACCTCACGTAATTTTCCGTTGAGAGTTTCGAGATTCCATAGGGGGAAAGAGGAAGAGCGGGGGTCGACTCACTGGCTGGAAGTTTCTTTGGTTCTCCGTAGAGAGCGCCTCCAGTGGATGAAAAAATGAATTTCTCGGTTTTGTGCTCCACGCAGAGTCTAAGAACGTTAAGGGAACCGCCTATGTTTACATCAGCGTCAAAGCTGGGGTTCTCGACGGAATTTCTTACGTTTATCTGTGCTGCGTGGTGGTTGACGACTTCGGGGCGGAATTGGCGAAATGCCTTTTCAAGTCGGGCGGAATCCCTTATGTCACACTCAACGAATTCAGCTTCAGGAGGGATGTTGTCCTCAGATCCCGTTGAGAGGTTGTCGACCACGAGGACCTCGTGGCCCTCGGAGATATACGCTTCGCATACCCAGGAACCTATGAATCCCGCTCCGCCTGTGACTATTATTCTCACTTTTTTTCCTTCCGGATGCCGTGAAATAGTAGTTTTCCCCTAGGATTTTGTCAAAAACCAACTTAGTGCGAAGCTTGGAACTGGTTTAGTAGATCAGAAGGCGAGAGAACGGACATGCTAGGTCGGATTGTTGACCGCATGTCCGCTCCTGATCTGTTTCCCGCCATTTAGCGGAGTTCCAGTTATTAACTCGAAATAGAACTGGATTTGGTTAACGAAGATTCAAAACGCCATTTCCACCCGCTTCCAGAAGTATGAGGCAATCCTTGAGACTGCCGTCCTCCTTTTCTAGGTATTTTGCCAATGCGGAGTGTGGAGTGTTTTGGTCCTCTGGTCCACAGTTGCCGTCTTCTATGTTGTTTGAAACATCAGTACTTGCCGGTATCAGCACGTATGGGCAGACTACTACGGGTTTGGGCGTACCTTCTCCTCCCGGGCGATAAGCATAGCCCGACCAATAACCGGTATATATCGTTTCTCCCTCAGCAACGGGAATATCATCGTCGGTTCTGGCAGCAAGAAAATATGATCCGGGCCTGTCAAAAACCTCTCCCGTCTGACTTACATAGACACTTACGATGGTTCCCGGATTATAAGCACTCTCGCCGACCTGTATACCAATTTGCGGGAAGTACGCATCTCCGAAAAGGGTGCCGCGGGCGACGAGCGTGACGTTAGATTCCCTCTCAGCGACTTCTTCCCCCTCAGAAAAAATTTGGACCCTTTCACTTGTACAATCCGTGTCCCCATCCGCATTAACGCTGGTATAGAACCCTCTCATCTCAACTGGTTCCGCTGCCGCTTCGTCATCGTCATCATCGCATGATGAAAGCGCAAGCGCTCCCGTAAGGCAGAATGCCACCGATAAAGCAAGAATTCCGAGACCACGTATCCCTTGAAAACGGCGCAACGCAAGGCTATTGTAAAGCTTCCACATAATAAAATTCCTCCTCATAGGACTTAATAGTTCCACTATAACACAATTTCGTATAGGAAAGGTTGTAAATTTTTTGTTTATTTTAGGGACCTGTTTTCGTATCAATATCCAAGGAAATTTTAGTGCTTCGATTTGTTTCGTTTTTAAGTTATACTCCCCTCGAAACCGGTTTTTCTCCGCTGGAATAAAGATGTTTCATCGTTTTGGAGCACCTGTGGCCTTCGGTCAACAGGCTGGATCAAAATAATCAGGTTTAATTCGCTATGCTTCTCGCAATTGACGTTGGCAACACGAGTATAATGGTCGGAATATTTTCCGGAGAGGATCTTGTATACAGTTTCAGAATTGATACCGACAGAACCAAGAGTCCTGATGACTATGGAATTATCTTATTCGGGAAGATGGACGAGAAAGACATATCTCCCTCTTCGTTCAGCGGTTCCATACTCTCCTGCGTGGTCGCCGAGATGGAGGAGGGGGTGGCGAAACTGGTGGAGAAATATTTCGGTCACCGGCCCATAATTGTGGGTCCTGAGACAAGGACGGGAATGCCGATCCGGATTTACAATCCAGAGGAGCTCGGAGCCGACAGGATAGCAAACGCCGTTGCGGCGTACCACCGCTTCGGTGGAAGTGTGATAGTAGTTGATCTAGGTACGGCGACCACTTTTGACTGCGTTTCCGAAAAAGGAGAGTATCTGGGCGGAGTCATAGTCCCGGGGATCGAGCTTTCCACGGTGGCGCTTTACCACGGAACTTCCAAGCTTCCGAAGGTTGATCCCGAGAAGCCCGAGCAGGCGATAGGCAAAGATACCGTCGAGTGCATACAGTCGGGTCTGTTTTACGGTTACGCCTCAATGATTGACGGGCTTTGCGCGAAACTCAAAGAGGAGATGGGTTCTTCTCCCGAAATCGTAATTACCGGGGGGTTTGCCGAAGCGATCTCTGAGGAGTGCGCCTGCGTGAACCGGGTCGACAAGGACCTTGCTCTCCACGGCCTGAGACTGCTCCATGAACTCAACTCTCAGATACTCTGTTAGGAAAATCGTCTCGGAAACCACCTGTTTTGTTCTCTCACTCGAACTCTCAGACGGTCATCGCCACTGGGTTTTTCCAAACGCGGAATGGATGGACAAGAGAGAAAAGGCTATCGGGATCGAGTTTGAAGAAAATGACCTTTGGGCCTTTCTCTGTGGACAGTGCTGCTCGGCGAAAGCTGATTTTTCAGTTTCCGGAAGGTACGTTCCGAGTCACGAAGGACTCTCCAAGCTCTCTTTTAATCTCGGTGGTTCGCCGCTCCTTTGGGGCAATTACGTTCTGCTCTCTCCGAGCTGGGGACGCCACTCGAAAAGAAAGATGTGGCTTCTAATCCCCTCTTCGGGGCGGGAGCGCGGTCGGCAATAGGGGGGGCTACTTCAAGTCAGGTCGGAGGGTGCTTGCGTACGGGTTTCTGTTTCCGGGAGCATTTTAACCCGCCCTTTAAATTCCTCGGATCCGGGGTCGTAAAAAATTTCCTTTTCGTTTGCTAAAAACAGTCCTTTCCATAACGCGTATCCTTTTCTGTTCATGTGAAGGCCGTCTTCAGTGAACAGCTCCTCTCTTATATCTCCATTCTCATTTAGCATGTAGTCGTAGACATTCAGATAAAAGGTGTTGGGCTCTCTTGACAGAAACTGCCTTACGAGATCGTTTGACGCCTTGATTCTGTCAAGAAAATGGAACCTTACGGGACTCGGTTTTATTGAGACGAAGGTAAATTTCGTATGGGGGTAGGATTCTCTGAAGCGGTAGTAGAAATCCACAAAGAAATTCAGCACCTGCCTGGGAATACAGCCATCCCCTATGTCGTTATCGCCTGCATAGAAGACTAGGGATTTAACGTCATTAGGCTTTATAAGCCGCTCGAAATAGTGCAGGCAGTAGGCTATCCTGGCGCCTCCGAAACCAAGATTCAAGGCGTTGTAATCGGAGAAATCCCTTGCCATGCCCCTCCAGAGGCGAAAACTTGAACTGCCGTAAAATACCGTCGCGTCACTCTTTTTCCCGACATGACGTCTCTCAAGGATCCTTATGTCCTGTTCAAACAGGTTTTTATCGATTACTGGGAACTCTTTTTCAACCTGCTCAAAGGTTTTTAAATTTATCTTGGTGGATTCCGCCCGCTTTGCGAGTCCTGCCGCCTCTTCCACATATTTCCTGTACTCGTTTCCGTATTCCCTGACGAACTCAAAGAGCCTGTCTTTGTTCTCTCCCGGATTTTTTACGTGATCGGAGACCCTGAAGGGCTTTTTTATCACTAGGGAGAACACGTTCTGGTTTATTCTTTTGTCGAAGTTCGCCACCGCTACGGGAACGATGTAGGGCTCAGGTGAAACGGACGCGGCCAGAAGAAAAGCACCGAGTTTGAACGGACCGGGAGATTCCTCCGTCGTCATGCTGGTCCCCTCTGGACTTATTACTATGTTAAATCCTTTTCCTAGATGCTCCTTGGCCATTTCATAGAACTTTTTCCTCCAAGCTTTTCTCCGCTCGGGGGTTCCTTGGGAGAGATCGGATTCGTCGGTGTAAACATTTATGTGCCCGAGCCTCTCATAGTAGTATTCATGTCCGTATTCTTCCGCCCTTGGAACGCGTACGACGCGGATCCCGGCCTCGCCGTACTTGGCGTAGAGAACCATCGAACTTATGAAGTGGGAATCGAGCGTAATCTGAAAATGGTTGGGAAGGGTGTTGTAGGGATGGTTCAGCAGATGATTGTATATGAAGATGTGTCCCGGCTCATCTGGCAGGTTCTCCCAGCCTTCAATTACGTAAGGAGTGCTGTTGAAGACTCCGGCGAACTGCTTGGCCGCCATGGTTCTTATTTCGCTCGGAGAAAGTGACTTGGGCGCGGCGGTCACGGACTGGTAGACATTTTTCAAACCCTCGAAAAAATTGTATTCCTTGTAGATTTTTCCGAGAATATCAAGGCTGAGACGGGACAGTTCCCTCTCAAGGCTCTCGCCTTCTTTCTCCAGTCTGAACAGAAGCCGGAAAGCGTCATCAAGCGTAAGAGGACTGTTTAGCAGATGGGGAAGCTTATGAATGTGGGAGTTTACGCTTAGCTGCATGGAGTTTTGCTCGATAAGGTTGCTTATGGCCAGTATTTCTCGCTCGTATCTTTGCGATATTAGCCCCGCGCGGGCATTTCGAAGCCGGATCGACACCAGCCACAAAAGTCTTCTGGCCAGAGCCAGCGCCGAGTGGGGTTCCTGATTCAGGATCTTGTGAAGATTGCGGGAGCTTATGTGATAGATCACCGAGTTTCTGCTCGCAACCGCGGTGACATCGTTTGATCCGGCGGGAGCGGCGCCCATCCATCCGACCATGTATCCCGGGAGGTTGATCAGATGAAGCGCGGCGGATTCCTCGATCCCTCCCTGCGCCCCGTCTGGAGAGAAGCACAGTGCCGCCTTTCCGTAAGCCAGTATGTCTATTCCTTTCGAAGCATCCCCTTGGTTGAATATGGGTTCGTTGTTTAGATAGTATTTTTTCTGGGTCGCTTTTGCCAGCTGGCGCAATGTCTTGTCGGGGAAAACCTCGAAAAAAGGAGACTGCCTCAGAAGCTGGAGCGGGTTGGGTACGGATATGTATTTCCCTTCCTGAGAAAAACCGCCCGTTTTCCCCGCCTCGATGTCCCAGTTGACGTTGTTGTATTCTGCAAGCTCGGTTCTGACATGCTTTAGAAGGTTTATGCTTTTGCCGAGAACGAAAAGCAGGAATTCGCATCCCAGAAGGGGTTCCTGGTCAAAGAATTTTTCAAGATTCTGGTGACTCCACTTTAGCAGGACGCAGGGCCTCTCGCATGTGATAGTTGTGTAGTAACGTTTGGGAGAGCGGAAGCCCGACCAGCCTACGGGAGTGAATTTTTCGTCGCTCTTGCCCACCGAGAATTCATTGGTTCTGTCTTCGACGCTGATCGAAAAATTCACCAGACCTTCTACAAGGAAGTAGAAAGAATGGCTCGGCTCGAACTGTTTGGTGAGGACGTAGCGTTCCGGCACTTCTATCAGTTCGCCTATCTTAAGCAGGAAATCGGTTTTGTCTTTCTCGAAATTCGAAACGAACGGAAGTTCGCTGAATATCTCTTTTTTTTCCCACATAAAAACAAATCATACCTTTTTTGCCAGCATAACATACTTCATCATATACTTAATTTCCGGAAGTCGGCTGACCGCCCGGACAAGACCAAGGGCTTTTTCGCAATCTTGTTAAAAAGAATTTACATTGTTTGGAAAAACTGCAGAAACTTTTTTCAAGGAGACTCAGATGATAAAACGTATGGTGATGTGGAAACTGAAGGATTCACACGAAGGAATGAACAAGGATGAGCTTATTGCCGAGTTCAAACAGGAAATAGAGGGACTGAAAAGCGCCGTTCCAGAGATAAAGACTATGGAGCTTGGCAAGAGTTTTAGCGAGCTTCCCGTCACGTACGATGTAGCCCTCTATTCTGAGTTCGACTCGAAAGAAGATTACGAAGTTTTCCTGAAGCATCCCGAGCACTTAAAGGTCGGGAAGTTCATCCGGCAGATAAGAACGGACGTGGCTCTTGTCGAATACGAAACGTGATTTCTCTGGTTCCGCCTTTGCTAGTTGAATAAGCGGGTATATCAAGCACAGACACCCTGCTATCCGCTTTTATCGGCATAATATACTTGTTGTCAGAAGCCGGATAACTGTCTGGATAGAGGATTTTTCGCAATTCTACGGAAAATAATTTATACTGCTTTGGAAAGGTACAGACACTTTTCCCAAGGAGACCCAAGTGATAAAGCATATAGTGATGTGGAAAATCAAGGAGTCGCACGAAGGGACGGACAAGGATGAGCTCATGGACAGGATCAAGGAGGAACTCGAGGGCCTCAAAAGTTCCATTCCTGAGATAAAGACCATGGAGATCGGCAGGAATTCTAACGAACTTCCCACATCGTTTGATGTTGCTCTTTATTCCGAGTTCGAATCGAGCGAAGATCTTGAGATCTACAAGGAGCACCCCGAGCACGTAAAGGTCGCGCAGTTCATCCGGCAGGTAACAACAGATGCGGTTGTTGTAGACTACGAAACGTGATTTTTTTGGTTCCTTCTGGCGGTTGAATAAGGGGATATATCAAGCGCAGACACCCTGTTATCCGCGTACATGTGGTAACCGAGCGTGGCTATCATGGCTGCGTTATCGGTGCAAAGAGCGGGCGAGGGGATAAAAACATTTATTCCTCCGCTTCTTATTCTTTCTTCGCTTAGCTGCCTTAGCCTTGAGTTGCAGGCTACCCCTCCTGCTAAAACGACGCTCCCCACTCCGTTTTTCCCCGCAGCGTTAAGCGTCTTGTCAATAAGTGTTTCCACTATGGCTTCCTGATACCCTGCGCATACGTCAAAGAGATTCTCTTCGCTTTTAACCGGGTTTTTCCTTATGTGGTTAAGAAGAGCGGTTTTAAGTCCGCTGAAACTGAAATCAGGGGATTCATTATTAAACGGTCTTGGAAAACTGATGGCGTCGGGGTCGCCGTTTTTTGAAAGCCTGTCTATTTCGACTCCTCCGGGATACCCGAGCCCGAGGGCCTTCGCTCCTTTGTCAAAAGCCTCTCCCGCGGCATCGTCTCTCGTACTTCCGAGCAGTTCGAAGTCAAGAAAACCCCTTACCATGTAAAGGTTCGTGTGTCCTCCGGAAACTATGAGTGCGACAAACGGGAAATCGATTTCGTTCTCCAGATGCGCCACTGCTATGTGCGATTCCAGATGGTTTACTCCCACAAGAGGTTTTCCGTGGGAGAACGCAAGTGCCTTCGCGGTTGAAATTCCGACCATGAGCGAGCCTATGAGTCCGGGCCCCTGGGTTACCGCTATGGCATCAACTTCCCCCGCTGAAGTCTCGGCGGTCTCGAGTGCTTGATTGATCACCTGGAGGATTATTTCCGTGTGCATGCGTGACGCTATTTCCGGGACGACTCCGCCGAAGGCGTTATGAACGTCGATCTGCGAGGAGACCACGTTTGAGAGCATCTGCTCTCCGTCTCTTACCACTGCTGCGGAAGTCTCGTCGCATGACGTTTCAATACCCAGGATGAGATAAGACATAAACAGAACCTCTTTGATGAACTGGGTAATAACTTTACCCAAGTGTTCGATTTAGTGAACGGCGCGCCAAAGTAAGGGTTTTCGATCCTGCTCCGTTTCCACGCGAAGATGTTCCGGTTAACATTCGGTGGGTTGAGAGTGCTTTTATACTTGGGAGGTTGCGATGCCGAGTACTTTCAGGGTACTAATTCCTTCTCTTTTTGTTTTTCTGCTGTCTGCCTGTGGCTGCGGGGAAAAAACCGCGCCGGACGGGCGTATTGAGGCTCCGTCAGGATCGATGCCCGAGGAAACTTCTGCAGAGCAGATGCCTGCTGAAACTCCCGGGGAACCTGCGCCCTCGGAGATCCCAGCGGACCCAATGCTCTCACGCATATCTCTTCCCGAGGGTTTCTCGATTTCCTTTTATTCAAATCAAGTGCCCGGCGCGCGTTCGCTTGCCCTTGGAACCGATGGCACCTTGTTTGTCGGCACTAGATCCAGAACCGTGTATGCCCTTAGCGATACGGACGGCGACAACTACGCCGAAACTGTCCATGTAATTGCTGATAACCTCAATACTCCAAACGGCGTTGCGTTTCGGGACGGGGCCCTTTATGTTGCGGAAATAAGCCGGATTCTCCGCTATGACGGGATCGAAAGCCGTCTCCCATCTCCTCCTGCCCCCGTAGTTATAGTTGATACGCTTCCCAGGGATACGCATCATGGGTGGAAGTTCATCCGGTTCGGACCGGATGGAAAACTCTATGTTCCGGTCGGAGCGCCGTGCAACGTCTGCAAGAGGGACGACGAGCGCTACGCAGCGATCCTGAGGGTCGACCCCGACGGGAGGAACTTCGAGGTTTTCGCCCACGGAGTGAGAAACACCGTGGGTTTTGACTGGCATCCGGAATCTGGCGTGCTCTGGTTTACTGATAACGGAAGGGACAACATCAGCAGGGACCAGCAGATTAATGATAACAGCCCTCCAGACGAACTTAACCGTGCCGGGGAACCCGGACTTAATTTCGGCTTTCCTTACTGCCACGGGGTAGAAATTCAGGATCCGCAGTTCGGCTCGGAGCGCGGCTGCGACGAATTTACTCCTCCCCAATGGGAGCTTCCCGCACACGTTGCGGCGCTCGGCATGCGGTTCTATACGGGTTCCATGTTTCCCGCGTCTTGGAAAAACGTGATTTTCATCGCGGAGCACGGCTCATGGAACAGAAGCGTACCCATAGGTTACAGGGTGACCTCAGTGCGCCTCGACGAATCGGGGAACGCGACTTCATACGATGTGTTCGCCCATGGGTGGCTTGGGAGTGACGGAACTGCCTGGGGGAGGCCAGTTGACGTTCTAGTCGCCCCCGACGGAGCACTGCTCGTATCCGATGACCGCAGGGGGGCCGTTTACAGGATTTCCCGCTGACGGATCAAGGCATCACCAAGGTGTTTTTGTTATCCAAATTATTGGGAGTTATATACATAACTAGACAAGATGAGAAAAAAGTGGATCCCAATGTTAGGACAGTCTTTCGTTTTAATTAGGCATGATTAAGCAAAGGTCATCGTACATATCATCATCAAGTGAAGCCATAACCTCGCTAGTGATATAAAGAGACACTCTCACGGCATTTTCAGGAACATCAGGTTCAGGTTTTTTGCTACCTATCCAACGAGCTTCAACTTCTTGGATATCTTGATCTCGTAATTTCAGAAGCAGAAGACGAAGAATTTGACGTTTTTCTCTCGGTGTTTTGCTCTCTTTTTTGTCCATACCCCCTTATCCTCGCTTATCTTTCGTTTATCTTTTTTTGTCTGGCTATCTATATAAGTCCCAACTGTTTTCCCTCATCTTATAAAAGGAGTTTATTGTTGTCAAGAAAATTTTGGACAAATAATCAAGTGATTTCAATATAATATGATTGACCGGTCCTAATCAGAAAACTAGGTGCAACTTTTCCCTATAGAGGATTTTTCTAAAACCGAGTTCCTCATTTCTCATCTTGTCTAGTTATGTATGCAAGGCCCAAATTATTTGTAAAGGAACCTATAATCCCCTAAACTAATCAATGTCCGAAGCGTTTTTTGCAAGGGAGTCTTTGCTCATGAGTTCTTCTCGGAAAAAAGAGAAAATACCTACCGGGTCCGTGATAACCAGAGACCCTTTTCCTAAATCAAAAAAGATATATGTGGACGGGAAAATCCATGACATAAAGGTGTCTATGAGGGAGGTTGAAACCGACGATTTTCTCTCGGACGCACCGGATGCTGACCGCTTCAAGATAACCCTTTACGACACAAGCGGTCCCTATACTGATCCCGAAGTTGACATTGACGTTCACAGGGGTCTGCCGTCGCTTCGCGAAAAGTGGATAAGGGAACGGGGAGATGTCTCGGAGCTGCCCGATTTTTCCTCGGAATTCGCCAGAAAAAGGCTTGAGAGGGCAAACGGGATAACCTTCGGGAACATAAGAAAGCCCCTTCGCGCCTCGCCCTCGCGAAACGTAACCCAGATGCACTACGCGAAAAGGGGAGTCATAACGCCCGAGATGGAGTATATCGCCATAAGGGAGAACCAGAGAATCGACGAACTGAGTGAGGTCTACGGACAGCTCGGGGCTTACCACGAGGGAGTCGACTTCGACGCGCGCATTCAGACCGGCTGCATCACCCCCGAGTTCGTCAGGGAGGAAGTCGCTTCGGGGCGTGCCATAATTCCGAACAATATAAACCACCCAGAAAGCGAGCCCATGATAATAGGGCGTAATTTCCTCGTGAAAATAAACGCGAACATTGGGAACTCCGCCGTTACCTCAAGCATTGAGGAGGAGGTCGAAAAAGCGGTCTGGGCGTGCCGGTGGGGAGCCGACACCATAATGGACCTCTCGACCGGGGACAACATCCACGAAACCAGGGAGTGGATAATAAGAAATTCTCCGGTTCCCGTGGGAACCGTTCCCATATACCAAGCACTTGAAAAGGTTAATGGAAAACCGGAGGAGCTTACCTGGGAGATCTTCAGAGATACTCTTATAGAGCAGGCGGAACAAGGGGTTGACTACTTCACCATACATGCGGGAGTGCTCCTTCGCTACATCCCTCTTACCGTCGACAGGGTTACAGGGATAGTTTCAAGAGGCGGGTCAATAATGGCCAAGTGGTGTCTTTCGCATCACAAGGAAAGTTTTCTCTACACCAATTTCGAAGAGATCTGCGAGATAATGAAAGCATACGACATAGCGTTTTCTCTGGGAGACGGCCTTCGGCCAGGCTCCATAGCCGATGCGAACGACGCCGCGCAGTTCGCCGAGCTTGATACCCTCGGGGAACTTACCCAGATAGCTTGGAAGCATGACGTTCAGGTCATGATAGAAGGTCCGGGACACATTCCTATGCAGATGATAAGGGAGAACGTGACCAAGGAGCTTGAGATATGCGGAGAAGCTCCCTTTTACACTTTGGGTCCTCTAGTTACCGACATAGCACCTGGCTATGACCACATAACTTCCGCCATAGGGGCGGCTATGATAGGCTGGTACGGAACCGCTATGCTTTGTTACGTCACCCCGAAGGAGCATCTCGGTCTTCCAAACAAAAAGGACGTAAAGGACGGGGTTATAACCTACAAGATCGCCGCGCATGCGGCAGATCTTGCGAAGGGTCATCCCGCAGCGCAGCTTCGCGACAACGTGCTCAGCAAGGCTAGGTTTGAATTCCGGTGGAATGATCAGTTCAATCTTTCTCTTGATCCGGATACGGCGCGCGAGTTTCACGACGAGACCCTTCCTGCCGAAGGGGCCAAGGTTGCGCATTTCTGCTCCATGTGCGGTCCGAAATTCTGCTCGATGAAAATCACGCAGGATATAAGGGATTACGCAAAAGAACACGGTCTCTCGGAGATGGACGCCGTCCAGGAAGGGCTTGATTCCAAGGCCAGAGAATTTGTGGATAAGGGAAAAGAGATATACGTTGAGCGTCCGGATTAGGGCTGGCAGACAGCAGCTGGTGATATTGACAAAACAGCCTTTTTTTTAAAAGACTTTGTACACTCTTTTTTATTGAAAGCCATTGTAAGCTTCCTCATTTCTGAGCTTCCTTCGGTTCTCAAGCAGACTCTTTCTTGAAATAAGCAATCTGCCGTTCCTTGGCGGTATACGCTTTATCCATCAACTGCTCTTCGGTGAGGAACAGGTCCCGATGGCCTCCCATTCCCAGTTGCTCTAACAAGCGCTTCATCGCAACGTCGTGCCGTTCCACCTGTCCATCTGCCAGAATATGCGCGATATCTAATCCTGCTCTCACTAATTCACGTGCTACAAGAATCGTTCTGTGGCAGTCAAGCGGGTCTTTCTCCGCACACATTAAAGCAATCTTCTTGTGTTTGCTGCCTTTACGGACCCGCTCTATTCCTTCCCTGAACAGCCTAGTTCCGGCAAGCAACCGGTACTTTACTCTTCCGTTCTCGTAACATTCAGGATTATCGGTTCGCGCGCCAAACTCCTTGCCAAGAAAAACATATTCGATGCTGTGTGCACGAAGGGAGCCAGTCAAATTTTCGCGATTGAATTGCGGGTAATAGCGACTATACGGCACTGACCTCACATCAGCAACTGCGTTTATCCGGTGTCGCTTTAAAAGCGAAATGTAATTTCCGATCTCATGAGTCGAGTGACCTATGGTGTAAATTGTCCTTTTTTTCACTGATTCCATAATCGCGGATCCTGAGATAGCGTTCACATCAACAAAGCCGAATTCAGAATTGAGTCGAGTAATTCTGGAGATTCGTCAAGGTTGTCGCTTAATTTCACGCTCCACGTCCGAAATAGTCTTCTTCAGGTTCGCGTAACTGCACTCGCGCGGCGAGAGCTTTTTGAGATAACTCAGGCGAATGGTTTTTTGCTCCGGGCATTCTTGGTTAAGAACCTTAGTTGGAAGAACGTAAAAATCCCAGGCAGCGGTGTCAAGCGGGTTAAAAGGGGGTTCTTTCTTCGTAAAAACGCAGAATACGTACATGTCTGCCCAGCGTCGCTTAACGTCTCCTCCGGTACTCTCTCCGGTTGCGGGGTCCCAGCTCCAAAAGCGAGGAGCGATGGTGAATTCGATAGGGGAGTATTCTTTCTGCTTCCATGACTGCACGTACGCGGAGCTTTTGACTTCAATTGTCGTATCTGACTCCATTGTCGTATCTGACTCCATGCGCAGGTCATACCCTCCCCATTCTACTCTAGGTTCTTTGTGAAGGTTGAGCGCCGTTGCGACGAGGAACTCCGCCAGAATCCCGCGGGTGGTATTGTCCAGAAGATTGGAACCTGACCATCTCCAGTAGTCAAGCAGCTTCAGGGCGGGTGCATCCCCTCCCTGAAACGGTTCGTTGCCACCCAGCAGTTCGGTTTTCTGTTGAGACAGTCCGTCGTTCATGAATACAGCATACATTGTGAGGCCGTATTCGGAAAACATGCTGCTTTATGTCTTTACCGGTGCGTTTGCCAAGACGACAGCAGGAATTTCCACGCGGGAAGCAGGAAATTCACCATGCTGCCTGACATGTAAAAATTGCCCAGATTCTTGCTAAGCATCTCTAGTGTTTTGCCGGTTGGAACAAGTCTTTCCACTCGGTGTATTTTGCCGTAATCTTCCGTATAATTTATCGCGGGTAGCGGGCGAGAGTGTTGAGTTGTGCGGAATTGACTCAGTCGTTATGTGTAAAGTCTCTCTGAACCTTAATGCCATGAACAAATGAGTGTGCAAATAGATATACCAAAAAAGACGGTTGCGGAGTTCTGTCGCCGTAACCGCATAACGCGGCTGTCGCTCTTCGGTTCGGCGATTAGGGATGATTTCGGCCCCGACAGTGATATAGATGTACTGGTGGAATTCGAGCGGGGCGCCCGAATCGGTTTTATTACGCTTGCGGGATTGGAAATCGAGCTGACTGAGATTCTAGGTCGCAATGCGGAACTGCACACCGTGAAAGGGCTTCATCCCAGATTTCGAGATGAAATATTGCGGTTGGCAGAGGTGCAGTATGAGCAGGCGTGATGATCATACGAGCATCGGGGATATGCTCAGTCATGCGGCCGAAGGAATTTCCTGACCTCTGGACTGCATAAGAACTCTTTATGTTTCAGTAGTTTGATTTTGTTTTGGAACGGGCTATTGCTCGTGAATACGGCACACATTGGAAGCTGTATACGGAAAACTTGGTATACGTACCCCGGATAACTCGGTCATCAAGGTCGCGACGTAAAGTTCTATGCGGGAGCCGTATCTCTCCATGTTGCCTGTAAGCTTGTTATTAAGTATATATTTGCAACCTGTTACAAGCTTTTCCGTTCCATGCCCAAGCGAACTGACATAAAAACCATAATGGTCATCGGCTCCGGTCCGATAGTTATAGGGCAGGCCTGCGAATTTGACTATTCAGGCACCCAGGCGTGCAAGGTACTGAAAGAAGAGGGCTACAGGGTGGTTCTGGTAAACAGCAACCCCGCTACCATAATGACCGACCCGGATTTTGCCGATAGCACTTACGTGGAACCGCTCGTTCCCGAAATACTGGAAAAAATAATAGAGAAGGAAAAGCCCGATGCCCTTCTGCCCACGATAGGCGGACAAACAGCTCTTAACCTTGCCGTTTCGCTTGCCGAGTCGGGCGTGCTCGAGCGCCACGGCGTGGAACTCATAGGGGCAAAAATACCTGCGATAAAAAAAGCGGAGAACAGAGATCTTTTCAAAAAAGCGATAGCGGACATAGGCCTTGAGGTGCCGAGAAGCGGCATCGCGCATAACATGGAAGAGGCCTGGGACGTCGTGGAGGAAATAGGGTTTCCGGTCATCATACGGCCTTCTTTTACCCTTGGGGGAACCGGCGGAAGCGTTGCCTACAACAGGGAGGAATTCCAGGAGTTCGCCAAGGCGGGAATCGAAAGCTCTCCGGCAGACGAGATACTCATAGAGGAATCCATAGTGGGGTGGAAGGAATTTGAATACGAGGTAATGCGGGATCACATGGATAACGTCGTCATAATCTGCTCCATAGAGAACTTCGACGCCATGGGCGTTCACACGGGAGACAGCATAACGGTGGCTCCCGCGCAGACCCTTACCGACAAGGAATACCAGCATATGCGCGACGCCTCCATAGCGATAATAAGAGAAATCGGCGTTGAAACAGGCGGCTCAAATATCCAGTTCGCCGTTAATCCCAGAGACGGACGGATGATGGTAATAGAAATGAATCCGAGGGTTTCCCGAAGCTCCGCGCTTGCCTCAAAAGCCACCGGGTTTCCGATTGCCAAGATAGCCGCCAAGCTTGCGGTCGGCTATTCTCTCGATGAGATCTCAAACGATATAACGAAGTACACCCCCGCGTCTTTTGAACCGACGATAGATTACGTTGTGGTGAAAATACCGAGGTTCGCGTTTGAGAAGTTTCCACAGACGAGCCCGACTCTCACCACGCAGATGAAATCAGTGGGGGAAGCCATGTCCATGGGAAGGACTTTCAAGGAGTCCCTGCAGAAGGCGATGAGATCTCTTGAGATAGATTCCTACGGTTTCGAGAAAGTGTCCGATGACCCGGAAGAGGTAAGGGAAGAACTCAGGGTTCCCTCCCCTCGTCGGCTCTGGTACATAGCCGACGCATTTCGTCTGGGCATGGACTTGGAGGAAATCTACTCGATCTCTCACGTGGACCCGTGGTTTCTTCGGAATATAAAGCAGATTGTCGATTTCGAATCTGATATTGCTAAGGACGGGTTTAACCGCGAGACCATACTCGAGGCCAAGCGCCACGGTTTTTCCGACATTGAGATTGCAAAGATTCTTTCCACGGAAGAAGGGGAAGTGAGGGATTTCCGTCTGCGCGAGGGAATTGAGCCTGCTTTTAAGATGGTTGATACCTGCGCCGCCGAATTCGAGGCTTACACACCTTATCTCTACTCGACTTTCGAGAGCGAAAGTGAAGCGCTTCCCACGGACAGAAAAAAAGTTGTGATACTCGGCGGGGGACCGAACCGCATAGGTCAGGGCATAGAGTTTGACTATTGTTGCGTGCACGCGTCTTTTGCGCTCCGGGAAGAAGGGTACGAGGCCATTATGGTTAACTGCAATCCCGAGACCGTGAGCACGGATTACGACACCTCGGACAGGCTTTATTTTGAACCGCTTACGCTTGAAGACACCTTGGCCCTTATAAGAAGGGAAGACCCATGGGGAGTCATAGTCCACCTTGGGGGCCAGACCCCACTTCGCTTAGCCCTCGCGCTTGAGGAGGAGGGGGCGAAAATAATAGGAACTTCCCCCGAGAGCATAGATCTTGCCGAGGACAGAGACAGATTCAGAAAGCTCGTTTCGGATCTGGAACTCCTCCAGCCCCAAAGCGATACCGCGAGAAGCGAAGGGGAAGCCATTGGCATAGCTCGCGAAATAGGATATCCGGTCATGGTCCGCCCGTCTTACGTTCTGGGCGGTCGCGCCATGGAGATAGTTTACGACGAGGAGTCTCTTCGGACTTACATACGGGAAGCCGCGAGCGTTTCGCCGAACCACCCGATATTGATAGACAAGTTTCTAAAGGACGCAAAGGAAGTCGACGTGGACGCAGTCTGCGACGGGAAAACCGTTGTTGTGGGCGGGGTGCTCGAGCACATCGAGGAAGCAGGGGTTCATTCCGGAGACAGTGCGGCGATTCTGCCCCCGTTTTCGATGGAACCTGAGATTGTCGAGGAAATAAAATCCCAGACCAAAAAACTTGCGCTTTCTCTGGATGTAAGAGGGCTTGTTAATATCCAGTTTGCCGTAAAGGACGGAAAGGTTTACATAATCGAGGTAAATCCCAGAGCGAGTCGCACCGTTCCTTTCGTGAGTAAGGCCATAGGGGTTCAGTTAGCTAAAATAGGGACCAAGGTGATGACTGGAAAATCTCTTGAGGAACTCGGCTACACGGAAGAAATCGTCCCGGAGCACTACTGCGTAAAGGAATCAGTCTTTCCTTTCGTCAAGTTCCCGGAAGTTGACACAATTCTGGGCCCGGAAATGAAATCCACCGGCGAGGTAATGGGAATCGCTCCCGACCTTGACCAGGCGTTTGCCAAATCCCAGATTGCGGCCGGCAACAGTCTTCCCTCCGGCGGAGTGGCTTTCATAAGCGTAAAAGACGATGACAAGTCCGACAAGATGCTTGATATAGCCCAGAGGCTGAGCGATGCCGGTTTTGATATAATGGCTACCGGGGGCACATCTGAATTTCTCAATAAAAATGGTATATTTTCCCGAACGGTGAAAAAGGTTAAGCAGGGCCGTCCCCACATAGTCGATCACCTTAAAAACGGTGAGGTGCAGTTGGTTATAAATACCACTTTCGGGAAAAAGGAGATCGCGCAGTCATATTCGATAAGAAGGACCGCGCTTATAAACAATGTTCCTTACTTTACCACTCTCGCCGGCGCGGTCGCCGGAGTCAGTGCTATCGAGGCCTTGGCGAGAATCGGTCTCGACGTAAAGGCTCTGCAAAGCTACTATTAACACGGCTGGGGTATGATTGAGGCGAGGAGGAGATATTGATGAGTGTCCAAAGAGTTCTGATTACTCCTGATGGCTGGAAAAAGCTTCGAGACGAACTGCATAGGCTAAAAACCGTCGAAAGACAGGAAGTAATCAAGCTTATAGAATATGCGAGGTCCCTCGGGGATCTTTCCGAAAACGCCGAGTACGAGACTGCCAAGCAGAGACAGTCGTTCATAGAGGGAAGGATACAGGAAATAGAAGATCGCCTTGGCCGCGCGGAAGTAATTGACCCCGAAAAAATCACTGCCCGGGACAGGGTGGTTTTCGGTCTTACGGTTACGGTGGAGGATATCGATTCCGGGGACATAAAAAAGTATAAACTTGTGGGAGAGGATGAATCCGAGCCCGACGATGGCTTTATATCGGTTACCTCTCCGGTTGGCAGCGCGCTTATCGGAAAGAGAGTCGATGACGAGATACAGGTCAGGGTTCCCGGAGGAATTAAGGAATTTCTGGTTATTAATATAGAATAATCTTTTGATATGGGCAGGCCGGTTGACAATCTCAAGAAATTCATACTGTTTTCACTTGTTTTCCATGTTCTTATATCTGTTGCTTGGGGGAAGATTGTCGTGCAGAAGAGTGTCCCCGTGTACGGCGATCACATAGAGGTTTCCCTTAGGCATTTTGAATTCAAAAAACCCGCACCCGTAAAAAAAGTCGTAAAGAAAAAAAAGGTTGTTAAGAAGGAAAAAGAAAAAGCCGTAAAGGAAGTGAAAAAGCGGGATGACTCCATAGCGCTTAAAAAGGACGCAAAATCCGCCCCGGAAGAGCAACCCGAAGAGAGTTATGCCGTCGCGAGGCCATCTTACGGTTTCACCCCAAGGCCTGGCTACCCAGCGGTTGCCATAAGACGCGGTTACGAGGGCAGCGTGTTGCTTAATGTGCGTGTGCTTCCGAACGGGAAGCCCGAGGAAGTAACCATCTTCAGGTCCTCCGGTCACAAGGTTCTTGATAATGCTGCTTTGAAGGCTGTAAGAAAATGGAAATTCGTACCGGCGCAAAGAGGCTTCAAGGCAGTTTCAAGCTGGGTCAAGGTTCCGATAGAGTTTCGGCTGGAATGAGGCTTAACCATCTGCCGGGAGTCTGCGGGATTTTCTTTCGGGGTCGGGGTTTCTTGTTTTTTTCATGAGAAATTATCTAAGCGTGTTCGTCATATCTTTTCTGGTAGTATTGCTTGACCAGCTGACCAAGTGGCTCGTTAAGGCCCACGTGCCGTTTCTATCGAGGATAAACGTGTTTTCATGGTTCGATATAACGCATTTGCGAAATCCGGGAATCGCGTTTGGCATGTTAAGGAACATGTCTGAAGATATAAGGCTTTATTTTTATATAGTTATTTTCGTTTTGGTGCTGATCGTGATTTTTTTCTTTCTTCGCAGACTTGAAGAGGAGCAGAGAGTTTTTCGATATGCGCTTGCCTTTGTGCTGGGGGGAGCTATCGGAAACTCAATAGACAGGTTTACCTACGGATACGTGACCGATTTTATCGCGGTCTACTGGCCGGGGAACCCGGATCTGCTCTGGCCTCCTTTTAACGTAGCCGACTCTGCGATCACGGTCGGAGCGATTTCGATCCTGATTTCCGGAGTCGTGTGGCGGGGCAAGGAGAATTGAATGTTCAGCGGTATAGTTGAAGACATTGGAACAGTCCAGGCGCTTGAGGAAAAGGACAAGGGCGTTCTTTTAAGAATCGGGGTTCGGAAAATCGATGCCGGGGAACTGGATCTGGGGGAGAGCGTGGCCGTAAACGGCATATGCCTTACGGTAGTTTCTGCGGGAGACGGTAGTTTTTCCGTTGACGCGTCCCACGAAACGCTTTCCAGGACAAACCTCTCCGGCCTCCGGGCGGGGAGCGGAGTGAATCTCGAGAGGTCTCTTCGGGTCGGAGACAGGATGGGTGGACATATCGTCACGGGCCACGTGGACGGAGTCGGGGTCGTTCAGTCCATTGCTCCGGTAGGAGAATCCAAGGTTTTTTCTTTTTCGATTCCCCCGTCGCTTGCGAAATATGTGGTCGAAAAAGGATCAATCGCTGTTGACGGCGTAAGTCTCACCGTCAATTCGGTAAAAGACACTGAGTTTTCGGTAAACATAATTCCCTACACGCTTCGGGAGACGACTTTTTCCGAATTTCGCCGGGGCAGGGAAGTCAATGTAGAGTGCGACATAATAGGCAAGTACGTTGAGAAAATGCTCTCCGGCACAAACCCCCCTGCCGAGGGTTCTCCCGTCGGAAGAAAATTGTAGGTTGATTTGAGCGAGAAACGACATATTTTTCTTACGGGGTTTATGGGAGCGGGCAAAACAAGCGTCGGCAGGGAGCTTTCCGGAAAACTGCGAATGGATTTCTATGATCTTGACAGTGAAGTGGAGCGGGCCGAAGGTCTTTCTGTAACCGAGATTTTTGAAGCGGAGGGAGAAGAGAGCTTCAGGCGGAAGGAAACCGAGATGCTCGCCATCCTTTCGCAGAAAACATCCCCGGCCGTGATTTCAACGGGGGGAGGCGCGGTTCTGCGAGAGCAGAATCGCGAAATAATGGAGACCTCAGGTGAGGTTTTCTATCTGCGGGCGGATATCGATACCCTCTGGAACAGGGTGAGAAGCGAGAAGGGGAGGCCCCTTCTTCACGTCAAAGACCCTAGGGCCGAGTTCTATGAGCTTTTCATGAAAAGAAAGGATATTTACGAACTCTCGCCGCATATTGTTTTTACAGATGATATGAGCACCTCCGAAGTTGCTGATAAAATAATCGGAATGCTCGAATGAAGCTGGAGGCTTTAACTATGAAGAAAACCGTTTTCCTGTTTTTTGCTGTTTGTCTTTTGCTTTTGGGTTCCCTTTCGTGCGCTAAAGTAGAGGAAGACGAGGAAAGCTCTGCATCCCTGTCGCGTGAAAACATACCGGAACTTCTCTCTTCTTCCGGCTCTTCTGTAAAATTTCCCTCCCTTGCGGGTCTTGTCGAAAAACAAAAGCATTCTGTTGTGAACATAAGTACCACGAGTGTCGTAAAGCGGGGCAAGGCGATCCCTGATTTCGGCGAAGGAGACCCCTTCGAGGAGTTTTTCAAAAGATTTTTTCCGAATGACCGGGAACGAGAGTTCAGGCAAAAGGGCTTGGGCTCCGGGTTCATAGTCAGCAAAGACGGCTACATAGTTACCAACAACCATGTGATCAGCAGAGCAGAAGATATACAGGTCGTTCTCTACGACGGGTCGAGGTATACGGCCGAGATTGTGGGACAGGATGCGAAAACGGACCTTGCGGTCCTGAAGATAAAGGCTGAAAAAAAGTTAAAGCCAGTTGTTTTCGGAGATTCGGACAAGCTTAGAATCGGCGACTGGGTCATGGCGATTGGAAATCCCTTCGGACTCGGCTACACCGTGACGGTCGGAATAGTGAGCGCCAAAGGAAGGTCTCTGGGTCTTGGGGCCTACGATGATTTTATTCAGACCGATGCGTCCCTCAACCCCGGAAACAGCGGAGGTCCGCTTTTTAACCTTGGAGGGGATGTGGTCGGTGTTAACACCGCGATAGCGTCTAGAGGACAAGGAATAGGTTTTTCTATCCCAACCAACATGGCCAAGGGGGTCATATCCCAGCTCATGGAAAAGGGCAAGGTGGTCAGGGGATGGCTGGGAGTCATTATTCAGCCTATAACGCAGGAGATAGCCGAGAGCATAGGGCATGAGAGCACCGACGGAGCCCTTGTATCCGATATAAGCCCGGGAAGCCCCGCGGAGAAAGCGGGCCTGCGGAGAGGAGACGTGGTAGTGAAATTTGACGGAGAACCTATAAAAGAGTTTACGTCTTTATCCAAACTCGTGGGAATGAAAGCTCCCGGCACTTCTTCTAAAATCACGATTCTCCGCGACGGGGAGCGCAAGGAGATTTCCGTTGTTCTCGGCAAGATGCCGGATGATGAGGCTCCTGCGGAGTCCCGGCGGGACGAAGATATTGAATTAAGCGATATTACCCCGGATATCGCCGCACGGTTCGGCGTTGAGGATAAGGCCGGGGTGCTGGTTACGGACGTAAACCGTGGCAGCTCGGCTTGGGAGGCGGGATTTCGTCCCGGGGATGTGATACTGGAGATTAACAAGAACCCCGTGGCGAACCTTGAAGACTACAACAAGATCATAAGCGGCCTGAAACCCGGAAAGCAGTATCTTTTTCTGGTAAAAAAAGGTAAAAACACGATTTACATCGGCTATGCTCCCAAAAATAAACAGTAGCGGGAGACTTTCGCTGATTACTCTTCAGAGATGATTTTCCTTCGGAACTCTTCCGGTATCCGCACGGTTTTTCTCTCTTTGTAGTCAAAAAACACGAGAGAGGTTTTGACTCTGGCAACCTCTTTGCCGTTTTTTTCATTAATGAGTACGTAGATAAGCTCTAGGAAATGGTTGCCGTACTCGCCGATGCCGATGCTTATCTCCATTACGTCTCCGTAAAACGCTTCCGAACTGTAGGTGATTCCGACGTCTCCCATTATGATTCCCACTCCCTCTATATCGGCTTCGGTGTAGCCGTGTGTTGCGAGGAACCTTACACGGGCCTCGTGCGTGAGGGTTAACACCGAGTCGTGTCCGAGATGAGCACCGTAATTTATGTCGTCTATTCTTATCGGAATTTGCGTTGAAAAGACGAATCTGCTCGGCAGGTCTATTTTTATTCTTGTCATTTTCGCGGGTTTTCTACCTGAATATATCCGTATTTGAGGGGCTATAAAAGAATTGTTTGCTTTTTAGTTTTCAGGGGTTATAGTCATGCCTCAATAATTGTTCCAACAAATTTTTCTAGGAGGCAGGATCAGATGGAAGAAAGGACAGAAAAGGAGCATGTAAGTAACCACGTTGATATCGAATCCAAAAGGTTTTTCTTTGACGTCAAGGAAAACCACAAGGGTCAGTACCTTAGGATTACCGAACTAAGCGGCGGCCGCTCAAGCATAGTTGTTCCCTTTGAAGGAATAGAACAGTTCAGAGACAAGCTGGTCGAAACGATAAAACAATCCCTCGAGTTAGTTGGAAGCTAGAGAAATTCCCAGGAGTTTTAACCCCTCCCCATCCCGGCACAAGCTTTAAGCCCTCTACATGATTGCTTTTGCTTTTATCACTCTGAGTTTTATAAGGTTCGGGTCGGGAAGCTTGCTTATAAATCCGACCTGAACATTCCTGAGCCACATCACCTGTTTCGGAGCCAGGACTTCTTTTATCTTGAAGCGGTTTGATCCGAAAGGGGTGTTTGAGGATTTGAAAAACTCTATTTCAAGCACTATTTTTTCGTAAGCGATGTCGCTTATGTTCTCGATGACTAGCTTGCTGAGCGTTGCGGTCGCCCCGGGGATTCCGCTTCCCCATTCAAACTCCCTTATTACTATATCGTGTTTAGGGAAAGCTTCTCTGGGCTGTTCCTGGGAAAGTTCCGTGTTCTTGTCTACAGCCGAACTGGCAGAACCGATGGAACTGGCCGGAGGAGATGCGGTTTCGGCTCCTTCGTCGTAAGCGCTTCTGGATTCATCTGAAGATGATGTTTCTTTTGGCGGTTCACTTTTTTTCTCCCCGTCTTTTTTCCTGAGTATGCTGACGGAGCCGATTTTTTTCTTTATCCTCTCCCCAAGGCTCCCCCCGCCGGAAAGAATGTAATTGAGTTCCTTTGTTGTTATCACCTCGGCTCCAGAGACGGCGATTGATCTTTCAACGGCTTTCGGACTCGAGAAACCGACGTTTATTCCCGTAAAAGTTCTTTCCTCTCCGGCGGGAAGTACATCGTGTATCGTCACCGAGGACAGGTGGGTACTGCCCGATCCGGTTCCGGCGTCTTTTTCCGTTAAAAGCAGCCTTACGTTCTTAAAGTGTTTTTCCCCTGTGTTCTCAAGGGTGATTTCCGTTATGAAACCCTCCGTTCCAAAGCTCGCGCCTTCAAACTCCCAGTTTTTTATGAAAATCGCGTTCTCGGCACCTGCGGACAAAGAACTTCCCGACACCTCGGCGCCGGTTACCATCGCCTCGGAGTCTTCAAGATCCGAGTTCATTAGTCCCAGGTCCAGGTTGGAGAAGGTTTTTTGGCTTCCTGCGGGCAGTTCCTCGGATATTTTTCCCTGAAGCGAGCCCAGAAGCTTGCCGGTTCTTGTAAACAGATCAACCCTGATTTTGATGTTCTTGTAGCTGGTTTTGCCGGAGTTTGCGACGGTTATTTTTCCAAGCGTTGCCATACGCCCCACTCCGTAGGATTTCCACGAGTAGTTGGTTACGGTTAGATCTTCGCGCGGATTTGGCTGCGCATAAGCAACCTCCGCTTGCGGAGAGAGAAGAAGCGGAAAAAGCAGAAAGGCAAGGGTGATTGTCGCGACGTGAATTATGCTGTTCATTAGGTCTTAAAGAACGATTTATAATAGTATACCGGAGAGTTTTTCTTATGGAAGCTCCGGGGGAGGGCTTTTTCGCTTGAGATATCTTCTAAAAAAGTTATAAATCTAGAATAGCCAACCGGCAACTAAAGATTTTTTCGGCGCGAGATTCGCCGCAACTCATGGAAACAGCAGGTTCTTTCAATGGCAATTTACATATTACTCAGCAGGCTTACTCCCGAGGGCAGAAAAACCGTAAAGGAACGGCCCGGGAGAATAAAGGAAGTCGACAAGGAGCTTGAGGACATAGGCGTCAGGGTTATCGAGCAGTACGCGACTCTGGGCAGATACGATTTTGTAAACATAGTGGAGGCCCCCGATAACGAGACCATAGGAAAGGTCTCGGTTGACCTCTGCTCAAGGGGAACGGTCGAGCTGGTAACTCTTCCGGCGGTCTCGGTCGAATCCCTAGTTAAATCCCTTAACAGGGCTAGAGCGGAGAAGACGCCCCCACCGCCATCCGGGGAAGACGAGGATGTTTAAAAAATATTTCGGCGTAGTGGAAGAACAGTCGCGGGACGTTTTCGGGACACACCCGAAGAAAACCCTCTCGGCTTTTTCCTTTTTCTCGGTCGCCGCGGTCATTTTACCCCTAGCCATACTCATCCTGTTCATCCTATTTAAGCTTTTCTAAAGTATTAATGGCCAAAATCAGAACACTTCCGGATGTACTTGTCTCTAAGATAGCTGCCGGAGAAATAGTCGAGAGACCCGCCTCCGTAGTAAAAGAACTTCTTGAAAACTCAATTGACGCTGGGGCGACCAGAATATCCATACACCTTGAAGCTGGAGGTAAGCGGCTTGTAAGAGTGGTTGATAACGGCCACGGAATGTCCCGTGACGATGCTCTCATGAGCATTGAACGCCATGCCACGAGCAAGATAAGGGACATTGATGATCTTTTCTCGATAGAGACTCTCGGTTTTCGCGGCGAAGCGCTTCCGAGCATAGCCAGCGTTTCAAGGTTCAGAATGATAACTGCTGCCGAGGGTTCGAAATCCGGCACCGAAATCTACATTGAAGGCGGAGTAGTAAGGAAGATAAAGGAGACGGCGTCTCCCGTGGGTTCATCAATTGAGGTTAAAAACCTGTTTTTCAACACCCCGCCGCGGCTTAAGTTTCTTAAGAAGCCGGAGACCGAGCTTGGCAGGGTTCTTGAGATTATCCAGCGCGAAGCTCTTTCACGACCCGGAGTGTCTTTTGAGGTTTCCTCAGATGGAAGAACCATCCATCGCTACGGCGCAAGCGAGTCGCTTGCACAACGCGTAGCACAGATAATTCCCGGCACGTCGCTTTACCCTGTGGACTTTGAAGACGAGACGCTGGCACTGCACGGCTTCCTGGGAAGTCCTCTGGACCCACGCTCCTCGATGCGCAGGCTCTTTACTTACGTAAATGCAAGACCCGTAAGGGACCGTTTTGTAAACAGGGTTATAATGGAATGTTACGGAAGGATGGTTGAAAAGGGGAAATATCCCCAAGGGGCGATCTTTATTGAAAGAGATCCCGCCTTGGTGGACGTGAACGTACATCCGACCAAAAGCGAGGTGATGTTCGAGAACCGGTACAAAGTTGGCCAGAGCATCCGCCGCGCGATAGGCAACGTGCTTGCCGATGCACCTTGGATGAAGGGTTACAGGGAAAGAACCCAGAAGGCCCTTGAAGATTTCTACGAGAAGCAAAAAGATCCCGGACTTTCTGAGAACAGGGGTTACTCCACAAAAGGGCCTTCACCAAAAGCAGCTTCCACCCAGGCCGCCCACGAGACTGAGTCGGGGTCTCTACGCCCTAACAACGGTGACTCCTCTATATCTGAGAAATCTCCAGAGGCCGCAGGAGAGGACATGTTCTCCGGTGGCTTTTATTCAAGCCTCAGGTTCCTCGGACAGGTAGGAAAGCTTTATCTCGTATGCGAGGATCCGGACGGCATCATTCTTATTGACCAGCACGCGGCCCATGAGCGGGTTAACTTCGAGAGGATAAGAAAATCCTATCTCGAAGAAGCTTTTTCCTGCTCCCAGAAACTTCTCATCCCCGAAGTCGTCGAACTTACGGTCCGGGAAATCAATACGGCGCAACAGTTTGCAGACGAAATGGAGAAGCTCGGCTTTGATTTTGAAGTTTTCGGAGAAAACGCGGTGAGAGTGAAATCCGTCCCGGGGTTTTTAAGGGACTCCGATTACGCCCGGGTTTTTGGCGACCTGTTTGATGAGCTTGATGGTCTGGGCGACCCCAAGAGCTTGGAGCAGCATCTTGATGCCGTGTGTGCGACCATGGCGTGCCACAGTTCAATAACCGCAAACCGAACGCTCTCGGAACAGGAAGCGCGGACTCTTTTTGCAGATATGGATGCTTCTGAAAATCCGCACGCCTGCCCTCACGGCCGGCCGGTTGCGACCCGGATATCCTACAATATGCTTGAAAAGATGTTTAAGAGAACCTAATTCTTAAAGTTGATACATGGTGACGGCAAGCAAGAATTTCCAAGAAAAATTACTTTTTACAATTCATAAAGGAGGATCGAATCCGAAATGGCTGTTGTTGACACGAGTGGTTTTCACAAGGGCATGAAGATTGAGACTGAAGGGGCGATCTGGGAGATAGTTGAGTACAAGCATTCAAAGATGGCGCAGAGAAGCCCGATAGTTACGGCGAGGCTTAAGAATATCGCCACGGGAGCCGTGCGGGAAATGAAATTCCGCGCGGGAGACACGTTTAATGTTCCCGATATCCAGAAAAGAACCATGCAGTATCTCTACAGGGACGATGAGATGTTTTACTTCATGGATTCCGAGACTTTTGACCAGTTCCCCTTCAGGGCGGATGCAATAGGGGATGCGACGAAGTTTCTCAAGGAACAGCAGGAAGTTACGGTGCAGATGCATGAAGGAGAGCTTATAGGAGTGGAACTTCCCACCGCCGTTGTCTTCGAGGTTACCCACACGGAACCTGGAGTGAAGGGAGATACAGTTTCAAGCACCACGAAACCAGCGACCATAGAAACCGGAGCGGTGGTGGCCGTCCCTCTTTTTATCAATATCGGGGACATGATAAAAGTTGATACGAGAAACGGGAACTACCTCGAAAGGGCGAAATCCTGAGCAAGGCCACTTATTTGTTAATTGCGGCCTATTTCCCGAAAGGGTCCTCAATTTCCGGATGCCAGAGCTTGAAGTGTTCTTTGTGCAAATCGTGGTATGAATCTTTCTCGAAATACTTGTCGTAGAAATCAAGATCAAGGTGGTGGGCCTGAAATACCAGCCGCACGAACATCGGGTCCAGGAAAGCCGGGAATCTTCCGTAGTTCTCATACACGTAGGTGCAGAAATCCTTTACTATCTGTATCCTGACCTCGGAAGGATGGTATTCGTCACGCAGGATCGATGCGGGGTCTCTGTAGGGAAACGGGTTGTCCTCCTTCCAGAATTGCCCCCTTATCTCTAGAAATCTGTCGACAGCTTCGCTCATATCCGCCACGTAGGGAGGGCAGAGGGATTCGAAAACTCCGTCCCTTCCGACGGGATAAGGCGGGTTTGTGCTCCTGACGCTTTCCTCCGGCTGGACGAACCGGAATCCGAGCCCTTTGTGGGAAGGGTCGACCCCGAGCGCGTAATGGGGAAGCAGTCCGGTGAAAGTCCAGCCTCCGAGACCCAAGGCCTGCAGCGCGAGGTTCATGTTCTGGCTTATAAAGGCCTGTTCAACGTTAAGCGTGGTCAGCACCCTTAATTCCAGATCGAACAGAGAAAGCCTGACGTCGTTTCTTATGTAGCCTTTCTCTATCCACTTATCAAGGCCGCACGATCTTCCCCCGTTGAGTTCGTCGATAATATTAAATCCGTACTTGGCTCCGAAGTATATGAACAGAAGCACCATGTACTCGACGGTGGTGTTGGTTACCGGGATGAAGAAAGTCGTTCCCGGCTTGTTTGTGTTCCATGCGTTAAAGTCGAAAAGGCCGGGTTCTCCCTTCGGAAGATCGGCTCTTTGGTTCTCAAGGGTAATTCTGCTTGCCCTGAAAAGTTCGACTATTTTTTCAAGCTGTTTTTCCCTGTCAAGCGACATAAAGATAGAGGTGTCGGGGGGCATGAGGTCAAAAAGCCGTACCATGTAAACACCTTCGTCGTTTGTGTAGAAAAGTTCGGTTGAATGGGAATTGCAGGAGCACGGCCAGCTTCTGCCGGTCCACTGGAAAAGCCATGATATGCCGGTTCTCGGAAGGTCTCCCAGAGAAAGACCCGTGGTTCCCGTGCCCGCCCAGATCAAAAAAGCCTCTTCAAGTTCGGAGAGGGGGACCGGGTCGTGAGCGGAACTGTACGCCAGGTTTCCCTCGGGAATTTCCATCCCGAGACCGAAACGGCGCGACCTTCTTGAGAATATGGAATCCAGAAGACTGAAGTTTATGGCTCGTTCAAAGCCTTGCGGGATTTTCATTTTTCCGCTCTTTTAGGTGGCCTTGCGAGAAACGGCCTGTTTCCGGTCAGTTGTTAAGGGCTTTGCATTCCTCGCAGATTCCGTTGAAAAGCACCGAGTATCCGAGAATTTTGTAATTATCTATTTGCGGATCAAGTTCCGAGCAAGCTATGGAATCGTCGTAGATGTCCTTTATCTTTTTGCACTTTACGCATACGACATGGTGGTGAGGTTCCATGTTGGCGTCGTATCTTGCGGCGTGATACAGGGTGTTGACTACTGATATAAGTCCCATTCTCTCGAATGTCTCAAGCGTTCTGTACACGGTGGTAAGGGATATGTTCGGATAGTAATCCTTTATGTTCTTATAGATCATCTCGGTGCTGGGATGCTGCATGCTTCCCACAAGCTCCCTGTATATCGCTATTCTCTGAGGAGTTACCTTAAGCCCCAGTTCTTTGCTTCTTTTTATGAATTGCGATATCTTGTTTTCGGTTCTGAGTTCCGAATTCTTCATAATCTGTCCCTTTAGGGGGATTAAAACAGGCCAGTCTCAGTGTACCTTAAAAGTTTTTAAGTCTCAAACAGCATGCCATGCAGAAAACTGTCATTGAGTTTATGAAGAAAAACAGGGTCGTGGCCGTTATCAGGTCCGCCAGTTACGAAAAATCTCTTGAATTCGCAAGGGGATGCGTTGACGGCGGGATAAGAATCATAGAAATCATATCAGTCTCTCCAGGTTCTGAAAAACTTCTTCGGGAGCTTGCCTCACAGGACGGAATATGCGTCGGAGCGGGTACGGTTCTTGACCGTGATTCCGCCGAGCGGATGTCTGATTGCGGGGCCCGTTTCATAGTTTCTCCACACACCGATCCCGGGATAATCGAGTATTGCCGAAAAAGCGGCATCACGGTGGTCTCAGGCGCCTTTACATCCTCTGAGATGGTTAACGCCCGAAGCATTGGAGCGGACTTCGTAAAGATATTCCCCGCTTCAAGCTTCGGTCCGGGTTACGTGAAGGCCATAAAGGAGCCTCTCGGATTTATGGATATCATGGTCACCGGGGGAATTACCGCGGACAACATTCGGGATTATCTCTCGGCGGGAGCTGCGCTTGCCGGGGTGTCTACGGCGCTTTTGAGCGGAGGAGACGACTATCAGTCCATAAAACAAAGGGCCGAGGAATTCTCCCGGTTCTCCACGTGAAAATGGATACGAAGCCGCAGCCAAGGGAGTTTTATCTTGATTCAATAGACGAGGTGTTTGCCGAGATCTTCTACCTCTTCGGCGGTGGCTTTGACGTCAGGATGGAAATTGCCTCCGAAACTTCGCTTGTAAGCGCTTCTTTTTCCCCCCGCATCTCGACGGTTGATCGAGAGGGGGCAGTCGACTTTGAGCTTTGTGCCTTTGAGTGTTCGGGTGTTTCTGCGGAGAATTTAGAGGAGTATCTCGGGATTCCGGTGCATACAAGCAGCGCGCTTGAGTTTTTTGACTATGTTTTTTCTCAAAGATCTAAAGTTGTCTGCGGTGTGGATTTCGCGGGAAACAGTTGGATAATAACCGTTACTGACTGAAAATGCTCATTATTTTGGCTGTTTCTAGATATTGATTTTCCTTTCCGGGTTACTTTTTTGCGGGCTTGCTTAAAACCTGTTACTTTAGCAAAGTGAGATTTTTACCGTTATTGCTGATGTTGGTGACCGCGTTTTCGTTACCTGCTTATGCCCAAAGCGGGACGGGCCACGACTGGTATTCGGGGAATAGCTACTATTGGAATACAGATTCTAAGGGTAAAACGACCGTTCATGGCTTCGATGCGAAAACAGGGGCGTACTGGAATGCGACTATCGAACCAGATGGGGACATGAGGGGCTACGATAGCAATTACAACCCTTGGAGTTACGATAGCCGGACGGGATATTACTATAATTTCGGTACTGGTGAGAACTGTATTGGAAAAGGCTATGTCCGGACATGTTACTGGGGAGGCGTGCTTAATGGTCCCATGGGCAGGGGCAATCAATGAGCAAACCGTTCACTTTGGGAGTGGACAGGAAAGGGAAGATTAGGATCACCGTTGCAGGGCTAGGTGATAGTCTCTAGAACCGTTCCAGAATTTCGTAATAGGTATTTCTCTGCGCGGGGTTAAACCCGGCGCTTTTTATCATGTGAACGAGTTCGTCCACAGTCGAGCGGATCTTGTTCTCAGCGCATCCCAGGACGTTTTCGTCGTAAAGGGTCCCGCCGAGGTCGCTTGCGCCGTAGTGCAGGGACATTGAACCCATTTTCTTTCCCTGGGTAAACCAAGAGCCCTGTACATGCTTGAAGTTATCAAGGAATATCCTGCATACCGAGAGAACCCTAAGGTATCTTTCTCCGCCGACTTCGTCCTTTATTCTTTTTTCAAGCAAGGTGTTTTTGGGCTTGAATGTCCAAGGGATAAACGCCAAGAAATTCCCCGTTTCATCCTGAAGCTCTCTTATCCTGAAGAGGTGCTCGATTATGTCCTCGTCATTCTCAAGGTGACCGAACATCATGGTCGCGGTTGTCTTGAAGCCCACAAGATGAGCTTCCCTGGTGATTCTCATCCAGGTGTCAGCATCTATCTTAAGGGGGCTTATAGCCCTTCTCGCCTTGTTGGACAGCACCTCGGCTCCGCCTCCCGGTATTGTTCTTAGCCCCGCATCCCAGAGGGTTTGCAGCACGTATTTCGTGTCGAGGTTTTCATACTTGGCAATGGCGGCTATCTCCGGGGCGGAGAATGCGTGGAGATGAAGGTCCGGTATCTCCTTCGTGGTCCTTTTTACGATTTCGATGTAGTAATCAAGCTTAAGTTCCGGGTTGTGCCCCCCCTGCAGAAGGACGGTAGTGGCGCCGTTATGGTAGGAGGTGCGCATTATCTCAATCACTTTGTCGACGCTCATGGTGTAGGCGTCGTAGGCGCCCGGCGGTCTCCAGAAGGCGCAGAAAAGGCACTCCGTGTCGCAGACGTTCGTATAGTTAGGGTTTGTGTCCGCGACGAAGGTTACTATGTTTTCCGGATTAAACCTTTTTCTTACTATATCGGCCAGGGAACCTAGCTGGAGCAGGTCGGCCTTTGCGAGAAGCAGGGCGGCTTCGTCGGTCGATATCCGCTTACCTTCAAAAACCTTCGCGTAGATATTTTCAAGCGAACTCATAGAGAAAATTAATAAAGCTAATAGCGGGGGCAAAGTCAATTCCGCGTGCAGTGTTCCTGAAGCCACCTTCGAAACAAGTGTGAACAGAAAATTTCCCGCAGTTGGCAAAAAGCGTATAGTTAAGCATAGTGTCTGATACCTTCGAGTTGACGATGTGCTAAAAGTTTAGCAGTTTATCCGCATGTGATTTCAAGATTTAATCTAGGCTTGAAATTACTTTTCGTGGCTTGAAGAAATATATATGCTGTATCTGTTCAGGGGCTTTGGATATACATGGTCAGGATTTCGGTCCTTATTGCTTTGTGGATACTGGTGACGGCATGCTTCGCGGGGTCTCCGGTCCCGCTCCCATCCGCCGTTGTTCCTGCGGACCCGTGCGGCGGCGAGGCGCCGGTTGTCACTCATGGAACTCTTGAACGGACTAGCGAGGCTGATCCTTTGATCCTGACCCGTCGCGATTTTCTCGGACACAGCACGATCAATGAGATAGCGCGGGTCTTGGCGGTAATACGTTCTGCTTGGCCGGAGATGGCCGAAGTGAATGCACGTCCAAGATGGGAACCCGGTAGGTTAATCCTGCGTCTGGAACCGTCTTTGTTTAAGGCCGTGTCCCTAGGTCTGCCCGAAGAGGAGGGTGTTTCTGCTCCCTTCTGCACTGGGCACCCGGAATTTGACGCTCTTAATGTCGCGGTCGGCCTGCGAGCCGTGGAAATTTTTCCTTTAGAATATGTGCTTGCCGTAGAGATCACGTTTGACCCGCGCGAGCATGTCTTCTCTGCGGGCGCATCATATGAGAAAATAGAAGGAGTCATTTACGCTAGGCCCAATTTCATGCGGGGAGATGGTTCCGATATTGAAGTGCTACGGGCGGATGGAAAATGGTATGTCGTCTTTCGCAAGGCATGGGGCGATTGTCCGGCGGGCTGTATTTTTTCAGAGCTCAACTTCTTTGTCGAGCACAAAGGTGACGTAAAACGAATTGATCCGGAGCGCGCAGCGGAAATCGAGGAGTTTGCCAAAATCCTTGCGGAGCGCAGATGGATGCACCGGCCCGAAAGGCGATAGCTGTTAGCCGACTGACTTGCTGTAATTGGTGTTGTTTTCCTTTGCTGTGTATTTTGATCCATTTTTGTTATTCTGTTTGAGAAGGTTCTGCCCGGTGGCATCCCGGCGGTTTTTCCTTTCGTGACCAGTGTCCACTGAGGTCTATGAACCGGGGATTGATATGTGCTTAGGTGCGTGGCTTGAATAAATTTCCTGAAAAAAAGTTTTTTCTTCTTTTATTTCTGTTTCTCTGTTTTTCCTGCAGCGGTGCCGGACTTTTCGTCAACCCCGACCGGGGTCTTGAGAACGTAGACCGGGAGGATGCCTATTATCATTTTGCGCTTTCGGCGCTTTATCTGGAACAGGGGGACCTGAAACGTGCGCTGCAGAGCCTTGAAGAGGCAGAACGGATTGATCCCCAGTCTTCTGAAATAAAATACCGTCTCGCTCTGATCTATATGGTTCTTAATATGCGCGAGAAGGCTGTTGCCAAGTTCACCCAGTCCATCGTTCTTGATCCGTCAAATTCCCCGGCATACAGGGACCTTGCCCGCATCTACCTTGCATATCCGGACGAAGCCATGAAGAAAAGGGGCAAGAAATTCCTGCTCAAGGCGGTCGAGATCAATCCAGGGGACAAGGAAACCTATCTGCTTCTTTGTGCGACTGAACTGTATTCCGGAAATCTTGAGAAAGCGCAGAAGTACGCCGAAAAGAGCCTTTCGATAAGTCCTAAAGATGTCACGGGTCACTTTTACCTTGGGAGCATCGCCTCCAGAAGAAACGATCTGGATGCCGCGGTAAAGCACTACAAAAGGGCTCTTGAAATTCAACGGACATACTACCCCGCTTTTGCCGGGCTCGTTGAAACCCTTGAGAAAGCGAAAAGAATAGAAGAGGCGATAGAGCAGTACGAGTCGGCGATCAGGAAATTTGCTCCTTATCGCGATGTTTTTATTTCCTACGGGAACATGCTTTACCGCCAGCGCAGGTTCGAAGAAGCCATAAAGCAGTACCACAACGCGGAGACTGCGGACCCGGAGAATCCCGAGATTAACTTCAGAATCGGTCTCCTCTATCTTGAAAGCGGCAGTTACGAGGAAGCTATCGGGGAACTAAAGCAGGTTTTCGAACGTCTGCCTGCACATTTTGGGGCAAAATACTACTCCGCCGTCGCCCACACCAAGCTCGGGCGGTATTCCCAGTCAAGGATGCTTCTCGACTCCATACCCCAAACCTCTGATTTCCACGTAGACGCGGTCATTCATGGGGCATATATACATGAACTTGAGGGTTCGGCACAGAAGGCGATCAAGATACTGAAAGAGCTTCATGAGAAGAACCCGTACAATCCCAAGGCCGTGAATTCTCTTGGTGAGATCTACGGAAGACAGGAGAGGCAGCAGGATTCGATCTCTTTGTACGACAGGTATCTTGAAAAGCATCCCGATGACGAATCCGTTCTGTATTCGCTTGGCGTTTCGTATTACTACAGCGACCGCATACCGGAAGCGCTCTCGGTAATGGAGGATATAATCAGCAGGAATCCGCAGAGTTTCGATGCGATGAATTTCATCGGGTACACATACGCCGAGCGGGGAGAAAAGCTTGATTACGCCGAGGAACTCATTAACAAGGCTCTTGAGCTTGCTCCTGGGCGGGCTTACATAATCGACAGCCTGGGGTGGGTTTACTATCAGAAGGGCGATTTCACCAGCGCCCTCGAGTATCTCCTTCGCGCCTCGGAGATCCCCCCTCCCGATGCGACCATTCTGGAGCACGTGGGCGATGTGTATGAGAAACTCGGCAAAAGAGAACTCGCGACGGAGAATTACGCAAAAGCCCTCGAACTCTTGGATTCCAAGAAACCGGTTACTGCTGAAGACAGGAAAATCCGCGCGAGGCTTCAAGAAAAGCTGAAGGAATTCAGGCGCGATGAAGCATAGCTGGGTTTTTATTCCGTTTGTTCTTCTCCTTTTTTCCTGCGCTGGCCAACTCCCGCCCACTACTGCCGGCCGCCCTGATCCTTCCGCCATATTGGCAAAGGCAAAACGCACTCAGATGGGCTTCACTTCGATAAAAGCCAGGGCGAGGGTGTCGATAAAATCCCCACAGGGGAAAATTGTTTTCGATCAGGTAGCCACCGCCGTCCGCCCGGAGTTTCTGAGAGTTTCGGTTTTCGCTCCTTTCGGCGAGATGCTCGCGAGGGTGGTTTCCGACGGAGAAAGCGTGAGAATGAAGACCAACTGGGAAGAGTTGATCTTTGAGAATCCGGAGGATTTCAGACTTTCTTACCTTTATCCGGGACTCCCGCCCCAGCTCGGAGTTGAGGACATAGTAAACTTTCTGCTGGGGGGATCCCCATTTGCCATTCCCCAGAAAAGTTACTCTGTGCGGGCGGGGGAGAGGAAAGGGGAGATAGTTTTCGTGTTTTCGGGGAGTACTTCCCTCCGGGTCACGGTCGATTCCCAGAGAAACTTCATAACCAGAGTAGAGGGTGCGCTTTCTGACGGAGAGAAGGCTAAAATTGAGTTCTCGCTGCTCAAACGGATTGACTCGGATACCTATTTTCCGAGAAAGCTGCTTTTTGAGACCGCCGATTACAGTCTCAACGTGAATTATGACGAGAATTTACGGGTAAACTCAAAGACAGATATTTCTTTTTTCCGGTCCGCGGAGGAACGCTGATTTGTCGCAGAAACCGCTTGTAAGAAACTTCGTAATAAGGAACCGTTTGGGCCTTCATGCCAGGGCGGCCGCGGTTCTGGTCGCCCTGACCAGCAGATTCAGTTCCAGTATAATGATAAGGAAAGACAGCTTCGAGATAGACGGGAAAAGCATACTGGGTGTTTTGTCCCTTGCGGCCATTTGTGGCACTAAGGTTGCCGTTACGATAGAGGGAGAAGACTCGGAGCTTGCAATGGAGGAAGTCTCCCGTCTGATTGAAAGCGGCTTCGGAGAAGGAATCGATCCGGAGAACTGAGTTTGGGATATTCTGCAAACTGGATAAGCTGAATCGGTTTTTAGGGGAAAAGCGCTGTTGCAGCTATGAAGATTATAAGAATAAATTCGAAAAATCTGGAAAGAAGGTCGAGAGAGATAGAGAAATCGGCCTCACATTTCGATCCGGAGCTTGTTTCGCAGACGGAAAAGATTGTAGAGGACGTCAGAAAACGGGGAGACTCGGCGCTTTTCCGCTATGCGAAGAAGTTTGACGGACCGCACGTAACTGCGAGAAACGTAAAGGTCACCGGTCGCGAATTTAAAGAGGCGAGAGCAGCCGTCGCGCCGGGTATTGCGAGGGACCTTAAGAAAGCCGCTTCGCGGATTCGTTCCTACCAGAAAAAAAAGCTACCGAGAGCCGGAACCTATAAGGATGCGCTCGGAAACGAACTTGGCTGGCTGATAAGACCTATTGAGAAGGTGGGAGTATATGTTCCGGGAGGAAAGGCTTCGTACCCTTCGACCGTGCTCATGACCGTCATCCCGGCGCGGGTTGCCGGAGCAATCGAGATAAGCGTTGTCACCCCGTGTTCCGGGAAACGGGTGAATCCCGAGATTCTTCTGGCGTGCGAGATCGCCGGTGTGAGCAACGTCTACAAAATAGGCGGGGCACACGCCATAGCGGCCATGGCTTTTGGAACCAGGAGCATACCGAGAGTGGACAAGGTAGTAGGTCCGGGGAACATCTACGTTACTATAGCCAAAAAACTGGTTTATGGTTTCTGCGACATCGACATGCTGGCAGGGCCGACCGAGGTTCTGATTATCGCCGACGGTTCATGTCCGCCAGGATGGGTGGCTGCAGACCTGCTTGCTCAGGCCGAGCATGACGAAATGTCAATCCCGATTCTCGCGACCACCAGCTACGATTATGCAAAAGAGGTGAAAAAGGAAGTTCTCTCGCAGCTAAGTGAGCTTGATAGGGAAGAAATCGCGGGCGCCGCGGTCTCAAACAACGGAAGAATCTACGTAACCGAGAACATGGAACAGGCAGTGGTGCTTTCAAACGCGGTTGCTCCCGAGCACCTTGAGCTCTGCGTACGCTCCCCCAAATCTCTTCTCAAAGGCATAAAACACGCGGGAGCCGTGTTTTTGGGTTCTCTCTCGACCGAGCCGTTCGGCGATTACGTCTCGGGTCCGAGTCACGTTCTTCCGACGGGAGGGGCGGCGAGGTTTTCTTCCCCTCTTAGCGTTTATGATTTCCTGAGGATGCCGAGTACCATATCGATGTCGAAAAAAGGTTTTTCGTCTCTCGGCACGACCGTTATGAACCTTGCCCACGCCGAGGGGCTTTCGGGTCACGCATTTTCGGTAAAAAGACGGATTGAGGATTCCTGAGTAATGTTCACCCTACTGTTTAGGGCGGGAGACGCCAGTGTCTGACGCGGGTTCAATTAAAAGCAGGATTTCTAAGAGCGTAAGGTCAATATCTGCTTACTCGGTGCCGAGGATCGACTGCTCGGTGAAACTTGACGGAAATGAAAGCCCTTACGATCTTGAGGGAGAAGAGAAACTTGCCCTTTCCGAACGGCTGGCGAGACTTCCCGTAAATCGTTATCCGGACCCCGAAGCTCTTGGAGTAAGAACTTCTCTTTCCCGCGCTCTAGGTTTCCCCATAGATGGCATACTGCTTGGTAACGGTTCAGACGAGATCATACAGATGATCGTCGAGGTGTTCGGGGGAAAAAGCGGCCGCGTGCTCGTGCCCTCCCCGACTTTCTCAATGTACAGGATCACGTCGCTTATTCTTGGGAGGCAGGTGACGGAGATTGAGCTTGATGAGAACTTTGACATAGATCTCGAACAGACCTTGGAGACGATTCACGCCCAGGACCCTGACATCGTTTTCCTCGCGACTCCGAACAATCCTACTGGGAACTCTTTTTCGGAAGAAAAAGTGCTTGAGATTCTAGAGGCAAGCGGCGGCGCGGTGGTTGTCGACGAGGCCTACTGCGATTTTTCGAAAAAAAGCTATATTCCCCATATAAATAAATATGAAAACCTGCTGGTACTGAGAACAATGTCCAAGATAGGGTTTGCGGGGGCGAGACTTGGAATGTTCTTTGCACGACCGCAGATCGCAGACGAAGTGAACAAGACGCGTCTTCCCTACAACATAAATTCTTTTAGCCAGAATGTGATGTCTTTTGCTCTTGAAAACCCCGAGGTTATTGAACGGAAGATAAGCCTTATATTGAGCGAGAGAGAAAGAGTTCGTGCGTCACTTGAGCGAATTAAGGGGATTCATGTTTATCCAACGGATGCGAATTTTTTCCTGGTACGGGTTCCGGACGCGGATTTTCTTTTCGAAGAGTTGGTCAAAAACGATATTCTGGTCCGTCGTTTCAAGGGAGAGGGACGCCTTGCAAACTGCCTCAGGATCACGGTTGGAACTAGGGAGGAAAACGATCAGCTTATCCAAGCCCTAGTCAGCATATTTTCTTCCTAAGTAGCTTTTCACTACGAAAAGAATTGTTGCCGCAAGGGCTATCCACGCGAAGATGTCTCCTACCCTCGAGTAGAGAGTTTCAAGCGAATCGATCAGAACTACTTCTCCCTTCAGATTTTCCGTAGTGAATATCCCCGTGCGGGCCTCGATCTTTCCGGTAGGAGATATGATCGCGCTTACGCCGCTGTTTGTTGATCTTACCAGGTAACGCCGCGTTTCAACTGCCCTCGGAATTGAGAGGAGCAGATGCTGGTAGGGAGCGATACTCCTTCCGAACCAAGCGTCGTTTGTGAGGTTAACGAGGAGATTGGCTCCCCTTTCCACATAGTCACTCGAAATCTTCGCCACTATGTCCTCATAGCATATAAGGGGTCCTATTCTCATATTCTTTCCCGGAATCTCAAGCACTCTGAGACCTTCCCCCGGGGTAAGGTCTCCCATCATGGGGAAGACCCTTTTCAGGAACTTAAGCTCCTCGTTTATCCAGGGGAAATATTCGCCCAGAAGAAAAAGCCGGGTCTTGCTGTAGTGGCCGAGGATATCACTTTGAGGATTAACTAGGAAGGCCGTGTTGTATTTTTTGTGGTCCTCTTCATCCCAGCCGTCCTCAAGCAGAGCAGGGTCTTGGGTAAAGGAAAGTCCTCCGATGAGGAAGTGCGCTACGTGCCCCGTCGGCACTACATCTGTTTGGTCTTCGATTCTGTATGAGGATTTGTCTTTGGGAAACCAGTACTGAACCGATGTCTCCGGCCAGATCACGAGGTCTGCCCCCGGAAGTCTACGTGACATCTCCCTGTGTTTTTCCGTTATGACCGGTTCATTGTCGAGGTTCTTTTCCGCGTAATCAAAATTCGCCTGAACCATCCCGATTTTCACCCGGGGCTCTGTTTCAAGGAAAGTCTCAATTTCGTTTATTCTGAAAGACCCGTAGCCGAGCAAGATTGCGATTGTGGCAATCGAGATCGCGGGTGCGGCAAGCGCAGGTTTTTTTCTCCGCCGCAAGTCGTCAACGAGGTAGAAAACCGATACGTTTGCAAAAAACATCAGAAATCCCAGAAAGTTCACCCCGAGCGTATCAACCACCTGTATTACCTTTGGGTAATAGCCTTGGGAGACTCCTATTCCATAGGGAAAGAGAACCGGAAAGAAAAACTCTGTGACCACCCAGGCAAAAGAGATCATGAGCGCGTTTGCGACACTTTTTCTCCGGCAGAGTCCAAATCTCGATATATACCAGGTGAAAATTCCGAACTGAAGCGATGAGTACACGCAGAACAGAAACACGGCCACCATGCTTGGGACCAAAGGGATTTCCCCGAACCTGTTGAGAGTTCCGACGAGCCAGTAAAGCGAGACGAGGTTCATGGATGTCCCGGATATCATGCCCAGTCGAAGCGACTGCGAAGCGCTTTTCCCCTGAAGCGCCAGAAGCATTGGGGCAAAGCATACCCAGCCCAGTACGCCGAGAGTGCTTGAAAAAAGGGATGCGGAAAAGAGCACTCCAGATCCTGCGGCCAGGATTTCGTTTCCGGTCGGTCTGGTTATCCGGATCGTTTTCATGCGTAGCGGAGAAATTGCGGGTTCAAGACGCTTCGGTGTGTCTGCGTAAAGATACGTATTTAAGCGCTCCGATGAGAATCAGGGCAAGTGCCATTACCTGTGCTACCGAAAGGCCGGATATCGGGCTTTCGGTGGTAGTTCTTATGAACTCGATAAAGAACCTTTCAAGACCCGCGAGTCCTAGGTATATGCTGGCGAGCCAGCCGACAGGCCTGTCCTTCTTCCTTATCTTCCACAGCACAATGAATACAAGCGACATTATGATCGTTTCATAAATCTGAGTCGGATGAACCGCCTCAAGTGTCGGGGGGGAACCTTTTGGAAACGGCATCGCCCAGGGGAGCGAGGAAGCGATCCCGTAATCGTCTCCAACCAGAAGACAGCCGACCCTTCCAGTTGCATAAGCTATTGCGAGAGCCGGAGCGGTGGCGTCAAGAACTTTCCAGAAACTTTCTTTATGCTTTTTTGTTATTACGAAAAAGGCGAAGAGAGCAAGAAAAAATCCCCCGTAGAAAGTGAGTCCTCCCCTTAGAAGAAGATAGTGCATTGGGTAGGAGATAAGGTCGCTTAGGGGAACGTTCTCGATCAGGAAAAGAAGCTTGGCCCCGAGTATGCCTCCCACAAGACAGGCAAGAAAACCCTGTTCGTGAAGTTTCCTGGACATTCCTTTTCTTTCAAATTCCATCCCGGAAACCCAGAAAGCGACAAGAAAAGAGACGGCGACCATCGCCCCGAAGGATGTAATATGAAAATCGCCTATTCTGAGAAGTTCAGGGAACATTTATTTCTTCTCTTCTCTGGATTCAAGTTTTTTTTCCGCTTCGGAGTTTGACCTTACGAGAAGGAATATGGACAGAAAAAGTGCTATGCAGAGGATTATCTGAATCAGCAGGTTGGTTTTCATTTCCATGTTAAGGGACTTCCTCTTGAACATCCTCCTTAAAGTATGCGCTTATTTAGTAAAGACGAACGGGATGCTGTCGTGACTGCATTTTGGCTGAGCGATGGGAATTTTAACCAACAGTTAAGGAAAATAAAAGTGTCGTTGCGTGCTTGAATAACCCCCGCAAGCCGGTAAATTAGTCGGCTAATATGCTTCAGTCACCGGTACTGGTTTTGAACAGGTTTTTCGTCCCTGTCTCGGTAACGAGCTTGAAAAGGGCCTTTATCCTTCTTTACGGTGGGGCTGCAAAGGCTGTAAACAGGGAGTATGAGACTTTTGACTTCGATTCGTGGAAGGATATCCGTTCGGTCGACGCCGAAGACTGCGTGAGGACCGTTACCAACGTTATAAAAGCTCCCCGGGTGATAATTCTTGTTAGGTATGAGGGGTATCACAGAAAGCAGCCTAAGTTCAACAGGATAAACATTTTCAGAAGGGACGCGGACACATGCCAGTACTGCGCGAAAGCTTTTCCGAAAAGAGATCTTACCCTTGACCATGTGATTCCGCGGTCAATGGGCGGAAGGAGTACCTGGGACAACATAGTGTGCTGTTGTGTTAAGTGCAACAGGAAAAAGGGAGGAAGGACTCCCGAGCAGGCGAACATGAAGCTGCTCGCCAAACCTGTGAAGCCCGCTGCCAGTATTTTTTCCAACCTCCATTTCAAGACCGTGAGATATGAGGAGTGGGAGCCTTTTCTGAACTTTGTCGATATGTCTTACTGGAACGTTGAACTGACTGACTGAAGTTTTGTCTCAGGTGTGCCTTTGCCGCGAGATCATTATCCGTTCGCGGCCTCGGGGCTTGGAAAGAAGAAAATGAGATCAGTGGTTGCGGTTTTCTTTACGCTCTTTTTTATTCCCTGCTTGGCGACCGCGCAGATACAGCTCCCCCCGGTTGCTTCTCCGATAAAAAAAATACCGATCGCCATCGCGGTGCTTAAGGCCAAGGGGGATTTAAGCGTATACGGGAAAAATTTCACTGATGTCCTGAAGAACGATCTTACCAACGCAGCCCTTTTTGATGTCCGCCAGGTGAACATCCTGTTTTCATCCTCCTTTGAAGATATAGATTTCGAATATTTAGATGCTCAGAAAACCAGATATCTGGTGAGCGGAAATTTCGATGTCTCGCCTCAGGAGGTCTCTTACGATCTCATAGTTTATGATGTGCCCGGCAGGCAGGAGCGTATGAGAAGGAAATACGTGGCGTCTCCGCGCCACATAAGGAACGTGGTGCACAAGTTTGCGGACGAGCTTATGAGGGAGCTTGCCGGCCTCGACGGGTTTTTTGACTCCGAGATCGTGTTTGTCAAGAAGGACGGTCATGGAAGCGATCTCTTTATCATGGATTACGACGGGCACAACGCAAAAAGGCTTACCAATCACGGATCTTCGGTTCTCTCTCCTGACTGTTCGCCTGACGGAAGGCAAGTGGTTTTCACTTCCGACAGAAGCTGGGACCATGACGTCTACTTGCTGAATTTCAAGGCCACCCGTCTTCCCGCCGAGGGCAAGAGAATAACCCAGGGCATTCACCTCGATAATTCTCCGAGCTGGTCCCCAGACGGCAGTCGTGTGGCGTTCAGCCGTAACGGGGACATATACGTAGCTTCTTCCTCTGGGGAAATACTCAAGCGACTTACTAAGTCCCCCTCAATAGATATTTCTCCGACTTGGTCTCCCGACAGCAGAAAAATTGCCTTTGTGTCGGATCGGGCGGGAGCGCCGAACATATACGTGATAAGTTCCGAGGGGGGTCGAGCGATAAGAATTACTTCGGAGGGTTACAATACCGACCCGGTCTGGTCTCCAGACCCTTTAGTTAACCGTATAGCGTTTGTGAAAGTGAAAAAATCCGAGGCCGACATCTACGCCGTAGGGCCTGACGGCCGGGGTCAGCAGCGCCTTACTTCTTCGGGAAGAAACGAGCATCCATCCTGGTCTCCCGATGGTCACTACATCACTTTTTCTTCAAAGAGACTGGGGAAAAGGCAGATATATATCATGTACTTAAACGGTGAGAACAAGCTTCCGCTTTCCCGGGGCAAAAATGATTCGTTTTCCACTTGGTGCGTGAAGTAGCAGATGGGGAGGCTTTGCTCTTGAGACTTTTTATCGCGGCCTTTCTTCCCGAGGAGACAAAAGATGTGCTTTTTCACTACGTCCAGTCGCTTAGGAGTCTTCTTCGAGGCGTAAGATGGGAGCCGAGAGAGAAATTCCACGTCACGCTCAGGTTTCTTGGAGATGTCGATGAATCGTGCCTTGAGGACATATCAGCCGATGTAGGTTCCGCGGTTTGCGGTTCAGGTAGTATTGAGTCTGGATTTGACGATTTCTGCCTGTTTCCGGGCTCGAGAAATCCCAGAGTATTGGCCTTGGGTCTTGTGAGGAGCGAGCGATTCCAGTCTCTTTCTGACAAAGTGCAGAGTGCGGTACTGCGGAACGGGTTTAAGATGGAAAGAAGAAAATTCATCCCGCACGTGACTCTGGGCAGGATCAGAGGGGATTTCGAGGGGATCAGGAAAATTCCTCGACCGGATAGAACGGAGTTCTCCATTACAAGAGTCGGGCTTGTTCAAAGTGAACTTGGACCCCGGGGGTCCCGCTACACCAGCCTCAGGACATGGAATCTTCGGGATGGCATTTGACAAAGGAATTTTCTAACAGGCAAAATAGTGCTTCCATAAAGTGCGGAGGATGTTATGCACGCTGTTATAAAAACCGGTGGAAAACAGTATATAGTCAAACCGGGCGACGTTATTGATATAGAAAAAATCTCCGGCGAACCCGGTGAAGAAGTGAACTTTGAGGAAGTCCTGCTTGTATCCGCTGACGGAGAGGATGTTAAGGTGGGCAGCCCTGTTGTTGAAAGTGCCAGGGTTGAGGGTAAAATAGTAAAACAGAAGAAAGGCGATAAGATAGTAGTCTTCAAGTTCAAAAGAAGGAAAGGGTACAGGAAAAAGGCGGGCCATCGCCAGAACCTGACCAGCGTTGAGATTACGAGCATAAGCGCTTGATTCGCGGAGGCGAGTAAGCATGTCAACCAAAAAAGGCGGCGGAAGTTCCAAAAACGGAAGGGATTCAATAGGCAGAAGGCTTGGCGTAAAGAAATTCGGAGGCCAGCCGGTTGTCAAGGGGAACATAATAGTAAGGCAGCGTGGCACCAGCATTAAGCCTGGTCTCAACGTGGGGCTTGGAAAGGATTATACGATATTCGCAATGTCTGACGGGGTTGTGAAGTTTCAGAAATCCGGAAAGGGCAGAACAAAGGTTTCCGTAGTTCCCGCCTGAACGGTTTCCCGTAAAACTAGTTTTTTGTTTTTCTCCTATTATAATTACTGAGCACCTTTACCGGCATGTTGTCCTTCTGGATAAATTAGACGGAAATTTACCTTGAGTCCTTTGAAAAACCGGAAAAATTTTTTCAATCTAGTTCCATTCTTTCCCGTATTTGTTTTCTGTCTTCTGCTTTCATTTTTGGCGTTTTTCGCTTTCCAGCATTTTTACTTCCCGGAGAGATATGCCGACCTAAGAGTCGCGGAGATGGAAGAAGTGTTCGGCGAAGAGGAGTTTTTCGCCGACCGCGCAAGAAGCATTCTTGATACGAGGAGCGATGTAGGATACGTAAGGCTCCTTGATCATAACGGGGTGCTTGAGAAGAGTTTCGGTTTTCGGGATGACGAGGGTTTTCAGAAGCTCACTTTCAAGGGACCTGAGGGAAAGACAGTCCTTCTGGGTCTGAGAAACTCTGTCGGCGAGGGTTTCTACCTTGACGCTTTTCTCTGGAGCCTCCTTTTCGCTTCCCTGATGGCGGTTGTTTTTACTTCCCTGATACGTTTTATAAGTGATCGGGCATTCCGGTTCCTTGGGGAATTCTCTGAAGCTGTGGGTTCTGTTGCCGGCGGAGACTACTCGGTTCGTATGGACGGACGATCTTCGCTCATTGCTGGGTCAGGGGTTCAGTGGCTCTGCCGTGAATTCAACGAAATGGCCTCTTCCCTTGAAGGCGGGTCGGCCGACCGGGACGACACGGAGGATGTGGATGATGCGGACTTTGACCGTTCCGATGAACTGCCGACGGATTTCCGCCCGAAGATAGTCTTAAGCCAAGAGCAATCTTCTGATGTTTCTCCATTTCAGGCCCCCGAAGATTCATTTGATGAGGGCTTGGTGGAAATCGTGGATGTTTCTGAAGAAGAGGATGCTGAACCTGAACAAGAAGCTTCCTCCGCCGTTACCGAAATTGCGGATTCCGAGGGAAACAAGACAGATATCAGCATACTCGTCGTAAAGATCGCGGATTTTGAAAGCCTGATTGAAGATGTTTCGCCATCCGACGTCAACTCTCTTACGGCCGATTACAGAAAATCCGTTTCAACCACTATAACCTCCTTCGGAGGAACCGTGGAAGCCATACTTCGCGATGAGGTCGTGGCTTTTTTCACCAATCCCGATCCCGGGCCCGCTGCAAAGCTCAATTGCGTATGTTGCGCGGTTGAGATGATGCAGCTTTTCGCCGGGGTGGTCGATGGTCAGAAAGTCTCTGACCGCTCGGATATAGAGCTCAAGATGGGCATTTCCTCGGCTTGTTTGTCGGTGTCAGATGAATCGGAGGATGTTTTCGCACTTGCAAAACCCTTTGTGGATGAGGCCAAGGCTCTTTGCGACGGGGCGAGGGCCTGGAGTGTATTTGTTACGACCGGTTTCCGCGAGGGCGCGAGCGATTATCTCGAAGTGAGACGTGAAAAGCTCGATGGGAATCTCTGTTACGCCGTTACCGGGGTTGAGGAAGAAGCGTTGCAGCGGACCTGAAGATAGAGATCTTTCCTTGTTTTGCTCCGCTCTTTCAATTCAGTTTTTTACCATTCCTGTTATATTTTTTGATCTTGGCTGAAAACCGGCTTCTCAGCCAGTAGCGGTTCACCGTACTGTGTGCTTGGGGTTTTTGTTAAATGAAAGGATACGAAGTTAGAAGAAAATTTATCGAGTATTTCTCCGAGAGGGGGCACGAACCGGTGCGCAGTTCCACACTTATACCGGAGAACGATCCGACCCTCCTTTTTACCAACGCCGGGATGGTTCAGTTCAAAAATGTTTTCACGGGGAACGAGACCAGGGATTTCAAAAGAGCGGTTTCTTCCCAGAAGTGTCTCAGAGCCGGGGGAAAGCACAACGATCTTGACAATGTCGGGTATACCGCGAGACATCACACTTTTTTTGAAATGCTTGGGAATTTCTCATTTGGCGACTACTTCAAGGAAGGAGCCATCAGTTACGGATGGGATCTTATTACCAGTGTTTACGGGCTTCCCAAGGAAAAACTCTGGGTCACCGTCTATAAGGACGACGACGAGGCTTTTGAGATCTGGAACAAAGATATCGGTGTTGCCAAGAAAAGAATCGTGAGGATGGGGGAGAAAGACAATTTCTGGTCAATGGGAGATACGGGTCCGTGCGGTCCGTGTTCCGAGATACTGATAGATCAGGGAAAATCGCTTGACTGCGGGAAACCGGGGTGCGCCGTCGGATGTGAGTGCGATCGTTACCTTGAGCTCTGGAATCTCGTGTTCATGCAGTTTGAGAGAAACCAGAAAGGAGAGATGACACCTCTTCCTCGTCCCAGCATCGACACGGGGCTTGGACTTGAAAGACTTACAGCGGTTCTTCAGGGAGTGCAGAGCAACTATGAGACCGACCTTCTAAGGGGGATAATAAGCAAGATAGAGGAGCTTTCCGGAAGAGATTATTCCACCGACCACTCGACCGAGGTTGCGATGAGGGTTATAGCGGATCATTCAAGAGCGCTTGCCTTTCTCATCTCGGACGGAGTATTCCCGTCAAACGAAGGCAGGGGATACGTTCTTAGGAGAATACTCAGAAGAGCCGTCCGCCACTCCAAGTTTCTGGGAATAGACGAACCCTTTATCTACAGGGTCCTGCCCGCGGTTGAGGGGATCATGGCGGATGCGTATCCTGAGATCAGGGAAAAAGGGGATTTCGTATCACAGGTTGTAAAAAGCGAGGAGGAGAGATTCCTCGAGACGGTGGACAGAGGACTTGAACTTCTTAACCAGGAAATCGCAAAGCTTGGGAAAAAGAAGAAGCTTCCGGGCAAGGTGGTTTTCAGTCTTTACGATACATACGGGTTCCCGGTCGACCTGACCGAAGACATAACTAGAAACGAAGGTATAGATATTGACCTCCCGGGCTTTGAGAAGGAAATGGAGAAACAAAGAACCAAGTCAAGAAAAGCCCGAGGTGGCGGAGAAGCCGACCTTACATCCGTTTTGCTTGAACTCGCCGGAGAGATGACGACAGAATTTGTTGGCTATAAGACCCTCTCTTCCGAAGGCGCGGTTACTGGAATAATAAGCCAGGGAGAGATTTCCGATACAGCTTGGGAGGGCCAGGAAGCCCAGATAATTACCGATGTTACCCCTTTTTACGGGGAGTCGGGCGGACAGACCGGGGACAGGGGCAAAATTGCCGGGCCGGGATTTCACGCGAAGGTCCTCGATACGAAAAAGCTCACCCCCACGTTTTTCATTCACAATGTCATTGTCGAGAAGGGAAATGCGCAGGTCGGCGACCCGGTGCACATGGAAGTTGACCCCGTGTTCAGACAGGGGGTTACGGCTCACCACACCTCAACACATGTGCTCCACGCCGTTTTAAAGGAAGTTCTCGGCACTCACGTCAACCAGGCGGGATCGTTTGTTGGGCCTGACAGACTCAGGTTTGACTTCAGCCACTATTCCTCGATCGAGAGACAGCAGCTCGATTCCATAGAACAGATCATCAACGAGAGAATAAGGCGTGACGACGAGGTCGTGACAAAAGAAGATGTTTCGTATGACGAGGCCATAAAGGACGGGGCCACCGCTATATTCGAAGAGAAATACGGCGACAGGGTGAGAGTGGTAATGATAGGGGACTACAGCAAGGAGCTTTGCGGCGGTACCCATGTCAGGGCCTCGGGTGAGATAGGAATGGTGAAGATAGTGTCTGAGAGCGCGTCTTCTGCGGGAGTAAGGAGAATCGAGGCCGTAAGCGGTCAGGCGGCATGGAATTACATGAGAAGGCAGGAAAATATCCTGAACGAATTCTCCACCACCCTTAACGCCCCCCGCTCCGAACTTCTTTCCAGGCTTGCCGGAGTTATTGATGAAAATGCCCGGCTCCAGGCGGAAATCGAATCTTTCAGGGCGAGTACTCTTGTAGAAACGGCCTCCGGGCTGATTGACAAAGTTGAGGATGTGGGAGGAGTCAATCTCCTTCGGGTCAAAGTTTCTGTTTCGAAACCCGCGGAACTGCGTTCTCTCTGGGATTACCTGAAGGGGAAAATGAATAACACCATCGCTGTGCTTGTCGCGGAGAATGGAGGCCGGGTTTTTATTCTTGTGGGTATTACCAAGGATCTTGTCGGCAGTTATCACGCTGGAAAAATCGTAAAGGATCTTGCCGGAATTGTAGGCGGAAAAGGGGGCGGAGGTGCCGAGATGGCGCAGGCGGGCGGAAATATGCCTGGAAATATATCTAAGATGCTTGGCCACTTGGGGAATCTCATATGAAGAAAACAGTAAGGCGAAACTTCTGATATACGGCTTAGCAGCCTTTTTACTTGCTTCCCTGATCGTTCCAAGTGCCGACTTTGCAGGTGTCGTGCCTGATGAACCTGTACAGAATGAAACTAAACTTTCACGGTTCGACAACTACGCCGGGGTCTTTATCGGCCCCGGTTTCATGAAAAACCAGACTTTCCGCCGCCCGCCTGGCAATAATTCGCCGGTTCTGAGTTCAACGAATCCCTCAGGCTGTCTTGTGAATTCCAAGCAGCCTTTGAAAAATTGCTCTTTGCGATGTTCAGGTTGTCCGGGCAAAGAAGGTTCATTCCTGCCGAGAGAATTCATAAAAGGGGATGAATGTCTTGTATTTAAAGACCCTAGAAAAGGTGATTGTAAGAGTGGAGTTCAGGTTTTGTGCTGAAGCGGAATCGAGGGTCCCCTATGAATTCACTGTGACTGGCCCTATGTCTTCACTTTTACATGAAGTCACCGCCATGTCCCACAAACCATAAGGGACCTCGATCCGCTAGATTTTTTTCCGCTTCGCTTTGAGAAAACGGAAATCAGAACGCATATTTCATTACCAGACTGACTCCGAATGCGCTTAAGTCGTCAGTCTCAATTGTATACTCAACTGTGTTTGTTCCCAGGCCATTATTGGGGGCGTGACCGCGCAACTGGTCCCATACATCTCCGCCGCTGAACTTGGCGTACTGGACCCAGCGTCCCTTGACTCCGATTGAGGCACTATCGGTCAGCATATAATCCACTCCGACCACCGCCGGGTAACCGAACACCGTATCTTCGAGAGTATCGCTCGCCGTGCTCGTAACGCCGGCGATTATTCCCGTTGCGCCGTCAGAGCTGTTATCCCACACTGATGTCTCCCAAGAACATACACCAGATGCAAAATGGTTATTGTCCGCCGGATTGTTTAAGTGTTGATCGCACAGCGTGCCGAAATCAGTATCACTCGCGTCGGTATCCAAAGAATTCCCGATACCGAGTCCCAACTCAGTACTTATATACAACTGCTGGGCATTTGATGAAAAAGGAATCAGTATGAGGAGAAGTAGAAAAGAGGTAAAGGTTATATATCTACTCATTTCATACCTCCTATAGATTGCTATGTGGGAATAAATAACCACACCACCTACTATAGAACATATTATAATTCGGGCCCTAATTCAATCAAAATTTGCAATTGTAATTGAAAAACAAAAAGTTCGTAAATAGTTAGAGATTTCAGTGTGTTATGGGAAAGAATCCCTTCGGGCTTATACTTGCCCCGGGAATTCTATACGTGAAAATGCTCTTTTTGGAATTCCTTCCTGATCTTGTTAAGAGCGTTTTTTTCTATCTGTCTTACACGTTCTCTTGAGATGCCGAATTTACGGGAGAGCTTTTCAAGAGTTTCGGGAGAATCGGTGAGAACCCGTCTTTCGATAATGTATCTTTCCCTGTCTTTCAGGTTGGCCAGGGCTTCTTTTATCTTCTTGGCCACAAGCGGGCGGGCCTGGGAATCTTCTAGGAACTGCTCCTGATCAAACGTGTCCCCCAGCATGTCAACGTAGGTACGTTCCGTGCTGCCTTCTATGTTTGCGTCAAGAGACAGGTCTTTTCCGGACATTATCCGGTCCATCTCGATTACCTGGCTGTCCGGCACGTCAAGTTCCTTTGCTATCTCGGAGTAAATATCTTCCTCCATCTCAACTCCTGTGGCTTCGATTTTGCTTTTTGTTGATCTCAATTTGTAGAAGAGCTTTCTTTGCGACTGGTTCGTCCCGACTTTTACCAGGCTCCAAGTTTTCATTATGTGGTTCTGTATGTAAGCCCTTATCCACCAGACTGCGTATGAGATGAGCCTGTACCCCTTGGTAGGATCAAAGCCTCTTACGGCCTTCATGAGCCCTATATTTCCTTCCTGGATAAGGTCCAGGGTGTTTACGTTGTAGTTTTTGTATTCGTTTGCAACACGCACGACGAACTTCAGGTTTGACACGATCAGTTTTCTAGCGGCCTCAAGATCACCCGTTTCCCTGTGCCTCATCGCGAGTTCGTATTCTTCTTCCCTGCTTAAAACAGGGTAGTCCCTGATCTGTGCCAGATAGCTTTGCAGGGAGTTTGAAAGTGCGGGAAGAGATGAATTCACTTCCTCCGGCTTCTTCTCTTTTTCTTTTTTTTTGGCCATTTTTGCTCGGTATTAGATTTGTTGACTGTTCTTTTTATCTATATAAAATTAACTATTCTTTGGCTTTTTTCTATTTTCTACAGTTCCGGCGTAGCTCAGTTGGCAGAGCAGATGACTGTTAATCATCGGGTCGCAGGTTCGAGCCCTGCCGCCGGAGCCAATTTTCATTCCTAAAAATCTGTTTCATGCAGTCTATGCCAAGGTACGATATTCCCCTCCGTGCGTTGCTGAAACTGATCACCTCCATAGGCTATGACGGTATCACACGGACGGGGAAATTCGGTTAAGCGTTATGGAGGGAAACTTCCGTGTCGCTTCAATGAGCTTTGGTGCCAGATCGCGATCAATCATAATAAGCCGCAGTCTAACGGGATGAATCAGGCTATTTCAAATTCCTTTTTTGAAACAGCCTAGAATCTGTTTCAGGAGTTCTCTAGATCAGGTAGTAAATCAGCATGAAGAGGTACCGCATGTTCGGGCTTGAGTTGTGAGTCTCAAGCCTCGCCGAGAGGTCTCCTATTCCACCGAAAAATGAGTCGTTATAGACTTCCGCTACTCTTTTGAACTCATCAAACTTGATAAGCGGCGGTTCGCGAACCATAAGCGGCCGCACGTTTTTCTCGGCTGAAGTTATCCTGATTCCCTCACCTTCCGTAGTGGCCAGAAACCATCGCTGGGAGTCTTCGAGCATAAGTTCTATGCCGCCTTCGGTTTTCTGTCTAAGAATTTCCCACTCTTGCTCTTTGGATTCGCTGAAAGGTATTTTTCTGTCTGCAAGCATTTTTTCTCTCCGACAAGATTATTTTTAAGGTTCTATTCTACCCCATGTCGAGAAAATATATAATCCGGCTAACCGAGAAGCGGTCTCAGGTGCTCTCCGGTATAAGAGTTTTCTGCCGAAGCAACCTGTTCCGGAGTGCCGGAGGCCACTACGCGTCCCCCGTTATCTCCTCCCTCAGGTCCGAGGTCAACTACATAATCCGCGCATTTTATCATCTCAAGGTTGTGCTCTATGACTATTACGCTGTTACCGGCGTCGACAAGCCTGTTAAGAACGTCGAGGAGTTTTCCTATGTCGTCGATATGAAGTCCGACCGTGGGCTCGTCAAGGATGTAGAGGATGTTGTTTTTTTCTTTTTTCGAGAGTTCCCGGGCTATCTTTATCCTCTGGGCCTCTCCTCCCGACAGTGTTGTTGCGGGCTGTCCGAGCCTAAGATAGCCGCATCCGACATCCTTTAGAACCTTGAGCTTTCTGGTAACGGCCGGGCTTCCCGAGAAAAACCCCATGGCCTGATCGACGGTGAGGTTAAGTATGTCGTCTATGTTTTTCCCTTTGTACCTGTAGCCGAGAACCTCTTTCCCGAACCTTTTGCCCCCGCATTCCTCGCACGTCACCATGACGTCGGCGAGAAAGTGCATCTCGACCCTGTGGCTTCCCTCGCCCGCGCATTTCTCGCAGCGGCCTCCCCTCACGTTGAAGGAAAAATGCGACGGGGTGAGCTTGCGGAGTTTCGCCTGGTAGTGTCCGGCGAGGATTTTGCGTATGTCGTCGTAAACCTTTATGTAAGTGACGGGATTTGATCTCGAGGTTCTTCCTATGCTTGCCTGATCAAGAATTATCACGTCGTCTATATGCTCCGCGCCTTCTATGCGTTCGTGTTTTCCGACCCTTTCGGTTTTCCGCCTGAATTTTCTTAAAAGAGCGTTATACAGTATGTCGTTTACAAGCGAGCTTTTCCCGGAACCCGATACCCCGGTTACGCACGAGAGAGTTCCAAGGGGCAAGCGGACGTCTATGTTCTTAAGGTTGTTTTCGCTCGCGCCGATTACGTTTATTGAATTGCCGGTGGTCTTTCTGCGGGAACCGGGAACTTCTATTTTCTTTTCGTTTGCGAGGTATTTTTTCGTGGTCGAGTTTTTCGCCGAACGCAGGAAACTCCTGAGGGTTCCCTGATACACGACCTCTCCCCCGCCGTCTCCCGCCCGGGGACCGAGCTCCACTATGTAGTCGGCGGACTTTACGGTGTCAAGATCGTGCTCTATGAGTATGATGGTGTTATTTCTTCCCCGGAGTTCTCTTATAAGCGAATTGAGCCGGCTCATGTCCCTTGCGTGCAGACCGATCGAGGGTTCGTCCAGAATATACAGGGTCTCGGTAAGCCGCGAACTCATCTGGCAGGCAAGGTTTATCCTCTGCGCTTCTCCGCCCGAGAGGGTGCGGGTGAGCCTTGAGAGGGTCAGGTAATCGAGTCCCACGTGGATAAGGAAATCCAGCCGTGAGTTTATTTCCTTCATTATGTCAGAAGCAATCTCAAGCTCATAAGCGGACAGGGTCAAGCGGTCAGACCAGGATTTCAGATCCTTTACGGACATCTGGGAGAGATGGAATATGCTTTTTCCCTCTATGCGCACGTTAAGCGCTTTTTCCTTGAGCCTGCTTCCTCCGCAGTCCTCACAGGTAAAGGCGGAGCGGTATCTCGAGAGAAAAACCCTTATGTGGGTTTTGTAGTTTTTCCGCTCAAGCCTTTTGAAATACCCTTTCACGCCGTAGTAGTGCTCGTCTCCGTTTAAGACGAGGTCTTTTTCCCTTGCTGAAAGCTCTGAGAAGGGCTTTTCCGTATCTATTCCCGCCTCCTCGGCGAAGGCAAGCAGCTTTCTCATCTGTTTTCTGTAGGAAGTTTTCGTGAAGGGATCTATTGCCCCTTCGGCGAGACTGAGAACGGGGTCCGGAACAAGGAGCTCGGGATCGATTTCTAGGTTTCTTCCGAATCCGCTGCATCGCTCGCAAGCGCCGTAGGGACTGTTAAAGGAAAACGTGTTCGGGGTGGGTTTTTCAAACGCAATGTCGCAAACATCACAGCGAAGTTCTCTTGAAAAACGCAGGCTCTGCCCTGGGACGATGTGTACAAACGCCCGGCTGCATTCGGAAAAAGCAGCCTCGAGCGCTTCTGTAATCCTTGATTTCGACCGCTTGTCTATAAGGGTTCTCGCGGTGACTATCTGGGTCTTTGCGTCCGGGTCTCCCACGCTTTCTTCCATGTCCCGGGTCTTTCCGTCCCGGTAGGTGCGCGAGTAGCCTTTTTTCATGTATTGCGAGAGATCTGCGCCCTCTTCGGTCTCAAAGCAGATGACGGCTCTTTTCTCCGGGAATTTTTCGAGCAGCAGCCGAGTGAGGGACTGGGGAGAGTGCTCAATCACTTCTTCTTCACATCCTGGGCAGCGGGTTTTTCCGATTTTCGCGAACAGGAGTCTCATGTAGTCGTATATTTCAGTCGTGGTGCCTACTGTGGAACGGGAGTTTATGATGTTGTTCCGGCTTTCAATGGCTATCGGGGTCGGGAGACCTTCTATGTCGTCCATCGCGGGGCGCTCGACTTTTTCTATGAACTGTCTTGCGTAGGTTGAAAGGCAGTCGATGTACCTTCTGAGGCCTTCCTTGTAAACGGTGTCAAGCACGAGGGATGATTTGCCCGAACCGCTGAGACCGGTCACCACAGTGAACCTGTTCTGAGGAATCCGGACATCTATGTTTTTCAGGTTGTTTTCCCTGGCGCCCTTTACCTCTATGTATCCGTTTCGTTTCGCGGTCTTTGCCATTACAGTTGCCACTTCCCGTGTTTATCTTCTCCCAGAAGAATTTTCTGTTCCCTCGATCAGCGTTTATAACGAAATTGAGGTTTCCGGGGCATTCGGTATTCTTTTCCTCGGGAAAGATGAATATCCCGTGGCTTCTCACTTTAAATTTACACAATTATTGTGCGACTTTTTTCCGGAATGCCGGATTACAGACGGGTCGCCGCGCCGGACGGCGCCTGGTCCAGAGGGGCCGCCTTCTAAATACTTTTCTCGTTTCGAGGTGAACAGATGAGCCATCTAATGGGGGTTGATGAGCGGATAGCGGAAGTTATCCGCATGGAAACGCAGCGCCAGGAATGGAAGCTTGAGATGATAGCGTCTGAGAACTACGTGAGCGACGCCGTCATGGAGGCCATGGGGTCTGTGCTTACGAACAAGTACGCCGAGGGTCTCCCCGGAAGGCGTTATTACGGGGGATGCGAATTCGTTGACGTGGCCGAGGATCTAGCGCGGGAGAGGGCCCTTGAGCTTTTCGGGGCGGACGCCGTTAACGTGCAGCCGCACTCGGGAGCCCAGGCGAACATGGCCGTGTTTTTCGCCGCTCTTAATCCTGGAGAGACGGTTTTGGGCATGAGGCTTGACCACGGAGGACATCTTACCCACGGACACCCCGTTAATTTTTCGGGACGGCTCTACAACGTCGTTGCCTACGGAGTTTCAAAAGAAACGGGAACGATCAATTACGATGAGGTGAGGGAGCTTGCCTTGGAACACTCCCCAGGGCTCATAATCGCCGGCTGGAGCGCTTACCCGAGGGATGTGGACTACGCGAGATTCAGAAGCATAGCGGATGAGTGCGGGGCGCTTCTGCTTGCGGATATAGCGCATCCGGCGGGACTTGTGGTTGCCGGACTTCACTCGGACCCCGTGCCCCACTGTGATTTCGTAACAACTACCACCCATAAGACGCTTCGGGGACCGCGAGGCGGAATGGTAATGATGAAGGAGCGGCACGCGAAGACCGTAAACAGCAGGGTTTTCCCGGGGACTCAGGGCGGTCCGCTGATGCATGTGATAGCGGCCAAGGCCGTTGCGTTCAAGGAGGCTCTTGGGCCCGAGTTCTTAGAATACCAGCGCCAGATAGTGAAAAACGCGCAGCGTCTCGGGGAAAATCTCCTAAACGCGGGTCTTAAGCTTGTCTCTGGCGGAACCGATAACCACTTGGTGCTGGTTGATCTCACGGAAACGGAGTTTACGGGTCAGGTTGTTGAACAGACCTTGGAGAAGGCGGGCATAACGGTCAATAAAAACACTATCCCCTTCGATCCCCGTCCTCCCATGGTCACAAGCGGCGTAAGGATCGGAACCCCCGCGATTACCACAAGGGGGATGAAGGAACCGGAAATCGACGCAATATCGGGGTTCATAATGGAGGCTTTTAACAATCATGAGAACGAAAAGGTTCTCGGCAGAATAAAGGAAGACGTGAAGGAACTGTGCCTGCGTTTTCCCGTTTACGGTCACAGGCTCGGCGGATGAGAAATGAAGTGCCCTTTCTGCAAATCTGATGACACCAGAGTAGTTGACTCAAGGGAAGGAAAAGACGGTTTTTCCGTCAGAAGACGCAGGGAGTGCAACGACTGCCAGGAGAGATTCACCACCTACGAGAGAATTCATCACGCCGAAGTCATGGTGGTGAAAAAAGACGGCCGCCGACAAGAGTTTGACCGCAACAAGGTAATAGCCGGAATGCGCAAGGCGTGCGAGAAAAGGCCGGTAAGCACCGAGGTCATAGAGGATTTTGTCTCCGGTCTCGAAAAGGAGCTTCTCGAGAGGGGAGAGCGGGAGATATCAAGCGAAGATATAGGGAAGAAGCTGATAGACAAGCTTTATGATATCGATCAGGTCGCGTACGTAAGGTTCGCTTCGGTCTACAGGTCGTTTAAGGACGTAAACGAGTTTCTCAACGAGGTAACAGGTCTCCTTAAGGAGAAAAAATAGATCGCATGCTGGTTGATTCCCACGCCCATCTGCTTAGCCTTGAAGATCCTGTGGACGCAGTGTCTAGGGCCGCGGACGAAGGTATTGGCAAGATTATATCCATCGGGACTGGAATTGAGTCCTCGCTCGCGACCATAGAGCTTTCAAGGAGATACAGGGGAGTTTACGTGTCGGTCGGAATCCACCCGCACTCCGCTTCTGCCTTCAGTGAAGGGGTGATGCGGGAGTTTGAGGGGATGGCCGAAGACCCCAAGGTAGTGGCGATTGGAGAAACCGGGCTTGATTATCACTACATGAATTCCCCCAGGGAAGATCAGATAAGGTCGTTTGAGGCGCACATGGATCTCGCAAAGAGACACAATCTTCCTTTCGTGGTTCACGTAAGGGACGCGGATGAGGATCTGCTTTCGATGCTCCGGGAGGCTGACCTCGGTCCGAGACCCGGGGTTATTCACTGTTTTTCAGGGGGTTACGAAACGGCGAAGAAGTATCTTGATCTCGGTTTTTTCATTTCCTTCTCGGGCATAGTGACTTTCAAGAGGGCCGAGGAGGTAAGGGACGCGGCGGCCAGAATACCCATCGAAAGGCTTCTTTACGAGACGGATTCTCCTTACCTGGCGCCTGTGCCCCGGAGGGGAAAGCCGAATGAGCCGTGCAATGTCATTCATGTGGCCAGGCTTATTTCGGAGCTCCGGGGATTGTCTCTTGAGAAGTTTACCCAGGTTGTTTTTGAGAACGTGACGGAGCTTTTCCCAAAAGTATCGAAGGACAAAGACGGTCTTATCTAGCTGAAGAGAAATCAAGAGGTGTTTTAGTGAGCGGAAAATCAAAAATAGCTGTAACGATGGGAGATCCGAACGGGATAGGCCCGGAGGTCTGCATAAGGGCTTTTTACGACGGTTTTTTCGAGGATATATACGATATCGTATTTGTCGGAAGCAAACCGGTGCTCGAGAGGGCTAACGACGAATTCGGAAAAGGCGGTCCCCTGTCGATTATAGATCCCACGGATTTTTCCTTGGCAGATATTGAGGCGGGCGTGAGGTCTGAAAAAGCGGGGAGGGCATCTGTTGCGTGCATAGAGAAGGCCGTGGCCATGGCCCTTGCGGGAGAAGTTGACGCCATAGTTACGGCTCCCATAAGCAAGAGATCCATACACATGGCCGGTTCTACTTACCCTGGGCACACGGAAATGCTTATGGACCTTACGGGTTCTGAAAACGTGGTAATGCTTTTTGAAGGAACCAGGTTCCGGGTCGCGCCCGTGACGATACATGTTCCCCTTCGCGAAGTTCCGGACATGATTACGGAAGAAAGCGTTTATGTGACCGTTTCCATATCCGCCCGGGAACTTAGAAAAAGATTCGGCGTCGAAGATCCCAAGATAGTTGTCTGCGGGCTTAACCCCCACGCCGGAGAGTCGGGATCTTTCGGAAACGAGGAGCAGGAGCATATCATTCCGGCTCTTGAGAGGGCGAGAGCCGAAGGGATATCTGTCGAGGGGCCACTGCCCGCGGACACTCTTTTCTACGACGCTCTTCGCGGCAAGTGGGATCTGGTGGTCGCCATGTACCACGACCAGGGCTTCGTGCCCTTCAAGATGCTTTCTTTTGATACCGGGGTCAACGTTACCCTGGGACTGCCTATACTGCGGACTTCTCCTGACCACGGAACCGCTTTTGACATAGCGTGGAAGGGAGCGGCGCGGCCCGAGAGCATGATCCAGGCGATAAAGGTAGCCATGGAGATATGCGACGTAAGGTAGTAAAGCGCACCACCAGCCCTATTAATAAACAGCATATATTTATGCCTGAAACACGATTGAGAGCCTGCCTTGCCTGGCAATTATAGACAATCTCCCGCTACAGCAATTTTTTCCCCATAGCGGCCGCCGGTGCATCATGGAAAACTATTTGGCAAAAGAACTGAATCATCGATTAGGTCCACAATAAGAAACTGCATAGGACAGAAAAGATAAGGCTCTCTTTTCATCGGGGATCAGTTTAATGGTGACATCTCGGATTCAACTATCTTGTCCGACAACCCGGAAGGTTTGGAAATGGCTTCACCGGATGATGACTCCGCTGATAAAACACTTGCTCTACCGCTTTCTTCCTCGGTAGCCGGGCAAGTGCCGTCGGCTCGATAGGCAAGAGCTGTTTTGAGAAGAATCTCTTCGGGGTTACCGAGCATGTGGTTAAAGTCTTCCGCAACTTGGCAGTGCGGAGTAAAACCATCTTCGAAGTCTGCTTCGCCCTTGGCGTTTATCCCCCTGAAGTTAATCGAATAGTAATAAATACCGCAGTTCGGAGTTGGGCGGAACCCGTATGGCTTACCGCGAGTAACAGACCCGATTTGGATAACGTCTATATCGACCCCGCGTAAACCGTTTATGATTGATTCGCTTGCTGAGGCGGTTTGGAAGCTTGTAAGAACGAACAGGCGTGGCAATCCGAGACTTGGAACCGTCAAATCTACATCATCCAATACATCTCTGCCGGCTGCATATTCAAGAGCAAAGTTCCAGATTCCCGGTAGGGATATCTTGCCGTTTGTCTGGAGTTCTTCGAAAACAAGCCCTTCTTTTTCTGTTCCGGCGACCATTGACGAAAATATCTGTGCTACGTAGAGGAGTCCACCAGCGTTATAGCGAAGATCGACGATCAGGTCGTCAATGCCAGCGTCTTTCAGATATTTGCCTTCTTTTATGATAGCTTGTGCCGCAGGTGCGGAGTGAGCGTTAAACAGCATGTAGCCGACGCGGTCTCCACTGGGAGTAGTAATAATATCTACATTCTGTACAGGGTGAGAGGTTATTGCCGCGGATGTCATGGTTACTGTGCGGGGAGTTTGTGATCCGAGATCCAGTACGGTGAACGTATGACTCTCGCCTGCTGTGCGTGGAGACAGGCCGTTGTTTAATACAGCTATGTTACTCGAATCTAACATCCTTTCACCGTCGATCTCGAGAATCCGTGCGCCGCGCGAAAGATTAACCTCAGGAGCGGTAGCCGGCGAACCGGGTTCCGTATAGGCGATCCTTACGTCTCGTGGCGGGGCGGCTCGCAGAAGTACGAACTCGGCGCCGTATCCATACGCAATGCCTTGCGTAGAAAGCCGGTGTTCTTCGGTAGACCGCGTGAAATGGAACCTGTCCTTGTCTTTTCCTGAAGGAGTCGTTTGAGTTGTTTTCATTAGCTGAAAGTAATCCGTCGGGTCAGTGCAGCAGGCCGGGTTTACATCTTCAATTTCGTCGTACCACAGATAGGTCTCGTGACTCCAAGACCGTAGCCAGTTGTTTTCGTCCACATATGTTCCCCGCATAGCGTCTTGACTGACGGCTTTGCTCAGGTCTGCGCAGTATTGATAAAAGTCCGCGCTGGGGCAGAAGAAATCTTCAAGCCATGGCTCATCCCTGCTACTGCAGGATGATGCCGCTGGTGGGGACGGTTCAGTTGTGGTGCCACTGGTGGCGGCCGACCAGGGACCGTTGCCCTCGTCGTTGGTCGCGCGCACCCGTACTTGGTAGGACGTGCCCGAGTTCAGGTTCGATATCGTCGCCGAGGTGGCGGTCACGTTCTGGGGGCCGTTGCTCCAGCTGCCACTCGAACCGGCGCGGTATGTCAGGTCGTAGCTCGTGATCGCTGGTTTGCCGGTGTTGGTGGGTGCGCTCCAGACCACGCTCAGGCTCGTGGTTGAGGCCCCGGACACCGTCGGCGCCGCGGGCTTCGCCGGTACCTCGGCCACGTCGGTGATATTGATCGTCACCCCCACCGTGTCGCTGGCCTCGCCGTCGCTCACCTTGATCGTCACCGAGTAGCTCGACTTGGACTCGTAGTCATACGTGACCCCGCTCTTGGTCTTGATCTGTCGGAACGAGGTGTCGAACGTGAACGAGGACGCGTCGGTGCCCTCCATCGTATACGTCAGCGTGTCGTCGGCGTCGGCGTCGGTCGCCGGCGGAATCACATCGCCGATGTTGCTGCCCGCCGCCGTATTCTCCGCCACGCTACGGGTCAGAGTGATGTCGGAGAACTCCGGCGCGCTGTTGGTATGGGTGGTGCCGCAGCCCACAAAACCTAGTATCGCGACCAGTGCCAGAAGTATCCACTGGGATCGCGACGTTGATCTGTACGGAAGAAGGTTCTCCATCTCCGAAAAACCGGATCTAGGGAATAAAAATGGGGGGGGGGGTAGAACTAAACTTCCGTTGAGTCGGTTTGTTTCTATGGGCTGAATTTCTCATGAAAGCATTTCCCCCTGATTGCAGACTTCCCGTATTAGAAATATTCGGTCAGTCTAAATATGTCCGATTAACATAAATACATAAATGTGCGCTGTCAAATCTCGGTTCAGCCCGGGGCTTCTGCGTGGACCAGGGATTCTCCGCTTTGTTCAAAAAAGGCTTTTTCCCAAGCTGGTTTGGCACTAAATGTTTAGTACTAAACGATACTTTACTCGTTCAATCTCTTCAGTATAACAAGTGGTTCATGATGGGCGTTCCGCTCGGGTAGTGCGCGGTTACGTCGGAACCTAGTTTGTTGCCGTTGCCGGGCCCACCCGACGCTTCTCCGTTTTCGCGGGTTGTCCCTGGATGGGTTCTCTGATCCGGGTCTTGGGGGAGGAGTGTCTGATTTCCGGTTACATGCGGTTTCGAGTGGTCTCGGATTCTACCAGGAGGGGCAGAACTTCTCCTGATTTTCCCATAACGCTTGCGTCATAAAGACCCGTGCCCGGGGTTATGTCAATGTTAATTTCGACTACGGGTTTTTCACTTTTTTTCGCTATGAGTCCCATTGAAGCCGCGGGTTCGACCACTCCCGAGGTTCCCACTATCAGAAGAAGGTCGCATTGCTCTATTGCGAACAGGCATCTGTCTATCCTTTCCATCGGGATGATTTCTCCGAACAGCACGGTGTTCGGTCTCATTACCGCGTCGCAGGCGTCACACTTGGGGGGCAGTTCCGGAATAGGCACCTGGTAGTTTTTTTCCAGCTTTTCGCATTCCGTTTCCGTGCATTTAATTTCCCAGAGACTTCCGTGAAGTTCTATTACGTTTCGTGTCCCGGCCGCGAAGTGAAGGCCGTCTACGTTTTGCGTTATGAGGGTGAAGTCCTTTTTTTCTTTCTCAAGCGCAGTTATGGCGAAGTGGCCCGGGTTGGGCTTGGCGTTTTTCATTATGGCTCTTCTTGAGTCATACCACTCCCACACCAGCTTGGGGTTTCTGAAAAAGGCTTCAGGTGTCGCAAGTTCGTGGGGGTCGTAATTCCTCCAGAGCCCTTCTTCGCCCCTGTAGGTTGGAATGCCGCTCTCAGCGGAGATTCCCGCTCCCGTGAGGACGACGATTTCGTTGGAATTGCTTACTAGTTCGTAAGCTTTTGCGATCTCCTTTTCCATGTTCGGACAACCCGCGATATGTTAACCGTTTTACAGATCTTTTCCCACTGCTGACCGTAAAACCTGATTGCAGAAGCGGGAGATTTCCTTGACAATTCATCCCCTGATACTAACCTTGTCTGTGTTGTGTTAGACCAGTATGTTCCCGTCCTCCTGATAATAGTAATAGCGATCGTTCTGGCCGCGGCGCTTCTGTCCGTTTCCTACCTGCTCGGTCCGAAAAGATACGGAAGCTGGCGCAAGCTGATTCCGTATGAATCGGGGATGGTTCCCAGGGGAGATGCGAGGGAGAAGGTTTCGCTCAAGTATTATCTCATAGGGGCCCTTTTCATACTGTTTGACATAGAAATCGTGTTCCTTGTAGCCTGGGCGGTCGTGTTCAGGGAGCTTGGGATGGTGGCGCTTATCGAGGTGCTGGCGTTTCTTGTTGTTGTAATCGGCGGGTACTTTTACGTTCTCAAGAAGGGAGCTTTGGAATGGGAGTAAGCAGCGGATCACTTCTCGGCGGAGACGGTTTTCTCACGACCAAGGTCTCCGCGGTTGCCAACTGGGGAAGGAAACACAGCCTGTGGCCCATGGCTTTCGGCACTGCATGCTGTGCGATTGAGATGATGGGGACTTTCTCCTCGAGGTTTGATATCGCGAGGTTCGGGGCCGAAACCGTGAGATTCTCGCCGAGACAGGCGGACCTGATGATAGTTTCCGGGACCATAACCTACAAGATGGCGTCTGTGTGCAGAAGGATCTACGAACAGATGCCCGAGCCCAAGTGGGTAATAGCGATGGGGTCGTGTACATGCGGCGGCGGACCTTTTGACAGTTACGCTGTCGTTCAGGGAATAGACGAGTTCCTTCCGGTGGATGTTTACGTTGGCGGCTGTCCCCCGAGACCCGAGGCCCTTATTGACGCCGTCATGAAAATTCAGAAGAAAATAGATAACGAGGGACCCCCGATCGTATGACCTCCCCACCTGACCCTGTCGATCAGATAAGGGAAGAAATAAGCGGGTACACCCTCTCGGAGAGCGCATTCCGCGGGGAGACTACCTTTACCGTAAAGGCGGAATCCATAGTCGAGTGCTGTTCGCTTCTGAAAAACACCCTCGGTTTTACTTACCTTGTGGACGTTACGGTTGTCGACTATCTGACCGTTAAATTCCCGAGGTACGAGGTTGTCTACCTCCTTCACCGTTTTGGCGAGAACTACGAAGAGAACCTGAAAATAAGACTCAAGGCTGCTCTTGAGCAGGATAACCCCGCAATTGATTCCGTAACGTCGGTGTGGTCCGGGGCGAACTGGCTTGAGAGAGAGGCCTACGATATGTTCGGGATAACTTTCAGGGGACATCCTGACCCGAGAAGAATACTGATGCCCGAGGATTACGACCAGTTTCCGCTGAGAAAGGATTTCGACGTGAGAGACAGGGAATCTTCAAAGAGATCTTTCGAGCGCGCTCTTGATGAAGGGCTTGAGTGATGGAAAGAGTCGAGATTGTCACGGAAGAACTTGGCACTGAGGCCGACGGTACGAGAAAGCAGACCATGATGCTTAACATGGGGCCGCAGCATCCGTCGACCCACGGGGTTCTGCGGGTGGTTCTTTATCTTGACGGAGAGAGAGTCAAGGAGGCCGTTCCTCACATCGGTTACCTGCACAGGGGAATAGAGAAGCTCTGCGAGGACATTACCTACCAGAAATGTCTTCCGTATACCGACAGGATGGATTACCTGGCCTCGATATGCAACAACATAGGCTTCATACTGGCTGTTGAGAAGCTTCTGGGAATTGAGGAGGAGATTCCCGAAAGAGCCAAGGTCGCCGAGGTGATAATGTTTGAGCTCGGAAGAATCGAGTCCCATCTCATAGGCATAGGCGCAAACGCCATGGATCTCGGCGCTATGACCGCTTTTCTTTTCTGCTTCAAGGAGAGGGAGCGTATCTACGAGATTCTCGAGATGGTGTGCGGAGCGAGACTCACGACTTCATACCCCAGGGTGGGGGGACTCCCCATGGATCTTCCAGAAGATTTCTCGGACACGATAAGGAACTTCCTTAAGATATTCCCTGGGACTTTAAGCGAGATAGACAGGCTTCTTACGAGAAACAAGATATGGATCGATCGCACCAAGGAAGTGGCGGTTATAAGCAAGGAGCAGGCAATTGATCTCGGGATTACCGGTCCCATACTTAGAGGAAGCGGCGTTCCGTACGATGTGAGAAAAGCCGCTCCCTATCTTGATTACGAAAACTACGAGTTCGACATACCGGTTGCCAATGAAGGAGACGCGTACGCAAGGTACCTCTGCAGGATGGAGGAGATGAGACAGAGCCTTCGAATAATCGAGCAGGCTCTTGACAATCTTCCCGACGGCCCCTACATAGCCGACCTTCCCGATATCGTCTTGCCCGAAAAAGAGCTTGTCTACACTAAAATGGAATCCCTGATCAGGCATTTCGTGCTGGTCTACAGCGGTTTTGAGACTCCTCCGGGGGAGATATACCACGCCGTGGAGAACCCCAAGGGTGAGCTTGGTTACTACATAGTGAGCGACGGCACGGGAAAGCCCTACAGGATGCGGGTTCGCGGGCCGTCGTTTGTGAACCTCCAGGCCCTTCCGGATATGGTGAAGGGGGGATTTGTCTCCGATGTCGTTGCCGCGATAGGGAGCATTGACATAGTGCTAGGGGAGGTTGACAGGTAGGAGTGAGGAGAAGGGACCTGCTTCTTTTGTTTCCGTTTCTCTACATTTTTCCTGACTCTCTTGACATGACATGACCGGCCATGAATGCTGGTCATATGACAACTATTAACGCATCCGATTTCAAGGCGCGGTGCCTGGCCATCCTCGACCGCGTTCATGAGACCGGCGAACGGATGATTATCCTTAAGCGTGGTAAGCCGGTTGCCGAGATCTCGCGCGTGGTCAGCGAGGGAAACCATTATCCCCAGGCTGAACTTGAGGGGACGGTCGTTATTACCGGCGATGTTGTGGAACCGGTGTTCCATGAAGAGCACCGGGACAGCCTGAAGTGAAGAATGTGTTGCTATATCCTGCTGTGGCGGCATGGGGACCGCCGTCGGCTGTCTCGGGATCAACAGGATGTTACTGTTGCGTCCGCCGACGCGGACTCGCCATTGCAGGTATCCGGTATTTCGCCTTGGGAAGCGGAAAGCAGCGATCTTTGGGCTGTCAACGTCTCTCTCCATTGGCTGCGCGCTCATTTGACGCAATCTCGGAACACCAGCTACTCTTTACGCCAGCGATGAAACCTGACTGGGAGGCTCAGCTTGGCGTCAACCCCTGTAAATGACCACATCCGCTACGAGCCGGACGAGAAGTGCTCACCGCTCTCGTCTTTCGTCGTCGCCATACAGGGCGTCGTACTTGTCCTGCCGCTTGCGGTTTCGATAGTGGTTATTAACGTTCTGGCGACCGGCCAGGACGAAGCATACCTGACCTGGTCCGTATTCTCGGCGCTGATAATCGTTGCAATAGTCACCGCGCTGCAAGCCTCCAGGATAAGCCGGTTTGGCGCGGGGCATCTGGTGGTTATGGGAGTGACGCCCAACTATATCCCGCTGTATGTGCTTGCCCTGCATGAGGGAGGGCCGGCGATGCTGGCCAGCCTGATGGTCGTGTCCGCGCTTTTTTTCCTTGCGATAGCGACAAGGCTTCCGCAACTGCGGCGAGTGATAACGCCAGCCGTGTCGGGCACAGTGCTTATGCTTATAGCCGTGATGGTGCTGCCAATCTGTCTGGACCGATTCGGGGAAGTGCCCGAGGGTGCGTCGGCATCCGCTGGGCTGTGCGTAGCCGCGGTAACGCTGGCGGTATCCACGGTGCTGATACTGTGCGCCTCTCGGCGCTGGCGTCCGTGGTCCATACTGATCGGGTTTGTGTCCGGCTGCGCGGCCGCCGCCCTGCTGGGGGTGTATGAACTGGAGCCGCTTCACGCAGCGCCGTGGGTCGGCATCCCTCAGGTCGGTTTCCAGGGGCTCGACCTTATACCAACTGCCGGATTCTGGGCGCTGCTGCCGATGTTCCTGATTGTCACCCTGGTGCAGGCGATCAAGGGCATTGGAGACAACGTGGTGATTCAGCGGGTGTCGCGGCGCAGACCGAGGACGACCGATTTTCGGCTGCTGCAAGGCTCACTCTACTCAAACGGGCTGGGTATTTTGCTGTCGGGTCTTGCCGGAACGCCCCCCGCGTCGCCATATTCGTCATTCACGGCCTCGGTCGTGAACATGACGGGAGTCGCCGCCCGCAATGTTGGATACGTCATAGCGGTCATGCTTCTGGTGCTGGCGTTGCTGCCAAAGTTCACGGGTGCGCTCCTCACCATACCCAGTCCGGTGATGGGGGCATTTCTCCTGATTGCCGTGGGAATATTTTTTGTAGAGGGAATACAGACTATCGTGCGGGACGGACTCGATTTTCAAAAGACCATTGTGGTAGGCGTGTCGTTCGCGCTTGGCGCCGGGCTTGAGCAGCAGAACATTCTTGAGAACATGCTTGCGCACCCGTGGGGCACGCTGCTTGGCAACGGCATCACGGTGGGCGCGGCAACGGCGATTACGCTCAACATCTTCCTGAATCTCATCAGCCCGCGCTCCAGGCAACTGGAGGTCCGGCTGGATTTCTCCGATCTGCCGCGAATTGACGCCTTCATGCGGGAAATTGCCGCCGATATGCGCTGGAGCGAGGAGGCGGCCCGGCGGCTGCGTTCGGCGGGCGAGGAGACGCTCTCGAGCCTGCTGCAGCCCGACAGCGAATATCCCGCGGATAGCGGGCCGGAGAAGACGCCGCGCCTGATCATAGGCGTGCGTCCCGACCGCGGGGCGGTGGAGATGGAATTTGTCTCGACGCTTGAGGACGAGGGGAACCTGGAGGACCGGCTCGCGTATCTGAGCGAAGAGGAGGAAAGCGTGGATGAGAGGGAAATATCATTCCGCCTGCTGCGTCATTATGCCTCATCGGTGCGCCACCGGAAATATCAGGGGATGGATATCGTTACGGTGCGGATCGAAGCGTGACGGCGGCCTGGATTGGCGGGCCGATGCGGGGGAAGGGTAGAGGTTACGCAGCGATGATCGGCTCGATGAACTCAAGCATGGACCTGACGCATTCCTGTGGTTTTTCCAGAAGAAGAAAGTGGGTAGCGTCAGGCAGGAAATCGTAGTCTACGGAGGACATGTCACTCAGGTCAAGCGTCGGCAGGTATGAGTATGGCAGGGTCGGGTCAGCCCCGATGACCTTTGTCGGGCACAGAAGCGACTGAAGGTCCACGAGCACGGCAAAGGCACTGGCGTACTCTATTATCTGCGCCTGGTACTCAAGAGGGCAGCGAGGTTCATACCCCTCTCCATCCGCACACTCACGCAGGGTTGTTCTTGCATAAAGATCGAACACCCCCGGCACCACGTGCTGGAAGTCTGGAATGTAAGGAAGAATGTCCGCGAGTTGTTGCGTGGTTTGGAATCGATTCGTGCTTTGACGGACCCTTCTGGCCATACGTTTTGCGATATCCTCATAATCCTTAAAGCTCCGGCCAGGCTTGCAGAGAGGCGGGTCGAACAGAACCCGCGCCGCAAAGTCGCTGCCCTTTTTGGGTGACAGCAGAGTCGCCAGAGCTGAAACTGAGTGGAACACGCCTATTCTGGGCTTTGTTCCATAGTGGCGGTCGACAGCCTCAAGAATGGTATCGTTGTCCTGAGCCAATGTTGGAACACTATGGTTTTGAAGATTGCCTACCGGATTCCAGCCATGGTTTCTGAGATCGTAGATTATCAGGTCGAAGTCGTCGGTGAGAAGCGACCAGAACGGATAATACAGGTCGATCGCGAGACCGTTGCCGTGGCTCATGACGAGTCGCGGTCCCGACGGGTTTCCATGCTGCCGCAGCGTAATGACGGTGTCGGCGTCCATGCGGACATCGTGAGTGGAAATCGGCTCAGGCAACTCCCATACGATTTCTCGAGTCACTGGCAGACTCCTCGTTTTTCTGACACGTCACCGTTTTGCCGCTGTAATGGCTGGCCGTTCAATCGGGACGGGACAAGTTCGTGCGCGATGGCTGCCGAGAAATCCTCGTTGCCGATGTATTCTACGCGCCAGCGTACTTCCGGCAGTTGCGGGAAGCGAAATATGCTCATTCTCCCCTGATGCAAGGCCGGCGGCACTTCGAACTGAGACGGATCAAGGGAAAACCCCAGGCCAAGAGCCTTGATCAGGGCTTCCTTTATGGTCCAGAGTCTGAAGAACAGCTGAACCCTGTCGCGTCCACGTACGCGTGCGAGGGCGGACTGCTCATGAGGACCGAACACGGCTTCGCTCAGTTCGTCAAAATCCCCTCGGGGGAAGCGCTCCTCCACATCCACGCCCAGCCGTCCATGGGGAACAAGGGCTATCAGGCCATGCTCTCCGCTGTGACTGAGGTTGAAGCTTATGGCTGCCGGTGTCTCATCTACCAGCACGAACAGTTTTCCATAGTGGGATGAGCCGAAATTAAGACGTTCATTGCCGCAACCGAGTTGGCGACAGAGGATAGCCCGAAGCGCGGCGCGACACAGAGCAAACCTGCGACGAGGACCCGGGAGCGGATATTGGCGACAACGCACCTGCTCTTCCTCGTTCAGCCACAATAAGGATGATGCCTCACGGCTGGCGTCAGGCGTCAGATCTACATGCATGACGGTAGCGGAACCGGCTTTACGGAAGGAACTCCACCAGCACCTTGCAGCGGAAGCGGACATCAGATGTCGGTTACCTCTAAAGGAGTGAGGGGGTTAAGAAGCGTTGGCCTCCAGGTACGCTATCAAGTCTCCGTAATTCTGCATCCTCGCGACTTTTTCGGGAAGGAGGGAGACATTGAACTCCTGTTCGAGCACTTTGGAGAATGCCACTGCGTCCATGGAGGAAACACCTAGGTCAGTAATGCTCTTCTCCGGGTCCAGCAACTTGCCTATCGGCTGTCCGTCTACCTCCAGGTTTTCATCCGCAAGTTGTCTTACTCTCTCTTCAATTGAAGCCATGATATAAAGTCCTCCTTTTAGGAATCTAAGATATTAGAGTTCAATGGTATAACATGCAGGCGCTTAGGTCAATCGATTTCCCTCTGGTTTTTTCCGTGACCAGGCACCCCGATTACACCCAGTGACGCCTGCGCTGGAACGGATAGCTCGGCAGCGAGATGCGGCGGCGCGACTCCCCGGCGAACATGCCCTCAAAGGAAAGTGCCAGTCCCGCCTCGTATGCCCCCGCAACCGCCTCCACAAAACCGGAGCCGTTCTCATCTGAATCCTCATCTGATGGTTGCATCAGGCTCTCAAGCACGAGTGGTGAGGCGGCAGTCTCCTCTCCGTCCGATGAACCCGGCCACCGAAGACTTACCTGCTGCCCCAGTACCGCGCCGGGGCCAATCTCTACCACTGCATCCACTCCCAACTCGGCAAGCGTGGAGATGCCTGCGCCAAACGCCGCAGTCTCACGCGCCTGCGCACGCCAGTACGCCCCGTCGAGTGGACTGTCCCCATCCACAACTCGTCCCGTAACGCCGCTCACCAGAGTCAGGGACGGAGGCGAGACCGCACTGTCTGCAAAAGCCGCTTCCAGACCGTTAAGGGATTGGTCCGGGTCCACACCCGGCAGCGCCGCCATCAGCGTGCCGCGAGTCAGGGCAAAGCGCAATCCGTCCTCCAAGGTGAAGACTCCCGCAGCCCGCGCCGCGGCAATCTCGCCCGTGCCGTGCCCCAGCGCGACGTTCGGTCGGACCCCAACGCTCGCCCAAAGCGCCGTCAGCGCGCACTCAAGCGCGTAGAGAGCCGGCTGCGCCCAAGCCGCATCATTCAAATCGCCCGTTGCTTCGGCGCGCCCAAACATCACATCCAGCAGCGATGCTCCTCTCTCTGCGCGCACCACGGCGTCACAGTGGTCCAAAACAGCGCGCACGACCGGCTCGCTGTTGTACAGCGTCTCGCCCATGCCAATCCGCTGGCTGCCCTCGCCTGTGTACACGAATGCCACCCTTGTCACAGACTGCGGATCCGGCCTATCAGACTTAGCGTCGGTCTCCGCGAGTTTCGCCAGCCCTGCACGCAGAGACTGCGTATCTCTGAACACCACGGCGGCGCGATGGTCAAAATGGCTGCGTCCGACACTCGCCGTCCACGCCATGTCGGCAAGCGCAGGCGCTTCAGGCGACGATTCAGCAATGTGCTCATCGAGCCACGACAGGTACTGTCCTGCCATGTCCCACACGGCGCCCTTCGACTTGCCCGACAGCGGCAGGAAACGCACTGTGCGCTCCGTTAGTCCGTCCATGACCAGCGGCAGATCCGCAACCGGCTCCGGCAGAGAAACGGGCACCTGCCGTGCGGCGCCCCTGAGCGACTGCACTCCAGCACTTCCTCTGCCATCCTCTGTAGCCGTTCCGTAACCTTCCACCACCATATGCGTGTTTGTGCCTGACATGCTGAACGCGCTTACTGCCGCGCGCGGCGGCCTGTCAGAATGGGGCGGCCAGTCGGTCTTTTCAGAAGTCACGCGCACGGGCAGCCGGTCCCAGTCAATTTGCGGATTCGGCTCCTTGAAGTGCAGATGTTTCGGAATGACACCCTGCTTCATCGCCAGCACAGCCTTTATCAGTCCGGCAACGCCTGCCGCCGTCTCCAGATGTCCGATGTTTGACTTTACGGTGCCCATCAGCAGCGGGCGGTCAGCATCGCGTCCTCTTCCATACACCGAGCCGACTGCGTGTACTTCGATCGCGTCGCCCAACTGGGAGCCTGCCGCGTGCGCTTCGAGATAGTCAACATCTATCCCGGTGAGGCCCGCCTGAACAAGTGCCGCCTCCATAACACGCTCCTGCGCCGGGCCGTTGGGGACGGTCAATCCCGTGCTTGTCCAGTTCTGGTTAATGGCGGAACCCCTGATGACGCCCCATATTCGGTCGCCGTCGACTTCCGCCTCGCTCAGCCGTTTCAAAATGAGCATTCCGCAGCCCTCGCCGCGTACATGGCCGTCCGCAGACGCATCGAAGGGGCGGGACTGTCCACTCGGCGAAAGCATTCCCACATCCAGCATGAATCTGGAAATATCGCGCGACAGCGCCGCATGCACGCCTCCGGCGAGAGCCAGATCCACCTCTCCCCGCTGTAGCGCAGCAGCGGCTTGATGCACCGCGGCCAATGCCGAGGCGCAGGCCACATCGATGGCCATTGCCGGGCCCTCCAGACCCATTGCCGACGCGACCCGCCCGACGGTGATGCTGGCCGCTGTGCCGAGTTGACTGCCGGCCTTACCGCTGGCTTCAATCACATGTCGGTATTCGCTGCCGGCGACTCCGGCATACACTCCGGTGCGGCTGCCCCGCAGGCTGCCGGGAGCGATTCCGGCGTCTTCGACAGCTTCCCAGCTCGTCTCCAGCATCATTCTCTGTCGCGGGTCCATCATCCGCGCCTCTATCGGCGCAATGCGGAAGAAGCGTGAGTCAAACCACTCGATTCCCTCAACAAACGCACCGCGCAGGTGGGGGGTGTTCTCGGAGTCTGGGTCTTCGGCGGCCTCCCCCTGCGAATCGCCAGCCTGGCGTCCGTCGGTCACTGCGTCAGTGCCCGATTCCATGAGGTGCCAGTATTCCGAAAGGTTTTTCGCGCCCGGGAAGCGGCACGCCATGCCGACTATCGCTATGGCGTCGTCCTCGGTAGCGACGGGCGGGCGCGGTGCGGGTGCGGCTGTCTCGGGCGCCCGAACCGTCTCATCGCCACCGCCCAGCTGACCGAGTTCGTCCGCCAGATAGCGGGCTAAGGTCGAGATGTCGGGGTAGTCGAAGACGGCGGTGTTGGAGACGACATACTCGCCCGCGAATGCGCGGTTAAGCCGGTTTCTCAGCTCTACTGCCATCAATGAGTCCATCCCCAGATCGAAGAAGCCGATCGAGTTTGAAGGCGGGCTGGGCAGCCTCATCACTGCTTGGAGTTCCTTTTGCAGGAACGACACCAGGATACTCTCCGACTCGGTTTGCGACGAGACGCGCAGCTGAGACAACACGTCTTCTGAAGATTCCGACGCTTCGTCCATATCATCCGCGGATGACAGCTCCTCCAGGAATGGCGGAAGATCATCGTGAGCAGTCGCGAATGTCGGCCAGTCCACTGACGCGACCATACCGGCCGGAGCATCCTGCCGCACCAGCGTTTCAAGCGCTCTCAGCCCCTGCTGCGGCGTAATCCAGCCCGTGCCCGTCGCCTCCAGCTGGCTTTCGATGCGCTCTCGCTGCTCCTCTGCTTCGCCAAGCCCCGACCAGGCTCCCCATGCGATCGTCTGCCCGGGCAGTCCGAACGCGCGCCGATGGGCTGCGAGTTGATCCAGAAATGCGTTAGCCGCCGCATGGTTCGCCTGACCCGCGTTGCCCAGAACCCCCGCCACGCTGGAGAACAGAACGAACATATCCAAATCCCTGTGCATCGTCGCGCGATGCAGATGCCATGCGCCAAGCATCTTTGGCCAGAGCACCTGCTGGAAACTGTCCCAACTCTGGTTCGCCAGTACGGCGTCCGACAGCACTCCCACGCTGTGTATAACACCGGCGAGAGGAGGGAGAGTCGCATCGATGCGCTCAAGCATCGCGTCCACCGCTGCCGTGTCCGTCACGTCCGCGATCTCCACCTGCACTGTCACGCCGCGTCCGCGTAACGTGTCGATAGTTTCTATGGCCTCGGGGTCGGGGTCGCGTCGGCCGTTCAGCACGACTGCGCCCGCGCCCCGGTCTGCCAGCCAGCCGGCCAGAGCGCAGCCAATACCGCCCAGTCCGCCGGTCACCAGGTAGGTTCCGTCCCCCCGCAGCCGTCCCGTCTCCAGCGGCGAATTTGTAAGAACGATCTTGCCGATGTGCCGCGCCGCGCGCATGAACTGCATCGCGGAGACGGCTTCCGCCATCGACCACCTGCTGTGGACAAGGGGCGTCAGTTCTCCTGCCTCAAACCGTTTCATCACGGTTTTAAGAGCCGCTCCCGGCTGCTCCGGGTTCTGCTCTTTCAGGGTATCCTGTTCAAAGATGTGGTAGTCCACATCCGGGCGCGCGGCGGCCATTTCTTCCTCGGTGTAGATGTTCACTCCGGCCAACTCGATGAATCTGCCGCCGTGGGCGAGGCAGGACAGGCTCGCCTCGATAAAGCCCTCTCCAGTCAGGCTGTTCAGCACCACATGAACACCTTCGTCGCCGGTGGCTTCGAGGATTTCCTGCCCGAACCGGGTCTGTCTGCTGTCAAAGACATGCTTCACGCCCAGCGAGCGTACATACTCCTGTTTCGGCAAGCTGGCCGTGGCGAACACTTCTGCGCCCGCGGCGTGCGCAAGCTGGATGGCTGCCGATCCTACGCCGCCGGCGCCCGCGTGAACAAGCACCCGCTCACCCGCCTTCAATTTCGCCAGATCGTATGACAATGCGGCGCAGACGAACACGGTCGGTATAGTGGCAAGCTGCGAAATCGGGACACCCGGCGGCGCAAGCGCAACCATCTCCTCCCGCATGACCGCTTCTGAACCGAAAGTGCCGAATGCCAGCGCGACTACGCGGTCACCCACCGACACGCTCGTTACATCGGAACCGACTTCAATGACATGTCCGCACGTCTCGCCACCCAGGACACCCTCATCGATAAGGCCAAGAGAACGGAACACATCCCAGAAGTTCAATCCGGAAGCCTCCACGGCCACGCGAACTTCTCTCGGTTCGAGTGAACGCTCCGGCGAGTCCAGCACCTGCAGTTCTTCGAGTGCACCGCCCGCGTCCGGCTCCAGGAACCAGCGCGACCCTTCCGGCAGGGTCAACTGTTCCGTATCAGCACCGGCACGAACGAGACGCGCAGCCCGACGGAATCCCAGACGGTAGGCGATGTGAGTCTCGGAGTCCGGGTACATCAGCTCATTGACGAGGTCAGACAGCGGCACGGTATTCGCGGGGTCAAGGTCGATCATCCTCGGTTGCAGATGGGGCGCCTCCAGCGCCGCTACCTTGCCAAAGCCCCATAGCAGCGCGCCGGTCAGTTGTCCGAGATGCTCCCGCTCCAGGACCTGCCCGCCGCGCGTGATAAACCACATGCCCTTTGCGGGCGCGGCGTCGGCATCGCCCATACCCTGCACGAGCGCCAGGGCGCTTGCGCCCGCGCGTCTGATATCCTCGCCCAGCTCTTCGGCTGTGGCGTCCGCGCCGCGACCGTCAAGCGCCGCGAGATGTACAATGCCGCCGAGCGGCACCTCCGCAGGCAGGCCTTCGAGCAGCGAGCGCCACGATTCGCGGTTCTGCATCTCCACGGTCGCCTTGATCACTGCCCGATCTTTTTCTGATGGTTCCCCGTCTGACTGCGCGCGGTCGCTCACCAGCACGACGGTCTGGTTGCGTGCCGCGAGTTGCACTGCAAGCTCATCTGCCACGCCGCATTGATCACCCGCGAGAACCCATACTCCTGCCGTCTCCTTCACCTCCGCAGGTCCTTGCGCCAGTATCACACCTTTCTCCGGTGTGCTGGCCGCGTCAGATCTGCTTCCTCCCAGGACCTCCACTTCACCGAAGCCCGCGTCGCCGAGCGCCTGCCGCCAGACCGCGGGGCCTATCATTGCGTGGTGCAGACGGTAGTCGTCGGCAAAGCGCCACCAGCCGTCCAGTTGCCCAAAAGTCATGTCCTGCCAGTCCAGACCGCAAAGGTTCTCAAGCGCCACCAGCTGGCCCGATGGCGCGAGCAGCATGCGGCAGTGAGTCAGAGTTTCGTTCAGGTAGCGTGTGCCGTGCAGCACATTGGAGGCAATGACCAGGTCATAGCCATGAAGATCAAAGCCCTGCTCGACAGGGTCTTTCTCGATATCCAGGGCACGGTATTCGATTGACTCGTCGCCTCCGCCAAAACGCTTTTCTGCTTCCGAGAAGAAGCCGGCCGATATGTCAGTATACGTGTAATCATAGCGACCGGCCGGCAGCTCAGGCAGCACCGCCGCCGTCCCCGCTCCCGTACCGGCGCCGACCTCCAGCACGCGCAGCCTTCGGTCTTCCGGCAGCTTGTCCAAGAGCGCCGCAACCGCATCCCCCAGCATTTGGTTCGCCATACGTCCGGCCGGCGATTTCAAGTACAGGTCGCCGGCGGTCGGCTCTCCGCTGCCGAACAGCAGCGTCAGCGGGTCCGCTTGACCAACGAGCGCGTCAGCGAAAGCGGCAGCGCACCGCCTGAATAGTCCAATTTCGTTCGTACCGTGCCAGTATCGCGCATTCATCTGGTCTGCAAACTCATCGGGATTGTGCGGCATATGATCCGGCAGCGGGTCGTCCTGCCCGACCTTCACGACAAATCCATCGTCCGCTTCCTCCACCACCTTCGCTTTGACGAGCAGTTCGAACATGCGGCGGAACATACGCTGGTGTTTTGGCGGGACATCCAGTCTTTCCCGCACGGCTTCCGGCTCGACGAATTCACCGACCTTGCGTTCCCACCCCAGTTGCTCCAGTGCCATGAGCGCATAGAGCCACGACAACCGCTCAAGGTCATTCAGCAACTCAACGCGCTCCTCGGCTTCTACGCCTTCACCTGCCAGATACTCGGTGAACGGTATCGAGCGGTTGGCAACGCCTGTCGGACTCGTAAGGAAGTCGGCCGAGAGCATTCCGTCCGCAAGGGCGCGGTCGCGCCAGACGATTTCGTATAGGAGGTCGTGCAGCTCTTCGGTCTCCGAGAGCAACGCCGCGCGAGTGGCGCGCTTCACAATGTATCCGCTCAATCCGCCGAGCTCGATGCCGTCCGGCGTGTAGAACAGGAGGTCGCCGCTCAGCACTTCCGATGTCTCGTCTCGCTCCTCGTCCTGCTCTTTGTCGCGGACGTTCTTCCGCAAGCGGGCGTGACAGACGAGGCGTTCCGGAAGCATCTCCCTTAGCCAAAAGCGCTCCCATCCGAAAGGCAGGTAGGTTATCTCGTCTTCGTCTCTGGCGGAATGCCATGCCGCCGAAAAGACCTGGAAGCAGCCGTCGAGCAGAATCGGATGCAGGTCGATGCCGCTGTTCGAAACGGTTTCCGGCAGGACCACCTCGCCAACCGCCTCACCATTTGCCGCCCACAGGTCCTGAAGCGTGCGGAACGATGGTCCGAGGTGGATGCCGGCTTCTGCCCGCGTGCGATAGAACGCCGCCACATCCTGCGACTCCATACCCGACTTCAACCCGTCCAGATCGACGCGGTTGAGAGTTCCGCGCGTCCCGCCTCCAAGTGAAACCCCGCCCTCGGCATGAAGCGTCCAGCCATCTTCGGACTCGCCCTTGCTGAATATCTCTATATGCCGTGTGTTCCCATTCTCGGACGCGCTCAGCACGGCCTGGATTTTTTGCCCGGCCTGCGTGGTGTCGTCAGCGCTATCCTCCTCCGTAAAGACCAGCGCGCTGTGCAGTTGCATGTCCTCCACATCCACCGACTGCGCCCCTTCGGACAGGGCCGCCGTCGCTGCCATAACGCCATACAACGCGCCCGGCATTACTGCCCGCCCGAAGACGCGATGGTCGTTCAGCCAAGACGGGTCGGAAGGAAACATCTCCGTCTCGAACATCACATCACCGCGTGGCGACTCGTGTCTTGTACCCAGCAGAGGATGCCCAGCGGTTGCGCGCCTACGTCTTGGCGCGTCGACCCAGTGCCGTGCACGCTGGAAGGGATAGCCCGGCAGCTCAATCCTGCGCCGCTCCTCCCCCGCGAACAGTCCGTCGAATGCAAGCGTCAGTCCCGCCTCGTATGCTCCCGCGACGGCGTCCATGAAGCCATTGTCATGGTCTTGCGGAAGGACATCGTCCTTTGATGGACGCAGCATACTCTCAAGGACGATGGGGTCTTTTGCCTCATCCGTCACGTCAGACCAGACAAGAGACACCAATGGGCCTAGCACGGCGTGTGGACCCACCTCTATGACCAGGTCAGTGCCCAGTTCCGCCAGAGTTCCGATGCCTCTGCGAAACTGCACGGGCTCTCGTGCGTGACGGCGCCAGTGTTTGCCACCAAGAATCTCGTCCGGCGCCACAACACTGCCCGTTACATTGCTCACCAGAGCCACGGACGGCGGCGAGGCTACAACATCCTCCTGATATGCTTCTTCTAATGCATCCAGTGCGGGTTCCACCAGAGCGCTGTGGAACGCCTGATTCCTGCTCAACGGCCTTACGGTAATCTCTTCGGCCTCGAAACGCTCCGATACCGCCTGAACTGCCGCTGTGGGGCCGCTAATGACCTGATGAATGCCGTTGTCAACGGCGATGCTCAAGCCCGGGCTGTCGGATGACGCATTGTACTCATCAACTGCCGCCGCCACTTGATCCTCTGGAGCGAACACCGCCGCCATTGTGCCTAACTCAGGAACTGACGAAAGCAGGACGCCGCGTTTTGCAACGAATCTCAGACCCTCTTCCAACCCGAACACGCCGGCGGCCTGCGCCGCCGCGAATTCACCGAGGCTGTGTCCGATTACCACGCTCGGAGAAACTCCGATACTGCGCCACAATGCGGTCAGAGCGCACCCCAAGGCATAGACGGCGGGCTGCGCCCAAGCTGCATCATTCAAATCGCCCGTTGCTTCGCCGCGCCCGAACATCACATCCAGCAGCGAAGTGCCTCGCTCCTCCAATATAAGCCGCTCACACCTGTCGAGAACGGCACGCACTACCGGCTCCTGCTCGTACAGGGGCTTGCCCATGCCTACCCACTGGCCGCCCTGTCCCGTGTACACGAAAGCCACTTTCGTTGTCTCTTCTGACTCCGCGCCCCTGTCACCCTCCGCAACCGTCTTCAGCCCGGCGCGCAGCGACTCAGCGTTCCTGAAAGCGACACCCGCGCGGTGAGCGAATTGGCTGCGCCCGACGCCTGCCGTCCACGCCATGTCAGATAGGAAAGGGGAGGCGGCCGAGTCCGTGGGTTCCAGATCCACAGAGCGCTCGTCAAGCCACGCAAGGTAGCGTTCTGCCAGTTCTCGTAGGGCATTGTCCGTCTTGCCTGACAGAGGCAGCAGCCGCGTGGCACGCGTAGCGGGCGCTTCCGCCGCCCCCTCCGAGGCTGGCTTTGGCACAGAGATGGCTACATGCTTCGGAGAACCCGCAGGCCACTTCATATCGCGCAATTCGTTAGAGGCGCGTGATGGCGTGCCATAGCCCTCCACCACGATATGCGCGTTTGTGCCGGACCAGCCGAACCCGCTCACGCCAGCCAGCGGAGCTCGATCGGATACCATAGGCCACTCAGTTGCCGTCGAAGTGACACGTAAGGGAAGCTGCCGCCAATCGACTGCCGGTGTCGGATCGCGAAAATTCAGGTGCTTCGGGATGATGCCCCGGTTCATCGCCAGCAGCACCTTCATCATACCGGCAACGCCCGCCGCAGGTTCCAGATGTCCAAAGTTCGTTTTCACCGAGCCAATGAGCAGCGGTCGTTCAGCCGGACGGTCTTTGCAGTACGCGGCCGCCACTGCCTGCAGTTCAATAGGGTCGCCCACCGGTGTTCCCGTGCCGTGCGCTTCCACATAGTCCACCTGTGACGGCAGTACGCCCGCCTTGAGCAATGCCGCCTTGATCACTTGTTCCTGTGCCTTCGCGTTCGGCACGGTAAGCCCTGTGCTCGCGCCGTCCTGATTCACCGCGGAGCCGCGGATGATGCCCCAGATTCGGTCGCCGTCCGCTTCCGCATCACTCAGCCGCTTAAGAACCAGCACCCCGCAGCCTTCGCCGCGCACATAACCGTCGGCGTCGGCATCGAAAGTCTTGCAGCGTCCGTCCGGCGCCAGCATCCCGGCATTAGCCCGCAGTTCCAGGAGCCGTCCCGACAGGATGGCGTTGACCCCTCCCGCCAGCGCAAGGTCGGCCTCGCCCTGCAGCAAGCCGGTCACCGCTTGATGCACAGCCACGAGCGATGAAGAGCAGGCGGTGTCAACTGCAATCGCCGGTCCTTGTAAGCCAAGCGCGAAGGAGACCCGTCCGATGGCCGTGTTGTAGGAAGTGCCGCTGACCGTGTAGAGGCTTGAGGCCGGCTCAGCGGTGTCGCTGGCTTCCAGTATGACCCCCCGGTAGTCGTTATTGCTGATGCCGGCATACACTCCGGTTCGGCTGTTCTTCAGCCCGCCAGGGTCTATTCCCGCGTGTTCGAGCGCCTGCCAGCTCGTTTCCAGCATCAGTCGCTGCTGCGGGTCAAGGTGCTGCGCCTCGACCGGAGAAATGCGGAAAAAGGGGGCGTCGAACCGGTCAACGTCGTCTATGAAACCGACGAAACGACATGCTTCTGCCTGAGGCGTGGCGTCCTGGAAAAGCTTGCCGACACGCCCAACCCCGGAACCCGGAACGCCCTCGCTGACCGCATTCTCACCTGCTTCCAGAAGACGCCAGAACGCCGAAACACTATTCGCGCCCGGGAATCGGCACGCCATGCCGACGACTGCTATCGGCTCTTCGGATTGTGAACCCGGGCGATTCCGGATATCCGGCTCAGCCGCCGCAGCTTGAGAATAATCACCAGACCGCTTTTTGCTCATAGCGTCCTTCTCCCGTCGTGGCCTGTCGCCAGTAGGCGTATGGTTTTCAAGAGTTTGTATAAATACTGATTTTCGGCATAAGAATCCTGAAAAAATGATATCACAGCCCACCCTTAAAGGGAAGAAACAGGGGGACGGGAACAGACGTTTGATGGGAACGAAAAAACGGGGTTCTGGCGGCCGCGCTCGCTCGACGTGTTGACGGGGGCAATGCCGGGGAATTTCAGCGCCTCAGGGAAAAGTCACTGTCCCTGCTCCCTCCGGTTTCCTGAATGTGAAAAACGAATCGGGAATGCCCGAGTTAACTTCCGCCGCGCCCAGTTCTATAATCGTCGTGTTTCCGAAGAGATCGCCGATTATGATTCGCCTCAGCGTATAGGTCTTGGGATCAACCGCTATCGTTACCTGCTTTGCCTGTTCCTGCTGTTTCTGTTTCAGGTCGAGGAGAATGTTGCCCCGTTCATCCGTGCTTACGGCGCCTGGGCGGACATCGAAAAGGCGGTCAAGGTCCTCCAGTATGGAAATAACGGTGTAAGAGCCGAGTGAGCCCGCCCAGACGCTGTCAAATTCCGTTTCGGCAACCTGGTTTTCCTGGCTGTCAAAATACCAGACCTTCTTTCCGTCAGAGACTATCGTATCTTTCCACGGTTCTTCGTACTGCCATTTCATCATCGCCGGTTTCTTGAACCATACCTTTCCCGAGGATGAGATTTTCTCCTCAAGGTCTTTTATCCGGGTCACCTGCGTGAACGGCGACTTAAGGTCGTTTATGGAAGCGTATTTTTTCTGGATTCCGCTTACGACAGCGGCTGTGTCCTGGGTCTTCGCGGGCTGCGCGGTAAAAAGAAGGGTGGTGGCAAAAAGCGCTGCCGCAAGCGCGATTTTCCTCAATCCGGGTTTCCTCTGTCCGCTTTGATCATGTTCACGTAGACTTCTCTCGGTTTGCCGGCAGCTCCCTGAGGGCCTATAAGACCTTCTTTTTCCATTGTCTCAACGATCCTGGCCGCGCGGTTATATCCTATCTTGAGCCTTCTCTGTATCATGGAGATGGATGCCTGTCCCGTTTCGGCTATTATGCCGAGCGCGGTATCGTAAAGCTCGTCTTTTTCGTCTTCGCTGACTCCCGCGCTCTCGTCGTCCGGGTCGTCTTTTGTTATCTCTTCTATGTAGACCGGGTCTGCCTGGGATCTCAGAAAATCCGTTACCCGTTTTCTCTCATCGTCGGATATGAGCGCGCCCTGCAGTCTCAGGAGATTGCTCCCGCCGGATGAGAGAAAGAGCATGTCCCCCTTTCCGAGCAGGGTCTCCGCCCCCCCGGTGTCAAGAATGATTCTTGAATCCACCTTTGAAGATACGAGAAAGGATATGCGCGCCGGGAAGTTGGCCTTTATGAGTCCCGCCACCACATCCGCCGAGGGGCGCTGTGTGGAGACTATTATATGAATTCCCGCCGCCCTGGCTTTCTGCGCGAGCCTTATTATCGAGTCCTTGACATCACTTGGGGAAACCATCATCAGGTCGGCAAGCTCATCTATGATAACGACTATGTAGGGAAGCCACCTGAGCTGTTTTTCCTCAATTTCAAGCGCCTCAAGCTTCCTGTTATAGCTGTCTATGTCCCTTACCCCTTCCTCGGAAAGCATCTTGTATCTGGAATCCATTTCCCCGACCAGCCACTTGAGGGCAGCTACGGCTTTTCTCGATTCGGTTACAACGGGGTGGAGCAGGTGGGGAATGTCTTCGTATATGGAGAGCTCAAGCATCTTCGGGTCTATCATTATCATCTTTAGCTCATAGGGGGTCGCCCTGTATAGCAGGCTCGTGATCGCGGCGTTCAGCAGCACGCTTTTCCCCGAGCCGGTCGTTCCGGCGATCATAAGGTGCGGAGCGGTCTGAAGGTCCATGTAGCGCGGTTTTCCGGATATGTCTTTTCCGAGGGCAATGGTGAGCATCGATTTTTTCTCGGTAAACGAGCTGCTCTCGAAAAGTTCCCGCAGCACCACTATCTCCCTGCTTTCGTTCGGCACCTCTATTCCGACGACGTCCTTTCCCGGTATGGGGGCTATGATTCTTATGCTGAGCGCCTTAAGACCCATTGCCAGATCCCCTTCAAGAGACGATATCTTGTTTATTTTTATCCCCGGGGCGGGCTTGTACTCGAACATCGTGATAACCGGGCCAGGCCGTATCTCCATGACCTTTCCGGTTACTCCGAAGTCCGCGAGCTTTTCTTCGATCAAGGTGGCCTTGTGGTACATGGCTTCCTTGTCTATTTCCACCGACGTGTCGATTTTCGGGTCAAGCAGATCAATTGAGGGCAAGGAGAAGTCAAGCCATTTGCTCTCGGGAGCGGCAGGGGACGGCTCGTCTTCCTTGTCGGGAGCGGGAGGAGTGAAGACTATCTGAGGTTCCGAGTCGGTTTTTCCGTCGGGTTCTCGCCTGTGTTCCGCGGTCGGGGTTGTTGTCGCGCCGGGGGTCGGCTTCGGTGCGTCTTGCTTTTTTCTTCCCCGGGTGCTCCTTCGCGCGGAGGCGCGTCTTAGCGCACCGATCGGCGCGGAAACTCCTTTTAACGCACCTGAGAACAGCAGGCGGATGATTTTCACTACGGTGGCAATCTTGGTTTCCGTTGTTATTATCACGGAGAGGAATATGACGATTATGACGACAATGTACGTTCCAAAGGTTCCCAGGATGTTCTGCGTGAATTCCCTGGAGATCGCAAGACCCAGCCATCCCCCGGCCGGCGAGTAGCCGAGAAGAGAACTTTTTCCGTAAACGAGCCCGAGCAGGGTGGTCGAGGAGAGAAGGAAAATAATCGTGGAGAAAAGCTTCCAGTATATTTTCTGGGCGGGCTGCTTTCTCAGAATCACGTATGACGCGTAGAACATCAGCACGGGAAATACGAAGGAAAGCGTGCCGAAGGAGCTTCCAAGGGACTGTGACACGTAAAGGCCCGCGCCTCCCATTGCGCCTTTTACGTCGATTTCAAGCAGGTTGCTGAAGACCAAGAGACTCGCGAAGGTGAATACGCCTAGGGCGAAGAAAAAAACCGCCATCACGTCTATGAATACGCCTTGAGTGTCCTTGCCTTTTTCCATTTCCTAGATTCTGTAATAAAAACCCTTCGCGCTCGGGCGAAAGAACCTCCCCCCCCCCCCGTCTAAAAGGCGATCGCGGCGAGAAGGGTGTTTGAGGCCTGAGCCGCCAGATCCCATGACAAGAAAGGAAATATACCGAAAAAAACCGTGACTGCGGTAAGTACCGCAATTGTAGCCCCCGAGAGCGGTTTGTTCGCGCTTGCCCCGTAGCTGTCCTCCCTCATAAACGCGTAGACGAGCACCTTGAGGTAATAATACGCGGAGATTACGCTTGTTATTATTCCTATTACTGCAAGCGGCGTCAGATTGGCGTCGACCGCGGCTAAAAACACCCTGTATTTCCCGAAAAATCCTATAGTCGGCGGGATTCCCGCAAGCGAGAACATAAACACTCCAAGTGCCAGCGATGCCGCCGGTTTCCTGCTCCAGAGTCCCGATATTCTCTCAAAAGTGTCACAGTCGTTTCCCTCCCTGCTCGCGTAGGCGAGGATTCCGAAAGCTCCGAGGTTCATAAAGGTGTAGGCAAACAGATAGTAAAGAACGCTCCCGCTTCCGACCGAAGAGTCTGAGAGAACCGCCGCCACCCCGACAAGGGCGTATCCCGCGTGCGCCACGCTTGAGTAGGCAAGCATCCTCTTTACGCTTTTTTGATATATGGCCGCTATGTTTCCCACTATCATGGTCAGCACAGCCGCGATCTGTACCGCCGCCGTCATGTAGTTTTCAACCCCGGGAGCGGAACCGAGAAATATTCTCAGCAGCAGCACGAAAGCCGCCGCTTTTACCGCAACGGACATGTATCCCGTAACGGTGAGAGGAGCTCCATCGTAGATATCGGGCACCCACTGGTGAAGCGGCACGGCTCCTATCTTGAAAATGACTCCCACTGCCACAAAGGCGGCTCCGCAGACATACATCGGGAGATTCCCCGGATTTCTTAGAATTTCCTCAAGAAAAGTGGAGCCGGTAGCCCCGTAGAGAAGGGCGATTCCAAAAAGCAGCACCGCGGAAGAAAATCCCCCCAGAACAAGATATTTTACTCCTGACTCCGTTGAGTCGAGGGACTTGCTTCTGAACCCTGCGAGTATATAGACGGCTATTGACATGATTTCGAATCCAACGAAAAGCGTCATGAGTTCGACCGAGGAGGCGAGAATCATCATCCCGCTCGTGCAGAAAAGCACAAGCGCGTAGAATTCCTCGAGCCATTGCGAGCGGTTCTTGAGGTGGTCTTTTGAAAAAAGAATGGTCGCAAGCGCCGCCAGGAGGAAAAGGGAGTTGAAGTAGGCGGAGAAGGAATCGATTACCAGCGCGCCGGAAAACGCGGAACTTTCTCCGGAGAACCTGGAGAAGTTAAGGACGAGGGAGAGCACGGTGGCAGCGATCGCAAGGAGAAAAAGCGATCCTGTCCACTTTTTCTTCAGAATCGGGGCGCAGATGAGTATGAGCAGGGCTGCGAGTATGAGTACGCACTCGGGAAGAATAGCCAGCGTACTTTGAAACAGCACTTGCATATTCATAGTAGCGTGTCTCCCGGTATGTGGAGTTTTCTCCGGGTCTTGGCTGTCTCTTTCATCGCATCAGTCGGGGTCTTTAACCACTTCGAACTTCCTTTCTTCAAACTGGAAATCTTGCTCGTCAATGTACCATATTCTCGCGTCGGCGAGCTTCCCGCGGTTTACCGAGAAAATTATATACGCCCATCCGGGTGATGCCACCTGTCTGTCCGTCTCCGAAGGCACCGAAGGGTGGTCCGGATGCGAATGGTATATGCCGAGAATCTCAAGACCGTTTTCCCTCGCCCAAGAATCTGCTTCTATGTAGGAACGCGGGTCAAGCTCGAAACGGTCTTTTAACCGCTTGCTGTCAATGCTGCCCGTTTCCTTAAAGGCCGTTTCTGATTCGTCGTCGGCGACCAGATTGGCGCACTTGCGAAAGTGAGTGATCGTATCTTTTTCCCCTATCATCACTCCGCATACCTCGTAAGGATAACCGGATTCTGCGTCCCGTGTCATGCCCAGATAGGCCGATCTGTATATTTTTACCACCAGAGTCTTTCGCTCAGGTACCTTCTGCCCGAGTCGGGAAGAATCGTCACGAGCACTCCTTCTTTCAGTTTCTTTGCGTACTCAAGCGTTACGCAGACTGCGGCTCCTCCCGAGTGACCCACGAATATTCCCTCGGTATCCATCAGCCGCTCCATCATTTCATACGCTTTCTCAGTCGAGACAAAGACAACTTCGTCGGCCGCTTCCTCGTCGTATATACCTGGAACTATTGAAGTGGGCATATGTTTCATGCCCTCAAGTCCGTGAAGACTTTCCTCGGGCTGAATCGCGATTGTCTTTATGTCGGGATTGTATTCTTTAAGCCTTTTCCCTGTTCCCATGAAGGTTCCCGATGTGCCGAGTCCCGCGAAAAAATGGGTCACGTCACCCTTTGTTTGCTCCCAGATCTCGGGCGCAGTCGTTTCGTAGTGAGCCAGGAGGTTGTTTGGGTTGTTGTACTGGTCCGGCATGAAATATTTCTCGGGATTATCCGCTTTTAGCCTGTGAGCCATTCTTATCGCTCCGTCGGAACCTTCAAGAGGGTTTGAGAAGGTTATTTTCGCTCCGTAGGCCTCGATTGCTTTTTTTCTCTCGGTGTTTACGTTCTCAGGCGTTACGATTTCAACCTCGTACCCGAGTGCGGCCCCAAGCATCGCGTACGCGATCGCTGTATTCCCGGAAGAAGAGTCCATAATGACCTTGTCTTTTGTGAGTTCGCCGGAGTGGATGGCTTCTGTGATCATTCTGCGGGCGGGGCGGTCTTTTATTGAACCTCCCGGGTTAAACCACTCGGCCTTTGCGTAAATACTGACCCCCGGAGAGCATTCCTTTGCCGTTTCGGAAAGTTCCAAAAGAGGGGTGTTGCCTATGAGGTCAACCACCGATTCGACTCTTGAACCTCCGGCAGTGGAGATTCCGGCTTCGGATCTAGACATTAGCAGCGCTCGATGATTACCTTGTGGTAGCGGCCTTCTTCTTTCTCTATGGAGAGAACCTTGTGACCTTCCTGTTCCACGCTTCTCGGGAGATTGGAGAGAGGCTCTCCTTCGCAGAGTCTTACTTCAAGGACTTCCCCGTGTTTCATCTGCTCAAGCTTGAGCTTGGTTTTAACAAACGTCATCGGACAGATGTAGTCAGTTATGTCTATTTTTTCCTTGCTCTGCGTGTTGTCCATTTTAAACTCTCGTGCGCGCGATTTCCCGTTAAGACTAACACAGTCTGTGTTTTACTCAAATGGCCTTTCCGTCGGCATTCCGGGACTCTATCCACGATATTGCGGATTCAAACATTTTTCTGCCGTCCTCTGAACCTAGCAGGCTCTCGAAACTGCGCTCAGGATGAGGCATCATCCCGAGTACGTTGCCCCGGCTGTTTGCGATTCCTGCTATGTTGTCCTCGGCGCCGCTTGGATTCGCTTCGGCACTGATCTCTCCCCCTTGCTCGCAGTAGCGCAGAACTATTCTCCGTTCCGAGACATCGTCCCCGTCCGGGGGCAGAACGAAGTTGCCTTGGGCGTTTGCGACCGGCAGTTTCAACACCTCTCCCCTGCGCAGAAGGCAGGTAAAGGGCGTATCGGTATCCTCGACCCTTACGTTTGTCCATCTGCAGACGAATTTCAGCGAGGAGTTGTGTATGAATGCCCCGGGAAGAAGTCCCGATTCAACAAGAATCTGAAACCCGTTGCATATTCCTATTACCGGGACTCCGCTTGAGGCAAGTTCCCTGAGAGGACTTACCACCGGAGAGAATTGCGATATGGCTCCCGCCCGAAGATAGTCTCCGTAGGAAAACCCCCCCGGTATCACTATGCAGTCGATTCCCTCTAGGGAAGTTTCCTCGTGCCATATAAGTTCACAGGGCCGGCCCAGGATTTTTTTTATGGCATGGTAGCAGTCGTGGTCGCAGTTGGACCCCGGAAAGAACAGAACTCCGAAACTTGGCATATTATTTTTCCGCTATCTCTACCGAAGAATCTTCGATTACCGGGTTGGAAAGGAGTTTCCGGCACATCTCGTCCGCTTTGCGGCTTACCTCCTCGGCGGATTCACCCTCCATGGTGAGTTCCACGATTTTGCCCACCCTCGCGTCTGAGACCCCGCTGAATCCGAGACCCGAAAGTGCGTTAAGCACTGCCTTGCCCTGGGGGTCGAGCACCACGGGCTTGAGCTTGACCTCTATTTTCACAGAAAACTGTTTCATCTCTTGTTTCCTCGCTCCGGTGTGAATTTCGCGGGATATTACCCGCGCGAGAGCAGCATGCCGATGATTCTCTCAAGCTCCTCGGGAGAATAGTATTCTATCTCTATTTTTCCCTTTGTCTTGCTGCGGCTTATTCTTACTTTGGTTGAGAATTTCCCGGCAAGCTCTTCGGTAAGTTCTCTGGTGAATATATCTTCTTCCGGTTCCTCTGAGGCTGGTTCAGCGGACGGTCCGGCACCTCTGTTTTGTTTTTTTACAAGCGCTTCGGTTCCCCTTACCGTGAGATCCTTTTTCAGCACTTCGCCGAGAAGAAAATCCATTTCCTCAAGGGACTGGGCGCCGAGAAGCGCCCTTGCGTGTCCCGCCGTTACAGCACCCGAAACAAGCGCTTTCTTAGCTTTACCGGAGAGCTTGAGAAGCCTCAGCTGGTTCGTGATGACAGAGCGGTTTTTCCCCGTTTTTCTGGCTATATCGTCATGGGTAAGCCCGAAGCGCTCCGAGAGCTTTTCATAAGCCTCGGCCTCTTCAATGGGGTTTAAGTCCTCTCTTTGTATGTTTTCTATTAACGTGAGTTCCGCCACGTCCTGGTCGGTAGCGTCTCTTATAACTACGGGCAGTTTCTCGAGCTTGGCAATTTTCGCCGCTCTCCACCTGCGTTCCCCGGCCACTATTTCAAAGCCGTCGTTTTCCTTGCGGACAATAAGAGGCTGTATGATCCCGTTTTTCTTTATGGACTCCGCGAGTTCCTCGAGCGCACCCTGTTCAAACTGCTTTCTCGGCTGCGAGGGATTCGGCCTAAGCAGATCCGTACTTACCATCTGGTACCCGGTGGATTCTGTTTCCGGCTTCTTCGGAATAAGAGAGTCGAGTCCTCTTCCCAGGCTTCGTCTTTTCACGTCAGGTAACCTCCGCTGCCCTGCTTATTATCTCATTTGCGAGTTTCATGTAGTTCTGAGCTCCGCTCGACTTGATTTCGTAAAGCAGAAGCGGTTTTCCGTGGCTTGGCGCTTCGGCGAGCTTCACGTTTCTGCTTATTATGGTGTCGAAGGTTTTTTCGCCGAAGTGGTTCCTTACGTCCTCGGCCACTGAATGACATATGTTATTACGGGAATCGAACATCGTCAAAAGATAGCCCTCCACCTCAAGCGAAGGATTGAGTCTCTGCTTGGCGAGGGATATGGTCGTCTGCAGCTGGCCTATTCCTTCAAGAGCGTAGTATTCGCACTGAACGGGTATTAGCACCCGGTCGGCCGCGGCAAGCGCGTTTATGGTGAGCAGACTGAGAGACGGCGGGGCGTCTATGAATATGTAATCGTACTCGGCCCTTATCTCGTCAATAACCTTTTTGAGGCGGTATTCCCTGCTTTCGGTCTCTATAAGGTGTATCTCGGCCCCGGTGAGTTCGTGGTTTGCCGGACACAGGTGCAGGTAACCGTTCAGAAGCTCGGGATAAATGTCAATTACGGTGTCCGCGAGCTTTACTTCTCCCAGTATGACGCCGCAGATGTTTTTCGAATTAACCGAATCCTTGTCAATGCCGAGCCCTCCGGTTGCGTTCCCCTGCGAATCAAGATCTATTAGAAGCGTGCGGCGGTTTGCCACCGCCAGAGAGGCTGAAAGGTTTACCGCGGTTGTGGTTTTACCGACTCCCCCTTTCTGATTTACCACGCATATTACTTTTGACATTTGGCTGTAAAAAAATGATAAACTTGGCGATGTTATCAGTCAAATGAGTCTTGTCCCGGAACTGCATCTGCGCGGACAGTTCCCGGAGGGTTAGCCTTGATAAACAGGATATGCGTTGTTTTCTCGACCTTTTTCGGGGTGGGATACGTGCCTGGAGCCCCTGGAACCGCCGGGACTCTTGGAGCGGTAGGGGTCGTGTACCTGCTCAGCCTCACAGGTGGCGTGGTTTTTTATTCGGCATTCACGTTGGGACTGATCCTTGTCTCTTTTATAGCAGCTAGCCGTTGTGTGTCGATTTTTAAAAGGGAAGATCCTCCTGAGGTCGTGATTGACGAGGTATGCGGATTTTTGGTGTGCATGCTTTTCATCACCCCGAACCCTCTTAATTTGGCAATCGGCTTCTTCCTGTTCAGGTTTTTCGATATAGCAAAGCCGTTTCCGATACGAAGAGTCGAGAAACTCCCGGGGGGTTACGGTATCGTGATGGATGACGTTTTGGCAGGGGTATACAGCAACCTGTGCCTTCAGGCGATCATCTTTCTTTCCAGTTAGAATTACCCGGCAATGTGCGTCGAGATAATCACGACCGGAAATGAAATAATGAGTGGTCTTACCCGGGATACCAACTTCAGCTGGGTAGCCTCGGAACTGTCCTCATCCGGTATTGAGGTTAAGCATCACTGCGCGGTTGCCGATGACCTTGACGATCTTCTCGTTTCTTTTGCCACGGCGTCGAAGAGAGCCAGATTTGTCATAGTGACGGGAGGGCTTGGCCCCACCGAGGATGATCTGAGCGCGCTTGCCGCCTCGAAGTTTCTGGGAACTCCCCTTGTTTTTAATCCAGCGGTCTATGAAGACATTGCCCGAAAGCTTAGGAATAGGGGAAGGGAGCCCAACGTCCATCATAAAAAACAGGCCATGTTTCCTGAAAAAACGGCGGTTATTGAAAATCCTGTCGGTACGGCCGCAGGGTTCAGTTTTGTTTCCGGCAACTCGAAATTCTACTTTCTTCCCGGTGTCCCGAGGGAATTTCGGCGGATGTTCAGAGAACATGTTTTCCCGGATATAAGCGGCGTTGCGGAGAAGGGAAGCATCCTGCGCGTGAGAGTGCTCAGGACATTCGGACTTGGTGAATCCGAGGTGGCGGAAAAACTGGAAGGCTTCTCCCCCGAAGGGGTGGATGTCGGATACAGGATCCGTTTGCCCGAGATACACCTTCGGCTCACGGCCTCGGGCCATGACGGCGAGGTGCTGGATTCATTTCTGCGCGATGCCTGCTCGCAGGCAAAAGAAAGACTGGGGGATTTTCTCTTTTCCCAGGAGGACGAGCCCCTTGAGAAAGTAACTGCGGCTTTGTTGCTTGAAAAAGACCTGACCCTTTCTGCCGCGGAGTCTTGCACCGGAGGGCTTTGCTCGAGCCGCTTTACGGACATTCCCGGAAGTTCGGATTACTTTCTGGGCGGAGCGGTGGTATACAGCAACGAATCAAAGGAGAAGCTTCTCGGGGTAAACGTGGATACCCTCACCAGGTTCGGCGCGGTGAGCGAGCAGGTGGTTTTCGAAATGGCCCGTGGGGCGAGAGATCTTTTCGGAACCGATATAGGAATTTCCATATCCGGGATCGCGGGTCCAGGAGGCGGGACCGCGGAGAAGCCCGTGGGCACCGTGTGGTTCGGGTTCAGTCACCCGACCTCAGGGACTTTCTGCGAGAAACGGAATTTTGCCGGAACCAGGGACGAGATAAAAAACTTTGCCGCTTCCACAGCCATCGATATGGTTAGGAAGTTCTGCCTTGATTATGTAGGATAGTAGTTTCAGAATCCTAAAAAAACCGAAACGGAGATTAAGACGGAATGAGCGATCTTGACGAGAAGAACAAGAATATAGATGTAGCTATCAGCACCATAGAGAAGCAGTTTGGAAAGGGTTCCATAATGAGACTGGGGGAAGACGCTTCCCTCTCGGACATTCCGGTTATTACCTCGGGTTCCCTTGGACTTGATATAGCGCTTGGAGTCGGGGGGTTTCCCAGGGGAAGAATCGTCGAAGTTTACGGTCCGGAGGCCTCTGGTAAGACCACCATAGCACTCCACGCAATCGCGGAAGCCCAGAAGGCCGGCGGAATAACCGCTTTTGTGGACGCTGAGCATGCTCTTTCGACAAGCTACGCGGCGGCACTTGGGATTAAAGTGGAGGATCTTCTTATTTCGCAGCCCGATTTCGGAGAACAGGCCCTTGAAATTGTCGATACTCTCATAAGAAGCAATGCGGTTGACCTCATAGTGCTTGACTCGGTTGCGGCCCTTACCCCGCGCGCTGAAATCGAGGGGGAGATGGGAGACACTCACGTAGGTCTTCAGGCAAGGCTTATGTCGCAGGCGCTTCGCAAGATAACGGCTAACGTGAGTCGCTCGAAAACCATAGTTATTTTCGTTAACCAGCTTCGCATGAAGATCGGGGTTCCGGCGTACATGAACCCCGAAACCACAACCGGAGGTAACGCGCTTCGGTTCTACTCGTCGGTGAGAGTTGACATAAGGCGCATTGGATCTCTTAAGGACGGCGACCGTATAATTGGCAACAGGGTCAGGGCGAAGCTTGTCAAGAATAAAGTCGCTCCGCCTTTTAGGGAAGCGGAATTCGAGGTGATTTTCGGAAGGGGAATATCAAAACTCGGTGAACTTGTGGACCTGGGAACTAAATTCAACGTAGTAAAGAAAAGCGGGACTTGGTATTCCTACGAAGGGGAAAGGATAGGACAGGGCAGGGAAAATTCTAAGAAGTTTCTGCACGAACATCCGGAAATTCGCGAAAAAATAAGAAATGAGATCATAAAGGCCTCAGGCCTAGGTTCCTCTGAGGAAGAGGAGTAAGGAAAAATCCCGAGGGAAACAGTTTCCGGTATGCCTGATTCACTCAATCTGAGCGTATAACCGTCACTCCTTAATGCCTGGTTTCTGGCTAAGAAATACACATGAAAATTCTGGGAATCGAAACCTCTACTTTTTCGGGAAGCGTGTCAATATCCGATGACGATGCGCTTCTTTGCGAATACGTCTTCAATACCGGCCCGAGACATAACGAGATGCTTGTTCCCACGATCGAGCGACTTCTTTCGGATTGCGGGCTCGGAAAAGATGATCTGGAAGCAGTCTGCGTGTCAGTGGGTCCGGGTTCTTTCACCTCTCTTCGCATAGGGGTTTCCACTGCGAAAGCCCTTTGTTATTCCTTGGGAGCCGACCTCGCGGGAGTTCCATCCCTTGAAATTCTCACGTCAAACGCGCTTTGGTGCGGAAATGACGTGTGCGCCATAACTGACGCTGGCAGAGGAGAGGTTTTCTTCTCGTTTTATGATCCAGAAAGCACAGAGATGACCCCCGCGGAAATCGCCACACCGGAGTCTGTGTGCGCCGGGGTGAGAGGAAAGACCGTTTTTGTGGGTAGCGGAGCCCTGCTCCACGAAAATCTCATACGGGATTCCATGGGAGAGAGAGCCGTGTTTCTGCCCGCGAATCTGAACACCCCTAGGGCCTCTGGTTGCGCGCTTTTGGGAAAAAAAAAGATTCTTTCCGGACATAAGGACGATCCATTCACTCTAACTCCCTTCTATCTTCGCCGCTCCGCTGCGGAACGCGAAGCGGTATAGGCGGACAGAAGGTAAGAACCTTTTTCTCTGGCGGTCTTGAAGTTGTATGCGCGCGGTGATAGATTAAGCGGGTGGGTTGTTGGTATTCCGCATTTTAAAAGCAACCAGGGAGATATAATAAAATGGCCAAGATGCTCGGCGCACAGATGTTCTTTGAGACGCTTCTTCACCAGGGTATTGACGTGGTCTTCGGACTGCCGGGAGGTTACGTTCTCAAGGTCTATGACGTGATGACCGATTACACCGACAAGATAAATCACGTGCTGGTGAGGCATGAGCAGGGGGCTACGCACATGGCCGACGGGTACGCAAGGGCCTCGGGAAAACCGGGAGTGGTGCTTTGCACCTCGGGTCCTGCGGCAACCAACACTGTTACCGGTATTGCGACGGCGCAGATGGATTCATCTCCCATAGTTATCTTTACGGGACAGGTTCCTACTCAGTACCTTGGAAGCGACGCTTTTCAGGAGGCCGACCATATCGGCATAACAAGACCCTGCACGAAACATAACTACCTTGTACGAGAGACCCGGGATCTTCCGAGAGCGATGAAAGAGGCTTTCCACATAGCCGGCACTGGAAGACCCAGCCCGGTTCTGGTTGATATGCCCAAGGATGTTCTCATAGGAGAAGACGAGCTTGTAATCCCCGAGGATCATGAGATAGATATCAAAGGTTACAAGCCCACTATGAAGGGAAATCCTTCGCAGATAAAAAGAGCGGTGGAGATGCTGCTTGCCTCAGAGCGTCCCGTTATTTATTCCGGGGGAGGAGTTATCTGGTCCGGGGCTACGGATGAACTGCTTGAGTTCTGCCACCGGCTTCAGATACCTGTGGCTTCAACCCTTATGGGCCTGGGGGGTTATCCGGCGAGCGATCCGCTCTTCATAAGCATGCTCGGGATGCACGGTTCCTACGCGGCCAATATGACCGTTACCGAATCGGACCTCGTTATCTCGATCGGCGGGCGGTTTGATGACAGGGCTACGGGCGGGAACTTTGATGAGTTCGCCCCCAATGCGGAGATTATTCATATAGATATAGATCCCTCCTCGATAGACAAGAACATAACGGTTCAGTGTCCGATAGTAGGGGATGCCAAAGTTGTTCTGCGCCAGATACTCGATGCCCTCCCCGGGGAGATTGACCTTGAGGGAAGGGAATCCTGGCTCAGGCGGATACGGGACTGGAACGAGAAGCATCCGCTTACCTATTGCCAGGGAAGCGAGAAAATTCTAACGACCTACGCCATAGACACGCTTTACAAGCTTACGAGAGGAGATGCCATAATAGTTTCCGATGTGGGTCAACACCAGATGTGGGTAGCCCAGTTCTACAAGTTCGAAAGACCGAGGACCCATCTTACCTCCGGGGGGCTGGGAACCATGGGATTCAGTTTCCCTGCGGCTATGGGAGCGAAATATGCAAGGCCTGATGAGCAGGTTATATGTGTTGCCGGCGACGGAAGCTTCCAGATGAATTTCCAGGAGCTCGCGACTGCGGTTGAAAACAATCTGGATCTTAAGATCATCGTTTTCAACAACCGTCACCACGGAATGGTTAGGCAGTGGCAGACCATGTTTTTTGAGGGCAATTACTCGGCATCTCGGTTTGAAGTGCTGCCGGATTTCGTGAAGCTCGCAGAAGCGTTTGGAGCCCGCGGCCTTCGGGCGGTGAAGCCCGAGGAGCTTGAGTCCACTCTCAGGGAAGGTCTCAACACTCCGGGAGTTGTCCTCATGGAGATAGAAGTCGATTGTACGGAAATGGTTTATCCGATGATAGCCCCCGGTGCATCGATGGACAACATGATAATGATGCCTGCGGATCTTGCCTGATCCTCTATTGTTGGTAACGGGGGTCACTTCGCTGTGTCCGTTGGACTGATGTAGTTTGACCTGTCAGTGCAGCATTCACTGCTCTCACGGGCCATAATAGCAAGACAGCCTCTTTAAGACGCTGAAATGAAAAGCACCTGCTCAGTTCTGTACGTTTTCATCCTGGCCTGCATTCTGGTCTCTTCAGGTTGCCGAAGCGATGACTGTGCGGATGCTTCTCTCTGCATAGGGGTGCTCATCCCCGAGAGGATATTTGACGGCAGCTATGACACCAGGCGACAGGCGGTAGCTTCGGCCGTAGAAGATATCAATGCCGCAGGCGGCGATATAGAGCTTGTTTTTGGCCGCGACACTGACCGTTCTTTTGATTCTGATGCTCTGAGGGATGTTCTGAACAGGGGGGTCGACGGAATAATAGGTCCGGCTACTTCTGCCGATTCCGTGGGTCTTGTGGATGATCTTGCCAGAGCGAAGATGGTCGCGATATCACCTTCGGCCAGTTCAGTTGAAATAAGCACTTTCGCTGATGACGGCTACTTCTTCAGAGTTATTCCATCGGACGCATTCCAGGCACCCATACTTGCCAGGCTGATAAAACAGGCCGAGGGGAAACGCGCGGCCATACTGTTTCGTGACGACAGTTACGGAAGAAACCTTAAGGACGGTCTTGTCGAATCCCTTAAACAGCAGGGAATAAGCTCACTTGACCCAATTGAGTACGGGGCAGGTCCCGAGGCGGCGGTAAATGCCGTAGTCAGTGCGGTAAATGCCGAGGTTAATCCTGTGGACTCTGTGATTCTCGCGCTGTTTCGTGAAGGGGGAGCGAATTTTATGGCAAGTATGCTGAAGAGAGAGGAACTCAGTGGAAAGGTGAAATACTACGGGGCGGATTCATTGTCAATTGAGGGCTTTGCTGAAATAGTTGTCGCTCTTGACCCCGAAGTGCTTTCGCTTGAGGACATGGAAGGTTTTGTGACCACCATCGCGGGTCCTGATCCCTGCAGACTGGAAGACAGGAAGGAAATTTTTGATGAAGCGGGGAGATATGCAAGGCAGATATACGATGCTGTTGTGCTGATGAAGCTTGCGTCCATTAAAAGCGCATCTTCTGATCCCGCTGTGTATGTCAGGGAAATGATAGGGATAAGCAGGGATGGGACCAAATGCAGGACTTATGCAGAATGTGCGGGATTTCTCACCGACGGCGACAGTACCAACGATGATATCGATTATCACGGTTTTTCAGGCGAGATTGATCTCGATGCTAACGGCGACGTAACAAAGGGTTTTTACTACGTACACACTTATGATGACATGGGCGGAAGGCCTGACCCTGTTCTCATTGACTTGGAAGGGAATCCTGCAGGCGAGTGCGAGGCGGACAACTGATCGGCCCTGGCAGAGAAAATTCCGAGTGCTGCCTAATTAGATATACTTTCCCATAAGATCGCTCTTACGGTCTTCCGATATCGTTATGGCTTCAGGAAAAATTGTTCAGGTAGCTTTGCCGATTCATTCCGAACAGCTTTTTCTATATTCGGTTCCGAAGCGTTTCCGGCAAGGGGTTGCTACTGGGAAGAGGGTGTTTGTTCCCCTGGGAAACCGCAAAGCCATAGGATATGTGGTAGGAGATGGGGGAGACCGGAAAGTCGATTTCGAGTTGAAGGATATAATCGACATCCTTGATGAATTACCGCTTTTTGACGAGAAGCGCTTGGGATTTTTCCGCCGGGTTTCTGAGTACTACATGGCGCCTCTCGGAATCGTGCTTAAGTTCGCCCATCCTTCTGGGCTTGGCAAAACCGTCGGGAAAACCGTGCGGATCACGGAGGAGGGGGAAAGCCGCCTTAAGGAAGCGGGTCTGAACCGTCTCGAGAAAAGAGTTCTGGAAACTCTTCTGCTCGAGGGAGAACTCGCCTCAGAGAAGCTTATTGAACTCAGCGGAGGGGCCTCGCTTGAGAATCTTAACTCTCTTAAAAGAAGGGGACATCTGGAATTTGACTACAGGGTCATAAGAGATGAGAAGGTAAAGTACGAGAAAATCTATGGAATCTCCTGCGACCCCGACACTGTCTCGGAGATTAAGCGGAAAAAACCGGCCAAGGGCGCCATACTTGAGTTCATAAACCTCCGCGGTTCCGTCCCCCGCTCGGAACTAAGGGAAATATTCGGCAATTTCTCAGCTCACGTAAAGTGGCTTGTGGATAACGCTCTGGTCTCCGTGGAGCAAAAAGAGATCGGAAGGGATCCCTACGGTGTGCTCGATTCAGAGGAAGAGCCACCGAAGAAACTTACTCAGGATCAGCGTATGGCGATGGAGAAAATCCTGCCTTACGTTAAGAGGGAAGAATATCGCTGCTTTCTTCTTCACGGTGTTACGGGAAGCGGAAAGACCGAGGTCTACTTAAGGACCGTGAGTGAGGTCATAGCCAGGGGGAAACAGGCAATTGTTCTTGTCCCCGAGATAGCGCTCACCCCGCTTCTGGTAAAGAGGTTCCGTTCACGTTTCGCCGATTCTGTCTCGGTGATTCACAGCGCTCTTAGCGAGGGTGAGAGGTTTGATGTCTGGAGAAAGGCACGTAGCGGAAATCTGAGCGTGGTGATAGGTGCCCGTTCCGCGGTTTTCGCTCCGCTTGAGAATCTCGGCCTTGTGGTGGTTGACGAGGAGCACGAATCCTCCTACAAGCAGAACGAGGCGCCATGTTATAACGCCCGCGACGCCGCGGTCATGCTTGGAAACATATACGGCTGTCCGGTGCTGCTGGGTTCCGCGACTCCTTCCCTCGAATCCTACGCAAACTCGATCAGGGGCAAGTACGAATATCTTTCTCTTCCCGCGAGGGTGGGGACAAGCAGGCTTCCCGATGTCAAACTCGTGGATATGAAAAACATAAACGAAACCGTTTTCTCTCCGCGTCTGAGAAACGCCCTGATGGAAAACTTCAGCCGGGGGGAACAGTCGATTCTCTTCATTAACAGAAGGGGCTTCTCGAGCCTCTTGGTCTGCGGGGACTGCGGTGAACTTTTTAAGTGTCCGAACTGCTCGATAACCCTTACCTTCCACAAAAAGGATAATTCGATTAAGTGTCATTACTGCGGAATTATGCAGGAATTCGAGAACATCTGCTCAAGCTGCGGGGCCAAATACATGGGCAAGGGTCTCGGGACCCAGAAAGTAGAGGAACAGGTAAAGAGCATGCTTCCCGATGCCAGGGTTTTCGTTATGGACAGGGATTACACCCGCGGAAAAACCAAGCTTCTTGACCTCTACAAAAAGCTTGAGTCCGGGGAGGTGGATGTTCTTATCGGAACCCAGATGGTAGCCAAGGGGCATGATCTGCCGGGGGTTACGCTTGTGGGTGTTCTCTCAGCCGATCATATGCTTGGGATTCCCGACTTCCGCTCGGGAGAAAGGACTTTTCAGGTCCTCACACAGGTAGCCGGAAGAACAGGCAGGGGAGTAAAACCCGGGACGGTCGTTCTGCAGACATACAACCCCGAACATCCTTCGGTAAGGTTTGCTATTACCCATAACAGTTCCGGTTTTCTGGATGAAGAACTGGAGCTTAGAAAATCCCTTGATCATCCTCCTTTCTCAAGGTTCATATCCTTAAGAGTCAACGGACTTGATGAGGAGAAAACACGAGATTTCGCCGAAAGGATGAAACGCACGGCAGAGAGGTTTCTCCTCAATCTTCCGCCCGGGTCGCTCCGGGTGCTCGGCCCATCCGAGGCTCCAATATACAAACTTAGAAACAGGTTCAGATGGCATATCATTATCGTGTCAGAGAATCTGGGGCTGCTTCGGAACTATGCCTCGGCACTTTACGATTCGTTGAAAAAACACGCTTCGGGAATTAAGCTTGTAATTGATGTCGATCCCTATGATTTCATGTGACCCGGCTTGATGAAAAAGAAAAATCTTCTTCCCGACGAGGAAAACGCGCGCTTAACCGTTGAGAGATTCCGGGAGATAAACGGCAGACTCTCCGCGGAAAAAGCAAAAGTCCTCCGTGTCATCTCTTCGCACAGCAGATTCCTCGGCAATTCAATTATAAGAAATCCACGTGCGCTAAACGTACTTACTAATGAAAAATCCCTCGGGAGAAAAAAAACGCTTTCTTCCCACCGGGCTCCGCTTGCCTCGATTGTGAGGAATTCGCAGGATTCAGAGCGGCTCTCAGAAAGGCTCAAGGAGTACAAGTACACGGAACTCTCGAGAATAATCTACAGAGAGGTTCTGGGTCTCTGCACTTTTCGCCAGACCATGGAGGAGATTTCCGACCTGGCCGGTTCCGTGGTCAGGGCGGTGCTTGATTTCTACAGGTCCCGAATCGAGGGCGGAGACCAGTTTGAGTTCGTGGTGCTTGGCATGGGGAAACTCGGCGGAAGACTCCTTAACCTCAGCTCCGATATAGACCTCATTTATCTTTACAGAAGCGAGGACTACGCCGAGCAGATATTCACGCTTTCCTCATCAGTTACCAGAACGATAAGCTCCGTCACCCCCGGCGGTTTTCTCTACAGAGTCGACCTGGGTCTGCGTCCCGGGGGCAGCAGGAGTCCGGTCGCGGTGTCGGTTGACGCAGCCCTTGAACATTATTACCACTGGGCCGAGACCTGGGAGAGAGCGGTTCTGCTCAAGGCGAGCCCTGTTGCCGGGGATATTGAGCTCGGTCGCGAATTCCTCGGGGAACTTGAACCGGTAATATACCGCAAGCTGCTTGATTACGAGTCCATAGAGGATCTCAAGGATATGAAGGTTCGTCTCGAGGGCATACGGAAGGAAAACGACGTGAAGCTCGGAAGGGGAGGAATAAGGGATATCGAGTTTTTCGTGCAGGCGACCCAGCTTATGAGCGGCGGTGCGGTGAAGAAGCTCAGGGGACTCATGAATACTCTTGACGGCCTTTCCGCCATGGAGACGACGGGTTTCATAACAAAACAGGTAAAGGAAGAGATGGAGCATTGCTATCTTTTTCTTAGAAAAGTGGAGCATTCGATTCAGCTCTGGGATGAGCTTCAGACGCACAGCATTCCCACGGATGAGAGTTCGCTCGCCAGACTCTCAAGGAGGATGGGTTTTGAAAAGACGAAGGACTTCAGGGCCGCTTATGAAGAAGTGGCCTCGCTTGTCGTGAAGAACTGCGGGAACCTTTTCTTCGACCCCGGGGTGGAACTTGAGGAAAAAGGCAGGGAATTCTGGGAGGTGGCGGATTTTATGGCCGAGGGAAATGTAAACCGCGAGGAAGCGATTTCGACCCTCGGAAATCTCGGGTTCTCGGCGCCGGACGACGCGATCGAAATCATATCGAGCCTCATGGATCCCCAAAGAGCCGGACTCACGGAAAGGGGAAGGATGCTTTCGAGAAAAGTGATACCGGCTTTTCTCTCAAACATAATCAAGCTTAGCAATCAGGACGCCGCGCTTTTGAATCTTGAAAGATTTATCTCCGGTTTGGGTTCCAGAATGTCGGTCTACTTTCTTCTGAGTGAAAACCCAAAAATCATTCCTATGCTCTCCAGGCTTTTTTCAAGAGGCGGCATGCTGTCTGATTTTCTTATCAGGCACCCCGAATATCTTGACTCCATCATACTGAAGGACGTGACGCAGTTCTACGATTCGAAAGATGCCATGGCACAGGCTCTCGGGGAAGCCGTCTCGGAAGAGGAGTTCTTTGAGGACAAACTCAACGCTCTTCGAAGCTTCAAGCACATTGAGTCCCTTAAACTTTGCTTCAAGGAACTTTCCGAGGACTTGGAACCGATCTACGTGGGGAAATATCTGTCGATGGTCGCGGACGTTGTAATGGACTCAAGCCTCGAACTTGCCAAGGATGCCCTTAAGTGTTCTCCGGGAAAGAGAAAACTTCTTGATAACATGGTCGTTCTGGGACTTGGCAAGCTCGGAGGAGGGGAAATGAGCTACGTTTCAGACCTGGACATAATCTTCATTTACGAAGGAGATGACCACGAGCTTTTCTCCAAATACGGTCAGAGGTTCATATCCAATCTTTCGGTTTACACTTCCGAGAGCTTCTGTTACAAGGTGGATGTGGAACTGCGCCCGTCGGGAAATTCGGGCACTCTCGTCGCCTCTCTTGAGGCCTTTGAAGAATATCATAATTCAAGTGCTCAAATCTGGGAGAGGCAGGCTCTTGTAAAAGCCCGCGCCGTTGCGGGAAACCGCACACTCGGCGAGAAGGTAATGAAAATCATAGAGAATTTCGTTTATGCGAAAGAGCTCGCTCCGGATTTTCCCGAGGAAATTCACAGGCTGCGCGGGAGGGTCGAAAAAGAACTCGCCAACGAGACGGAATCCAGGTTTAACCTGAAGACGGGAAGGGGGGGACTGGTTGACATTGAGTTTCTCATCCAGATGCTTCAGCTTGCCCATGGTCCCGCAAACCCCGAGCTGAGAACGGCGAACACCATGGAGGCTATCGGGGCGCTTTACGGGGCCGGGTTAATTAAAACCGACGAGGCCCTGACGCTTGGCGAAGGCTATTTGTTTTTAAGAAAAATGGGAAACCTGCTGAGTCTTTTCAACGACAGGAGCAAAAACGAAATCACGCGGGACGATTTTGACCGAATGGCGCCTGAGTTCGGTGGTTCCGGTGGAGAGGGAGGTTTTCTCATGTCTGAATACGCGCGCGTGACCGGGGATATCAGGGGAATTTATAACAGGTACTTCATGGAAAGCACTTGATGGATAGAAGAAAATGCGTCTTTTTCCTTGCCGATGGTACGAGACTGGATGTCTTCGCTGAACTTCTAAAAAGAGGCGACCTTGAGAATATACAGAGATACGTTGTTGAGCCCGGAGAGTTCCTTAAGGGAATCACGGTTTTTCCTTCCACAACGGGTCCGGCCTATACCCCGTATCTTCTCGGCAAGTTTCCAGGCAGATGCAATCTCCCCGGCATAAGGTGGTTTGACAGAAGATATTATGATAAAAACCCGTTTTCCCTGCGAAGATTCAGAAGCTACGCGGGTCCCCAAGCTTCTCTTATTAATCGTGACATAGAGAGCGACTCCCCGACGCTTTTCGGCATGGTTCCGGGGAGCGTAAGCATCCTGAATGAAATAACCAGGGATATAAGTCCCTCGGGGAAAAACAGGACCAAGTATCTTAAGTATTACCTGGTTGTAAAAAGCCACTTCACGGACAGAAGCGACAGTGTTGAAGAAGCCGCGGGAAGAATTCTGGTTGATTCTCTCAGGGGTTCTCCGCGTTTTATTTTCTGCGTTTTCACTGCGGCCGATGCCTACTCCCACCGCTACCATCCGTTTCACCGCAAGGTTCTGGAGTCCTACAGAAGGCTTGACCGGTATGTTGGAATAGTTGCGGAAAAGATCGCCGAGCGAGGTGAACTTGACGATACGCTTTTCGTTGTTGCAAGCGACCACGGGCTTACGTCCACGCACTCCCACTTCGATTCCTTGGGTTTTCTTCACAGACGGGGTTTCAAGCCGCTTTACTACACCAACGTGTTCAGGCATTACCTTGACGCCGATTCATCCGTCATGGTCTCTGGAAATGCCATGGCGCATTACTATTTCAAGAATTCCGATGGATGGGAAAGACACACTTTTTGCGAAGAAATACCGGATATAGTGGACGAACTCTCCGGGCGGCCGGAAGTGGACGTTGTCTGCGCCAGAACCGGCGGGGCGGGAGGGGAGGTGAAAATAACCAACCCCAGGGGAGAGGCTCTGGTGAGCATGGATGAAGAAGGTCTTATCTGCTACAGCAATGTTTCGGGCGATCCTCTCGGCTACGGCTTTTCCTCAAAGAAGATGAACCCCTCAGAGTCTCTTCGACTCACGATTGATTCTGATTATCCGGATGCCCCTCTTCAGATTCTCCAGCTTTTCGAATCTCCTCGGACCGGCGATGTGGTAATCAGTTCAAAGCCGGGCTATGATCTTCGGGCCACGCACGAGAACCCCGAACATCACGGCTCTCATGGCTCCCTGCACAAAGACCACATGGCGGTCCCCATCCTTATAAGCCGTCCGGCCCGACACGACTGCGTACGAACCGCAGATATCTTCTCGAGCATCGTCCGTTATCTGGGGTTTGAAGTTCCCCGGGGCGTTGATGGGGGGGATATTCTTGAGTGAGCGGATTCAGGAGAAGATTTCCTCTATCTGACTGCTGACTTCTCCCTCTTTTTTCCTAAGTGATATGGAAAGTTCCTTAACTACGTGGGAAAGGGCGTTTTCCATTATTCTTTTCTCGCCGAAAGAGAGGTTTTTTACCTTTTTCAGATGGTGTATGTCCCTTAGCACCCTGGCTATTTCGTATATGTCGCCGCTTTTAACCTTGTCGGCGTATTCTTTATACCTCTTGTTCCAGCTCTGGACTCCCAGCTTGGGCACCTCGCCGTTTTCTTCCTTTAGTATGTCAAGGACTTTCTTTACTTCCTTCTTGCGCACTACGGGCCTTAGGCCTACGGATTCTATATTATCCGTGGGGACCATGAGTTTTACGTTACTTTCAAGAACGTTAAGTATGTAAAAGGCTTTTTTCGAACCCAGTATCTCCTTTTCCTCAACTCCCTGAACCTCAACCACACCGTGAACTGGATACACTGCGTTTTGTCCTGCTTTAAATTTCTTGCTCATTTTATTAAGTTATATGAAACAGTCAATATACCTGATTTACACCCGGTTTGCCAGAAAACGGACGCGAAGGGTCGGAGTAATGGAGAAAAGTTGCGATTTTCTTGTTGTTGGCGGAGGAATTGTGGGTCTTGCAATCACAAATGAACTCCTTCTGCGCGGCTGTAATAACATTATTGTCTTGGAAAAGGAAAAAAGTCTGGGGGCGCATTCAAGCGGCCGGAACAGCGGAGTTCTCCACGCCGGGATCTATTACACGCCCGATTCCCTGAAGGCCCGGTACTGCATTGAGGGGAACCGCCTGATGAGGGATTTCTGCCGCGAAAACGGAGTCGCTATATCCGAATGCGGCAAGGTCATCGTGGCGGATTCCGAGGAGAAGCTTGAAGGACTCCAGGCACTTCAGCAGAGGGCGCAGAGAAACGGAGTGGAGTCGTATCTGATCGATGAAAAAGAGCTTGCGGAGATAGAACCTCATGCCGCCACGTTTGGGAAAGCCATATATTCTCCTGCGACATCAGTGTTTGATCCTTTAGGTGTTTTGGAGGCTCTTTGTTCGAGGATTGAAAAGACCGGGAAAGCGCGTGTGCTCTTTGACACGGTTTTTATTGGACAAAGAAAAGACCGCGTCGCCCTTACGAGCGGAGGGGAGATAGGTTACGGAAAACTCATAAACGCTGCAGGGCTCCACGCGGACGTCATAGCGCGTCAATTCGAAGTAGGTCTTAGGTACAGAGCTATCCCCTTTATAGGTTCCTACAGGGAACTTACAAAGAAAAGCACTTACCTTGTCCGCGGAAATATCTATCCGGTTCCCGACCCGAGAATGCCTTTTCTGGGGGTGCACTTTACGAGGAGCACTTCGGGACGGGTCTTTATCGGCCCCACCGCCATCCCGGTTCTGGGAAGGGAGAGCTACGGCTTTCTTGAGGACCTGGGGCTTGAGTCGTTCCGGTTTCTTTACAGAAACGCGTCCATGTTCCTGAGTGACAGCGGATTCAGGGCAAATGCGCTCTCCGAGGCGAAAAAATATCTGGGACCCCATTTCTACTCAGAAGCCAGAAAGCTGCTTCCCGACCTCCTGCCCCGTCATCTGGTCTCTTCTGCGAAAACCGGTATCCGCTCGCAGCTTGTGGACTGGAGGGAGAAAAAACTCGTTATGGACTATGTTGTCTGCAAGGAAGAGAACACCGTTCACGTTCTAAATGCCATATCACCCGCTTTTACTTCCTCGATGTCGTTTGCCAAGTATGTAGCGGACATTCTGCTTGATGAAGAAGCTCGCTAGGCGCAATGGACACGGGGTTTTTTTCTGGTTCCTGCTCAGTACCCCCCTGGTTACAGAATCTCGGGGCTAGCTGCATGTCTTAAATCCAACCTTTGATTCTCAGAGGTCAAAGTTCCACGCTCTATGGTAGTAGCGTAGGCCAGTCAAGTTGCTCAAGCGTATCCTGCGGAACTTTGCCGTATTCGTCAAACGCTGCTTGAAGATGCTTCTCGAGCCAGAAAGTAGCTTCCTGAGAAAGTTCGACGCTTGGCTGTTGCATGTATGCTCGCCGAGGATCCGTGTTGCCAGCGCTATTACTTGCGTTGCGCTGGGTCGATGCGAATGATTTGTCTTCGAGAGTATTCATCAACTCGTTCAGCGAGATACCATTTGCCATGGTTCCGGCGACGAACTCTGCGTGATGCACGCGGATATATCTCGGCCACTTTTCTTTCCACGGGCGACGCTCGATGTCCACAGGCGATGCGTCGTCCCGGACCGGATGATACTTCATGCCGATGGCGCGACCGAAAATTCTAATATCGTTGGGTTCTTTCGTTAACCGCGCGATAAACATAACCGCACCGTCTTTGACCTTTCTGGGGCGTCGTTCAGCGGGATAGGCTAAGGCCCAATGACAACCCGCTTCCTTGATTTGCTCGATGGTGGCGAAAGATAGGGGCACTCTGTTCTTGCCTTCGCCGAGAAATTTGACGAAGGCTTGGTCCGCATCCGCCACGACAACGGGAAGAGAAACGGGCGGTGTGGCCACAGGCCCCAAATCTGCGCCGAAATCGTCAAGCCTTCTTGTGTGGCTGGGCCTCCCGCCAGCAAGACGGTGACGGGCAATCTTTTTTTCCCAGCTATCGAGATCATCACTGGACATCTGGTTGCCGCGTTGCCAAAGCTTTTCGAAATAGTTCTGGCAGGCCGCAACGACGGTTGTGTCATCGGCGACCACGCCGAACTCTGAGTTTCGGGTTAGCGCAGCCTTTGTGAGGTTGGCCGATGTGATAATCGCTCTGCTTGTCCCGAAAAGATACAACTTGGCGTGGAGGTGTTTGATACCACGGATGCTGGCTCCGGCGTTAAGTAGCATTCGCAAGGCATCCACATCGCTGACGCCTTCGGCGAAATCCTCTAGGTTGAATCGGGTAATCACCCGAACACCACAAGGTCGATGCGACAGGAGACCCTCAAGCGCACGTTTCTTGATGAACGGGCAAACGACGCATACATCAGTGGGGTGCGCGCGAACAGCATCCGCAAGCTCCCGATCCCAATATGCGTCGACCAGACGAACGCTCATGCCCAGCACCTCGACATCAGCTTGCTTCCCTTGAGGACTATCCTTGCTGAACGGGGCACCAAAAAGAATTTAAGGCATCTGCACGACCCAAATTCTTTTTCAAGCAGATGAGAATTTCTCTTCATACGCTCTCCTAAGTATTCTCAGAGCATAGTACTTGTCGCCAACTGACAGCGACTTGAGTAAGGTCTTCTAATTCTACATGATTTTCCAAGGCGCTCAGCTGTTCCGCAATTAATATCGGGCAACAGAGCGCAAAACCTGTAAAGTTCTTCGCGAATAAATCTTTGCTTCTTCTGGTTCCCCTTCTCAACGAGCAGACTACCCTCATCAGTAAAGGACAGTTCATCACAAGTTGCGTACATGTTGCTGGAATAAGAAGCTCTTGGGGTCCGGTGAACGCAAAGCTTTTTTCTGTCCGGTCCTATTTTTTCCATTTTTCCTTGAAAAAATTCCTCCAATCGCATTTAATATTTATCCGTATTTATCCTTTTTTCCGTTGAGAAGTTGCTTTAACCGGACTAGAGAATGCCCGAGCAGAGAATCATAAGAAATTATGTCGACAGACCTAACTCCTACACCATCGGGTCGTATCTGTCCTCGGGGGGATACTCGGCACTGAGAAAAGCCCTCGGCATGGCCCCTGAAGAAGTAACCGACGCGGTCAAGAAATCGGGTCTGCGGGGAAGGGGAGGGGCTGGCTTTCCGGCGGGGATAAAGTGGAGTTTCATCCCGCCCGCCTCCAAGAAACCGGTCTATCTCTGCTGCAACGCCGATGAAAGCGAACCCGGAAGCTTCAAGGACAGGGAGATTCTGGAGAAAGATCCCCATCAGATGATAGAGGGCATAATAATCGCCTGCTACGCTATCCGTTCCCATAAAGCCTACATATACATAAGAGGGGAGATGCCGTACGGGGCCAAAAGGATACAGCAGGCAATAGAGGAAGCTTACGAGCACGGCTATCTCGGCAAGAACATACTCCTAAGCGGTTTTGATCTCGATATGAAGCTGTATATAGGTGCCGGCGCCTATATATGCGGGGAAGAAACCGGTCTTCTTGAATCAATAGAGGGAAAAAAGGGAGAGCCGAGACCCAAGCCTCCTTTTCCGGCTCAGGTAGGTCTTTTCGGCTGTCCCACCATAGTCAATAACGTGGAGACGCTTGCATGCGTTCCCCATATAGTAAACAACGGGGCGGACTGGTTTGCCTCGATAGGGACTCCCAGAAACACCGGAACCAAGATTTTCGGGCTAAGCGGGCATGTAAACAAACCCGGGCTTTACGAACTTCCCCTTGGAATAAACCTTCTTGAGCTGATTGAAGAGTACGGCGAAGGAGTTATCGGAGGAAGAAAAATAAAAGCAGTTTCTCCCGGCGGCTCTTCTTCCGCAGTTTTTTCCGCGGATGAACTGGACATTGCGATGGATTTCGACACCGTGGCGGCTGCGGGTTCCATGCTTGGAACGGCAGGAGTAACTGTGATGGATGAAACGGTAAGCATGATCAAGGTAGCCCAGAACCTCGCCCATTTCTACAGAGATGAGTCATGCGGGCAGTGCGTTCAGTGCAGAGAAGGGACGTGGTGGCTTGAGAAGATACTGAGGGAGATTGACGAAGGCAAGGGATCTGTTGAGCACCTCGACATAATACTTGACGCGTGCTCGCAGATGAGGGGAACGACCATATGCGCCCTTGCGGATGGCTGCGCCATGCCCGTTGAATCAATAGTGAGAAAATTCAGAGACGAGTTCGAAGAGCATATAAGAAGAGGATACGCTTAGCGCCTGTGGTTTAAGATAAGAGCGAGTGTATCTGAACGCTTATGGCTCGGTTAAAGAAGCAAGGAGTTTTAAGGGGAGAGAGGTAGGGATTTACAACAAGCTTTGGCGCCATCAGGGAATTGAGGGGCGTACTCCGGATGAAGTTTGTTAAGATTTGGGTGGAAAGTTGCTGAGAAAGGAAGCAGCTTGAGATTGTTCAGAAAAAAAAGGGAAATTCTTCTTTCGAGTCGATGAGACGCGCTTTTCTAGATGACGTATTCGGCGGTATTATCTCCGCGGTCGTAATGCTGCCGATGGCATTAGCCTTCGGGGTTGCCTCGGGGCTGGGGCCAGTTGCCGGAATCTACGGCGCCGTCGCGGTGGGATTCTTTGCCGCCGCGTTCGGCGGCACGCCCGCGCAGATTTCCGGTCCCACCGGTCCGATGACTATCGCCATGGCTGCGGTCGTCACCCTGTATGCCGACGATCTGGCGACCGCCTTCACCATCGTCATGCTGGCCGGACTGATACAGATTTCTCTGGGGTTTCTCCGGATCGGCCGCTTTGTGGGTTACACTCCATACTCCGTGATTTCCGGTTTCATGACCGGGATCGGCGCGATCATAATAATCCTTCAGGTCGTGACCATCCTCGGCGCCGAGCCGATTTCGGGAGGGCCGCTTGCCCAGATTGCCGCTTGGCCGAAGGCCATCGCCAACCCCAATCCGCAGGATCTCGTTGTTGGGTTGACCGCCTTGACTATCTGCGTCTTCTGGCCCCGCCGGATGCGACGCTTCCTGCCCCCTCAGCTGGCCGCCTTGACGATCGGCACCTGCATTGCGTTCTTCTGGCTCACCGAGGCACGGACCATCGGTGCGATTCCTACGGGCCTGCCCGCGTTTCAGGCGCCACAGATAGAATTGGGCTTAATCGGGCACTTTCTGGAGCCGGCGCTGATCCTCGCGCTTCTCGGTTCCATCGACAGCCTGCTTACCTCGTTGGTAGCGGATTCCCAAACCCGCACACGCCACAACCCCGACCGGGAGCTTGTGGGGCAGGGCCTCGGTAATCTGGCGGCCGGTATTCTGGGCGCGTTGCCGGGTGCGGGAGCCACTCTCGGCACGGTCACCAACATCCGGGCCGGCGGGCGCAGCCCACTTGCGGGCATCCTGACCGCGGTTCTCTTGCTCGGCCTTCTGCTCGGCTTCGGCTGGATTGCCGAGCCGATTCCGCTCGCTGTTCTGGCCGGCATTCTGATTAAAGTCGGCTGGGATATTATTGACTGGCGCTTCGTTGTCCACCTGCGGGCGATTCGCCTTGAATATGTCCTTATAATGCTCCTTACCTTTCTTGTGACCGTGTTTGTTGATTTAGTCACCGCCGTCGCGCTCGGGTTGATCACTGCGGGCGTGGTGCGCTCGAGAGACCTGACACAGAACGAACTGGGAGGCGTGCTTTCCCTGCCAATTCTGGACTTCGATTTTTTACCGTCTCTGGAGGAGATCGATCCCTATAGCCTGCCGGTGGGACTCATCAAGTTGAGAGGAAGTTTCTCGATCGCTTCCGCAAACGAACTGACCCGGGTGATTGCTGCGGACATCGAAGATCACCACATCATCATCCTCGACTTCTCCGAGACCACCAGCGTGGACGATAGCGCTGCGCTTGCGATCGAGGAACTCGTCCAATCTGCCATCGACGACGATACTGCCTGCGTCGTGTTGGGCCTGTCTGGTGACGTGGGCAGAGTTCTTCAATCTCTCGAGGTCTTCCATCGTGTCCCCGCCGGGAATTTCGTGGACACTCTTGACGAGGCGAAGCAGTTGTCCAAGGATCTTCTCCGCAAGCGCGGTGCCGATGATGAAGCCTAGCGCTGGCAAGGGCAGCGCAAATGAAGGGTACGAAACGTCGAAGGCGGTGAGCCAAGGCTCAGCCTGACTCCACACCCACTGAATCAATAGTGAGAAAATTCAGGAACGAGTTTGAAGGGCATATAAAAAAGAGGGCATTTTTAGTGCTAGTGGTTTAAAATATAAGAATGTGTATCTGAATGCTTCATGGTTCAGTCAGAGAAGCAAAGAGGATCATGGGTGGGAAGCTTCCGAAGAAGGAAGCAGCTTTAAACTGTTCAGGACAAAAAGGGAAAATTTTTCTTTCGGGTCGATGAGGCGCACTTTTCTAGATGACGTATTCGGCGGTGTCACTTCCGCAATCGTAATGTTGCCGCTAGCGTTAGCCTTCGGGGTTGCCTCGGGGCTGGGACCGGTTGCCGGAGTCTACGGCGCCGTCGCGGTGGGATTCTTTGCCGCCGCGTTCGGCGGCACGCCTGCGCAGATATCCGGTCCCACCGGTCCGATGACTATCGCCATGGCTGCGGTCGTCACCCTGTATGCCCACGATCTGGCTACTGCCTTCACCATCGTCATGCTGGCCGGCCTGATACAGATATCCCTGGGGTTTCTCCGGGTCGGCCGCTTTGTGGGTTACACTCCGTACTCCGTGATTTCCGGTTTCATGACCGGGATCGGCGCGATCATAATAATCCTTCAGGTCGTGACCATCCTCGGCGCCGAACCGATTCCGGGAGGGCCGCTTGTCCAGATTGCCGCTTGGCCGGAGGCCATCGCCAACCCCAATCCGCACGACCTTGCTGTTGGGTTAACCGCCTTGGCTATCTGCGTCTTCTGGCCCCGCCGGATACGACGCTTCCTGCCCCCTGCGCTGGCCGCCTTGACGATCGGCACCTGTATTGCGTTCTTCTGGCTCACCGAGGCAAGGACCATGGGCGCGATTCCTGCGGGCCTGCCCGCTTTCCATGCGCCGCAGATAGATTTGGGCTTAATCGGGCACTTTCTGGAGCCGGCGCTGATCCTCGCGCTTCTCGGTTCCATCGACAGCCTGCTTACCTCGTTGATAGCGGATTCCCAGACCCGCACACGCCACAATGCCGATCGGGAGCTCGTGGGGCAGGGCCTCGGCAATCTGGCGGCCGGTATTCTGGGCGCGTTGCCGGGTTCAGGATCCCCGCTGGTCACCGTCACCAACATTCGGGCCGGCGGGCGCCGCCCGCTTGCGGGCATCCTGACCGCGATCTTGCTGCTCGGCCTTCTGCTCGGCTTCGGCTGGGTTGCCGAGCCGATTCCGCTCGCTGTTCTGGCTGGCATTCTGATTAAAGTCGGCTGGGATATTATTGACTGGCGCTTCGTTGTCCACCTGCGGGCGATTCGCTTTGAGTACGTCTTTATAATGCTCCTCACCTTCCTTATGACCGTGTTTGTTGATTTAGTCACCGCCGTCGCGCTCGGGTTGATCGCGGCGGGCGTGGTGCGCTCGAGAGACTTGACACAGAACGAACTGGAAGGCGTGCTTTCCCTGCCAATCCTGGACTTTGATTTTTTACCGTCTCTGGAGGAGATCGATCCCTATAGCCTGCCGGTCGGATTCATCAAGTTGAGAGGAAGTTTCTCGATCGCTTCCGCAAACGAACTGACCCGGGTGATTGCTGCGGACATCGAGGATCACGACGTCATCATCCTCGACTTCTCCGAGACCACCAGCGTGGACGATAGCGCTGCGCTTGCGATCGAGGAACTCGTCCAATCTGCCATTGACGACGACACCGCCTGCATCGTGTTGGGCCTGTCTGGTGACGTGGGTGGAGTTCTTCAATCTCTCAAGGTTTTCCACCGTGTCCCCGCCGGGAATTTCGTGGACACTCTTGACGAGGCGAAGCAGTTGTCCAAGGATCTTCTCCGCAAGCGCGGTGCTGATGACGAGGCCTAGCGTTGGTGATAGTAGCGCAAATGAAGAGTGCGAAACGTCGAGGGCGGTGAGCCAAGGCTCAGCCTGACTCCACACCCATTGAATCAATAGTGAGGAAATTCAGGAATGAGTTCGAGGAACATATAAAAAGAGGGCAACCCCTCAGGCTGAAGGGAAATTCTGTGCATCTTCAACATCGGCGGGCACTGCCGGATGCTTTCTTCTAGCTGGGATTTTTACGTCAGAGTCAGTTGTCTTTGTTATCATCCGGGAAAATTTTTCTTACATCTTTTTCCTGGACGATTATGCCGTTTCTGAAAATAGTTACCGAACCGGAGGTCTTTATGGCTCTGTGACATGCTAACTTGGCGGCTCTTAGCATTGCTGCTTCTACGTCAGTCAAATACTGATCCTGCGATTCTCTATCTAGGTTTAAACCTTGTTGTTTCTGCGTGGTCATAATTGACTCTCTGCTCTATAAGTACAGGTTTTCCACCTGAACTATCATACACCACCCATTCATCTACAATACCACGATAGATTAACTGGAAATTACTCCACCCGGAATCAAATCGGCGACGAATGGTTTGTTCCGGTACGTCATGCCCTCCCTCAATAACTCGCTGCCTGACGCGCGCTATAGCCATTTCAGGTGTCGGCAATCTCAGGAAGAGCAGCTTTACCAGGTAACCCTCTTTTTGCCAAAGGGGAATCAGGCGGGTGTAGCCATGTCCGCTCAGTGTGGTCTCAAAGGCGAAGTTCTCCTTTCTTCCCACACAATCATGAATCATTTTCAGCATCAGTCTGCCTGCCTGAATAGCTGCTAGGTCGGGTTGAGACGGATTCAGCTTGGCAGCTATCAAGTCCGCGTTTATGAAAATTGGACAATCTGCTTCGTTAGGAAGAAATTCCGTAGCAAAAGTGGTTTTTCCTGCACCGTTAGGCCCGGCAATGATCAGCACCTTTTTTGAACTCTTCATGATACCGTCTTTTCTAGGGTTTCACGGTTGCGTGTGGTGTCCTGTCTAGTGAAATTGTATTATTCTAGGGATTCCCTGAGCATTCCGTTTACGATCGCCGGATCGGCCTTTCCTCTTGTTGCCTTCATCACCTGACCGACGAAAAAACTGAGAAGCTTTGTATCTCCGTTCCTGTATCTCTCGACTTCCTTCGGGTTTTCTTCGATTATTTTGCTTATAACAGAAGAGATCTCGTCTTCATCGGTAATCTGGGTAAGCCCCTTTTCGGTTACTATTTCTTCAGCGCGTTTTCCCCCGCTCATCATCTCGGAGAATATTTCCTTGGCGGTCTTGCGGTTTATTTTTCCTTTCCCGATAAGGTTAAGCAGCTCGGCGAGGTTCTCGGGCTTAATCGGAAATTCGGCTATTTTGTCTTCGTTTTCAACCTCTCTTAATAGCTCGTTTAAAATCCAGTTGCTTGCCGCCTTCTTGTCTTTTACGTGTTCTGCGCACTCTTCAAAGTATTCGGCAAGCGGTTTTGAGGATGAAAGCGTTTCCGCATCGTTTTTCGGTAGGGAGAACTCGTCCACAAACCTGCTGAGTTTTTCGTCAGGTAGTTCCGGAAGGGAGAGACGGACTTGCTCTAGATGATCTTCCTCCACGACTACCGGCAGTAGGTCAGGATCCGGGAAATACCTGTAGTCATGAGCCTCTTCTTTTGATCTCATCGTGAACGTGACCCCTTTTTGTGAGTCAAAAAGCCTTGTTTCCTGGGCCACCTTTCCTCCGCTTCGCAGAACCGCTTCCTGCCTCTTTATTTCGTATTCTATGGCCCTTTGTATGAAACGGAAGGAATTAAGATTCTTGATCTCAGTTTTAGTTCCGAGTTCGCTCTGCCCTGCCGGCCGCACGGAGACGTTCGCGTCGCAGCGCAGGCTTCCTTCTTCCATGTTCCCGTCGCAAACCTCGATGTATCTGAGGATTGTCCTAAGTTTCTTTACGTATTCAACCGCTTCTTCGGCGGTTGAGATGTCAGGCTCGCTGACTATCTCCACAAGCGGCACTCCCGCCCTGTTGAGATCCACATGGCTTTCAAAGTCAGAGTATTCGTGCACGAGTTTCCCCGCGTCTTCTTCCAGATGTATTCGGGTTATCCTGATCTTTTTTTTGCCCTCCCCCGAATCTATTTCGAGATACCCTCTAAGGCAAAGCGGTTCGTCGTACTGCGAAATCTGGTAGCCCTTCGGAAGGTCCGGGTAGAAGTAGTTCTTCCTTGCGAATCTGGATTTCCGGGTGATTTCGCAGTTGGTTGCCAGTCCGGCCTTTATGGCGTACTCAAGAACCCTTTCGTTAAAAACCGGCAATACCCCCGGCATGCCCAGGCAGACCGGATTCACCTGGGAGTTGGGGGGACTTCCGAATTTCGTTGAGGAAGAGGAAAATATCTTGGATTCAGTGGCGAGTTGCGCGTGTACTTCGAGGCCGATTACCGCTTCGTATTGCATTGATCGTTCCTTCGGGGGAAATTTGATAAGGCAGTCGAGCGAAAATTATATATGTACTTGGCCAGCAGGCAACCTCTGGCCCGCGTATTTCTGTCCAGAGCAGGAAATAGACCTGGCGGAAAGCTCTCTCAACAGGTTATCGTTTCTTTTTGACCTTTCGGTTCAAAAACTTTATTCTTTTTACCCATTATTTTAGATGAATTCAGATCAACAAGATACGCAGATTTTTTTTAACCATTCGTACACCAAGTTTGAACATGACTCAGAGGAGGACGTGAGATGAGAATTTTAGCAGTTTTAGCTGTTTCTTTGATGATGCTTCTTTCCTTTATGTCACTTCCCGCCCAGGCTGACGACAACCAGAACATACAGGAGCAGATAGAGGAACTTAAGAAGAAGATAGAAGAGCTTGAGCAGCAGATGAACATGAAGGCGTACGAGGCCACGGTGAAAGATTCTAAGGCTTGGTACAACAAGATAAAGGTCAAGACCAAAAAAGGCGCAGGTCTTACTTTCCAGACTGCGGACAGTAACTACAAGCTCAGGATGCGCTTTTTTGGTCAGTTTCTGGCCAACTACACAGATCCTGACGCTGACGAAGAGGGTTTCGGTTTCAGTGTAAGAAACCTCTGGTTGATCTGGGACGGCAATGCTTTCGCTCCCTGGATGAAATACACGGTTCAGTATGATCTCTCAGGGGGTGGAGCGCTAAAGGATATGAGGCTTTCGTTTGCCAAGAACAAGGCTCTTATTCCCACGATAGGCCAGTACAAGGTTCCGTTTAGCAGAGAATTTCTTACCTCAATTACCGCCCTGCAGCTTGTGGGAACCTCGATCATAGACGATTACTTTCGGTATGGCAGGGATATCGGGGGTGGCGTTTACGGTTTTCTCGGCGACGGGATGATCCGCTATGATGCGGGTGTTTTCCAAGGCGAAGGCGCGAACCAGAAAAACGACAAGGGTGACACTGGTATGCTCTGGGCGGGAAGAGTTCAGGCGGCCGTTATCGGCGGGAAAGCCAAGAGTGTAAAAGAGAATTTTGCCAAGAGGCCGACGCTTATGGTTGCGGCCGCTGTTGCGGGTATAGATGTTGAGGATGGAAGTGATGGCAATATAGGAATTCCATCTGGAGAGAGAGATCTTGTAAGTGGTAAAGTCACTTCCTTTACTGCGGACATAAACTACAGGGATCCGAGATTCAATCTTACCGGTGAGTATGTCGGAAGGTGGGCCAATCCCGATGAAGGCGGAGTAGGTACTGCCTATGATCAGGGTTTCAGGGTCCAGGGCGGTTTCTTCCTTCTTCCGAAAAGGATTGAGCTTGCCTCAAGGTACGCGATGGTCATCTTTGACGATGGCGCCAACGTTCTCGGAGGAAATGACCTTGACAACGTATGGACGTTCACTCAAGGGCTTAGCTACTACCTGAGCGGCAATCACAAGTGGAAAGTGCAATTTGACTACACGTTCCAGAGAGAAGAGGATCTCGCTGGCGCGGAGTCGGATGAGTCGATGGTAAGAGCGCAGATTCAGACCTACTTTTAGGGATGCATTTAGAGATATAGTCAAATCTGGTGCATGGGAGCATAATCAGGTGGTGGTCTGGTAGTCTGTTTTTACCTTTGTTGTTTTGTCCATTGTTTGCTTGATTCTGTCTTAGAGTTTCCCTAATTTGAATTCACGGTTTAATGTAGCTTCCGGTACTCTTTTCACTGAAAAGGACCGATATGCAAGACACAAAAGCCCTTATAATTTCTCCCCATCCCGACGATCTTGAAATAGGCATGGGAGGAACTGCCTGCCTGCTTCTGGAAAAAGGTGTTAACGTGGTTTCCGTTGTCGTTACGGATGGAAGGAGAAGTGCGAATCCCCTTGGTATCTCTCAGGAAGAACTTGTGCAGACAAGGGAACGGGAAGTTAGGGCATCCTCGGAGATACTCGGAGTGGAGCTTTCTCTTCAGGGGTTCTCCGACATGGAATCCGATTCGAACAAGCATGGATTCAGTTCCAGGATGGCGGAAATAATAACAAATCTCCGCCCGGGGGAGATATATCTCCCGCATCCCGAGATTGACAAGCACAGAACCCACAGGACGGTTTCGCTCCTGACGCTCGATTGTCTAAACGCAGTGCTTGGGGAAAGCCCTTTTGAGTGTGAATGCTGGTTTTATGAGGTATGGACGCCTTTTCCTTCATACGACCGGATCGAGGATATAACGTCTTTTGCCGACCGCAAGCGCCGGGCGATTGAGGCGCACAGGAGTCAGACGGCCTACAAGGACTACACAGACGGCATAATGGGCCTTAACAGGTACAGGGGGGCTTTTCACGACACCGCGGACGGATTCGCGCCGCTTTGGGCCGAGGTCTTCATGAAGCACGACTCCGGGTGATCCTATCTCGGAATATATCTTCTTTTCCTTGACCAAAGAAGCAGGTCAAATTCATCAAGACTGATTCCCAGCTCGTGCGCGGCTTTTGTCATAAGGCTCTCGGTTTCAAGGTATCTTTTTTTCGTCAGTGGATACTTCGTTTCGCCTATGACCCCCAGTTCGAAAAGGGATGCTAGGTTGTTTCGGTCAAGAATCGCATAGCCTGAGAATCCCAGATTTCTCAGAAAATGGCTTGCCTGCATGTATCCGAGTCCTTTTATCCTCGGGTTCTTTGCGAAGAAATCTCTTCTTTCCACTCTGTCTTCAAAGGAACTGACAAGTGATTTCAGAAGAAATCCGTGTTCTTCCTTAAGATATTCTCTGGTGAAAACGATATAGCGGGACGCGTTCTCGGCGTACTTGTGAATTGCCCCAATGCGTCCCAGCAGTTCGTCTTCTTCTCCGTCCACGAGTTTTTCTCCTATGGCGCTCATGCATTGGCCGGCTATTTTGGGGCCGACCCCGGAACTGAGTATGCAGAATGAAAGTTCACGGAAGATCTGGTGGTCGTCAGCTTCCCCAAAAGCCTGTTTGAATTCCAGAAGCCGGTTCCGTATCTCTTCTTTTTTAAGCTCGTAGAGTTCTAAAAGTTCCCGTTTTTCTTTTTCCGTCATCCGTGGGACCTTGTTTTCCAATGCGTCATTTCAGTATTTCGCCTGTTTTCTCGCTCCACAGAAACAGATCCATTTCATCGAAATCAAACCCGTTTTTCTCAGTGAATCTCTTAAACTTGTTTTCAATCTCAATGTATTTTGATCTTGAGTGCGGTGCCCGGGTGGATTCCGTTATGCCTAGTTCGAAGAGACACTGGAGTATGTGCTTGTCAAGAATCGCGTAGCCGCGAAAACCGATATTTCTTAGAAAATGGCTTGCTTCCTTGAAGCCGAGCCCTTTTATATCCTTGTTGAGTGCGAGGAAGTCTCTTCGCTCTGCCGGGTCTTCAAAGGAGAGAAGAAGCGGCCTTAACTTGAGTCCGTACCGGCTGGCCAAATAGTCTCTTGTGTGGATGACGTGTTTTGAGCGCACGTTTGGAAATCTGTAAACTCCCCGCAGTTTCGCCCTCAGTTCATCCTCGCTTGCCCTCGGGAGTATGCTCCTTACGGCACTAAGCGCGCTCAGTCCCATCTTCGCGCTCGTTCCGGCCGTGAATATGCAGAAGACGAGCTCTTCGAAGATTGCTTCTTCGGAGGCCTTTTTGATGATATTCTCAAATTCCCCGAGTCTCTTCCTTATTTCCGGGGCTTTGTGCGGAAGGTCTTCTCTTATTGACCGTACTGTCAGCATCCGGGATTTATTTGTAGATGACGAGGTTTCTTCCGGCGATCAGCGTGGTTGAAGACATATTGTTCCACCTTTTGATCTGGGGAACCGATACCCTGTAGCGAAGCGCCAGCTCGCTCAGCGTGTCGCCGGGGATTATCTTGTGGTGCAACTTCTTCGGAACGTTCCGCGGCACATAAGAGTAGGAAAGTCTTTGTGGAATGGAAAGGGTTTTTCCCGCTATTATAAGGGAGCCCTTGAGGTTGTTAGCCCTTTTTATCTCGTCGATTGTAGTTCCGTACCTTTTTGCCAGAACGTAAATATTTTCCCCGGGGCGGATTCTATGCTTTACGTATATGACGTTTCCTCTTGCGGGTATCTTAAGCCTCTGCCCGGGGCGTATGATCGAACCCTTGAGGTTGTTTGCGTACTTGAGTTTCTCGACAGACGTTCCGAATTCCTTGGCTATTTCCCAGAGGCTGTCATTCGGTTTTACCGTGTATCTTGCGGGCCTTGTTCTGAAAGGAGTCTGAACATCCTTGAGGGTCTCCACTTCGCTTTTAACGGCAAGGAGCTTTTCTCCGTAGCCTTTGGGAACCTTAAGCTTATAGTTCTTCCCGGGAGGAGTGGAAAGTCCGACGAGCGAAGGATTATAATTGGAAATCTCTTTGTATCCCATGTCAAGGAGGTTGGCGATTTCCGCGAGGCTTTTTCTTGGCGGAACGCTCACTGCCTCATAATCTTTCCCCGTTTCCGTAATCCTGAAACCGTATTTCTCGGGGTTCTTGGCTATTATCAAAGCGGCGTTGAATTTCGGCACGTAGTTTCTTGTTTCCCTGGGAAGCCTTCTTGACACTGTCCAGAAATTGGTTGAACCCGTTTTCCTGATAGCCTTAGCCACTCTTTTCTCACCGCAGTTGTAGGCGGCGAGGGCGAGTTCCCACGAACCGAACTCGTCAAACAGCTTTCTGAGATATCTGGCTGCCGCCAAGGTGGACTTCTCGGCATTCATTCTCTCGTCTACCCAGTGGTTTATTCTCAGTCCGTATTTTAGTCCGGTCGGCCTTATGAATTGCCATAGCCCGACGGCGTTCATTTTTGAGACGGCACGGGGATTAAACCCGCTTTCTATAATAGGCAGATACGCGATTTCTTGGGGAACACCCTCGGAGCGAAGAGTTTCCCTTATGTCCGGAAGATATTTCCCGGAGCGTCTGAGGATCACGGCAAAGTTCTTCTTTCCTTTTCCCGAAAACCCCCGGATATAGCGCTCAACCTTTGAGTTCCTTTCTACCTCGAATTTTATGTCTTCGTAACTCTGCAAAGTGTCTGCGGACTCGGCCTCCGAGGTCTCTTCGGTTCCGGGTTCTGTCTGTTCCGTCTGCAGGCTTTGTTCGTCAGAACCAAGAGATGATTGGGCTGCGGGAGTTGGATCTGCTTGTGCCGTTTCTTCAGCTTCTTCGGCTGCCGAGATTTCTTCGCTTAACTCGGTGGATTCTGCCTGTGCTTTTTGAAAGTGCTCAGAGAGTTGCGTCAGGCTTGAGGCGGTAACGGACGCCCACGGGAGAAAAATGGCGAGGAAAACGCAAAGTATGACTCTTAAATTCATGTTAATTTCTTCTCCAGAGAAACCCCACCCATCTTAACTCTTGTGCTTCTTAAGTCAAAGATTGGGACGGCTATATCCCGAGGGGAGACTTCCGGTTTATTTTTCCATCAGTTATTTGTACAATAATTCTAACCACATAGTTTCAGCAGTCAAAGTATATTATGGGAAATTTGGTAAGAACGATCCTTTTCAGGTTGTTGTTTTTCTGGGTTTCTCATGAAATTTTTTCCTTAAACATGTCGGGGGTAACAACTTGAGCAAGAAACCAATTGCGGTTCTTTTCGGCGGTGTTTCGGTTGAGCATGAAGTGTCGCTTGTTTCCTCGAGATTTATCATCAGCAATCTTGATCCCTCAAAATTTTCTCTGCTGCCGGTTTTCATTTCGAAGGATGGCAGATGGCAGAGGGCCGTTCTTGAGAACTGGCAGGAGGGGCATCCTCCGGCCTTGGTTCCCGACTCCGAGATCGTTCCCATGCTCTACGGTTCTCCCCCCGGCCGTTTCGCTGAAATAGTCAAGGGAGAGATAAATGAGATTTTTTCCGTGGACGCTGTTTTCCCCGTTCTTCACGGAACCTTCGGCGAGGACGGATCGGTACAGGGCCTCATTGATCTTATGGGTGTTCCCTGCGTGGGCGTGGATCTGCTTGGGTCTTCGCTTTGCATTGACAAGATAGTTTCAAAAATCATTCTCAGGGATAACGGTATTCCGGTTGTACCGTTTTTCGGTCTCGCAGGAACCGACTGGCAAAACGATAAGGAAGCGGTTCTCCGCCGCATAGAAGACGAAATAGGATTTCCCTGCTTCGTTAAATCCTCAAATCTGGGTTCAAGCGTGGGAGTTTCAAGGGTGAGTTCTCCTGGGGCGGTTGCAGATGCGGTTGAGGCCTCTTTTGATTTCTCTGAAAGGGTCATCGTTGAGAGGGCCGTGATGAATCTAAGGGAAGTGGAGGTAAGCGTAATAGGGAATCAGGACCCGCGGGCATCGGTTCCGGGGGAACTGGTTGTGGAAGGAGGCTTTTACGATTACGAAAAGAAGTACCACGACGAGTCAACTCAATTCCGGATTCCATGCGACCTTGACCGCGAGACTCAGGAGAGGGTGAGAACCCTCGCTCTTGCTTCCTATACTGCCCTTTGCTGTACCGGTATGGCGAGGGTGGATTTTCTGGTTGACGCCGATACGGATCAGGTGTTTGTAAGCGAGATAAACACAATCCCCGGATTTACTCCCATAAGCATGTACCCGAAACTCTGGGAGGCAAGCGGGCTCTGCGTCGGGGAGATGCTCGAGACGCTTGTTGAACTGGCCGAGCAGAGACATCGGATGAGAAGGGAACTCAGAACGGATTTCTCCGGTCCCGGCTAGGATTCACTTGCCGAGAATGTCGTTTTTCTGTCCCCGGAAAAGCACAAGGAAGACGACCCCGGCGATTATTGAGGCTCCGCCGAGAAGTTTCGTAACCGACGGCAGGTCGTCGAAGAAGACATGCGCGAGGATCAGCACGAAGATCGATTCCATCGGCATGACGGCGGTTGTTCGTGAGATGTCGAGAAGCTTTATGGCGTGGAACTGGCTTCCTTTTGCTATATACGCTCCACACGCGCCTCCGCACGCCATCACAAGTGCCTGTTTCAGGCTTGGAGGCTCAAATGTCCCGGTGAGTATTAGGTAAATGAAAAGGACTATGGAGACTCCCAGGGTCCTGAGCGTCGCGACTGTCAGCATGTTCAGGTCCTGCGCTATCTTCTTTACCATGAAAGACAGAAAGGAATATAAAAACGCGGCCCCGAGGGCCATAGCGGTTCCGAAAATGAGATAATCCTCTCTCTGGTAGGCGACCACCGCTCCGCCGGCCACCGTCAAGGCTATTCCTACGCTCTCCCCCTTGTTGAGCCTCTCACCGAGGAAGATTATGCCGAGCAGGAGAGCGAAGAGCGTCTGGGCCTTCATCAGAAACGAGGTAAGGGCCGGCCCGATCGTCCAGAGCGCAACCATCCACAAGGCGGCCCCTGCCGAGGTTATAACGGAACTCCAGATGAAAATGGCGCGGTACTCTCGGATTCTTCTGAGTTCCTTTCTCTGCGAGCGAAGAAACGGAAACAGGATTAAGGCGACCACAAAAGCCCCGAAGAACCAGAAAAAAGTGGTGGTCTCGGGGTGAAGGTCGCTTCGCTCAAGAGCTTTTCCTATTGCGTAGGATAGCGCCGTGAAAAAAGCGGTGGCTATCAGGAAAAGATAGCCCTTTATGGGAAGTCTTTCTTCTTTATTCCTTTTATTCATCAATCTTTTTGCTTCTCCATAACCAGGCTATAGCCGCGCCCGAGATATTATGCCAGATGCTGAAAAGCGCGGCGGGAAGCGCGGAGAGATAACCGAAATGCATTTGGGAAAGGGCCGCCGCGAGCCCCGAGTTCTGCATCCCTACCTCTACGGATATCGCCCTGGCGCTGCTTTCTCCGAAGCCCAGCGCCTTTGCTATAAGATAACCGCACATAAGGCCCAAAGCGTTATGAATGATTACTATTAGGAAAATCACCCCGCCTATGGTTTTTATGGATTCCGCGTTCAAAGCCACTATTATTCCTACGACAAGCGCTATCACCAGAGACGATACAGAAGGCAGAAAGGGCAGCACGGTTTCTGATTTTTTCCCGAGAAACTTTCTTAACACCACTCCCAGAAGTACGGGTAGCAGCACTATCTGAAGCGCGGAGATAAAAAGGTCTGCAACCGGAACGTCTATCCATTGCCCCGCGTAAACATACATAAGCGCAGGCAGCAGAAACGGGCAGAGAAGCGTTGAAACCGAAGTGAGTGTCACGGAAAGCGCGAGGTCACCCCTTGCCAGGTAGGTGATCACGTTTGACGCTGTTCCCCCCGGGCACGAACCCACGAGAACCACCCCGGCCGCGATCAGGGGGTTTATTCCAAACCCGAGGGCCAGAAGGAAACCCAAAAGAGGCATCACGATGTATTGAGCGCAGACGCCCGCAAGAATCTCAAGCGGTCTTAGGAAAACCCTTCTGAAGTCATCCACTCTCAGCGTCATGCCCATCGCGAACATTATCACCGCGAGCATAGGCACTATGAGGAACCCGAGATCCCGAAAAACGGAGGGGAAAAAATACGCTACGGCCGAGAACAGAATTATCCAGAGGATGAAAAATCTTGTTATGAGGTCGTTTAGCGAGGTTAGGGCGCCTTGTATCGAGTTCAACTTTGTTGGTTACCGTCAGGCCGCCGGGTCACCGAGGGGCGATTGCGGTGGAGTTTTATCGCTTAGGCTCGACTCCGATTGCTATCTTTGAGAACCCCTGGGTTTTCGCCAAGTCCATGGTGCTTACGATCGGGCCGTGCATGGCCTCGGAATCCGCCCTGATTATTACGAGGGTGTCTTTGTTGGGTATCCTCTCAAACTCCCGCTTCAAGGAGTTGGCGGAGCGCATAAGCACATCGTTGAAGTAAACTTTTCCGTCTTTGGAAATGTGTATGTTTACGTCTTTTATCTCGACGATTTCGCCGGTCGCTTTCGGGAGGTTGACTTTTATGCCGCTCGATATGGCGAAATTGAGCGTAAGGGCAAAGAAAATAAGGAGGTTGAAAATCACGTCCACGATGGGAGCCATGTCTATGCCGGACCTACTGCCTGATTTTCTTTGCGAGAATTTCATAGGGATGCCTTTGCGGAAAAAGCTTCAAGTATTTTCTTGCCTTCATCTTCAAGCTCGGAGATTATCTCCTTGAATTTTCCGTCTGTGTACTTGTAGGCTATGAGCGCCGGAATTGCTATCGTGAGTCCTAAGGCCGTGGTATAAAGGGCTTCCGAGATGCCTCCCGCGAGGGAAGGCGGATCCACTATATCCTTCTCCGATATGACGGCGAACACCTTTATCATTCCTGATATTGTTCCGAGAAGTCCTATCAGAGTACTTATGCTGCTTATGGTGAGCAGAGTGTCTATATATTTTTCAAGACCTTGGGCCTCGCTCTTTCCTATGGCCTCAATGGCTTCTTCCATTTCCTCTTTCGATTTGCCTGAGTTCTGCGCGGCCGCGAGAGCCATTTTGGCTACCGCAGAATCGTTCGATGCGGAAAGGGATTTTGCTTCTTCAAGCCCCTTTGTCTCGACAGTCTCATATAGGCTTGAAAGAAATTCTTCGGGAAGAAGCTTTTTCCTCTGAAGGAGGCTAAGCTTCTGAAGAAAAATCGCAAGTCCGAATATGGAACATAAAATCAGGGGGAAAATATATATTCCGCCCTTGGTAAACAGGTCAATAATTGCGTCCATGGGGGTTTATCCTTGAATAGAGAGGTTTTTGCTCCGAAGTCTAGGTTTTCGATACAACGAAACCATTATAAAACAAATCCGGGTTTTGTCCAAGCGAAAATTTGGGGAATCGCTTTATTTGTCTGGTAATAGCTGGTGCCCCGAGCTTGCTGAGTTCTCCCTGGTTTCGGATTCTATAATTGTTTTCCGCCGTTTTTTTCGGGTAGATTTTCTAGCTTCAAACCCGTGGAGACTTACATGATGACTTCCGATTTTGAATATACTGACGGCGAGCTTTGCGTTGAGAAAGTCCCCGTAAGGAAAATATGCGAGGACTTCGGAACGCCGGTCTATATCTACAGCCACAATTCCATCCGCTCAAGCTTCCTTGAGTATAAGGAGGCATTTTCTGAAATCGATCCCCTGATCTGCTATTCCGTAAAGGCGAACTCCAACATATCCGTACTCAAGATTTTCTCCTCCATGGATTCCGGTTTCGATATAGTCTCGTCGGGGGAACTGCAGAGGGTTGTCGCCGCCGGGGGAGACACCTCGAAAGTGGTATTCTCGGGAGTCGGAAAGACCGAAGAGGAGATAGAGACCGCAATTCGCTCCCGGATACTCTTTTTCAACGTGGAATCCGAAGCGGAGCTTCAGAAGATAAACGACGTGGCCGTCTCGCTCGGGGAGAAGGCCCCGGTCGCGATAAGGGTTAATCCTGATGTTGATCCCGACACCCATCCGTACATATCGACGGGTTTTGAGAAAAGCAAGTTCGGAATCGGGATCGAAAAAGCGGTGGATGTATACAGAAACGCCTCACGGATGGGGGGAATTGAGATAAGGGGAATTGATGCCCATATAGGTTCCCAGATATTTGATCTTTCTTCCTTTTCCGAGTCCATATCTAAGCTTGTCTACCTTGCCGACAGGCTCGGGAGCGACGGGATTGAAGTTTCCTACATAGATATAGGAGGGGGTCTTGCGATAAGCTACGAGAGCGGGGAAAAGCCCCCGGCGAAATCCGAGTACGCGCGGGTTTTCGAGGAACATCTTCGCGATACCAGTTACGGGCTGGTCCTTGAGCCCGGCAGATCAATGGTGGGCAACGCGGGAATAATGTCTACCAGGGTGCTTTACGTTAAGGAGGGAACCTCAAAGAAATTTGTAATAGTCGACGCCGCGATGAACGACCTTGTGAGACCCGCGTTTTACGATTCGTTCCACCGGATAGAGCCGGTGCGTGCGGGGGGTTCTGAATCCCGCGAGGTGGTGGACATAGTCGGCCCGATATGTGAATCGGGCGATTTTCTGGCCAGGGACAGGAGCTTTCCCGAAGTTTCCGCGGGAGAACTGCTTGCGGTTTTCAGCGCGGGGGCGTACGGCTTCGTGATGTCGTCTAATTACAACACAAGACCCCGGGCCGCCGAGGTTCTTGTAAGCGGTGAGAGGTACTGCGAGATAAGGGCCAGGGAGACTCTCGAGGACCTGCTGAAAGCCGAGAGCATCGCGGAATTTCTCTAGTATCGGAACGGCGCTTGGTAGTTAAGTAATGAAACAGGATTTTAACGGGCTTAAGGTAACGTCTTTTGAAAGTCGCCGTTGCGAGGAGATGAAAAAACTCATCTCTTATCACGGCGGTGTGCCCAGGGTCGCACCCTCGATGAGGGAAGTTCCCGATCTTAAAAGTCCTTACGTTGCCGGGTTTGCCGATGATCTGTTCTCGGGCAGCATCGATCTTCTTGTCCTCATGACGGGGGTAGGCACGCGGATACTCTCCGACATCGTAATTGCCGAATCGGGAGAAAAGAAATATGTGGATGCCCTGCGCGCGACTACGATTCTCGCCAGAGGTCCTAAACCCGTGGCGGCACTTCGCAAATTCGGTATAAGACCGGATATAACCGTTTCCGAACCGAACACGTGGAGAGACATACTTTCCACTTTCGACCAGAGGGACATGTCGCTTGAAAACCTGGTTGTGTACGTTCAGGAATACGGGGTTTCCAACGAGGAGTTTCTTTCTTCCCTTGAAAAAAGAGGGGCTGACGTAAGAAGAATTCCCATTTACAGGTGGGCGCTGCCGGAGGACCTGGATCCACTGCGCGATGCCGTAAGATCCGTATCTGAGGGGGAGGAGGACTGCCTCCTGTTCACAAGTTCCCGGCAGGTATCCAACCTTTTTGAGGTGGCGGCCGGGGAAGGATATTCCGATAACTTCATTGAAGGAATGAAAAAAGCGCTTATATGCTCGATCGGACCGACCACCACGGAGACGCTCAGGGAAAACGGAATATCCGTTGACTATGAGCCCGACAGCCCGAAGATGGGAAACCTGGTGAGGGAGGTGGCCAGAAGGTCAGCGGCGCTTCTCGCCAAAAAAAGAACGGCTTTTGAAAACGGGGTCGATACCCGGAACTGGAACCGCACGCAGATGGTCTGGTCAGAGGACACAGCGCAGGTCCAGAGGAGAGAAATTACTTCTGAAGGAGCATTCATGAAGGCGTGTCGGCTTGAAAAAGCCGATTACACCCCCATCTGGCTTATGCGACAGGCGGGCAGGTTTCTTCGGGAATACAGGGAGGCTCGCTCCCGCGTTTCTTTCAAGGAGTTTTGCAAGACCCCGGATATGGCCTCGGAAATTACGCTGATGGTGGTTGACCGATTCGGCGTGGACGCGGCAATCATTTTCTCAGACATACTGCTCATACTGGAACCCCTGGGACTTTCCCTTGAATATTCAAGCGTCGACGGTCCCGTGATAGCCAAGCCTCTTAGGACCCGAAAGCGCATAGAGGCCCTGAGGGACTTTGATCCCGAAAGCATGGATTTTGTCTACGAGGCTCTGCGTATCACGAGAAAGGCCCTTGCCCCCGAAGTTTCGCTTATTGGTTTTAGCGGGGCTCCCTTTACCGTGGCTTCCTACGCGGTTGAGGGAAGCGGTTCAAAAAACTACGTAAACACGAAAAAGCTCATGTACGGAGACCCTTCCCTGTGGGAGAGGCTGATGGAGATTCTGACCGGGAGCATTTCGGATTATCTCTGCGCCCAGGTGGATGCCGGGGCCGATGCCGTGCAGATTTTTGACAGTTGGGTAGGCTGTCTTTCCCCGGCGGATTACGAAAGATTCGTCTTTCCGCACGTAAAGAAACTTATCTCGGCGCTTCCGCCGGAAGTTCCGGTAATATTGTTCGGAACCGCAACCGGTTCCCTGCTCGAACTCATGGGAGAGACCGGGGCCGGAGTTATCGGTCTTGACTGGAGGGTCGATATTCTTGACGGCTGGCGGAGAGCGGGAAGTTCTCTTGCGGTTCAGGGAAACCTTGATCCGGTTTCAATGCTCTCAACCCCGTCTCATGTCGTGGAGGAGTCGAGGAAGATACTGGACAGAGTGGGAGGGAGGCCCGGGCATATATTCAACCTGGGTCACGGTGTACTGCCGCAGACGCCGGTTGATAATGTTCTGAGGCTGATTGATGAAGTTCACGAGTATTCCGCGCGAAAGGAGGCTTAGGAAGAAGTTCCATGAAAAATAATTTTGACGCCGTAATGATGATTGGATACGGGGCTCCCGAGAAAAAAGAGGACATAATGCCTTTTCTCAGGAATGTGGCCAGCGGGAGACCAATACCCGAGGACCGGCTGCGGGAAGTCGCCCATCACTACGAAATCTTCGACGGGAAGTCTCCGCTCAACGAATTCACTTACAGGCAGGCCCAAAAACTTGAGAAGCTTCTTTCCGGGTGGGGGTACGATCTTCCGGTTTACGTCGGGATGAGGAACTGGCATCCGTTCATCAAGGATTCCCTTGAGCAGATGCGGGAAAACGGCGTGAAGAACCTTGTGGGCCTCATAATGGCCGTTTACCGCTCCGATGCGAGCTGGGAGAGGTACATGAGGGATGTAAGCGAGGCCTGCGAAGATCTCAAGATGCAGCTTCACGTGGAATATGTTTCTCCGCTTTTTAACCATCCTCTTTTCATAGAAGGCTCGGCGGCCAAGGTGACGGAACAAATGCGCGAAATTCCCGAGGGCAGGCTCGATACCACCATGCTTGTGTTTACGGCTCACAGCATTCCCGAGAGGATGTCGGATTCGTCTCCCTACGCTTTGCAGTTTGAAACTTCCTCCATGCTGGTGGCGGACAGAGTCGGGCACAAAAAGTGGATGATTGCCTACCAGAGCAGAAGTGGCTCTCCGAATGAAAAATGGCTTGAGCCGGACATATGCGACGTGATAGTGAACCTTGCCGGCCAGGGCTTCACGGATATTGTGATTCAGCCGATAGGATTTGTCTGCGATCATATCGAGGTGCTTTTCGATATAGGGGTTGAGGCCACAGAGGCTGCGCGCGAGTGCGGGGTGAACCTCTACAGGGCCGAGACCGTGAACGACGATGACCGCTACATAAAGGCCTTGGGCGACGGGGTGCTGAGGCTCATCGATTCAGAAAACTCCCGGCAGTAAGTAAGATAATTCGTTATGAAAGTTGCGATTGTCGGCGCGGGGATCTCGGGTCTTTCCTCGGCCCACTATCTGAGAAAGCTCTGCCGCGAGGGTAATGTTCCCCTTGAACTTGTTCTTTTCGAGTCCTCCGCACATCCGGGCGGGGTTTTTGATACCGTAAAAACGGGGGACATGGTCCTTGAACTCGGACCCGACTCCTTTATAACTTCAAAACCTTGGGCGCTTGACCTTGCAAAAGATCTCGGACTTGAGGATTCGCTCCTTGGGGTGGGATACGGCAAGCGGAAGGACACGTTCGTTTATCAGGCAGGAAGGCTCCGGGCGCTTCCCGAAGGTTTTTTCCTGATGGCTCCATCGAAGCTTCTCCCATTTCTTCGCAGCGGACTGTTCAGTGCCGGGGCCAAGCTCAGGGTGCTTCTTGAGCCTCTGGTTCCCCGCAGCGGGGGGGTGGACGAAAGCGTCCGTTCTTTTGTGGAAAGGAGATTCGGAAGGGAAATTTTCGAGAAGGCCGCGCAGCCTCTTCTGGGCGGAATTTACATGGCCGATCCCGAAAAACTGAGTCTTTCGGCCACAATGCCCCAGTTCCTAGAGATGGAGAAGCGAAGCGGAAGCGTTCTTTTGGACCTTCTTCGAAATCCTCCGACCTCCCGTGGGGAAAGCGGTGCCAGGTACGGTCTTTTTCTCACTCCGGCGGAGGGTATGTCCGTTATCGTTGAGAGACTTTGCGAAAGTGCCGAATTTGCAAGGCAGGATTACAAGACCCCGGTTCTTTCCCTTAAAAAATCGGAAAAGGGATGGCTTGTCGGTTTTGACCGCGGAGAAGAGGGGTTTGACGCAGTCATCCTGTCTGTCGGGGCCGGTACGGCCGGTCGGCTGCTTTCTGATATCGATCCGCAGCTTGGAGCGAGACTCTCGGGAGTGCGATATGTTTCTTCCGTCGTTGCGACTCTTGTTTTCGATGAGAAGGATTTCCGCGGTCTTCCAGATGGTCTGGGGGTCATAATTCCTTCCACGGAGAAAATGAACCTTGTGGCGTGTTCTCTTTACAGCAGCAAGTTTCCCGGAAAGTCCGGGAGCGGAAAAGTAGTGATAAGGTGTTTTCTCGGAGGAGAGCTTAACCCCGATGCGGTGCTCTGGGATGAGGAGGAAATAAAATCCGTCTTAAGGGAAGAACTTGCGAGGGTTTTCGGATTCGATAACCATCCGACGGAGATTTATATCAGGAGATACAGGATGTCCATGCCGCGCTTTGCGCCGGGACACAAGGAGGATATCTCGGGCGTTATGCACCGACTTTCGCGTCACTCGGGACTTGCGCTTTGCGGAGCGGCTTACCAAGGGGTAGGAATCCCAGACTGCGTACACTCGGGAAACCTCGCCGCCCGGAAAATCTACTCTGATATGACTCGCTGAACTGCAGCGGAATGAAAGAGAAAAAGATATTATTTTTTGGGGATTGTCTCTGCTTCTTGCCCATATGTTTTTTCCCATGTTTCGATATGGGTTTTACTTCAGTCAATTATTTCTGTTGACAAACAGATTTTGCTACTTTTTCTTTAATGTTTTTGTGGATATCCGCAGCTACCTCAAGCACTTCCTCGGGAGCGCGAATTGACTCCCCGCCGTGCTGACGTAGTGCTATGATTAGGGGTGTCAGTGTGTCAGATTTTTTATCGTCGCTTGACAGTATATCGATAAGGTTCTGCATGGGAAAACCGGTTGCGACCATATCTGGTACAATCTGCAGCATTTTGTGCATCATTATTTTATTACTAGGTATGAACTTGGCATACATGGAGCGAAACGTGTCCATAGCAGTACCATGCTTTTTCTGAGCTATCAGAGCTAAAGTCTTCACGTACATTGCTTCCCATCCTAGGTCAATGTTTTCGGTGTTATTCAGAATGTCAAATCTTTGTTCAACTTCCTCGCAAGTGCTCAGGGCTTCTTCCAAGCGATGAATCTTGATTAGCGATTTGGCTTTATTGAGCAAAGCCGTTAAGACCTCGAACGGGGTGTCTTGTACATCGCTGTCGCCGAATCGTTTGACTACCTCGTCATAGGCTGTAATCGCTGCTTGAAAATCACCGAGTTCATACAATACATCTCCTTTTAAGATAATTGCCCAATCGATCGGTTGCTGGAGATTTTGGGCCTCGCTGTCGCCGGAGCGTTTGACTACCTCGTCATAGGTTGCAATTGCTGCTTTGGAATCGCCGAGTTTATCCAATGCGGTTCCTTTACGTAGAATGGACCAAGCGACTATTCTCTGGAGGTCTGGAGTCTGGCTGTCGCCGAAGCGTTTGACTACCTCGTCATAGGTTGTAATTGCTGTTTGAGAGTCGCCGAGTTTGATCAATGCCTCTCCTTTGTGGAGAATTGCCCAAGCGACTTCCCACTCGAGGTCCATAACATCGCTGTTACCGAATCGTTTGACTACCTCGTCATAGGCCGTAATTGCTGTTTGAGAGTCGCCGAGTTTGATCAATGCCTCTCCTTTGTGGAGAATTGCCCAAGCGACCTGCCACTGGGCCTGTGTAACATTACTGTTGCCGAAGCGTTTGATTACCTCGTCATAGGTTGCAATTGCTGCTTTGGAATCGCCGAGCTTATCCAATACGTCCCCTTTAAGTAAAATTGCCCGGGCGACCTGCCACTGGACCTGCGAGGCCTTGCTGTCGCCGAAGCGGTTAACTACCTCGTCATAGGTTGCAATTGCTGCTTTGAAATCGCCGAGTTTATCCAATGCGGTTCCTTTACGTAGAATGGACCAAGCGACATGCACGTAGAGATTCGGGGCGTTGCTGTCGCCGAAGCGTTTGATTACCTCGTCATAGGCCGTAATTGCTGCTTTGAAATCGCCGAGTTCTTCCAATACGTTTCCTTTCTTGGTTAACGCTGCTCCTACCTGCGACTGAAGATTTGGCATACTACTTTTGCCAAAAAGTTCGACTATTTCATTACAGGTTTTTACCACGGCTTCAAAATCTGCTAGTTGTCCGTATGCAACGGTCTTCTTATACAACAATTCAGCGGTTTTTGGCTCTGATATTGGAGATGGATCTCTGCTCTGAGAAGTGAGAACTTGATCTATGATTTTAATGACTTTTTTAAAATTTCTTTTTTCAAGTGCTTTATCGATTTCTTCTTCAATACGTTCCTCACTCATGAATCGGTAATTTTCAGAGACTTGGTTTGATATTTCTCGAATTGCCTTCCACTCCATGGTGGAAAACGAATCTTCAATGCCCGATCGTTTGGCAATCGCACGCTCGATACCCTCACGAATTGCCCTTGATTGCGTTGCCTCCGCAATCAACTTGCTAGAAATTTCGGTCAACTCGGTTTCGGTGTAAAAGACAGTCATAAAGTAAATCAAATTTTGTACCACGGCCGCTTCATCGCGTTCACGACGTAGTCTGTAATAAATGCTGTAAAGACGTTCTGCCGCTACATATAATCGTTTCTTGCCACTGCCTTCCATTATTACCGTTCCTCGCTCGATCAGTCGTCCGAGCATGGTTGATACTTTCCGAACGTCCATGCGCGCGCGAGCTGCAATCTCACTCGGCTTCGACGGTTGCCAGAGGTCAATCACCGCGAGATAAACACGTCGTTCCATCTTTGGGAAATTCTCCAAATGGTTACGAAAATACTCGGTGTGCTCGTCAATTAGCACGACCAGTTCTTCCATGAGTTGATGCATGGATCCGTGTCGTGCAAAATCGGCAATGATAACCAATAGTCGGGGACTGCCACCTGTGAGAATCTCAAGTGGTCTGATTTCGCGTGCACTTGCTTCCTTACCGCTGACAACCTCCCACAGACGGCGACAGTCTTCGGTGGTTAATCGTTCAAGATTGATGATTCGAAATAACTCAAAGAAGGGTTGCTCTACATCTTCTAGGCTCTCAAACCGGCTGGTAGCGGAGGCAAGCAGCATGATTTGTGGTTCCGACTGAAGCACTTCGCGAAGCTTCCAGCCGAAATCTCCGTCTACGCTTTTGCATAATGCTTGCAAGTTCTCAACCATTAGGACGAGTTTTCTGCCCAGTTGATCTGCCGTTGCCAGAACCGTGGCTCGCGCATGGTCTCCAATTTCCCGCTCCTGCCAACGGTCGATCAGAGCAGCATGTGTTTCTCGTAATTCCTGCGCGAGTTCGGAGTTGTGTGCTGCGATCTCCCTCGCAAGGTGAAAAAGCGTTTCAAGCCAGAAATCAGCTAGGGTGAAAATCTCTTGGCTTTCCTCCATGAACTGTACTGGTAACAGGACTTCGGAGAATTTATCGTTTACCCGCAGTTCGGCGGCAACTCGCGAAAGAAGCATGGTTTTTCCGCGACCGCGGGGAGCGACGACTAGGACATGCTGACACGAAGATGATTTGATATTTCCGTGTAAGACTTCGAGGACGATTTTTAACTCGTGGTTTCGTACGACGAACTGTGAGATGAGTTCTTCGTTGGACTGATACATTCCTGGGCTGAACTTGCGGACCGGCGGGTGGCTGGTCAATTTATTTTCTGCCTTCTCTATGCTCATTGTGTCTGCTCCTGCGATTTATCAACCGAGCGACGATTTTCAATGGGAACGTGATGGCGGAAACGAGTGGACCACCAGTCCTTAAGCAAATTGGACGAGAAGTGGTAGCCATCCTCGCTAGCTTCCAGATAGCCATCATGCTCCAGAACCTCAAGCACATCTGCAATACATGCGGGCATATCTTCAACCAGAGAGGAATACATCTCTTCAAGGCAACGTCTCGCACTTGGTGTGAATATCTCTTGTATAGCTGCCTCTGCGAGAATCTCCATTGCTATGGAGTAGTAATCGTCATCTCCTCCAAGACCTTCTTTGAGTCGTGTCTCGTAATACACAAGATCGCTTTGTCCCCAAGCCCCTAAGAGCCTCCTCTGATAGACTTTGTTGACATCATCAACAGTTACGTGGTTTTTCCCTTGCATAGTGGCGAAATCCCGAAGACGCGCGAAGAAGGACTGCACGTGGTGAGGAATTCCGCTGCCCAGCTTTTCGTACACTGCGTCTGCAACGCCGTTCTCTACGGACAATTCGTAATCTTCAGCGAGATGGGTGAAACACTCGACACTGGTGTCTCGATCCCATGGACCCAGACGAAAAGGATAGAGATGATTGATGCGGTCAGGGATCCCGAGTCGTCTTACCAGATGATCCAATCCAATGCTGCCGGATACTATTAAAACAGGCGAATCATTGCCCAAATCTTGAAGTGCGCCGCGTAACCAGCTCAAAAACTCGTCAACACGTTGCTCGCCGTTATGATGTTTGAGAATCCGCTTGAGGAAGATAGGAAGTTCGTCAATAACAAGGAGAACCGGTTTTTCATACTCGGCACAGTTACGGAGCAACTCTTTTCCGTGGCGTCGCCAGCTTCCGGGGTCAAGTGCAGCGCGGACCTTCACGCGAAATTCATCTGGACCAGCCTCTTCAATGTTGTCTTTTAGCCAGCGTCCCACTGTAGCGATGAGACGCGACCTGATTGATTGAATCGGGTACGCAGCTTTTGCAATATCCGCAATTGCATCTTCTGCACATGTTGCCGCTTCTACATCGGCAAAGAGGAAAGCCCAACCATTAAGCTCAAGTCGGCGTCCGAGTTCCCGGACAATGCTTGTTTTCCCCATGCGCCGCTGCCCGGTGAGCAATATATGATTGTGGTCTCGGACGTGTGTTTCGAGAATATGTAACTCGTTCTCACGATTGAAGAAGTCGTCGCCGCTTACCCATCTGCCTGTGGATGATCTCATGTTATAATCTCCTATTGAATCATATTTTCTAAATAACCTTATACAACAAAATCGTTATCAACTGTTTTGTTGTAAACGAAGAATATCATACAACAAAATCGTTGTCAACCATTTTGTTGTAAATTATATCGTGTTATGTGAGAGCAGATTATTTCTCAGGAAACTCAGGGTGTATGCACCGAAATTCCTCGTTTGACTTGCCCATAAAATCCTTATCAAATTTAACCTCGCCTGCATGTTCGCTGACGACAAACCTGCCCACTGCTTCCTGATTTTGATTCCCTGGGCTGTAAAAATCTTGATAAGAATCCCTTTAAAACAATATACAGCACATACCAGCCAGCTTAATTGTCTTGTCCCGGCGGGTATTTAGTCTCCCAGATTTCCCTTTTCCATGTTTACAAAGACTTTTACTGTGGCAAAATTAAAAGCTTATTACTGCCGATGTAGCTCAGTGGTAGAGCAGCTCACTCGTAATGAGCAGGTCAGGGGTTCGAATCCCCTCGTCGGCTGTATGTAGCTTTAGCTCCACCTCGTCGACTAACTACGTGATACAGCCAATGGCGAGTCTTTTATCAAAAGAACGTATCGTTAGAGGTCCGGAATTCAACCGCTGGCTGGCTGTGCCTCCGTCTATTGCGGTTCACCTGTGCATTGGTTCCGTTTACGCCTGGAGCATATATAATCCCGCGTTAATTGAGGTGCTTGGGGTTGCCACCAGTGCGGGGGACGACTGGACTCTGCGCCAAGTAGTGTGGATATTCAGCGTCGCGATCGCGTTCACCGGGCTTACGGCGGCGTTTGCCGGCAAATGGGTTGAGGAAGTGGGACCACGCATGGTCTGTGTGATGGCAGCGTGTTTTTGGGGTGGCGGCTATATGCTCAGCAGTCTCGGTGTTGCTTTGCACCAGCTGTGGCTGATTTATCTGGGTTACGGCGTAATCGGCGGTATCGGTCTGGGTTTAGGTTACGTTTCTCCGGTCAGCAATTTAATTCGCTGGTTTCCGGATCGACGCGGCTTGGCTGCCGGAATGGCGATCATGGGCTTTGGTGGCGGAGCGATAATCGCGGTGCCGCTTAAAGAGTTCTTCCTCCAGTACTTTTACAAGGCGCCTCAATACCTGGGGACGGTCGACGCCGTCGATATGATCACCCGTTCGGGCCGACGCTTTGTTGAAGTCGGCGGTCAGCTCAAGGAGGTTGTCGTCGCGAGGGCTGCCGAGGCGGCGCATGTGCTTGTGCCCGGAGCTGAAGCGGCCGGGGTATATGTGGTTGGCACCGGTTCCGCGGGAGTCGCCCAGACCTTTCTTTTCTTTGGAGTGGTTTATTTCCTTGTGATAATGGTATCGGCATTTTTATATCGTGTCCCGGTTGCGGGGTATAAACCGCAGGGATGGGAGCCGCCGTCCGGCAAGGATTCCAGCGAGCGAATGATCAGTCAGAAAGATGTGCATATGGATCAGGCGTTAAAAACGCCTCAGTTCTACCAGGTGTGGGTCGTACTGTGCCTTAACGTTACAGCCGGCATCGGGATTATCTCTGTTGCCAAGACAATGATGACCGAGATATTCAGTAACGCGCTTCCGGATGTTGTTGACGTCACCTTTGCCGCCACTTACGTCTTGATGATCGGCATGTTCAACATGCTGGGGCGCGTTATGTGGGCGAGTGCCTCCGACAAACTGGGGCGACGCAATACGTGTTCGATATTTTGCGCGGTTGGTTTTTTGTTGTATTTGTCCATTCCCGTGGCCGCCCATTACGTGAACCTTGATCCTTCGATTTTCTGGCTGTTAATGTTTTACGCGGCGACGATGATAATTTTTACTTTCTACGGGGGTGTCTTCGCTACCGTTCCGGCATATCTTGCCGACCTGTTCGGTACTCGTTACGTCGGCGGCATCTACGGGCGTTTGCTGACCGCTTGGAGCGTTGCCGGAGTGCTCGGCCCCTTGGCGGTCACCTCGCTTAGAGACCGTTCGCTTATGGCTGAAATCAATCGCCTCGCCGAAAAGGTATCGCCACAGGAATTCACTAAGACTTTCGGAACCGGAATTAACGACCTCGAGATACTCGTGCAGAATAAAACCGTAACGCTTGCGAAACTCATGGATATCGCGCCTGAAGGAACAGTGGACCCGACGGCTTCCTTGTACAACTCGACGATGTATGTGATGGCGGCGTTGTTAATAATCGCTTTGATAAGCAACCTTCTGATAAAACCGGTTCACGAAAAACATCACATAAAGGACTGATGTGCTCTGGAGCGGAATAACAGGAGTTAAGAAGAATTGCAAAACCAATAATGAGGCATTTGCGCTGTTGAATATGTCTTATGGAACAAAGGGTCTCGCGCGAGGCAAAAAAACTTTTACCCCGGAATTTCCACCAAGAACCGTAAATTCCACCCCGGGGCTGAATCAGCCGCAGCATGCCGGGAACCGGAAACTTGCCGCGAACTAACCTTCCGTTTCCCTGTCTTCAGCAATCAGGATCTCCGAGAAATCTCCGCGGCGCAAGCGCCTCCGGTTTGACAGCGCGATTCATTTTAATTACATTAACCGCACATATCTTGACTGACCGGATGTTGCTAGCATCCTGAGTCCGCAATCAGGGGGTAAAACTGGTTCCATGAAGGCTTTCGCGCATAACAGAACATTGACTCGGTACGAGTTTAGTTCTCTCACCCCCCCCCCCATTTTTGTCTCCCGCTAAGCTCTGATTCCCCCGGTTTTTCCCGCAAATCCACCCGGACGCTTTCCCTTCTTCTGGCCCTGTTCATCGGGGCGCTGTGCCTGTTCGCCGCCGCGCCCGCGCGGGCCGTCTTGTCCGCCACACTGACGCTTCAAAGCCTCACCACGAACCTCAAAGGATGCGATAACAGCTTAAGCGGTAAAGAATGCAGTAACACGACCGTTCTGACGGACGATGACTTTACGTTTGGCGGCGCCACCTATTCGATCACGAAGATCTCTCACTATGACGACGGGAGTATAACCTCCTTGCATGTTCATTTCGGGACGGCGGACGTGCGCACGGCGTTGGATGCCCTGACCATCTGCATCGGCCCGCGCAGTTTTGCGATTGCCGCGGCGAGGCATGATGACGGCAACTACTCCATCACCCAGAGAAGTGTGTCCTTGCCCGGGTCCGTCGCGGGGTCGACGGTCTCGTTCAAGATCGGGTACGGATCCTCGTGCGCGGCGTCTCTCCCGCTGACCGAGCTTGGGGCTATCACGCCTGGCGCCGAGGGCGGAGTTCCGTCCATCTCGGTTTCCTACCGCCCCGTCTCCTCCTCTTATATACAGATCATAAAGAGCAGCGAGACCGAACCCGGGGGCACCTGGCCGGCGCCCTACCCGGCGTGCTCAGGAAGAACCCTGCCCGGCGGCGCCACCGAGGTGAGAACGGAGAACACGTTTACCCCCGGAGTCAAGCGAGTCATTTTCAAGGGGTTCGATAAGGGTATCTGGTACTCGGTGCGGACTTGCAACGGTTCAGTCGTCTCTCCCCAGCGCAGTCCCGTCACCACCTGGGACGTTCCCGGGGAACCGAGGGAACTGAGAGCGGTTGGCGGCAGGGACGGGATCTGCGTCAGATGGGCTCCTCCCGACAACAATGGCGGCGAGGGGGCGAGCATAACCGGCTACGATCTCCAGTTCAGGGAGTCTCTTGCGTTGAAAGAAGAGGCGAGCCACCCAAGAGACGGATGGGTGACGGTTCCCGTCTTCGGAACCAGCACCAGCGAGGACATTCTCCGCAGTCAGGAGATTCTCCGCCACAAGGGGGATATCGAATACGGAGAGTTCGACCGCATGTACGGGGTGTTTGAAGGTCTGTACGATGTCCGGGTGCGGGCGAGAAACGGTATTGAGCCCGGGAGCGAGTGGGATACTATAGAAGTGCATGTGTCCAACCAGGGAACGGGTACCTGCGCCGACGCGGGAACTCCCCCCGCGCAGACTCCCCCCGCGCAGACTCCGACGACGGGAGGCGGCGGCACTCCGGGAGGCGGCAGTTCTCCTTCCGGCGGCGGTGGAGGTGGGGGCGGTCCCCCCGCGCAGTCTTCAGACGCTTCCCTTGACACTCTTGAGATTGGAGAAAACTCCCTTGATCTGGACCCCGATACGGATAACTATCCAGTTAATGCCTATGGTGAGGAAAGCATAACTCTGACCCCCACGGCAAGCGACAGGGGAGCCAGGATAACCGTTAACGGAGAAAGGGTGCGAAGCGGAAGGCCGCACACCGTCACCCTTGATGATGACGGGGTAACGGTAATAGAGATAGTGGTGACCGCAGAGGACGGAACCACAAGGAGGACTTACACCCTTACGGTAATGTCCTGCCCCGGGGAAGAAAGAAAGATTCTTGAGATGTTCTATGTCTCAACGCAAGGGGAGATGTGGGAACAAAGCGGCGGATGGAACACAGAAGACGATATTCGTGATTGGCATGGAGTGATAACGGATGAAGACGGAAACGTTAGATCCCTTAGTCTTCCGGATAACGGTCTCTCGGGAGACATCCCCTCCGCGCTTCTGTGCTTTTCGGAACTGAAGGAACTTGCCCTCTGGGATAACGAACTCTCGGGAGAAGTGCCGGAGGAGCTTGCGCGGGCTGTTGAGAGAGCCGTGCTGAAGGACGTGGCGGTGGCCCTTTCGCTTAACCCCGGGTGGTTTGATGACTATGAAGTTGCAGATCCTTTTGACTTCAATGACTGGCACGAGGGAGTCATGACGGATGATGAGGGAAGAGTGACGGAGCTTGATTTCACCGGGGAAGGCATAACGGGAGAGATTCCGGGGAGCGTCCTTGAGCTTAAAAGCCTCACAGTCATAGAGAGAGAATGCGGAGTCACCCTTGAAGTCGAAGCGCCGGGGAGAGTGAGCGTGACGCCGCTGCCCGAGGGCTGCTCTGACGCCTCTCTTGAGAACATAGAGATCTCCCCCGGAGAGCTTGAGTTCGATCCCATGAACCGTTCCTACGAAGTGCCCGTGGGCTACGGGCCGGAGAGCGTAACGGTAACCCCGACGGCAAGTGAAAGCGAAGCCGTGATAACCGTTAACGGAAATACGGTGCAAAGCGGATCACCCGCCATAGTTGCCCTTGAAGATGACGGGGAAACCGAAATAAAAATAGTGGTAACGGCGGAGGACGGAATGACGACCCGTACCTACGAGATAACAGTTGCGCGCTGCGGAGAGGGAGACATATGGGCCCTTTCGAGGTTCTACGAAGCCGTGGGGGGACAAAACTGGAATGACAATACGAACTGGAACTCGCAGGAGCCTCTCGACCAGTGGTTCGGAGTGGGGACGGATGAAGACGGAAGGGTTATATCCCTTGATCTTGAAGGAAACGGTCTTTCGGGAGAGACGCCGAGAGAGCTTGTGTGTCTATCGGAAATAAAGGAACTTGCCCTCTGGGATAACGAACTCTCGGGAGAAGTGCCGGAGGAGCTTGCGCTTGCTGTTGAGAGAGCCGTGCTGAGGGACGTGGCGGAAGCCCTCGGGCTTAACGCCGGGTGGTTTGATGACTATGGGGAGCCCTTTGACTTCGAGGACTGGCACTCGGGAGTTACGACGGATGACGATGGAAGGGTGACGGAGCTTGATTTCACCGGGGAAGACATAACCGGAGAGATTCCGGGGAGCGTTTTTGAGCTTAAAAAGCTAAGAGTTATAGAGACGGGATGCGAAGTCACCCTTGAAATCGAAGCGCCCGAGAGAGTGAGCGTGATGAGGGCTGAGGGGTGCGGAGGCGGGGGCTGCGCCCTGGGTCAAGGGGATTTCCCTGTGTCCGCATTCGGCCTGTTCCTCGTGACTCTTCTTGTCTTCGCGGCGATTGGGAGAAAAAGGGCGCGGGGCTGAGAGTTTCCCGCTTGCCTGTCTTCTGACCGGAGACAAGGCGGCGCAGGCTGGTTTCTTCGCTCATGCGGGGATCTGACCGGAACTCACAGCTTCCCCCGTTTTCGCTGCGGAAACCGAACCCCGAAAATCGCTACAGCGTAAATCCTTCAATAATAAGATTTCTTGCTTTTTGTCAGCCTTCTTTTTACAATTCCCTTAAGTTAAAAACAACCTTAAGGGAGGTATAAGCATGAAATTCGGCATTGGTTATTACAGTCTTCAATCACCCCCTCACCATCCAAGACCACATAGTGACCTTTACAGCGAAATGCTGGCTGAAGTGGAGATGGCGGATCAGATGGGGTTTGACTCCGTATGGCTGACGGAGCATCACTTTCTCGACGACGGTTACTGTCCCTCAATGCTTATAGCCGCTTCGGCAATGGCCGCCAGGACCAAAAATATCCGTATAGGTACAGGCGTGCTGCTGATACCCCTTCACGACCCGATCCGAATAGCGGAAGACGCTTCCGTTGTTGATCTCATTTCCGGCGGAAGACTTATACTGGGGCTGGGACTGGGTTACAGAAAAGAAGAGTTTGACGGATTCGGCAGGCATTTGAAGCAGCGCAGGGGCAGGATTGAAGAAAGCCTTGAGATACTGACCAAGAGCTGGGGAGATGATCCGTTCAGTCTTGACGGGAAATATTACCAGATAGAGAATTTGAATGTGACTCCCAAACCCGTTCAGCAGCCGATACCGATATGGATCGGCGCCTTCACGGAACCCGCCATAAGGAGAGCGGCCCGGATCGGCGCTCCGCTTTACGTTCCGGCAATCGGCGTGATACCGATTATCAAGTACCTTTTTGACATGCATTCATCCTTCCTGGAGGAATACGGCAAGGACCCCGACGGAGTTGAAAAGCCGCTTGTCAGAGAAATTTATATTTCCGACAAAAAAGCCGACGATGCCTGGGAGGATATAAAGGAGCACGTCACTTATACGGCCAAGGGATATGCTTCATGGGGCTCAATGGTGGATGCTGAGGGCAACTTGCTGAGTGATCCGTCAGATCCGATCCTGTATGACCTTGCGAGGCAGCAGTCAATTATAGGAACCCCCGAAGAATGTGTTGAGACTATCATGAATTACCGGGAAAGCTTACCTATAGACAACCTGATATGCAGGTTTAAATTCCCGGGTATTTCGCATGAAGAAGCAGTAAGGTCAATGAAGTTGTTTGTGGACAAGGTGCTGCCTGAAGTAGGATAGCTCGGCTGTTTCTCAAGCTATATTTTTATGTTTTTTAAAACCGGCCTGCAATGAATTGGCGTTAAGAAAATACTGTTCAAACCCCGCTATCCAGTTGAGTTGCTTCTCTGCCCTTTGTTTATTTGTCTCAGAACAAAGAGAAATATAGTCAGTGTTTAAAGGTAAGGGAACTATAAAGGAAAGTTTGCAAGGTTTCGCAACTTGCTCATTTGACTTCAATAATTTAGGGAAAATCTGCGTTCTAAATCTTCTTTTTTCGGTTTTTTCGGACGCTCATGCTTGACCGGACCCATGTCGAGCAATAGCTTCGCAGCCTTGTCCACATCATCCCATTCTTTCTCTTTGCTCATTCTCTTTCCCTTAGACAACATAAGAGGCTATGATTCCTGCCAGAATCCCGACCGAGGCGAGAATAACCACCTTCGCTACCCCTATTGCCAGTCAAGCCAATCCGAACAGGACGAAAACCAGAGCAAATATCACTGTAAAGGCTGTCTCCCAGCCCTTGTTCTCCTTGGAGCGTTCCCCAGCTCTCCGCTCCGCATTCTGCTTCAGGATTTTCTATGAGGATTTCAATCTTGCGAAACTTTGCATATAATCCCTGCAACTATGTTAAAATGTTTGTGATGCACAAGGAATTGACAGCCCTTAGATAGTCAAGAATATGTATCTTTATCTAACTCCCTGATATGACTAAACAAAGTACCCACTACCCCCCCCCCCCCCCCATTTTTAAATGTTCAGCCGAGAACAATTTTCTGCCACGATAACCTGCCAGTTCTACGTGGTATTAACAGCAATTCCATTGACCTGATTTACCTAGACCCTCCCTTTAACAAAGGACAAGCTTTCCATGCCCCTATAGGCACAAGTGCCGAGGGAGCATCCTTTCACGATATATGGTCCCCGGATGAAGTTAAGGATGAATGGCACAATCAGATTAACGACCGATTCCCCGAACTCTACAAGTATCTTGATGCTGTCGGGAGAATAGGAAGCAGGTCAGCAAAATACTATCTGATTTACATGGCAGTAAGGCTTGTTGAGATAAAGCGGATATTGAAGGAAGATGGAAGTGTCTATCTGCATTGTGACCCGACTGCAAGTCACTATCTGAAATTGCTGATGGATACGATATTTGGACACGGCATGTTCAGTTCCGAAATCTCATGGAAGCGTACAAGTGCCCACAACGATAGTAGAACTTTTGGAAATGTAAGGGATGTGATTTTTTTCTACGGACAACAGGACATAAATGTTGATGCAGTCCGAGTTCCTTTGGATAAAGACTATGTCCGCAAATTTTATCGGGAGCGAGACAAAAGGGGAAGATATCAGGCAATTGATTTAACTGGTGCAGGAAGTTCACAAGGAGAAAGCGGGGAGATATGGGAGAGTATTAACCCAGGGGATGTGGGACGTCACTGGTCGATTCCATTAAAAGGGGATTATGCCAGATGGATAGAAGAAAATATTATTCCTGACTATAGAACAATCGAGTCGCCATTAGACCGGCTGGACGCATTGAATGAAGCAGATTTGATTTACTGGCCAAAAAAAGAAAAAGGAATACCTCGGCTTAAAAGATATTTAAAGGCAGTTAAAGGTCAGACTCTTTCTAATTCGTGGGAAGATATAAACCCTGTACAGGCTCGTTCCAAAGAACGCACGGGTTATCCAACCCAAAAGCCTCTCGCTTTGTTGGAGCGAATAATAAAAGCTAGCTCAGACTCGGGAGATGTGGTGTTGGATCCATTCTGTGGTTGTGCAACTACATGTATAGCGGCAGAAATACATGAAAGGAAATGGATTGGTATTGATGTTTCAGAAAAAGCCTATGATTTAGTGATAGAAAGGCTTGAGAAAGAAGTCCCTTCCGATTGGTATAGGAATCCTATTTACAGGAAAGATATACCAGTAAGAACAGATGTTGCATACAAAAAGGCTCCCACTAGAGAGGACAAGAAATATCTCTATGGACACCAAAACGGTAGTTGTTGTGGTTGCAACACCAAGTTTGAGATACAGCACCTTGAAATAGACCATATTGTTCCAAGGTCGCAGGGAGGCGGGCACGAACGAGAGAACCTACAGTTGCTTTGTTCAAACTGTAATCGCAGGAAAGGCGACCGCCCGATGGAATACCTAATGGCACGGCTTAAAGTCGCCTGAAGATGGATTCAAGAAGTAAGTTTCTCAAAGGTAACGAGATACCACTAATCCACAACCCAGGATGTTTTCCATCTCAACAAATGCCAGGCTGAGCTATGTCAAAGCCTTGGATCTGCCCAGGAGTGATTGGGTTATTGTTTTCGGTTTCGGTATCTGTACGACCGCGCTGGAAACAAAGGTAGCGTGCGGCGTCAGCGGAAGACTTTTGAGAAGTACTCCCTGAATTCGCCGCTGCTAAGGTTGGTCTGTCCAGAGAGTTTTTTAAGAGTTGTGGGCGTTTCGATATCCTCGCGTCTTAACTTGATCATGTATTTCTGCGAAACCTCGTAGGCTTCGGTGTTCCTGTCCATATATCTCACTTTAACGCTGTTTGTTTTTTTATCTATCAGTTCCTGAAACGGGGTCGCCTGTATTTTCCCCGTTCTTACGTACACAAGAGCCCCGCCTCCCTCTCCGCCGAGCAGGTACTTTACGGCACAGTAGCCGAGCTTTCGTGTGTAATCGACGTCAAATGGAATCGGATTGGCCGAGCGCATTTCATAGCCAAGCCTCTTGTGCACCAGTTCCGCTTCGACTCCTTTCTCGGACAGTTTTTCGCCAAGAGCCTTTTTCAGAAGCTGACCGAAATTAACGTCAACGTATCTTATTCTCCCCATGCCGTCCTTGTCCATGAGTCCCAGGTCAACGGGATCTATCTTGTCAAGCATCCCTTCGGCTAGTATGGCTACTCCGTACTCCCTCCCCATGCTCATTCTTTTTATTATGGAACCCTCGAGAATGGCTACGACCTTCTCAAGCGGCACTTTCTCCTCTTCGAAATCCTCGGGGATTATCGTTATTGTGGCCCCCGAAGACTGCCCGATTCCAAGGGCCAGGTGACCCGTTCTCCTGCCCATGGTTATAACCAGAAACCATCTGCCCGTAGTTCTCGCCTCTTCCATTATGTTATTCATTATCTTCGCCCCGACGTCCCTTGCGGTTTCGAATCCGAAGGTTGATATATAGTCGGGAAGGGCGATATTGTTGTCTATTGTTTTGGGCAGGTGCGCTATTTTTAATCTTCCCCCGAAGTGTTCGTAAAGCGTTTTTGCGAGAAACATTGTTCCGTCGCCGCCTATGGTTATCAGGCTGCCTATGCCGAGTTTTTCAATCGAGGAAACCGTGTTTTTAAAGGTTTGCTCAGTTGCGAGGGGATTTTGTCTTGATATTCCGATAATGGAACCGCCGGTTGTATGAATCCTTGAAGTGTTCTGGATATCAAGATTCAGGATTTTCGAGGTGTCTCCCATGGAAATCCACTTAAACCCGTCGAGAATTCCAATTATCTTCTTTCCCCTGTTTTTGGCCTCGATAGTGGCCGAGCTTATCACGCCGTTTATCCCGGGGGCCGGCCCTCCGGCCGCTATTATTCCCAGATTGTCCATTTTCCCGCTAGTCATTTTCTCCGTACCACCCCGTTCCGTAACCGGCTCTGTATTTCTTACTTCGGTATCCCCGCGTGTAAAGAAAGCTCCCTCCGGCTATGGCTCCGCAGGCAAATCCCGACATGTGCGCCCACAGACCCTCGGTTCCCGCGTCACCAATATAGCCGATTCCCGTCAGAAACTGAACGGCAAACCAGAAAATTATGAAAAGATAAGCCCTTATGCGTACGAAGTAGACAAACACCAGGACTATGAAAAGCGTAAGGATCCTTGATCTCGGGAAAAAGAGCATGTAAGCGCCCAGGACTCCGGAAATCGCCCCGCTTGCTCCTATCACCGGAACTGAGGAGTGGGAGTTCAAAGCCACCTGGATGAATACGGCTATCAGTCCGCACACGAGATAGAAAAGCAGGTATCTGGCGTGCCCCAGCAGGTCCTCGATCGCGTTTCCGAATATGTAGAGAAAAACCAGGTTCCCGGCCAGGTGAAGCCAGTTTTCATGGATGAACATGGAACTGAAATATTTTGCCGTCCTGCCAAGAAATCCGTAGGCTTCAAGGGCGGTTATCTTGCTGGGCAAAATACCGTGCGTCTGGTAGAACATCTCAAGCGCCTCCCCTGTCAGAGAAAGGGTATACGCGAAAACCAACACGTTTGCGGCTATAAGCGCGTAATTCACATAGGGGACGATTTCGGTTTTTATTGTGCTTCTAATCGGTATCATTATGACAATTATACTTAAGGCAGTTGTGGGAGTTAGGGTAAATTGCGAAAACGCCTCACGGATGTTCTGACAAGGATAAGAACGGACATGGAAAAGATGTTCCGCGAGGCCACTTGCCTCCTGGTAAACGTCAGGGTGTTTGACTCCGCCTCGAGCGGCGACCTCGGGATTCCCGAGAACTTGTCTGCGCCCGAGCTTCTTCAGGAGCTTTGTTCCCTTGAAGTGGAAATTGTCTTTTACGGTTCCGGCGGCGGAGACTTCGTCTCGACAAGCGGGTTCGGGGACCTGATCGAAGAAAACGGTCACCGCATAACCGACGACCGCTCTTACGTTCTCGACAGGGCGGGGAAAAAAGACTGCGTGCTGCTGGGCTCTGAGCTTCCCGACATTGATTTTTTTCTCTCCGGGGTTTTTTCCGTAGTGCCAAGCTCCGCTCCGCTTGATCTCAAGACGGTTTCAAGCTACGTATCGAACTTCGATGGAGAAGCGGTTTTTACGGAGCTTGGGAACCTGATCGTTAACTCGAAAATGGGAGACCGGGGATAGTTTTTTATGAAAGAAACTACGCGACTCTCGATGCTTATAAAGAACCGTGCGCTTGCCCTGGGCTTTGACCTTGTGGGAATAAGCCCGGCCGAGAGTCATTACGCGGAAGCGGATCTTTTTGAGCACTGGCTCGGGCAGGGCTACGCGGGGGAGATGAACTATCTTGAGAGAGGGCTTCTTAAGAGAAAGGAAGTGGAGAGGGTTCTCCCCGGCGCCAGGTCGGTCGTCTCCTGCGCCGTTAACTACAATACGGAGAATCCACGCTCGACAGAAGCTTCGGGCGGCGGCTGGATATCGAGGTACGCCTGGGGAGACGATTACCACGACGTAATGGGAGAAATGCTCGGCGGGCTTGCGGACTACATAACGGGTCTTTTTCCCGAGGAAGCCGGTATCAGGGCTTACGTGGATACGGGGCCGGTTCTTGAGAAAGTGCATGCGAGCCGCTCGGGAATAGGGTGGGTGGGTAAAAACACCTGTCTTATAAACCAGAGGGTCGGTTCCTGGCTTTTTCTTGGAGAGGTGATAACCGATATCGAGCTTGACTACGACTCGGCGGCCGAGGACCGCTGCGGTACCTGCACCAGGTGCATAGACGCCTGTCCGACCGATGCCATAGTGGAACCTTACGTGCTTGACGCCAGGAAATGCATCTCCTACCTCACCATAGAGCTTAAGGGGAAAATGCCGCTTGAACTGAGGGAAGGGGTGGAAAACAATGTTTTCGGATGCGATGTGTGTCAGGACGTGTGTCCGTGGAACCGCGACGCTCTTTTTACTCTCAAGGAAAGCTTCAGGCCGCGTGAAAAACTGCTCAGTCCCGATTTCAAATGGCTTCTCGAGCTTGACGGGGACGGTTTCCGGGAGGTTTTCAGAAAGAGTCCGGTCAAGAGGGCCAAGCGCAGGGGTTTCATGAGAAATGTGCTCGTGGCTGTTGGAAATTCGGGAAATAAGGAGTATATAAAATACGCAAGGAGCCTTCTCGGAGATGATGAGCCGATTGTAAGGGCTCACGCGGTCTGGGCGCTATGGAGGCTTGGGGGAGAGGATTGCCGGGGGGAGCTTGAGTGCCTGCTTGAGACCGAAACCGCCGGGGAAGTGCTGGAAGAAATTCACCATGCCGTTGGTTCCCCGTGAAATCGAGGTTTGTTTTTCATGAGTTACGAAAAAGACGAAATAATAAAGGCGAACAGAAAATTCTACGACGCTCGTAATCGCTACGATGTCGAGCTCATAGGGCAGGTCTGGCTTACTGATGGCAGAGCCAAATGCGTTCACGCGGGCTGGCCGATAATTCTCGGATGGGAAGCGATAAGGGAGAGCTGGAAGACCATTTTCGAGACGGGTGGATTTGACCGCGTAGATATTTCGAATTTCTTTGTTGATATAAAGGGAAATTCTGCCTGGCTTAACTGCGTTGAGAGAGCGACTTACTCAATAGACGATCGCAGGGTTGTGGTGCTGGCCCAGGCGACCAACATATTCGAGCTTGCGGAAGGAGAGTGGAAGATGGCGCTTCACCACGCCTCCCTGATGCCTATTCCTCGCACGGAGATTGATTACGAGAATCTTCAGTAAGGAGACTGAGTCTCTCCCCGATTAAGTAGACCAGCTGCTGGCAACCTTCTCCCGTGACCGCGGATATGCTGAAGGTCTCAATGTCCCTTTCCTTAAGCCGTCTTGCTGTCTCTGCGCCTCTGTCCCTGGCTTCGACGATGTCGATTTTGTTGAGAACGACCAGCTGAGGCTTTTCGGCAAGCTTCGCCGAGTACTCCCTTAGCTCCGAGTTGATCTTGTCAAAATCTTCTACGGGATCCCTCCCCGAAATCGGGTCAAGATCAAGCATGTGAACCAGAAGGCGGGTTCTCTCCACGTGTTTTAGAAACTGAATGCCGAGCCCGAGTCCCTTGTGGGCTCCCTCGATGATCCCGGGGATGTCCGCGATCACGAAAGACTGGTGGTCTCCGTAGCTCACTACCCCGAGATTGGGAACGAGAGTGGTGAAAGGATAGCCGGAGATTTTGGGTCTCGCGGCCGAGATTTTCGATATGAGGGTTGATTTCCCAGCGTTTGGAAACCCGAGGATGCCGACGTCGGCAAGCACCTTGAGTTCAAGTTTTACTTCCCTTCGCACTCCGGGGCGCCCGCTCTCCACTTGTCTCGGCGCCCGGTTAGTCGCCGATACGAACCTTGAGTTTCCCCTGCCTCCGCCGCCTCCCCTGGCTACGGTAAAGCGCTCACCGTCCTCGATGAGGTCGGCAAGCGTCTCCCCGTCTTCAAAGGAAGTTATCACGGTTCCCGCGGGAACGGGGATGATTAGATCGGAACCCCATTTCCCGTGCTGGTCCTTGCCCCTTCCGGGCTGGCCGTTTTGGGCTTTGTATTCTTTTTTGTACCTGTAGTCAAGAAGCGAGGACATGTTCGCGTCCGCCACTACCACCACGTCTCCCCCCTTGCCGCCGTCGCCGCCGTTGGGACCTCCCTTGGGAACGAACTTCTCCCTCCTGAAGCTGACGCATCCGTCGCCGCCGTTACCTGATATAACGGTTATTTTCGCCTCGTCTATAAATTGCATTTTTACTTTCTTGGGTGCAGATTGCTCTGCGAAGATTTCGGTTTCAGGTATGCCCCGCCTTAAGAACGTTAATCAGGATTAAGAGCTTGGAACAATTTTAAGATCATGATAGTCAAAGCTCTGATTCGTCAATCCCCGCTACTTTCATTATTTCCCTCTGAAGACCTCGCCGTAAATCTCTTGAACCATGGACGGGAATGGAAAGAGTTAGTTGCTTCCCTCTTTGACATAAATGTGGTGACTGCCGGCAATCCGCTTTAACCTCCACCCCTTTAATTCCACAAGGCCACAAGCGCGCTTGCCTGTTATGGACTTCATGCTCTTTGTTCACCGGAAAGCAGGGGCAAAGCGAAATCTACGTTTCTTATTGCATCAATATCTGTGAGGAGTTTCTCTAAGAGGTCGGAGTATTCTCTGCACTTATCCATATCAAATTCGAAGCTGTCTGTGGTCGAAAGAAGTTTTTCATAAAACATATCCTCTTTGACAAGCAAGCAACCTTCGACGGCTTCATGAATATTCTCAAACAGTTCCCGAATGGAATCGCCTTGAGTCATGCATCCCGGGATAGATGGAACCTCAGCCCAGTATCCACTCTCTTCCGCTTTATGAATCCTGACTTCCAGTTCCATTAGCTTGCTCCAGTTGGCTATCTTGCCCTGAGAATTGACTGTAAAAACAAAAAACTACTTTAAGTGGCATTATAGCATAGTTTGACCACAGGATTACGCAAACCACAAAATCCGGATTTCAGACCGTGGAAATTGTCAGGCAGTTTTTCGAACTGTAGAATCCGGGAATTCAGAGCTGTTTTTGATGTTCCGCTATGTCTTTTTTTACGTTTCCCGTTATACCTTCCCAGTATCTCCACCAGTAGGAATCCGGTTCGTGGTTTGCCTTCTGCTGTTCGGCCCAGATGAGAACCTGCATGTGGTCTCCGTGATACAGCACCAGTTTCTTCGCGGCGTCTGCAACCTCTTCATCGTTTGTCGGAAGCTTGTTGAGCTCCCCGTCAAAAACGGCCTTTATCTCTTTTATGTGGGGCGCGGCGGCACTTGAGATCTCCTTGATTTTCTCAGCCGGGGTCGCGACATCTCCCGGAAAAGATTCCTTTATGTTTTTCATGAGATCTACGAAGTCAAGAAGATTATCAAGAGAGTCCTGCGCCTTCTTAACTTCCTTAAGACATTGCGTTAGTTCCTTTACGTTCGTCTTTAAAGACATTAACCTGCCTCCTTGATTGCGATCATGCCCCGCCCGGGGGCAGTTCTGATTTTACCACATAATTGATTACTTTACCCTGTATACAAGAAGCCCGGGCCTGTTTTTCATGTAGGCGGCAAGTTCCTCGTCCAGCACTTTTCCGTGTACCGTGGAAGCGTGGCGCAGGTACACCACTCCGTCCTTTCTGACGGCTATTCCCGTGTGAGAGACGTCAAGGCCGTCTTTATCTGAGTAGATCCCGATATAGTCCCCCGTTTTTATCTCCCGCAGCACAGGCGGGGCCAGTTTATCGGAGGGGACATAGCTTACGTCCCTTTTTACTGTTGGAAGTCCCGGAAGCCAAGGGGAGCCGTCTGTTTTTCTGTTAAGCTCCTTAGGCACCGTCGCCGTGGCGTCGCGCCCGACTTCCCGGGTCACATCACGCGCGTTCATATCATTTCCGCTTACCCAGTCGGAGAAAAAATGTCTCCTGTTCTCCCACCGCACTGCGCCGTCTTTGTATCTGGTTTTCACAAGTTTTCTCTTAAACTCCCCGAAGCTTCCAGAAAGCCTGAGCGACTCCACGTAGTCGATATAGGTAAAGCAGTCAAGCCCCGAGAGATCCACCGTAAGCTGCTCCGTCTCGCCGCTCGCTCCCCCAAGGGTGTTTCCGGCGTAGGGAGTTTCGAGAAATTTCTCCGAGAAAAATTCTATCTTGGCGCCGGTATCGTCTTTTGAAGCGGCCTGTTCCATAAGGGTTTCTATCTCCTGCTGCGTCCAGTCCCCAAGAATCACTTTTTCTGAGTGTGCGGTCGAGAAATCTTTTCCGAAGACCGTAAGCAGGAATTTTGCCGCGATAACTATGATGACCAGAAGAAAGAGATTCTTTATTATCCTGTTCATGGTTCTATCCAGGCTATCCGATGTTTATTCCGGCAAGGAGAAAAAGATCATCTCCAAGCAGGTAAAGGATGGCCGAAAGTGAAAGAAAGGGGCCGTAGGCTATGGCATGTCCCGGATCTTTTCTGCGCAGTATTATAACCGAGAGTCCGATCAGGGTTCCGAGTATGGAGCTCAGAAATATTATGACCAGCACCCCCCACATTCCGAAAAAGGCTCCCAGCATCGCTACGAGCTTTACGTCGCCCATCCCCATTCCTTCTTTTTTTCTAAAGTTTCTGTATGCCGTGGCGATCAGTAAAAAAGCTCCTCCTCCGAGCAGCGTCCCCCCTATAGAGTTAAAAATGGCAATGCTGGCCGTCGCGGGCAGAAAGTCCGCAAGGCCGGAGGAGAAAACCACCTCGGCCGCGGCTCCCCAGTCTGTCCTGATCGCGTTTAGCGCAACTCCGGCCGCTATTCCGGGAAGCGTTATCATGTCGGGGATGATCAGGTGTCTTATGTCTATCAGGGTTATAGCCACAAGTCCCGTGCAGAGCGCCAGGTAGAAAAGCAGTTCGAGCGATATTCCGAACTCCCTGTAGAGGAAAGCCGCCAGCACCGCGCAGAGAAGTTCCACAAGCGGGTACTCGGCCGATATCCGCTCTTCGCAGTAGGCGCACCTGCCTCCGAGCAAAAGCCAGCTTAGAATCGGAATGTTGTGAAGGGCCCTGATGGGGGTTTCGCAGCTCGTGCAGCGGGAGCGGGGAGAGACTATGGATACCCCGGCCGGAATCCTCCTCGTGCAGACGTTCGCAAAACTTCCAAGTGCCGCTCCCAGGATGAAAAACCATATTTCGGGAACGATGCTATTAAGAAAGAGAGAAGAACTTTCCAAGGTGACTCCTGTCTCGGTTGCGGCTTTCGTTAAACGTTTCTTTTCTGCAGTTCCGAAAGCGCCAGGTCAAAATGTCTTCTGCAGAGCTTGATGACTTTTTTGTTTTTCCCCAGATGTTCTCTTATGGCGTGCAAAGATGCCCTGTTGCATACGAGCTTTACGTCCGCTCCGGTTCCGCCTTCAAGCTGTTCTGCAAGCGCGGTGAGTTTCACGTCTGTCCCGAGAGGCTTTTTCCGGGTGTGGATTTTGAGTATCTCGAGAATCTCCCGTTTTGCCGGAGTCGGAATCTTGACCACCAGATCGAATCTTCCCGGTCTCAGGAGCGCCGGTTCGATCATGTCGATCCTGTTTGTCGCGGCAAGCACCAGAACATCGGGGAGTTCCTCGACCCCGTCAATCTCGGCGAGCAGCTGGCTTACCACCCTTTCGCTCACGCGGGTCGAGTTGGATTCGGAGCGTCTCGGGCAAAGGGCGTCAAGCTCGTCGAAAAACACTATGCAGGGAGAGACCTGCTTCGCCTTTTTGAAAACCTCCCTTACGGCGCGCTCCGACTCTCCGACATACTTGGAGAGAAGCTCCGCTCCCTTTATGGAAATGAAGTTGACGTCCGTTCTGTTGGCAAGAGCTTTTGCGAGAAGGGTCTTTCCCGTTCCCGGAGGGCCGTGAAGCAGTATTCCCTTGGGTGACTCCACGTCCAGGGCCTCGTAGAAGTTCCTGTGCTTCATGGGCCATATGACGGATTCAATAAGGTCGTCCTTTACGTTCTCAAGACCTCCGACGTCATCCCAGGAGGTTTTCGGTATCTCAGCCACTATCTCCCTTATTGCGGAGGGATGGATATTTCGAAGCGCCTCAAGGAAGTCTTCCATGCCGACTTCGACAAGAAAGCTGTGTGCGACGTTGGAGACGAAATCCTGTTCCATGTCCGGCAGAATGTCGGTAAGGGAATTTATGGCCGCCTCCCTGCAGAGATTCTCTATGTCGGCTCCCACATAGCCGCTTGAGAGCTCGGAGAGCCTCTGAAGATCAACGTCGTTTGAAAGCGGCATGCTTCTTGAATGAACCTGGAATATCTCCAGGCGGGCCTCGGTATCGGGAACCGGAAGGTGGATTTCCCTGTCAAACCTGCCCGGGCGGCGAAGCGCGGGGTCGATCATGTCCGGAAGGTTGGTCGCTCCGATAACCGTAACGTTTCCTCTGTGCGTGAGTCCGTCCATGAGGGATAGAAGCTGGGCCACCACCCTTTTTTCAACGTCCCCCGTAACCTTGTCCCGGCGTGGAGCTATAGCGTCGAGTTCATCCAGGAATATTATGGACGGCTGGTTCTTGGTAGCGTTCTCAAATATCTGGCGCAGCTTGGCTTCGCTCTCTCCGTAGAACCTGTGAATTACCTCGGGGCCGTTTATTACCTGGAAATTTGAATCCGTCTCAAACGCTATGGCTTTTGCTAGCAGGGTTTTTCCGCTTCCCGGGGGGCCCGTGAGAAGGATTCCCCTGGGCGGCTGAACCCCGAGCTTTTCAAAAAGCGAGGGGAAGCGTATCGGAAGCTCGAGAATCTCTTTTATTCTTTTTATCTGGCTTGAAAGTCCCCCTATGTCCGTGTACGAAACCCTTTCCGCATCCACTTTCGTTCTCGGCCTCTGTATCACGTCCATGCGGGTTTTCTGGCTTATGACAACCGAGTGCTCGGGCATCGTGGTAAGCACGTCGAAATCTTCGGTCTTGGCGGCGGACACTCTCACAGATACCCTGTCTCCGACCGTTACGGCAAGTCCTTCGAGCCTGTTGCAGAGGTGCTTGCTTTTGGCCGGGTCGTAGAGAAACGCCTTGTTTCTGGGGCACAGGGTTATCCTGCTTGCTTTCTCAAGGTCGGTTTTCGTCACTATTACTATGTCGTCAAGCTCAACTCCCGCGTTCTCTCTGGTTACAGTGTCTATTTCTATTACGGCCCCCATTTCCCGTTCTTCGGCGTCAAGCGGCAGAGCCCTAGCGACGGTTTTCCTTCTTCCGTCTATCTGTACAAGGTCCCAGGACGTAAGTCCCAGCTCCTGCATGTCCATGGGGCTTATCCTGGCGTAACCCTTTCCCGAATCCCTCGAGTGGATTTCTGAAATCTTAAGCGATATCATAAGTCGGTACCTTTCAAAAAAGATATTAACGCTTAAAATTTTATGGTCAAGAAAGCGCCCGCGGGAAAAGGGGAAGCGGATTTTTCCCGGGGGAAAACGGTTGGCGAGTCAAGTGCAGCTAAAACATCTGAGCCTTAGGAACTACAGAAATTATGAAAATCTCTCCCTCCCGTTCTATACGGGACTGAACGTCATCCACGGACGAAACGCCCAGGGGAAAACCAACCTTCTCGAGGCGATCTATCTTGTCTGCGGGATGCGCCCTTTTTCGGGCGCGAAAAACTCCGAGCTCGTGCGCTTCGGCTGCGAGGCCTCGCTCGTTAAGGGAGAAATTCTTTCCGCAAACGGTCTCAATGAAGTGCACATAACCGTGAAAAAAGAGGGCCGCCACACTCGGCTTAACTCAAAGACCGTGCGGAGCATAAGCCAGCATTTCGGCCGCTTCAAGGTCGTTCTGTTCCTTCCCTCGGACATAGAGATAGTTAAGGGAGGTCTTCAGGCGAGGAGGAATTACCTCGATTCCGTCGTAAGCGCCATACACCCGGCCCACATAAAGCAGCTTCGCGGCTACCAGAGGGCCGTAAGCCAGAGAAACCACATGCTCGGATTAAAGGAGAAAGTGTCCCCGCTTTCCGTGGAACTCTGGGATGAGCAGATAGCCGGAATCGGAGCCGACATCGTGGGCAGACGTATCGAGATGATAAAAAGCTTTAACCGCAAGCTGGCGGAGGTTTACGGGGAGCACGGGGAATCGGATGCGTCGGCGCGCGTGAGCTACGGGTTTTCCTTTGAACGCGGGGCGGATATCGCAGAGGCGATAAGGGAAGCCCTTTCCAAGAACTTTCCTTCTGACAGAAAAAGGGGCCACACGACTGTGGGCCCCCACAGGGACCGGGTCGGTTTTCTGCTTGACGGGCAGGACGCTTCGCGCTTTGCCTCGCAGGGACAGTCGAAAAACCTGGTTCTGGCGCTCAAGGCCTCTGAGATAAGAATCTTTAAGGAACACACAGGGACTAACCCCATACTTCTTCTCGACGACATAACGAGCGAACTTGACATAAAGCGCAGGAGCTTTCTTTTCAGAACTCTCTCGGAATTCACCGGGCAGGTGTTTGTCACCTCGACCGACAAGAACGAGATACCCCGCCGGGGGGAATTCCACTCGTTTCTCGTTGACTCAGGCCGCGTAAAAGCCGGCGCCTAAGAGATCCTGCTCTCCGCGGTCAATGGTTTTAAACAGAGGTCAGAGAAGTTATCATAAAAAGCTAACCGAAAGGTCATGTTTAGTTGAAAGGAGGCAGTGAAATGTATAAAATCACTCTGGTTCTGATAGCGGGCTTAATAGCTGTTATGCCGACGTTGGCGGCCGCGGACGATTGCAGTACGGTTGAAAACAACAATCTTGCGATTCACGCGGTGCCGGAACTAGTTCACCAAAAGGTCACGTTTGACGTAACGGCGTCGTATACCCCGTTTGATGAAAAGTACTCGGAGCTTGACAATATCAGCGTGTTTACAGGGGGAGCGGGCTTCAAGGTAGCGGGGGTGAAACTGGGTATGGGAATCAGCCACTATACAAACGGGACGTCTTACCCGGTAAAGGACGGAGATCCTTGCGTAGGAAACACCGCGTTGGCCGTGGCGGGTTTTGTTGATCTGGGCGAGAGCGCAAGGCTGAAACTGGGGATTGCCAGAAGCAGCGACCTGATAGACTCACCATCGATCGACAACACTACTTTTCACGCAGGGTTACGTTTCGGATTCTAAAAAAAAGAGCAGCAGCAATTTTCAGGAGGACAAAACCAAATGGACTTGAAGATCATTGACCTTAATTTCTTTATGACTGAAACGATAGCCTCTTACGTTATCGAAACCGGCGAGGGGCCGATACTTATAGAGACGGGTCCCGAGACTGTGTTCGAGAATCTCAAAAGCGGGCTTTCGGATCTGGGATACTCTCCCTCGGACGTAAAACATGTGTTCGTAACCCATATCCACCTCGATCATTCCGGAGGCGCTTGGCGTCTCGCCGAGACGGGTTCGACGATATACGTTCACCCGGTGGGAGCCCCACACCTCATAGAGCCGGAGAAGCTCATGAAATCCGCGACGAGGATATACGGAGAGGACAGCATGAAACGCCTCTGGGGCGAAGTTGGGGGAATGGACAAAGACCGCGTGGTTGCCATTGAGGACGGCCAGAGCATCAACATCGGGGGCGTTGAAATAAGGGTCGTGGAGACCGCCGGACATGCCGGGCATCATCACTGCTACCTGATTGAGAACGCCCTTTTTACCGGGGATACGGCAGGGTGTCTGATGGCGGGCGGTCCCATGATTCCCGCGACTCCTCCTCCCGAGATACACCTTGAGAAGTGGCACGCTTCCATTGACAAGATGAGGGAGATATCCCCCGACATAATTTATCTAACCCATTTCGGCGGGTACACGGATGTGGGTCCCATGCTTGACTCCGCCGCCGAAAAGATCGAAGAGTGGTCTGAGTGGATCGGTGAGAGAGTATCGGCCGGAAAGAGCGACGAGGAAGTAACCGAGGAGTTCGGCGCCTACTTCAAGGAGATATTCGAGCGTGAGGGCGTGAACGAAGAGGTCTATAGAAAGTATGATCTTATGGCTCCTTACCACATGAACGCCGGCGGCCTTATAAGATACTGGAAGAAATACAGGCTTCCGGCTTCCTGAGCTTTTTATCAGAATTGCGGTTTTGTTTTCTTCGGGTCCTGTCGTTATAATTACTCGTTTTTGAATCGGGGTGTGGCGCAGCTGGGAGCGCGCAGCATTTGGGATGCTGAGGTCGGAGGTTCGAGCCCTCTCACCCCGACCATTTCTTCGCGATTTGATGCGTGTTTGGTTTTTTGGCGCCCGTAGCTCAGCCAGGATAGAGCAACGGACTTCTAATCCGTAGGTCAGAGGTTCGAATCCTCTCGGGCGCGCCATATTGAAATGGGGTATGTACCGGAGACATCGTTTACACTTTTAGTAAAAAAGGGTTCGTGGCCGGTTCTACCCTGCCTTCCTCCTCATCAAAAAATCCCAGGTCATAATCAAGGAAGTTGACCAGCCATATATTATCAGCCACCTCACGGATTCCTACTGTTTGACCTGCAAAGACAGTAGAGAGATTAATCTTTCGTTTACCGATACAGATTCTACCACATTGAGTAATGCGGATGGTTCTATCATGGTAAGGATAGTCGGGTTCATCCGGTGGCTGGTAGATCCTGGCAGAAGGTGTATACACTTCACCGGGGTACTTCATATTCAATGCCTGGTGTGGGCGCGCATTGTTGTAAACCTCAATAAAATCATCAAATCGACCCTGCTGTTGTAAGAAGTTGAAAGAAGCCGGTCGGGCAGTTTCTTCTTTCAAGGTACGATGCATGCGTTCATGGCGCCCATTTTGTTGCGGGTTGCCGGGCTTGATACGTTCGATATTAATGCCCAGTCGCAACCACCAAACCGAGAGCTTGCTCAAGCCGAACAGGGCATTGGGGGAAGCGAAAGGAATGCCGTTATCGGTCCGGATGGCTGTTGGCAGTCCGTATTCCTTGAAGACTCGTTCAAAGACAGTAAAAGCAAAGGATGAGTGAGTGGACTCAGCCCCTTCACAGGCCAGCAGAAAGCGCGAGCTGTAGTCAGTGATAGTCAGGGGATAAACAGTACTTGCGATTGCCCAACCTAAACTCCCCCTTGTAGTCAGCACACCAGAGTCCATTGGGTGAATGGGCGTCGCTCAGGAGTGTGCCCTCCGCCTTGTAACGCCGACGCGTTCGTCGTTTCACCAGGCCATGACGGTCCAGCACAGCATGTACCGTGCTCTTGGCTGGGGGCTTAATCATGGGATATTCGCGCAAGAGCTTCTCCCTGATTTTGGGCGCCCCCCAAGAGGGGTATTCCTGTTTGATACGCAAGATAGTGCGTTCAATCTGGAAGGGCAGCTGATTGGCGTGGCGGTAAGGTCGACGACTACGCTCTTTCAGCCCTTCTAATCCATGGTGCTTATAGCGGTTGTAGATCTTATAGCCGGTCGGTCGCGAGATACCAAATTCACGACATAGTACAGACATCTTTTCTCCATCCAGGAGTCAAGCAACAAATTTAAGACGTTCATCCATAGCTTCACACTTTCTCCAGGGCATCTGAGTTTCTCCTCAAATGCGTAAATTGTGTAAGCTATGTCTCCAGTATCAAATGTAAGCTATGTGTCAGGTACTACAAATAAGTGCAGACCGTAATTTTGGAAGGGGGTTCCCGTTGCATGATCGAGCCAACAATAATATGTCCTAACTGCTCTACCGAGATCAAGCTCACCGAGAGCTTGGCAGCTCCGCTCATTGAAGCGACCCGGGACGAATATGAGCGTAAGCTCAAGGAACAAGAAGACGCAGTTGCGGAACGCGAAGCGGACATTCAACAGCAGCAAAAACACATTGAGCGAGATAAGCAGGAGATTGAGGATAAAATTGCCGAAAGGCTAAAGGCCGAACGCGTCGCGATCTCTGAAGAAGAAAAAAAGAAAGCCCGCACTGCAGTGGCTGATGAGATTGAGGGGAAGATAAGGGAGGTCGAGGAACTTCAGGGTCTTGTCAATGAGCGCGACGAAAAACTTAAAGAAGCACAGGAGGAGCAAGCCAATTTACTGAAAAAGCAGCGTGAACTGGATGATGCCAAGCGTGAGCTTAATCTCACGGTCGAAAAACGCGTTCAGGAATCAATTGCTGTTGTTCGCAAAAAGGCCAAAGCGGAAGCTGAAGAAGTGCTATCGCTGAAAGTGAGCGAAAAAGAACAACAGATTGCTTCGATGCAAAGGCAGATAGAAGATCTAAGGCGCAAGGCTGAGCAAGGCTCGCAACAGCTTCAAGGTGAGGTCATGGAACTCGCCCTTGAAGAGACGCTCCGAGCCAAATTTCCTTTCGACAGAATCGAACCCGTTCCGAAAGGGGAGTTTGGCGGTGATGTCATTCAAAGCGTCATTTCGGCTACTGGAAATGCCTGCGGCTCAATCCTTTGGGAAAGTAAGCGAACAAAAAACTGGTCGGGCCGCTGGCTTGCGAAGTTACGAGATGATCAGCGTGCGGCCAAAGCTGATATTGCAATCATTATCTCTCAAGCTCTCCCTAAAGACATAACCATGTTTGGCCTAGTTGATGGCGTTTGGGTAACAGGAGTACAGTTTTATGTGCCTTTGGCGATCGCACTGCGCCAATCGCTGATCGAAATTTACAACTCCAGGACAGCATCTGAAGGACAGCAGACCAAGATGGAGCTTGTATACCAATATCTAACTGGCCCAAGGTTCCGGCACCGCGTGGAAGCTATCGTGGAAAAGTTTTCCGACATGCAGAGCGATCTCGATCGCGAGCGTAAATCAATGACACGTCTTTGGGCCAAGCGCGAGGCCCAAATCCAAGGTGTCATCGAAAGCGCGGTTGGCATGTATGGTGATCTGCAAGGGATTGCGGGACAAGCGATACAGGAAATTGAAGGATTGGAACTACCGTTTCTTGAAGATAAAGAAATCGAGGAATGATCCGCTATGTTGACAAACATAGAACGCATAGATGGCCTTGGCGTATTTTATGGGTACAAGAAAGCTGCTGACTTGGAGGATTTTGGCAGATTTAACATCCTTTATGGCCCGAACGGGTCAGGTAAAACAACCCTTTCAAGAATGTTTGCAAGCTTTAATGTGGGAAGCTCGGACGATTATCCTTCTCTCAAATACAAGATCACGAGCGACGAGGGACAATTCAAAGAGGGTCAATCCTACCCTTGCATGATTCGAGTTTTCAATTCTGACTATATAGATTCGAACCTTGGCGAGATTGAAGGCCAACTAAATCCAATCTTTATTATAGGAGAAGAAAACAAATCACTTGTTGCACAAATTCGAGCTGACGAACAGACACTGGGTGTGCTAGAAGAAGAACTGCGTATAAAAACTGGTGAAAGAAAAGAATTGGAAACACTCCGAGGGAAGGAGTTTACCAACATAGCGAGAACTATTGCATCGGAAACAAGTGGTCAGGTGACACGAACCTATCGCAAACCGAATGCTGAGGCGGCTTTCACAGCTATGGAAGAAGCGAATTCTCTGAATGAAACAGAGTTAACAAAAAACCGTTCGACATTACGCCAAACGTCTCTGGGAAAAATCGACGCCATATATCTCAACACAATTAGTTTGATGTCAGACGATCAGCTCGTGGACTTAAACTTGGCACAAGCTATCTCCGCGCTCGAAAGTTCAACACAAGCGATTCTATTGCAAACATCGGACTCGCTAGCGATCCAGCGCCTGCGCGACAATCCAGATATTGGGGCATGGATTGAGCAAGGTCTAGTTTTACATAAAAAACATTCGTCTGAGAAGTGCGAGTATTGTAGTCAAGATATCACTACCGAGCGCATGGAAGCGCTTGGCAAGCACTTTAATCAATCTGATAAACTATTGAAGCAACGCATCGAGAGTTTAATTCAGGATGCTAAGCTTATTATGACCACTGTAAATGCGGTCATAATTCCAATAAAGTCGCAACTGTATGATGAGTTACAAAGCGATTATCAGTCTCATTTTAAGGTCTTTGAAAATGCTAAAACGACTTTGTTGGATGATCTCGGGGAATTTCATGCTTCTCTAAAAGACAAACTGCAACGCCGAACGGAACAGGTTCCATTCGCCTTAAAGGCAATTGATCTTTCTACTTTGTGTGAGGAACTGGAAACCCTAAATAGTTTAATTGCTTTGCACAATGAGAAGACTGAATCTTTTGAAAGGCATGTACGCGCAGCTACTAATGCGATAGAAGCACACTATCTCACTTCGATCCGTGAGGAGGTGTTAGGCTATGATGCGGAGATCGAAAAAGTTGATCAGCGATTGGAAGTGATAAAAAAAGGTGATCCGGCAACAGGCGAGCTTGGAACGGATGCACTAAGACAGAGAATTCGCGAAAACCGCCAACAAGTATCAAATACCAACAAGGCTGCGGCAAGACTCACGGACCTATTGCAAACCTTTCTTGGCAGAAATGAATTGCAATTCGAACCTGAAGGAGAAGGGTATCGTATCCTTAGAAATGGTAAGGCGGCGAAGCGCTTGAGCGAAGGTGAAAAAACTGCCGTTACATTTATCTACTTCATTGTTCAGCTTGAAGATCAGGATTTTGATTTACAGAACGGTATTGTTGTTATAGACGATCCTGTATCAAGCTTGGATTCAAATTCTGTTTATCAGGCATTTTCATTCCTGAAAAATGCGATTAAAGATGCCAAGCAAGCGTTTTTGTTGACACATAATTTTGATTTTCTGAGGCTTTTGTTGAATTGGTGCAAGAATATCCGACCAAATTCCATTCGAAGAAAATATTACATGCTGTTTTGCGGCCTCACATCTGATGGCTCAAGGCAGGCGACGATCAAACCGCTTGATAAGGAACTCTTACAAAACGAGAGCGAGTACTCTTATCTATTTAAGTTGCTTTATTTCTTTAGATCCGACGGAACGATAGCCGGATCATACCACATTCCCAATGTTGCGAGAAAGGTGCTCGAGGCTTTTCTAGAATTCTATTATCCGGGGAGTCAAAGCATTTATCACAAACTTGAGCGTGTTAGTTTCGACGAAAACAAGAAAACGGCACTACTTAAATTCGCGAATGATCTATCGCATTCTACAGGCAAAGGTTTTGATCCAGCCTTGGTCCCGGAAACACAAAACAATGTGAAATACCTACTTGAAATGATAGAGACTATTTCGCCAATTCATTACGCTTCACTCAAGGCTTCTGTTGAAGCGACCTAGTAAAAGTACATCTGGCATAGTTGGACCTAATTCTCGTGAATCGGCACCGGGTTTGAGTTTTTCCTTTTCAAGTGTTCGTTATAATACCGCAACAGAGTTCTTTTGCCGGATGTATTCCTTATAAGAAATGCATAGTGGAAATAAATACTGGACTAAATTTGCGAGAGATGCTGGCCGACTCTTTTTACAGTAGCGCGGCTCCCAAAAAAAGGTAGAAGGCGGTACCGAATATATCGTTGAACGTAACCAGAAACGGTCCCGAGGATACTGCCGGGTCCATCTTTAGCCTGTTAAGAACCAGTGGGCCCGCGACGCCAAGGAACGAAGTTGTAAGCGTAGCTCCCACGATCCCCGCGAATATTACAAGAAACAGCCTTGCGAAATCGGTATCCGCGGTATTCAGCAGAAGTCCGATCAGGGCGCCCAGAAGGCCGCTTATTATCCCGAGAGCCAGTCCCACCTTGAGTTCCGCCAGGAGAAGATCCTTTATCTGGTCTTTTACGAAATCACCGGTGGCCAGGACCCTGACGGTGATGGTATTTGTCTGAACTCCTACGTTTCCGCCGGTGGCCATGACCAAGGGAAGCAGTGCGGCAAGTATGATGAAATTCTCAAGCGTGGTCTGAAACTTCTGCATTATTATAAACGCAACCAGAAGCTCGCCCACGAGAGCGAGCATTATCCAGGGAGTCCTCAGCCTCAAGTTGTCGTATATGGAAGTGTGTACCGGGTGCAGCGCCTCGCCGGTTATACCGCCGAGTTTGTATATGTCTTCTCCCGCTTCTTCGGATATTACGTCGAGTATGTCGTCGGCGGTTATCCTGCCGAGCAGCACTCCGGACTCGTCCACCACGGGAAGCGACACTTCATCGTATCTCCTGAATATCTTGGCCACTTCCTCCTGGTCCATGTCCGGAGTGACCGTGATCTCGACCGGATCCATTATGGTCCAGAGGGGGGATTCAGGCGCCGCCGTCGAGAGCTTAAGCGGGAACACCCTTCCAACCAGCCTCCCCGTTTCGTTCACCACGTAGACCATGTGCAGGTCCTCTACGTCATCTTCGTCTTCTTCCTCGATCTGTCTTATGAGTTCAACGGTTTCCCTTGAGGTGGCGTCGTGCGAACTTTTAAGAACCTCGGTCTGCATGATTCCGCCTGCGGAATCTTGCGGATACTTTAGAAGCGGCGTTACCTCCTCGCGTTCTTCCGGATCCATGGCTTCGAGAACTTTCTTCGCCACATCTTCCGGCAGTTCTCCCAGGAAGTCTGCGGCGTCGTCCGATTCCATCTCCTCGGCCATCGCGGTAAGGGAAGTCTCCCGCATGAGCTTCAGTACGCTTACGCGTTCCTCGGGGTTAAGCTGGAAATAGACTTCGGAGGCTACTTCCGCGTCTAGAGCCTCAAGGATGAGATGCTTCTCTTCCTGGAGGGAAGCAGCCTGTATAAGCGACGCTATCTCGGAAGGGTGCATTGACTGGGTTATGCTTCTTACGGCATCCCAGTTCCCCTTCTTAACAGCCCTGTCTATCTTCTTTACCGTCTTTTTTACGTTAACCGGCATAGTAATTACTCTCGGTTTCGTGTTTTTTCAGGATGCGTGTTGAGACACTGCCCCTTTTCTGAACAAATTAGAATACAGTTTTCGGTATCGATTACTATAAAAAATATGTTCTGCGGTTTTTTTATTTGAAACCGTAATGGTAGGAGAACATCCATCCACCCGCTTTGTGGGCATGTTCCCCTATAACTCCTATGGGAGCGTGGTCATCAGGAAGCGAGGCTCCGTCGGCAGACGGGATCTCGCAGAGGAATTAGAGAAAAAATCGCGGTCAAGGCGAAAAGGAACGCTTCCCGCCCTGGCCGCGCAAAAAACAGGCTTTTTTCAATCCGGCACTTCGTTACTTCTTCTTGCGTCTGCCGGTTTTTTTCGCGATAAGCTTCTTCAGTTCCCTGCGGTCGGGACTGAGCAGTTCCTTCACGTATTCGACATTCACCCTCGTCACTATTATGTGACCGACTTCGGTGTTGACCGATTCGTAGATTCCAAGCTTCATCATTCCCTTGGTCTGCATGAGGTTGTCTTCCGTGGGGCTTACGTAATGCACGAAATCTGTTCTGTAGCGGTGAATCAGGAACAGGTGAAGCATAGTCGCGAGGCGTTTCCGGCGAAGGGATGTATCAAAATTGTTCTCGTCCCTCACCGTCAGTATTTTCTCTCCCTTTCTGTCCTGCAGAATCTCGAATATGACATCTGCTACCTTATCGCCGTTGCCGTTCATGATGTTCAGCTCAAGCACGAAAGTTCCCACGGTGTGAGGTTTGAGCTCAACGGTGAAGCTGTCTTCGATCTTGTAGTGCCTCGCCCAGGCCTCAAGCCACTCTTCGAGAAGCTTGATGGAAACCTCTGTCTGAACCAGGTGCTGGAACTGGGTCGAACCCTTGCCCATGGCTTTCGTGGTCGCGGTTCTTCCGGAACTTGCAACAAGCGCTCCGTCCATGCGGGGTCCCCCGACATGGGTCTGGGGAGTCTTGTAAGGCGAATCTATGAGCCTCAGCCTTCTCTGCACGCGCGCCAGGGCCAGCATGCCGTCTTCCATGAGCGCGGTCGCGAACTCTTCGGCAGCCATGCCGTCGATCTGGTGGCCTCCGTAGGTTATGAAATCGAACACGAAGCCGAGCTTTCCTATCTCCTCGGGGAATTTTTTCATCTCCTCATCGGTCATTCCCGTCGTGTCCCAGTTAAAGGAAGGAGAGAGGTTGTAGGCAAGCATCTTGTCTGGAAAAACTTCGTGGATGGCGTCTGCGAACTGCCTTGCGTCCTCAAGGTCCGCCGTCTTGGTCTCCATCCAGAGCAGGTCGGCAAATGGCGCCACGGCAAGCGACTTTGCGATCGCGTATTCGATCCCGCCTTTTACCTGGGAGTACCCCTCGGGCGTTCTTGAAATCTCGGGGTCCCATATGTAGTCGATTCCCAGGGAATCGGCCTTCTCCATGGCGTCTTTCGTGGAAGCGGTCTTGGCAAACTCCCTCCACTGCTCGACGGTCATGTCGAACTCAATGCCCTGCTCCATGTTAAACTCCATTAGCGTCTCTATCGTTTCGCCGAAGGTGCTTAAGCCGGATTCCTCTTCCCATATCTCAACGAACTTGGTGACTACGGAATCCAAAGCGGTTTCAAGATCCTGGGTATCCCCTTTCATTGCCTCTATGTTCTCGTCTATAAATGAGGCTATGCCGGTTTCCTCGAGCCACTTGTCCGTCTCCGCGTAGACCTCTTTGCCTATCTTGTAGAGCTTGTGGCCGTTTATCTCCTTTACGCCTTTTTCGTGGATTCTTTTAAGGATCGCGAGGTAGGCGTTCTTGTAGCTGGGGATATTGAGCTTGGTTGCTCCCAGGACAAACGGCTGGTCCCGCTCGTCCCCGTTTCCGTCAAGAAGGGTGGCGGCTTCGGCGTCGGTCCTTGAGACTATTATTCCGGGCACTTCCATGATATCGAGCTGGAACCGGGCGGCGTTAAGCCTCTTTATCTGCTCGTCGGAAGGAACGAGAACCTTTCCGCCCTGGTGACCGCATTTCTTGGTTCCGGGCTTCTGGTCTTCTATGTGATAGCCTGTAACGCCCGCCTCGACGAACCTTCTGATAAGGTTTCTGACGTGGGCGTCTCCCCCGTGCCCAGTGTCCGCGTCGGCGATTATGAATGGGCTGTAGTCGATCTCGGGAGTCTGCTGCCTCTCCTTCTCGGTCATCCGGGCGCGGTTGTATCTCTGGTTTTTGTCCGCGGCGAGAAGAGCCCTCACTATTGGGGCCGCCTCGTCCGGCACCTGGCTAAGCGGATAGCTCGCGAGATCCGCTCCCTGGTCCTCGCCGATCGATCCCTTTGCCGACGTGGCCCATCCGCCGAGATATATGCCCTCTATTCCCTTTCTTTTCATCATGACCGCCTGGCCGGGCGAATAGGGGCCGAAGGACGTTATCTGCTTTCGCTCCGAGAAAAGCTCGCGGAGTCTCTTGTAGAACGCCCCCGCGGCGTTTTTCGCGATTGAGTAGTCTCTTCTTATGGTTCCTCTCTGCTCCACCACCTGGCGGGGCGAGTAAAGACGGGTTATTCCCTTGAAGCGCGCGCTTGAGAAATACCTTTTCGTCTTCCTTATCTCAGCTTCTAACTGGCTCATCGATATACTCTCCTGAAAATAAAAATGGTTGTTTCTTCGGGAACCTAGATTACGAAATCGAGGTTCTCGGTGATTCTCGTGTCATTGCCCGCGAACTCCGTCATGTAGAGTTCGATTCTCTGCGAGGCCACATCGTGGTCGTGGTTGTTTAGGTTTATGTTGAGCAGGTCTATGTACCACGGCACCTTTACGTCGTCAAGCACGTAGGCTTTCACTATCTGCTTCGCTATCGGAAGGGTTGTGGGCTTAGAGATGTCGTGGACGTCCCTGTCGCTTGCCGCCTGGAGCTTCGCGTACTCTTCCTCAAGAAGCCTCTCGAAGACCCCGACGGTGAACGTGTCTCCGGCCTTAAGCCCGGTTTCGGCGTCATCCTCGGTGAGCTCCGCTCCCTTGTGGATCCACTCCCAGAGTATGCTGAGTCTTATCTCCCCGGTCGCCGCGTCCTCCATCAGGTAGAGGATATCGTCGTTTCCGAAGAAGTCGGCGGGCTTAAGCGCCGCGGCCTGGAATCCCTGGCCGAACGCGTTTCCGTACTGAAGTCCGACGCTGAGCAGGTTGCGCGCCCCTCTTATCGTTCTCGGGGCGGGCTCAAGAAGTATGAGGCCGTCCGCGTCCTCCCGGGTGTAGGTAAGTGGGGGGAACTCTCTTCCGAGCTGGTTCTCCTCGCCGGCCTTATCCCAGACCGGCCTTATTATGTGGACCATCTTCCAGTGGGCGACCCATTTGCCGCTTGCTCCTTCCTGCTGCTCCCTTACGGCCCCTGCGTAGGCCTTCTCCATGCTGCTCTCGACCCCTTCCTTCGATCCCACGGGTATGTTCGGCTCCATTCCTCCCTGCCAGAGCGCGAAGTTCCCGTTTACGTCCGGGGTGTTTACGGCCCTTCTGACGCGGTCCTCGTAGTTTCTCATGTATCCGTAGGTCATGGTGATAGACTCTATGTTCGGGTTAACGAAATCCTCATCCCACGCCATGGCGTCAGAGACGCTGTTTATGTAATCCCACCTGCCGGTGTTAAACCCGGCGAAGTGCTTGCCCAAAACTGCTCTTATCTCCATGAGCTGGAACGTTTCCTCGAGCTGCTCTATAAGCACGTATACCTTTATCGTGCCTTCGGGAAGCCCGATGTGGCCTTCAAGTGCGCTTAGCATCTCGTTCCAGAGCGCGGCTTCCTCCGCGGTCTGGATCTTCGGCAGGTAAAGGACTATGGATGAGTTTCTCTTGGCAAGCTCCCCGTAGTTGTTAACGACAAAAAGCGTCATGTCGACCACGGAAGCCGAAAGCGCTACGCCGTCAGCGTCGCGTATGTGGCGGTCGTCGAGGTGAAGTCCCCTCGCCCTGAAAATCACCGTGGTGAAGTCAAGCTGCTTTTCCCAGTCCTCGATTATGTCATGTCCGAAAAATTCCTGTCCCCAACTGTTCATCTGCCCCGCCACGACTTCCGCGGTTTTCATGAACACCTCGTCCCTTGCGATCGCGAGCTTGAGGTTTCGCTGGTTGTCAAGGGACATGGTCGAGATCTGTCCCAGCGCGTCCTCGCCGTCGAACATCCACCCGTCCGCGCCCGAGAGAAGGGCGTAGGCGACGTTTCTTATGCTGTTTTCAACCGGAGAGTTAGGTTTTGCCGCGGGGCCAGTTCCCTGTACCCACTGTCTTTTTAGGTCATGAGGGATCTCGGGGCCCTCGAATTTTCCGTCCCTTGCGTCCTGGACCTTCATGTTGGTGCGCGGAATAAGGGAATCGGGATCAAGAAAAGTTATTCTTTCCTTGGATTCATAGCGCCTTTTTCTTCTCTGGGTCCTTTTTTCCATAAGGGCCTTCTGCTCGCCGTTATAGCGGGCCATGAATTCAAGGGCCTCCAGCGCCTCCGGCGTGTAAACGTCCCCGTAGGATTGCTCGATGCTGTCTCTTATGTGCAGTGTGGTGCCCATTGGTTATTCGCTCCTAGGATGCCTGTTATGATTGAATGAAAATTGGCTAGTATAAACAAGTTCTCGATTAAATCAAATATGGGGAGACGGGTTGCTTTCAGGCAGGTTTTTGTTCCCATTCAGGCTTATAACATCTGCTTTTGGCGCGGGTTGTCCCGGAACCGCGGTAACGGAGCTGGATGTTAAGGGGATTAAGCGCGGCATCCTGTCCACGGGTTAACCGTATCGGCACCCGTATTGCGGAATTCGTGCTCGTTGCGTGTAACAATGGTAAGTCCATGACAAACTGCGGTGGCGGCGATCATTGCTGCTTTTCGTCCGGGAGGGAGACCTGTTTGTACCCATAACGTACAGGCAATGGAAGTTCAACCCCGTGGTCCGGCCCGAAGTAGTGTCTGAACGCCTCCGAGAGCTTGGTATAGCGGGTTTGCGATCTTTCACGCTGTTTGTGTATCAGACGACGTACAAGTCCCTCCACTGAGATGCCCTGATGACGGGCCTCACGCCTGAGCCAGGATTTGTCTCCCGGATCAATATTACGGACAGTTATAACTGAGCTCATTACAGTATCCTCTCGCTATTAAACATGGGAAGAATAATGCTGCTAGCGGCATGTGCTGTCAATTCCTGACGGTACAAATAAACTCAGAAGCCGGTATTTTCCTGCTGATGCGCCTGGAATCTTCCAAGGCAGAAATCCGGCGGTTCTCTCTGTCGCGCGTTCTTGCAGAAGCGGCCTTGCCACGGTCACCCGTATCCCCCGGGCCCCTGCGCGCCGCCTGCTTCAGCCGCTCAGTCGGATGAGTGGACAGGTGCCTTCACGCGGATCTTGAGGATGTCCGTGTCGTAATACTGCTGATGCTGCACCGATGAGGCGATGTGTTGCAACAGCCGCAGAGACACCTCTTGTTCAGTCGGGGCTTCCGTCGCTCGCTCGCCCAGCAGCGCGATCTGGTCTTCGAGATTCTCTTCAGTGGCTGATGCGATGAATTCAAGCACAGCCTCGTTGCCTTCCCTGTGCGCAATAAGGCGCAGCCGCCGCAATGGTTCTTCCTGGCCTGATTCCGTTTTCTGCTCAAGCAGTGTGAGCAGGGTTTCTTCACTGGCGAGTTCAAGGCGGTCAGCCATCGTCTCCCCCCAACCGCTGTGGGAAGCAAACGATTGCAGGAACTCCCGGATTTTCGGCAATATCGTAATGTGGAACGGAAGCTCTATGCGTCTGCGCCGAGGTTCAGTGATTTCAATGAAAAGCGTCAGGAGCAGAGCGGTGAGACCACCTGCCGTCATGCCGTTCTGCAATAAGCCGCCGGCAAATTCCGCAAAGTACTCAGGGAAGATCACGCCGTTCTGAAAGCCGACGCCTACCCAGAATGAAACTCCTGCGATCATGCCTTTGCGGTAGTCAATTCCATCCTGGACGACAACTTTCATTCCAACCACAAACAGCATGGCTACCAGGATGGCCAGGTACCCGGCGGCCACCGGACTCGGAATTGCAAGAATTGCGCCGAGCGCCTTGGGGAAGCATGCCAGGATGAGAAAGACGATGCCCGCGGCAATCCCGACTGTCCGGGTTCCCACTCCGGTAAGTTCCGTTATCGATACGCTGGTCGAGTACGTCGTATTTGGAATCGTGCCGGCGCACCCGGATAGCAGGTTGCCCACCCCATCGGCAGCCACAGCCCCCTGAACGGAGCGAAAGTCTACGGCTCGCGGCCGTCGCCACGAAATGCGCTGAATTGCCACGGAGTCGCCAACTGTTTCGATTGCACCAATCAGGGTGACAAATATGAACCCGGGCAGAAGCGCCCAGAATGCCGGTCCAAAACTCAGATCCAGGCCGGGCCAGCCTCCTTTCGGAAACCCGATCCAGGCGGCCTCGGAAATGCGTGCCGTGTCGTAAATTCCGAAAAAGCCGCCGACAATGGACCCTAAAATGACGCCTGCTACGGGTGCCCAAAGTCGAAATACACCAGTGCCCTTGAGGGCGATGGCAGTGATGACAAGTACGGTCACGAGCGCACTTAGGGGGGCGGCCTGGGGATGTGCGGCATCCTGAACGTTGTCCAGCAGATCGAAAATTATTGGCATCACGGTGACGGAAATCAGCATGATTACCGTGCCCGCGACTGTGGGGGTGAGTATCCGGCGAAACAGGGAAAGACGTTTCGCCAAGGCAAACTGAAACAAGGACGAGATAATGACGAGCGTCGCCAGCATGGCGGGTCCGCCTTCCGCGATCGCAGTGATACAGATTGCGATGAATGCGCCGGAGGTGCCCATCAGGAGGACATAACCTGCGCCGATTCGACCAACTTTGATGGCCTGCAGTATCGTGCTGATCCCGCTGATCACGACTGATGCGAATACCGCCCACATCATGTAAGTCTCAGATCCGCCGGCCGCCTTGATCACGATTAACGGCGTGAGGACGATCCCCGATATGGTGAGAATGGCAAGTTGCAAGCCCAGCCCGGCTACCAGTAGCGTTGGCGGTCTGTCGTTGGGTTCGTAGCGGACGTCTGATCGCAAAGTGGAAGTGTCGGCAGACATGCCGATACTATACTAAAACGGTCAGATTTTGGAAATCGTGTGTTTAAGCTGTAATCAGAAACGACCCCGACGTCTGTCCGGCAGCGACGGCTTGCTGATTCGGTTGTAGCCGACCCCGTGCCGCCGACAGTAGGCATAGGGTTTTTGACGACTTTCTCTCGACAATTTGTCTGTTAACAAGCTTGCCGGTATATTAGCAAATTCGGTTTTTACCCCATAGACAATGAAGATTTCAGCGGTGGGTGTAGCTCAGCCCGGTTAGAGCACTTGGTTGTGGCCCAAGAGGTCGCCGGTTCAAATCCGGTCATCCACCCCATTTCCTTACAGGCAGCGGAAAACTAAAGACAGATGAGACTTCGATGCGGAATAGTAGGGCTTCCCAATGTCGGGAAGTCAACTCTCTTTAACGCGCTTACAAACGCGGGTGCGGCGGCCTCCAACTTTCCTTTCTGCACAATAGACCCCAACGTGGGAGTGGTAGGGGTCCCGGACCCGAGGCTTTATGCCCTCTCGGACATAGTAAAACCCCAGAAGACCGTTCCCACCAGCCTGGAGATTGTCGACATCGCGGGCCTTGTGAAGGGGGCTTCTGAGGGAAAGGGCAAGGGAAACGCCTTTTTGTCGCACATAAGGGAGGTTGACCTGATACTCCATGTCGTTAGATGTTTTGAGGATGAAAACGTAATCCATGTCGAGGAGGGGATCGACGCCATCCGCGACATCCGCACTATCGAGGACGAACTTATCCTCAAGGATCTCGAGACGGTGGAGAAAAGGGAGGAGAAACTCGCAAATCAGGCCAAAAGCAGGGATAAGGACATAATAAGGGAGCTTGAAACGGTGAAGTCGCTTCGGGAGTTTATAGAAAGCGGGCGGCGCGCGAGGGATTTCCCGCGCCCGGAAGGAAGCACGGACGCTGTAAGGGAGCTTTTTCTCCTTAGCGAAAAACCCGTTATCTACGTCTGCAACGTCTCGGAAGAGGAGGTCTCGGGAGCGGGGGAAAACGCCGAGGTCAGGAAGGTGCGGGAGCACGCGGAGGGCTCGGGAGACGATATAATAATCGTTTCGGCCAGGATAGAGGCCGAGATAGCCGAGCTTGAGGGCGAGGAGAAGGCTGTTTTTCTCGAGGAACTCGGGCTTCGCGCCTCCGGTCTTGACAGGCTTGTTAACTGCGCGTACTCGAATCTCGGGCTTCTTACCTATTTCACCTCGGGACCGAAGGAAGTAAGGGCCTGGACGGTGAAGCGCGGAACCAGGGCGCCCCAGGCGGCCGGGATGATCCATACCGATTTCGAAAGGGGTTTCATAAGGGCCGAGACCATATCCTACGAGGACTACGTGAGGGAGGGTTCCGAGCAGATGGTAAGGGAGGCCGGGAAGATGAGGCTTGAGGGAAAGGACTACGAGGTCTGCGACGGGGACGTCATGTTTTTCAGGTTCAACGTCTGATCCGCCCGCGCCCGGTTTTGCCTGCTCCCGCCTTGTTCGGATAGAATTCTCAAAAGGGCATGATCTATAAAACTTTCCTAAGGCCGGTCCTTGACCGTCTTGATTCAGAAACGTGGCACCATAACGTAAAGGAGCTCATGCATGTCTGCGAGCTCTCGGGTCTTACCCTGAGACTGCTTGAATTAGCCGCAAGCGGCGGAAGCAGGTTTGGGAACAGAAGACTAGCCGTCACGGTAGCCGGGATACCTTTTGAGAACCCGCTTATAGTGGGTGCCGGGTGGGACAAGACCGGCAGGGCGCTTCGGGCGCTTTACTCAATTGGTTTTGCGGGGGTCGAGGTGGGTTCGGTCGTGGAGAGGTCCCAGAGAGGAAATCCCAGGCCCAGGCAGTTCATGGTAACCCCCGATGTGTGCCTTAATTCCCTTGGCCTTAACAGCCCGGGGATGGATGCTGTTTTGGAGAACCTCAGGTGGTACGGGCACTTGGACATGCCGGTGGGGATAAACCTGGGCATAAACTCTGATGTAAGCCATGATGATGCCCCGCGGGCCTACGCCGCCGTCGCGCGGAAATTCCGCTCCGACGCTTCCTACTTCGCCATAAACGTGAGTTCCCCCAACACCCCGGGGCTGAGGAAGCTTCAGGACGGAGGGCGCCTTAAGGAGATAATACGTGCGGTAACGGAGTCACTCGTTGATTCCTCGGGCGTTGGGCGGCCCCTGTTCGTAAAAATCTCCCCCGATCTTTCCATAGAAGCGATAGACGATCTCCTTGGGGTAGTGATTGATTCCGGGATTTCGGGCGTAATCGCCACCAACACGAGTGACAACCGGGCTCTCAAGAGAAAGTATGGTGCGAAGTGGGAAGGTCTTCCCGGGGGGATAAGCGGAAACGATTCTGAGTACAGGTCGCTTTCGACGTCAATTATTTCCCACATTTACCGTACCACCGGCGGGAAGCTTGAGATAATCGGGGTCGGGGGCGTGAGCGACGCGGCTTCTGCGCTTGAGAAGCTTCGCGCGGGCGCGAAGGCCCTCCAGGTGGTCACGGGTCTTCGCGGAGAGGGCCTGTCGGTTGCGAACTCCATAAACAGAGGGCTTCTCCGGTTCATGGATGAAAACGGAATCAGCGACATAAGCGAGATTACGGGCTCCGATCACGGGTGAACCGGTGTGCAGTTGTTAAGGGAAGGGATATCTTGAGTCTTTCTTCCGGCCGCTATAGCGGCCTGTTTCCGGTTTTCCCGGCTTTTATTCCGTAGACAGTATAGTTTGTATATAATTTCCCTATGAAAAACGTACCGGGATTTCTGCTAAGCGGTGTATCCGCCGGGCTTAAGAAAAACAAAAAGAGGGATCTGGCGCTTATATTCTCAACGGTTCCGGCCCGCGCGTCCGCCATATTCACGAAAAACTTAATAAAAGGCGCTCCCGTGCTTGTTGGGCAGGAGAGAATCGCAGGCGGGTTCTGTCAGGCGCTGATAGTAAACAGCGTGAATGCTAACGCTTTTACGGGCCAAAGGGGCTACGAAGACTCACTTGAAGTTGCGAACACGCTCTCCGGGCGGCTCGGAATAGATGAATCGCTAGTGATTCCTTCGTCAACCGGGGTTACGGGGGAGTGGCTGCGCGTCGGGAAAATCAAAAAGTCCATTCCCAAGCTCATAAAAGCTCTTGGAGAGGACAATGTCCGCGAGGCGGCTGAAGCCATCATGACGACCGACTCATTTCCCAAGTACGCGTCAAGGCAGCTTGCCGTGGGGGAGGGGACCGCCACCGTCTCGGCTATCGGCAAGGGAGCGGGGATGATATGCCCTGATATGGCGACCATGCTCTGTTTTATAATGACCGACCTTAATGTTCAGCGGAAAGCTCTTTCAAAAGCTCTTTTGGCGGCGGCAGGCGGCTCTTTTAACGCCATAACGGTTGACGGGGACACTTCCCCCAACGACTCCGTTTTCATCCTCGCAAACGGTGTCCTCGGAAACAGGCAGATCACGGAGAAAAGCGGGGATTACGGCAGGTTCGTGGATGTGCTTTCGTCTTTATGCGGGGAGATCGCCGGGATGATAGTAAGCGACGGCGAGGGGGCTACGAAGGTTGTCAGGATCAATGTTACGGAAGCCAGGACCGAGAAGGACGCCGAGAAGGTCGCGAGGACGATAGCCACTTCCCAGCTCGTTAAGACCGCATTTTACGGGGAGGACGCGAACTGGGGAAGGATAGTGGCGGCCGCCGGAAGGGCCGGCGTGAAGTTCGATCCGGAAAGAATAAAGCTTTATTTTGGCGGAGTGGAGGTGTTTTCAAAAGGGGTAAGGTCCAAGCCGGAATCAAGGTTTGCCTCCGTGTTCAAAAAACCGTCCTTTACGGTGACACTTAGCCTCGGGGAGGGGAAAGCGGCCTACTCGATTCTCACGAGCGATCTCAGCCACGAGTACGTCTCTATTAACTCCGATTACAGGACCTGACCCGGGGGGCCTTCGGTGGAGGCGCTCTGTTTCATGCTCAGGTTTCGTCAGCGAACCCGGTTTTTTCAAGATGTCTTCCGGTACGGTATTCGGCGTATCTCGTGAGAACCCTTATGTTGTTTTTTACCTTCTCTGGGTTTGTGTCCATGATTTCCGGGTGTCTCATTATGTCCATGTGGAATGGGTAGGTGTTTGGTTTACCGCGTGTTTTCTCAAGATTGCCGAGTTTTCCCTTTTCAACGTCAAAACCCGCGACATCTTTTTCCCTGGCAAAGCGCAGATCGGGCCTGTAGCCGCAAAGGGTAAGCGCTCTGAGGAAGAAAATGAGAAAAACGGAGTACGGTTCCCGTTTTTTTGAAAGAAGCCCGAGTGTGTCCGTGGCGAGGTCGAACAGTTCGCCCGCAGGCTCTTGTTCGGGAGTGAGGAAATCAAGCAGTTCAAGAACCCGGGTTCCCGTGACGAAAGAATCCACAGACTCGGCTATTTCCCTGTAGCTTCCCTTAAGTGTCACGTCCCCGATAAGATTGAATCTTCCCTTGTTCAGGGTTACTTCGATTGCCAGGCGGTTAAAGAAATCGAGACGTCCCCCGAAGCGCTTTTGGCTTTTTTTCGCGTTTTTGGCAAGCGCCCTGAATTTCCCGAGTTCCCTTGAGAAAAGGGTCACCAGGAGATCGGCTTCCCCGTAGCTTGATTTCCTTAAAATAAGCGCTTCACATGTTTCCATTGTCTGTTTCCGGACTCAAAACGTTGATTTTCATTGAAATTTCCCGTGTGTTCGAGAAGATTACTGTTATTTTAGATGACAGGCAAAGTAAGCTGCGGATGTGTTCTCTGCGGGCGACTATCCGCCCGAAAGACCGTCCGCACGGACGAAACATCCGGTAGAATTCGTATCCAAAATGACGTTTTTAAAGAATCTCTCGGGATTTCTCAGAATAGAACATACGTTTTTTTCCCTTCCCGTTATTTTTGCGGGAGCTTTTTTGGCTGCTGACGGGATTTTCAGTGCCCGACTTTTCGTGCTGATAGTGCTCGCGGGAACGGGAGCGAGGACCGCTGCGCTTGCGCTTAACAGGATCTTTGACCGGGAAATAGACCGGGAGAACCCGAGAACCACGCAGAGAGAGCTTCCCTCGGGCAAGATGAGCATGGGCGAGGCTTTGGCCGTGGCGGCCGCTGGGGCCCTGCTTTACTTTGTCTCCGCCTATCTCATATGTCCGCTCGTTTTCCTTCTCTCTCCGCTTCCGCTTCTGGCGTTTACCGTCTATCCCTTGATGAAGAGATTTACCAGCCTCTGTCATTTCGGCGTGGGACTCTCCCTCGCGCTCGGTCCGCTTGGCGGATGGCTTGCCGTGAGGTGCTCCCTTGAGGAGATGCTTCCGGCGATTGTACTTTCGGTTTTCACTTTCCTCTGGATTTCAGGATTTGACATAATATACGCCACGGCCGACGAGGAGTTTGACCGCCGCCGCGGAATTTACTCACTCGTTGCCCGTTTCGGCAGGCGGAGGGCGCTGCTTGTCTCAAGGATTTCCCACCTGCTTTCGTTCGCCTGCCTCGTGTTTCTCTATATTCTATCGTTTCGGACCCTGTTCGCGCTTTTGCCGCTTTTACTCTGCGGCTACCTGCTTTACCTTGAGCACGGAAGCTTCGGGCGGGTTGATTCCGCTTTTTTCAGAATCAACATTCTTGTAGGTTTTGCGGTTTTGTTTTTCACCCTCGCGGGTATATACTTACCCTGACCATGAGAACCATAGTAGGAATTACGGGAGCTTCCGGAGTCGCTTACGGGGTTGATTTCCTCAGAAGATGCCCTGATGAGAAATACCTGGTGGCAAGCAAGTGGGGAAAGAGGGTCCTTCACGAGGAACTCGGCCTCAAGGTCGAGGAAATGCGCCCCTGGGTAACCGATATTTACAGCGATTCTGACCTCGCGTCCCCGTTCTCTTCGGGAAGCAACCATTTCGACTCCATGGTCATAGTTCCCTGTTCGGTTTCCACCCTGGCGAAAATCGCAAACGGCATAGCCGATACCCTGATAACGAGAATAGCCGCCGTGGCGCTAAAGGAAAAAAGAAGGCTCATAATCGCCCTGCGCGAGACGCCGCTTGGCACTATCGCCCTTGAAAACGCCCTTAAGCTCTCCCGCGAGGGAGTGGTGATCGCTCCTATTTCTCCTACTGATTATATGGGGGCCGAGTCGGTTTCAGACGTGGTGGGCGGTTATGTTGACAAGCTTTTGGGTCTTGTCGGCGTCGATACCGGCAGGGGATGGAAAAGGGAAGAACTGGAGTAGTCTTTTCCCATGCCCCCAAAAGGTTTTCCCAATCTAGCGAGCTTTATAAGCCATCTTGAAAGCACAGGCGACCTCAAGAGAGTAAAGACCGAGGTCTCTCCCGACCTTGAGATAACGGAGATAGCGTCGCGGACGGTGAAAGAAGGCGGTCCCGCTCTTCTGTTTGAAAATGTCGAGGGATCGGACTTTCCCCTGGTGATAAATCTCTTCGGCACGGAGCAGAGGGTGGAGCTTGCCCTCGGCAGAAAACCCTCGGACGTCGGCGAGGAGCTGGTCGAGATATTCCGCAAGGTTAACCCTCCGACGATACAGGGGATTTTTTCCGTGCTTCCCAAAGCCACGGGTCTTCTCTCCATGAGAACCAGGAAGGTAAGGCGCGGTGACGTTCAGCAGATTGAAGCAGAACCCGACCTCTCAAAGCTCCCCGTTATGAAATGCTGGCCGCGCGACGGGGGCAAGTTCGTCACTTTCGGCCTGGTGCTGACGAGGGATCCAGCCACGGGCTCGAGGAACCTCGGGATCTACAGGCTTCAGGTGTATGACCGCAGGACCACAGGGATGCACTGGCACGCGCACAAGGGAGGAGCGGCGCACTACCACGAAGCGAAAAAACTGGGAAGAGATCTGGAGGCCGCGGTAGTCCTCGGGGGAGACCCCAGGATGATCTTCTCCGCAGTCGCTCCGCTTCCCGACGGCATGGATGAGCTTGCGTTTGCGAGCTATCTTCGCGGAAGCCCGATGCCGATGGTAAAAGGAAAGAGCATCTCGCTTCACGTTCCTGCCGAGGCGGAATTCATACTGGAAGGCTCAGTTCCAAGGGACGTGCTGAGACAGGAAGGACCCTTCGGGGATCATTTCGGTCACTACTCGATGGAGGCCGATTTCCCCGTTTTTAACCTGAGCGAAATAACCCACAGAAGAAATCCCGTTTACCCTTCCATCGTTGTCGGTAAACCCCCCAAGGAGGATGTCTACCTCGGGATTGCCGCCGGCGAGATGTTCTCCCCGCTTATAAAGATAATACAGCCCGAGGTAAAGGACATGTGGGCGTATCCCGAGGCGGGATTCCACAACCTGCTCGCTGTTTCAGTCGACGAGCGCTATCCCAAGGGCGGGGTAAAGGCGATGCTTGCGCTCTGGGGAACCGGGCAGCTGCTTCTCACAAAGTGCATGGTCTGCGTTTCAAGCGACGTTGACCCGAGGGATTTCTCGGCGGTGCTTCACGAGATCGGGGAGAACTTCGATCCCAGGGAGGATTTCCTCATGATACAGTGGGCTCCCCTCGACACCCTTGACTTCACGAGCAACAAGTTCAACGTGGGAAGCAAGATGGGAATAAACGCCGTAAGGAAAAACTCCCCCGAGAGAAAAACCTACGCCAGGGAAGTTCCCGATCCCAGGGAAAAACACCCGGAGATAACGGGATTCAGACTTCTTTCTGGAGGTTTCTGCGTCGTTCGGATAGATGAGTCCCGGACCGACCCCAAGGAAATGATACGCAGGCTGTTTGATACTCCGGGGCTTGAGGGGGTGCGCATAATAGCGCTTGTGAGCCCGGATATAGATCTAAATGATGACACGGAGCTTATCTGGGGTATCTTTACTAGGTTTGATCCTTACCTGGATGTTTTATTCGAGCATACGGAACTTCGGGGATCCGCGGTCGTTTACGACGGCAGGATGGGGATTGACGCCACTGTGAAGGAGTGGTATCCCCCGGTAATAGAGATGTCAGAGGATATAAAGGACAAGGTTGAGACGAGATGGAGCGAGTACAGGAACTGACCGAGAGCTTCTGCACCGACCCGAACCTGCTCCCCATAATGGAGAAGGTCGCCGGGGGCCGCAGGCTTTCCTTTGAAGACGGGCTTTCGATACTTGGTTCCCCCGATCTTAACACCGTCGGCATGATGGCGGATTACGTTAAGAGAAAGAAATCGGGAGAAAAGGTCTACTTCGTCGTGAACCGCCACATAAATCCTTCAAACATTTGCGCCATATCGTGTCGGTTCTGCGCTTTTGGAACCACGAAAAAGTCCGCAAACGCCTACGAGCTCTCAGACGAGCAGATGCTTTCCATGCTGAGCGAGGAGATGAAAGAAGTTCACATAGTCGGCGGCCTTCACCCCGACTGGGAGTTCGATCATTACCTTGACATAGTGAAGATGATAAAGCGCCACTTCCCGAGCATTCACGTAAAGGCCTTCACCGCGGTTGAGATCGACTGGTTCTCGGAGATAAGCGGCCTTTCTCTTAAGGATGTGCTTCTCGCCCTTCAAGACGCGGGCGTTGACGCACTTACGGGCGGGGGAGCGGAGATACTGCACGAAGAGGTGAGAAAGAAAATCTGCGCGCCGAAAACGGTTGCGACAAGATGGGAGGAAATCCACCGCCTGGCTCACACGCTCGGCATTCCTACGAACGCCACCATACTCTACGGCCATCTTGAAAAGCCTTTCCATGTCGTTGACCACATGGAGAGGCTTAGAAGAATAGAGGACGATTCCCCGGGCTTTTTCGCGTTCATACCCGTTCTTTTCCAGCCTGAGAACACTGGTCTTAAGAACGTAAGACCTTTTCCAGCCTCATACGACATGAAGGTTCACGCGCTTGCGAGGCTCTACCTTGACAACTTCCCTCACATAAAGTCCTACTGGATCACCCTCGGGGAGAAAGCGGCCCAGGTGGCCCTGCATTACGGCGCGAGCGACGCGGACGGAACGATAATGAGGGAGAAGATCATCCACGACGCCGGCGCCCCCTCGGAAGTGGGTCACAGCAGGGATTTCATGATAAAGATGATCCGGGATTCGGGGTATGTTCCCGTTGAGAGGGACGCGCTTTATAACGAAATAAGGGTTTATAACTGATTCCCGCCTGGGGGCGGCTCTACGGGTTTTCGGAGCCGGAAATCTTCCGGTTTTTGCTGGTGTGAAGAAAAATGAGACGTGATTTCTGGTCCAGGGTTTTTGTCTTGGCGCTTGTTGTGCTTGCGGGCGCGGCTTTTCCCGTGTACAACGAAAGTGTAGGGGAGGTTAAAGACATGGAAAGCGGGGAAAACAGCGGTTACATGGAGGCGACTTTCGCCGGGGGATGCTTCTGGTGCATGGAGCCTCCTTTTGATAGCCTCAGCGGGGTTGTCGAAACGGTAGTGGGCTACTCGGGGGGAAAGGAGAAAAACCCTACCTACGAGCAGGTCTGGCAGGGCAGAACGGGCCACGCGGAAGCGATAAGGGTCGTTTACGATCCCGCGAAGACAGACTACGAGACCCTTCTTGAGACTTTCTGGATAAACATTGATCCGACCCAGGTGGACGGGCAGTTCGCCGACAGGGGAAGGCACTACAGAACCGCCATCTTCTACCACGATGATTCGCAGAAGGAAAAGGCTCTTCTCTCGAAAAAGAAACTCGAGGAGTCGGGAAAATTCAAAAAGCCGATAGTCACCTCAGTAGAGAAGTTCGTCTCTTTCTACAGGGCGGAGGAGTACCACCAGAATTACTACCAGAAAAACCCGATTCACTACGGCAATTACAAGATAGGTTCTGGGAGGGCAGGCTTCATTGAAAGGACCTGGGGAAAGCAGGATCTTCAGTGAACCGACAAACCCGAGGGACTTCCCTGAGTGAGCGGCCAGTATACTAAAAAGATTTTATCCGGAACTGATGACCGTTTACTTCCTCGACTCCCGAATAAGGTTTCCTGATCCATCCGAAGCGGAGCCGGAAGGCCTTCTGGCGGTCGGAGGGGATCTTTCTCCCGAGAGGCTTCTTTTGGCCTACGAAAACGGCATTTTCCCCTGGTATTCCGAGGGAGACCCCATTTTATGGTTTTCTCCCGACCCGAGAATGGTTTTTCTCCCGGGGGATTTCAGGTTTTCAAAAACCCTTTTTAAAACGGTAGCTTCCAGAAAGTTCTCAGTTAGGGCCGATACGGATTTCGCCGCGGTCGTTGAGAACTGCGCGCAGGTCCAGAGGAAGGGGCAGAGCGGGACGTGGATAACCGAGGAGATGAAGGCGGCTTACGGGAAGCTGCATGAACTGGGTTACGCCCATTCTTTTGAGACCTACCTGGAGGGAGAGCTTGTCGGCGGTCTTTACGGAGTGTCTCTTGGCGGCGCGTTTTTCGGAGAATCGATGTTTCACCTCGAAACCGACGCTTCCAAGGTGGCCCTTTTCCATCTGGCCCGGAAATGCTGGGAATCCGGTTTTGATCTCATAGATTCCCAGATTCCGACGGATCATATGAGGACTCTTGGAGGAAGAGAAATCAGCAGAAAGGAGTTTCTGTCCGCGCTTGAATCCTCTCTTGAGAAAAAGACCCTGCGCGGCAAGTGGGAGATCTGAACTGTCCCCAGTCCGGCGAAATGACAGGGGCCGGAAAAGTGGTTAAAATCCTGCCTCATGCCGAAACTCCTTGTCTTCCAGCATGTGCCTCACGAGATACTGGGAACGCTTCATCCAATGCTCAGAAGCGCCGGTTTCAGAATACGTTACGTGAACTTCGGCCGGTCCAATTACAACATCCCCAAACTCCGCAACTACGACGGTCTCGTGGTTCTTGGAGGTCCGATGAACGTGGACGAGACCGACGAGTATCCTTACCTCGTACCGGAAACCGAATCCATAAGGGAGTTTATCGATATGGACGCTCCGGTGCTCGGCATATGTCTCGGTTCGCAGTTGATTGCCAAAGCCCTCGGAGCCCGGATTCATAAGAATCCGGAGAAGGAAATCGGCTGGTATGACGTTTCCACTACCGAAGAGGGGAAGAAGGATCGTCTTGTAGGCGCATTCGGCGCGGTTGAAAAGGTATTTCAGTGGCATGGGGATACCTTTGAAATTCCTCCGGGCGCCGTGCACTTGGTCACCTCCCCCGCATGTGCGAACCAGGCATTTCGATACGGAGACAAGGTATATGGGTTCCAGTTCCACCTCGAGGTTGACGCGCCCATGATAGAGCGCTGGCTTGTTGCTCCGGTGAACAAAAAGGAAATTGAAGAACTCGGCGGCAAGATAAGTCCCGATGTTATAAGGTCCGATACGCCCAAATACATAGATACCCTTTCCGATCTCAGCAGGCGGACTTTCGGCGGTTTTATCGATCTGCTCGGGGGCACCTCGGAGAAGAAGGCGCATATGCCTTCTGTTTGAAGCTTTGGCACCTGCGGACTGTTCGGTGGTTTTCTCATTGGTCGCTGTTGAAAAAAAACCGGGCGTGTGTATAATCCGTGCGTCTTTCAGTTAGTAAAAATCTTCTTTTAATCCACTCGACGAGGTAAATAATGAGCAATTGGGAATGTAAAAATCACGGTCATCCAGACATAAAGCCCTCTTCTTCCAGAAGAGCCATATTCATCGGCAGGTATCAGCCATACCACGCCGGACACATAAGTCTTGTCAGGCAGAAACTCGACAATGGAGTTCCGTGTCTGATAATGGTAAGGGATATTCCTCCCGACCCGAAAAACCCCTTCACTACGGAACAGACCGTCGGAATGATAAGAAAATATCACGAGAGCAAGGGGGATGACGTGGTCGTGATGGTGATTCCGGACATTGAATCGGTAAACTGGGGCAGGGGAGTCGGTTACGAGATGAACGAGTTTTTTCCGCCTGAGAACATAGGGTTCATATCGGCTACCAAAATACGCGAGTCGATAGCAAGCGGCAATGAGGAGTGGAAGGAACTCGTGGACGAGTCCATTCAGGATGACGTGGTAAGTTACCTGAGCGGCGACTGATCGTAGTTCCTGAAGTTAAAAAGACGACGTTGCTGACCACTCCGCACAAAAACGTGCGGATATGTCCGAGGGGTGGAGCGAGGAAATCGCATGTCCCAAAGAGCGCACCAGGGTGAAGTTGCCGGAACGCGCTGGATCCCCGGTCAGTACCTGAAATTCTCCCGGGAGCGCCTGCGACCGGCCCTTGAACTGCTGAATCGTATATCCCTTGAAGCGCCGGGCGTGATCTATGACCTGGGCTGCGGTTCGGGCCACATCACCCGTCTTCTGGCGAAGCGCTGGTCCTCATCCAAGGTATACGGTATCGACAACTCACCGCAGATGCTGGCCGAGGCGGCCGCGGAGCCGTCAACCATACACTGGGCGGATGCCGATATCCGCAGCTGGGTGCCGAAGGAGAACCCGGACCTTATTTATTCCAATGCGTCTTTGCACTGGGTTAACGGTCACTCTGAGCTGTTTACGCGCTTGGTGAGCTATCTTAACCCGGGAGGCTGCCTAGCGGTCCAGATGCCGCTTAGCTGGGATCTCCCGTCTCACCGCCTGATGCGGGATACGTTGGCAAATGGCGGTCCCGACGGGAAGCCCGTCGGCGAGGATTCACTCCTTGCCGCTTTGTCAAACAAGTGGGTCGAGGATTCAGAGTTCTACTACGATATCCTTTCTCCCTGTACGCGACGCCTTGATATCTGGGAAACGCGGTATCTCCATGCGCTGGAAGGCGATAATCCTGTTTTTGAATGGGTTATGGGCAGCGGTCTGCGCCCGATTTTAAATGGTCTGCCCGACACTGAGAGGAATCGGTTTTTAAAGGTATACAAGCGGCGGCTTCGGGATGCTTATCCCAAGGTTTCGGGGAACCGTACGCTTTATCCCTTCCCCCGCCTGTTCATCGTTGCGCTGGTCTGAAGGGTAGGATGGACTTGAATTTCTATAGTTTGAGAGCTAGTTCCATCAAACGACGAAAATGGTTTGATTACTCTTTTTGTGCTCATAACTTCCTATCATCAGTAAATATCTCCTTAATCAATACTTACAAATGTCACGTTAAATCCAATGAGCGATTCGTGATCTATGGAAGACATGGTTCTGAGTCCACACTTGACCTTCTGGCACAAGTTCAGGGTTTTTTACATCCCATCCAAGTTCCTTTAATGCTTCTTTATGAATACATACGCATCGACTTCAGTATCAGCACTTTTCTTCTTTTTCATTGTTTATGCTCTTATTGAGAGGGACATAACGGACTATTCCTGAAAACCAGGTTAATTTTAAGCGGCAAGAATTTAGCCCGCCAGAGTGCGCATCAATGTCTCAAGCGGCCCGCGTCGGAACCACCGCACCCATAGCAACGCATAAATTGTCGCAACGATGCAGAACAATACTGCTGCTATGACAGCTACCGTGATAGACTGCCCCCCAAGCATCCCAAGTGCTTCCAGAGTTCCCATACCGACAAGAATATGTGCAATGTACAGAGATAATGTCTGGCGACCGGCAGGAAGGACGACCCGCACAATACCGTGCTTGTTAGCCCACTCCGCAATCATCAGACAGAAGCCGACCCCGACAGAAGAGGCCCCAATCCCGGCTAACATATACAACGGTACTGGCGGCACAGGTTGCGTCGAACCAAGGACTGCCAGTTCAACGTCGATTGACGCGAGGACTGGTGAAATCATAGCACTCAATCCCTCGGCAACCGCAATAGCCAGCACTCCTCCGAAAATCAGGTTCCGCTGCGTGGGTCGCTCTGAAAGAGGAAGACGGCTCAGCACGACCCCGAACAGCAGGAAACCCAACCATGGTATGACTGGGTGCCAGCCGTTAAAGAACAAGTTCCGCATAAATCCGGAGAGTGTCCAAAAATCGGCATAGCTGTAATCTTCCCAATTCCAGTTTAAATCGTAATTCAAGGTCAGAATCAAGATGAGAAACAGAATGTTCAGCAACACAATTCCGACAACCAGTAGACGGTTGCTATATGGAAGCAAAAGCATGCCGAAAAAGAAATAGAATGCATAGTAATGTATGATATCGGCATCGAAGACGAGTGTGTTTACCAAACCCAACGCTAGTAAGAAAAAAGCCCTCTTTGTCGTCACCGAGATTGTCCGGTTGACGTTCTTCGCACCAGCAAGTCCCAAACCAATACCAGCTATAACAACAAAGGTCGCCGCCGCTCGCCCCTCTAAAACTCCAGTGAGTTGGCTTAACAGGCAACTGCCGTCTCCATCACTCATCACTACCTTGAAGTTAACGATAACCATTCCGACGAATGCGAAATAGCGTGCGAGGTCGAGACCGTCTAAGCGTCCCTTGGCAGATGGTATCGTCATAGGTTTTTTCATTTACCCAATGTGTAAAGATATAACAGACAGAATCGTGGGGTAATCTGTCTTCGCAACTCCCGCCAGAAACCCCTAAAAGCCGAAAATTGCGATCCAATAATTAGAGGGACTCGACACATCCAATCTGCGAAATCCCGTTATTTTCCCACACCCCGAAAAACCACGAATACCGAATCAAAAATAGCCTACGCAATAAAACATTACAAGTCTTGCAATAAAACATTACAACATTACAATAATATCATAATGATTAAATCTGGAGAACTGGGAGAAAGGATAAAGAGGTTGAGAGAAGGCAGGAAACTTTCTCAAGCGGAATTAGCAAAAGTTATTGGCACAAGCAGAGAAATTGTATCAAATATCGAAACCGGCGCGAGAATGCCAAAATTAGGTGAAATAAACGAGCTGTCTATTTTTTTTCACTGCTCCATTGATGATTTAATAAGCGACGAGGGAAATGTGGAAATCATTATTAAAAAAAGCAAGGAAGCTAAGCCGGAAAAACAGACTCTGAGAATAAATGTACCTCAAAAGAATTTAAATAAATTCAAAGAAGTATTTTTATACATTCTAAATGAAGTAGGAGCAAAACCGAACATAGGTGAGTCCGTTCTGCAAAAAATGCTCTATTTCATTGACTTTGACTACTATGAAGAACACGAAGAGCAGTTAATCGGGGCAACTTATATAAAGAATAAATACGGCCCAACGCCAATTGAGTTTATAAAAGTTATCGACGAAATGATTGATGCTGAAGACTTAGAGAAAGTTAAGTCCAGACATCATTACGAGCAGACTAAGTATCTGCCTTTACGCAAAGCGGACCTTTCAAATCTAAGCGCAAATGAACTAAGCACAATTAATAAAGTTCTTGAAAGATTATCTGATATGAATGCGAAACAGATTGCGGAGTATTCACATAACGACATACCTTGGCTTGCTACAGACGATAAAGAGAAAATTAATTATGAAGCTGTTTTTTACAGAACCCCCCCGTACTCAGTGAGACAATACATTGAAGAAGATCAGTATTGAAGGGTAGCCGCGGAAACAGAAACTGCGTCGTAAGAGACTCAACGCTGAAATATTGAAGGATTGCTGCTATCGATCAGAGAAACTCACCGCAATTCAATACTCAGAGAACGCCCTAAAACCCGAGCCGCCCGGGACAGGACGCTCAGCGTTACCCCATCATTATCCGGATCAAGGAGCCTGTCAAGTTGGGAGCGACTTGTTTCAAGCCGTCGGGCCATTTCTACCTTTGTGATATTTTGCTCCTTCATCACTTGGGCAATCTGGAACGCCAGAACGCGCTTCACCGCGTGTTCGGTCGTTTCCTCGTAGATCTTCTGCTCTTTAAGAAAATCTTCAAACAGACCGCCAGCTTTCCCCTTTTCGATATCATCTGTCATTTTAAACCTCTCATTCTCCTCCATGCAATATCAAGTTCCCTAACAGGAGTTTTTTGCGTTTTCTTAATGAATCCATGCAAAAGTACCATTGCCCCTTTCTGTACACAGAAAAACACTCGTGCAATACGTCCATCCGATATATTCGTCCTGATCTCCCATAATCCGTCATAACCCTTGATTGAACGGCATAATGGCATTCCAATTGGCCACCCGAACTCGATCGTGCGTATGGCCTTGCCTATCGCCTTGCGATTCTCGGAACTCAGAGATAAAAGCCATTCACGAACTGGCACATTGCCCGCATCAGACTCAAAAAATTTTACCGGAAGTCGTTTTCCGTTTATCATTTTGAACTGTACCAAATAAAGTACACTCTTGCAATAAGATTTGGTAAAAGAAACAAGTATTGATATTCTTTGGACTGAATGCCTCTTCAGCAACAGCCTTGGCAACGATTAAGGATTCTTCTTTTTGGCTGCCCGCGCGACACGTCGAGTGTTTTTCCGAGATCAGAAATCCTGGATTACTGCGATTCGGTTTCCGCGGTCTCTTCCTTGGCGGACTTTTTCTGGTACTTGCGGCGGAACTTCTCGACCCTGCCTTCTTTTTTAAAGTGCTTTTCCTTCCCGGTATAGAAGGGGTGAGAGTCGCTTGAGATCTCCACGCTTATAAGCGGGTACTCGTTTCCGTCTTCCCATTTGGTGGTTTCCTCCGATGTCCTGGTCGAGCGGGTAAGGAACATATGCCCGGTGAACGAATCCTTGAAAACCACATAGTTATAATCTGGGTGAATGTCTTTTTTCATCTTGTCTGTCCAGTGTTTTTTTTGAGAAAGGGAATTCTATACGACTATAAAATTTTGTAAAGCGCTCGGTGGATCGGGTTTTTCCTCACCCCTAGGTTCTGCTAAGAATTTCGGCCGCCTTTTTCGCGAAATAGGTGATTACGATGTCGGCCCCGGCCCTTTTTATGCTAAGAAGGCTTTCAAGGATTATCTTTTCCTCCTCAAGCCACCCCGACTGCGCGGCCGCCTTTATCATGAGGTATTCTCCGCTTACCTGGTAAGCGGCAAGGGGAAGATCGGTGTTTTCCCTAAACAGCGATACGAGGTCAAGGTAGTACCCCGCGGGTTTCACCATTACCATGTCCGCGCCTTCCTCTTCGTCCAGAATGAGCTCTCTCAGGGCTTCCGTCGAGTTTGCGGGGTCCATCTGGTAAGTCATCTTGTCCCCGCCTCTGGGTGCCGAATCAAGCGCTCCGCGAAACGGTCCGTAAAAAGAGGAAGCGTACTTTGCCGTGTACGACATTATAGAAACGTTCGTATATCCTTCTTCATCGAGGGTCTCCCTGATCGCTCCGACCCTCCCGTCCATCATGTCGCTTGGGGCTACTATGTCGACTCCCGCGGCGCCGTGGCAGAGGGCCTGCTTGCAGAGCACCTCGACTGTTACGTCGTTAAGTATTTCCCCGGACGGGGACACCACGCCGTCGTGCCCGTCGCTTGAGTACGGATCAAGGGCGATATCCGTTATGACGGCAACTTCCGGAACCTCTTTTTTAATGGCGGCTATGGTTCTTGGAACAAGGCCCCTCGGGTTATAGCACTCCTCGGCGAAGGGAGATTTAAGACCGTCTTCGATTGCCGGGAAAATCATTACCGCCCCGACGCCCAGACTGTGGGACTGCCTCACTTCCTCAACAAGACCCGGGATGCTCCACCTTTTGCACCCGGGCATCGATTCTATCTCCTCGTCGCCGTTTTTGTCGTGGATAAAAAGCGGGTACACGAGGTCTCCCGGCAGAAGCGAAGTTTCCCGCACGAGGTTTCTTACGGAAGGGGATTTACGGTTTCTTCTCGGTCTTGCGGAGAGGTCAAGGGACGGGATGTCTCTCTCCGGCGTTTTTGTCTTAGGTTTTCTTCTGGTGCTCATGGCCTTTGCGGTCCTGGTTTTATAAACATGGGAGGAAAAGTGCTTTTACCCGGTACGAAACCCCCGGAAAATAATTTACTACTTTACGCTACTTATTCGGAAATCTTCTTTGAGCAGGAGTTTAACACAGGGATGGACAAGGAACAATGATTTTGCGGCGAGGAGAGCGAAGAAGTCATTTGTCTTGGCTTATCCTTGGAACGTAACGAAACTTTTCCTCCGAAAACTTGAGCGCATATCCGGGATTCAGGAGAACAAGTTATATCACATCGCGCAAGCCAAAAAGCTTTTACCGCACTCTTCTTCTTCCCAGCTCTGCAAAGACAAGAAGAGTCACGAGGAACAGGCCGAACACAGAAGAATCCTTGGAACTCAGGGCGCAACCCCCGCCTCCGGAGGATACGGTCTCCTCGGTGCAGTCATCAGGCATTATCACGCTCACTCTCTCGGGCGCCTCAACCTCAAGAGTGATTCCGCATCCTGTGCTTATTTTCTCGAGCCTTTGAAGCTCAAAAACGCTCTCCGGAATCTCTCCCGTTATGTCGTCTTCTCCGGTGAAATCAAGCTCTGTCACTCTTTCCTCATCATCCGTCGTAACGCCCGAGTGCCAGTCCTCGAACAGAAAAGGGTCTTCATAGTCTTCAAACCACTTGGGGTTAAGATCAAGCATTTCCGCTATGTCTCTCAGCACCGCTCTCTCAACAGCCAGTAGGAGTTCCTCCGGCACTTCTCCCGAAAGATCCTCGTTCCCCCAGAGGGCAAGCTCCTTCAGTTCCGAGTGGTAAAGACAGAGAAGCTCCTCCCCTGGTATCTCTCCCGAAAGGCCGTTATGCGAAAGACGAAGGGATACGACGTTTTCTTCTTCATCTGTTTCCACTCCATACCACTGCCTCAAGGGTTCTTCGGATTTCCAGTTCGTATTCTCAAGCCAGTTGTCTCCGTCCGTAGTTTCGTAGAAGCTCTCAAGGTCTTCCCTGTTGCTTTCTCCGCAACTGGGAGAAGACGGGGCTGGATCGTCAGGCCTTCCGGGGAAGGGATTCGTCCAGTCATCGTCGACGATCCTGACGGTCACCTTCGCCGGGCTGCCTGCCACGCAACCCGGCGGCAGGGGGGCGCCAAGCGCCACCGTGAACGTCTCGTCGTCTGAGTCCGTGTCCTGGTTCGTGGCGATCGTGCCCGTGGCGCTTACGTGCTCCTCTGGGATCATGGTTGACGACAGCGTGCCGTGGTCGCCGTCCTCAGACGAGCCCTGTGTCACCGTCAACGGAACCATCATGTCGCTCGATGCCGCTTCGGACAGCACCGTCGTCACCGTCACCGAAGAGCCCTCCATCACCGGGTTCGGGGAGACCGACAGCGACACCAGCACGTCAGTGTTGGTGCTGGCGCTGCCGGAGTCGGACCAGGGACTTTCGCCCTCGGCGTTGGTAGCCCGCACCTGCACCTGGTAGGAAGTGCCCGAGTTCAGGCTCGATATCGTCGTCGAGGTTCCGGTCACGTTCTGGGGACCTTCGCTCCAGTCGCCGCTGGTGCCCGCCCGGTACCGCAGGTGGTAGCCCGTGATGTCCGGCTTGCCGGTGTTGGTCGGCGCGCTCCAGCTCACGCTCAGGCTCGTGGTCGAGGCCCCGGACACCGTCGGTGCCGCGGGCTTCGAAGGAGGCTCGTTCACGTCGGCGATATTGATCGTCACATCCACCGTGTCGCTGGCGGTGCCGTCGCTCACCCTGATGGTCACCGAGTAGCTGGGCTTGGACTCGTGATCATACGTGACGCCTTGCTTGGTCTTGATCTGACGGGACGAGGCGTCAAACGTGAACGAGGACGCGTCGGTTCCCTCCATCGTGTAGATAAGAGTGTCGCTGGCGTCCGCGTCGGTGGCCGCCGGGATCGCCTCGCCCACATTGTTGTTCGCAGCCGTGTTCTCAGCCACGCTGCGCGTAAGCGAGGAGTCGTTGAACGAAGGCGCGCTGTTCGCCGGAGTGTTGGTGCTGGCGCTGCCGGAGTCGGACCAGGGACTTTCGCCCTCGGCGTTGGTAGCCCGCACCTGCACCTGGTAGGAAGTGCCCGAGTTCAGGCTCGATATCGTCGTCGAGGTTCCGGTCACGTTCTGGGGACCTTCGCTCCAGTCGCCGCTGGTGCCCGCCCGGTACCGCAGGTGGTAGCCCGTGATGTCCGGCTTGCCGGTGTTGGTCGGCGCGCTCCAGCTCACGCTCAAGCTCGTGGTCGAGGCCCCGGACACCGTCGGTGCCGCGGGCTTCGAAGGAGGCTCGTTCACGTCGGCGATATTGATCGTCACATCCACCGTGTCGCTGGCGGTGCCGTCGCTCACCCTGATGGTCACCGAGTAGCTGGGCTTGGACTCGTGATCATACGTGACGCCTTGCTTGGTCTTGATCTGACGGGACGAGGCGTCGAACGTGAACGAGGACGCGTCGGTTCCCTCCATCGTGTAGGTCAGGGGGTCGTTGTTTGCGTCGGTCGCCGCCGGGATCGCCTCGCCCACGTTGGTGTTCGCCGCGGTGTTCTCCGCGATCTGGCGGGTCAGCTGCTCAGAGGCGAAGACAGGGGGCTTGTCGTCGTCCACGATGGTGAGCGAGGCGTCTGCGAAGCGAAAGTTGGCCGCAGTACCCGAGATATTGATCGTCTCGTCACCTTCGACCATATTATCGTCGACCGGCGTCAACGTGAACTTCCCCGTGACTGTCAACTTCCCGCCTGGCACCGTCACCAAGAAGTCCTCTATCGCTGTGTAGTCGGTCCCGGCGGTCGCCGTGCCTTCGCCCACCGACACCGTCACCGGGGTGTCATTGGTGAGCGTTCCCCTCTTGCCGAGGGTGACGGTCACCGTCACCACTGTCGCTGCCGCATTCTCCGCCACCGAGGTTGGCTGAATCGCCAGGGTCGGCGAGAACCCAGGGGTGAAAAACACCACCGCCCAGTTGCTCAGGCCGGCGCTATTCTGCAGCGCGACATCGAACTCGTGCAGAGCGCCGGCCTGAAGATTCCCGGTGACAATTTCGTTGACGTTCGAGACGGGCACACACGAACGTTGCGAGTAATTTGTCCAATATGACGGCGGAGGAGTTAGGTGGTACCGTCGGTACTGATAACAAACATGAGTGATTGGGGAATCACCAGTGTTGTCCGGGGTATCCCAGGTCAGGACGACTTTGGCAAATGTGGTGCTGGAGTGGTTGGCGGCGGCGAGATTCTTGGGCTTGTCCGGGACTACCTGCGCATTGGCGATCGACACTGCTGCCAAGTGCAGCGCTAAGGCCACGATGAAGCTGGACTTCCGAATGAACTTGGTCACTGTGCTCACTTTGCACACCTGACCCTTTCTCTACAGCATGCCCCTACTGTCTTTCCATAACTTGATGAGCGAGAGGGCCCCGAGCAGCAAGGCGAGAGCGAAGAGGAGAAAAGAGGAGCGGACACGCGTTGAAGAAAACCATCTGCCGAGCGCCGCCAGCGACACTACGGAGAAACCACTCAACTGAGACTATTAAGATATCGAGAGGGAAGTCGTAAAAACGGGACCTACGGAATAAAATGGGGGGGGGGGTAGAACTAGACTCCAGTTGAGTCGGTTTATTCTAGGGCCTAAATTTTCCACGGAAGCGCTTTCCCCCTTGATTGCAGACTCCCCATATTAGGAGCACCCGATCGGTCTAGGTATGTACGTTTAATCTAACAAGCATTAATGTCCACTGTCAAATCTCAGTTCAGCCGGGGCTTTTGCGCGAGACGACTCACGCTGCGGAGAAATGGTCAGGTGTGCAAAGGGAAAAAAGGAGAGTGAATACCTCTAGATCGCGACTTAAGCCATGTTTGAGGGGTGGTGTACTTTAGAGCTAAACGGGCGATAAAAGACCCGGGAGAAACAAAAGGGAATATTCCCGGCGAGCGCTTGGAGGACAGGGACGGCGGAGAGGACCCTGCGGATTTTTTCGGGATTCCGGTTTCCCAGGCCTTTTAAATGCGGCGCTTGGGGTCTATAATGATTTGCCAAAAACACTGAGGAGGAATCCATGAAGAGCAAAAAGACCTAAAATGCTTCCACTGCCACCTACACCATGGGATACAGCGACGATTTTCAGAAACTGCTCAGGCGTCGCAACGTGCGGACCAGCGTCGCGCACCTACTCCCGCACCTTGAGCCGGGCATGCGCGTTCTGGATTTCGGGTGCGGTCCCGGAACGATTTCGGTGGGACTGGCAAAAGCGGTTGAACCCGGAGAACTTGCGGCTTTTGCCTGGGGGGGGCGACAGGGCGCAAGTAGGATTGTCTTCAGGGCTTCATCCAAGACCTGACCCCATATCTTTCTTTCGAGCCTTCCGCGATAAGCACGCCGTCTTGGGATATTTACCGTATAAAAAAAACGGTTCTCGGGCCGCGTGCACTTGTCAAGGGAGCAATCAGTCTTATTTTTACTAATGTGAAAAAGGTTTTTCCAGGCGGAATTTGCCGCTTAACGGAGGTTTCAGATGACCAGGGAGAAAACTGAAAAGCACGAATTCCAGGCCGAAGTGCGAAGGCTGATGGATATCGTGATCAATTCCCTCTATACAGACAAGGAGATATTCATCAGGGAGCTGGTTTCAAACGCTTCTGACGCGCTAGAGAAACTGAGGTACATACAGCTTACCGATAAAGAGATATACGACGAGTCTCTCCCGCTTGAAATCGAGATATCCACCTCAAGCGAGGACAATACGATCACCTTTACCGACTACGGCATCGGAATGAGCAGAAAGGATCTCGTTGAGAACCTGGGAACTATAGCCCGCTCGGGCTCAAGGAGCTTTCTTGACGCGATAGAGAAAAGCGGGACCGAAGGGGGAGACCTGATCGGGCAGTTCGGAGTGGGTTTTTACAGTTCCTTTATGGTTGCCGATTCGGTTGAGGTAGTGACCCGCGGCTACAGGAGGAATTCAGAGCATCTCGTCTGGCGAAGCAGCGGGGACGGAGTGTTCGAGATAACAAAGGGAAAGGGGCACAGAAGGGGCACGAAGGTCGTAGTTTCTCTAAGGGAGGATGCAAAGGAGTACTCCGATCCGGACGTGATAAGGGACATCCTTAGAAAATACTCTGCGTTTGTTCCCTTCCCCCTTAAGCTAAACGGCGAGCAGATAAACACCACAGAGGCCGTCTGGCTTCGCAGCAAAAGCGAGATTACGGATCAGGAGTACGGGGGTTTCTACAGGTTCCAGACAAACTCCTTTGACGAACCCAGATACAGGCTTCATTTCTCCTCGGAAGCCCCGATTGACATGAACGTGCTTCTGTTTGTGCCGGAGGACAACATGGAGCGCCTGGGATTCGGGAGAATGGACCCCGGAGTGAGTCTTTACTCAAGGCGGGTTCTTATTGACGCCTCCCCGAAGAATCTTCTCCCCGAATGGGCGAGATTCCTTAAGGGTGTGGTGGACAGCGCCGACATCCCCCTTAACATCTCGAGGGAGACCATGCAGGACAGCTCCCTGGTGAAGAAGCTTAATTCCGCCATCACTAAAAGGTTCATAAGGTTCCTTGAGCAGGGCTCGGCTGACGACCCGAAGAGTTACGGCGATTTCTACGGCAAGTTCGGTTTTTTCATAAAAGAGGGCGTGGCCTCGGATTTTGAACACAAGGAGCAGCTTTGGGGGCTGCTTCGCTTTGAGTCCTCGCGCAAGGGGGAAGGGGAACTGGTTTCCTTTGAGGATTACCTCTCGGGGATGCGCGAAGGCCAGGAGGAGATCTATTACCTGTTCGGTTCCGCAAGAGACACTCTTGAGAACGGGCCCCACATGGAGTTTTTCCGCTCAGAGGACGTCGAGGTTCTTTTCATATACGAGCCGATTGACGAATTCGTGATGTCGACTCTCGGGGAGTATGAGGAAAAAAAGATTGTTTCCGCCGACAGCGTTGACATAGGAGTTGCGCACAAGGATGCGGAGAGTTCTTCTGAGGGTCCCTCCGAGGAGGAGAAATCGCTTTGCGGCTGGATGAAGGAAGTGCTTGGCGAGAGGGTCGGGGACGTGCGCATGAGCCGGAGGCTTGTTGAGAGTCCCGCCGCCGCGTTTAACTCCGATTCCGCCATGACCCAGGGGATGAAGAGGATCATGAGGAACATAAGCGCTGGCACCGAAATGCGTTCTGTCGTACGCCTTGAGATAAACGGCGACCATGCGCTTATAAAGAACCTTGCATCCATGAGAGAAAAAGACACGGAGTTCGCCGCGATCATAGTTGAGCAGCTTTTTGATAACGCGCTTTTGGCCGCCGGGTACATGGAGAATCCCGGAAGCATGGTCGGAAGAATAAACAAGCTGCTTGAGCGGCTGAGTTCCGGGTGATGCCCGCAGATGAACTACCTTGCCCATATCCGCCTTGCCGGGGATGACCCGGAATGCCTGATAGGAAATTTTCTGGGCGATTTCGTTAAGGGCCGCCTCACCGAGGACCGCTATCCCCCGGGCATAAGACGCGGGATAGTGATGCACCGCAGGATTGACGCCTGGACGGATTCTCATGAGATAACGAGGGAGTGCGCCCGGCTTATAAGTCCGGAGCGCAGGCGCTGGAGCAGGGTTATTCTTGACATCTTCTATGACCACCTGCTTGCCGTTAACTGGGAGAGATATTCAGATGAGAGCCTGAGAGACTTTCTTGACAGGGCGTACGGTATAATCCTCGGGGCGGCGGATATCTTCCCCGAGCCCGGGGCGGCCAGGATAAACACCATTATCAAGGACGGCTGGATAGAGAAGTACCGGAGTATTTCGGGTCTCAGCATCGTATTCCAAGGAATGTCGATAAGGGTAAGGAGAGAAAATCCCCTTTCCGGGTCCGAGCAGGAACTAGTTGCGCACTACGACGAGATGAACGAGCATTTCAACCGGTTTTTCCCGGAAATTCTCGAATACGCGAAACATCTTGAAAACGCGGACGAGATTCAGATCTGATTGCCCCCGTGCTTTTCCGCCGAATCCTGCGTCCGTCGAAAGTTATTCAGAAGCTCAGATGCCCAGACCGAATCCGGTAGCGAAGGTGTAGCCGACGTAGGCTCCCCATTCGCTGATTTCAAAATCATAATCAACCCTTGCCGTCGAGGTGGTCAATCCGTCTCCCGAGCTTGAATCAAATTCATACCTGGAGTAGGTAACCCTCAGATCAAGACGATTCTGTTCGCTTCCGAATTCTACTCCGGCTCCCACAAGCCAGGGCCACGTGCTAAGTTCCTTGCGGTCCACGCCCGCAATCTGCTCGGTAGTGCCATCGGGAAGAACGATCATGCCCTCATAACCACCGTCAAACGTGAAGTCCGCCCACTTAACGCCTCCGACCAGGTAAATCGAACCGCCGCTTCCCAGAATGTCTTCCCCGGGCGATAACCCCAGCTTCGCGTTAAATCCCGCACTGTAGTTCTTCTCCAGGTCCCAGTCTCCGGGAAACACGTCGGGAGCGTCCGGCGAAGAAGTATCATCAACTCCTTTGAGCCTGCCGTCTACTTTTTTGTTCAGGTTAAAAGCGAAGTCAAGTTCGCCTGAAAAATAGGTTTGGCCGGGGAGGTTCCATCGATGTCCCAAGATAGCCTTGATGGAGCCGATTCCACCTTTGCCGTTATCGCTTTCGTAGGTCGACATGAGTTCCATATCGGGAAAATTGTGAATTACCGCTTTCCTGTAATCCACGTCGGCGTATTCTCCTCCGACCGCCGCTCCGACGTAAAAACCGCCCATGCCCTCGGCGTTTGCGGTCTGGGGTTGCGACGCGAAGCAAAAGGTTGCCAAGATTAAAGCCGCGGCAAGCTGCAGCAAACGGGCTGTCGATTGATTAAAACACCGTCTTGCGGCATGTATGGATGACCAGAAAGTTTCCTTTACCATTTCGTTCTTAACCTCCTTGCTTGTTCCGCCGTTATCGTTACTGTTCGATTTTGATGGTATTATTCTATCTCAAATAACCCCTGAAGTTCTAGAGATTCCTATAACTTAAAAGCCCGATATAAACTGAGGCAAAAAATGATCGATCTGTACACTGCGGCCACGCCGAACGGCAAGAAGGTTTCAATAATGCTTGAAGAGCTGGGAGCCGCCTACAAGGTTCACGCTCTTAACCTCTCTGATCTTGAACACAAGGAGCCGTGGTTTCTCGAGATAAACCCGAACGGGAAAATACCCGCGATAGTTGACAATGATGACGGCACGGCGGTTTTTGAATCAGGAGCCATACTCATATATCTTGCCGACAAGTTCGGAAGCTTTCTTCCGCCGGTCGGAGACAGTCGCAGAACGACGTGTATCCAGTGGCTCATGTTCCAGATGTCGGGCTTAGGACCCATGCAGGGACAGCTGAACGTCTTTTTAAGGTACGCCCCGGAAAAAATCCCCTACGCCATAAAGAGATACACCGAGGAGACGAAAAGGCTCTATTCGGTACTCGACGAAAGACTCTCTGAGGTGGAGTATCTTGCAGAAGAGTATTCAGTCGCCGACATAGCCACGTGGCCCTGGATAAACGCTTACGACTGGGCGGAACTGGATCTCGGAGCTTTTCCGAATCTTACCAGATGGCATTCCGAAGTCGGTGAAAGACCCGCCGTGATAAAGGGAAACGAGATTCCTCCAAGCTCGAAGAAAGAGGAAACGGAAGAAGAGAGAATAAAGAGAATCCAGAAACTGCTTTCCTAGTTTCCCTATGTCCGAGATGGGGTAGAGGAAAAATTCTTTATCCGCCTTTTTACAACAATTTTGAACAGAACTCCATGTTCATTTGTTTGTCTGTACTGCTTCTCGCCGTGTTTCTCTCAGTCGTCCGAGACGGCACCTCAGATTTGACTATACCTCGGCTGAAATATAGAATTTCTGGAACTGATATGAATGCATTTCTGGTACTTAACGCTTGATAAGCGGAGATAGCAGCAAATGAATCCAGACCCAAACGCGCGCAAGAATGAAGCATTACTTTACCCCTTTCCGGAAGGCTGGTATTTCGTCGCCGCTCGCAAGACGATTGAAAAAAGGGGGCTTCTGAAGAGAACCTGGCTTGGAGAGGAGATTGTTGTCTGGTGCAACGGGGAAGGGGACGTTTGTGTTGCTGAGGCGGTCTGTCCGCATCTTGGGGCCGATCTTGGTCCTGAGGTAGGGGGGAAGGTGCGCAACGGTCGCATCATATGTCCTTTTCACGGTTTTGAATTTGATGTAAGCGGTCAATGCGTGGCTACACCCTTCGCTCCTCCGCCAAAGACCGCCAAGCTTAAGGTGTTCGAGACACGTGAAATCGAGGGTCTCATCTTTGGTTGGTGGGGCAGCGGCGGTCGAGAGCCTCAATGGCACCTGCCCGAGCTTCCCCCGACGGATGCCGACTGGGGTGGGATGGAATTCCGACACCTCCGTTTCCCGGGACATCCCCAGGAAACTACCGAGAACTCCGTGGATGTTGCACACCTTAACTATGTGCACCACTACAACAGTGTGAACATTGTCGGTTCGGTATCAATCGACGGCACCTTGCTCAGGAACTCCTTCAACTTCAAACGTAATCTTACGGTTGCCGGCATCAAGCTTTTCGAGTACGACGTTTCTGCGGTCGCCAGCATACACGGGCTTGGCTATTCAATTGTCGAGGTTCACGAACATTCGATCAACATGGACACTCGCCTGTGGGTGCTTGCAACACCGATAGATGGCAAAGTTATTGAAATAACGTTGGTGAGCCAGGTGCGACAACTTCGTAATCTTAAGGGGCCGGGCTTGGGGTTGCGACTCCTTCCCCTGGGACTCAGGACTCGCCTCATGAACAAGGTCCTCATTGCCTCCCAGGAGCATGACGTCATGCAGGATGTCGTCATCTGGAGCAATCTAAAACATCGGTCACTTCCGAGGCTTTGCAGCGTTGACGGCGATATCGGGAAATATCGGCGCTACTGCAGGCAGTTCTATCCGGATGGTCAGTATTATAATCCCTAGAGGTATGTAGAGATGCTTATGCCGGAATCGGCATAATATTCAGTCTTTCCATGCCGCACAGTGAAGTCTTCGCGATTTATGCGGTTGAGCCTCTCAATCGTTCCCTGATCTGCTCGCTGGTTTCCTTGGTCCCGTCAAGCAGCATCAGAAGCGGTGGAAGAAAGAGAAAATCTGCCACCAGGGCAATAATTACCGTTATTCCTACCAAAAGACCAAGCACCTGGTTTCCCACCACCCCGGATGCTCCGAACACCATGAAGCCCAGCCCAAACACTATGGTAGTTGTAAACAGTGCTCTGCCCACCGAGCGAAAGGCAATTTGAACGGACTCCGAAGGCAGTTTCCCCGCTTTTCTGCTATCCGTATATTTTGTCATGAAATGGATTGTGTCATCCACAATGACGCCGAATGCTATAGCGGTGACGACCGAGGCCGCAACTCCTACCTCTCCCACCAAATACCCCCACAGTCCCATGGCCATAGCGGCCGGAAGGAAATTGGGAATCAAACTGAGCAACCCCAAGCGGATACTCCTGAATACGGCGAACAGCAGCAGGGAGACGAGGGTCATCGCCACAAAAGTGCCCTGCAACATATTTTCAATGTTCCTCTGAATCGAATGAGACCCCACAATCGAAATTCCCGTAGCGGCGGTTTCCATGCTGGGGACATTTTGCCGCAACCACGCTCGCGCGCGATTGTCGAGATTTATCTTTTCCCAACTGCCCATGCTTTTCACTGAAACCGTTACGCGTGTTGCCCTCCGGTCATGGTCGATCAGATTGTTAAGGTCGCGGCCTACCGGAAGGGAGAATTCGTAAAGCAAAAGATACTGCGCGGCAAGTTCGGGGTCGTCGGGAAGCGCGTAGTATTCCGGATTATCGCCATGCAGGTTCTTGTTCAGACGCTTCATGATGTCGGCAATTGAGAAGATATGAACAAACTCCGGTTGCTCCCGGTACCAATTCGCAAACGACTCAACCTGCTCTAGGTATTCTATATCCGTGACGGCGCCTTCACGGCCGGAATCGAGGGAGTACTCATAGGTTTCCACGCCGGGGAAATTCTCGTTCAGGAAATCCGCGGATTGCCGAAACTCGTAACTCTCATCAAGAACCTCAAGCCAGTTTTCCCTGAGCTCGATCTTGGAGATGCCGGCAATCAGCAGGACAGCCAGAACGCCGAAGGAGCACAGAAGAGTCGTACGATAGGAGATGACAAAACGACTTAGACGATCGAAAAAATCCTGTTTGTCCTCGCGCATTTTCCGGGCACGAATAGGCAATATTGACAGGAATGCGGGCAATAGAGTCACCGAAAAGGCGAAAGCGCACATGGAGCCGAACGCCACGATATTGCCCATGACCCGAAACGGTGGCATATCTACGAAATTCAGGCTCAGAAATCCGACTGCAGTTGTGAACGAGGTAAGGAAAACAGGCCATACGTTCACTCGCAGAGCATGGATTACTGCCTCCGTTTTCGCCATGCCCTGACGTAACCCCCTAGCCATTCCCTCAATAATGTGCACGGAATGAGCGACGGTCACAGCCATCAGTACAAACAGTGCGGCGCCGCTTTCACCAAACAGCCTCAAGCCTGTCCACCCGGCGAAACCCAGCGCGGACGGGATGACGGTGGCAATCATCAGCATAATGGCAAGTGTGCCCCATATCGAGCGTGTCAGAATCAAGGCGACAAGCAGCATGGTTCCAAGAGCAATGGGTCCAAGGATGGCCGTTTCATCGTCAAGCGCGTCACCAATGACACGATTGAGGATGAGTCCACCTAAAAGATGATAGTCGATGGATGTATATTTCTCCCCGGCGTCGGCAACAGTTTTAAACAGGTAGTCGGTAACCTCTCGCTTGGCCAATTCCCGACTGTCGTCAGGAAGAATAATACTGACAACCAGGCCTGCAACTCGTCCGTCACGGGAGACGAATCGCCCGGCAACTTCCTCAGTGCCGAGCGCGATATCCATGATTAGTTGTATATCGGTATCGCTCAGGGAACCGGCTTCGTCGATAAGCTGCTCAACAACCAGCTCGTCTTCCGATCCCTCGCTATGAGTATAGTTTGAAATAGAGTCGACGCGGGTGGCGTACGGGGTGCGCCAAAGCTGCTCAGTCAGCTCTTCAATGGCAACAAGCGTTTCCCGTGTGAAAATGGTGCCGTTATCCGGCGCTACGGCAACCAATACAGCATCGGACAGCGCATATGTCTCTTCAAGCTGTTCCAGCGCTATAAGGTGCGGGTCGGATTCACCAAAGTGGTTACGGAAGTCCACGTCCACGACAATCAAGCGCGCGGCTCCCGCAGCAAGGGCCAGCATAACAAGCAAAGAGAGCAAAAGGGTCAGCCAGCGGCGGGTGACGATCATCAAGATGCAAGATTCTAGGTTCATACGATCATGCAGAATTATGCGATATGTGCAGGTTTCAGACCTGGCATTTACTCTTCACTTTGCCACGTCAAACCCTGTTCACCCTTACAGTGCTATATTACTGAACACAGGAATAATTATAGCGCGACAATCAAGATGAAATGGTTGCGACAATAAAAAAGACAATACCGGGATATTTCGGGGGACGCAACCCTGGGAGTCTGGGATTGCACGGGTATTGGTGTCCGCTTTTCCCGTTATACCTGATATGTTTTCTGAAGTTGTCAAAGTTTCTGAAGATTGGGAGTTACATGATGGTAAAGTCAAAATCTTTATACAATCAAAGAGTAAAACACTTAAACTCATAATCTACAATTTATGATGAAGGAGATAAATTCATGGGCCGAACAATGCGAAATTCAGGTTTGGCCTCGGGTGGTTTTTAATCATATTTTCGTCGGCCATTTATTTTAATCTTCTGCTCCCTTCCTAGTTGTATCAAACAACCTGAATATCAAATTATTATTATATTTCTCTAGTATTTGTTTTTCATTTCAATTATATTCTTGTAGTTTTCGCGGCTGGTTATGGGGATGATTTCCATATATAAAGTTTTCTGCTTGATAAGGGCAGGGAATCCCCAGTACCTGCCCGATTCCGGATTCCCGGGGTTGCGTCCCCTGAAATATTCCGGTATTGTCTTTGTTATTGCTATATAAAAGTTCTATCTTGATTGTCGCTCTATAGTCAGATAGATTGCTATTAGGTGGAGTATGAGTACTCAAAACAACCAACTTGAGTTACAGGCCGATCAGATTGAAGGAATCCTGGTAATAAGCGTAACCGGCCGGATTGATGGTATGAACGCGCAGGAATTCCACGAAAATCTGGACAAGGAAATTGGCGGTTCTGAAAATCCCGTAGTTCTGGATCTTGAAAAGCTGTCCTATATCAGTAGTGCGGGACTGCGTTCAATTCTGCTTATTGCAAAAACACTTCAAGGTAAAAAGATGAGATTCATGTTGTGTTCCTTGCCCGGTCCCATAAAAGAAATCTTCGAGATCGCGGGTTTTGACAAAATCATTAATGTGCTCGAATCTCGTTCCGATGCTATAGCTACAATAACGGGTTAAACCCTGTTACAAAGAAGCAGTTGCCGAATCCTCGCCTTCTGCCCCCTCTTCCGAAGTGTCAATTACTTGATTAGCTGCGGGGTCAAGCGGCAAGACAACAATCATATCTGTATATTCGCCTTCCTCCGTTTCTACTCGGATCTCACCACCGTGCTGTCGTATGATGTCAATGGACATCGATAATCCCAGACCTGTTCCTTTATCCGTGGGCTTCGTTGTATAGAACGGATTAAAGATACGCTCCAATGCAGATTCGGGAATACCGGTCCCATTGTCACGAACGTGTACCTCAATATGGTCATCAACCAACCGCGTACTCAAATTGAGCGTCGGTTGATAATCCTTCTTCGACGCATCGTCGGCATCAGCAAGCATTTTTCGTTTTTCGTCCGCAGCATAGCAGGCATTAGTTACCAGGTTTAGAAAAACCCGGCCAATGTCTTGCGGCTGCACCGTGACCTCGCCTATATCCGGCGAATAGTCTTCTTGTATTTCCAGCTGGAAGTCAGGGTCGGCGGCGCGAGCACTGTGGAACGCAAGCAACGCATGATCGTTAAGCAATATGTTGAGGTCAGTTGGTTGCCATTCCCCGCCACCACGGCCCATCTTGAGCATGTCTGTTATAATTCGGTTCGCACGAGTTCCGTGCTCGCGGATGCGCTTCAAATTCCCTGTTAGATCTTCAGCCACTTCCTCGACTAACTCCGGATCGTATTCCTCTTTCGCGTCCCCGTTAGCCTCCATTTTGGCTACCTCTTCCAGCAGTTCTTCCAGCAGCTCTTGTGAAACCTCTGAGAAGTTCATGATGAAGTTCATTGGATTTTTGATTTCGTGCGCGACCCCGGCTGTCAACTGGCCAAGCGCAGCAAGTTTCTCCCGCATCACGATCTGGTCCTGCGCCCGTTCCAACTCTTCGTTAGTATGTGCCAGTTCCTCGTTCTTTTCTTGCAGTTGGTTAGCGAGCGTTTCCACAAGATTGAGGCGCTGTACTTCCAGTGCGTTATATCGGAACACCTCAAGCGCCTTGGCTAATTGTGCGATTTCGTCATTACCACTGGTGTCGACGGCTATTTCCAGGTTGCCATCAGCCATTTCTTGCATTTGACTTGATATCCGCTCCAGACGCAGAATCAGACGACGTTGTACAAGCAGCCATCCAAACAAGATTCCACCACTTATACTAACAATATTGAAAGCTAGTAGGATCTTCGTGCTGGTAGCAGTTACTGCAGCCGCTTTGCTCGCCATTTCCCCTGCGGCCATGCTTGAATCATTTACAACACTTTCTACTCGCGCTACAATGTCAATTCCTAAAGCCTGATTCTCGAGAAGCAGGGCGGATAATTCATCGTCAACTGCAAGTTCCCGACTGCGCAGGTCGAATCCGTTGTTTTCCCTTCTGCCGAATGAGACCAGGTCTTCGAAAATCCCAGACAACTGGTCATGAAGGTCGCCTCCCTCCTGTTCGTATTTCTCAAGTGCGTCAAGCGATCGGCTGGTGCTGCCGGCCGCGGCTTCAAACCGTTCTCGCAACGGCTGAAGCATGGCCGCCTCGGTCACTACAAACGTGGTTGCAAGCAACTGCGAAGCGACTACAGCCGCTTCGCGAAGTTCAAACAAGCGACGATAGATCAGGAATTCCGGTTTGGAGAAATGAACCGAGCGGGGAGATTCTGCTGCATCAAGAGACCGGTGTCCGGTCATTAGATAGAACATCTGATCGTCGATCTCGTTTATCATAATCGGCGTTATTTTACTTTGGATACCCTGAAGCTCGTCTCTAAGATTGAGACTGCTCTCGCGAAGGTCAAAACGTTCCCTGACAAGCGATTTGATTCGCTCAATGTTCTGGATTATGGCGACCCCGTCAGATTGAATCTGCTGTGCTTGTTCGCTTTCTCCTTGATTTTCCATCATTACCGAGAGTTGTGTTTTAAATGCATCCGCCTGCAGGTCGACCGTCTTGGATACGGTCCTGAACTGCTCAGGCGTGCTCGCGGTGAGTCGGGGAGCAGCGGCTACGAGCATGGCTGTCTGCTGGGCAATTGCAAACGCCGATGTCATCTCAGGTATGTTCTTTTCATTAACGGTTTGCTGAACTTTGCCGATTTGGCTGAGGAAGGAAAGAGCCATCAAACTGACGATGATGACGAGTACTACAGCACCTACGTAACTTATATAAAGTTGCGTAGAAATTCGCGTAGAAATTCGGTTCCAGAGTCTTGAAAGCATTCCGTTTATCTCAATGTCTTTTGCATATGCAAAACATCCGTCAGTATCGTCGAGTTAGAGTCGTGAGAGGCGTATACTGGCCATCAGGACCAATAATCGTCAAAAACACGCTGTCTGAACCTTGATTATCATTCTTGCTATATCGCAAGATGAAGCCATCCAAATTAATGTTGTTGCCAGTCCGCAGCACCGTATCGATGCAATCGCGGTTAACCTGTTTGCCGCAATTATCTACTACATGGATAGCCAAACGCCCTGCTAAATATCCTTCATACGATATAAATCCAGGTTTTGCCGCCGGATCGTACGCCCTGAGCGCAGCACGATAGGAAGCGGAAGCAGGTACCGTGTTTGCGGTTGGAAAAGGAACCACCTGCGTAACGAGAACTCCGGCCCCTTGATCACCTAATTCGCTTGCCAAGGCATTACTGCCTACGAAAGAAAGTGTCATGAAAATGGAATTCATGCCGATGTGGCGTGCCCACTTAATAAATGTCGCAGTTGGCTTGTAGGGACCAATAATAATCACAGCTTCCGGTCCGGTAGCGTGCAAATCAAAAAGCGCCGTCTTTATCGCGACAGTATTGCGAGGAAATATCCCCGTTCCGATAGCAGAAAGTTTGCGACGCTCAAGAGCAAGAAGGACCCCATTCAAACCAGCACGACCGAATGAGTCATCCTGATAGAGAATGGCGACTCGATTAATTCCGAGATCAGTCGTCAATCGTTCTACCATCTCCTCGGTTTCTTGATAATACGAAGCCCGAAGATTGATTACTGTCCGGCGTGCGCTGTCACGCAGGAATTCTGCACCGGTCATAGGCGCTATGTAAGGTACATCGTGTTTTTCCGCGACAGGTACCGCAGCTTTGGAGGTAGGAGTGCCAACTGCGCCGATGAGCGCGAAAACTCTCTCACCAATCAGTCGCTGCGTATTTACAATTGCCGCTTCCGGTTCGTATGCGTCATCCATTGATTGCAGTTCCAAGCGACGTCCGTTAATGCCACCCCGGTCATTAACCTCTTTAAACGCGGAAAGAATGCCGGCTTTCATGCCTTTACCAAGTTCGCCGGCCGGACCACTAAAGGCGGCGGACTGCCCAAAGACAATACGATCACCGTATACGCCCGGCACGGCGTGTGTTTGTTGCTGGGCTTCCCCTGACGCTGCGGTTGCCAGTATCGCAACTATTGAAGCGGCAACCACTTTTTTGAGAGACAGTCTGCTTAGTAACCGCATTTTGCTAAATTTTCTTGATCATAGTCAGATGATTACGATCACTGTTGCGTTGATAGCGCACCTCTGTCATCAGTTGCTTCGCCAGCATTATTCCTGCTCCACCAATACGGCGGTCTTCAAGCGAACTTTCGACATCAAGCTCCGGCGCGTCTTCTAGGGGATTAAAGGGATATCCATCATCCAGTATCTCAACAATCATGGTTTCACCTTCTCTCGAGAAGATGATTTCCACTTCATGTTCCTGATCGTCATCATGCGCATAGCTTGCCACGTTGGTGAAAATCTCCTCCAGGGAGAGTTGCGTGGGAAACAACGCTTCAGAGGGGAGGTCCTGCTGTTCAAAGAATTCCTCCAACGCTACTGTGATCGTTCGGATTTCTTCCATCCGATTGGGAACGATCAACGTATGTGAAGCTTGCATCTTACCGTCTTTGCTCATTATGTGGTTCGCAGAACAAGACAGGTTATATCGTCAGATTGCGGATTTTCACCAGCGAACTCTTTGACCGTCTCGAATACCTCATTCGTAACTTCCTCGGAGTTCTTGAAAGTGCCGCTTTGGAAAATTTCGCAAAACCTGTCCATTTCGAATAATTCCTTATCTTCTTTTTCAGCTTCCACAACTCCGTCAGTGTAAAACACGATCATGGAACCCGACTCAATGGAGACTGTATTTTCCTCATATTTGAAATTCGGCATTACGCCCAGGGCAACTCCTCCCGTTGACTCCAGCAGTTCAGTTGCCAGGTTCGGTTTGACAATGACTGGCGGATTATGTCCGCCGTTTGCGTAGACGAATTCTTTTGTTCCAGGATCGTAAATGCCGTACAGCAGGGTTACGAATGTCATGGCATCGTTGTCCTCCGACAACATCGTGTTTACCTGTTCCAGCACGGCGGCAGGAGAGGTGGAAATTGCCGCGCAAGCCTTCAGCAATGTACGACTGGCCATCATGAACATTGCCGCGGGCACTCCTTTGCCCGACACATCAGCTATAGCAACTCCAACCCGGCCATCACTAAATTCATAGACATCGAAAAAGTCGCCGCCTACGGAAAGAGCCGGAACCATGCTTGCGTACAGATCAAATGCTTGAGAAGTCGGAAAAGATTTTGGAAGAATGTCCTGCTGCATCGTCCGTGCCACATCAAGCTCGTTCTGGAGAGCTACAAGTTTATCTCGCGCGCTCAGCGCGTTACGCCAGAGAACAAGGTTTTCAATCGTACGTTCAATTGTAGTCTTCAGGTCCGTGAAATCTATCGGTTTGGTAACGAAGTCGAATGCCCCGCGGTTCATGGCAGTCCGTATGTTCTCCATATCGCCGTACGCGGAGACCATTACGGCACGAATATCAGGGTCTACTTCCGGTATCTGTGCCAACAATGTCAACCCGTCCATAACGGGCATATTGATATCAGACAGTACGATATCGAACCCGTTGTCTTTGCGTAGACATTCGAGGGCTTCCACGCCGTTGTGCGCAAATTCGAATTCGTAACGACCGCGGCGAACTTCGCGCCGCATTCTCTGCAGCATAAGCTGTTCTAAATCTATTTCATCATCGACAACTAAAATTCGGATTTTGCCGTTATCCATTTAGAACCTACCTTGCCATTTAGGGCCTAATTTAATTGCTAAATCAGTAATTATATACCTGATTACACGAAGTTATGTATAGGGAATCATATACTTGACTCGGCAAAACATCTGTGTCGAACACTAACAAGTCCACGGAGACCACAGTTGTTTTACGGCAACCGCATTAGGGAGAACTTCCGCAAAGGCATTTCCTTCATCAAACTGTTCCAGTTCAAAATCTTTATGTTCTTTACCCATAGCGGCATATTCTGCCGTTGTTTGTTTAGTGAATCTAAATCAACCGGATGGGCTGTTTTTTTTCAAAACCTCCGCATACCAGGTTTGAATATAATTCTTGTGGTTGGTACTCTACATAGCGTGCCCGAACTGGTGTACAACCGTTCGGTCCTCATGGCGGACACCAATATGCTCTGGAACCGTTAAATGAAAAGTCGGAATAAACACTGCCCGGTTAATGCTGTCTGTCTGTTTTTTTCCTGCTGTCTGGCTTTTGTGTACGTCCTGGCGCTGATCGGTGTCGCCCACGCAAAAACCATTGACAAGGCAAAGGCGGCCTATGCGCAGGGGCGATTCGCCGAGGCGGCCAGGATCGGCGAAAGCCTCGGGACTTCACAGGGGTTCGCGCTCTCCGCAAAGTCGCTGTCAGTCCACGCCTACTACATCGCCAAAGAAGGCGAGAAAAAACAGTTGCTTGAGCAGGCCGTAACGCTGGCGAGAAAGGCGGTTAACTCCGACCCCGGCAATGCGGAAGCCCACCTGCAACTGGCGCGTGCTATCGGACGGCGCGCGGAGACTGTCGGCGTGTTCGAAGCGGCGGGAGAGGCGGAAAAAATACGCGAATCCACGGAAAATGCGCTTCGAATTAATCCCAAATTGGTGGCGGCACATATCAGCCTGGGGCGATGGCATTCGGAACTGGTCGGCGCGATGGGTTCGTTCATGGCCCGCACCATCTACGGTGCGCGGAAAAAGGATGGCATTGCCTCCTTCGAAAGGGCTTTTGCCCTGGCTCCCAATGCAAAAGCTGTGCCTCTGCAGTACGCGCTCGGCTTAATAGCGCTGGATGACTACCAATACCGGGAGAAGGCGCGGGACCTGCTGACGCGCGCCATCGGGTTGCCGGCGAAGGATGCTTACGAACGGATACTGCATATAGAAGCGGTCGAGGCCCTAAACAGCCTCAATGAATCCGACGATGACGATGACGACTACTGACCACTTGCCGCACTTCCAGGAACCGGGATGCCGGGGCTGTTCTATGCCTTCCTGAGGCGCCAGCCGTACATCATACGTCCGTAGAAGTTAAACCACTTCCTCGCTTCGGAATCCTGAAACGGATAGTCCGCTCCAAGTTGTCTCGCCGTAACGAGGCCGGAAACAAAACATGTCTCCTGACTGTTGATCAGAGTATGGGCACCACAGTGCCAGGTTCTTTTCCTGCCCTGAACTAAACCAAACAGATTAACCAGAAAAGCTACGTGAAACACGTCGTGTACGATATGCTGAAACCACCATTTTTTTACGATTTTTTCTTCGTTGATACGACTGATCGGGTTGTAGGTTACAAGACATGGCTTGTCCGATTTCTCTGCCCAGGGTTGTTGATTGTGCATGATGTAGGTGATTTCATAGTTGTCGGGTCTCACACCGTACTGTTCAATGTGGTTACTCCGGGTTTCTAGGGGCTTGACGGCGTTGTCCGGGAGAACCGAGGCATCCGAATGGACAATCGTATGGTTGTGCAATTCGCTCTCGTAACGAATCGAAGAAAGAAGAAAGCTCTCCAGCAAGGTCGGATTGTCCAGAATCATCAATGTCTGGTTCGCGTTGCACGCGAAAACCACATCGTCAAATGTCTCCGTGGTTCCGTTCTCATCTTCAATGACCACACCTGATGCGCGCCGATACACTTTCCTCACGGGTCTGTTTAGGTATATCTTGTCCCGAAATCCGGCTGACATTTCCTCGTATATACGCCGCGTACCCATTTCCCATGTTTGCATTGGTGTTGCGGTTTCTATATCAAAGAACTCCAGATACCGGGCAAACAGGGACGCGGGCATGTCGAATACATTTGTTGCCATCAGGAAATTGACGAACATCGGCTTCAGAACCTTGTACCTGAAGTCTCCGGAGAACCTGCCCCAGTTGAGAATCGCACCCATGCTGATGTAGTTGAATGGATTGAGAGCATTGAGCAATCGGGATCTGGAGTGGTTAAGTCGGCCGAACCATTTGAGACGCTTCAGCAGTTTCTGGAACTTGGCAATTTCCGGTTGCAGCTGGCTCCTGATGTCTGAGTCGAAATCGTGTGCATAGATTTCGCCACGATACTTTACGCTGTAGTTGAATTTGGTGTCTAACAGATCAATACCGTGTTGCTGCAGGAACAGCACCATATGGTGGTATGCCGATGGAATGCACGCGGTAACAGAAATATCAAACGGGATCGATGTCCCGTCCTTTTGCGGCATGTCAGCTGTTATGGCGTTGCCGCCAAGCTGAGACTGGGCTTCAAAAATTCGGAACTCGAACAGGTCAGGGTGTCGGTGCAGAGCCCAGGCCGCCCCCAACCCGGATACTCCGCCACCGATAATGGCAACTTTTCTCATTTTTCCAGTGTCCTCCGCTTCATTCATAGCTGGTACCATGGCCTCTTAATGGTGTTTCCTCATTATAGCACTTGGTTGACCGGGTGCAACACAAAGGCAAACAGACGTCAGGAAGAAGCCCCGTGAGCACGGGCGTGTCCTGATCGACCGGAAGATGCCCGTCCCTCGAGCCTCGAAGCGTTTGACAAACCTGGCAATCTTCCGTAGGGCAAGACTGAGGCTGTTTGACGAATTGAACGAAAAAACCCGTCGGCATCACCTTGACCGGCATTGCCCCGGAAAGCTGAACACCCCCTGCGTCAGCGCATTCAGAGATCATGGAACATCAGACGGGCAGTTCGCGTCTCTGTTCAGCGATATGGAATTTAAGCTTCTTGCTTGGTTTCGTTGATGGAAACGGGCTGACCCGAAGTTCATAGTTCTCGGGATGTACGCGAAGAGTAAAGTAATGCGCTATGATCATCAGGTTGATAGTCATCTGCAGGTTCACCACTCGCATGCCGAGGCACGTGTGCGTGCCCAGTCCGTATGGCGCGTATGAGGGGCTTCGATGCTCATTGCGGGGCGGCAGGTAGCGGTCGATGTCAAATGAAAAGGGATCCGGGAAGGCTTCTTCCATGTAGTGCGTGGCGGTCTGCACGATGTTTACCTTGGATCCCGTCGGTATTTCGTAGCCCTCGACCACGCACGTATTCACAACGTGACGCATAGATAGCGGAATAAGCGGATACATCCGAAGGGATTCGTTCATGAGGCGATTGGTGATGTCCATGCTGGCGGGAGTGAAGTCTTCACCAACCGGATCGCCGTTTGAAAACAGTGAATCGGCCTCGCTTCGGATCTTGTCGTAAAGCTCGGGTTGTGACGCCATGACGTAAAGGCAGAAGCTGAAGGCATCGGCCAGATACATGCCGGCAAGCAGAACTGCCGACATTATGAACCGCATGTTCGTCTCGGGCACCAATATCGGGTCGCTCTCGTGGATATTTAGCAGATCATCCACTAGGTCTCGCGGACAACCGGCCCGCTGGGCTGATGTATGGGCACTCTTTACCCGCTCGAGCAACATGTCTATTGCCTTGGCCCTGCGTTTCATTCCCGGTGTTTTCAGCATGAATTTCGGCAGGATGTTCAGGAGATGGGTGCTGAGCGCCCGTTCCTTGAAGGCGACTATATCATCGAAGACGTCCTGCGAGTCAACACTGGTGTGTAGATGTGATAGCTGAAGGTTAATCATTTGTCGGCACAGATCCCTTGCGGAATAGCTTTCGCCCACTTTCCAGTCTGCCATGTATTCGCGCGCCTTGCGGTAGATCATATCTATCTGCTCTTCCACTCTCTGGCGTGAATACATTGGAGACATGGCTCTGCGAAGCCGGAAATGGTCCGGGCCATCCAGGCCGGGCAATACGCCTGTCGCCCCGTAGACTTTCTCAAACGGGGCAAAGTATTCCTTGGATATCAGGTGCTTCCGTCCGTGTCGGTTTACCCAGCGGTTTACTTCCGGTCCGGCAAGATATATATCCGGCTTTGAAAAAGGAGGAGCGATCTCGAAGACCGGGCCATACTGCTTTGCCAAATCTGCAAAAAGTGCTGGAAGGTTCCCAGTGCGAAGGTGTGGGTTGAGCAGTAGCCGATGAAGCGAAACGCGCGGAATCTTCTTGCCCGAATGAGACCTTGCAAACAGCGGATTATTGATGTTCTGCTCGACCGCATCCGCTATCGAACGACCGATGAGGTCCATCCTGCAGATAAGCTTGATCCGTTCTTCCGCCTTTTGGTCGAGCTTGAACATGAAAGGAAAAACATCGCATGTTTCGATCAGGCAGATGATGATAATATCTCGCGGATGTGGAATATCGTCTGAAAAGATGTCTTTGCCTATTCTGGTTCTAATGAACTGACCTATAGTTCCATTATCGGAGTCATCGTTTGCATCCGCGTATAGTTTTCCAGGCGCTACTGTCCAGAAATCACCATCGTGATGTTCCAGAAATCCCAGATCAACCAGGTTCTTTAAAGTCAAATCGGCGATTGTTTCCGCATGGTGGATGAGCTTTTCAATCCAGTACTGGGCGTTGTGCTGAGCCGGTTCATCAACGATTTCCTTAAGAATTAGGTCCAGGCAGGGGTTGCCCGTTTCCGTTGAATCCAGAACGAGAAGTGACTCCATGTCTGTGTCGATACGCGAAAGCAGGGAGAGTTCCGCAAGCGCCGCGCCGACGACAGAGCAGTTCATTTTCAGGTCGGGTATCTGGTAAAAGTAGCCACTCTGCTCGTTGAGGAGCATCAATATGAACTCGTCGAGCAAACTCAGTGGCTGGCTCTCAATAGAATCATTCATCAGCTGTTACCGCCTTCAATTGAATCTGTGGGACGATTCAAATTTGTGAGCACCCGCATGATTTAACCATCCAAAATGATTGGAGAAAATCGTAAGGTAAAACCGGTTGACACTATAAAAATAGTATCTTCCAACCGAGATGTAGTCAACTATGGGGGCATAATGAAGCGACGGCCTGATTTCACCACAATCTTCCGCAGAGGAAGGCTGAGGCTGTTAAACGAATTGAACGAAAAAAGATCTGCTGGTATCACCTTGACCGGTATTATTCCGGAAAACTAAAGTTCGGTCCCCACCGCGTCAACTTATTCAGGGGCCGTGGCACATCAGACGGGCAGTTCGCGTTTCTGTTCGGCGATATGAAATTTGAGCTTCTTGTTCGGCTTCATTGATGGAAACGCGGCGATCCCAAGTTTATAGTGTTCGGGGTGTACGCGAAGAGTAAAGTAATGCGCTATGATCAACAGGTTAAGAGCCATATGAAGTGTCATCCATCGGGCGCCGAGGCATGTGTGCGGGCCCAGTCCGTATGGGGCGTATCCGGGGTTTCTATGCTCATTGCGAGGCGGCAGGTAGCGGTCGATATCAAATGAGAGAGGATCCGGGAAAGAATCTTCCATATAGTGCGGAGCGGTTTGTGCGATGTTTATTCTGGCCCCCCGCGGTATTTCGTAGCCCTCGACCGTGAACGTATTCACAACTTCACGCATAGACATTGGAACAACCGGGTACACACGAAGGCATTCATTGATGAAGCGATCGGTGACTTCCATGTTGGCGGGAGAGAAGTCTTTTCCAGTTGGATCACCGTTTGAAAACAGTGCGTCGGCTTCGCTTCGAATTTTCTCGTAAAGCTCAGGGTGTGACGCCATGGCATAAAGGGCGAAGTTAAAGCCGTCACCCAGGTACATGCTGGCAAGCACCACTGCCGATAGAGCGAAACTCAGATTCGACTCGGGCATCAATAGCGGGTAGTTCGCATTGAGGTTTAGCAGATCATCCACAAAGTTTCGCGGACAACCGGCCCGTTGGGCTGATGTATGGACGCTTTGTACCCGCTCCATCAAAACGTCTATTGCCTTGGCCTTGCGTTTCATTCCCGGTGTTTTCAGCATGAATTTTGGCATGATGTTTAAGAGATGGGTACTGAGTGCCCGCTCCTTGTAGGCAATTATATCGTCCATGATATCCTGCGTATCAATACTCATGAATACAGATGACGTCTGAGCGTTAATCATTTTTCGGCACAGGTCCCTTGCAGGATAGCTTTCGCCCACTTCCCAATCTGCCATGTATTCGCGAGCCTTACTGAAGACCACATCCAGCTGTTCTTCCAGTCTCCCACGGGAGTAGGCTGGAGTCATGGTTTTTCGATACCGGAAATGGTCTGCGCCATCCAGGGCAGGTAATATGCCTACCGCCCCATACACTTTCTCAAATTCGCCAAAGAGGCTCTTGGATGTCAGGTACTTCCGTCCGTGTCGACGTACCCAGCGGTTTATTTCCGGTCCGGAAAGAAAAATATTCGGCTTTGAAAAAGGAGGAGCGACTTCAAAGACTGGGCCGTACTGCTCTGTCAAATCTGCAAAAAGTGCTGGAAGGTTCCCAGTACGAGCATGTGAGTTGAGCAGTAGCCGATGAAGTGGAACGCGCGGGATTTTCTTGCTGACAGGAGAAGTTGCAAGCAGCGGATTATTGATGTTTTCTTCGACCGCGTCCGCCATTGAACGGCCGATTAGGTCCATCCTGCAGATAAGCTCGATCCGCTCTTCCGCCTTTTTGTCGAGCTTAAACATGAGGGGAAAGATATCGCATGTCTCGATCAGGCAGATGATGATAATATCTCGCGGATCCGGAATGTCGTCTGAAAAGATGTCTTTGCCGATTCTGGTTCTGATGAACTGACCTAAACTTGCATCTTCATCGTCGCCGTTTACATCCGCGTACAGTTTGCCAGCTGCCACTGTCCAGAAATCACCCTGATGATGTTCCAGAATTCCCATATTAACCAGATTCTCTAATGTCAGATCAGTGATCGTTTCCGCATGGCTGATGAGCTTTTCAATCCAGTATTGGGCGTTGTGCTGAACTGGTTCATCGACGATTTCCTTGAGAATTATGTCCAGACTTGGGTTGCCCGTTTCTGTTGGGTCCAGGAGGAGAAGAGACTCGACATCTGTGTCGATACGGGAAAGCAGGGAGAGTTCCGCAAGTGCCGCACCGATAATGGCGCAGTTCATTTTGTGGGCGGCTATTTGGTAAAAGTAGCCGCTCTCCTCGTCGAGGAGCATCAGTATGAACTCGTCGAGCAAGCTCAGTGGCTGGCTCTCAATAGGGTCATTCATCAGCCGTCGCCTCCTTCAATCTGAATCCGTGGCGCGGTAATGATTACAGGAAATTGTAAAACCTACAATCATAGTTAGTAGCATCAGAACTGTATATTCCGACCGTGATATAGTCAAATCTGGCGTATGTTGAATAAGACCGGAGTTCAGACTCATGAGTCTTTGAATCTAGACTGAAGAAATACCAAAGACTTGAATTGCGAGAAATTCCAAGCATTACCCTTCTATATAACATGATATATAATCTATATGCTATGAATATTATTTAAATTCCAGTGTCGTGTGTTATTGGTCTTTTCTGTGACCGTATCAATAGGTGACCACTTTACTGCAGGAAGGGGGATTTTGTTATGATTGAATGGCTTGGTATTAGCCACCTTTTTGAGCTTTCCCAGAGGGAAGCGGTTGCGGGTTTTTTCACCCCGCTGGTGATTTTTGCCGTGTTTTTCCTGGCGCAGATTATACTGCCCGGAAAGTGGGTTCCCGGCTACGTCATCAATCCGGAGACCGGCGAGCCCCGCAAGTATAGGCTGAACGGTCTTTTGGTATTCGCGGTTGCGCTGATCGTGTGGGCTTTTGAGCTCACCGGGATGCCGCGTGAGTGGTTCTACCGGTCCTCGGTCTATGCCGTGGTCGGCGGAACAGTCTTTACCACAATCTTTGCGATCATAGCGGTCTTCAGTCAGCCGCAAGGCAGGATAAAGAACCCGCTTCTGGCGCTTTGGGACGGGCGGGCGCAGGAGATGTCGTTCTTCAATGACCGCTTCGATATAAAGATGTATTTCTATGTCGTCGGTGGGACGATGCTGGCGCTCAACGCCTTGTCCGGGGCCGCTTACAACTACGAACTCTTTGGCGAGAACTACAATCCAGGCGTTTTCCTGTATGCGGCATTCTACACATACTACATACTGGATTACTTTATCTTTGAGCGCGTCCAGCTATATACCTACGATCTGATCCATGAGCGCCTTGGCTTCAAAATGTTCTGGGGAGGCCTCGTGGTCTACGGGTGGCTGTTCATCCTCCCGTTGTGGGGCATGGCCGCTTACCCGTCTCCCGGATTTTCGTCGGCGTGGACATATGTTTGGCTAATCGGAACGCCTGTGCTATTCCTGTTCGGGTGGGGCATCTCGCGCGGCGCCAACATGCAGAAATATACATTCAAGCGATGGCCCGACCGCAAGTTTCTCGGGCTCATTGAGCCTGAGTACATCGAGGCCGGCGACCGCAAGATCCTGTGTAGTGGCTTCTGGGGTGCCGCTCGCCACTTCAACTACCTGGGCGAAGGCTTCCTTGGTCTTTCAATTGCCTTGGCATTCGGCTACTTCACTAATCTCTGGGCGTGGACCTACTTTATCTTCGTCGTAACGTTTTTTACCTTCCGTCAGCATTTTGACGATGTGTACTGCGCCGAGAAATACGGCGCCGAAAAGTGGGCGGAGTATCAGGCACGGGTGAAGTACCGGATCTTTCCCGGCATTTATTGAGAGAATCCCCTGTAGAGTTGGATGGGTGGTAGATGATTTCAACAGGCGTTTCGCGGCGGCGGCTGAGGTGGGGGGTGCGTTTGTGCCGCTGCTCGGAATGAGGCTGGGGAATTATTACAGGGATGGGAATCTGGTGGAAGAGACCGAAGAGAGTAAGGAATGTAGCGTTGGGGTGAGAAGAGGATTTCAAATCGGCCTCTTCGGGTTCGCCCTTCAAGGCTGATTTGAAGAAAGCATGATGACTTAATTGACTACCTTACACGCTTCTATATAATATCCATCTTAAATTCCTTGTGGCCCGCAACGTAAAACCTCGCCGGAACACTGAACACAGACAGATAACCATGAGACGGACCGAGACATGCTGACGAACCTATCCAAATCGCTGCGCAGCGCTTACCGGGGCTGGAACGTTGCGAGTCGCGTGGCGCGCTTCAGCAACTGGTTCGACAGAAATAGACGGGCCGATGCCGATGGTAGTGATTATGACCACACCGAGACGGTGAACGATTACTACGACCTTTGTAGCGAATTCATGCAATTCGGGTGGAATGAGTCGCTGCACTTCGCGCCATTAACACCCGAAGAGACGCTAGAGGAATCCATCGTCCGCCATCAGCGCCTGATGATCGAACGGCTGGAACTACGAGCGGGAATGAGGGTCATCGATGTCGGCTGTGGAGTGGGCGGTCCTATGCGGAGGGTCGCGAGCGAGTCCGGCGCTAGGGTTCTCTGTATGAACAACAACGAACAGCAGTTGTCAAAGGCTAGGCGAAGGAACGTCGAGGAGGAGCTCGACCACATGGCGGAGTACATGAAATGCAACTTCATGGATATGAGTGCCATTGAAGCCGACTCGTTTGACGCGGGTTATGCGATCGAGTCGACGTGCCACGCGCCGGACAAGAAGCATGCGTTTGCAGAGATATTTCGTGTGCTGAAGCCGGGAGCTCTGTTCTGGGGTCAGGAGATGTGCATGACGGAGAAGTTCGACCCCGACAACAGCCATCACCTCGCCGTCAAGGATGAGCTTATGCTGGGAATTGCCCTCAAGGACATCGCCACGTTCTCAGAAGTGAATCGCGCACTCGAGGCAGTCGGATTCCAGATCATCGAGGCAGCGAACAGGGACATCAAGGATGGTCCGAGTGTGCCTTGGTATCAGCCGATGGAAGGACAGGGCGGGGCATTGCGCAATGCATTTCGCAGGACTCCATTGGGCCGCAAGGCGATGGTCGGCGCCCTGCGGCTGGCAGAGGCGTTCAGGTTTTTTCCGAAGGGTTCCGCGGCTGTTGTCAAATTGATGGACCGAACGGCCGAGGCGTATGTCGCGGGCGGTAAGACGGGAATATTTACTCCGCTTTACTGTTTTTTGGCCCGCAAACCCGAATGAGACGGCGGAACCTTCGAGACTTCCTACCTTTCATCAAGCAATAAGCTCACATGGCGATTTTATCTTTTGAATATTCCCTCTTGGAATTTTACACTGCGTTTATTGAGGAGATCCCCTGCGGAGTCCGCGCGGGGTGACTGCTGTCGCCGCCTGCCCGCATCGTGGTTGCGTTGAACCCGACTGCTTTACGGGTCAACCCGGTTTGCGCGCCTTGTGGTAGTACATGGGCGTAACAATTCCCAGGCGTCCCGCGGCCACGAGGCTGTCGGCCACGATATTGACAATTTTCCGTGCCTCGGACGACCCCTTGGGTACGGCGCGTAGGCCTTCCAGAGCGCGCAGAGCCACCGAGATGATTTTGCGGCCAAGGGCCGTTCTCGCGAGACTCCTCAGATTCAGGTTGCCGCTTTCCAGCGGTTGATACCACGGTGTCTTGGGGTCGGCGTCCAGAGCGCGGTCGCGTGCCTCGACAAGTTCGAAACCGACTGCCCGCAGACCGTCGGTTACCTCCGTGAATGAAGCAATTTCCGGAAGAGCGGAGACGTATTCGTTTATTTCCTTGAGTTCCCGGTGCTCGGGGTTTCCCTCGTCGTAAAGCGGGGTCGTGCACACGTCGTAGCCGACGAAGACCGCGCCGGGGCGCAATACGCGGAATATCTCGGCAAAGGCCGCGGCCTTTGCCGGCGCATGACACAAGGCCTCGATATGGTAGGCTGCGTCGAAACTTCCGTCTTCCGCCGGTATATTCAGGAAATCGCCGTGCAGGACGCTGCAGAGATGGTTCAGGCCGGCCTCGCTGTTATACACGGAGCACTTCCCGAGTTGATACTCGTTGATGTTTAGGCCCACGATCGAAGCGCCGAACTTTCTTGCGAGGGAGCGTTGGGGTCCGCCCACGCCGCACCCGACATCCAGCACCTTCATGCCCGGTCTCAATCCAATGGCTTCGCCCAGAAAATACTCATGGTTGGCAATGGATTCCTCGAAAGACACCCCCGGTTCCATCAGTGCGAAGTGAATCGACCGTCCCCATCCACGCTCGCAAAATTCGGTAATAAGATTGTAAAACGCCGTTACCGTGGCGGCGTACTCTTCCTTGCTCATCCCTTGGCTTCTGCGGTACTTCGAGAGCCTTTCCACAATATCATCCGGCCGAACTGCATTTGAAACTGGGTTATGGGAGTCATCTGCCATTTGTTTTTCCCTATGTGAAATCTTCTATATGAAAGATCCCTTGTCATTTTCTGATTTTTCTTCTAGATTTTGGGAAACCATCTTATCCAATCTCCGTAAGGGGGTCAAAACCATTCTTTGGATCACCAAACCCGCTTTTTCTTCAGAATCTAAATAAAACCAGATTTGAATATAATTCCGGTCCAGAACCCGGAACGCGAAAATTTAGGTTACTATATTCCTAAGTAAGAGGCTTATGCAATAGCATCATGTTGTTTGAAAAGAAGACCCAGAGCCGGATTCTTAAAAATCCGTTCGCCGTACCCCCTGAGGGCTGCAATGGCGTTCCGGCTTCAATCCTCCCGGCGATTTTAGCCGTGTTGCTGGGGATGCTTGTTTCGCTGCTCCCGACCGTAGCGTACCCGGCCGGGTTCGCTGACGAGGTTGATATCTCCGGGCGCCTCTTGACAGAGGCTTGGCTGTATCCCCAGAGCGCCGCGTATCCCGACCAGCGTTCGTATGCTGGCGGGCTTGCGCTTGAGACAACGTTCTATCTTGAGAACGAGGAAGGCGCAAGCATAACGGTGACTCCCTTCTTGCGGTACGATGCCGGGGACCCGGACCGCACGTACGGTGATTTCCGTGAGGCCTATCTGCTGATGTACGGCGATATTGGCGACGGCGAATGGGAACTGCGTCTGGGCATCGACCGGGTGTTTTGGGGCGTCACGGAGCTGCGTTCCCTGGTGGACATCATTAATCAGACCGATGTTATTGAACACCCCAACGAAAAGATAAAGATGGGTCAGCCAATGGCCCATCTCACTTGGTCGGGTGACTGGGGAGCGCTGGAATTTTTCGCGACGACATGGCACCGTGCGCGCCCCTATCCGGGCCGGCGTGGTCGCCAGCGGTATGAGTTCATTGTGGATCAGGATATGGTTTCATACGAATCCGGCGCGAAAAAGTGGAATATTGATCTTGCCAGCCGGTACAGCGGCTCATTAGGGCCGCTCGAGATCGGTCTCAGCGTGTTTAACGGTACGAACCGAGAGCCCACCCTTTTGCCGATATTTCTCGACTCCGGATTGGCCCTGGCTCCACATTACGAGAAGATTCGCCAATTCGGCGTGGATGCCCAGCTTACAAGCGGTTCCCTGCTGCTCAAGCTGGAAGCAATCCACCGCGCCGGCGCGAGGAACAGCAGGTACATTCAACACCTCAATACTTTAGAGGAAGAGGATTACACAGCTTTTATCTTGGGTAGCGAGTACACGTTCTATTCCATATTGGGTTCGAACTCTGACCTGATCCTGTTTGCCGAATGGGCTTACGATGGGCGTGGACGCTGGGCAACCAACGCGTTCGAGAACGACCTGTTCATTGCCGCGCGTCTCGGATTGAACGATCCGCAGAGCACCGAATTTGTCGTCAGCGTTTTGGGCTCCCTCAACAAAAGCAGCCGCGTCGTCGCAGGCGAGTTCAAGCGCCGCCTTTCTTCGGACAACTGGCTGCTGCATATTGAGACCTCAGTTTTTCTGGATATCGACGAAGAGGACTTCATATACTACGTGCGGCGCGACAGCTACGTAAAGATCAATCTGGCCTACAGTTTCTGAATCAGACCAGGGCCCGAAAGCAACACAGTATCTTTAGAAAGAAAGTAATGAACTGATGGCATTCTATGATTTCCTTGCAAAACATTGGAGAAGTAATAACCGTAGTGAAATTCAGAAATGGGATCGAGGCGAAATCAGGAATCATTGCGTCGCTTGGTCATGCCCCCATACACCAGATTTGACTATATCTCAGGTTTTGTTTATATCCATTAGCAGGAGGAACCAATGATTCGGTTTTCAATTCCACGCACAGTACTTGCGCTCCTTGGGAGCTTTCTCGCAATTTGTTTCTGGCCGGCTGAGTCGTATTCCGATCTCCTTAGCGGTACCGCTGAGGAAGCGGGTCTCAGAGTTGCGACTGAATCTCGTGAGCGCCAGAAGGGTTTCGGCAATTTCACCGCAAGCCTGACCATGACGCTGCGTAACAAACAGGGGAAAGAAACCCAGCGCTCGCTCCGTCTCAAAGTCATGGAAGCCCAAGAGGACGGCGATCGAACCCTGTTTGTATTTGACCACCCGCGGGATGTCAAAGGAACCGCCTTTCTCGTCCACGCCCACAAGACCGGCCCGGACAAACAGTGGCTCTATCTTCCCGCCCTTAAGCGGGTGAAAGGCATCAGCGCTTCGAAACAGTCCGGTTCTTTCATGGGCAGCGAATTCTCTTACGAGGACATGGGGGCGGTTGAGGTCGGGAAATTTACTCACCGGCTCATCCGCGAAGAACCTTGCGGTGATCTCAAGTGCCTGGTTCTGGAGCGTATCCCGAAAAGCCAGGATTCCGGGTACTCCCGCCAACTGGTCTGGCTAGACCGCGAGGAACTTCGAACAATTCAGGTCCACTACTTCGATCGCAGGAATGAGCACCTCAAGACGATGGTCGTGGAGGGCTATGCAAAATACCTCGATCGATTTTGGCGGAGCAGCACTATAACGATGACAAACCTTCTGACGGGCAAGAGTACCGTGCTGCTATGGTCAGACTACAAGTTCGGGACCGATCTCGACGCCAAGGACTTTACCAAAACAGCGCTAAAGCGGATACGGTAGAGAGAATTTCTTGACTGCCCTGTCCGGTTTGCCGCCCGCCGGAGTGACTGCAACTGAAGTTGGGCGAATATACCACTAGACGAACGGAGAGTTTCCGTAAGTTGGATTCAGCAAGCCCATGAGAAACGGCGGAATACCTATGTCTTCGACCACTCCTACAACCCGTGACCCGGAAAGCGGGGGCGTGTCCCTTAGTCCCGGGCGCAAGTCAAATTCCCTGTTTTGGCAATAATGAAATTGCTGAGAGAGATAGAGTCGCGGCTGGGTAGCTGGGCCATCACGCTTCGGTGGCCGATCATCGTCGCCGCCATTGTCTTGACCGGGATTGCAACAAGCGGCACGTTGTTGCTTGAGTTCTCGACTGACCACCGCGTCTACTTTTCCAAAAACAACCCTCAGCTCTTGGCATACCAGGAGATGGAGGACACGTACGGCAAGAGGGACAACGTTTTTTTCGCCATCGCGCCGGAGGACCGAGACGCCGCATCGGCTCTCGCCCTTGAAGCCACTGCGTGGCTCACCGAACAGGCTTGGCAGGTCCCATTCGCGAGCCGCGTCGATTCCATTACCAACTTTCAGCATACAACAGCCGCCGGCGACGAGATACTTGTGCGTGAACTGGTGGACGAAAGTGCCTACGGTGATGCCAACGAGCGGTCACGGATTCGCGAAATCGCCCTGGCGGAACCGGCTCTCGCGGGGCGCCTGCTGGCACGCGACGGTGGTGTTTCGGGAATCAACGTCACATTGCAGTTGCCGGGCGAGGACCAGATGCGCGAAGGTGCGGAGGTTGCTGAGCACTCACGGAAACTTGCGAATGAGTTTCGGGAGCGTTTCCCCGACATTGATGTACGATTGGCAGGAATGGTGGTTTTTAACCAAGCCTTTATGGAAGCGTCGCTGGACGATCTCAGGACGCTCATCCCGGCGAGTTTCTTGGCAATGGCGTTCATGCTCCTGCTGCTGACGCGGGGATTTTCAGGAACGTTCGCGATAATGCTAGTCGTGACGATGTCGGTAATGACCGCTGTGGGCCTCGGGGGCTGGATAGGACTTCCAATGACATCGCCTTCTGCAGTCGCCCCGGTCGTCATACTGACGGTAGCTATTGCCAGCTGCGTCCACATCTATTCCGCCTTTATCAACTATATGCATGATGCGGCGTCCGGCACGTCTGAGAATCGCGGCAGCAGGACCAAGCGGGATGCGATCGTCGAGTCGATTCGGGTGAACCTTCAGCCGGTCTTCCTGTCGAGCCTGACAACCACGCTCGGCTTTTTGAGCTTGAACTTCTCCGATTCGCCCCCTTTTCGTCATTTAGGCATTTTCGTTGCATTTGGGGTCGGTGCAGCGTTCGTGCTTTCCATAACTTTTCTGCCAGCGTTGCTCTCGCTGTTGCCGGTTCGGGTACGTGCATCCTTGCCTCGAGAGAATTCTGTAATAGAAATGTTCGGCAAGTTCGTTGTACGCCGAAGCCGGCAGTTGCTCTGGGGTTCCGGGCTAATCGTGGTAGTGCTTGCGGCATCGATTCCCCAGAACGAGCTAAACGACGTCTTCCTCCACTACTTTGACGAGAGCGTCGAATTCCGAAAAGACTCCGACTTCATCGTGAACAACCTCACCGGTTTGTATGCCATGGAGTACTCGCTCCCATCGCACTCCCAAGGTGGGATCAGCGACCCGGCGTATCTCTCCGATGTCGAAGCGTTTGCCGAGTGGTACAGGGGGCAACCTGAAACTATACACGTAAATGCCATCACCGATACCTTCCGACGGCTAAACAAGAGCATGAACGGAGACGATCCCGCCTATTACCGGCTACCCGCAGACCGGGAGCTTGCTGCGCAGTACCTGCTTCTCTACGAGATCTCTCTACCCTATGGTTTTGATCTCAACAACCAGATCGATGTCGGCAAGTCATCCACCCGGATGGTAGTGAGAACGCAGACGCTCTCATCAAACGAAGTGATCGCGCTTGATCAGCGCGCACAGCAATGGCTCGCAGGCCACGCGCCAAATATTGCCGGTACGGTGAGCTCCGGCACCACGTTGATGTTTGCCAATCTCGGCCGCCGAAATATTATCTCCATGCTCGCTGGAACCACACTCGCCCTCGTTGGAATTTCTTTCATTCTCATCTTCGCACTGCGATCGTGGCGACTCGGAATCACGAGCATGGTCCCAAACCTGATTCCCGGGGCATTGGGCTTCGGCATATGGGGTCTGACAGTCGGACAAGTGGGAGTATCACTTTCGATGGTAACGGCCATGACGTTGGGTATCGTGGTCGACGATACTGTCCATTTTCTCAGCAGGTACCAGCGGACCCGCCGCGAACTCGGTTCCACCTCTGCTGACGCGGTACTGACTGCCTTCCGAACCGTGGGTCAGGCACTGCTTACGACCTCGCTTGTGCTTGTGGCAGGCTTTGTCGTGGTGAGTTTTTCCAATTTCGAACTCAATTCAGCGATGGGCAAGCTCACAGCGCTTGTAATCACTTTGGCCCTGGTGGCCGACTTCCTTCTCCTGCCGCCGCTTCTGATGAAGTTTGACGCGAATTCTGACGGCTCCCTGCCTCCTGTGAATTCTTAAGAGGTTCTTACCCTCTCGTTCTTCCTCGCTCGCTCCTTATAAGCGAAATGACTTCCTTAGTAGATATATTCGCTTTTACAGAAGGAACATCCAGGGGAGAGGTGGTTGCATGCTCAGGCACCAGCGCGTATGTCCTGCCGTCTCTTCGACGTATCAATACTTTTCCAGTTGACTCCGCTTTATCTAGAACGCTGGACAACTTTTGTCTGGCTTCCGAGTATGAATAGATTTTCATCTTATTCTTCCATCCGGCTGCGTTTTTATTCCTCAGTGCGCTGCAATCTTTCGGGAGTAACGCTTTGCGGGGCGACCCTGTCTTCGCTGACCTTGGGTGCTGGCGGCTGATACGCGCGCAGGTGCTGACCGGCGGTTTCGTAAAACCCAGACACCATCTGCTCCAGTTCGTCGATGAAGTTTCTGCGCTGACCGAAACGTCTGCCTAGCTGACGAATCATGCATACTTCAAATCTGGTGACGGGAAGTTCCTGACTACCCACGGAAGCCATCGCCGAATTCTCTCTCAGTTCCCCAAGCGTATGCTGCGTGCGGGGCTTTCGTCCGGGCCAGATCAGCCTGATATGGATATCCGTTTCGGATGTTTTCCGCAACTGGTGAAGCAGCCAGTTGAGACGGGCCCGGGTGGTCTTTCTGTTGCCGGGAGCTTCAAGCGTCATTGACGCGCTGATCGTCCGTTTTCCGATATCGACGACTAATTCAATCACCGCCGCCGCATCCTGAATCTTAAGTCCGGCCGAAAGGGTCTGTTTTTCGGCAAGTTCATAGGTGTCTTTCTTTGCGCGCCTCGTCGGATCCAAAACATGGGAACGCGACAGCCTGACTTCAACTTTCACATTGACTTGGCGCGTCAGCAGAAGAGAGATATCCCTGACTTCCTGATGCCAGGCGGCCACTATATCCTGCACCTCATCGCTTCTTGTTTGGAGCGAAGCGCCGTCGGCGACTTTCTGCACGATGCCGGGCCATGCTTCTGGCATGCGGTCGAAGCTTTTTACCCCCGTGCTCGCATGCGTCAGGAACCTCAGCATCTCGGAAAGAACAAAATACTGGTCCTCGTCTTCAATGCCGTCATTGGAAATCAGCAGGTCGGCCTGCGTAATGATGTACATCCATGACCAGTGATAGATATTTACCTTTGAACGCGTTTTGGCGGAGAGCTTGACCGGGTGATGATCCGGTCTCGAAGTGAACTGGTTTGAGACGGTTATCACGGCGTCAATGCTGTGTTCCCTAGCAAGGCGCGTGTAGGCGGTGAGTTGCTCTTCATCAAGCTTGGCATTGCCGACCTTCGTTTCGACTAGTGCTTTCCACCGGCGTCTGCCGACCTTAAGAACGATTAGCCCGTCCGGCCTGTGCGCTTTTTCCTCTCCCCGGTCCGCGAAGGTGACTTCGGTGTACGCCGCAAGACTCGCAAGTTTTCCGACGCGCTTGTTGACGGAACCTAGCATCACTTGGCCGAATTCGCGCACATGCGCAAGGCAGGAAAGAAGGATTGAAGTGCTGCGGCCCTCCTTTGAAGTGTCCGCCAGCACCGGGAAAAGACGCGCTTTTTCTCCGCGTTCGAGATATTCGGGCAAGTTGCTCATAAGCGACGGATAATCTTACCATGCGACGGTATTCTCTCCAAAAGTGCGCGGCGAGCCCTCCTGCCCGCGCAAGAGTCACGGTTCCTGTTCTAAACGGCAGAAACAGACGATTGACGCTAGGAGGAATGGACGATGCTCGGCGGAACCGGGAACCAGCTATAAATCTTCCGGTTTCTTTGTTTTCGTGAGCGCAGATGCCAGCAGAGCGGTGGGAACTGCCACAACTCCGAGCCCCGTCACCGCGACGAAAAAAGTGAAGATTTTCCCGCCCGTGGTTATCGGGTACACGTCTCCGTACTCAACCGAGGCAAGGGTTGTGATTGCCCACCAGAGGCTGTGGAACAAGCTTTTGAACGCTTCGGGCTGGGCCTTGTGCTCAAAGTGGTGAATGCCGGCCGCCGCCGTGAACAGGACTATGATGCTTGCCGTTCCATAGAGCATCAGTTCGTCCTTGATCTGTTCCCATGCCTGCTTCAGCCTGGACACCGCCTCTGAGGACTGCACCGCCTTGATTATAAGTAGTAGGCGCAGCAGACGGAAGGAACGCACGAACACCAGGTCCGTTCCTTTCACGAACCAGAAAACGGGTAGAATGGCGATAAGGTCCACTATACCGAAGAAGCTGAACACGTAGCTCCACCTGTTTTCGCTGACCCAGATACGGAGTGCATATTCAAAGGTGAAAATAGCCAGAATCGCCGTTTCCGCCATTTCCAGCCACCGCCGGTCGGCGGGATCCAGATCCGGCAGCGTTCCAATTGAAAAAACCGCAAGAGCCGTCAGGACCAGAGCCTGGACAACGTAATCGAATGCTACGCCAGCTTTAGTGTCCCGACGTACTACCACGCTCCCCAGCCGGGAGCGCGTTTTCGCGTAGATCTTCATGCCTCCATGTAGATTACTTGCTTCTTCAGGGGTTTAAAAACGGGGAAGGCAGGCGCGGCGGCGCTTTTACACTGACCAAGGTCTTGGCGGTATTAAGACTTAACTCCAGTCCCACTCAAAAACTTCTCGACTCTCTTCCTGAAATCACTTATTCAGAACTACTCAGGTCAACATGACTAGAAAAGCGAAATCTTTCCCTATTCTGATTCCGTCAAGCGGAAAAATTATTGGCAAAACCTGAACATCAACTGTATCAATTTTTGTTGATAAATCCTCAAAATTAACCTAATTTGTTCTGTGAAACCCGGAATCTTTTTAAACCTAGTTCAAGTGCACGACAATGAAATGAATCAGGTGTTTTTGCCTTTTAGAGAGGGGTGAATTAGAATTTCTGCATACCCAAGTCCTTAAAAAAGGAATCGCACACCATGCTCGCTTCGTCTCTTACGCAAGAGCAGCGTTTAATTAAGAATCTCGTCTCGGAATTTGCCGAGAAAGAAATCAAACCGGCTGCCTCCGAAATTGACAAAACCAGCGCTTTCCCCTCAGAAATCGTGGAAAAACTGTTCGATCTGGGCTTCATGGGCCATTTCATTGAGGAGCGCTACGGCGGAAGCGGCCTCGATTGCCTCTCATATGTGATTGCCCTTGAGGAGATATCCCGGGCCTGCGCTTCAACCGGGGCGATAGTTATGGCCCATAATTCCCTTGCGTGCGCTCCGATCATTGATTTTGGCACCGAGGAGCAGAAGGAAGAATATCTGCCGCGGATGTGCCGGGGTGTCGTAGGGTGCTTCGCTCTTAGCGAACCCGAATCAGGTTCGGATGCGGCAGGCATAAAGGCAAGCGCCGTGAGAAAAGGCGGGGCTTACATCCTTAACGGAACGAAAAGCTGGGTTACAAACGGTCGCGAGGCGAAAGTCGCCGTAGTTTTCGCAAAGACCGATAAAACGGAACGAAGCGGAGGGATCACGGCATTTATCATTGATCTTGACGCTCCCGGAATCTCTCTTGGAAAATCGGAGAGCAAGCTCGGAATAAAGGGGACCAGTACCTCGCAGATTGTCTTTGAGAACTGCGAGGTGCCGGTGAGCCGGGTCCTCGGCAAAGAGGAAGGGGGTTTTAAGGTCGCCATGAAAACGCTTGATGCGGGAAGAATAGGGGTCGCGGCCCAGGCCGTGGGCATAGCCCAGGCGGTCCTTGACTCCTCGACGCGGTATTCCCGGGAAAGAGAGGCTTTCGGCAAGAAGATCTCGGATTTTCAGGGTATACAGTTCATGCTTGCCGACATGGCGACCAGGATCGAGGCCTCGAGGCTGCTTACCTGCAAGGCGGCCTTGATGAAGGATCGCGGAGAAAAATACGCCAAGCACTCCTCCATGGCCAAGCTCTACGCTTCGGAGACCGCGATGTGGGTGGCGACCAAGGGCATTCAGATACACGGAGGAAACGGATATACGACCGATTATCCGGTGGAACGGCATTTCCGCGACGCCAAGATAACGGAGATATATGAAGGAACCTCTGAGATACAGAGGATCGTTATCGCCAGGCAGGTTCTTTCCGGGTCGCTCTAAGCTGTTATAATTCAGGGTTCATAATCAGTTATGAGTCAGGAGAAAAGCATGTCCGAGTCAAACATAAACACTGTAGGTATCGTGGGGGCTGGCACTATGGGTTCAGGCATAGCGGAGCTTGTAGCCTCGGCGGGGAAAAACGTCGTTCTTTTGGATATTGAAAAAGATATCGCGGAGGATGCGGTCGCAAAAATAGGAAAAAGTCTTGGCAGACTGGCGCGAAGAGGCAAAATCGACGAGGAGCAGGTCACCTTGATCGTCTCAAGGCTTCACCCGACCGAAGACTACGGTGATTTCCGCGACGCGGATATAGTGATTGAGGCCGCAAGCGAGGATATGGATATTAAAAAGGCGGTTTTCGCCAGGATCGAGGAGAACACCGGAGAAGACACAATTATCGCAACTAACACATCGACCCTTTCGGTTACGGAGCTTGCCATGGGTACCTCTAGGCCCGAAAAAGTTGTTGGAATGCACTTTTTTAATCCCGCACCGATAATGAAACTGGTTGAAGTGATCAATACTGCCAAAACATCGCCTGAGATCCTTGAGGAGACGATGGAATTCGCGAGGAGTCTTGATAAATATCCGATTATGGCAAAAGACAGAGCTGGATTCGTTGTAAACAGGATTCTGCTGCCGATGATAAACGAAGCGATTTTCACCCTTGATGAGGGCATTGCCGCGGCGGCGGAGATTGATAACGCCATGAAACTCGGAGCAAATCATCCCATAGGGCCGCTTGCGCTTGCGGACCTCATAGGGCTTGATGTCACCCTGAGCGTACTTGACGTTCTCTACACAGAATATGGAGACCAGAAGTTCAGACCCGCTCCGCTTCTTAAGGAAATGGTGAGGGCGGGAAATCTGGGCAGAAAGACAGGAAAAGGCTTTTTTGAATATGGCAGAAAGTAAAGGAGGCATAAATGTACAAGGATCTTTTGTTTGAAAGCACTGATGACGGCGTGGGAGTGTTGACGATTAACAAAGAGAGGTCTATGAATGTCCTCAATGGCGAAACCGTAGGGCAGCTCAAAGACTTTGTGACCGAAAAGCTGCCCGCTGAGAACATCAAGGTGCTGGTTGTGACCGGAGCCGGAGGAAAGGCTTTTGTGGCCGGGGCCGACGTAAGACAGATGAGTCAGATGACAGCGGACGACTTCAAGGATTACTGTGCCTTGGGAAGAGGGGCTTTTGACTACCTGGAGCAGGCATCTTTTCCGGTTATAGCCGCGATAAACGGATATGCCTTGGGAGGAGGGCTTGAATTTGCGCTTGCGTGCGATATAAGAGTCGCCTCCGAAAATGCCCGCGTGGGTTTTCCCGAAACCAAGCTCGGTCTCTTTCCCTGCTGGGGAGGAACCCAGAGATCAACCAGGCTTATAGGACCCGGAAAGACCAAGAAACTGATTTTTACCGGGGAGATGGTCACCGCTGCCGAAGCGCTTGCCCTCGGGCTTGTGGATAAGGTTGTAGAGCAGGGGGAACTTATGGATGAGGTTATGAAAATAGCCCAGCAGATCGCGCGCAACAGTCCGCTTGCCGTCAGTTACGCCAAAAAAGCGATAAACCAGGGATCCGAGACGGGGCTTTCCGAAGGACTTGCGTACGAGATGGAAACGGGATTTCAGTGTTTTGATTCCTATGACAGGGTTGAGGGGATGAGCGCGTTTGTTGAGAAGAGGGCGGCTGAGTTCAAAGGAGAGTAGCAATGGAAAAAATCGTGCTTTCAGAACCTCTTAGAACCGCGATAGGGACATTTGGAGGAACGCTTAAGGATGTTTCCGCGGTAGATCTCGGGACGGCGGTCGTCAAGGAGATCATAAACAGGGCGTCCCTGCCGCCGGAGCAGGTGGATGACTGCATAATGGGCAATATACTGGGAGCGGGACAAGGGCAGAATCCGGCGAGGCAGGTATCGATTAATTCCGGATTAAAAGCTGAGACCCCCGCGATTACCATTAACAGGGTCTGTGGTTCGGGCCTTCAGTCCGTCGTGAATGCCGCCCAGGCCATAAAGTCCGGCGACTGCGGATGCGTTGTGGCGGGAGGGATGGAAAGCATGAGCGTGGCTCCCTTCTATCTTCGGAAAGCCAGGTGGGGATACAAGATGTCAACGCCTTCGGATGAGCTTGTGGACGGAATTCTGTGTGACGGTCTCATGGATGCGTTTAACGATTACCACATGGGCGTTACGGCGGAGAACCTTGCGGAGAAATATGAAATATCAAGGGAGCGCCAGGACGAGTTCGCTTACTCAAGCCAGATGAAAGCCAAGGCCGCGATGGAGAGCGGGAAATTCACCTCCCAGATAGTTCCGGTGTCTGTTCCCGGGCGAAGGGGCAGTTCCGTCGAGTTTGACACTGACGAGCACCCGAGGCCGGATGCTACGCTTGAGAATATCTCGAAGTTAAGACCGGTTTTCAAGAAAGACGGCACGGTGACCGCGGCGAACTCATCGGGCATTAACGACGGAGCCGCCGCCTTGATCGTCACCTCTGAGAGCAAAGCGGAAAAACTGGGCCTGAATGCGCTTGCGTCGATTAAATCCTACGCGATTTCCGGCGTTGACCCTGCGATCATGGGGATCGGTCCGGTTCCCGCGATGCGCATGGCCCTTGACAAAGCCGGGCTCGGAATCGACGATATCGATCTGGTTGAACTCAACGAGGCCTTCGCGGCGCAGTCCCTCGCCGTACTGAGCGATTTTCCCATTGCGGAGGAGAAACTGAACATAAACGGCGGAGCCATAGCGCTCGGGCACCCGGTGGGGGCTACGGGGGCGGTGCTGCTCGTAAAACTTCTTCATGAGTTTGAAAACGTTCGTCCCGGCGGGTACGGAATGGTTTCTCTGTGTATGGGCGGCGGCATGGGTATAGCAATGATTGTCGAAAAAATGTAAACTTCAAATGTAAACGGCAGCTGTCTGGGAGAGTCGGTTACCTTAACTAGACTGATTACTCTGACAAATAAGATTTGATATTATGGGGATATGGAATGGTGAAGAATCCTTCTTCATATTTTGGGATGGATAATTGCTGCTGTTTCTCTATTCGGTCGGATTTATTCACTGGGGAAAGGGATGCATGGGTTTTTTGGGACGCTAACCATCTTTCCTACCAGGGATTGATGTCATGAATGAAGAATTATCACGGTATCTTAACGGCAGGAAATTCGGAACTATACTAGCCGACCCGCCTTGGAGATTTCATAATAGAACTGGTAAGGTCGCCCCGGAACACCGTAGATTGTCTAGATATGATACCATGACATTTGAGGAGATAGCGGCACTCCCTGTAAAGGATCATGCTGCTGATACTTCTCATTGTTATCTGTGGATACCAAATGCGTTGCTTCCTTGTGGTTTAGATGTATTGAACGCCTGGGGTTTTCAATACAAAACAAATTTGATCTGGCACAAAATACGTAAAGACGGCGGGTCGGATGGAAGAGGCGTAGGGTTCTACTTCCGAAATGTGACAGAAATCTTGTTGTTTGGGGTTAGGGGAAAAAACGCTAGAACCCTTGACCCGGGTAGAAGCCAAATTAACCTGATAGCCAGCCGCAAAAGAGAACATTCACGTAAACCTGACGAGCAATATGATCTTATAGAGAGTTGTAGCCGGGGACCGTATCTTGAACTGTTTGGACGTGGCACTAGAGAGAAATGGGTAGTGTGGGGTGATCAGGCTAATGGAGACTATCAACCTGACTGGCCTACTTATAAATATAATTCAACAGGTGCCGAGTGAGCTTATCTTTGTTGACGGAGGCGGGATTTGATATTAGCCACAAAAACCACGCTTTAGCGGTTCTTGCTAGGGATTTTCCTATACCACTTAAAGAATTATGTGAGGTGTTAAAGGGTATAAAGATTCCAGATGTGGAGTTGATACAGGGTGGAGGAGGCGAAGCAAGTTCCACGCAGAGACTGCGTAGAGGTCTGAATGATAAAAATTGGGAGAAACGCAGAATTACTATCAGAAAGACAGTGGATCAACTGGAAAAGTTCTCAGTAACGCATGAAATTGACCATATTAGAAGAACTGAGAATGGGAAAATCGCTCTTGAAATAGAGTGGAACAATAAAGACCCATTTTTTGATCGTGATCTCGAAAGTTTCCAGCGTATACATAAAGATGGGGTGATTAGTGTAGGTGTGATAGTGACTCGGGGCAGATCACTTCAAGGTAGCTTGGTTGAAATTGTGACTAATTGTGCTTCACGCTACAACATTAGAGGATTTGAGGACTTATCTGTATTTGGAGTAAATCCGACGCAACGACAACGTGGTATGGTAAAAAGCACAGGTGATGATTTCATAAAAGATTGGGCGCCTGTTTTCGTGCGGGATAAATTTGGAACGGCTACGACACACTGGGATAAGTTACAGGATCGTATTGAAAGAGGTGTTGGGAATCCATGCCCATTACTTCTTATAGGAATCCCAGCATCTGTAATATATGAAGGAGAATTATAATGGGCAAAGACCAAAAGAAATCTGACGGACGGAATTTGTGCTTAATAGAAGGAAGAAGTGAGCGAGGTTTGGATAAATAGGTGTATAATTTCCTAACTAATAGTCGGATATGAGCGAAAAAATCAAAATAGAGATCATGGATGACGGTCCCCTGATTGTAAGCGACCTCGAGTTGCTTGAAGACGGGGAAGGGAACGGGCTTGCGACAAAAAGGAAAACCGCTCTTTGCCGCTGCGGGACCTCTGGAAACAAGCCGTTTTGCGACGGTTCGCACAGGGGGGCGGGGTTTAAGAGCAGTCTTCCGTCTGGCGAATCTTCTGCTCCCGCCAAGGAAGGGGACGCCGTTATAAGGTCGCTTGAAAACGGTCCCTACGAGGTTTGCGGAGATATTGAACTTTGCGTTGAGGATGATTCGGGGCTCTCGGGGGATGATCCTTATTATCTCTGCCGCTGCGGGGCTTCTGAGAACAAGCCGTTTTGCGACGGTTCACACAAGCGGATCGGTTTCACCGACTAATAACCTAATAACCAGGAGAAGATAAAAAATGGTCAAGACTCTATCGACGATGATTCCCTTGGGGAGCGAGGCTCCTGACTTCCGGTTGCCGGATGTTGTAAGCGGTAGCGAACTGTCGCTTGGCGATCTCAAGTCGGATGTTGCCACGGTGCTTATGTTCATATGCAACCACTGTCCTTACGTAAAGCACCTGCAGGACGGGCTGGTGGAAGTTGCCGATGAGTACATTTCCAAGGGAGTTTCCTTCATAGCGATAAATTCAAACGACGTTGAGAACTATCCTGATGATTCTCCCGAGAGAATGAAGGAAGTCGCAGAGGAAAAGGGATACTCGTTTCCCTACCTGTTCGATGAGACGCAGGAAATCGCCAAGGCCTATGACGCCGCCTGCACCCCCGACTTTTTCGTTTATGACCGCGACCTGAAATGCATATACAGGGGGCAGTTTGACGACTCAAGACCCGGAAACGGAAAACCGGTTACCGGAAAGGATATGCGTAAGGCGCTCGACTCCATTATAGCGGGCCAGGCAATTGAGTGGGAGCAGATTCCGAGCATCGGGTGCAACATAAAATGGAAATAGTGCGGTTCTCCCCGCCGCGTGGAATCGCCCCCGGGGAAAAAGCGGACTATCTCGGGACTGCCACCTAGAATTCCATCCTCTCGTTTAGTGGATGTCATCGCACGTAACCATGAGACCGAAGGCCGACAAAGACCGACTCCCGGAGCCCGAAGATTTCATAAGGGCCAGGATAAGAAGCGATCTTCAATCCGGTACCGCAAAGCCCATTACCCGTTTTCCGCCCGAGCCCAACGGCTATCTCCATATAGGCCATGCGAAATCCATATGTCTTAATTTCGGTATAGCCGAGGAATTCGGCGGAATATGCAACCTGCGTTTTGACGATACCAACCCCTCAAAGGAAGACATAAGATATGAAGAGGCCATCAAGGAAGATGTCAGGTGGCTCGGGTTTGACTGGGAAGACAGGACCTATTACGCCTCTGATTATTTCGAGCAGCTCTATGAATACGCCCTGAGGCTGATAGGCGAGGGAAAAGCCTACGTGGACGACCTGAGTGCTGAGGAAATAAGAGAACACCGGGGAACTCTTTCGGAACCCGGTAGGGAGAGCCCTTCAAGGGAGAGACCCGTTGAGGAGAACCTGAAGCTTTTCCGGGCGATGAGAGAAGGGGATTTCGACGATGGACAGTACGTGCTTCGGGCGAAAATAGACATGGCTTCGGGCAATATAAACATGCGCGACCCGGTCATGTACCGGATAATGAATAAGTCCCATGCCCGTACCGGGGATTACTGGTCCATTTATCCGATGTATGACTGGGCCCACGGGCAGAGCGACTCCATTGAGGGCATAACACATTCGCTCTGCACTCTTGAGTTTGAGGACCACCGGCCTCTTTACGACTGGTTTATCGCCCAGCTCGGCATATACCATTCCCAGCAGATCGAGTTTGCGAGGCTCAACCTCAGCTACACGGTTCTCAGCAAAAGAAATCTCATGAAGCTGGTTTCCGAGGGATATGTAAGCGGGTGGGACGATCCCAGGATGCCCACGATCTCGGGATTGCGCAGAAGAGGTTACACGCCTGAGTCGATAAGGGATTTCTGCCGGAAAATAGGTATCACGAAACAGGACAGCGTGATAGACATGGAACTTCTCGAGCACAGCGTAAGGGAAGATCTTAACAAAAGGGCGCAGAGGGTTATGGCGGTGCTTGACCCTCTGAAAGTGGTGATAACGAATTATCCCGAAGATGCAGAAGAGGAACTCGAAGCGGTAAATAATCCGGAAGATCCCTCCATGGGGAAAAGAAAGGTTCCTTTTTCAAAAGAGCTTTTCATTGAAAGGGATGATTTCATGGAGGACCCGCCGAAAAAGTTCTACAGGCTCTCACCGGGTTCCGAAGTGCGCCTGCGCTACGCCTACATAGTGAGGTGCGTGGGTTTTGAGCGCGACCCGGCTACCGGAGAAGTAACCGAGGTTCACTGTGAATACGACCCAGAGACAAGAGGCGGGAGCGCGCCTGACGGAAGGAAAGTAAGAGGCACCATACACTGGGTGTGCGCGAAAAACGCCTCAAGTGTGACCGTAAGGCTCTACGACAGACTTTTCACCGTCCCGAACCCCATGGCCGACAAGGAAAGAGAGTTTACCGAATTTCTGAATCCCGATTCCCTTAAGACACTGGAGAACTGCGCGGCCGAACCGGCTCTTGGGGACTGCTCAGGGGAGACTAACTACCAGTTTGAAAGAAAGGGGTATTTCATCCTTGATTCCGTGGATTCGCAGCCTGGCGCGCCCGTTTTTAACAGAACGGTTTCTCTCAGGGATTCATGGAGCCGCCGCTCGGAGGGCAAAAGGACCTGATTTCGGTGCTCGCGCGGATGGAGAAACGTTATGAGTTGGGAAATTAAAAGAATTGGCGACGTAGCGGTCGTGCGCATGAACTCAAACCCGATGAACGTCATGGGAGAGGGTTTCTTCAGCGATCTTCAAGAGGCTTTCACGACGCTTGAGAGTGATCACACGGAAAGCCCCGTGGTACTTACCTCTTCTCAGAGGGCTTTTTCCGCCGGCCTTGATCTTAAGTACCATCTTTCGCTTTTTAGCGCCGGGGACGAAGAGGAAATCTGGCAGTGGTACAAGCGTTTTCGCGGGGCATTGCTTCGGGTTTTTACTTATGAAAGACCTGTTGTGGCTGCGGTAAACGGTCACGCGATAGCGGGTGGGCTTATACTGGCGCTCTGCTGCGATTACAGGGTATGCGTTGATTCGGGGGCAAGATTCGGTCTTAACGAAATCACCATAGGTTTTCCCATTCCTTCGGCGATAGCGCAGATCGTGCTTTACGTGCTGGGTACGGCAATCGCGCAGCAGGTCATGACAACAGGTTTTCTTTACGAACCCCGCGACGCCGTCAGACTCGGCTTTTTCGATGAAAGCCGCGAAGCGGACGGGCTTCTTTCTCACTGCGTTGAGTTCGCGGGGCAGTACGGTCCGTCGCTTATTCCCGGTTACGCCTTCTCTAAAAGGGCTCTTCGCCGCGAGGTCATAGCGAATATGGAAGGAGCCTGTACCGAGGTTGACAGGGAACTTCCGAAAATTCTGCGCAGCCCGGGGGTTTTGGAGAGCCTCGGGGCTCTGGTTGAAGCTCTGGGGAAAAAGAAACAATGATAATTTTGCAGGAAGAATTTTGAAAGAAGTCACCGTAAGAAAAGCCAGTGGCGAAGATGCGGAGGCGATGGCCCTGATACTGAGAGAAATCGGCTGGTCTGAGAGAAGGAATTCCCTTTCGCTTGAGGAAGTATCGTCTCCGATTCGGGACCTCATACTTCAAGCCGACGGAGATCCGGAAGGACACACGATGTACGTGGCCTGTGATTCCGGGGGAAGAGTCCTCGGGTTCACTGCCGTTCACTGGGTACCGTTTGTTATGCTCGGAAGCTGCGAGGGCTATGTCTCGGACCTGTTCGTAAGTCCTTCGGCAAGTGGAATGGGAGCGGGGAGCCGCCTTATCGAGGCGGTTATGGAAGAGGGCAGAAAAAGGGATGCTTACCGTCTGATGGTGACCAACGGCAAGGACAAGCCATCGTATTTACGGGGCTTTTACAGAAAAAAAGGGTGGACGGAACGACCTAAGGTCGCTAACTTTACCTACTACTACAAGGAGCCCTGGTCGTAGCCTTACAGGCAGAAGCAATCAAAAACCAGGAAACGGATTTTAACTGAAAATGCCGGAAAAACAGGAAGAAGCAATTCTGCTGGTGCACTCCCCGGACCGTCCCGGTCTTGTTAACGCGGTCACCAACTTTATATTCGAATACGAGGGTAATATCCACGCGCTGCAGCATTGCGTTGACACGAACGACATGGTGACCTTTATCCGGGCCAAGTGGGGGATGGACGGCTTTACTCTCTCCCGCGAGGAGACGGAGGAAATTTTCCGCGAGAAAGTAGCGAAGAAACTCGACATGAAATTCGAGGTTTTCTTCACGGGAGACATCCCGCGCATGGCAGTTTTCGTTTCCAAGCTTCCCCATTGCCTCTCGGACATAATTTACAGGCTCCGCGCCAGGGAATGGAACGTTGAGATGCCTCTTGTGATAAGCAATCATCCGGATCTCAGGGATGTGGCAGGTCTTCATGGAGCGGATTTCTACGTGTTCGAGAACGTTCGGGACAACAAGGAAGAAGTGGAGGCAGAGCAGCTTGAACTTCTTCGCGCCTACAATGTGGATTTCATAGTGCTTGCAAGGTATATGCAGATTTTTACCGAGAATTTCGTATCGCATTACCCCAACAGAATAATGAATATCCATCATTCGTTTCTTCCGGCCTTTCCCGGGGCGCGCCCTTATCACTCCGCGTATGAAAGGGGGGTTAAGGTGGTCGGAGCAACCTGTCATTACGTAACCGAGGAACTCGATTCGGGACCCATAATAGAGCAGGATGTCATAAAGGTTAACTATGATGATTCGATAGACGACCTCAAAAGAAAGGGGCAGGATCTTGAGAAGCTGGTTCTTTCAAATGCGATCTGGTCCCATATAAACCGGGAAATTTTGATTTACAAAAACAGGACAATCGTATTCAATAAGTAGGGGAAGTTTTTGCGATTCCCTACGGGTGGGTGAAAAATGAAGTTCAAAGGCACAAACGATTACATAGCAACAAACGACCTGGCCGTGGCCGTCAACGCGGCCATTACGCTTGAGCGGCCGCTTCTTGTTAAGGGTGAACCGGGAACGGGCAAGACCATGCTCGCGTTCGAGGTCGCAAAAGCCCTTGGAAAGTCGCTTATAACCTGGCACATAAAGTCCACCACAACTGCCCAGCAGGGTCTCTACGAATACGACGCCGTTGCCAGGCTTCGCGACTCCCAGCTCGGAGACGAGAGGGTAAACGATATCTCAAACTACATAAAGAAAGGAAAGCTCTGGGAGGCCTTCGAGAGTCCCGAACAGGTAGTGCTTCTGATTGACGAGATAGACAAGGCGGACATAGAGTTTCCAAACGACCTTCTTTTGGAGCTCGACAGGATGGAGTTTTACTGCTACGAGCTCAAAAAAACCGTAAAGGCGGTTAAAAGAGTCATAGTGATAATTACCTCGAATAACGAAAAGGAACTTCCGGACGCCTTTTTGAGAAGGTGCTTTTTTCACTACATAGCTTTTCCTGACCGAAAGACTCTTGAGAAAATAGTTAAGGTGCATTACCCCGATCTCGAGCGAAAGCTCATGGATAACGCGCTCACCCTCTTTTATTCCGTAAGGGAAATTGACGGCCTTAAGAAGAAGCCTTCCACGAGCGAACTTATAGACTGGATAAAGCTGCTTGCGACCGACCGCGTGGCCGCCGGGGAACTCCCCGAAGTGGATATTGAAGAGAACCTCCCGCCTTACTCGGGCGCGCTTATCAAGAACGAGGCGGACTACGAGATGCTCGAGGCGATCAGGCGAAGATTCAGAAGGTAGGGGATAAGCTCATGTTTCTTGATTTCTTCCTGCTGCTTAAAAACGACGGATTTCCCGTCACCCTAAAAGAGTATCTTACTTTTCTCGAAGCCCTTGACCGCGACGTGATCGGTTACGACACGACCGATTTCTACTATCTTGCCCGTTGCGTAATGGTGAAGGACGAGCGGCATCTGGACAGATTCGACAAGCTTTTTTCCGCTTACTTCAGAGGGGCTCAGCTCGCCGATACCGAGCAGTTCATGCAGATTCCGCTTGAGTGGCTGCGCAAAAACTTTGAGAACGTCCTCTCCGAAGAGGACAAGCAGATGATTCGCTCCATGGGCGGGCTTGAAGAATTGATGGAGAGATTGAGGGAGATTTTCGAGAAGCAGAAAAAACGCCACCAAGGCGGGAACAGGTGGATAGGCACGGGCGGCACTTCTCCCTACGGAGCATACGGTTACAATCCCGCCGGTGTTCGAATAGGGCAGGACGGAGGCAGGCAGAGGCGGGCAGTCAAGGTGTGGGACAAAAGAGAGTTTCGCGATCTTGACGATTCGGTGGAATTAAACGTGAGGAACATGAAAATGGCCCTGAGAAAGCTCAGGGTTCTCACTAGAGAGGGGGTGGGGGAGGAGCTTGACATTGAGGGGACGGTCGACAGGACTTCAAAAAACGCCGGGCTGCTTGACCTTGAGTTTGTCCCTTCGCGCAAAAACAACGTCAAGGTTCTTATGTTCTTTGACGTCGGAGGTTCAATGGAAGAACATGTTGAGCTTTGCTCGAGGCTTTTTTCTGCCGCCAAGCATGAGTTCAAGCACCTTGAATTCTACTACTTTCACAACTGCATATACGAGGCCGTATGGAAAGACAACGCAAGACGCTTCAGCGAGAGAATTCCCACCTTCTCGGTGCTCAACAAATACAACGGCGATTACAAGTGCGTTATAGTCGGTGACGCCTCCATGTCCCCGTGGGAACTTGTGTATCCCAACGGGAGCGTTGAACACAATAACGATGAGCCGGGCCTTCTGTGGCTTAACAGGATAAAGGCGAAATATCCTTTTACGGTGTGGCTTAACCCGGTGCCGCAGGATGAATGGAAGTGGACTGAAAGCATAGGCATGCTGAACGATTTTTACGGGGGCAACATGTTTCCCCTTACGCTCTCGGGCATAAAGGACGCTATTCTGACTCTCAAGCGGCGCCCCGGCCACCACGGCGCGTCGAGACTCCCGGCGTGATTAGGGTATACACCGTTGATGCTTTTACCGACGGGCCGAATTCCGGGAATCCGGCCGCCGTGTGCATTCTTGAAAAAGAAATACCGGATCGGACAAAACAGAAAATCGCTTCAGAGGTAAATCTTTCCGAGACAGCTTTTCTTATAAAAAAAGACGGTGTTTTCAAACTCAGGTGGTTTACTCCCGAGATGGAAGTTGACCTTTGCGGGCACGCTACCCTTGCAAGTGCCCATATACTTTTCACTCTCGGCATCCTTTCCGATATGGAAGACGCCGTGTTTTCCACAAAAAGCGGGGTTCTTACCGCGAGCAGAAAAAACGATCTTATAGAGATGGATTTTCCCTCGGAAGAGCCTTGGGAAGTGGATGTGCCGGAGAACCTGCTCGTGGCGATTTCTTCAGCACCTCTTTACGTGGGCAGAAACCGCTTTGATTACATAGCTGTCTATGAGAGCGAAGAGACGGTAAGAAATGCTGTCCCGAAGTTCGACCACGTCAGGAAACTTGATTCGAGAGGACTTATAATAACGAGCGTCTCAAGTTCTCACCGCTACGATTTCGTATCGCGTTTTTTCGCTCCTAACGCCGGGATAGAGGAGGACCCGGTTACGGGGTCTGCTCACTGCTGCCTTTGTCCTTTCTGGAGCCGCAGGCTCGGGAAAAAAGAACTCACGGGCTATCAGGCGTCGGAAAGGGGCGGCATTGTTCATACAAGACTTCTTGAGAAAAGAGTCTTTCTGTCGGGGAAGGCGATTATTGATGGAAGCTTCGAAATCAATCCGGAGTCGTAAGGGAACCTAGATCTACAGCTTGCCAGAATTCACAAAACTTTTTTTTTCGGTAAAATTTAAAATCCCATGTTACAGGGGCGGCGTAGCCAAGAGGTAAGGCAACGGTCTGCAAAACCGTCATACCCCGGTTCGATTCCGGGCGCCGCCTCCAGTTCTGAACTCCGTTCAGCGTAATGCCCGGGTGGCGGAATTGGTAGACGCAAGGGACTTAAAATCCCTCGGGAGTATCTCCCGTGCCGGTTCGAGTCCGGCCCTGGGCACTTTTTTAACAAATCTCAAAGCAGAATGTGTTAGAATGCAAAATATCATGGAATAGCAGTACTAGTTACGGCAACCAGTTGACTTAAAGGAGGTTTTGAAGATGAATTTTAGAACTCGGCTTAATGCGGCTATTTTTGCGTTTGTTTTCTTGTTTGCGCTGGTTTTTTCCCTGAATGCGGTTGCGCAGGAGGGGCAAGATTCTGAGTCCAGCGGCCAGGATGAATCGAAAGAAAGTATCAGCTCGGTGGAAGAGGGCAGTTACACGCTTCGGAGAATGCTTGTGACCGCTACAAAGCGCCTTCAGCTTGCCCAGGAAGTGCCTTTTTCCCTGAATGTCCAGTCAGAAGAGGATATAAAGCGCCTTAACACTACTGACTTGGAGGATATTTCCCGCAACGTTGCCGGACTCTCCATACAGAATCTCGGGCCGGGCCAAAGCGTGGTCACGATCCGCGGCATTTCCTCGGGACAGATAGTGCGGGACCAGCCCGGCATAAAGGAACAGGTTGGCGTTTATCTCGACGAAACTCCTATATCACTGTCGCTTTTCACTCCTGACATCGATCTTTTCGACCTTAACCGTGTGGAGACCCTGAGAGGACCGCAGGGCACGCTCTTCGGATCTGGATCGATCGGCGGTACCGTTCGCTATATAACCAACCAGCCGCTCTTGGGTGTAAACGAGGTTAAAGTCGAGGTTGACGGAAACTACATTGACGAAGGTTCTCTTGGAGGTCATTTGAAAACTGCTGTCAACGTTCCTCTAGGTGATGACGCGGCCGTTCGCGTGGTTTCTTATGGTACGAGATACGGAGGTTTCATTGATGCGCGTAAGGAAGGAGGCAGTGTGGATGAGGATGTAAACGACGGCGACCGCCTCGGCGGGCGCGTTGCCCTTTTGTGGGAGCCGACCGAAAACCTGTCCATAACTCCGCGCGTTGTATATCAGAAAATTGATCTTGGAGGATTTAACCGCGACGAGGAATATAACCTTTTCGCTAATCCCTACACTGTTCCACCGACTCCACTTAGAGAGAGAGAGCAGTTCCTAGTTCTTGACGAAGCTTTTGAAGATGAAACTCTGATTTTTGATGCCGTGGTAAATTGGAGCATTGAAGATTTCTTTGATGTAAACTATTCGGCAAGCTACATAAACCGAGACCTCTTGGTCAGCCGAGATGCGAGTGCACTTGCAGGCAGCGTTAGTGTGGATGTTGGAGTTGCTGAAGATGAAGTATTGCGTCCGTCCAATCTGCGCGATACTACTGACCTTGAGCAGATGACGCATGAGTTACGTTTAAGTTCAAACGATAACCGTGCGCTTCAGTGGCTTGCAGGCGTTTTTTACTCAAATGTTGAACGTGACTATTCCCAGCGACTTCCCATGCCGGGTTACGATGCCATCCTTCTAGAGGATGATGCCAGAATTCTTAAAAAATTAGCACCTACGGCTTCGGATATTTCGGATGTCAGCAACGGTTTTCCCGATAGAGACTCTCCATATGTTTCAGACCTCACATACGACTTAAGGCAGATTGCCTTGTTCGGGGAGGCGACCTATACTCTGTTAAACCGCCTCGACCTTACCGCTGGCCTGCGCTGGTATGACTGGGAGGAAGATAAGACCTTTAAATCGGGTGGTGCTTTTTCGAATCAGAGAGCTCAGAATCAAGAGGTTACTGTTTCCTCCGACGGATTCACGCCTAGATTCATGGTGAGCTACGATGCTAACGATAATGTTACTATTAATGCTCAGGTTTCCCGTGGGTTTCGTCTGGGTGGAGTAAATGATCCTCTTAATGAACCACTCTGCGGAGACGATTATGATACTTACAGGGGTTATCAGGAGTTCGAGGATGAAACCCTGTGGAACTACGAGGTCGGGTTTAAGTCCTCTTTCGAGAATGTTACTTTCAACGGCTCGGTTTTTTATACCGACATTGAGAATCTGGGCGTAAATGTTGACGCAGGTGACTGTTCGTCTCGAGTTGCAATAAGTGTACCTGAATCTCACACTGCGGGAGCGGAGCTTGAACTGTCTATTCAGCCGACAAGATCTTTGCTGCTCGCTTTTGCCGGAAGCTACGTAGAAGCAGAGTTTGATTCCACTCTCAGGGCGCCAGATGGGAGTGTGGCTGATGGAATAGAGGATGGTAACCGCATACCTTCCGTTCCAGACTGGCAACTCTCAGGGTCCGCCATTTATACTTTGCCGGGTCTTCTGAGCGCTAGGGAAAGCTATATCTCCGGTTCATGGCAGTTTGTAGGTGACAGCATCACGCAGTCAGGCGATCAGGTGCCTGGCAAGGGAGTTTTTGGGCATGGATTTAGTTATAGAGGTGCCTCCGGCGATGAGGCAACGGAGGTCGATCTGTTGCTTGATTCATACCACCTGTTTAACCTTTCCGCGGGCTTGGTATATGACAATATAGAATTCACGGCTTACGTGAAAAATATTACGGATGAAAACGTTAGGCTTTCGTTTGACCGTGAGCGGAGAGGACGGGCCAGGCTTGCCTACAGAGTAGGTCAGCCCCGTACTTTCGGTGTGGTTACGCGCATGCGCTTCTGATGAAATAACGAAGAAGTTGTCTTAAGACTCATTTTTCTTGTTAGAAATAAGATTTGTACCTTGCAATTATGGCATTTGATGCCATAATTGCAAGGTATGATTAAGAGAAAAATATATAAGACAGTTCTTGACCGGCTTGCATTATTTCCAGCGGTGGTACTGCTTGGGCCACGACAAGTAGGCAAAACCACGCTTTCAGAAGACATTGCCTCCGGATGCCCGAGTGTTTATCTTGACTTGGAGTCAGTGTCTGACCGGGAAAAACTCTCTGATCCACTGACTTATTTTGAACAGCATGAGGACAAGCTTGTGGTATTGGATGAGGTGCACCGCGTACCGGAGCTTTTTCATACACTGCGCGGGGTGATCGATAAGGGACGGAGCAGGGGATTCAGAACCAACCGTTTTCTTCTGCTTGGTTCTGCCTCGATCGAACTGTTAAGACAGTCCGGCGAGAGTCTGGCGGGTCGTGTCTCCTACATGGAGCTTCAGCCGTTTGGCATTCTGGAGATTGAGAAAAACAGTATTGATCAATTATGGGTGAGAGGAGGATTCCCGGATAGTTTCTTGGCGAAAAATGATGCTCAGAGCATGATCTGGCGTGAGGACTTTATACGCACGTATCTTGAGAGAGACATACCTGATCTCGGACCGCGTATTCCCGCGGAAACGCTTCACAGGTTCTGGACCATGCTGGCTCATTGTCAGGGAGGGATGATTAACGCCGCGCAGCTTGCCCGTAGCTTGGCTGTTGATGGGAAGACCATTGCCAGATACTTGGACTTAATGGTGGATCTGTTATTAGTGCGTCGCTTGCGACCCTACCATGTCAACACTAAGAAAAGATTGGTAAAAACCCCGAAAGTATATTTAAGAGACAGCGGGGTGATGCACGCACTTTTGGGTATCTCTGACCGAGAAAAACTATATGGCCATCCTAACGCGGGGGGCAGCTGGGAAGGATTTGTGATCGAAAATCTTATAGCCGTTGCACCTGACCGGACGATCGCCAGTTTCTACCGGACATCTGTCGGCGCTGAAATCGATCTGATATTGGAATTAACGGGTGGAGAGATATGGGCGATTGAAGTTAAAAGTGGGCGGTCAGCTATTCCTAGCAGGGGATTCTATAACGCCTGTGAAGACGTCCAACCGGATAAAAGTTTTGTTGTCTATACGGGTGAAGAACGCTATCCGGTTTCACAGGACGTAGAAGCTATAGGCATTTTGGAAATGGCGCACGAAATCTTAGATGTAACCGTGAATTAGTTCTTAGTGAGTCGGGTTTTAGGAGTCCGGTCCGAGGGGTTTCTTCCACCAAGGCGGGTCAGCTTTATTGCCGGTTCGGCTTTCTACTCAGTGAAGTACTCTTTTTCTTCCCTCTTCCCTTGGAATATCCTCGGAGTCGTCATCGTAATAAAGGTAATTCACTTCTTCAAAGAGTTCGTCGAACTCATCCGCAAATTCATCCCCAAGCCCATCATCTTCGTCAAGCATGTCGGAGATGTCTAACGGGTAGAAGTCTTCATCATCTTTTTTGATAAATTTGAGCATGATTGCCTCCGGCGGGAGAAATTTTCAACCAAAAGCTACACCCCGGTTATCAAAAGTCAACATCCCGAGGTTAAGTTTCGGTTAAGTGACATAGCTACTCCTATTCATGACCTTTCCATCAAAGCGGTTTTAAAAGAAAAGAGATATTTTCAAGGATAAAATCAGGCTTTATCGCATTGCCTTCAAGGTCGGTTTTTTTAGTGACTCCGGTCATTACAAGCGCCGTGCTGTACCCCGCTTTTTCCCCTCCGGCAATGTCGGTTCGGAGACTGTCTCCGACCAGAAGGGTTCTCTTCGTCGGCGCCACCCCGCTTTTCTCCAGGATATCGAACATGTATTTCCCGGGCTTTCCGGCTGTGACCGCCTTCTTTCCCGATGCGGCTTCCACCGATGCGAGGAGGGCTCCTGTCGCGGGGGCCCGGCCGTGTTCGCAAGGATAGAAGAAGTCTCCGTTTGTGCCGATGAAGTCTGCTCCGTTTCCGATTGCCATGGAAGCGGTCTTTATCTCCTCAAGGTTAAATCCCGGGTGGCTTCCTATCACCACGAGGTCTGCTCCGAGAGAATCATTCCCTGAAACCTCAACCAGCTCCGTTTTCCTTACCTCGTTCTTTAGATAATCGCTTCCGGCTATGAAGACCGTTTTCCATTTCTTTGATGAAAGGCTCTCCCTTATCATAGAGGCGGTTGCCATTGGGGAGGTTACGAACTCGCTATCGTGCGAGCGAATTCCGAGTTCTTTGAGTTTCTCGGCATACTCAGAAGGAGACCGCGAGGGGTTGTTCGTTATGAAGCGTATCTCTTTTTTATTCTTTCTTAATGCCTCTAACACCCCTGGGGAGTTACCGATGGCCTTTTCGCCGGAATATATAACCCCGTCTAGGTCAAAGACAAAATGATCAAACGAATTTTCAAAATCCATAACAGGGGCCGGAACTTTACGGGGGGGGAGGCTGTTCTATCCCCAGATACTCTTTTTGAGTTCTTCCTGAAGATTGGAGTCGTAGTTAGACTTCATTATCCTGATCAGTTTGTTTTCCCTGTCTTCAAAAAACTCAACTCCCATGAAGGTAAGCACGTCAAACGCAGCCCTTTTGTACCCTTCGTAAAACTCTTCTATCTCTCCCGAAGCCCTGACGGTCTTTGAATCAAGGTAAAGGGCTATTGCTGCGATTTCATCCTTTATCTCGGGAGATATCTCGATCTGGAACCCCTCAAGTTCCCCCTGAAGGAGATGATTCGTGTACATTTCGATTACGGCGTCAAGTGTGTGTGCGTCCATTTAATCGTCCTCTCCGGCGTATTCTAACCGTTTTTACTAAGAAGTTCACTTGCCACTATTATGTTGTCTCTTCCTGCCTTGGCCGCCAGCTGCACCGCTTCTTTTAGAGTGGTTTTTTCCTCAACGGTGCCGAGTTTTAAAAGCATTGGCAGGTTCACCCCTGAAATCACTTCCATTTCGCCGCTTTCAAGAAACATCAGGCTTATGTTGGAAGGGGTTCCCCCGAACATGTCAGTTACAAGCAGTATTCCATCTCCCTCGTCAACGGTATCGACTGAAGCCCTCACCTTTTTTTCAAAATCCTTTGAGTCTTTTGAGGCGTCTATTGAGACCGCGGTCATCTTGACCCTGGGTTCTTTGGGCAGAATGAAATTCACTGCCGATATAAGCTCCTTCGCGAGCTCTCCGTGCGTGATCACTACTATGGAAAACATAGGATTTTTATAGCTTATTTATATCCCTGTGTCTAATAATCGCGGAATATTCGGAAAGGCTTTCGCCTAGGGCGTCAGCCATGACTACCGAGCGGTGCTTCCCTCCGGTGCACCCTATCCCCAGGGTAAGATATGATTTTCCTTCCTCGGAATACTTCGGGATTAAAAAACGCAGAAAAGAGCACAGCTTCTCAAGGAACTCCCGCGAAGCTTTATCCGACATGACGAAGTCTACGACTTCGCTTCTGGTTCCGTCAAGGGCCCTCAGGGCTTCTGTGAAATGGGGGTTTTTCAGAAACCGAACGTCGAAAACCAGATCTGCGTCTTCGGGAACCCCGTACTTGTAGCCGAAGGAGAGAAGGGTAATAAGAGGGGTTCGCTTGTCGGTTGTCCCGGCAATCTTTGCTATGATCGCTTTTAGATCGTGAACGCTGAGGGCACTTGTGTCTATGCGCTTGTCCGAGAGTTCCCGTATGTCCGCCAGGATTCGTTTTTCCTCTGATATTCCTTCGGTAAGAGTCTTCCCGTTTCCAAGCGGATGAATTCTCCTTGTCTCCTTGTATCTTTTAACGATTGTCTCATCCGAGCATTCAAGAAACACAAGGTCGACTTTTTCGGCTGATTTTCTTATCTTTTCCAGCACCTTTTCGAAATCATAAAGTGTGTCTTTTACCGGTATCCGTATATCAATGACTGCGACCGCTTTTTTTATCTGCGTAAGGGATTTCCCGCAAAGGTCGATAAAAGAGAAAAGAAGCTCGGGAGGCAGGTTGTCAACGCAGAAAAAACCCAGATCTTCGAGCACCTCTGCCGCCGTGCTTTTTCCCGAACCGGAAAGTCCGCTCAGTATTATTATCCGTTCCATTATTCTCGAGTGCCGGACGGAATCTCGATCTTCTTGCCGGTCTCCTTAAGTATCTGGTTTCGCACTGCCACGTCTATTACGGAAGCCATGTTTCTTCCCGGACTCACAGGCAGCACGATGTACGGCAGTTCTATGTCGAGTATGGAGTATGTTTTCGTGTCCAAGCCCAGGCGATCGTACTCTGTTTCGGAGTTCCACTGGTGAAGTTCTATAACCATGTCGATTTCTCTTTTTTCCATAACGCAGGTGGTTCCGAAAAGATCTTTTATGTTCACTATGCCTATTCCCCTTACTTCCACAAGGTACCTTATGTTCTCGGGGCCAACTCCGACGAGTGTCTGGGAACCTATCTTCCTTATTTCGACTACGTCATCCGCTATAAGCTTGGAACCCTGTATTATGAGGTCGATCGCGCATTCGCTCTTTCCGATTCCGCTTTTCCCGAGAATCAGGACTCCCGTATGATGCACGTCAAGAAGCACTCCATGAACCGTTATGCAGGTTGCGAATTCCTCGGCGAGCAGTTCATTGAGAATGGTTATAAATTTCCCCGTGCCCAAGGTCGTTGCAAAAAGCGGAATCCCTTTTTTTTCAAAATGCTCGGCAAGGGATTTTCCCGGACTAGCTCCCTTTGAGAGTATGTAGCAGGGAATATCGTTTGACAGAAGATTTGATATTATCTTCTCTTGGGTTTTGTCGGGAAACCCGTTTATGTAGGAGATTTCCGTTCTGCCGAGCACTTGTATGTTTCCCTGCTCGAGTTCTATTTTCTCTTCTATCATCCTTAATCCCGGTTTCTTGGCGCTCGGTGAAATAATGCGCCTTTTGAGCCCGTTCTCCCCGGAAACAGGTTCAAGACAGAGCTTTTCTCCGAACTTTCCGTAAAAGTCCCCGACCGAGAGGGAGTGGCTGTTTTCAGAGTTTTTCATTTTCTTCAATCAGCAGGCTATAAATATCAGAAGCCTCCTTTGACGCAATAAGTTTTGACCTTACGTCGTTTTGCCGGAGTATCCTGGATATACGCGCAAGCAGGGTTATCCGGGTTTCCGTGGGACAGTTCTCGGGGGTTATCAAAACGGCGAAAAGATGGGTCTTTTCTCCGTCTAGCGAGTCAAAGTCAACCCCCGTCTCACTTCTGGCAAAAGCTATGGTTATATCCGGAATATCAAGGAGTTTTACGTGTGGAATCGCCACTCCGGAATCAATCGCCGTGCTGCACAGCCCCTCTCGTTCAACCAAGGTTTCGTTGAGCCTCTGTACGTTAAGCCTGGGGACGGCTTCTGCGACTTTTTCCGAAAGCTCCCTCAGCACGTCCGGTTTTGTCGTCGAAACGAGCTGGGGGAATACGGAATTTTTCTCCAGGCATTCAGAGATTTTCACTTTTCTTCTTCCGCATTCACGGGGTAAGAAGTCCTACCTTTTTCGAGTCGGTTTTTTTGTAAACGACATTCATCTCAAGCGTTTCGCTGTTTCTAAAAGCCACGAAATCCTCTTCGGACGCGTCAAGCTGCAGCAGTGCCTCACCAACACTCATGGGCTTGGGACTCAGGTATTGGTGATCTATCCTCAGGTTGTTTTCTGTCTCGGACCTCTGCGCGCGTGCGGCGGAAGGGGTCTTCGATACATTTCTTCTTCTCAGGCTCACCTGCTTGTCTGTCCTTCTCCGCAGCTGCTTTATTATCGTGTCGAAAAGCTTGTCTATGGCTGAGTGCATTTCTTCCGTTTCTACCGAAGCGGCTGCCTTCAGGGGGCCCGAGCTGATTGTTATCTCTGCATTGTTTCTGAGTTTTTCCGCCGAAAGAATTATCTTCGCCTCCGAGGGGTTTCTCTCCGGGTCTATGTACCTCTGGAGCTTTGGCATTTTCTTCATTGCGTAGCGCTTGAAATGTTCCGACTTTCTTTTGTCGGGAATGTTTTTCGTGATGATATCGGTCTTCATGGTTCAAACCTCCTTTGAGAGTCTTTTTGATGAATTGGGTATGCCAAGTATTTTTCTGTATTTTGCAACCGTTCTTCTCGCGACTTTTATGTTTTTCATGGAAAGTATTCTGGATATATCTTCGTCCGAGAACGCGCACTCTGCCGGTTCTTCATCAACTATTTCCCTGATCATTGATTTTATCTTTTCAAGCGAAACCTTTTGTCCGTTGGATGAGCGGACTCTTCTTGAGAAAAGCTTTTTAAGTTCTACGATTCCCTGGGGGCATTGTATGTATTTTCTGCTTGTTATACGGCTCACGGTTGATTCATGAATGCCCACTGTATCAGCCACATCCTTTAGCTTCAGGGGTTTTATGTGAGCACTGCCGTGATCGAAAAACTCCCTTTGCTCATCAACGATTTTCTCCATGACTTTGCGTATCGTAGTCTCCCGCTCTTCGATACAGCGGACGATTCTCTGGGCTACCTCGATTTTTTCCCGCAGATAGTCCGTGGTTTCTCCCGTTAGGTTCGCCCGGTCGGCGAGAATCTTTCTGCAGTAGGAACTTATCCTGAGTTTCGGAAAACTTCTGTTTGACTGCATCTGCAGGTTATCTCCCACCTTGTACACATAGAAGTCGGGAACGATGTTTCTGGTCGCGTCCTTAGTGTAATAGGGTCGACCGGGTTTTGGCTCAAGGGAAGTTATTACGGCTTCGATTTCCAGCATCTCTTCCCTGCTTATGTCAAGTTCAGTGCAGATCTTGTCGTAATCTTTTCTGCCGAGATCGTCGATATGGTTCTCCACCAACCGCACAAGGGCACTTTCCCTTTCATAACCGAGATCCAGAGCTTGCGCGGCGAGACACTCGGAGAGGGAGCGGGAACCGACTCCGATGGGATCAAACATGGTGCGTATATTCTCGGCTACCCGTATTATCTCTGCCATACTGCCACCGTCTGCCTCGGATGAGCCTTCTACGTCAAGCAGTCTTGCTATTTCCTCAAGTTCGATCTCAAGGTATCCGTCTTCATTTATGTTGCCGATTATAAGCGAAGCTATCTGCTTTTGCCGTTCGCTGAAATCGGTCATTGACAGCTGCCAGTGGAGGTGCTCAAACAGAGAGTCCTGATTGGGAATCTGATTCTCCCAGGTGGTTTCCTCGCTTGTTTCCGCCGAGAACTCTTCGGGTGCCGGATAGTCAGTTTCCGTCGGACCGAGTTCGTTTAGAAGAGATTCTCCCGGATCTTCTTTCTCCGTTTCAGAAGATGAGTTGGAGTCTTCTTCTAGGGCGGGGTTCTCTATGAGCTGCCCCTCAAGGTATTCCCTGAGCTCAACCGTGTTCATCTGTACCAGGCTTAGAAAAAGCCTGAGATGCTGGGTGAGTATGAGCTTTTGCTTCTGTGCTACATTAGGGGTCTGCGAAAGACCGAATCCGCTCATTTAAATGATTTCTCTCCTTTTCCTGTTTCTCAAACCCTGTAAAACCGACCCAATTAGATTATAACACCATTTGATCCGTTATTTAATTTTAAGCCTGCAGTGGCCTTTGCGCTTATACAATTTTCCGGGGTTATGGTTTCCAGAACCAGGCGGCGGCCCGTATTCTTCCTGTAATACCAAAGCCATATTGCTCGATTCAGACGGAACGCGATGCCGATTTCCCTCGGAATCATCAGTACCGACCAGCCGCGCACGCGGCAGTCCCTTCGAGATAAATTGCTGTTTAAATTGTTTTGCGAACAAGCGGAGAAACGCTGCCCGGTATCGGGCCGGCATCCCGACGCTATAAAAAAAGTACTTGACAGCAATCATCGGTCGTTGTTAGTATTGAGTTCAAAATAGCCGTTATTGCCAGGCTGCCGGAAAGTTTTCCCGTAAAGTCTGCATAACGCGCTGAAGGTAATTTCAGGAGGATATCTAATGAAACCGGTTCAGTTCCCCCCCCCCCCATATATAATCAGAGGCAAAGCTTACTTAGCGCCGCAGGTTTAAGTTTTTCCGTTCGATTCATCTTCATTCTGTTTACGGTCGCGCTGTTTGTATCAGCGTTTTCCGAAGCGGGCAATGCACAGGCTCCGGACGCGGAAGTCGGCGCAGTTACGGGTTCCCTGGCGCCGCCTGGCGAGCCCATAGTAGTGCCGCCTGGCGAGCCCATAGTGCAGCCTCCCCCGAACATAGCGCCGCCTGGGGTTTCTGGATGTACAGACGGGACTTATGTCAGGAATCCGCGCAGAAACACCGGGTTAGTCTCTGACTGCAAGGCCCTGATGGCCATAAGCAAGCACTGGACGGGCCGCTCCGGCAATGTCGGTTTGCCGGTTACGCATCCGTTGCGGACCTGGGGGACCGGGAACGGCAGGATTGGTTCGTGGGCGGGAGTTTCCGTCGCCGGTCATCGGGTAACCGGACTGGATCTTCGTGTCGGCAGGAATGCCGCGGCGAGCAGGATATCGGGTCCCCTGCCCACCCAGTTGGGGGATCTGACCAGCCTCAGGCATCTCCACTTAAGCGGCAACAAGCTCAAGGGGTCGATACCCGAGGAGCTTGGGGATCTGACCGACCTGAAGCAACTCTACCTGGACGGCAATAATCTTACGGGATCGATACCGGAAGAGCTGGGGGACCTGACCGACCTGAAGCAACTCCACCTTGACGGCAATAAGCTTACGGGATCGATACCCGAGGAGTTGGGGGATCTGACCGACCTTAGTCACCTCAGCCTGAGCGGCAATAAGCTTACGGGGTCGATACCGGAAGAGTTGGGGGATCTCACCAGCCTGAGTCACCTCAGCCTGAACGGCAATGAGCTTACGGGATCGATACCGGAAGAGTTGGGGGATCTCACCAGCCTGAGTCACCTCAGCCTGAACGGCAATGAGTTTACGGGATCGATACCCGAGGAGCTTGGGGATCTGACCAGCCTGAAGCAACTTCACCTGAACGGCAATGGACTGACTGGATCGATACCCGAGGAGCTTGGGGATCTCAGCAGCCTGAAGCACCTCCACCTGAACGGCAACGGGCTTACGGGATCGATACCGGAGGAACTCGGGGATATCACCGGTCTGACGCACCTCTACCTCAATGACAATCAGTTGACAGGATCGATACCGGAAGAGTTGGGAGATCTGACCAGCCTGAAGCACCTCCACCTGAACGGCAACGGGCTTACGGGATCGATACCCGAGGATCTCGGGGATCTCACCGGTCTAACGCACCTCTACCTCGACGGCAACGAGTTAAGGGGATTGGTACCGCAGGAGCTTGGGGATCTCGCCGGCCTGAAGCACCTCCACCTGAGCGGCAACCAGCTGAGCGGTTCAGTGCCTGAGGATCTCGGGGATCTTTCACCTTCACAGGGGGGCAGCCTGGCCCGTTTGTTTATATGCAGAAACATGCTTTCGGTGACTTTGCCGGCAGCTCTGCGAAGCGTGGAAGGGGATGCTTCCACCTGCGCTCCGGCTCCTGCCGGTCTTGAGGCAACGGCGGGGGACGGGCAGGTGACGTTGAGCTGGACCTATACCGGTAACAGGGGCATCAGGGGTTACCAGTACAGGGTCTGCGAGCCGGGCGGGGTGAGCTGCGGGGCGTGGGCGAATATACCGGGAATCGGAGCGAGTAGTGATGCAAGTTACGTTGCGGACGAGCTTGAGAACGGCAGGGATTACTTGTTCCAGTTGCGTGGGGTGAACGGCAGCGGGCCGGGGATGAGCGCGGAGGTCGCGGCGCGTCCCGGTTTGCCGAAGCCGCCGACCGCGGAAGCGGGGGACAATCAGACGGTTGAGGAAGGAGCGACGGTAACGCTTGACGGTTCGGGTTCAAGCGACCCGGAGGAAGAGGCGCTCACGTACAGATGGACGCAGACCGGGGGGACGGCGGTGACCCTCAGCAGTTCTACTGCGCAGAGCCCGACGTTCACGGCTCCCGGGCAGCTTGTGGAGAACGCGATTCTGGTGTTCTCCCTGGTGGTGACCGACGCTGGCGGCCTTGCGTCTCCGGCGGACAAGGTGACCGTAACGGTTACGGCCGGGCCTAACGACGCACCAACTGCGGAAGCGGGGGATGATCAGACGGTTGAGGAAGAAGCGGCGGTAACGCTTGACGGAAGCGGGAGCAGCGACCCCGAGGAAGAGACGCTCACTTACGCGTGGACGAAGACCAGCGGGCCGGCGGTGACCCTTAGCAGCTCTGCGGCGCAGAGCCCGACGTTCACGGCTCCCGAGCAGCTTGCGAAGGACGCAACCCTGGTGTTCTCCCTGGTGGTAACCGACGCGCGCGGCCTTGCGTCTTCTGTGGACAGGGTGACTGTAACGGTTACGGCCGGTCCCAACGACGCGCCAACTGCGGAAGCGGGGGACGACCAGACGGTTAGCGAAGGAGCGACGGTAACGCTTGACGGTTCGGGTTCAAGCGACCCCGAGGGAGAGGCGCTCAGGTACAGATGGACGCAGTGGGTCCGGGGTTCGGAACCGGCGGTGACCCTGAGCAGTTCTACTGCGCAGAGCCCGACGTTCACGGCTCCTGATCAGCTTGTGGAGAACGTGACTCTGGTGTTCTTTATTCAGGCTATCGACCTCTATTGGTCTTCTGTGGACAAGGTGACTGTAACGGTTACGGCCGGGCCTAACGACGCGCCAACTGCGGAAGCGGGGCAGAACCAGACGGTTGGCAAAGGAGCGACGGTAACGCTTGACGGTTCGGGCTCAAGCGATCCGGAGGAAGAGGCGCTCACTTACGCGTGGACGCAGACTGGGGGGACGACAGTGACCCTTAGCAGTTCTACTGCGGAGAGCCCGACGTTCACGGTTCCGACGCAGGTTGCGAACCCGACCCTGGTGTTCTCCCTGGTGGTGACCGACGCGCGCAGCCTTGCGTCTTCGGCGGACACGGTGACTGTAACGGTTAACGATCCGCCAACTGCGGACGCGGGGGTCGACAGAACCGTGGTCAGGGGCTCAAGCGTCACGCTTGACGGCTCGGGTTCGAGCGATCCGGATAATGACCCTCTCACGTATTCCTGGGAGCAGACCTCCGGAACCACCACTGTGACGCTAAGCAACGCAAATGCGGCGAAGGCGAGCTTCACGGCTCCCAGCGCTCTTGGAAAATATGGATTCGAGCTCACTGTGAGCGACAGGACAAGGTCGGCAACGGATTCGGTGGTGATTACTGTGATAGCGCCGATTATCATATACACATATTACACCGACACATTCTACCGCAGGGGCACTTCCAAACCATCCGCTCCAACGGCAAATACGGGAACGCCTTCCGGATGGAGCACAACTGATCCGGGGCCAACGTCAACAGAAGGTGTTTATTCTGTTGTAAGAACGCAGACCCTGACTAACCGCGCAGTCACTTCCGCCAGTTATGGGAAAGTGACCCTGGTTTCCGGCCCTACACCAGACGATGATACTGCTACCCAGACGTTCTACGCCTTGGCCGAGTCCGCGCCGTCCGCGCCGTCCGCGCAGACCGGCACCCCGGGGGGATGGTCAACCAGCAAACCAAGCCCAACCGCTACACAGGGTGTCTATTCCGTTACGCGGACGCAGACCCTGAGAAACGGCACAGTCACTTCCGCCAGTTATGGGAACGTAACCAAGGTTTCCGACCCTCATAATCTGCGAGTTGCTTGTGAGGAAACCACCAAGTTCTCTGGTCTATGGGGCTCTAACTCGAAGTTAATCACAACTCGCACCTGCAGGGTGGTCGGCAATGTTCCGGCTGGCTACAGGGTAGAGACTTACGGTCACAGTCGTGTTATTACATATTATTCCTTTGATTCTGGTGATTCTTATACGGATCCGCGAAACCCCGTCACGTTCGGATTCCGCTTGGTGCGGACCACGGGCGGAGGAGGCGGAGGCGGTTATAGATAATAATTTGCCGATTTAAGAGATGAGGAAATATGAACCTTGCGATTAGGTTTTTCAGGTACAATTAAGGAGAACGCTTAACATGGACATATTCACAAACAGACAGCCGGGCGCGCCATACTGGTACGAGTCCGGATCCTAGGAGGTCGACGTCGCTTCGCCGAACTACCCGGCCCAGCTTCAACTGCGCTGGAGAGACCCGGCGAAGCACGAGCGCAAGGTCGTGCGGATCGTAGACCCCTCCGCAGTGGCCGTGACCATCAAGATAGAGAAGAAGATAACTTTCACTGAGACCGGGGTCGGAATGGCCGTCGAATCGGGGGGCCTCACGGAATTCTCGGTTCCAGCGAATGACGAAATCACGATTAACCTCAAGCTGCTTCTCTCGTATCTCGACATTTTCCTGAAGGCACCTAACCAGACGAAAGTCACCATCTATCTCGCGGGGAGGTAGCGGTCGTGCCTACCAATTACTACGACGTTCCGCGAGAGGGGTCCGGAGGAGGCGGTTCCGTGCCCGAAGGTCGGCTGCTCCCGGCCGGAGGCAAGACCGGGCAGCCTCTTCTCAAAACGGGCGACGGGGATTACATGGTTGCCTAGCCCGCATTTCTCAGTGCGCCGTGGAAAGGCGCCATATACCAGTGGGTGCGAAACCCACCCGGCAACTGTTGCTCCGGCCGGAAGCAATCGGAGCGGTTTAAGGAGGTAACGACTTAGGCTGAAGCACTTCGAGAGAAGGGCCGCCAAAGGGCGGTTCAGCGAGCATGCGGGCCGCAACGCGAGTGAACGCCGAGCAAGCCTCGAAACGGGCAATGTGGGAGCCGACCCGCTTGAGATACGGGGAAGGCTGACAACGGGCGGGAAGAGAGCGACACGGGCACCGCGCCAAACCCCTTGTCCCATAAGGCATATTCAACATCGCAAACGCCTCTGTATAGCATCAACCGCAAAGAGTTAGGTCAGGAGTGATTGTTAGGAGAAGGCTGCCGCGGGGACGCAGAAAACAGCGGAGGATTGGCCGAGGAGAACTGTTTGGCCGCGCTTACCGATTTGTATGTAGAACCCGGATCCAGAGTCCGCTGAGTGGGCAGATAGTGTTACTCCCGGTACCACTCGTGGATATTCCACAGTTCGGAGTCCCATCCGTTTACCCGTACCCCTTTTAGGCTGTTACTGAAAGCCGAGACGAAGGCGCGGTGAACCAGGGGAATCACTACATGGTTCTGAGCCAACATGTCATTCATTCGGATGACCAGGTTTTCGCGGTCCGGGCCGATAGGGGTTCGCTTCAGCTCCTCATGAAGATCATCGTACTCCTGGTTAGACCAGCGGGACACGTTACCGCCCCGCCAGTTGTTTTCGGAACCGGGGATCTCCGTAGTTAGCCAGCTTGACAGATAGTCCTGCGGATCAATGCCCGATGATGTTCCGTTGCCATACATTTCGATATCTGCATAAAATCTCCAGACATTGTCGGGGTTGTCTGAATTGCGGCTAAAGAAGACACCTGCGTTAATGTTCTTCAATTCGGTTTCCACCCCTATATCCCTCCACCATCCCTGGATCAGTTCCTGGGTACCTTGGCGAACCGGGTTGGTAGAGGTCTGGTAAAGAACTTCCAGACGGACTCCGTCTTTTTCCCGGATGCCGTCAGTGCCGGGTATCCATCCGGCCTCATCAAGCAGGGTTCTTGCTTCCTCGATATTCTGGGTCAGGCAGTCTTCGTTATTTGGTGAAGCGTACTGGGTAGGCGCCGGAATAACATTGCAGGTTGCCCTTCCCGCGGCGCCGTATAGCTGTTCGGCGATATGCCCGCGGTCAATCGCTAAAGACAAGGCCCTGCGCACTTCTGGGTCGGTCAGGAAAGGATGGGGGTTATTGCCGTCTGACCACTCGGAGCGCCGGTCTCCCAGATCTGGATGGGGATTGGAGAAGTTGACTGCCAAATGCTCAACTAGGGAGGCGAAGGTCGGACGAACCGTTGCCTTGCCGATTTCCTGCAAAGATCCGAGAGTCTGAGGGTCTATTTGCAGGTTCCAGCCATAGTCGGCTTCACCCCTCTCCAAAACGGCCCGCGCAGCGGTGACGGCGTCCCCGCCGCCTTTTATTACCACTTTTGGGAATAGTCTTTCGGTTGCGCGGAAATGTTCATTGGCTTCATAGGTAAGAACAGAGGTAGTTTCGGCATCCGGTTCGCTGATTGCGAAATCGGTGATTTTATAGGCCCCCGTGCCGACGGGGTATAGGTTCTCCGTATTGCACCCCTGAGCTGCCTCACCGACGCAGTTTGCAAACTGCGCTTTTTGCAGAATAGGGTCAGAGGCCCCCACAAAGAGGGTATATGGATAGATTACAGGGGCAGTGAAGGTGATTTTAATACTAAGCGGGGAATCCTCGACAGGGTCCACATTTCCTATGGGTACGAGTTCACACACATCTTTATTTCCTGGCAGAGAACACAAGTACCTGTGGGTAAATATAACGTCTTCGACCGTTAGAGGGGTGCCATCGGACCAAAGGATTCCTTCTTTGAGCTTCCAGGTAATCGTGGTCATGTCTGTCGATACGCCGCCATTATCCACGGTCGGAATCTCCTCGGCTAGGCGAGGTGCCAACCTTCCTTCCTCATCATAGTTCGCCAGAGGCTCCAGGATCAAAGCGCTGGCATCAACATCCTTAGTCCCGCCGGCAACATAGGGATTGGCCATAGTAGGGGCCTGCCAGTAAAGTATGGTCAGGGTTTCATCGTCACCGCCATCTCCACAGGAAATTATAAAGAGTCCCGCGACTATCATTGCCAAGACTAAAAATGTTTTTTTGTATTTCATCTGAATTTCTCCTGAGATGTTATTAGTGCTACTAAGGTTTTAGAATTTTCCTATTATTACCAAGAAACATTTGGAACGCAATCGTTATCGGGGCCATCAATTGCGAATGCTCGGAAAAACTTTGAGACTGCGGAGAATTTCTCAATTGTTTTTATGCGCTTATCGTTTTTTGAACTCTGGGATTGTCAAGACAATCTCTTGTGACGTTTTACGTTCAGAGCTTTCCATTGTAGTTGTGGCTGGGCCTGGATGCGTTTCTGGAGAGTTGGGTCGGATGTCAGGATCGTCGCATCGATTTCTCCCTCGTCAAGCAATAAGTTAAGAAATGCTTTTTCAGCGTCGGTAAAGGGCAACACGACCGAAAGAGCTTTTCTGCATTTATCTACAAGTTTCGTTCCGTATTCTACCGATGAGGATTGTTCTCGTGATAGGTGGGTGCGAAGAGTAGGGGTTAATTGGTCTATTAATTCCTCCCCCTGGTAGTCCACATCTTCAACAGAGATTGTTCTCCAGTCCTTTCGGTTCATTCCTCCATATACGACGAAGGCTGCGCGGAGGCGTTCCTGTTGGAGATTGTCCGCGTTGAGAATCCGATGGCAGTCAAACAGGTCCCTGGCCTGCCTGCGGGAAAATAACGCCGAGAGCTTGCCGGCAACGAGTTCGTGGAGATCAAGAATGGGGATATCTTTCGCCTGGAAGTCTCCAAGAGGATAGGAATCGAGATGATCAATTTCCCAGAGCGGCTGTCTGTACATGAAGTTCATATCTACCTCCAGATTGGCGGATTTTCCCGTGAAGCTCTGGTAGCTTAATCTCCACTTGCCGCCCGCGTGTTCGCTCGGAACTCTGCGGACGGCCAAGCCTTCTCGGGAAAAAATCGCTTGAGCGGCCTGTTTGATTTTAATCTGGTCCTCCAACATCTCTTCCCGGTCCAACGTTCCAATGTAGTTGAGATCGATATCTACGGATAGCCTGGGGAGACGAAGTACAAACAGGTTTAATGCCGTGCCGCCTTTTAAGACCCATTTCCCCTTGAGCGATGAATGTGAGTTCAGCATGTTGAGGAGATGCATCAGGCAGAGAACTTTCTCGACAACGTCCTCTCTGAACCCGCTGGTTCTGGCTGCGGCAAGGATTTCTGATGAAGAAAATCTCAAGGAACTTCCTCCCAGTCTCGGCTAAGGATTTCGGTCGGGACCATCAGGTTCCAGTCCTTTATCCACCGGCAGTGCTTGCGGTCGGCACGGACTAGATAATGGGGCTGCTTGGGGCGGAGCTTGCGCAGAGCTTCGAGGTGAATTTCTTCAACCATAAGCGGTTCTCTGTGCTGTTCCAGGAAGAAGCCAACTTTCGCGGCCGTGGTAGCGTTTTCCAAAAGGTGCGTATACTCAATAACCTGATCCAGATCGAAAAATTCCACTGATTCCAGAGAACGCCATATCTCTTCCCAGCTTCCGGTTAGTTCGGGCCGGTCCAGCATATCAACCAGCGTTCTTTCATGGTTGGTCACGAGCAGTTCAACGCCGGAACGATTGTAACGCGTAACCCCGAACATCTGTTTGTCTTTTCTTAAAAGCTGGATTGGTACGGGAACGCTTCGGAACGTGTGCGACTGAAATGTAAGCGGAAGCGACTTCCTTGCCGAGACATAGATTATTCTCCAGTGAACTGAATATGCTCTCCCGTGCAATTCCAGGGCCGTGTGATAGGCCAACACTGCGTCCTTGGTCAGCTTGGCAGCTACAAGATACGGATTAATCGAGGCGGACGAGGCTTCCATTCCCGCGGGGATTGAAGCGTACAGACCGCGGCGCACACGTACAATCCGGCCTTGCTTCCGGTGATAGGCAATCAATGAGCTACGTGTGCTCTTGTTGCCGGAGCCTCGATCATGTAGAAATCGATCCAGTTCGTCTACGGTGAATACGGCATGGCGTGCCAGGAATTCACTCAGTCTTACTGGACCGTTTTTTTGATTTTCAGTCGACATGATGCTAAGAAATTTAGTCTCTTATAGAGCAATTGTCAATTATTATTTGACAATTATGCTAAATAAAGCCATTTTTCATAGCATCTATTCTCTAATTTGTCAAAAAGACGGGTTCGATCTCCTCATGCTTTTTTAATTGTTTTTATGCCGTTATAGTATCTTTGTGAATGTTACCGAAGCCGGAAGAATCATAATCATCCTAGGCGTAATACTCATAGCCCTCGGAGTTTTGCTTCCCTATGTGGCCAAGTTTGATTTCTTCGGGAAACTTCCTGGAGATATCAAAATCGAAAAAGAGAACTTCAGTTTTTATTTTCCGATCGCAACCTGCATAGTGCTGAGCATCCTGCTCACGCTTCTGGGCAATCTTTTCTTCAGAAAATAAAAACGGGGGAGGTTGGACGGGGATTAAAGGCTTTTCCGCTCGTCAGGAAGAACCCACTCTCTTTCGTTCACGAAAAGTTTTTCATACTTTTCTATGCTGTTTTCTAGCTCAAGGGTCTGCGATATGTCATCAAGCCCTTCAAGAAGCACTTTTCTTTTAAAATCGTCTATCTCGAATGAAAAACTTATCCCTTTCCCCGTTACGGATTTTTCAACCAGGTCAACCTCAAGGGAATAACCTTCATTTTCCGATACAATGCGGAATAACTCATCTGTTTTGTCCTTGGAAAGGACTATGGGAAGTATCGAGTTCTTAAAACAGTTGTTGTAGAAAATATCTGCGAAGGAAGGAGCCAGAATTACCCTGAACCCCGCTTCCCTTATCGCCCAGGGAGCGTGTTCCCTGGAGCTTCCGCTTCCGAAATTCTCCCGGGTCAGAAGTATGCATGCGTCTGTGTATCTCGTCTGGTTGAGCTCGAAATCCTCGTTTAATGTTCCGTCGTCGTTATATTTCCAGTCGAAAAACAGAAATTCTCCGAACCCCGTTCTCTCGATGCGTTTTAGGAACTGCTTGGGGATTATCTGGTCGGTGTCGACGTTCATCCTGTCAAGAGCCGCTACTTTTCCCGATACTTTTTGAAGTTTCTCCATGTTTCAGATCCCCTTTTCCATTTCCCAGCCGCGCACGTCCACAAAATGTCCCGTGATTGCCGCTGCGGCCGCCATTATGGGGCTTACCAGATGGGTTCTTCCCCCTTTACCCTGCCGACCCTCGAAATTTCTATTGGACGTGCTGGCACATCTTTCCCCGGGCGCCAGTATGTCCGGGTTCATTCCAAGACACATGCTGCATCCCGACTCGCGCCACTCAAATCCGGCCTCGGCAAATATCTTGTGAAGTTCCATTTCCTCTGCTTTTTTCTTTACGAGCTGGGAGCCTGGAACCACCATTGCGTTTACTCCATCGGCTACTTTCCTGCCTTTTACGAGCTTCGCAACCGCCAGTAGATCTTCCATTCTAGAATTCGTGCAGGAACCTATAAACACCCTGTCAACGTGTATGTCCGTTATCGGGGTGTTCGCCTTGAGGTCCATGTATTCAAGAGCCTGTTCCATTGATTTTTTCCTGCTTGGGTCTTCGCACTTCATGGGATCGGGCACTTTTGAAGTTACGTCCGTTACCATTCCCGGGTTGGTTCCCCAGCTTACCTGCGGAGCTATCTTGCGGGCGTCAAGAGTGACTGATTTGTCGAAAACGGCGTCTGGGTCCGTGCGGAGAGTCTGCCAGTGTTCGAGAGCTTTTTCGTAATTGCTGTTTTTCGGTGCGTACCGGCGGCCCTTCACGTACTCGAAGGTTTTTTGATCGGGCGCTATCATTCCGGCCCTGGCCCCTCCCTCTATCGACATGTTGCACACCGTCATCCTTTCTTCCATGGAAAGAGCCTCTATCGCTTCTCCTCGGTATTCGACCACCGTCCCGGTGGCCCCCGCGGTTCCTATATGCCCGATTATGCCCAGGATTATGTCTTTTGCCGTGACCCCGTACTGGCGTTCGCCCTCGACCCTTATTTCAAACACCTTCGGACGATTCTGTCTTAGGCACTGCGTCGCCAGAACATGCTCCACTTCGCTTGTTCCTATGCCGAAGGCGAGTGCTCCGAATGCTCCGTGGGTGGAAGTGTGACTGTCTCCGCACACTATGGTCATCCCGGGTTTTGTAAGGCCGAGTTCGGGACCTATAACGTGCACAATGCCCTGAGAATGGTTGTTTATTCTTATTCCGAAGAGCGTTACTCCGAAATCTTTGCAGTTCTGTCGCAGGGTTTCTATCTGTTTTGCGGATATGGGATCCGAAATTGGTCCGCTGCGGTCAGTGGTCGGCACGTTATGATCCATAGTGGCAAAAGTAAGGTCGGGCCTTCTTACTTCTCGTCCCGTAATTCTCAGCCCTTCAAACGCTTGGGGAGAGGTAACTTCGTGAACGAGGTGAAGATCTATGTAGAGAAGGGACGGCTTGCCTTCTTCTTCGTGCACGAGGTGCGATTCCCAGATTTTATCAAAAAGAGTTTTTCCCGCCATCGTTAACTGCTCCAAAGTGCTGTCTTTTCATTCCCGAACCGTGCTTTTTCCCCAAGCTCCTCCTCTATGCGCAGAAGCTGGTTGTATTTTGCTATTCTGTCGCTTCGGGACGCCGACCCGGTTTTTATCTGACCGGCGTTTGTGGCAACTGCGATATCCGCTATCGTCGAGTCCTCTGTTTCTCCCGAGCGATGGGATATCACGTAACTATAACCCGCACGCTTGGCCATCTCAATAGCCTCGAGGGTTTCGGTAAGCGTTCCTATCTGGTTTACCTTTATGAGTATGGAGTTTGCCACGCCCGAGTCTATTCCGTCTGAGAGTCTCTTCGTGTTCGTTACAAAAAGATCGTCTCCGACGAGCTGGACGTCGGAACCTATTTTTTTCGTAAGCGTCTTCCAGCCTTCCCAGTCGTTTTCATCCAGGGGATCTTCTATGGAAACGATAGGATATTTCTTTATCCACTTCTCGTATATTTCCATTAAACCGGCGACCGGCACGGTTTTCCGCTCCACGTGGTAACTTCCCTCGCGGAAGAACTCGCTTGATGCTACGTCGAGGGCTATTGATATCTGCTTTGCTGGGCTGTACCCAGCTTTCCATATGGCCTCTATTATGGATTCTAGAGCCTCTTCGTTTGATCCCAGGGAGGGTGCGAAACCTCCTTCATCTCCGACGGCCGTCGAGAGGCCCTTGGTGCTGAATATGGATTTAAGTGCGTGGAAGGTTTCCACTCCCGCCCGAAAGGCTTCCCGGAAGGTGGAAAAACCGTGGGGAACTATCATGAATTCCTGAAAATCGAGGTTGTTGTCCGCGTGAGCGCCGCCGTTGATTATGTTCATAAGCGGTACGGGAAGGGTATCGGCGTCCTCGCCTCCGAGATAGCTGAAAAGAAAGGTTCCCTCGGAGTTCGCTGCCGCCCTTGCCGAGGCAAGCGACACGCCCAGAATGGAGTTTGCTCCCAGACGGGATTTTGTTTCCGTTCCGTCAAGTTCTATCATGGTCCGGTCTATTCGGGCTTGGTCGGACACATCAAGACCCGCGAGGCGCGGGGCTATTATGCTGTGGACGTTCTCTACGGCTCCGAGAACCCCTTTGCCCAGGTATCTGTCTCTCTCTCCGTCCCGAAGCTCAAGCGCTTCATGTTCTCCAGTGGATGCTCCTGAAGGAACCATCGCCCGCCCGAAAGCTCCGTTTGCGCAATGCACTTCTACTTCTATCGTGGGATTCCCCCTTGAATCAAGTATTTCTCTTGCTCTTATTTTGTTTATCTCTGACATCTTGATTTCCTCTTGAGCCGCCTGTTCAACTATGAAGCGCAAACTCTGGTTTGGGTTTGATTGTACGGAATTGGAAGCATTTTTCAATTGCTAGACATATACTGTGGAGGATGTTAATTGCCGCGTTTACATCCCTCTCCAAAACAAGTCCACAATTACACCCATGAACTCTTGCAGACAGGTCTTTGTTGATTTCCGCTTCGCACCTTCAGCCGCTTGCTTTTTTTGACATGGTTACACTTTCCTGTGAAATTTCGTATATCATAGTGTAATCGCATACAACTATAATTATTCTGGGCTTGATCTCAATACGAACACCGGAAAGCTCTATGCTTTCTAAGGTCGCGTCTTGGTCTTGTCGCTCGTTGTATGGCCACTGTCCATTGTAAAAGGAGGTAAAAGCTATGATCGGCCATGACTTTTGGTTATTTAAGAGTTGTCGGAGTTCTGCCGCTTGGATTGTGAGTAGATTCGGCATTGTCGCGATACTAATGGCTTGTGTCTTGTCGCCCGTGTCCGCATGGGCCGCCATTGAAGGTGAGGCGCAGTTCGTCTTCAACACGTTTGGGTTCCTTGTGTGGGGCGCCCTCGTGATGTGGATGGCAGCGGGCTTCACAATGCTCGAGGCGGGTTCGGTACGGACGAAGAATGCTTCGGTCATTTGCTTAAAGAACATTGGTCTCTACTCCATTGCCGGACTGGCATACTACCTGATCGGTTTCAACATCATGTATGTCGGCGTTGAGCCGGGCGGCTGGTTTGGTTCGCTTGAACTCCTGTACGGCACGACTGCCGATGAAGTGGCGCTGCTGGGCGGCGAGGAAACAGCCACTGCGGCTGTAGTCGAGAGCGGCTACTCGGCGATGTCGTACTGGTTTTTCCAAATGGTGTTCGTGGCGACCACGGCTTCGATTGTCTCGGGTGCTTTGGCCGAGCGCGTGAGGTTGTGGTCTTTCTTCGTTTTCATCGCCGTGTTGACCTCGGTCATCTACCCGGTCGTTGGCGCTTGGACCTGGGGTGGGGGCTGGTTGGCTGAATTGGGGTTCAAGGACTTCGCCGGTTCCACAGTGGTCCACTCCACGGGAGGTTGGGCGGCACTTGCGGGGGCTATCATGGTTGGGCCGCGCTCGGGCAAGTTCCGGGCTGATGGCAGTGTCAAGTCGACTCCTCCATCCAATGTTCCGGTCGTTACTCTAGGAGTCTTTATCCTGTGGATGGGCTGGTTCGGCTTCAACGGCGGTTCGCAGCTTGCCCTAAGCGGCGCACTTGATGCCGTGGCGGTGGGCAATATCTTCTCAAACACCAACCTGGCCGCGGCGGCTGGGGTCTTGGCGGCCCTGACTCTATCCCGCCCCGTACTGGGCCGTGTCGATCTGTTTGCCGGACTTAATGGCGCTCTGGCCGGTCTCGTCGCGATCACAGCGGCCCCGGATATCGTCCAGCATCTCTGGGCGGTAGTGATCGGAGCGATCGGGGGCATGGTTTGCCTGTTGTCCATGAAGGGTTTTGAAATGATAAAGGTCGACGACGTCGTGGGTGCTGTCCCGGTTCATCTATGCACTGGCATCTGGGGGACGTTGGCGGTCTGCATCGCCGCCGGTGGAAGCCTTTTTGCTCAGATCATAGGCATTCTGGCCATAGGCGCGTTTGTGTTTGGGCTTTCGATGCTGTTGTGGTTCCTCATCGACCGGACCTTGGGGTTGCGGGTCTCAAAGGATGTCGAGGCCATCGGCCAAGATGTGGGCGAACTGGGCATTGAAGCCTATCCAGAGTTCGTGATGATGCCGGAAGAGGACTGAATAGAGAGCTCTAGGGCAATCCTCCAGTCTGGACCGCGGCCGTCCGTTCAGAGACAGCCTACAACCCGGCTGTGTCCTCAAGCAGGATTTTCCAAGCTGCGGCTTTGCGAATGCAGCACGGGCTGTATACTTAGAACCCATTTTTGCAGCCTGATCAGGCCGGGGTTTCGTCAATCGCGAGCCATGTCAGTCAAAAGGAGAATAAAAAGCAGCTATGACCATCCATGATTTCCGGTTGTTTAAGGACTGTCGGAGTTCTGCCGCCTGGGTTGTGACTAGATTCGGCATTGTCGCGATACTAATGGCTTGTGTCTTGTCGCCCGTGCCTGCATGGGCCGCCATCGAGGGTGAGGCACAGTTCGTCTTCAACACATTTGGCTTCCTTGTGTGGGGCGCCCTCGTGATGTGGATGGGAGCAGGCTTCACAATGATCGAAGTGGGTTCGGTACGGACGAAGAACGCTTCGGTCATCTGCCTGAAGAACATTGGTCTTTACTCCATTGCCGGACTGACGTACTACCTGATCGGCTTTAACATCATGCATGTTGGCGTTGAGCCGGGCGGCTGGTTTGGTTCGCTGGAACTCCTGTACAGCACGACCGCCGATGAAGTGGTACTGCTGGGCGGCAAGGAAACAGCCACCGCGGCTGTCGTCAAGAGCGGCCACTCGGCGATGTCGTACTGGTTTTTCCAAATGGTATTCGTGGCGACCACGGCCTCAATTGTCTCCGACGCTTTGGCCGAGCGCGTGAAGCTGTTGTCTTTTTTCGTTTTTATCGCCGTGTTGACCTCGGTCGTCTACCCAGTCGTTGGGGCCTGGGCTTGGGGTGGGGGCTGGCTGGCTGAATTGGGGTTCAAGGACTTCGCCGGTTCCACCGTGGTCCACTCCACGGGAGGCTGGGCGGCACTTGCGGGGACTATCATGGTTGGGCCGCGCTCGGGCAAGTTCCGGGCTGATGGCAGTGTCAAGCCGACCCCTCCATCCAATGTTCCGGTCGTCACTCTAGGCGTCTTTATCCTGTGGATGGGCTGGTTCGGCTTCAACGGCGGTTCGCATCTGGCCCTCAGCGGCGCATTCGATGCCGTGGCGGTGAGCAATATCTTCTCAAACATTAACCTGGCCGCGGCGGCTGGGGTTTTGGCGGCTCTGAGCCTCTCCCGTCTCGTACTGGGCCGTGTCGACCTGCTCGCCGGACTTAACGGCGCTCTGGCTGGTCTCGTCGCGATCACAGCGGCGCCGTATATTGTCCAGCATCACTGGGCAATAGTGATCGGAGCGATTGCGGGCATGATTTGCCTGTTGTCCATGAAGTCTTTGGAAATGATAAAGATCGACGACGTGGTGGGTGCTGTCCCGGTTCATCTCTGCACTGGCATCTGGGGGACGTTGGCGGTCTGCATTGCCGCCGGTGGAAGCCTTTTTGCTCAGATCATCGGCATTCTGGCCATAGGCGCGTTTGTGTTCGGGTCATCAATGCTGTTGTGGCTTGTCATCGACCGGACCTTGGGGTTGCGGGTCTCAAGGGATGTCGAGGCCGTCGGCCAGGATGTAGGCAGCCTGGGCATTGAAGCTTATCCGGAGTTCGTGACAATGCCGGAAGAGAACTGATTATCAAGTATATATAAAGTGTTTGACCGTGTGCTTTATTAGCCGAAGGCTTTATCAAGTCCTGCTTGTTTTAGAACTTTGTTTGCCATGTGAGGAGACTCAATTTTGCTGTCGACTGGAAAATAATGGTCTGTTATAGGGCTGTACCAGATTTCATGATCCCCTTTTCCTTGTCGCTCAAACGAACAACCTGCTTTACGGAGAATCTTTTTAAGTTTTTTTGTATAGGGAGCCAAAGGTTAAGCGATCTGATATTCCCTGTGGGTGTTTAAAGATATGGGCAGTACGTTTCCCGCCGAGGTTGAGTGGTTGAGTTCGAGCATTTCGGGGATAAGAACCAAAAGCTTTTCGTGTAGTTCTTCCAATGTTGGAGCTTCAGCGACAACTCCTTTGATCTCGTCGCTTTCAGTAAACCAGACCTGCGCTTCGCGGTCCCAAAATACCTTGAAAGTAAAAGCCTCTTTTCTCATCTGTCTGACCTTCTTTCCGTATTATTATTTAACCACGGAACATAACATATGTTAACGATTTTTGTCAAAACTTCTTGCGTTGGACAAGGATGCGCCCGCCTATCAACGGTCCTTTTTCCGTCGCGCGTAGCACAGCAATTGTCTTTGCAAGGATCTGCTGGATCAGACCGGGCCGCTCGGTCTGTCCTCGATGATCTCCCCGTCCTTCAGGCTTATTACTCTCTTCGAGCGGGAAGCTATGTCTTCTTCGTGCGTTATCATTACTATCGTTTTTCCCTGTTCGTTCAGTTCTTTGAATATCTTCATTATTTCGTAACTCGTTGCCGTATCCAGGTTTCCGGTTGGTTCATCTGCCAGTATCATCCTCGGGTTGTTTACAACCGCCCTGGCTATTGCCACCCTCTGCTGCTGTCCCCCCGAGAGTTGGTTGGGAAGATGATCCGCTCTGTCTGCGAGTCCCACGAGAGAAAGCGCGGCCGAGGCAAGCTTCTTTCTCTGGGCTCCCGGGATGCCTGAGTAGACCAGAGGCAGTTCCACGTTTTCAAGCGCAGTGGTTCGCGCCAGCAGGTTAAAGCTCTGGAAGACGAAGCCAATCTTCGTGCTCCTTATTTCCGCCTTCTCATCGCTTCCGAGTTCCATTATATCGGTACCGTCAAGCACGTAGTCTCCACTGCTCTGCGTGTCGAGGCAGCCGAGAATGTTCATAAGGGTGCTTTTGCCGGACCCCGAAGATCCCATGATGGCGACGAATTCTCCTTGTGCAACCTCAAGGTTTATGGATCGAAGCGCCTCAACCTCGAGTTTTCCGTTCGAGTAGGTTTTACCGATGTTTTTGAGCTTGATTACGGGTGGTGTCATCAGAATCTTTTCGGCTGGGGAAGCGCAAAGCCCGGTCCTTTGTTGTTTCCGCCGGAAATCGTGTGCTCAACCACTATTTCGTCTCCTTCGGAAAGCGGGCCGCTTAGAATCTCTGTGTGGAAGTCGTCGCTTATCCCGGTTTTTATTCCTACGGGGGAAAGCTTTCCTTGCCTAAGTGTCCAGACGTTTTCGCCCGCCTCGGTGGTGGGGGCAGAAGATTTTGGAGGAATGAAACGAAGTGCTGCGGTAGGAACTTTAAGCACGTCTTTTTTTGTTGATATGACTATTTTGACTTCGGCGGTCATCCCGGGTTTAAGCTCGAGTTCCGGGTTCTCCACAAGGCACGTTACGTCGTAGGTAACGACGTCGTTTTTTATGCTCGGAGAGTTTGCCACCTGTTTCACCTTCGCGCTGAAATTCTTCCCGGGGAAGGCGTCAACCCTGAAAAGGGCGTCCTGCCCCTTCTTTATCTTTCCTATGTCGGCTTCACTTACATTTGAAACCAGATGAAGAATTCGGGGGTTTTCAGCAAGTACGTAAAGGGGGGCGGATTTGTTCGGATGTATCTGTTCGCCGATTATGATGTTCTTTTCAAGCACCATGCCATCGAGCATGGAAGTGATTCGTGTCGCGTCAAATTTTCTCTGTGCCGTTTCCAGGTCGGCCTGGGCTTTCTCGCGTGCAGCGATTGCCGCGCTGTGTTCAGAGATAGACAAGTTGAACTCCTCCCGGGAAATAAGCTCTTTTTCGTAGAGCCTCTTGTTTGCCTCGTGCGAGTTGGTTGAAATCTCAAGGTCGGTTGTGGTCTTCCTAAGTATCTCCTTGAAGTATTGGACATCTCCTGAGAGTCCCTCCGGCTCTTCCATAAGGGCCAGCACCTGGCCCTTTTTGACCTCGTCGTTCACCTCGGAACGGACTTCCTTTATCGTTCCGTTTATTTGTGAATATATTCTTGCTTCCTTGGTCGGTTTTAAGGTTCCCGAGGCTCTTACAAGGGAAGTTATGTCCCCTCTCTCGATTTTCTGCGTTACGTACTCTATCTTGCCTTCCTTTCCTCCGAAAAAGATGAAGTACCCTGCGATAACGACTACGGCGGCGAGGGCGTAGAGAAGATTTGAGCGGGGGAAATTTTTCATTGTATCTCTTTTCCGCAGAGACTTAGCAGCCTTAACCTTACTATTTTATAGTCATATATGGAGTTTTTGTAGTCCGCTAGCGCCTCTTGGTAAAGCCTCTGTGCTTGGGCAAATTCTATTTTCGAAGCGCTTCGCGACTCGTACCTTTCCTTGACCAGAAGCAGGTTTTTCTCCGATATCGATTCTGAATCCTCAAGTATTTTTATTTTTTTCTCAAGGTGCTTGAGTTCGAGATAGAGTTCCCCAACCGAAAGAATGATCCTGTTTCTGAGCAGCTCGGTCTGCGCCTCATTTCTTGTGAGCTCACCCTTTGACTGCGACATCTGTCCGAACCTTGAAAATCCCTCAAAGATGGGAATTTTAACACCAAGCCCGGCTATAAAAGCCGGCGTCTCGGCGCCTGCTCCTTCAAATCTGTACGCTGCCCTGCCGAATATCGACGGGAGAAACCTCCCCCTGTTCTCTGAAATCGAGGCCTTTATTCCGTCGCGGTCCGCCAGGAGACTCTTTATATCCGTGTTTGCGGAAAGGGCGAAGCTGACAAGATCTTCCCTGGTTTCGTATACCTTCTCATATGCAAGATCCTCACGGATGTCGAATTGCCCGCGCGAGGGATCGTTCATCAGGTGTCTTAGGTTAAGCATGGCGAGTTCGTAAGAGTTTTCTCTTGAAACCAGTTCGAGTTTTGCCTGTTGCAGGTCGATCTCCGCTTGGCTTAGCTGCTGGGCGGATTTTTTCCCGACGGCGAAAAGCTCTTCTGTTTTCTCAAGGAGCCATTCCCTGCGCTTGGTTTCTGTAGCAGCTCCGTCGAGCCGGTTTTTCTCGGAAAGCGCCTGATAGTAGGCGATGCGCGTGTCGCGCACAAGCATCGTTTCTGAGCCCGTAAGCAAGTATCTCGCGGATTCCAGGTGATGTTCTTTTGCCCTTATCCTGGCTCTTGTCTTCCCGAAATCCCATATCATCTGGTCGACGTAAAAACCGGACTCCCTTCCCACAAACGGCACTACGAGTTTTCCGCTGAGCTGGGGATAAAGGGGAGCTTTCGCCTGCCTGAGTATTGATTTCGAGATATCGACCTCGGAGCGGGAAATCCGGAGTTCCGGGCTGTTAAGCAGTGCTATCTCGACGGCCCGTTCAACCGGGATTACTTCCTGTGCCCACGCGGTCTGGGAAAGCAGCAGCAGTGAACTGAAAAGAAGGAGGAAATTTTTCGGTATACTGGGAATTATATACATAAATCAAAATTGTACACTGTTCTTGGCCGAGCGAGGGCAACCCCTCGCTTCTTTTTCATCCTTCCGACCATGCGGGTTACATTCCCGCCCGCAATCGAGACGCCTCGATGAAGGATATTCAACGCAGCGTTCATATCCCTGTCTATCTCAAGCCCGCAGTCGCATTTATGCGTCCTGACAGATAGAGACTTCTTCACTGTTGCTCCGCAACTTGAGCATTCCTGCGAAGTTCCCTTGGGGTCCACATGTACCATCTTAACGCCAGCACTTTCAGCCTTCTCGCCAAGCAGCGTCATGCATTTACCCCAAGTTTGCTCAGAAATGCTTCTTGCCAGATTCCCGTTGCGAAGCATATTTTTTGTCTTCAGTTTTTCTACCGCTATGAAGTCGTACATCTTTACTATCTCCGCAGTCAGTCTGTGGAGATAGTTTCTTTCCTTATCCGTAAGTCTCTGCCATTCCTTTGCGAGCAGGGCCACGGCTTTCCTTCGGTTGTTGCTTCCTTTCTTCTTCCGGGATACGGAGCGTTGAAGCCTGATGATTTTCCGCCTGTCTATCTCCCGCTTCTCTACCATCTGCCCGTTGCTCATGGTGAGACGCTTTGATATGCCTACGTCTATTCCCACGGGATTGGTTATCTCCTTGACTGTCTCAACACTTGGAAGGTCATAGGATAGTGCCACTTCTGTCCGCACGGGTCTCCTTGTGATCCGTATTGCCTTGAGCATAGTATCAGGCGGCAGTTCCCGGGATGGCTTTACCTCAATGCGTGGCAGTCCCTTGATCTTGAGAACCAGCTTGTCCCCTTGTCTCTTGAGCATCCTCCGGCACTGGTCGTTTATCTCTATCGTATGCCAACCCTTCCCTTTCCTGAATCTGGGAAAGCCTGCTTTTTCTTTGTTCTTGAGTCTGCGGAAAAACGACTGGAACGCCTTGTCTATCCTGCCCACTGCCCCGCGGAACACCTGAACGCTGATGTTACGGTACTCAGGGTCATCCGCCCTCACTTCCGTCAGTGCCTTGCACTGGTCGTAATAGGTACGCCCCTTGCCTGTCTTCCTGTAGCAGTCAATACGCTCCTCAAGGCAGGCGTTGTAGAGATCAGCACAAAGTTGGAACACTCGGGAAAGTTCCTCATGCCCCGAACGGGATATTTTGGCACGACACTTGTAACTCCTTATCATTATTATATTATAACTGATTTATCGAACATTCTGATTTTGATTTATGTATATAATTCCCATACTTATCATTTGGCAACCGCCGGTGTGCCGCTTGAGTGCGGATGAAACAGAATACTAATAAAAAGCAGATACCGCTTGGCGTATATGTCCATATTCCGTATTGTCTTACCAAATGTCCGTATTGTGATTTTAACTCCTATGGGACTAATGGCAACTTTCCGGAGGATGATTATGTCCGTGCCCTGGAGCGGGAAATTGAAAGTTCCCGGGGCATTATTGAAGGCAAAGAGATAAGCACGGTGTTTTTCGGGGGAGGGACCCCGTCACTTTTAAAGCCCGGAAGCGTAGGGATGGTAATGGAGAAACTCGCCTCGATTGCTTCCTTCTCGTCCGAGGTGGAAGTCAGTCTTGAGGTAAACCCCAGAACCGCCGACAGGGAAAAGCTTGTTTCCCTCATGCGCTCTGGGGTAAACAGAATAAGCGTCGGCGTGCAATCTTTTTCGCAGAGAAAACTTGATTTCTACGGGAGATTCACCACTCCGGATGACTGCGTCCGCGCGCTTGTTGATGTCCGGGACGCCGGTTTTCACAACTATAATCTTGATCTTATATACGGAAGCTCGCAGGAGACCCGGGAAGAGTTTGAAGAAGATATCCGCACTGCCCTGAGATTCTCTCCGACCCACATATCTGCCTACTGCCTTACGATTGAGCCCGGCACCGAGTTTGCGACGCTTCGGCGCAAAGGGAAACTCTCTGTTCCCGATGACTCGGTTCTGGTCGGGTTCATGCGGAGCGCGCGGGAAATTCTCGAGGCAGAGGGGTACGGCAATTACGAAGTATCGAATTTTGCCCGGCGCGGCTATGAGTGCAGGCATAACCTTATTTACTGGAACTGTCATGATTACCTGGGCGTGGGTGCCGGGGCTCATTCCCACATTAGCTGTGGTGGAGAGGGATGGGGAAGAAGATGGTCAAACGTAAGGAATCCCGAACTTTACATAAAGCGAGTTGCGGGGGACGGAAATGCCGTCAACGTCTCTTATGATCTATCGCGGACAACGGCCCTTGAAGACACTCTTCTTATGGGGCTTCGGCTAAGCGACGGGATAGGGATTGAAGACGTAAAGAAACGCTTCGGCTGCGAATCTGATGCCTCCGGCCTCGAATACCTTGAATCTGACGGTTTTATTCTCACCGACGGCGGCCGTCTCAGGCTGACAGCCAAGGGAAGGGTATTCACCGATGAGTTGGTTGCAAGGGTGTGCGGGGCTTTTCACTGAAACTACGAAGATACAATCAGCAGACGGTCGTTGCACTTTTGTAACGGACGTGCATTGTGTCCGAACATCCGCTCAAAGTTTGCGACCTGTTCTGCACTCACCTCAATTACGTCCGGAAAAATGAACCAGTGTACTCCCTCGCTGCAGGGAGGGGTGGTGAGCGACCCCTTGTAATGGAAATAGCCGGTGGTCGCCGGCAGTATCGCGGATGCATCCACTGTAGTGTCCGCAACATCAACTTCTATTCCTGCCTCGGTCGGTACGTTGTCAAACACCGCAGTCAGAGCATGGTTTTGTGCGCCTATTTCCATCATAACGCCAACCACTGCCAGTACGCCTGCCGGGTTTTTGTGTACGAAATGTGCCTCCATCGCCGCGTGCGAACCATCAAAGGCGTGTTCGCTCGGGACGTGAAAGTGAAACTGCAACAGTTCGTAAATTTCACCTGCTACGGTCAGCGTGCTGCCGGGTGCGTAATTTACCTGGAGGGTGTGTCCGGTGTTTAGAATCTTCAGAGAAGAGGGCTTGTAATCAAATTTCAGCGCCGGTCCCTTGACGGGAAAGGCACCGGTGATGTCAATCGGTGACTGCATGCGTCCGATGGCGCAGGTCGCGTAATCCGGGGAGAGCGAGCCCCAGTTATTGGGACCTTCGGCACCTGTATAACCCCAGCAAGTCAACTTAGTCCTCCATGACGCATTCCCGTGTGGATTTTCGTGAGTGCGGATATCACTAGCATAATACGCGGTTTTATGGCCTGCACTGCAACCTGTTTTCTGAGCAGATGGGGCCGATAATTTGCAAAGACAGCGTAACCCATGCCCCAACAGGTTTCAAACAAACCTAATTAGACGGTTCTTGAGTTGTGGTGCAGATAGGACCTGCTCCGTCCGGATTCCAGGTAAAAGCCTTTCTCGTCTTTTCCCGCGTATTTCATTAGTTCGTAGTAGGCCGCGCTAAGCAGCCTAGCCTCGAATTTCCCGTTCTTTACTTTTACGTAAGGTATGTTCTGCTCGGCTATGGTGAGAGTCGTCAAATCCAGTTCTTCCCCGGATTCGTCGTTTAACCTTATGGAAAAACCGTTCTCCGTTTTGGTGACCATAGTAACAACAAAAGGGGTATCCTCGCACTCGACGTAAACCCTGCTCCCTTGCTCTTCGACAAAAAGCCTTCCGTCTGCGTCTATGTCGAGGTTTTTGTTGTTTTCAAGGTATGTCCATTTGTGGGTTATTCTGACCCCGTCGTGAAACCACCTGCCACGGCTGTCTATGAATATTCTGGATTTTTTGCTCTCTCGTCTGTTTTTCATATCCCGATAGCTTTCACGACCACCCTTTTTCTTCTCCTCCCGTCAAACTCCCCGTAGAAGATTTCTTGCCAGGGGCCGAGGTCAAGGTCTCCTTCCGTCACGGGAACCACTACCTGGTGATGCATGAGGAGATTTTTCAGGTGAGCGTCACCGTTGTCTTCCCCGGTGCGGTGATGCTTGTAATCTTCCCTGAAGGGGGAGATGCCTTCAAGCCACTCCCATATGTCCTCGAAAAGCCCTTGCTCGAGGTCGTTTACGAAGACAGAAGCCGTTATGTGCATCGCGGACACGAGGACAAAACCCTCGTTTATGCCGCTTTGCTGAACTATCTGTCTTACCGTCGGAGTTATATGAACAAACTCTCTTTTTTTGTCCGTGTTAAACCAAAGATACTCGGTATGAGATTTCAAGATGTGCCTCCTTAGCTTTTTCCCTGTAACTATACTTTGTCCATCGCGGGTTTTCCCGGTTCTGTTTATTTTTTGAGGATTTGTTGTACCCTATCTTGTCTTTTAATTAGTTGAAAATTCCCGCACGAGGGTTGCTTGCGCATTTATCAGGGGAAGCTTGTCAGATGAAGATAGCGGTTATAGGAACGGGTTACGTGGGGCTTGTCACGGGAGCGTGTTTAGCGGGAAGCGGGAACAGCGTTGAGTGCGTCGACATAGATGAAAACAAAATCGAGAGCCTTCGACGCGCCGAAGTCCCCTTCTTCGAGCCGGGTCTTGATGAGATGGTGCGCACCAATATAGATGAGGGAAGGCTCTCCTTTACAACCGATATAGCTTCGGCCGTCAGGGAATCCTTTCTTGTGTTTATTGCGGTTGGAACTCCTCAGGCGCAAGACGGCGAGGCGGACATCTCTTCTGTTCTCGAAGTTGCGCGGTCAATAGGGAGCAATCTTAACGGATACAAGATAGTGGTAACCAAGAGTACCGTTCCCGTGGGCACTACAGAGAAAGTGCGCGACACTATAAAGTCCCTCACGGACCAGGAATTCGGTGTGGCCTCGAACCCTGAATTTCTCAAGGAAGGAGCGGCGATTGAGGACTTCCTTAAGCCCGACAGGGTGGTAATAGGAGTTGAGGATGAATCGGCAGGCTCGGTTCTCAGGGAGCTCTATTCTCCCTTTATGAGGTCTGCCGACAGGACTATAGTGGTTTCCATCCGGTCTTCTGAAATGTCGAAGTATGCCTCAAACGCAATGCTTGCCACCAGAATATCGTTTATGAACGATATAGCTAACCTGTGCGAACTTCTGGATGCGAACGTGTCCGAGGTGCGCTCGGTGGTGGGTTCCGATGCGAGGATAGGCAGATATTATCTCTATCCGGGAATTGGATACGGGGGATCGTGTTTCCCAAAGGACGTAAAAGCCCTTGAGAAAATGGCGCACGGCGTAGGCTATGAACCTAGGGTGGTAACCGCGGTTGACCGCGTGAATGCCGCTCAGAGGGGGAGGTTCTTCGATAAAATAGCCGGATTTTTCACTGACCTTGGAGGAAAAAGAGTTGCCGTGTGGGGAATTTCGTTTAAGCCTAACACGGATGATATAAGAGAGGCCCCGTCACTTTACGTGATAGAAAAACTTCTTGACGCGGGCTGTTCTGTTGCTGTCCACGACCCCGCCGCCATGGAAAACGCGAGGGCCGTATTAGGAGACAGCGTGGATTATTTCGAATCCTACTACGATGCCTGCAGGGGGGCAGACGCCCTTGTGATTCACACCGAGTGGAGTCAGTACAGACAGCCGAATTTCGAGATGATAAAGGAACTGATGAAGACCCCTGTGATATTTGATGGAAGAAATATCTATGATTACATGAAACTTGAGGCCATGGGTATCAAGTATTTCGGAATCGGCAGGCAATGAGAATGGACTGGGAGCGGTTTTTGCCATCATGAATGTAATTGTTTCGGGTTGCGCGGGATTTATAGGCGCCAAAGTGTGCAAGCTTCTTGTTGAGCGTGGAGATTTTGTTTTCGGGCTCGACAACATGTCTGATGCCTATGACGTGAGACTCAAGCATCACAGGCTTGAAGCTCTCAGGAAGTTCGAGAGATTCAGTTTTTTCGAATGCGACATATCGGATAACTCCGGACTTCTTTCTGTGTGCGAGGAAATAAAGGCTTTTTGCGGGAAAGGCCGAATTGACTGCGTTATTAACCTAGCGGCCCGCGCCGGGGTTCGCCAGAGCATTGAGAATCCCTGGATATATTACTCTACCAACGTGACTGGGACCCTTAATCTACTTGAGTTCTGCCGCTCAGAAGGAATAGGCAAGTTCGTGCTTGCTTCGACTTCGAGCGTTTACGGGGAAAACGAAATCCCATTCAGGGAGGATATGAAGACCGATTACCAGCTTTCTCAATACGCATCCTCGAAGAAATCGGCCGAAGGCCTTTGCTCGGTTTACAACTCTCTTTACGGAATAGATATCTCGGTGCTTCGCTACTTTACCGTTTACGGTCCCGCGGGAAGGCCGGACATGAGCGTTTTTCGGTTCATAAAGTGGATAAACGAGGAAGAGGAAATAGTAATACTCGGCGACGGAGAACAGAAAAGGGACTTTACTTACGTTGACGATATCGCGGCGGGCACTGTCTTGGCGATAAGGAACTTGGGCTTTGAGATAATAAACCTTGGAAGTGGCGTCTCTGTTTCCCTGAATGAAATCATAGAGGTAATGGAACGCGGGACCGGTAAAAAGGCTAAAATCACTTGCGACCCTCCACATCCCTCCGATATCAAGGTTACACTGGCAAACATAGACAAGGCGAAAAAGATTTTGGACTGGGAGCCTTGCTTTGATATTGAGACCGGTATTGAAAACTCGCTCAGGTGGTATAATGCCAACCAGGCTCTCGTACGGAGTGTAGAAGTATGATACGCTGCAGGGGTCCCGGGGAAAAGTTTACATCGGTATTGACAGACTCCGTCGGCTTTTTATAAGATTTAGACAGATTTTGTGGAACAATTATTTCTATGGCTAAGTCTCTTGTTATAGTCGAATCTCCTTCAAAGGCGAGAACAATAAAGAAGTATCTCGGCCGGGATTTCCGCGTGGAAGCCTCTTCGGGACATCTCGTAGATCTTCCGAGCAGCAGTCTCGGGGTGGATATCCAGAACGATTTCAAGCCCAAGTATACGGTCATAAAGGGCAAGACCAAGTATCTTGAGAATCTGAAAAAAGCGTCGCGGGACGCGGAAAAAGTGTATCTTGCCTCCGACCCGGACAGGGAAGGGGAAGCGATCGCGTGGCACATCACAAACCGCCTCGATCTCTGGGACAAGGTCCACAGGGTTCTTATACACGAAATAACAGAAGCGGGCGTCAGGGAATCAATGAGCAGACCGCTTGCGATTAACACAGACCGCTTCGAATCTCAGCAGGCAAGAAGAATTCTTGACAGGATAGTCGGCTACAAGGTGAGTCCTGTTCTCTGGAAAAAGGTCAGGAAGGGGCTGAGCGCCGGAAGGGTGCAGAGCGTCGCTCTCAGGTTCGTCGTTGACAGGGAGAGGGAAATTCAGAGTTTCAAGCCGCGGGAATACTGGACCCTTGACGCGCTTGTTAAGAGGGCTGCGGATCCTGATGCGGACGCCTTCACGACTTCGCTCCACATGTTCCAGGGGAAAAAAGCCAAGATCGAGAATGCAAAGCAATCAGAAGATATAGTTTCCGCGCTTTCAGGAAAGGATTTTGTCGTAGGGATGATCGAAAAAAAAGAACGCAGAAGAAAACCGCTTCCTCCTTTCATAACCAGTTCCCTCCAGCAGGATTCCTCGAAAAAAAACCGCTTCTCCGTCAAAAAGACTATGCTGGTTGCCCAGGGACTCTACGAGGGAGTTGAGCTTGGAAGCAAGGGGCCGGTAGGACTTATAACCTACATGAGAACCGATTCGGTGAGGGCCTCTGATAACGCCGTGGCTGAAGCAAGGGGGTTTATATCTGAGAATTACGGAGGGGATTACGTGCCGAGGCGTCCGAATACCTTTAAGGTGAAAAAATCCGCACAGGATGCCCATGAGTGCATAAGGCCCACTTTTCCTTCGAGGCGTCCCGAAGATCTCAAGAAGTTTCTCACCGAAGACCAGTACAAGCTTTATTCCCTTATATGGAAAAGGTTCATTGCTTCGCAGATGTCTCCGGCTGTATACGACCAGACCCGTGTTGACATCACGGCGGGAGAGGCCGTTTTCAGAGCCACAGGCAACGTGATGAAGTTCCCGGGCTTTACAGCCGCCTACGAGGAAGCCACGGAGAAAGAAGAAAACGCCAAAACGGATGCAAACTCGAGAAAAGATGAGGACAAGAAACTCCCAGAGCTTTCTGAAGAAGATGTTCTTTCTCTTCTGAAGCTTGACCCCAAGCAGCATTTCACTCAGCCTCCGCCCAGATATTCGGAAAGTTCTCTTGTGAAAGAGCTTGAAGAAAAGGGTATCGGAAGACCTTCGACCTACGCTTCCATCCTTTCGACCATACAGGACAGGGGATACGCCGAGCGGCAGAAGGGAAGGTTTGTTCCGACTTCTCTGGGTTTTTCCGTGAACGATTTTCTGGTGGAGGGCTTCCCGGGAATAATGGACGAGGAGTTTACGGCCCGGATGGAAAGCGATCTTGACAGGGTGGAAGAAGGCGAAGTTCACTGGGTTGAACTGCTGCAGGGCTTTTACGACGGGTTTTCAAAGAGCGTGACCAGAGCCGAGGAGGAAATCGAGGGGCGCAAGTTGGAAATTCCAACCGATATAGAATGCGACAAGTGCGAAGCTTCGATGGTTATAAGGGAAGGGCGCTACGGGCAGTTTCTTTCCTGCTCAAGGTATCCTGAATGCAAGAGCGCGAAGGACTTTACAAGGGCGGAGGATGGAGAGATCATCGTGGGCAAGAAAACCGACCCAGAGATCTGCGATGATATAGAATGCGACAAGTGCGGGGCCCCCATGGTGATAAAGGAAGGGCGCTACGGGCAGTTTCTTTCTTGCTCAAAATATCCCGATTGCAAAAACCCCAAGGAATTCACGAGGCAGGACGGCAAGATCGTCATAAAGCAAAAGGAAGCTCCCGAGGTCCGCGATGATATAAAATGCGAGAAATGCGGTAAACCCATGGTTGTTCGCCGCAGCCGTCGCGGGCGGTTTCTCGGCTGCAGCGGCTATCCAAAGTGCAGAAGCACCCTCAACCTCGATAAAGACGGCAATATAGTTAGAAAAGCCACTAAAGCGGAAAAAGTCTGATTCATTATGCGGGGCGAGCTGGAAAAAATCCTGCGTTCTCTGGAAACTCCACTTCTTTTTGCCTCAAGGAATAATTTTTCAAACCTTGACAAGGTTCCCGAACTTGGAGAGGACATAAGGAGAATATCGACGAAACTTCTTACGGGGAAGTTTCCCGAGGAAGTAAAAACTCCTGTAGCGTCACTGAGGAATTCTTTCTCTGACTTCAAAAGCCTGACGCGTCCAGAAAAAACCAAAAGAATATCTTCTGCGCTATCGGTCGTTCGCAAAACGATAAAGCTTGTTGAAAAAAGCGAACGCGAGAATATCCCCAGGAAAGCAACTGTTCCCGGGAAAAAGCTTCCCCCGGATGGGAGCCCATCTTCTGTGAGCGTCACGAGCCTTGAGAGAATCGGACCGAGAATTGCGGGATTTCTTGCGAAAAAATCCATCCATACCGTCTCTGATCTTCTTTTTTACTCTCCGAGAAAATACGACGACCGCAGAAAAATAGCGGACATATCGGAGATTGCTCCTGGGGATTCCTGCACTGTTCGGGGAGAGGTTGTCTCCGTGGCGGACATAAGAAACAGGAAGAGAAGATTTTTTCAGGTGGTGATTTACGACGGGACCGGCAGGCTTAGGCTCACTTGGTTTAATTACAATCCTTCCTATCTGAGGGGTATTTTTAAGAAGGGGTTGAGCTTCATAATTCACGGGAAGGTGTCAGTTGCCTCTGGCGGCAGGGCTCTTCAGATAATTCATCCGCTTGCTCAGGATATAGAGATAATAGAAGATGAGGAAGATGTCGGAAACCCTCTTCAGTTCGGAAGAATCGTTCCCGTCTACCCGCTTACAGAAGGTCTTACTCAGAAAAAACTGAGAGAGGCGGTAAGAGGGGCTCTCGACGGTTACGCAGGGGACTTCAAGGGACTGCTCCCGAAAGACCTTCAGGAAAAGCACGACCTGACGGATTTGCCCGAGGCCCTTGAGTGGGTGCATTTCCCTCCCGGTGATGTCCTTCCAGTTGATTTTGACGACCCTGGTTCGGTCGCGGGTTCAAGGGCTCACAGAACCGTTATATTCTTCGAGTTTTTCGTCCTCCAGCTTGGTCTTTTCTCCAAAAAGCGAAAGGTGGGCGAAAGTCAGGGCATATCTTTTAGTCCCGGCGGCTCACTTTCGGAAAAACTTCTTCGCTCACTTTCTTTCAGCCTTACACATGCTCAGGAAAGAGCTATCTCGGAGATAGGGGCGGATATGGTTTCCTCCCAACCGATGAACAGGCTTCTTCAGGGAGACGTGGGAAGCGGAAAGACTCTTGTCGCCCTTGTCTCCATGCTCCGGGCGGTTGAGTCAGGCTATCAGGCCGCACTTATGGTTCCGACGGAGATACTGGCCGAGCAGCATTTTCGAAATATTAAGCAAATGACCGAGAACGCGGGGATAAGCGTAGTTCTTCTTAAAAGTGCTCTTTCGAAAGCTGACAAATCCCGCGTCCACAAAGAGATAAAGACCGGGCAGGCTGATATAGTGGTCGGAACCCACGCCTTGATCTCAGAAGCGGTGGATTTTAAGGCTCTTGGATTCGTGGTAATCGATGAGCAGCACAGGTTCGGAGTTGTCCAGAGAGCCAAGCTTGTACGGAAAGCGATGGTGCCCGACGTTCTTGTTATGACGGCTACTCCGATTCCGAGAACCTTGGCCATTACTGTGTACGGAGATCTTGAAGTCTCGGTGATCGATGAGCTTCCTCCTTCAAGAAAAAAGGTGGAGACCTTTGTTCTCAGGGATAATCAGAAAAACCGAACGTGGTTTTACGATCGGATAAGAAATAAGCTTGAAGAGGGGCGCCAGGTGTATTTTGTTTATCCCTTTATAGAGGAATCTGAGAATCAGGATTTCAAACACGTGAGACACGTAACCAGGATGATCGGGGAACTGCGCAAGGAGTTCTCTGAATTTCGCGTTTCACTTCTCCATGGCCGAATGAAAAGCGACGAGAGAGACGCGGTAATGGACGATTTTCTCGCGAGGCGGTGCGATATTCTTGTTTCCACGACGGTGATAGAGGTGGGAGTCGACGTTCCCAACGCCACTGTAATGGTTATAGAAAACGCAGAGCGTTTTGGACTCTCGCAGCTTCACCAGATGAGGGGAAGAGTGGGGAGGGGAGAGCATGAATCAACTTGTTATATGGTGTATTCATCCGTGTCGGCGGAGGAGTCTGGAAAAAGGCTTGAAATAATGAGCGAGACTTCAGACGGGTTTAGAATCTCCGAGTTTGATCTTGCTAACAGGGGTCCTGGGGAATTCATGGGCACGAAACAGTCGGGAGTTCCCGGTTTCAGTTTTGCCAACCTTATAAGAGATTCTGCGTTGCTTAACGAATCGAGAGATTCTGCCCGCGAACTAATGGACAGGGTGGATAATTACGCGGAATACGAAAAACTTTTTGCGCATGTAACGGGGAAATGGGGCGAAATGCTTGAACTGGATACTAGTTCATAATACTGACGGTCGTTACTTCGACACAGACCTTGGAGCTCAACCTTCGATAAGGAGAGTTTCGGGATCTTCGATCAGTTCCTTTACCCTTACGAGAAACTGTACCGCTTCTTTTCCGTCGACTATCCTGTGGTCGTAGCTGAGCGCCGTGTACATCATTGGTTTTATCACTATGTCCCCGTTAACTGCTACGGGTCTTTCTTCTATCTTGTGGAGTCCCAGTATCGCAACCTGTGGCGGGTTCAGTATCGGAGTACTCATAAGGGAACCGTACACTCCTCCGTTTGTTATGGTGAAGGTCCCGCCGAAAATTTCATCGAGCGAGAGCGTGTTTGTGTTTGCCTTCTCGGCAAGTTCCCTGACTTCTTTTTCTATCTGTGCGAAGGTTTTTCTGTCAGCCTCTCTTATGACGGGAACGACAAGTCCTCCCTCGGCCCCTACGGCCACTCCGATGTCGTAGTAGTCCTTGTAAACTATTTCATCTTCCTGGATCTCGGCGTTTATCTCCGGAAAAAGTTTGAGCGCTCCTATGGAGGCTTTTATGAAAAAGGATGAAAAACCGAGGTTCACTCCGTATTTTTCCCGGAAAGCCTCTTTTTTTCTCGATCGAAGCTCCATTACGTTAGACATGTCGATTTCGTTAAAAGTGGAAAGTATGGCGGCTGTCTGCTGAGCTTCCACGAGACGTCTTGCGATAGTCCTGCGACGTCTCGACATCTTCATCCTTCTCTCTTTATTAGCGGTAAGCTGTGAGAGGGAGGGGAAGATATCAGGCGACACCGGGGTTTCGGAGATTTTCTCCTCCGGGGGAGCTTCTTGCGGGGTTTCTTCTCTGGTTCTTTGGGACTCAAGGTGCTTTTCCACATCATCTTTTGTGATTCTGTTTCCCTCGGGTACGACCTGGGAGAGGTCGACTTCGTTCTGCTCGGCGATATTTCTCGCGACGGGAGTCGCTCGGGTCTTGGGTTCTTCTTCAGGCTGCTTTTCCTGCGGGATTTCTTCGGCTGGCGGTTGGGGAGGGGCTTCGGTTCTCTTGGGGGCCTCTTCTGCGTCGCTTTTTGTATCCCCTTTGCTTGCGGACACCTCGATGCTTCCCAGGATGTCTCCCACTTCGACGTCTTCATCGGCCTTTTTTGCTATTGACGCCAGGATTCCTGTTGCTTCGGCGGCGACTTCGAAGTTGGCTTTCTCGGTTTCAAGCTCAACCACGGTTTCCCCGAGTCTTACCGTGTCTCCCTGCTGCTTGGTCCACTTGATTATGGTTGCTTCTATTACGGAATCCCCTAAGTGGGGAACGACGATGTTCTTGGCCATTTTCTCCCTCGCTTGCGCGTTTGTCTCAGATATCCCTGTGCCAGGTTATCCCGCTTTCCTCATTTCCTTCCACTACTTTGTCTATGCTGAACGCCTGTTTTACAAGCAGGCCCTGGTTATATTTGTGCATGGAGGAAAGTCCCTCGGAAGGGCTTGAGTAGCGCTTTCTTCCTATATAGCTGAGCGGAAGCCGTTTCTTGATGATTTTTCTTCTGAAAAAAGGCAGCATGTATTTCCAAGCTCCTGCGTTCTGGGGTTCTTCCTGCACCCAGACCACCTCTTCAAGTTTACCATACCTCTCCAAAACGGCGCTTACCTCTTCCTTGGGCCTCGGGTAGAGCTGCTCGATTCTGGCTATTGCAACTTCGGGCGATTTGGCCCTGAGTTCACTTGAGATGAGGTCAACGTATATCTTGCCGCTGCAGAATATCAGCCTCCTTACTTTTTTCGCCTGTCTGGCGCTCATCGGATCGTCGATTACGGGAAGCCATTTCCCCTCGGACAGATCCTTAAGGGACGAGTTCATCATCGGGTTTCGGAGAAGCCCCTTGGGGGTCATGACAACCAGGGGAAGGGGATCTTTTCCGAGCAGCAGGGCCTGGCGGCGAAGCACGTGGAAAAACTGCGCCGAAGTGGTGCAGTTTACTATCCTTATATTGTATTCGGCGGCCGACATGAGAAACCTCTCAAGCCTTCCGCTCGAGTGATCAGGTCCCTGCCCCTCGTAGGCGTGGGGTAGCAGCAGGACCAGGGACGGGGTCTGCCCCCATTTCGCCCTTGCCGATACGAGATATTCGTCCACTATGGTCTGAGCCCCGTTTATGAAATCTCCATACTGAGCTTCCCATATTACAAGGCAGTTTGTTCTCTCGATACAGTATCCGTACTCAAAACCCAGGCAGGCGTTTTCGCTGAGCGGGCTGTTTTTTATCTCAAACGCCGCTTTCGCCTGCGGGATCCTCTGCAGGGGAATATGAATTGCGCCGGTCTCAGAGTCGTGGAGCACCGCGTGGCGATGGCTGAAAGTACCCCTCTCGCAATCCTGTCCGGTTATCCTGATGGGAATGCCTTCTGCGACTATGGAGGCGTAGGCCAGTTCTTCCGCCATGGCCCAGTCAATTATTTTTTCTTTCGGGTCGTCGAGAACGTTTTTTCTTCTGTCGCGTATCCTGGCGATTTTTGAATTTACCGTAAACCCTTCGGGAACCGAGAGAAGGGAGTCGTTTAGCTCGCGCAGGGATTCGTCGGAAACCTTGGTCACCGTTTTTTTCGCTATTCCGCGTTCCGGGGATGGTGCCGTCGATTCCTCGGGGGAGTCGTCAGGGGAGATCGATTCGAATTCCTCGGCAATCTTCCTGATATGTTCTTCCTTTAGCTGCTCTACCTGTTTTTCCGAGACGGTGCCTTTTTCTATAAGTTTTTCCGCCCAGATGTTCATAACCCGGGGATGACTGTCTATCTTCTTGTATATCATGGGCTGGGTGAATCCCGGTTCGTCCGCCTCGTTGTGTCCGTACCTTCTGTAACCGACAAGGTCTATTAGGAAATGTTTTTCGAACTTGGACGTGTAGCCGAAGGCCATGCGCATTGACTCTATGCAGGCAACAGGGTCATCCGCGTTTACGTGGACAATAGGTATTTCGAATCCCTTGGCAAGATCGCTTGCGTAAAGCGTGCTTCTGCTGTCGGTGGGAAGAGTTGTGTAGCCGAGCTGGTTGTTGGTGATTATGTGTATCGTTCCGCCGGTGTGGTAGCCTGAAAGAGCGGAGAGATTAAGCGTTTCCGCGTTTATTCCCTGTCCCATGAATGCCGAATCTCCATGAATCTGTACCGGGATTACCGCCGATGGGTCAAATTGCGGAGAACCTGGGGTATCGTCGCTTATCCCGCATGCCCTCGACATTCCCTGCACTACAGGATTTACCGATTCCAAGTGGCTGGGATTGGGAACCATGGTTATCCTCATGTTGCGGTCGAGCATGTCTCCCGTCGGGATATCGCGTTTTACAGCCTCGTGGTACTTCACGTCTCCCGTCCATCCCATGTCGTCGGCAAAATCCCTTACCAGAACAGGGTCCTTGAACTTAAGAAGCGTGTACTTGTAGTTTTTCTCCATCACGTGGTGCATGACGTTCAGCCTTCCGCGATGGGCCATTCCGAGAATTATCTGGTGTATGTCGGCTTTGATGGCGAGATGTATAAGTTCATTCAGCATCGGCACAAGCATGTCGACGCCTTCTATCGAGAACCTGAATTTTCCGGGAAAGATTCTGTGGAGGAAGTTCTCGAACACTTCCACTTTGGTGAGGGTATCAAGAAGTTCCGCCTCGTTAACGGGATTTAGGGGAGGGCGGTAAACTCCTGATTCTATAGCGCCCCTCATCCACCTTCTCTCTTCGGCTTCATAGATGTGGTCGTAGTTGTATCCCGTGGTGGACGAGTAGATTTTCCTCAGCTTTCTTATTCCGTCAAGCGCGTCAAGTGAGTTCTGCGCAAGGGGCCATCCTACAAGTGTTGAGGGAAAGTCTCTTAACTCTTCCTCGTCAAGACCGAACGTTTCGGCGTGTAGGGTGAGATCTCCGTGAACGGGCCCCCCGAGAGGGTCTATTCTGCTTGCCAGGTGGCCGTGTCGTCTTATAGCCTGGGCCATGTTCGCGATCGCAACGGCCTTGGTTACGTCCCTTACGGTCGATTGATTGAAACCGTTTGTCTCGATCTCAGGTTCTATTTCAACCCTGAGGGATGAGTATTTGGTATCGGGCTTCCATCCCTTGAAGATGGTTTTCGTCGCGGGATCGACTGATGAGGAATCTCTTACGTAACGTTCGTAGAGATCCATTACGTAACCTGAATTGAGCCCGTGAAAGTTTTTCCAGATGTCCATGCACCTTCCTCGGAATCACGCAATAGAGGATTTTAACTGACTGAAAGCCTCAAATCCGCTATTCACAACACAACCGCCTGCTCTGGACGGTAACCGCGCATAGAATCATAGCATAAAAAAATATAAAGCAAACAGGGATTTCTGGGACCTTGTCAAAATGACGCAATAATGATTCTAACCGGCGTACGAAGCAGTCTCATGTTCTTTGCAGTTTTTGTCTGAAAGTCAGTCTTCCGGCTTTTTGGCTATGGATCTTATTCCTGCTTCAAGAAGCTGTTCGGGAGAAACCTCAGAAGGCGCTTCCGTCAGGGGACAGGATCCTTTCTGTGTTTTGGGAAAAGCTATTACGTCTCTTATCGACTCTCCGCCCGAGAGTAGCATCAGAAGCCTGTCAAGGCCGAGCGCTATGCCTCCATGGGGAGGGGCTCCGAATTCAAGAGCTTCGAGGAGAAAACCGAATTTTTCCCGCGCTTCGTCCTCTCCGATTCCTATGACGTCAAACACTTTTTGCTGTATGTCTTTTCTGTGAATCCTTATGCTTCCCCCGCCTATCTCCACTCCGTTTAAGACTATGTCGTAGGATTTTGAAGCCGCATCGCCCGGGGAACTCTCAATCTTCTCCACATCCTCATCCTTTGGGGCTGTAAAAGGGTGGTGGACTGCGACGTATCTTTTGTCTCTGGAGCTGTACTTAAGAAGCGGGAAATCAACTACCCAGAGAAATTCAAGTTTTTCTTCGTTAACAAGTGAGAGAATTTCACCGAGTCTTAGCCTTACGTTTGACATCACCTGGTTTACCATATCAACCGAGTCAGCGCCGAAAAACACTATGTCTCCAGCTTCCATCGAAAGGGCCTCGGCCAGAAGATCGCATTCCTCTTCGCTTAAAAACTTGACTATGGGAGAGTTCCATCCGTCCTCTCCGACCCTTATCCAGGCAAGCCCTTTTGCTCCGAGAGAGATCGCGTATTCGGTAAGATCGTCTATTTCCTTTCTTGTAAGCTTTTCGGCTCCTCCTTTGAGGTTAAGCGCCTTTATCGCTCCGCCTTTCTCAAGGGCTCCGCGAAATACCTTGAATTCGGAATCTTTGAATATGGAAGAGATGTCTTTTAGTTCAAGACTGAATCTGGTATCGGGGCAGTCGGTTCCGTATCTCTCCATGGCTTCTTCATAGGGCATTCTCAAAAAAGGAATGCTTACGTCAATTCCTTTTGTCTCCTGAAGGACCGTTTTTATCATGCCTTCAACCGTTGAGATCACGTCGTCTTCCGAGACAAACGACATCTCCATGTCTATCTGGGTGAACTCGGGCTGGCGGTCCGCTCTTAAGTCCTCGTCTCTGAAGCATTTAACTATCTGGTAATATCTGTCAAAACCCGAGATCATGAGGGTCTGTTTCAGTGTCTGGGGAGACTGGGGAAGCGCGTAGAACTGACCTTCGTTAAGCCGGCTCGGAACTAGAAAGTCCCTTGCGCCTTCAGGCGTCGATTTCGTGAAATAGGGGGTTTCGATCTCAAGAAACCCGTCTTCGTTAAGGTAGTCCCGTACCGCGGCGGCGACTTTATGGCGGAAGATCATGTTGTCCCGCATTGGCGGTCTTCGCAGGTCAAGATAACGGTACTTAAGCCTGAGAAGCTCGTCGGCGTTCACCTCGTTTTCTATTAGAAACGGTATTACCTTCGAGGTGTTAAGAACCCTTACCTCCTCTGCCATTACCTCGATCTCGCCGGTTCTGAGGTTCGGGTTTACAGTTTCCTCGGTCCGGGGGTTTACAGTTCCTTTTACGGCGATTACCCATTCATCCCGCAGCTGTTCGGCGGTCTGGTGGATCTTCGGGTCGTGCTCAGGGTTAAAAACGATCTGGCAGAGACCTTCCTTATCGCGCAGGTCAACGAAAATTACCCCGCCATGGTCTCTTCGTGACTGTACCCAGCCCATCAGGGTAACGGAGCGGTCAACGTGTTTTTTCCCAAGCTCCCCGCAGAAATTCGATCTTTTCCACTCTCCCATAAGTTCAAGCATTTATTCAGGATTCTCCCGGCAAAGAAGGATTGGCTAATCATACTAGATTGATTTGCATTGGCAAGGTTTTCGCGCTACTTGAAAGGAGGAACAGGGCGTGATTCTTTGTTTCGTATTTCTGACTAGCGAAGATGCGGCGGGGGAAATTCTCCACACATTTTTTCTATTTGTTTTTTCTTTCTTTTTTACATACGATTTTAGTTCGGAAGGTCGGAAATTTTCTCCGGCAATAAAATCCCGAGGAGTTTTGATTAATGAACAAAGAACTTGTCTGTAAAAGAAGTCTGTTTTTTGCGGCCGCGGTCTGTCTTGTCTTTCTCGTAAACGGTTGCGCGGCGACCAGAACCCTTATCGAGAAAAGGAAACTCACCGTTGAGACCAAGATGTCTGAGACGATTTTTCTTGAACCGGTGTCACCCGAAGAAAGAGTGGTTTACGTCGATATAAAAAATACGACCGACAAGGAACTGCCCGGAATTGAATACGGGATAAAAGGGAGAATAGCTTCTAACGGTTACAGGATCACGGAAGACCCCGCTGAGGCGACTTTCATTCTTCAGGCCAACATTCTGAATGTCGGGAAGTCTGATCTTGAGGAGACTAACGCTCTGCTCGGAGAGGGTTATCAGGGCGTGATTGAAGGCGCCGTTCTCGGAGGAGTAATAGGCGGGGCCATAGGCGGCGATGTTGATGAAATTAACAAGGGCACCGTCGCGGGCGCTATTGCGGGCGGAGTTGCGGGCTTTTTATTTGACGCGCTTGTCACTGATGATCTTTTCACGATGGTAACAGATATTCAGATAAGGGAGCGCGTCCAAGAAGGAGAAGTTGTATCGCAGAGTGAGGACACGGACGCTCAGCAAGGCACCTCGACTCGGGTAACGCAGACTTCTCGTACTGATAACGTGAAATGGAAGACATACAGGACTAGGATTGTGAGCGTCGCCAACAAGGCGAACTTGGATTTTGAGGAGGCGAAACCTCATCTTCAGGCGGGTCTTGTAAGATCTATAGGCGGGATTTTCTGAGGTTATGAGTTTTGAAGAAGACCAAGTTACTTGAGGCTAGATAATGAGTTTGCAGATAGAAGTGCCGAAAGAAAAAGTTGTTGCCTTTTGCGAGCGGTGGCAGATTGCGGAATTGGCCTTTTTCGGATCTGTTCTCAGAGATGATTTCGGGCCGGACAGCGACGTAGATGTAATGGTCCGTTTTCGGCCGGAAGCCTCTCACAGTCTTTTTAGCATGGTAAGCATGGAGGAGGAGTTAAGCGGCATTCTGGGGAGGGAGACTGATTTGCTTTCCCGCACCGCTGTTGAGAAGAGCCGAAATTACATCCGTCGTGAAGCAATTCTAAAATCCGCCGAGGTATTCTATGCCGCGTGACGAGGTTTCCTATTTGGTCGACATATTACATGCGGCTCAAGATGTGAAAGAGTTTGCGTCTGGTCTGACGTTTCATCAGTTTGAGATGAGTCGCCTGCATCAGAATGCTATTCTCAAATCTATTGAAATTATCGGCGAAGCAACAACCCATATTACAGAGGAAACCAAGTTAGCCCATGCTGAGATTCCATGGCAAAAGATTATAGGCATGCGGAACCACCTTGTGCATGGCTATTTCCAAGTAGATCTGGAACAGGTTTGGAATACTGTACAACAGGATATTCCTAGCCTGATTCACTCTCTTAAAATGTTTATGTCGCCGGAAGCGAAAAAATAACTTCAAAATTGTTCAGAGCATTGAAGAATCCCATCGCATAACTGCCAAGTGGCGTACCAAGTGCTTCAATTTGATCAAAAACAAGGTAAAATCCAGATTTGGGGTGAAGTCCTGCTTTTCATAATTAAGGTGGGTTGATAAATATGGTAGAGACGTTTGATACGCTTCTTAACAGGATTGTGAAGGTCATTGTGGATGAGGCTGACCCTGAACAGATCATTCTTTTTGGCTCCCGCTCCAGGGGTGATGCGACCGCGGGTTCCGATATAGATCTGGTGATTGTGGAATCTGCGCCATTTGGAGAAGGTAGGGACCGTCGTGCCGAAACCGCGCGTCTTTATCGCGCCTTGGCATTTTTCGACACTCCAACTGACTTGCTGGTCTACAGTAGTGACGAGGTGGAGTATTGGCGCGGTTCCCTCAACCATGTCTTGGCGCGTGCGTTACGGGAAGGGGATCTGCTCTATGAAAGACCTTGAGCAGGCTCAACTGCTGCTAACAGCTGCGCAACGTGATCTCTCTGCTCTTGCCGGGATGAATGATGCCACCGTTTTTGCGGATGAAATTTTTGGTTTTCTCGTACAGCAGGCGGCTGAAAAACTGTTTAAAGCTTGGCTTACCTTGCTCGGAGAGACTTACCCTACAACTCATAATTTGGCGAGATTGTTGGAGATACTAAGCGTGCACGATACATCTGCGGAGCGTTTTAACGACTTGGCGGAGTTTACTCCTTTTGCGGTTCAATTTCGTTATTCTCTTGTCGACCCTAGTGCGACACCTCTGAACCGAGTTCAAATTGTCGGGCATGTGAAAGAGCTGTTTGAGAAAGTTCTGCGGCGGTCAGAGGACATGAAAATCTCGTAACCGAATAAGTCTCAGAGGCACACGGGGTGAGCAGTCAACTCTCAGATGCGATCTTTGTATTCTCTATATTGCACGTAAACAACAAGTACATAACCGTCAAAAGAAAAAGTAGGTTAAGTAACTGGTTCATATTACAAGCCCCCCTGTTGCTCTTTAAAAAAGTCGGTGTAGCCGCTTCAATGAGGCCGAGGCAAATTGCCTCGGAAAATTCCGTGAAAACATTACCGGCTTGTTTGAATACCCCCAGCTTCAATGAGGCCGAGGCAAATTGCCTCGGAAAATCGCTTGATCTGCCGGATGTTCCGACGAACGTAAAGGGAGCTTCAATGAGGCCGAGGCAAATTGCCTCGGAAAATCAGCAGCAAGATGGACAGATTGCACTGCTTCAATTGCTTCAATGAGGCCGAGGCAAATTGCCTCGGAAAATGTTGCTCTTTCCCGCGCGGTTTCTCGCTCTGATCTGGCTTCAATGAGGCCGAGGCAAATTGCCTCGGAAAATGGGAATGACCCTCGCACAGACGAAAAAAGCCCTCGAAGCTTCAATGAGGCCGAGGCAAATTGCCTCGGAAAATCTGGCTTGCTTCGCAAGTTCGGCACCCTGCCCCGCCGCGTGCTTCAATGAGGCCGAGGCAAATTGCCTCGGAAAATCTACCCCTTCCTAACCTGTTCTGGGGATTAAATTATTCTTATATATTGCGAGACCTAGTATGTGTTTAATCATAAAAACTAAAATATCTAGAAAAGCAACTGTGACGGTATTCCCTATCTCCATGAAATATAAGGAAAAATTGGGATGCGAGCACTCTCCGTAATTATTTCTCTGTTGAAGTTCTCGTAACAAGTCCGGCAGCTCCTTTCCGCATGCATTGTTTATACAATTATAGCTTCTCTTGTTGGCATTTTGTAGTTTTTTCCTAAACTTTCGACATTAGGGTTTACCTGCTCAGCGGAACCCAAATCAAGGATTAGCACATGATCTTCCGTTGGTTTTATCAATTCTTCCAAGCGTGTGCACATTTGTGCATGACGTTTAGAAGTTAATCTGCACTGAAATACGGATAACTGTAGCCAGTGACCATAACCCTTCATCAACTTGAACACTTTTCTCCAACGTTTAGGTTCTGAGATGTCGTAAGTGACTATGTAAAGATTCTCTTTTGGCATTTCTAACGGGGTAAATAATTAGGATAAACTGGAATCTCACCTTGTAAATGTCTAGCCATTAATCGCGCCTGGACATTTATTAATCGTCTCATAGAAACTTGGTAACCAAAAAGCGGATGAGTGGTTTCTTGTTCCATGCGACGTTCGAAAGCTGAAATAAGTGCCTTACGACCGTTGGCTTTTAGTGAGCAGGCCGGGCCGTTGAAAATAAAGTCTTTCGGTTTGATTTCTCCGTTGTTTATGGTCTGGATTACGCAGGAGTCGGCGATAATAGGTCGAAACGGTTCCATCATATCAAGTGCTAGTGCTGGGCGACCATGTCGTGGACGGTGGTAAAAGCCCATATAGGGATCTAATCCAACAGCCGAGATTGTTGAGGTGAAGGTTCTTGTTAGCAATGCGTATGCTAATGAAAGCATAGCGTTCACAGGATCTGTTGGAGGCCGACGATTGCGTGTGGAGAAAGAAAAACCTGGCAGGTTTTTTCTTGGGTGTATAGCCAGCATGTTTTCAAACGAAGCAAAATAAACTGCTGCCGCTTCGCCTTCAACTCCTAATAATTCTTGGATGTTGTCGGTTTTAGGTACCTTTTTGGCTATACGTTTCAATTTCTCCAGCGCTTGATCCTTGGTCTCCGCATCTCTCTCGGCACGCCAGTTCCGACGTAGCATAGTACGTGAATTCTGTAGTTTTGCTGCGACGAAATTGCGGGATAGGGTCAGGCATTTATTTTCATCAAAAGCACCGCGATACTGGGCTTCACGCACGGCTACGTTTCCATTGCCAGTTCCAAAAGTGTGACCGAGAAACCATCCCCCGGAGGAAAACCAAGATACCGGAATCTCATTGCTCATAAGCGCGTGAAGTGCTGGAGTTGTAATTGAAACTGGTCCGACCAGAACGACTTGGGAAACATCAATCATTGGTACTTCCATTGAGTCTTCTTCGGTTTCTACAACCAGCCTCTCACCGTTTTTTCGCAGTCTTGCCTGGGGTGTATGAACGTATAAAGGAAGAGCCGGGTCATCAGACGGGTTAAGTGGGCGAGGGGTATATTTCTTTGAAAACAAATTGGTTTCATCTGGCAGGCATATTCCGGCAAGTGAGCAGCGAGGACACTTGGGACTGTTTTCCAGCGGTGGTGGTCTGCGACCGGAAGCGGCGGCGTCACGCAGGGCTGAAATTGCGCTGATGGTCTTAGCACGAAGTTCGTCATCCAGAATGACTGGAACTTTCTCTCTGGAACCAACGTACCAGAGTGCGCCCTGGGGAACCTCGTAGCCGTTATCTTCCAGAATCATCGCTTGCGTACAGACCTGAACGCGTTCGGGTTCATAGGCGCCAGCGGCGACATGTGGGCGTTTGCCTTTCTTGAAGTCCACCGGCATTGCTACCCCTTCGCCGGTTTCCACGACGTCCATTTTCGCTATGACTCCCAAGCGTTCCGAGGAAAGCGTAATAGAGCGCGCCTTGGACATTTCATCGCCGATGTCCTCAGGGGAAGGTAGCTGCTTTCCGCCTCTGTCTACCCGGGCATGGGTACGCTTGCCTTGGGCAGTATCTCCGCTATCAGCCCATTCTCCCTCTACCCATTCCAGATATGCGAGTCGGGGGCAGTATATCCACTCATTGACCATCCGTGCCGGAACTAATGGTGTATCATCTCTGATCGGCGGCGGAGGTAATGGCAGGGGGAGTTGATGTTGTTCGTTCATGCCAACACTTCAAAAAATTACTTCTTAATCATAACTGCGGACGATAAAACAGAAATTATCGTTGAGGTACTGCACACTCTATATTGACTCAGCTCTAGTAAAATTCATGAACTTGCCGGCGGAAATTCTTCGTGTTTGTCTGCATTCGAAGATGCCCAATTCCTTGCGTGTCGTCGGTTCGTTAAGGCTCGGGTGACTGAGCAGACTGCGGATTGCAGTGAGACTAATAAAATTGTTCCAGATCGGCCAAGTGAAGACAATATTACCCTTGCGGTCGTGGCTGCCACCGATTACGCCAAGTTGTATTTCACCGGTACGCATCTGCGGAACCACAGTTAAAGTTGATAATCCAATTGCCGCGAGTCGATTGGCACCGTGCTGAGTAGTTTCTTTAGTTTTTGAGTCAGTAGGATCTGTTGCACGTAGTGCATAGCGTACATCTTCACGTGGGTCCCACCGGAACGAATCTGTGTTGTCGGGGCGTTTCCATGGAGCAAATAAAGCTTCTTTAAGGCACTGCGTCTCGGAAATCTCAGTCTTGGACCGACCTATGCTTCTGGGGGGTGGTTCTACTTTTTTTGGGACCGAAGCTAGGCGCGATAAGAAATGCTGGTGGCCTTGGCCGAACATAAGGCATAGTGGGGTCGGTTTCACCTTCTTTCCTTCACGATCAGTAACGGCGTTGCTGATTAATGCCGACCACAACCCCGCTGTATACGGACTACTTTTAACTGCGGTACAGAGCCTTTTAGTTGCATCCGTGGGAGGTAATGTCGGATCTTTGAGGTCATTGAAATCGTGCCAACATGCCAAGTTGTTCAGGCCACCTGCAATGGCTGTCACAAGAGTTTCCGTATCCACCGATTCCGTTACACTTAGTACAGGACGTATGGGAGATCGATTTACATCCCAACAGACAAGAGGCATCCAGGTTGAGCGACTCTCTTCAATCGTACGCAGAAGACCTAATAAGGCCAAGAATGCCAGCAGGTTATCGGGTTCAAGCCCCTCAAGGCGGTGAACTCTCTGGGTGTTCATGCTAACTTCTCCTTTTCGGAGGCGCGGTGGTCTGCAAGACGCAAAACGGACTCTAAATGCGCCAATCCCCAGATTCCGTACCTGCGTTTAAGCTGCTCGAACAGTTTAGGCCAATCTGCACCTTGATAATTAAAAGCCATTGACTGCGGTCCAGAGTCCAAAGAAAGTTTCCATTTTTTGATGCCAAGACATGCGGGAAGGTCTGTTTCCGGTTGTTCCTCGACGAAGTTGAAGAACGGGCGACCAAGCCCGTGATGAGTTCCGATCAGCCAGAGCACAAGAGCAGGATCATGTGCTTCCACGAAACGAGGATGTGCTAGTGCCATTCGAACTGATAACGCTTCGTGTCTCCAGCCTTTCGGTAGTCCCGCAAGTTTTTGCGCCTCAGCCCCGTGTCCCCCGATTGTGCTTTTGGCGATAGGTGGGCCGTCCGGCCGGTTCCAGATGTCGCAGTTATGTAGGAGCATTTGGAACCGGGGATCGGCTTTACCCGCATCGTGAAGAAATGTTGCGAGAAGTATAATTAAAAAGCTAATTTTGCATATTTGTGAAGATGACCCTGCATCTCGCGCCCGTCCCGTAAGTCCCCTCTATTGTTGACGAAAAGCCCCCTCGGAAAGCTGACCGTGCCGATTTCGGCGGCCAGGAGAAATGAGCGGAATTAGCTTTTTCGTAGCTTTCTCAACATAAAACTGCACGCAAAAAACCCCGAAAAAACCCCGAAAAGCAAGCGATTTCAACGACTTAGCAGAGAGGCTAACAAAAAGCTAACTCTCTTCCTGGACAAGTTTTAATGGGTCAATTATGGGTCAATTATGGGTCAAATAAGTTTAGTATTTTAAGGAGGTTGCGTGTCTTTATGGGTCAATTATGGGTCAATTATGGGTCAAACGCGACTCAGGCGTGTTTAAGTAGGCTCCTTAATTTTTTGGGAAATTCGGGCGGAAGCCCTAGACCTTGCTCAGGATCCACCGGACGCGGCCCACGATGAAGCCCTCCGGGATCTCCCCCTGGTCCACGAAGTCGCCCTCGATCTCGGGGTTGTCGGCGACGACCAGGTAGCCGCCCGCGCGGAAACGCAATCGCCTGACTGCGACTCCCAGGGTTCCGAAGCGGAGAACGAAGATGCCGTTGTCGACCGGGGCGCTGTCGCCAAGACCCACCCCGACCAGGTCTCCGTCGGTGATCGTCGGAGCCATGGAGTCTCCCTCCTGGCGGATCGCTACGGCCGTGTCCACCCCGACCGCGGAGCTCTCGTCCTTCTGCGGCGCCTCAACCACCTGCAGGTCCCCGAGCTCGGCCAGCACAAGTATGCGGACTTTTGCCAGGTGTTCGGCCCTTGCCTGCGTGTCGACTGCGAGGGTTAGCTCGGTCGGGGGGTCTCCGGCCCCGCTCATTACCCATTCATACTCGCAACCGTAGCGTTCGGATATCCTTCTGGCCAACCCCTTTCTTATAGCCCCTTGTCTACCTCTTAGAATTTGAGATACAGCAGAAGGGTCAACGCCGACACCCCTGGCGAACTCCGCCTGTGACTCCCTGGTTTTCTCCAGGATCAGTTTAATTCTGTCTGCCAACTCCATGAGTTCAACAAAAATCCTTGCGTAGTTAATGAATTTCTGTTAGTATCATCAATAATCATTCAGATTAAACAATGGAAATGGAGAAGAAAATCTGGAAAGCCATCAATATTTTCGCCGCCGCGCTGCTTCTGTGCGCGATCACTGCCCAGTGCACGATCCGCGAGGTCGAGCGAAGACATCATTATCACTACCACGGGCACCCATGCGAAGAAACCTCCTCCGTTTCCACCCTACATTATAACACAGAATTCCCGTCGGCGGCCTCCTTGAATACTGACCGGTTTTTCAACGACGACCATTCCGCCGACGGGTCCGATAACAAGCCTTTAACGGCGGCCCCTGAAAAGGACCTTAAAAAAGAGGAAGAGAGCGAAGGGGAGGAGTTTGAATGAGGCGGGGGCGCGATTCGTGAAAAAATACGGCGACACGATACCCTGCAGGGGATGCGAGCTGGACCTTCCAAGGTCGGATTTCTACCCAAACAGTTTAAGGAGGGGTGACCGCAGATGTCGGGAATGCCATAAGAGAGACGCCAAGGCCTGGCGGGAGAAGAACCCTGACCGGGTAAAAGGAACCCAAGAAAAGAACAGGAAGCGCTACAAAGAAGAAGGAAAATGCCGGAACTGCCCCACCCGCTCAGGGTCTACCATCTGCACGGATTGTCGCAGGAAAGTCAGGGCAAGGCTCCGGGCGCTCGGCCTCTGCATCTATTGTACCAAGCCTTCCGGAGGCGCGCGCCGGTGTCCGGAGTGCAAGCAAAAAGAGAGGCTGCGTGATCAGGCGATCAAGCGGGCAAAGAGGGGAAGCGAGCTTACGAACCTTGGACCGGGCGAGGCCTGGAGAGTCGGGGTGACGAGATGAGCACAAGGAAATTCCCCGAGGTCAGCCTGTTCTGGCACCTGTATCCGGAAGCCAAGCCGCAACCGGACCGCACGATACTGATCTACACGCCCCCGCTGAAGACACGCCCGCACGACTGCGGCTCTTTTTTCGTCGGCTACATCAAAGAAGACAAGAAGGGCAACCCTGTTCTTTTCGACTGGCACAGCCCCGAGGAAATCAAACAGATCAAGCGGCTCCAGAAGTTCTTTTGGAGCTACCTGGAGAACGGAAACCTATGAGCACCCCCGAGGAGAAAAAACAGCTTGCCGCCCGGCGGCGCAGACAGCGCTTTGGGGGGGGGTCTCAATTACGCGCGGGGTCGGGGAAGCAGCGCAAGCGGGTCTGGCGGGGAAAGAGAAAGGGATCGGGAAAAAGATGAAGGAATGGCAAAAGAGGTATAACCGCCTGCTCGGCCACTGCCGGGCGCGTCTGCGTTATCACCGCGTCTGGGGCGTCTGGTCCCCCGGATGGGACCGGGGTTTTGAGGAACTGGCCACGCTTGAGGTCGTAGCCCTCGGGAGGCTGCTGGCATGAGTCTTCACGTCGGGATCCCGATAGCCGAGATCGAGGAGCTGTTCGCGGCGCCTCCCTCGGACGAGCAGGTAAAGAACTTCCTCGCCCCCAGAATATCCCTACTCGACGGCGAATCCCTGGAGGACTTTGACTGGCCGGCTACCGTCAGGAGGTTTCGGGCCGAGGCCGGAAGAGTCCTTGACAATCCCAGGGGGGGGGTAAGCTGACCTGCTGAGGAAATGGAGAACAACCTGGTGACAATATCGCAACTAGCTGATCTCGCAGCAACAAGTCGAAACGCAATCAATCTGCGCGTCAAGCGCGGCCGCTACTCCACGATCCTCATCCAGCCCGACCAGGCTCTCCGGCTGGGATTCAGGCGGCCCGAGCGCGGGAGGCCGCCGGTGACGTACATCAGCATCGCGGACCCCGCGGTCCCCGACCGCGCAAGAAAGAACTATTACGAACAGAAGCTCCGCGCACGCGCGGGGCAACCATCCATGTCCACGTCCGGCGGCGGGCGGATCCTCTCGGTGGAGTGTCCTAAACTTCTCCGTTTCCCACTCCCCGAGACCCCCCGCCCCGGCGAGGACACCAGGCAATCAGAATCCGCTCCGGCGGCTCGCGACGATCAGACCCCACCATGCCACTCCTCTGATCCTGTCCATGCCGGGACCCGCGAACCGCCGGAGCCAGAAATCAAGCAGCTCCATGATGGAGCCTCCTTAAACCCTGGGGGGGAGGACCAGCGGCCTCTCCCCGAGGTGTCCCAGGAAATGGAAACCTACGCCCGGCTGCCCGCGTGGGCGCGCGGCCAGGTGGACAAGTACCTTCCCCTGGTGCAGTCAACCGAGGGGATGACCCCCGCGCAGGCGAAAAAAGCGCTGGACAAGTGGAACTCGGAGAACCCGGAGCTCAAGATGAGCGCCCGGAGCCTCTCGGCCGCGCGGCGCCGCTACAAGGAAAGAGGGGTCGCGGGCCTGGCTTCCCGCCACGGCGGCCGCGCCGGCAAGACCATAGTGCAAGACGAGTGGTTCGAGTACTGGAAAGCGCTCTACCTGAAGGAGGGCGGCCCCTCGGCCAAGAGCTGCTGGACCATGGCGCGGGGAAAATTCCCCGACGCCCCCGACTTCCCCTCGGCCGCGACTTTCGTGTACCAGCTCCGCCGGAGAATTCCCAAGGATGCCATCTACATGGCCCGCCACGGCGAGGCCGCCTGGAACCGCAAGTACGGCCAGTACATCGAGCGGGACTACTCGAACATCCTCTGCGGGGAGGTCTGGGTTTCAGACCACGCGCAGATAGACGTCGCCGCGGCGGGGGAGGACGGCAAGCCGTTCTTCCCCTGGTTAACCGCCTGGCGCTGCATGAAGTCGGGGAAGTGGCTCGGGTGGCTGCTCCACAAGGAACCGCCCAACTCAGACCACGTTTTCCAGACATTCTTCTACGCCGCGCGCGATCACGGGATCCCCAAGCACATATACATCGACAACGGAAAGGACTACAGGGCGAAGGACTTCGCGGGAGGCCGCACGAAAGCGGGCCGCCTCACGGTGGACGAGCAGAGGGCGCGATCGCTCTGCGCGGTCCTCGGGGTCTCGGTTCATTTCGCGCTGCCCTACAACGCCCAGGCGAAGAACATCGAACGTGATTTTCTAAAGGTAAAGGAGTCATTCTCAAAACACATGCCCGGCTACAGGGGCGGCCACTCGAAGGAGCGCCCGGAGGTACTGGCGGCCGAGATCCGCAAGGGGCGGATACTGCACGCACCGGACTTCGCGCAGCTGCTGAGCCTTCACCTGTTCCACAACCTCAACCGCGCCCCCTCGGGCGGCCGCAACCTGCGGGGCCTCTGTCCCGACGAGCTCTACGACCGGGAGGCCCAAAACGTGTTCGCGCGTCCGGAGGCCCTGGCTATCCTCTGCATGAGGGTGTCGCGCGCCCGGGCGATCGGCCGGAACGGCGTCAAGGATTCCCGCAACAAGGAGACGTACTTTGACGACTGGATGCTCGGGCAGAAGGGCCGCAAGGTCTACCTGCGCCGGGACCCCGCCGATCCGGAGACAGCGTGGGTGTTCGACGCCGGGACCGACGAGTGCCTGGGGCGGGGCGGCCGGGTCGAGGCGATCCCCGCTATCGCGATGGGCGACAAGGACCGCGAGCGCCTGGCCGAGGCCATGGCGGGAAAGAAGGCCGCCCGGAAGGCGGCCAGGGCCTACGCCTCGGACGTGCGCGAGATCCCCGCGCTTGAGCGCCTGGCGAGCATGGCCGCGGGCAACCAGATAGCCTCGGGCTACAGCCCGCCCGCGCAAGATAAAACGAAAGAAACAAAGGAATACCCCATCAGCCTGGCCGTCGAGAGCCAGGAGCAGCGCCAGGCGAAGGACGGCCTGGCGGATTATTCGGCGGTTGCTCCGCCGCGCCGCAAGAAACGGCGCAAGATCTACATGACGGAGGCTGACCGGGAACGCGACGAAGCAGAGAAAAAACTTATGGAGGAGGAGTTTGATGAACGTAAAGACGCGTGACGCTGTAAAGAAGATCATCGAGGACGGCAACCTGTCGATCTCGGCTGTCGCCAGGGGCTGCGGAATCAGCCCGGCGGCGGTGAGCACTTACCTGCGGGGCGAATACAAAGGCCGCAATGACAAAGTGGAGACGTCGCTTACGGCGTTTGTCCGCCGCCACAGGGAGAAGCAGGCCGCGAAAGTGGACCTCGACTACGTAGACACGAGCATAGCCCGCAAGATCCACGAGATAGCCGACATGGTGCATACCGACTGCGAGGTCGGCGTGATCGTCGGCGACGCGGGGGTGGGCAAGACCTTCGCGCTCCGGGAGTACGCCAAGCAGAACCCCGACGTCGTGTTCGTCGAAGTCGACTTCGGGTACTCGGCGCTCTGGCTTTTCAAGGAGCTCTGCAGGGAGGTCGGCATAGAACACAGAAGCCAGCTCTCCGAGATGGCCGCGGGCATCGTCAAGCGGCTCCAGGGTTCGGGGCGGATGATAGTGGTCGACGAGGCCGAGTACCTGCCTCACAAGGCCCTTGAGCTCCTGCGGCGCGTGCACGACAAGGCGGGCGTGGGAATGCTGCTGGTCGGCATGCCCCGCCTCATCTACAACCTGCGGGGATCCCGCGGACAGTACGCCCAGCTCTACAGCCGCGTCGGCGTGTACGCCCGGCTTGAGAAGCTCTCGGCCGCGGACACCAAGGCCGTGGTTACGTCGGCAATCAACCCCGCGAACGGCCTCTACAGGGATTTCCACAGGGCGGCCGGGGGCAACACGCGCACGCTCGCGAAGCTGCTCCGCCGGTGCATGAGGGCGTCGCGGATAAACGACGCGGAGATTAACAGCGAGCTCGTCGCGGCTACGGCCGAGACGCTGCTTTTTTGAGGGAAACGGAGATGAAGAAAAAATTCAAAATAAGCTACAAGTGCGGAGCGCACGGCAACCGCTGGAAGAAGCACAGCACGGCCAGCAGTATGGATTTAGCGATCTCGCATATAGATAACCTTAGGCGAACCATCATCGGACTTTCGGGGATCAAGATCGAGCCGACCGAGAACCGGGAATTTTAAGGAGAAACGAAAATGAACGAATGGATGAAAGACTGGCTTTTCCTCGCGGCGCACCTGCTCCTGTTTATGGTGGGGCTCAAGCTGATCCTCCTGCACGGAGCTTTTGAGCTGCTGGGCATGGACAGGTGGCACCAGGCCGCGATTGCCATGGCCGGAGGAGCGCTCTGCGGCATTGCCGCGAAGAGGCTCAAGGACCGCTTCCGGGGTCGGGGGTGGTGATGAGCATAAAGCCCTGGCAGATCAAGCGCATCCACGTCCTCAACGGCAAGATCGGGGTGTCGGACGAGGATTACCGCGCCCGGCTCCGGGACAGCTTCGGCGTCGGCACCTGCAAGGCGCTCTCAAGCGCCCAGGCCGGGAAGCTGATCCGGGACATGGAGAAGATCGCCAGGGGAATGGGGATCGAGGTCGGCGGCCGCGGGAAGCGGCGCGAGTGGAAACGGCGCCCCGGGATGGCGACGCCGAGGCAGCTTCGCAAGATAGAGGCCATGTGGATGGGCGTGTCGAATCGGCCCACCGCGGCCGAGAAGCGGGCCGCCCTGGGGAAGTTCCTCGAGAGGCGGTTCGGAGTGTCGGATCTCGCGTTCGTAACGCACGAGATGCCGCCTAAGATCATCAGGGCGCTTGAAGCCATGCGGATGCAGCAGCGGGAGGAGGCCAGGTGAGCGACAACAACGGAACGAGTCACGAAAAAACCTATCGGATAAAGGTGGAGCGGATCACGGGTCCGGACACGGCCGAGGCGGTTGGGAGGACGGGGAGTACCCGAGCGAAGAGTTAGGTATCGAAAACAGTCATTAAGCGGAGGTAAGCAGTATGACGAAAAGACAGAAGATATTCGAGATGATCGACGGTGAACGGCGCCGCCAGGAGGACCTGCACGGCGACAACTCGATCGTCAAGGCGGACCCGCACGGGTTCCGTCCGTACGCGGTGCTGGGAGAGGAATACGGGGAAGTGGGAACGGCGGTGCTCAACATCAACTATTACTCGCGGACCGGCGAGGCGCGCAAGGCCATGGAAAAGGACCTTAAAGAGGAGCTTGTCCAGGTCGCGGCCGTGGCGACTGCCTGGCTTGAGGCGATCCTGGAAGACGACGAGGAGGAGGCGGACGGCGAGGATGGATAGCGAAGTAATCGTAAAGCTCGGCCGGGACGAGCGCCCGATAAGGGATCTCTCCCTGGCCAAGGACGTGAAGGAAGCCCACAAACTCGACATCCAGTCAAAGAAGATCGCCGCGGCGCAGAAGCAGCTCAAGAGCCGGATACTCGAGAAGGCCCGCAAGCACATCCCCGCCGGGGTCGACACCGTCACCTTCATAAAGGACGGGACGGAATGCAAGGTCGGTTTTCCGAAGACAGCGTTCATCGCCCCGGTCGACGTAAAGGCCATGCGGGAGCAGCTGGGCGACACCTTCGAACTGTTCGTCGAGCATGTGAACAATTACAAGCCCACCAAGAAGCTGCTCAAGTTCGCCGAGGGCAAGGACGAGCTGCTTCGGCTCATCTCTACGAAGCCGGGATCCCCTCGCGTGGGATTCAGGATCATCAAGGACCGGAAGGGTTAGACCCCCCCCAAGGGGGAGGAGGAACAGTGAAGCTTGACTGGATGAAAGAAGTTAACTGGAAATCGGGACTGACCGAGGAGCTCCGCATGGTGCTCTCGGTGGTCGGAGAGGACGTGCTCATGGCGCTGCTCGACAAGCTCTCGGGACAGAGGATTCATTTTTCGACCTCTGTGATCCGCCTCGCGCGCCGGGAGTACGTGCGCAAGCACATGCACTCGAAATCCGCGCGTCGCCTGGCATACGAGCTCGGGTCCTCCGAGAGCGCCATCCACAAGATCATGCGGGAGGTCGGGCCCGGAGAGTAAAGATTCGGTGCGCGGTGTGGAGCAGCGGCAGCTCACGGGTCCCATATCCCCGAGGTCGAGGGTTCGAGTCCCTCCACCGCCCCCAGAGAATTATGAAAAAATACGGCGCACAGATCCCATGTTTCCGCTGCGGCCGCTCAAAGCCCCGGCACGAATACCATCGCTCCCGGCTGCTTTCGCTATGCCCGATCTGTTGCGGGAGCCAGTTACGAGCAGTTCCCCGCGCGGGTCCGCTGCCGTGGATGCGGGGAGAAAAAGAGCCGGCTGAACTTCTACCTGTCGTCTCTTGCGCGAGGCAATTACCTGTGCAAGAGCTGTCACAACGAGGCGACCGCCGCAAACAGAAGAATAAAAAGAGGTCTCCGGCCGAAGCCGCCGAGACCGCGGCTGCCCGACTGGAGCAGTTACTGAGGAGAAGAAGAGATGAAAACAAAGACCAAGAAAAGCAAGCTTAAGAAAAACAAGGTTGCGCTCAGGAACAAGGAGACGGGCTTTTACTACACGCGCAGGCACTCGTGGACAGACGAGCTCTCCCACGCCAGGCCCTGGTCCACGATGGCCGCGGCAAAGCATTTTTTGAAAACCAAGCCCCATCTCGCCAAGGCTGTCGATCCGGTGTGGTTCACGGTCACCACGACCTACGAGCTGGGAGCGTCATAACGAGAAATCAAAGGAGGTGCGGCATGGCACTTTGCATAGTATCCGGAGCGCTGTTCCTCGGATTGTACAAATGGTTTGAAGGGATAAGGAGACAAGATGAAAGAAGAGAAGAGGATTGACGGTGACGGCCGGAAGCGCCGCGTGTGCATCCTGCAGGAGAAGGATTACAGGTGTTTTAAGCACGAGCAGGTCGGCAAGGAATATCAGAAGACCGTATGGCTCGGCGCCGCGGTATTCAAGGCGGGCGATATAATCGTGAACCAGAGGACCCGGGACGAACCGAACCTGTGCAGGCGCTTCGAGCTGCTCGAAGAGATCGACAGCAAGCGGCTCAAGAGGGACGGCAAGCGCAACTACTACCAGAAATTCACGGTCAAAAAGTTCCGGGGGATGCTCCGGATGGAGCCGATCGGGGGCTGAATGAAAGCGCTTACGGTAAGACAGCCCTGGGCGTGGGCGATTATACACGCCGGGAAGAACATCGAGAACAGAAGCTGGCGCACGGATTACCGGGGCCCGCTGCTGATCCATGCGGGCAAGTATTTCCCTTCCCGCCAGGAAAGCGAAACATGCAGGAAGATCGTCGAGGCGGCATCCCCGGAGATCTCCTGGGCTGAGGCGCACGAGAGCAGGCAGCGCTACGGAAGCATTATCGGGCGCGTGAACCTGGTCGACTGCGTTCACGTCAAGTCTCCCGTCGCCGCGCAATACCTCGAATCGCCCTGGTCTTACGGCCCGTGGCTCTGGATCCTTGGGCGCCCGGAGCCGCTTGAGCCGGTGTCGGAGTGGGGGCGCCTCGGCGTCTTTACCGTATCGGCGGAGACCGAAGCGGAAATCACAAGGCAGCCGGAGGGGCGGGGATGAGCCGGATGATGAGGCCATGTTATCTCGTGGAGTTCGCCGAGCCAGGCACGGACGCGCCGCCCACGGGCTGGTACAACAGGAAGCTTTCCTCGCTTACGACAGACCCCGGCCTGGCGTCGCGGACCTACTCCCGCAGCCGCGCTGAGCGCCGGGCCGAACTGCTTAACGGGGCGCTCCGCGGCGGCAGGCAGTTAACGGGGAAACCCGGGAAGCTCGTCAGGAGACTGGGCGACTATGCGCAAAGCTATTCTTTTCGGGTTGCCCCGGGGCTTCACCCGAACTCCACGGCCCGCCAGACCGAGTCCGGCGCCATCCTCCGGAAATGCCAGAGGTGCGGGGAGATCCGGCCGAACGAGGATTTCCCTCTATGCTCCGGGGTCGGAAGACGCTCCTGGTGCCGCGAATGCTGGTACTCCGCCGAGGCGGTCCGTGGGCGCCATAGGTGGCACCGCTTTTTCCGCTCGGATCACGGCAACCCGCAGGGCGACAGGGGGATAGCCGTGCGGATCCTCGAAACTTATGACTTGCGGGATATCGAGGCAAGGGATGTCGAGTTCCTTGAGTCACTGTCCGGATTCCGCAGGGACGTCTTTTACTTCCGATGCCAGACCTGCGGGAAGGAAAACATCAGGGGACCGTATGCTCACGGGGAAAAGTACTGCCGACACCGCGACGGCCGGAAGACGAAATGCGATCCGAAGCGCCGCCCAGATTACCGGGTGACCAGGAAGGACGCGAAGATGACCTGCCGGAAGTGCGGGGAGACGAAACCCGCCGGGAAGTTCGCCCCTAACAGGTCCATACCAGGGGGCCGCCGAAAGACCTGCAACAAATGCAGGGATGCCCAGAGAAAGAACAGGAGAAAAAGAACATGAGACCGCAGAAGCAGAAATACTTCCACGATCCGGAAAACGGAACATGGGGCGATTGCGACAGGACGTGCGTGGCAAGCCTCCTCTGTCGGGACATAGAGGATGTCCCTCATTTCTTCGAGGGGCTGCCGCCCGATCCCGACCCGGAGCTGCTTGAGTTCGTGACCGAGCGGGGCCGCCTCGGCATATTCGACGTGTCGGCCCAGACCGAGCGGGAAATCACAAGGCAGCTGGAGGGGCGGTCATAGAAAAGTTAATAGCAGAACTGGAGGCGGGGGCGTTGGCGGCCAACACCCGTGAAGCCTACGGGGAAGGGTGGGATATGTATGTGGATTTTTGCCGCCTTGAGGGAAGAGACCCTGAGGATCCCTCGGAGAACTTTGTTTGTAAATTTCTCGCATATCTAGCAAGCCCGAAGCCGGACGGCAGAGGTCTGTCAATGGGATCGGTGCTCCTGTACAGGCAGGGGGTAGCCCGGAAGTTTAAGGAAACCCAGAAAAGAAATCCGTTCGATTCTATTTTTGTGCGAGACGTTACAGCTGGCTTGCTTCGCAAGTTCGGCACCCTGCCCCGCCGCGTCAAGGCGCTGGTCGCCGATGATGTGCGGGCAATGATTCAACAATGCCCGAAAAGCAAGCTCGGCCGCCGTGACGCCGCGATACTGGCATTGGGTTTTGCCTGCGCGCTCCGCCGGTCGGAAATCTGCGGACTGCAGTTTGACGATGTCAGCATCGATGATGACTTTGCAATGACCGTGAACATTCGCCGGAGCAAAACCGACCAGGCAGGCCGGGGCCAAAAGATAGCCGTTCCGCCGGGGACGCATATCCGCCCGGGCGCAGTCACCTGCAAATGGCTGGCGGTTTCCGGGATCACTTCCGGTCCGCTGTTCCAGACCATGTGTCGGGGCGGCTCTCTCAGGGGCCGCCAGATGCATCACTCGGATGTCCCGCGCATCATCAAGCACTATGCGTCGCTGATCGGCGTAGACCCTAAAGAGGTATCCGGCCACTCCCTCCGCGCGGGCTTTATCACATCGGCCGCCAAGGCCGGGGCGCGCCTCGACAAGATTATGGAGGTCTCCCGCCACGTCCAGGCGCAGACGGTGCTTAAATACATCCGGGAGAGCAACCAGTTCTCTGACCACGCGGGGGAATCGTTCTTGTGAGGAGGCCGAAAACCTACAAGGAAGCCAAAGAAAAGGGGCTGTGCTGGGACTGCGGCAAACCGGTGTTCATGGATAAAACCAGGTGCCGCGACTGCCTGGCTAAATGCGCCGAACATTCTGCCCGTCGCCGGAAGGGCGAGAGCCTGATCAGGCTTTGCGGGTGGTGCGAAGAGCCTTTCGAGGTATCCGCGGAACACAAAGAATACTGCTCAAAGGAGTGCAGGTACAAGAGGGATAAATCGTATTTGCGGATAAAACGTGCAGAGCAGGGGGGTCCCAGGTGAGAGCGTGGCAGGCTAGCTATTTGCGCTGGGTCGTGCTGTGCAAGCGGCACTTAAAGTATTATCGCGCGTTCGGGACCTCTCTGCCTGGTTGGTCTCGGGCGTGGGAAGAGCTGCAGACGGAAGAGGTTGTAGCGATGGGAAGGCTGATATGAAGATACTGAAGAAAGAAGACCACGGCCCTTACTATGATATTTTCATCAGCGAAGTGCTGATCGAAGGGCTGGGGATCGCGCACGTCAACTGGTTTCGCGGGGATGTCTATTTTAATTTTTTCGACAAGCTGCGCAAGAGGGAAAAATTCACGCTGGATGAATATACGCAAGCGGATGGAATGAACTTTGAGGAATTTTGCAGAGATAAGTTTGGCGTCAGAGGTGAGCATTGAGCATGATTGAATGGACTGACAGGACGTGGAACCCGGTTACGGGGTGCGTGAAAGTATCCCCCGGGTGCAAGCACTGCTATGCCGAGCGGCAGAGCGAGAGGCTCAGGAAGATGGGCGTCGAGAAGTACCGGGACGCCTTCACGCCGAGGCTTCACCGGGATGCCCTGCGTGAGCCCCGCCGGTGGAAAAAGCCCTGCAGGGTGTTCGTCTGCTCGATGTCTGATCTGTTTCAGGAAGCCGTTCCATACACTTTCATTCAGCAGGTTTTTATGGAGATCGGGCGGAACTCTCAGCACCAGTTCCAGGTGCTGACGAAGCGGGCGGAGCGGCTGTACGGGTCCTTCTCCTCCTTCCGCCCGCCCCCTGAAAACTGTTGGCTGGGCGTAAGCGTCGAGGACCAGGAGAGGCTTTGCCGCGCGGACTGGCTTGTCCGGACCCCCGCGGCCGTGCGCTTTCTCAGCGTGGAGCCCATGCTGGGCCCTGTCCGGGGTATTCCGGAGGGTATCCACTGGGTGATCTGCGGCGGGGAGTCCGGGCCGAAGGCGCGGCCGATGGATCCGCGGTGGGCGCGGGATCTCCGCGACGAGTGCCTGGACAAGGGGATCCCCTTCTTCTTCAAGCAGTGGGGCGGGACGAACAAGAAAAAAGCCGGCCGCGAACTCGACGGCCGCACATGGGACGAGATGCCGGAGGTGCGCCATGGCTAGAATCGTGTACGTGATCATAGGAAAGACCGAGGACAATCACTTGTGCAGGGTCGGTAAGGCGCCTGTGGGAAGCCCGAGGATGTATAAGAACGTCGGTTTTAAGCGCAGCGAGCAGTCGCCTGGCTGGGCTTTGTTTTTCGGGGCTGCGCGAGAGAGGAGGTTTCATCGGTTCACTACCAAGTTTGAAGCCAACGAGCTCGCCGCCAGGCTCGAGGAAGAATTCGAGGACTGGGCGTTCCACGTGGCGCCGATCGGGGTGAGGGGAAAATGAAGAAAGAAACCATAGACCGATATACCAAATTCGTCCTCAGCGTGCATCCGGAAGACAAGTACCCGGCGCAGCTGCTGGGGATTCTCGCCATCCTCGATGTATACGAGCTGTGGGCGGGGCTCTCTGAGGACGATTGCCTGAGGTGGCTGTTGAAATGAGCAAGGAAAAGAACGACAAATTCGTCCTGAGCCTGGGCGCGCTCTCGAAACCCATACATGAGCAGATAAAAGAGCAGGGGCTAAAGGCCCGGAAGAAAGACTTCGAGCTGGAAGAGAGGCTCTCCGCCGCCGCCGTCCTGCTCAGGGTCCACGGACTTCTTCCCCGGGCCCAGGCCAGGCGGGCGGAGGAGAAACTGTTCGCCCGGATCCTGAAGAAGGTAAGAGAGATAAACAAGCTCGGCGCCTGACTGCCTTCTGCCCGACAGGGAAACCCGCCTGACGAGGACGAGAAGAGTTGCGGTGAACGCGATCTCACCGAAAGGCATACATCCCCACATCTTTCGCTGAAGAAGCCCGGTTTAAGCGATTTTCCGGAACCGGCGCCTGAGCGGCCCCTCCCCGATATGCGCACCCAACTGCCTGAATTCCGAGTAATGAGTTTTTAAACGGTATTTAAAAGCTTTTAAACGGTGTTTGGAAGGGCCTTGGAGCGACAATCCTCAGCGGGCGCGCAGATCCTTCTCGATGAGCCTTCTCAGCACGCCGACTATCTCGTCCTCGTCCTCGGGCGCGAGCACGAGAAAAGGCCTCGGCGGGATCTTCACTTTCTTGCCCCGGCCCGCCTCTCCCCCGAAATGCTGCAGGGCCGCGTAGCGGAGGTTCGTGGACACCACGGCCTCGCGGTCGCTGCTGTCCGCCTGGACGGACGCGGCCAGGTTCCCGGTCCTCTGAAGTATGGGGTGCTCTCGGCCGAACCCTTTCTCTTCGCGGTCGTCCTTGGTCACCTCGGCGAGCTCAAGCCATTTCTCCGGACGCCCCTCCTGCTCGAAGTTCTCCTCCACGGCGTCGAGCATGATCCCCGCGATCTCGGTCATGGCTTCAGACATGTCGTCGGATCTTCTCGCTAGGCGTATGGCCAGGCCGTCTATCTCTTTAGTGCTGACTGCTACTCTGAACATCGGTTTTCCTCCTTGACTTGAAGTCAGGAATTGCTTACAATCCTAGGCGTCGATCGGCTCGAGGTTCTGAAGTCGGTGGCGGGACTCGAACCCGCATCTCCGGTTTTGCGACAACCGGCGCCTGACCAATTCGGCTACACCGACTTTTTTAAAGAGCATGGCCCGCCCCGTTGAATCATCAGCGGGGCGGGCTTTTTCGTTTGACTTCACTCCCCCATCCTGTAAATTCTTTACCAAGGTGTGCGGCAAAATCTCGTTGCTTATGGCTGAGGGAATCCTGGACCCAAAAGTTTCGTAAAGGGAAAGCGAGTCCTTTCGTACATCCGGGGGCGACCAGGCGACGCCTCATTTTTTCTGTCTCCTTAATATCTTCCCCTTATCAATTTTCTTTTTGAGGTAGTACTCCTCCCTCTCTGCGGGGAAGGTGAAGAAAGTGTCCGCCCAAAGACCGTCTTTTTTCCTGTGGAGCGGGAGGGCGTAATAAGTGCCTCCCTTCTTGAGGAAAAACTGACGCTCGGTCTTGTCGGCGTAGGGTTCGATGACCGTTCCGTCATCTATTATTTCCTGCACCATGCCCATGTCCTCAACGCTGATACCATGCTTGCGGATATGCTTCATCTTGCTTTTTTTCTTGATCTTGACGGCCTGGTATTTTTTCTGCCCTGTCAGTTTCCTGGTTTGTGGATTGAGCACGGCGATCGGAAAGCTCCCCCCGGCCTCCCCCTCGAAGAACCTCTTGAATCCCGGACCCGTGACCGTGCCCTCGACATACTTTTTCGCGATATCGTAATCGTACTTCTCGAGGTCGGGCTGGTACGCCGCTTTCCACTGGTTATGATCGAAGCCGACCTGCGGGAATATCTTGTCGCCGCCCGGGAGCTTGTATCCCCACGTTGGCCGCAGCTCCCCGGACTTCTTGCTCACGAGCCGGTCTTCGCGGACCAGCTTTCCTTCCGAGCTCAGGATCTTGAGCCCCTTGCGTTTCGCCGCGGCTTCTGAAAGCGCTCTCTTCCTGCAGCGGCAGTTGTAGTCGATCGGCGGGGTGAACCGGTCCCAGAAGGGGTCGTCCAGGTGAAAGACCTTGTTGTGGAGGCGGCCGTGCTCGTCCCTGGTCTTGGGGTCCATGACCGCGACGAACTGGCCGTAGGGCCGGTTCTTCTTGTTTCGCTGGAAGAACTCCTCGCGCCCGGCGTTGTAGGCCGACTTCATGTTCGTGTGGTAGATCGTGCGCAGGCGGTGGGGGGAGCCTTCGAGTATCGACTCTTCCTCGCCGGTATTCGGGTTTATCCTCTTGTTCTTCCCCCACCACCCCTTCTTTTTCAGGGTGGGTTCGAGATTCTTGCGGAACTCCGCGAACGTCTGGCCGTCAGCTATCGCCGCATCGACGGCGCCCCGGATATCCTGGAGTATGTCCATTCTGGCCACGTGGGCGACTGTGAAGGCTGCGGCGTGGGCTTCCCCCAGGGTATCATGCCAATCCCAGGAGAGGGTGTGGCCCTTGGAGCGGAAGTATTTCATGGCCGCGGCGGGCTCAAGCTCGAAAGCGAAGTCGAGGTTCACCGGCTTTTTCTTCGGCATCAGAGATCCTCGCAGGCTTCTTCCAGTTCGTCTTCCGTGAGCTCTTCCGCGCATTCATCCGCGGGCACGTAGTCGTCGCCGAAAATCCCCACCGGGCAGTTGCACGATTCCACGTAACCCTCGAGGCCGACGACTTCCTGGCACTCCGCGGGGCAGGACGGGTCCGGGTCCGGGCAGCCGGCGACCGCAAGCGCAACGGCTAGAAACAGGATCCTCATTTCTTTATCTCCTGTCCGCACCGGGGACATATTTCTCTCGGCTTGCGCCCTCCGGGGAAATACCCCTTTTTCTGAAAATACTTTATGGCGTTCTTCATCCCGCGCTCGGTTTTGTAGGTCCTGCTTTTCACCGTGCCGGCATGGATTCTATACCACCCCTGGCAATGATTATATTCAATCGTAAGACTTAGATCTGGCATCTTTTCCTCCTTAATCGTCCGGGTTCATTCCGCCCCAGACCTTGCTTATGAAGCTGGCCTGCTCAATCTTCTTCGAAAGCGCCTCGGTGTCGAGTTCCGGGTACGCGTCGGCGAGCTTCCGGGAGAACTCCTCGAAGCTTCCGGACTTCTCCGCCAGGGAGAAGATCACGCTGAGCGCCGCCTCCGCCTGGGCCTGGAGCTCGGCGTCCATGCCGCCGATCGTATCCTCAAGGGCGTCCAGGGTTTTCTGAGAGGGGGCTTCGGAGAACTCGCCGCCGCCTCCCCCTCCCGGGGGCGCCGGGTCCGTGACCTCGAAATGCTTCTCGTCAAGATCGTATTCATCCTGGAAGTATTCCTTGGTGAACCTGACCCCCGCCTCGGTCAGCGTCTTGTCGCGCTCGGCGCGTTCCTGCTGGACGTCCTTCTGCTCGAAGAGCTGGAACATCGGCTTCTCCTGGTCCGCGCTGAAATTCACCTCGTAGATGTAGCCTATGAGGGTGTTCATGGTGTCCTCGACTATGCGGCGGTCGCTGTCGACGATCTCCTGGCGCACCGCGAAATGCGTCTGGGAAGCCGCGTAGCTCCCGGTGCTCTGCATCTCCGTGGTGAGCGTCTGGCCCAGCACTGCCTTCGACACCTCCCGGTTGCCGAACTCGAGGAATTCCTTGTAGGCCCTGCCCGCGTTCCCGCTCGACGACACGTCCACGCTCTCGACTCTGGACCCCTCCGGTATCACGGCCACCGCGTCCTGGATCATGTCCTCGAGCATGGACAGCATCTCGGAGATCTTGGCCTCCTCGGTGCCGCTCGGGTAGGTCCCGATCAGGTGAGGCATCCCGTACTTCTCAAGGAACATGGCCCAGAACCGGAACCCGCCGCGCTTGAACGTCACCGGCCAGAAACAGCGCGAGAGGATCCGCTTGCCGTAGGGGTTTATGTACGTCGGGTCGTTCCGCGGCACGATGAACTTGAGGTCCGGCACCGGCTCCCCTTCGGTGTTGTCCTTGGAGATGAACAGCAGCTCGTTGTCAAGGGAGTAGCGGAACCACTCGGAGGGCTTGCCGAGGAACTCAGAGGGCGCGATCATGCCGTCTGCGCGCTCCCACACGATCTCCATCGGCGCGAAGCCGTAGAGCGGCGCCTCGAGGATATCGGTAATCACGCGGTGCATGTCGAACTTTGCGAGCACCGCCGCGATGAAGTCATGGTGGCGCTTGCTCGCCTTGCCCCGCTCAAGCATCCACTCAAGCGTCAGCACTCCCGCCTTGCGGGAATCCACCACAGAGCCCACGTGCGCGTCGGTGAGCAGTCCCCTGTAGACCTTTATGTCGCGGCCCTGGCTGCGCAGTATCGGGTCGGGGTCGGGCAGGTACGAGGAGAAGGACCCCTCGACGTCCCAGGTGTTCTGCCGCGAAGCGAAGATCCCGCCGAGGCCCTTCTTCTTGCCCCGGGGCTCGTTGAATTCCACGAATTCCCAGGGCGATTTCCATATTCCTTTTGCCATCAGTAACCTCCGTAATCAATTTTTCCGTAATGGCCCGCGGCCGCGACCTTCGACTTCCCGGCGGTCTGCGCCTGGAACTCAGCGATCCTGTCCCCCGCGGCGTGGTGCCCGAGCGCCGCGGCCCAGAAGTAGTCGGCGTGGGTCTCGGCCCGCTCGTCCGCCGCGAGGCGGGTGTTCCCGCCCGCGGTCGTGATCTTGCGGAGCGAATGCCAGTCCTTGCGGATCCTGCTGTCTTTCGGAATCCGCAGGGTCTTGTCCTCCGCGGCCGAGCGCAGCGGGTAGGCCATCTCCTCCCGGACCCGGGTCGTAAAGTATACCGGCTCGATCTTGTGGCTTCCGAACCGCTCCACGGTCTCTTCGGCGAGCTGCATGCCGATTCCCGTCTCGTCGATGCAGCAGCGCCTCACGTTCCTGTTCCCGAGGATTTCCCAGAGGGCGTCCCTCTGTATCCGGAACGGCGCGCGCTCAAGCGGCTCGACGACGCGGGCCAGGTAAAGATCGTGCACGCGCTCCCACACCCAGATCACGGTGAGGTCCTTGCGGCGGCCGATATCCACGCCCACGAACAGGTCGCCGTTCGTGCGCTCAAGCGGCATGAGGACGTCCGTGTCCTCCAGGCTCCCGATCATCTCGTAGGTGAGGAAGCTGTGCGCCTCGTCGGACGGCTGGCAGCAGTACTCCTCAAGCCACGCGTCCTCGCTCGCGCAGTCGCGCCGCTCGTTCTCAAGCCATGCCTCCCGCTCCGCATCCGTGGTCCTGCGGCCGTAAATGCGGTCGACCAGTCCCTGCCTGACGGCCTCGTGAATGTCGGTCTTCTGCATGTACCAGTCTTTTTTTCCCTGCTTCACTTCCTCGAGGAACTGGTAGAAGAGGCTTGACTTCGAGTTATGGGTCGAGAGGATCCTGACCGGGTATCCCCAGGTGGCCGAGGGCCGGGCCGCTTTCCAGAGCGCGAGCTGGTCCGAGTGGTGGGCGAACTCATCGAGGATCACCTTCCCCCCCTTCGAGCGGAACCGCTTGGGGTTGCTGGTGAGGGCGTAGATCGCGCCCCCGTTGGCAAAGGAGATCTTCAGGGCCGCGACTTCATCCTTCTTGTCGAGGACCTCCTCCCCGATTTCCGAGGCCGCGGCGTCAAGCACCCGCGCCCAGTGGGCGCAGTACTCGATGTATTCCTTGGCCGCCGACTCGTCGGCCGAGCTGAAGTAGACCTTCGGAACCTTGCCGAGAGCGACGTCCGAGACGTCTTCGTAACTCTGGGCGTAGGTCGCGCCGATCCTTCTCGACTTGTCCCAGATCTTGGTGCGGGCCTTGTTGGCGAGCCACTCCTGCTGGTATGGAAGAAAACCCTGTTCGGACATCAGCCTCTTCCGAAAAGCTTGTCGTTAAGCGCCTCGAGGATATCTTCAAGAGACGCTTTCCCCTCGCCGTCCTTGCCGTCTCCCGCCCGGAGCGCCCTCTCCTCGTACTTGTAGGACTTCTCGGCGGTATCCATGATCCGCCCGAGCGCGTAGAAGCGGGCGGGGCTGACTTCATTGCCTTCGCGCAGGTCCCTCTTGATGGCCGCGGCAAGCTCCCGGCCGAGCGCGTAGAGCTCCAGGTGGAAATCCTCCATGCCCGCAAGCGCCTCTTTGCGCTTCGCCGCCCATCCCCCTTCAGAGGACCACTTGCGCAGGGTGGAGTGTCCCACCGGGAGCTTCTCGGATATCTCCTGGAGCGTCATGTGCTTCTCGACGTAGAGGCGCTCGGCCTCCTTTGCGTACTCCTGTTTTTTAACCATGCTAGGGATATACGACCAACCGGTAAATAAATCAACCGGAAAAGCTGCCGTAAAATCCGGTTGAAATTGTTTTCAGGCTCCTTTAGGTTTGGGAGCATGGAACCGAAATGGATAGAAGTTTTCCGTACAGGGACGCATACCGACTCCTCTGGCAACACGAAGGAGTGGACCCGCAACGACCTCGACAAGATCGTTTCGCAGTACTCCGAGAGGGATGAGGACGACCAGGCCCCGGCCGTGATCGGCCACCCCCGGAGCAACGCGCCCGCCTACGGCTGGGCGACCCAGCTCAAGCGCGAGGGCGACCTGCTGCTCGCCAAGATAAAGCCCACCGCGAAGGAATTCGTAGGATGGGTCCGGGACGGCCTCTACAAGCGCGTATCCATTTCCCTCCGCCCCGACATGAACCTGAGACACATCGGGTTCCTGGGCGCCACGCCGCCCGCGGTGAAGGGCCTCAAGGTTCCGGAATTCGCAGAAGAGGAGTTCGTGGAATTTGAAACCGAAGCAGAAAAGCTGTCTGAAAAAAACCTGAACAAGGAGGACGAAATGACAGACGCAGAGAAAAAGAAGCTCCAGGAATACGAGGAGCTCAAGAAGAAAAACGAGAAACTCGAGAAGGACAACAAGGAGCTCAAGGAAAAGAGCGACTCGCAGTCTTCAGAGTTCGAGGAGATGAAGAAGAACTTCGAGGCTTCAGAAGAAGAGCGCAAGACGGCCAGGGAGAACCTGCGGCGCCTTAACCTCAACGCCAGGAAGATGGAGTTCGAGCAGTTCCTTAACCGCGAGATCGCCTGGGGATCCATGAACGAGGACCAGAAAAACAGGGCGGTCAAGATACTCGAGATACTTGGCGGGGAGCAGTTCTCCGAGGAAGAGACCGAAGGGGTGAAGATCTTCAAGGAATTCCTGCAGGGTCTTCCGGAGAAGGTGAAGCCCGGAGAGATCGCCACGCAGGGTTCGGCGGCAACCGGAGGCAAGGCGAAGGAGTTCGAGGAGAAAGTCGAGGAGTTCATGGCCGCGAACGACGGGGTGGACTACAAGACCGCCGCGCTCAGGGTGGCCGAGAAGCACCCGGAGCTTTACAAGGCTGCCAGCGAGACTGATTGAAACAGGGACCATAATCTAACCCGGGAGGGACAAGAAAAATGAGCATTGGAAAAACATCGGTACTGGAGAAGGCGGTAATTGCCGAGGAGGCGCTTGAAGCCAACAGCATCGTCAAGTTCGGTACCGACGACAACAAGGTCAAGAAGGCCGTGTCGGCGACCGCCGACGCGCTGATAGGCGTAACCGAGAGCAAGGCCGAAGCGGGCAAGATGGTGAACGTCATGCTCGTGGGCGTCGCGGAGGTGAAGCTGCACCTCGCCGCGGACAGGGGAGACCTGATCACGTCCCACGATAACGGGCGGGGAAAGCCTACCACGACCGCGAAGAACTGGGTCGTCGGAATAGCCACGGCTTCGGGCGTCGCCGGAGACGTCATACCGGTTCTGCTCGCGCAGAGCGCGCTTTAGAAAAAATTGATTCAAGGAGGATTAAAGAATGCCACCAACTAACGAATTGCATGTGGACAGCATCCTGACCAGCCTCAGCATCAAGTACAGCCACGAGATGTTCATCGCGGACGAGGTGCTGCCCATGGTCAACGTCACAAAAAGATCGGACAAGTATTTCGTCTACAAAAAGAGCTCGTTCGACCTCGTCGCGACCGCGGTCGGGCCGAAGGCCCAGCCGAACGAAGTGGACTGGGACGTGGGGACGGACAATTACTCGGTCAGCGATTACGCTCTCGCGGATTATCTGCCGCTTGAGGACATCAGCAACGCCGACGTGCCGCTCAACCCCCGCGCCGACACGAACGAGTTCCTGAACGAAATGCTGTCGCTCGATCGCGAGAAGAGAGTAGCGGACCTCGTGTTCGCGGAAGGAAAGTACGACGCTTCGAACAAGCTTCAGCTGGCCGGAGGCAACCAGTGGGGAGGCGGCGACGATGATCCCATCGCGAACGTCCAGACCGCGGTTGAAGGCTGCTTCATGAGAGCCAACACCCTGGTGTTCGGCTGGCAGGCGTGGCTTGCCTTCAGGCAGCTGCCCGAAGTGCTCGACGCCGTGAAATCGTCAAGCAGGATGCAGGACACCCCGGGCGGGCTTGCGATGAGAGAGGAGATCGCGAAGCTCTTCGAAGTCGACAACGTCCTCGTGGGCCGCGCCAGGATCAACACCGCGAAAAAAGGCCAGGCGAAGGTCTACGGCAGGGTCTGGGGTAACAAGATGGCCGCGCTGCACGTGAGGAAGGGCGCGGGCGTAAAGACCATCACCTTCGGCAAGAGCTTCACGCAGATGCCGAGGCGGACCCAGACGATGATGGATGTCAAGCGCGGGTCCGCGGGAGCCGAGTACATCAAGGTCGGCTACAACTGCGATGAGAAGATCGTGGCCAAGGACCTCGGCTATCTGATCTATGACGCCGCCGTGTAGGCGGACTAAAGGAGGTTGAAATGCTTCTAGTCAAAACCGTAGCGCTCGTGTTTGCGGCTCTTTCCGTGATGCACGTCACCCCCGGGCTGCCGAAAGTTTTCGGCGGCGGGAAGGACGGCCTCGTGGAGGAGAAGGTGAAGTGCGAGTACGCGCTTCGGGATTCGCAAGCCAGGGAGGCGAGGTGCCGCGCGGTCCTCGAGACGGCCCGGCCCGTGCTTCGCCGCTGCGAGCGGCTTGTGAGCGCCGACAGGACCCTGACCGAGCTTGGGCCCGGGACTCAGGAGATGCTCGATACACAGAAGGAATCTGAAGGAGGATTCGATCTATGGCCAACAGAGGAATGAGTCAAGCCGAGAGATTAAAAGAGCTTGAGAAAAAAGTCTGCGACATACAGAAGGCCCGCGCCGCGGGCTGGGAGAACGTGACCGGGATCCTGGACGGCCTGGACGGCCGGGTGAAATCCTGCGAAGAGCGGCTCGCCGACATCGATCAGGTACGCGCCGAAAACCGTCCGAAGCTCAGGGTATTCCGATGGATCCGCACGGCCTACGGCTGCCTGCAGGGCAACCCGATTCTTTTCTGTTTTCTCGTGCTGGCGGCGCTCTACGTCATCGGCAGGTTCAAAAACTTCATTACGTTCTGAGATGCGGGAAGCCAAGGTTTTCACAGTATATGTTATCGCCGTCGCCGTGTTTATCCTGCTCATGGGATTCATGGGGCAGAGGTGCGAGCAGGGGAGATTCAACCGGGCCCAGACAAAAGCGGAAACCGCCTTTATGAGGGAAGCGGACCTCCTGCAGATCAAAAGCGGCCAGGAGCTTGAAAAAACCAGGATAGAGGGCGAATACAGGATCAAGATCCTCGACAGGATGATCGAGCTTGACAAGCGGGGACTTCTAAAGGACGTGGACATTCAGAAGATCGAGAAGATAAAAATCAAGGACGGCTTCTCCGTCCAGGAATTCATCGAAGGAGGAGAGGATTAAGATGGACGGAATGCTGCTCACCTACCTTGCGGCCGGCGGGATAACCGTGCTCGGGTTCCTTTGCTGGGAGCCGGTTACCACCAGGATACGCGCCGTCCGCGACGTAAAGATCGTTGACGCGATCAAGTACGTGGATCCCATGGCCTGCTTTCTCTGGGTGAACTGGACCGAGTCCGGCGAACGCACCATGGGGCCTTGCTACATCGAGGAGATCAGGCGGCCGAGCTTCTTTGCGATAGTTTTCCGGGGCGCGAGCTCCTGGATATCCTTCCGGAGCCTCGAGGACGGCTCCAGGATGATCCTCACGGGCTCCAAGGTCCAGAAGTGCATAATGCGCACCTTCCCGCATCCGGAGAATAGAAACGAAACCCTGTACCGGCTCTCCCGCCCGGAATCGGATCACGTCGACGTCCTGCCCTGGCCCGGCGGGGATGTAGTGCACGAATACCTCCGGGAGAACCTGGGAATCACCAAGACCATATTCTATGGGGGCTGACTATGTACAGCTCTCTTGAAGACCTCAGAAAAGCGGCGCCCGAGAGGACGCTCCAGCAGCTCACCGACGACGAGTCGGGAGCGGAGATCCAGGGGGAGATCGTCGACGAGGCCATAGCCGCCTCAGACGAGGTGATAGACGCTTACCTGCGCGGCCGCTACGAGCTCCCCATTCCCGAGACGCCGCCCATGCTCAAGCGGCTCTCCGTAAACATCACGCTTTTCCATCTCTACGCCCGGCGCCCGGAGGGGGATATTCCCGACGCGGTACAGATGCAGTACAAGGAGGCGGTCAGGATGCTTGAGAAGATCCGCGACGGCAAGCTCACGATCGGGGAGTCCCAGGGGGAGGCGGCCCCCGAGGGATCGGTTTACAGGGCGAACAAAAAAGCATCAGAGAAGGTTTTCGGCAATGACGACTGAACAGTTCGAACAGGCGATAGTGGACAGGCTCGCGGGCGATGTAACCGACGTCGAAGTGGCGCCGGTCCCGGATGACGTGGGGAATTACAGCCTCAAGCATCCAAACGGCGCCCTGCTCGTCCAGTACGCGAGGTCGGGCTTTGACGCCCCGCGGGCGCTTAACTCGATCAGCCAGACGCGGAGCATGAGATTCTCCGTGTTCGTGATAATGCGCGGCCTGAGAGATCACAAGGGCGCCTACGCCAAGCTTGACGCGGTGCGGGACAGCCTGACAGGGTTCCAGCCCCGGGGCGCGAGGAAGATGTATCCGCTCTCCGAGAGGTTCCTCTCGGAACAGACCGGGATCTGGATATACGAAATGGTATTTACTTGCGATTCCGTACACGAGGAATCGCAGCCATAGGAGGTAAGCAGAAGAATGACCACGAAAAGACAGTTCACTGGCTCAAACGCCAGGATATCATACAAGACGGAGAAGGATGGAGGGATCCTGCGCAAGACTCCCGCCGCCGGTGACGGGACCACCACCACGGCAGCCGTAAGCCCCGCCGCCGCGTCGGTCACGGTCGCGACGGTGGCCGGACTGGCCGCGGGCAACATAATCTCCGTCGGAACCAGCGAGAACGAGGAGATTCTCCGCATAAAGACGGTCACGGCCGGAGCCAAGAGGCTTACCTTTGACGAGGCCACGCTTCCCAATTTCCGCCACGAGTCCGGGGAGCCTGTCAAGAAGATCACATCCATCGGAGGCTTTTATCAGATCGGGAGCGTAACATCCTTCACTCCCCGGAGCGATCGGCCGCTTGAGAGCTCGGCCGCGTTCGGCACGGGCGTGCGGGCTGCGGCGCAGGCGGTGCCGGGCCGTTATGATTTCGGCGCGGACCTCACCGTCGAGGTCGACATAGAGGTCCTGCCTCTGTGGCTGCTCCACGCGATCAACGATAATTATGTGAGCGTCGGAACCCCGGTTGCCCCCGCGGTCGCAACGACGCTTGACGGCGCCGTGGAGGCGGGAGGAGATTCCGTAACCCTGACCACCGCGGCCAATCTTGAGGCGGGTGATTTCATTGAAATCGGGGGCAAGGAAGTCGTGAAGATCTCGGCTCTGGCCGGGACTGTCGCGAACTTCGCTGCGAGCAATCCGATGGGACTGCGCTACGCTTACGCAGACGACGTGGCGGTGAAGAAGGTTGGGGCCCCCTTCACCCACACGATCACAAAAGGGAAGACGCTACCCGCCGGCCTCAGCCTGCTTCTGCGCCTCGAAGAGGACGACCAGCATTCCCTGGTGCTCCTCACCGGCGGGCGGATAAACACGCTGTCGCTCGGCGCCTCGGGATCGGAAACGATATCGACGGTCTCGCTGAATATCTCCTGCGCTCGCGGCCAGGTGCTCTCAAAGGACATCTTCGGAGCGCACACCGCGGTCGCCCACAAGCTCTACGCGCAATGGGAGATGGACGTTTCGGCCGGCGACGCTGACAACAGGTTCAACTCCCTCAGCATCGAGATCAACAACAATCTTTCCTCGGGCACGCCGCTGGGCTCCCCGCTTCCCGGATCCCCTTCCCTGGGAGACGGGGTGATAACCGGCAGCTTTGAGTACGAGTTCCGCACGCAGGGATTCACGGTCGCGACCGCTACGGGCGCGCAGCGCCAGCTGGTCTTTACGTGGACGTCTATAGAGAACGACGGCCATTCGCTCCAGATCACAATCCCCGCCGCTAAATTCGGCGGCGCGGCGCACCCGCCCGTCCCCGGAAAAGGCCCGATCACGGACAGCAAGCAGTTCACCGCGGTGCTGGATCCTGTGACGAACACGGACATAAAGATCGTGGCGAAAACCAAGAACCCCTCCGTTGAGTATCTGACCGAGGGCTGAGCAGAAAACGGACAAAACTCGTTAAAACAAGGAGAAGAAAGCAATGAGCGAATCAGCTGGAATAATCGAGGACCTGGGGATCGACAACGCGGACGAGGTGGTGATATTTCCCTACGGGGACGTAGAGGACGAGGACTGGCCGACGTACATCAACCAGGACGGGGAGAGGGTGCCGATCCCCAAGGGCTGGCGCCTGGTCGGATACCGCTACCCCTTCCCGACGCCGAAGAGGACGAGCAAGGTCCGGGAGTTCTCCTCGGGCCTTTCCATGTCGGGCAACCAGGAAGAGATCAACATCAAGACCCGCGACCCCGAGGCGCTCGCCAAGCACCTCACTCACAGCCTGATTAAGAGCATCGTCAGGAAGCGTCCGGGCGGAGACAAGCAGGAGGAGACGCTTAACGAGAACCTTCGCAAGTGGCTCTTCGGGGAGCTCTGCAAGTCCTCGTTCCTTCTGTCTGGAGCCTACGTCCAGTATCTGCGCGAAGGCGGCAGGGCGGCCGAGGAGGATTCCGCGGAAGAGGAAGTTTTTACAGGGCCCTCAGAGAGCACTGGTTAATTGCTTCTGAGGGGATTCCGGTTTCGATCGAGGGGGAGGAGCGCCGCTACTCCCCCGAGAAGCTCGCCGGAAGAATTCGGACGCTCACCGATCGTGAGCCGCGGCACCGGGCGGAAGATGAGGAGCTCGAGGCGCTTAATTCTGCGCAGGCGGCCTTTTACCAGCCGCTCACCCTACTGCCGCCGAGCCAGCGTCACTGGCTCCGGATGTGGGAGATCTGCCAGTCCCAGCGCTACGGCCAGGGGATGACGCTCGGCACCCTGGTGCACTCGGAGATCTGGGGCAACCTCGAGCGGTTCGGCTACAAGGGCCGTGAAGCGGAGCGGGCCTTCTTCGTGGTGCTCGGGATCGACGATATATTCAGGGAGCGCGCGGCTAAGGACAGGCAGGAGTGATTCAGGAGACCATCATGCCGACGATAACGATAAGCCCGATAAGCGCGATGAACGCAAGCAGCGCCTGCAGATACCACCGGAACGCGGTCCGCAGCAAAGACTCTATTTCTTTTGAGAACTTCTCCATACCCGTAAATATAAGATCGTTCGCGGAGGCCGTCAATGCCGAATGACTTCGCAAGAGAGCTCACTCTTCGGGTCCGCACGGACGGAAGCCAGCTCAAGAACCTGGGCGCCGACTTCGAGCGCGTGGGGAACCGGGCCAAGGGGGCGGGCCAGGAAGCCGAGGGGGCCGGGCAGAGGGTCCGCAAGTTCTTCGGGAACCTCCCCGGGGCAGCCAAGGCCGCGGCCGGGCTCTTCCTCATACACCAGGCGTTCACCAGGATAAAGCAGGTGCTCAGCGACAGCATCTCCCTCGCCACGAACTATGAGGCATCGCTTGCCCGCATGGTCGCGCTCGCCGGAGTCGCCCGGGAACAGGTGGCGCTCTGGGAAGGCGACCTCAAGGACCTCGCCCCCCGGCTCGGGCGGGACCTGCTCGAGCTCTCCGACGCGATGTTCTTCATCGCCTCGGCCGGGTTCCGGGGAGCCGAGGGGATGGAGATCCTCGAGGGCTCCGGAAAGGCGGCCGCGACCGGGCTCGGGGAGACCAAGGACATAGCGAACCTGACGACGTCCGCGCTCAAGGCCTACGCCGACGAGGGCCTCAATGCCGCCGAGGCGACGGACATCCTGCTCGCGTCGACCAGGGAGGGCAAGGGCGAAGCGAGCGAATACGCCAGATCGCTTGCCGAGGTCCTGCTGCCCGCCAAGCTTGCGAACGTGGAATTCTCGGAGCTTGCCGGGTCCGCGGCGCTGCTGACCAGGCTGACGCCCAACGTGGCGGTCGTGGGCACTCAGCTCAAGGCCCTGTTCATCGGGATACAGAAACCATCGCAGCAGGGAGCGGAGGCCCTTACGGAAGCGCACGAGGCCGGGGTGGTCACCATAGGCACCTTCGGGGAGCTTCGGGACCTGATCCGGCGCGACGGGCTGATCGCGGGCCTCGAGGAGCTCGGGAAGATCCGGGAGGAACTCGGCGACGAATTCTTTAACCGGCTGTTCGAATCCCAGGAAGGGCGCCAGGCGCTTAACGCTCTGCTGAACGACCTTGACGAAACCAGGGCCACCATGGACGCGGTCGCCGATTCGAGCGGCGCGGTGAACGACGCCTTCGCGGAGGTGTCAAAGACCGCGGCTTTCCAGAACAAGGTGCTCAAGCAGGAACTCAACGTGGCCATGGTGGACTTCGGGAACCTGACGCTTCCCCTGGTCACGGGCGGGGTCAAGGGCCTTATCACCGTCGTAAACCTCCTCAGCGACGCTTTTAAGGCCCTTTATAACGGCGTTAAAGGGGTCTTTGAAGGCATCTCGGAATCGATCTCGAACACCACGGACCGGCTGCTCGGCTTCCTGGGGCGCCTTCCCCGCAACGCCGGGGACAGCCCGCCTCCGTCGATAGCCTCCCTCGTGACCGCCGCGGGGGGCGACGTGGGCGCGGATCCCCTGGCCGCGAACCGGTATCTCGTCGGTCCCGGGGCCGCGCTCTACCGCCGGGCCGCAGCGGACGCCGCGGACGAGACGGTGAAGGAGACGGCCAGGGCGGCCAAGGAAACCACGGAGGTGGTCAAGGAGAGCGTCACGGACATGGTCGACGAGGTGGAAGAGGCCTCCGATCTGATGGAGAACTTCTGGGCGGACACCATGTCCCAGATGAGAAACTCGGCATCCAGCCTCTTCTTTGACGTGATGACCGGAAAGTTCAGCGACCTCGGGCAGCTTGCCGAGGGCACGTTCCGGGGGATTCTCCGGACGGCCTCGCATTACTTCGGGCAGCTCGCGACGCAGCGCCTCGCCCTCAACATCGTCCCGAACGTCGGCGGGGCGGGCGGAGCCGGGGCGGCGGGAGCGGGGGGGCTCATATCCCGCATTCCGGGCTTTGCCCCGGGGGAGCGCTTCGGAGGGTCGGGGCTGCTTAATTCAGGGACCGCCAACTTCCTCGGGGGAGCGTTCGGAGTCTACAACATAGCGAGCTCGCTTTTCTCCGGAGATATAGCCGGAGGCGTCGGCGCCGGGATAGGAGGGGGCATCGGCGCCGGGATAGGTTCGGCGATCCCCGGGCTCGGCACCCTGGTCGGTTTCGGGATAGGTTCGGCGATCGGGAAGCTCATAGGCGGATTCTTCAAGAAGAAGCCCAGGCTCGACATAGACATAGATACCCTGGTGCCGGGGTCCGACGTCTTCGCGGTGGACGATATCCTCCGCCAGGGCTTCGCGGCCGCCATAAAGATCGGATCGAGGAAAACGGGGGTAGACTACGGACAGCTCAGGGAAGCCATAGGAGAGGCCCTCAGGGGCACGATAGGGGGCATCAGGGACATAATCGAGAGGCTCCCCGAAGAAGTCCAGACGACGCTTGACGAGCTGCTTCTGAAAACGGCCGTGGATACGCGGGAGCATTTCGGCAGGGACCGCCTGCTCGAGTTCGACGTCAAGGGCAAAAAGATCAAGGAAGAGCTTGAGAAGTTCCTCGGCGGGGAGCTTCAGTCGAGGTTCCTGTTCTCGATCCGGGATTTCTTCGAAGGGGCGTTTGCGCAGCTCGGCGTGCTGCCCGACCGCGCCAGAGAATTCGTCGACGAGCAGTTCGAGAGATTCAAGGCGGCCGGGTCCCGGGAGGAGCGGGCGGCCATCGGGCAGGAGCTCCTTGCTTTGTTCGAAGCCGGCGTGGAGATATACAACGGTCTCGAGGGCCGGGTGCTCACCCCGCTTGAGGCTCAGCTGCAGGCGGCCGAGCGCGCGGCGGCGCAGTTCGGCTTCGGGGGGATCCCGTCGCTTGAGGAAGTTGACAAGCGCCTGGGCGAGGTGTTCCGGGATCTCGAGGACCCGCAGCTCCTTGTCGGCCTTGCCGGGTTCAGGGAGCAGCTCAGGCGGCTGCGGGAGGATCTCGCGGGAGGCCTCACGGACGTCTCCTCCAGGATACGCGGAAGCATCTCCGCCATCGCCGAATTCGGGAAGCTTCTCGGCCGTGATTTCGGGGAGCGTATAATCGGGGCGCTCACGAGAAATGTACACGCCCTGCAGGCGGTCATCGCGGACTCGACCATTTCCCTTGATCGGCGCACCGCGGCGCTCGCCGAGCAGGGGGAAGCGGTAAGGCAGCTCACAGCCATCGAGCGGGCCGCCTTCGAAGAGAGCAAGAGGCTTCGCCTGGAGGCGCTTAACTCGGAGCTCCAGGCCGTAGAGGACCTCGTGGATGCGCAGCGGCGCGCCTTCGAAGAGAGCAAGAGGCTTCGCCTGGAGGCGCTTAACTCGGAGCTCCAGGCCGTAGAGGACCTCCGCTACGATTTCACCGGCGTTCTCAAAGGCGTCGGCAACGCGATACGCTCCCTGAATACCGGCGCCGGCTCCCCGCTTTCCCCCGCCGAGCGGCTGCAGGCGGTGAGGGGCGAGATCTCGGCTCTCCAGGCGCGCGTGCCCGGAGCCCGGGGCGCCGACCTTGCCTATATCCAGGAGCAGCTCACCCGGCTTCTTCCGGAGTCGGTCAGGATAGCCAGGGAAGGGTTTGGCGAAGGATCCTCGGCGGCTTCGGCGGCGTTCACCCAGGCTCAGGAAGGTCTCAGGCTGATTCAGGAGCAGACGCTCGAGGAGCTCGTTACCCAGGAGTCCCTTCTCATCCGCCAGAACGAGCTCGTGGCGGAGATAAAGACCGCGCGGGATTCCCAGTTCGAAGTGGAGTCCGGGCTTCTCAGGCGTCAGAATGAGCTTGCGGCCGAGATAAAGGCCGTGGAAGAGTCGCAGTTTGAGGCGTCAAAGCAGCTTCAGGCGCTCATCGACACGCACCTCTCGAACCAGCTTGCGCTCCAGGAGGAGCTTAACTCGCTCCAGGGGCAGATCTATGACGAGATCCGCAAAGGCAACAGCCTGACCGCCCGCCTGACCGCGGCGATCCAGGATCTTGCGCGCAGGCCCGTAAATGTAACTCTCGACAGGAGGGCGCTCGGATCTACGTAGTCTCTGAATTTCTGGACATCAGCGCTGCCCTGGGCGGCTCGCCGCTTGAGCACATAACCTCCCTCGATCCCCGTCGGGATTACCAGGGGGGAATCACGGGCGATATCCGGGTGACGCTGCCCGCGGGCACGGCGGGGAGCGAGATCGCGGTCCTCATCGAACGCATCCAGGGGGGCTCCGAAGCCACCGTCGACGGCGCTGCGGGCGAGGCCGCGGCCGATCTCTATCTCGGCCGCCGGAGGGTGATGCGCAGGTGGTCCCCGGCAAACGACGTTTTCACTGTCAGCAACCTCAACCTGTCGGCGCCCCGGCGCGTAGGCTCGATCCTCGCGTGGAGGACGTCCTCGGAGGTCGAGATTGCGGGCGACCTGATAGCCACCTACCCGTTTGCCGCCAGTCTCGCTCCCCGGCTGAGCGCCGAGAGCGCCGAGAGCGGGGACGAGGCGGTGCACGTGATCGGGGAGGAGCCGAAGCTTTCTCTCTCGATGGCTCTTTATTCGAGCGACGTCAGCGACCCCGCGCCTGACCAGAAGATATTCGAAATGATGAGGGCGCTGTCCCCGCAGAAGAATTTCTTTTTCTTCGGCCGCAACCTCTCGGAAGCCTGGATCATCGGAAGCAGCTCGCGGCGCAGTGTGAAATCCGTCGCTTCAAGCTACGCCAAGCAGACGGTCCAGCCCGTGAACATGGAGGTGCTATAGGTGCCTACACAAGCCATACTGCTCGGAGACCCGGTCGAAGACAGCTTCCTGCTGCTTGAGGGCGGCGGTCGCCTCCTTTTTGAGAACGGTGATGCCATTCGCCTGATCGACGCGGACAGCGAACTTGACTGGACTGATATTCGGGCGCGCATAGACCCGCGCCTCGTCGTCGACGAGGAGATAGCCTGGCTCGAGAGACTCCAGGTAACTCCGGTGGGAGGAAGGGATATCCTTACGACTTACGGCCTCACGGACGCTCCCGACCTGCTTCCCGAGGTTCTCCGCGGCTCAAGGGCAATTATCCTTCGGGCGGGCGACCTGCAAATTGTGGTGCCTGGACCCGAGGCTCCGGGCAGTCAACAACTGCCGGTCGCAATCACTGCGCCGCGGAACGGCTATGTCTGGAGAGAATCGGTCGTGACCGCCGCCCTCGTGAGGGATTACATTGCGCTCTCGGCGGAGGAAAGGGCCGGTACGCTGCTTTTGCTCTCCGACGGCACCGACGCGCCCCGGGCGGTGAAAACCTACAGCATGGACGTGGATCAGTCGGAGACGTCAGAACCTCTTTCGGACACGGACAGCGGGGGCTTGAAGGTATTTCTCGAAATTGCAGAGCAAGCGCAGGACCTCCGGCCTCGGCTCGCTTCGTCCATCGACGCGCGGCCGCTCCTGCTTGACGCCCCGGAGATAGCGGAGGATGATTCTGTGTCCGTCCGTTCTTCGGATGTCGATTTCAGGCTGGACAACCAGGACAGCGATTTTCTTGCGGACATGGTCGGTCAATATCTCAGGCTGTGGGGCTTCAGTCTCGGGGAGCGGAAGGAACTGTACCTCGGCCGTCTCGGCGGGCAGACCGTAGACTCCAGGAGCTGTTCTCTCAGGGCGTCGGCTCAGCCTGTGGACGCGCTGCTTGCGGAAATACCTGCCCGCAGTATCACCGAGGAGAACTTCCCGAACTCACGCGCCCTCGGCGCTCCTGTCCCCGTGGTCCTCGGGCGCGTGGAGCGCCACCCCTGCCCTCACCTCTCCTCCGGCGTCCGGACCGAGCTATCCTATTCCGCCGCCACGGGGGAAAGTTCCATACTCCTGGAATCCACGGTCGGAATCCAGGTGGGAGATATCCTGGTGGTGGACGTGGGGGCCGAGGATTCAGAAGAGGTCGAAGTGTCGGCTGTCCCTACGCTGTCGCAAGTTACCCTGACCGCGCCGCTCAGCGCCTCACACCCCGAATCCGCGACGGTCGCCTCCCCTGTCGTCCAGCGTGATTACCTGCTTGGCGAGGGCCTTTGGAGCAAGGGGAATTTCCTCTCGGTCTATCGCGTCTATCACGACCACCGCGCGCTTCCCGAATTCATGTGTCCGGAATCCTCCACGCCCGTCAATTACGCCGCGGGCGACCATGCGTTTCCGATTGACCAGCGGCATCGCGTACAGCTGCGGGACTGGTACAGAGGCTATTTCATACAGCTGTTAAACGCTTCTCGGGTCGTGGTCGGGCAATCCGTGATTACAGGTTACGTCCCTGACACAAATACCGTCAATATCTCCCTTGCGGCCGCCGCGGCCGGGGTGGTCTGCTACCGCATGGTGCAGTACAGATTTTACGACGGGTCGCAGGAGTCGCCGTATCCCGGTTATGCCTTTATCCGCCTGGCGCGGCAGTACGACGGGGAGATATCAGCCGACGCCCACGGATTCATTCTGACAGGAGTGTCGGATGTAGTCAGGGAGGTGTTCGACAATCCGGTATGGGGGGCCGGGCAGATCAGCAGGGTAACCGTGGAGAATCCGCCGACCGCCGCGTTGCGGGTCGAGGGCGCGATCAGCAGGCGTCAGTCCCTCTCGCAGTTCCTCGCGCAACTCGGAGAAATCAGCCCGTTCGAGATCCGTCAGCGTATCGGGGATACGCTCGTCAGGTTCCAGGCGGCTTCCGAGGTCGTGATTCTGCCCAGGGACGAGGCCGCGTACATCGAGGCTCCGGTTCTTACCTGGGCTGACTACGACTCCCGCGTAGGGACCCTGGAGGTACACTACAGGCCCGACCAGAAATCAGCGGAAATGCAACTCGACATATCCGAAGCCGTGGACTCGAACGGGCCGAGGCGGGAGGCGGACCTGCCCTACGTTTACGACTCGGAGACCGCCGACAGGGTTTTATATGCCGCCTCACAGAGGGAACTCAGCGGGCGGGAAACCGTGCGGTTTCGTATCGATCCCCGCCGCTCCGGATACCTGCCTCTCGGCCAGAGAATCAGGTTCCCCGCGGGGATAGTGAAGGGGGAGGATAGCGACTGGGTAATCCGCTCGCTTCGGCACTCGGCCGATAAATCGATCGTGGTGACCGCCACAAAATACCTGCCCGGACTGTTCGCCTATCCCGTGGACAGAACTTCGTTCTTTGACACGAACGCTGCTGTGTCGATTGAGACCGATTTTTCACAGACTCCGCCCGAACCTCTGCGTAACCTGCGGGGTGAAACCCGGGAGACGTCCACGGGGTCCGGAGTGCATGAATGCGCTATCACGTACACGCCGCCGCGGGAGAATTACGGCGGGGCGGAGTTCTGGGCGGTTTACGGTACGGACGATCCTGTTCTCGTGACTCGGGAGGCTTCGCCGGGCAAGGCATTTTTCATCCTGCCGAAGCGGGTGCCGAGATACAAGGTCGTGGGATATTCCCTCTCGCCGGAACCGAACGTTCTCAGGGGCTACCCGGTGGAATTCGAAGTGAACCGGACGCCGGTTGCGAACGCCGGACCTGACAGAAGCGTATCGGCGGGCGCTTCGGTGACGCTCAACGGTTCGGGTTCCACCGACCCCGACAGCGACCCGCTTACGTATTCCTGGCGGCAGTTGTCAGGACCGGTGGTGACGCTCCAGAATTCGAATACCGTTACCCCGAGATTTACGGCGCCGTCGCGAAACTCATCATCACGCCTGGAGTTTGAATTGACGGTATCGGACGGGTCGCAAAGCTCCACGGATTCCGTGATGATCAACGTGAGGGCGTATGTGTACGTTTCGCCGGTGCCGGGGCGTGTAACCGCGCGCTCATGGTGGGTAGAGGCTCCGCTGCCCGGTGAGGACCCTGCCGCCGGCGGAGATCTTGGCTTCAGTGTCTGGGGATGGAGTTTCAGCCGCCCCCGGGCCGGTGCGCAACCGACACATTACGAGGCGCGGGATTCTGGGCGATTTCCGAATTGGTTGACCATCCCGGGCGAGGCACGGAGCGGGAAGAGGAGGGGATATGTAGAATGGGTCGAGTTCCGCGCCTGCAATTCCTCTGGCTGCGGTCCGGCGACGAGAATACGCAGGCCCTCGACTTAATAAGGAGGTATGAGATATGGCAGATAGAAAATTATCAGAACTGGACACGGCGACCCGGGAGCAACTGCGAGACGATAGATCCCGCCTGCTTCTCACCGCGATAGTCGACGGCGTACAGAAGTCGTTACAGCTTCCGGCAAGCCTGCTTACAGACACCGAGCTGACTAACCTTGAGTACCTGCGCCGCCTCGGACTGCTTGAGTCACGCACGGAGGATCTGCGGTTAGTCGAGGAAGATGCCTGGGCGGACGAAACCAGCGCCACGGATGCGGCGGTAGCGATAGCCGCGGGACTGACCGGACCGACCACCGACGGGATTATCGCCCTGTCTTACGCCTTGTCCGTCACCCCGCCATCCGCGGGTAACTACGCTATCTTTCTGCGTCTTGCGGTGGGGCGCAACGCGAACAATTACGGCGTCCGGATCGCGTCGTCTCCCACGGTTCAGCTTATCGGCGGCTGGGCTTACAGGGTTACCCAGGGGGGATATGCCTATTATCAATGGCATCAGGAAACCGACGCCGGGGACACCTGGCACAGCTATAGAGCGCTTGACGCCTCGGAACTTGTCGCGATTCGTCATTCCGAAACGCTGACTACCGAGTTCCTGGGCGACATTACGGCGGCGGCGATACTTCGCCTCCTCACCGGGGACGCGGCCGCGCTTGCCGACAAGTGGCTCAAAATCAACGCTGCCGGCACCGGGCTTGATATAGCGGACGCGCCGAGCGGTGGCGGGGGAGGTGCCGGTTCAGCGGTGAAAACATACCGCTTCGCCCACGCGACGAACATTCCAACGGTGACGGTAACGCCCAGCAGTACCACGCGGCCGCTCATGGCGATTTTGAAGTTCACCTGGGTTTACGATGTGAGCCTGTATTCTCGAATTCCTGACAATACTTTCTACATCCAGATGCATGCGGGTCCAGCGGGTCCGCTCTCCGACCCCATCATCCCCGGAACAAAATTTACGCCGAAGCAAGGGACGGACAATGTTACGCGTACACGGTCCGAGGAAGTTATCGGATTCTACACGCCGGACAGCCTCGATTCTCTACAGATCAGCGTTCGGACGCAGGGAGAAGCCACAGGCAAGGACTTCAAGGATTTCGAACTGGTAGTAATAGACTTCGGCGCCGTGGCTGCGCCCGGTTCGGCTTCCCCCGGGTTTGCCTCGGCCTCGAACCAAAAGACCTTCTACACCTACCCCCTGGCTTCCGATGGCTCGCCGCCGATTTTCGGGACCAGCGTGGTTTACTCAAGCGGGGAGTTTTCAAATGTACCTCCGGGATGGGCGGAAGCACCCGTCGTTCCGAAACCCGCGGGAAGGGTGGAATACATCGCGTTTGCCACCGGACACGGCGACGGCACGGTTACCGCATCCGTGACGAGAGTGACGGACGGCTTCACGGTCAGATGGTACGCGACCAACGATGTGCTTTCGAGCAATTCCTATACCTATGACCCGAACGTTCATAATTACTACCGGCTCCGCCAATCTGACGGCACCTGGGGTCCGCTCCTGCCGATCAACTCAAACCCTGCCCCCGCGGTGACGAATAACAATTATTACGGTCTCGATGACTGGGCGATTCTCTATAGCAGGGCAAGCACCTTTGTCTCCGCTCAGACAGCGACCTTGTCAACAACACACTTAGGCACAATAGACTTGGATGATTACGAAGAAATTGTAGTTCAGATTGATAACAGAGGATTTGGCTCCGGCAATCACATGAGAAGCATCACGGTACCGCTTCCCACCCGGTTTATCGGGCTGCTTGCGGCCCATGACGATATCACCGACGACGCCAACCGGGGGAATATATTTCGGGTCAGCGTTGGAGGAGCTGAAAGGGCTTCGGCAATCGCCTTGGTTGGCGATCTGAAACAAGGATGGGAACGTTACGACGGCGCGGAGATCAAGTTCATGTTCCGGAGAGCAAACGGGGCGGACGTGGGTAGCCGGGTAGTGGACTCAATTTACTTCTTTCCCCGGGTCGGGGGTTATAACGGCGGGGGAGACATAATCAGCGTTGAATTCTTAGGGAGGTAAGAAATGGCAGGACCAAAAATTTACTATACTTATGACCGCAACACGTACCTCGTCAGAGGGGTTTTTTCCACGGCGGCGCTCGCCACTACCGCGGCGGCGGGAGACAGCGACCTTGTCGCGAACATCGCCGGACTGAACGAGGCGCAGGACGCCGCGGGCAACACGGTGGACGCCATGCTCGTCGAACCTGGTATCGACTGGTACCATTTTTCGGAGGCTCCTTATCTGCGTCAGCAATACCGGGATCTCCATCCGGTCAGGACCGGCGTACAGCAATTTCACGAGCGGATGCACGAGCTGTCCGCCATCGAGCGCCTGGTAGGTCCTGACTACCCGGAGATTACGGGCCTGATCGTCCGCTACACCCTCTACGGGCTTCACCAGGGCATGTACCTGGTTAACCACCGCGCGGCGCTCACGCCCGCCCAGATCGGGCAGATTCTAAGGACCTCGGCGCAAGGGCCTAACGACGTCAAGGGCGGCAGTCCGGCCTACGACCCGAACAATCCCCGGACGATAGTCCCGCTCATCGACGCCTGGCGTGAGCCGCTCACTGATGAGGTGGCCATACAGAGAGCGAACCGTCCGCACGTGGTCCCGCGAATTTACGCGAATATCACGGCCAATCCCCTGGTAGTGAGCATAGCCAGGCGATCGTTCGCTGACATGATGAACGAGGATATGCTTCTGGCGGGCGAGAGCGCCCCCACGCCCGCACAGCTGCGGGAAGGGCGATGGATCAATGCAATCAACAGATAATTGAAGGAGGTATTAAATGAAGTTGAAAAAACTGAGTATTTATGACGGCGGAACGCTGACCCCGGGGTTCGATGATGCGGCGGCCCTCGTCGGCGCGCTCGGCCTGCCCGGCGGAAAGCCCGAGGCATTCCGGCTCGCGGCCTGGAATGGGCATAATTTCGAGGTGGTGTCGGCGACCTCCCGCAGCGGATCGAGTTTTGTTCTCGACCATCGCGGTGGTGCGCACGAAATAGCCATGGTCATCTACTACCCGCTCGATCCGCGCATCACCGAGGCTGACGTGGCGGGGGCCGTAAGAGCGTATCCGAATGCCGATGGCTCGGGGTGGCTCTTCGCGCATACGGACGAGGGGACGCACCATGACTACGAGCTCGTGCTGCTCGCGGCCTGCGACGGAGTTTTTCAGCCGCTTTTCCGGCAATACCAAGTAGACATGCTCAAGCCCGCTACGCGCACGCCCGCGGAAGAACGATTCAAGCTCCTGTCCGAGTTCTATGGCCAGGCCGTCATCAAGCTCCGCGATCTGGCACGCAGCAGGTTCCTCGGCGAGCGCGAGCAGCAGGCGCATCCGAAAGAAGGCTGGCTGGACCGCGACATCACGTCAGCGGTAGCGGCTGCGAAGGCTAAATGGAAGGAGAGCAGGCCAACTGATTTCGCTACGATCTCGTCGGCAGTCAGGTATTTGGAGCAGGCGCTTGCCATGCCCGCGGTTGAAACCCGCTGGGACCGGGATGCGAGGATCGCGGCCGAGCAGAAAGCCAAGGACGAAGATGAGTAGTTTGAAGTGGTTTTCAAGGGGCCTTTAGGAGCTCGTAAAAGGGTTTTTAAAGGCCTTTTTCCCGCCCCTTGATTTAAGTAGGCCGCTTAATTTTTAGTGGGGTCCGAGCAAATAAGCGTGCTAGAGTTGATGCAGCTTTATCTTCACAAAGATGCAGTTTCATGTTGCGCGTTATAAGAAGCAAGTCTTGTGCAATATCTTTGGATAAATCGAGATTTTTGATAAAGTTTTCCACCCAACAGGCGACATTTTTCGTGTGGTCGTCAATTGAGATCCGCACAGAGGCTGTATTTGAGAACTGATCATCTTCAGTCACTGGAGTGGTTGCAATATTGATTAACTCCTCCTTCAGTCCTTTTTCCGCTACGATAACTGCGCCCCCTTCCGAACTCGATCCTTTAGCGTATGGGTAGTAGATCTGAAGTTGCCCCTTAGCTCGTCGTAACGCCTCTATGGGTTCTCTAGTTGATCGGACAGGCGGGTCATCAGAATCTTCTTCAGATATTGATTTCATTTGTACATCGGTTGGCAGTGCATCTAAAAGCCGCTCAATCAGGTCGGGTTCTACAGTACCAGCGCTGTCGGCAAGCACTGCCAATAGGCGTTGCCACTGAGAAGAACTACGCACGACATCCCGTGCTATGCGGACTGTATGTCGCTTTCCCCTGAAAGGTTTTGCGGCCACATCTGCTACATCTTCGACTGGACAGTTGCACTCTGGTGCCCACCCGAAGTTATCGCAACCGCCGTATTCAGATGGGACAATCAGCACATCTCCGGGGCGCAGGTTTTCTGGGGACACGAGTTCTGTACGCTGGTCATCACACCCTGCCCAGCGAAAAGCCTGTCTTTGCTCTCCGATGGTGATATCAGAGTTCCCTCCGCCCGCAGCTTTTGCCGGAACATCGGCTACGGTCGGAGACAATGTTGGGTCAGCCTGCTGTCCGGTTAGCCATTTCCGCGCCACTTGGAGTGGAATTAAGATCATTTCAGCTGTGCGAGGTGGGACAAGCTGAATTAGTTTCTTCAAGGAGCTAGTTCTCTCCTCCGACATGTCTTTCTTGCTCAAGTCGCTACGCCAAACTAATGAGACATCGGAAGATACGGGTTCCATGCCATGCAGAAACAACCCTACTTCTGGGTCTACATTCGGAATAGGACAAGTCTGAGACCAAAGATCAAGATAAGCGGGCATAAGGACGGGAGCCTCAGTCTGTGGTGCCACGAGATCAGGCAAGCTAACGTTTTCTCTGCACAGAAGAGTCTCAAGTGATTCAATGCCGAAATCCACTATATCGTCTTTCGCTATATCCACGAGCGTCTGCCATGTTGAACGGATACGGTCTCCGTATATAGGATCTTCGGCGTTTTTTGCTACATCTTCTTTAAGTGTCATGATTGCGCCTTCCGCATGAATCTTTCGTCCATCGCGATTCAGTCTTCCAAAGCGCTGGCGCAATGCGTCGAGTGAAGCCACTTGGGATACCAAACCGTCAAGGTCCACATCAACTCCTACTTCAAGGCACTGGGTGGCTACAATAAATAGTGGAGATGCGTTTGAACGGCCTGTTGCACCGGTGAGAAAAGGCGCAAGTTTCTTCCTGACAATTTGGTCGCGTACGGCACTCCGGGAACGACCGATCATCAGTAGCGTCTCTGTTTTTGCTTCACATTCCTTCAGTTCTTTAAAGACTTCGCGGGCCAGATGAACTCGATTGACAATGACAGCAACCACGGGGGCGGGTACACCACCCGCTTGACGTAGACGGTCCGCAATATCGATTGCGCTTTGAGCCAAGAACCGGACGAACCTTTTATTGTCCTCACATGGTTTATAAATTTGAGCGGGTTTGGTAATTTCTAACCGTCGCTTCAGTACGGGGTGGGTACGGTCTGCCTGTGTAAGTTTAAAGGGCGATTCCGATTGTATACTTGGTGTGGCCGAAAAAGAAACCACTTTTATCTTAGCTTTCCCGATCTCTTGAACGGCAGTCAATGTCTGCCTAAAAGGTTCAGACAAATGCACTTCATCAAGAAGAATCAGGCTGTTTTCTCCAATGAGACCGGCGTGTACGGGTTTCATGCGGTTTGTCACGCCATAGCCCCGGAACAGCAACCTAGAACCAACTTGGTCAACGGTCGAACAAAGAATTGTTGGCTGGATTGGTGTCCGTGCCCAGTCATTCTCCAACGGTGCTCCGCCACGGAGACGTTGGGCAACGAGAGGGTAGTTCTCATCATATGCAAAACGTTTTAAGCGTCGGGAAACCTCTTCGACAATGGATATTCCTTTTTTCGACGATTGGGAAGGATTGGTGAGAGCGTTCTCGATTTTTTTCGCACGGTCAAAAGTACTATCCACTACTAATCGCCGGTCAACTATCAATGCGATTCTTAATGCGGCGCTTTTTGGTGTATCTGCCCGCAGTGCCAGATGAAAAACCGCTATGTCCAATACTGCCGTTTTCCCTGTACCAGTCGGCAGGTCCAGCACGTCTGGCCACTCATTGCTCTTGGCGAGGCGATTAACCAAGTTCTGCTGCCAAGGAAACGGGCTATAGCCGTGGATTCCATGGAAGAAGGCAGAGAAGTCGATAGGGTCGAGTTTCATGTTTACCCCCCTAGACCTCTACACATACCCATACCGATGAACCGGCCGGCGCCTAAGAGGACGGGGCCAGCTGTTTCGCACTCAAAATCAATCGCAACATGAACTAATGAGCGGGTAGAGAGCATGTGTGGGATTTTCCAGTGGGTCCATGGAGGCGCATTTTTGGAAAAGCGAACCGGAGGAGACCCCTCAACCGTTGAGTGCTTGCCAATGTGGATACGATTCAGATTCGGTCGAGGTAATCCGGTATTCTCACAAGCGCTTGCGATGATTTCTTGTATTTCAGCGTTATTCTTCCGTTTGAGATGTCGATCAAGTACAACCGGTGTAACACTGGCCCAGATGCGAGACGGTTTTAAGTAGGGTTCGGTTGAGAGCGAGTGTTTTGTAGTGACGCCTACAGGGGAAAGTCTTAATTGCTCTCGCAGAGGTTTCCCACTCAATACTATCACGCGCCTTTCCTCAGCCTGATCATAAGGAGCGATCTTTTCAAAGGCCGCACGGAACTCAGGAATCTCGGACAATTCAGTTTGGGCAGGCGGAATAAGGGCGAAACCAAGAACCCGCCCATCTGCGTGAGGAAAACCGGCAAAGGCCATCGGGACAACGGCCATATGGGGGAGTCGAGTTGGCTTACCGTCTGAGTCGTGTCCCGATACAATATGCGGTATTTCGTTAGCCATCCCTATGCGTCGATAGCCACTCATCAGTGCTTGGCGGAGCATGCGGCAGACAAGGCTGGTAGTGCGGATATCAGGAACTGTTCCGCCGATTATCTCAAGCACTAGCCATTTTCTCGAAGCAAGGGCTTGTTTAGCTGGTATTGATCTTGGATTTGTAGTGCCGGGCCGGATTACAGGTCTTATGGGATTATCGATATGTGCTTGCTCCAATTCTGCCAATCGCCCTGGGTAGATGCACCGTTGGGCCTCTTGAGTCGAATGAGTTTGTGCTATGGCGTCGCTTTTCAGGAAGCGGAAGCGCACCAAACTGGTCGAGTGGCCAAGATATCCAACATCACGCGCAATCGCATCTAGTTTTTCAAGTAGGCCGGTGTCAGGTGCCTCGGGCCAGACTAACGCCATGACAGGGTCACTCAGGTAAGCGGCAGGAAATTGGCGTTCTTTTCTTTGACGATTATCAGGGAGCATAGAAAGAACCCTTTGCCAACTCCTCTCATAGCCTCCTTTCTCTGGAGGTCGTTTTCCTTTAGCTAGAAAATCTCGATACCATTTTAGCTTCTCGAGATCATTCTTCGGAGTTTGAAAATCATTTGGTGGTACGAAGACCTTGGGTGTTGTTCTCGCAACGCATTCGCCTGCGTAAATGGATGGAAAAGGTTGTGTTTCCAGCCACTCAAGTGCTGATCTTTCTTCCGTCTGTTCGCCCCGAGCAGCCCAAGAGGAAACAAGCGCAGAGAACACTCGGTCTGGTTGAGGTGGCCAATCCGGTGCATCACTTGCTGGTTCGGTTGTGCCACGATAGATGCCAGTCAGGAATTCAATTTCCAGTATAAGGTTCATTCGCTGTCTTCCTCACCCCCTTCGCCTTCAAGTGCCAACTTGCGACTATCTTGGACAATCTTGACCAGCTTCGGCTGTGGGGTCAGAGTTAGTGACTCAAAGTTAAAACCTGCTGAAACAGCATTTTTATACGCAGTCTCATAGAGAACCCTTGCTTTTGCCGCATCAAGCTCTATTGCTTCCGTTGAACCGTCGGCATGCACAAGTTCCAATGGTGCGTAGTCTTCACAAACTAGGTCGCAACGAGATCGTAGCGCATAGCCACGAGAATCTTGTTCAAACATTGCAAATAAGCCAAGGGCGGCTATCAGTGTGCGACCTATAATATCCCGGTCCCCCCCACCGAAATGTAGTCTTCTGAGCCCGGCTAACGTAATTACTACCCTGTGCTCTGCATAGGCACAGGTAACGCCGAGAGGTTCTACTAAAGGAGCGATATTGCCGTGATTGATTTCGGAGGGGCGAACCTTCCTCGCTTTTGGGCCTGCTTCTTCCTTATCCGTGCCCCAACTCTGAGTTCCCTTGAATACTTCTACCTTTTTCAGAACTCCAAGCGGGTCAATTCGGCTTCCAGTACGTCGACCGGATGTTCTCGGTTCTATTTCCCCGGTACGCTGGTTTGACAGAATTTCCTCAACTGGTGTGTCAATCCCTACTATCTCAGAGACAATTGAGCGCGGGAACTTTGCTCCAAGTCCACCACCCTGACCTTGGCTGTGCCATGCTCCAAAGAGAAGAGCCGAGGGAGAAATTTCTAGCAAGGCTGTTGCGTCTGCAGGTTTGGCCGCCACTAGGCGTTGGCCTTGCTCGCTTCTCATAAAGGGTTTATTGCCTAAGAAACTATCTCGTAGGATTGCGTCGTAGACTCGGTGAGGTGCATCCAGCGATGTGATTTCGTCTAGTGGTTCTAATTCCTTACCGCTGAAATCAACTTTAACGTAAGGAAGCGGTATTCCTCCTTTGGCTTTGGAGGCTTCCAATAGTATTTCCTCCAGTCGATTCGCTTGGCTTTGAACACTATCAATTAGAACACACCAAACAATTTCACCTTTGATGTTTCGCTTTTCGAAGACATGGCGAGGTGGGACATTTTTTCTATCACTAGCACTGGGAGGGTATGTTGGCGGAAATATTTTATCCCCTTGGCCTCCTGCTGGCTGGAGTCTCTGCACACGTCTTATGGCAGCATCATGTTTAATTGCGTTCATCAGGCTTTCCATGTTTAAGTCCTCCTGTCTTTTTTTTGAGGAATATCCCTAGTCAACGATTTTGAATCGTATTTGAAAATTATACCAGTACCTTTCTCTCTACAACCCTTTCTCTAATTACAAAAAGTTTCTTTGTCTTGATTCGTTTTCATTGCGCAAGCGGTTTTTGCTTAGGAGATGACGGTAAATTATACTTTGTAAAAAGGCATTTCTCTGGAAGAAATTTGACGACTTTTTGTTAAAACCTAACTGGATGTTCGTTCCCATGCCCCAAGCAGATTCAAAAGAGAGTTTCAAATCCGGATTCATTTCCGTGATAGGACGACCCAATGTCGGAAAGTCCACTCTTGTAAACTCGATTGTCGGAGAAAAAGTTTCTGCCGTTTCAGACAAGCCGAGTACTACCAGGAACAGAATTCTGGGAGTAAGGACTTTTGATGATTCTCAGCTGGTTTTTCTCGATACGCCGGGCGTGTACAGAGAAAAAAGCCGACTCGGAAAATCCATGGCCCGAGCGGTAAGCGGTGCTCTTTCGGACGCTGATCTGGTGGCGTTTGTTACGGATGTCGAAAAACCTTTCGGAGCGGCGGACGAATCCATACTGAAAATGCTCAGGAAACCTTCCTTGTTTGTCGTAAACAAGATCGACAAGGTAAGGAAATCAAAACTCCTGTCTGTACTTTCAGATGCCGAGAGATTCTCTGAGAAATTCCTCGAAATAGTTCCCATCTCGGCTCTTACGGGCGACGGGGTGGAGCGGCTCACGCAGCTTCTCAAGAAACATCTGCCCGAAGGGCCGAAATATTTCCCCGACGATATTTTCACGGATCAGCCCGAGATTTTCTACGTAAGCGAACTCATAAGGGAGAAGGTGTTCAATCTCACGCGAAAAGAGATTCCCTACAAGGTTGCCGTGGTGGTTTCGGGGTTCAGCGAGGACACTGAACGGAACCTTATAAGGATAAACGCGGAAATTTACGTCGAGAGAAAAAGTCACAAGGGAATTCTTATAGGAAAGGGCGGAGGTATGCTCAAGCAGATCGGCTCAGAGGCCAGGGTCGACATTGAAAAAATACTTGGGGTGAAGCTCTTTCTTGAACTCTGGGTCAAGGTGAAGGAGAACTGGACCCAGAGCGATTTTCTGATAAGGGAGTTCGGTTACGGGGACTGAACGAAAAAAACCCCTGTCAGCCGAATGGAAAGACGGGGTTTCCCGTCATCTCGTTCTGCCGCGCCGGGAGCTTCCTGCATGGACGTTTTCGCGTTGACAGTGCTTTTTCTGGAGTTGCAATGTTACTATGTAACAAATTGCGAGGTGATTTATGCCGGTAATAAGAATATCGGATGAAACCCTGCGGCGTCTTAAAACTTGGGCCGAGCACTTGGAAGACACTGCGGAATCAGCAATGAGCAAGGCTCTTGATGCGGCGGAGAGGATGCGCCGTATCTCGACCCGGACTCAGATGGAACCGGAGACTGTGAAAACCCGAATCCTCGATAAACGTTCCGGTGTTGAATCCGCCGAGAGACCTTCGGGAAAGGAGTTTCGAAAGCCTTTGCTGCGGACGATTTATGAAATGGGAGGGTCGGCGCGAACGAGAGACCTGTATCCGGTCATGGAGAAACACATGACGGCGGTTTTGCTGCCTGGAGATTTTAAGAATTTTTCTTTTGGGGACAGGAGGTGGCGCAACTCCATCCGCCGGGAGCGCTTGAAGTTGGTCAATGAAGGCTACCTGCGGGATGATTCACCTCGAGGAATCTGGGAGCTGTCTGACAAGGGAAGCAAGTTGATCGAGAAAATAGTCACTGAGCCACCAGAGTCCTTCATCAAGCACCTGCTTTCCATTCCAGCTGTCGGCGACGATGCCGACTTCGACCGCCACCCATCGCAACCGCGCGCGGTCAGGTTATGAGCTACTTGCTAGATGCCGACATAATAAGCGAATTCGGTTACGGAAACTGAACCCCAGGAGCTTTTATTCTCCCTTGAAAACCGGTTTTCTCTTCTCGAGAAAAGCTTTTTTCCCCTCCTTGGAGTCGCTGCTTTCCCTCACCTTGGCAAAAAGGGATCTTATGAGTTCTTCATTTTCTTCCGATAGCGGCCCACCTTGTTCCCAGATGTTTATCATCTTTTTCATTGATATCATGGAAAGCGGGGCGTTCTCACTTATTCCCTCGGCGAGCCCATAAGTGAACTCTTCAAGCTTGTCTTTTTTTACGACGTGATCGACAAGTCCTTTCTCCAGAGCTCTTTCGGCATTAACTGGGTTTCCGGTGAGAAAGAGTTCTCTCGTAAAACCGGGACCCACCAAGTTCAGGAATTGCTTTATTCCACTGTAATGATAAGTGACTCCCAGTTTTACTGGCGGGATTGCGAGTTTCGCGTCGCCGGCGCATACTCTTAGGTCGCAGGTCACTGCGAGTTCGAGTCCCGCCCCGAAAGCATGACCGTTTATCATTGCTATTACGGGAAGAGGGTAGGACTTGACCGCCCGCATAGCTTCGGTCAGGGGATGGCTGTTTTCTATGGCAATTTCTTCATCGGATATCGAGTCTATGTCGTATCCTGAGCAGAAAGCTCTATCCCCGCTTCCTCTTATAACGACACATCTGATTTCAGTGGTTTTTTCTAGCCTTAGAAATTCCTCGGTTAAAAGTCCCAGAGTTTCTGGTGTAAGGGAGTTTCTTTTCTCAGGGCGATTGATAGTAAGGGTGCAGATTGAACCCTCGGTCTTTACGAGAATTTCTTTGTTTTCGGCCATGGAGAGATTATATATTACCGAGGCTTGGCGTCTAAGCGGAAATCGGGAGATGGCATTCAGAACACCTGTTCAGATTCGCTGATTACGCTTTCTTTGATGCGCGGGTGAAGACCTCCCCGCGTAGCTATGTCCACCGTACGTCCCAAGCTGTCTTCAAGGAAATGTTTTACTCCCACCAGATCGAGCAAGCTGAAGGAAACTTCCGGGTCAATGTCTATAAAAAAGTCTATATCGCTTGACGAGGCGTTTTTACCCCGAACAGCGGAACCGAACAGGAAAATGGATTTTACTCCTTGTCCGCGCAACGGTTTTTCAAGCGACAGAACCCGTTTATGAATTTCCTCTTTCGTCAGGGGCGTTGCCGGAAGTCCGTCGGTTGATGCTGTTTCCCTTTCTATCAGAAGCCGCAACGCTTCGCGAACCACTTCGCTTGCGTTGTTGTAGAGTCCGGATGAAACCTTTTTCCGGATAAACTCTTCCAATCTGGGTGTGAGTGAAACATTCATCAGCTTGCGTCTGCGGTATAAAGATACTTCGATAACAAACTTTATCAATCTTTGTTGTAATGCTTCCACTTCATTGCTCGCTGCTGCGAGGGGTTGTTTTTTCAGTCCGCAAAGTATAATTTATCCCAATGAAGTACAGTAGCGAGCAGATCACGGAGCAACTGTCACTGGGGGAGGACAGCCAGTGGGAATTCAAGCAGATTGTATTTGAAGGGGATCGTCCCAAAAGCCCTGACCGCGGCGACTGGGCGGATGAAATGGCCGCTTTCGCGAACACAAACGGCGGCGTGCTGCTTTGCGGGGTTAGCGACCGAGGAGAAGTTCAGGGCATGTCCAGCGACCAGATGGACAACCTCGAAAAACTTCTGGTTGAAATATGCTCTGATTCAATCAAGCCTTCCTTCCAGATCAATACTTCTCGCAAGAAGATAAGGGGAAAAGAGGCAGTTTTGCTGGTTGAAATACCTGAAGGTTACTCACAGCATGACAGTCCCGGAGGCAGTTTTCGCCGTGCGGGAAGTTCAAAGCGCAAGATGACGAGTGATGAGAGGCTGCGTCTGGCGCAAAGAAGAGGGCAGTCTCGTTTTCTATGGTTTGACAAGCAGACGGTGCCAGAAACCGGATTTGAAACGCTGAGCAGAGAACTGTGGAATCCTCTGCTGAGTGCCGAGAGCGCCTCTGACCCCGAACTCGCGCTTGTGAAAATGGGCTTGCTGGCTGAAGATGGAGCCGGAGCCAGGAGGGCGACCGTGGCCGGCGTGCTTTTGTGCAGCGAATCTCCGGAGCTTCTTCTTCCTAACGCCTCCGTAATGGCCACCTGTTATCTTGGTAAGGACAGGGCGTCAAAACAGGCTGACGCGCAGGAAATCGGCGGTCCGATTAATCGGCAGATTGCCGATGCGGTAGCTTTTGTCCTGCGGAACATGAAGACCGCGGCACGAAAGGAACCCGCCCGGGTTGATATGCCGCAGTACAGCGAGAGGGCCATCTTTGAGGCTGTCGTGAATGCTGTCGTTCACCGTGATTATTCTATCAAGGGAAGCAGGGTTCGTCTCTCCATGTTTGAGGATAGGCTTGAGATATTGTCTCCGGGCGCTCTTCCGAACAATCTTACAGTAGACAGCATGGATATTCGCCAATCCACGCGAAACGAGATACTGGCCTCGGTGCTTGGACGGATGCCGGTCGGCGGTACCAGAGGGTCGGGAGAAAGGCGGTTCTTTATGGAAAGGCGAGGGGACGGCGTTCCCATCATTCGGCGGGAAACTCAGGAACTCTGCGGCAAGAGTCCTGAATACAGACTCATTGACGGGTCGGAGCTTTGTCTTACCGTTCCGGCGGCTTCCTTAGAGGCTGAAGCGGCGAGCCCGATCATTACGGTACGTCATCTCGGCAGCCCCTTGGCCGGAGCGGACGTGCTGGTTCTATTTCCCAACAAGACCTGGAAGCTCGCCGTGACCGATGAGAACGGAGAAGCGACGGCCAAGCTCCATTCAGTTCATCTGCCGATGACCGTGTTTGTCGCGGCTGAAAGTTTTGCCGCTCATGTTGAACGGGACTGGGTTCCCGCGCAAGCGTCTCTGGCTGTCGAACTCGAAACTTTACCCGAAGGCGGTTCGGTAATTTTCGCTGAGTCTACGGGAAAGATTCCGGGATTGAAGGGAAGACTGAATCCCATTAGAGATACTCATGACCGCACCTATCTTTACGCTTCCAACATTGCGATTGAAAAGGGAAAGCAACAGCCGGTTCACTTCACTCTTGGAGAAGAACTGATTCTGACTGATTCGGACGGGTGGGAGATGCTGGTGCGCATTGTTGAGATTTTCGGAAGATCGTGTCTTCTGGAACATCGCAGCCGCGCGAGGTCTGAGAAAAGTTAACGGTCGGGGACGTTAATCCGCGGCTTAAGAAGGTTATGAAAGAAAAGAAGGCATCGCGTGAGCGAACCTACACGGTGCTGTTTCTCTGCACGGGCAACTCGGCCCGTTCGATTATTGCCGAATCTCTTTTGAATCACAATAGCGGCGGAAAATTTGTCGGCTACAGTGCGGGCAGTCATCCTCGGGGAGAAGTTCACCCTCATGCCCTTGATCTGTTGCTCGGCAAGGGACACGACATTGAGAATCTGCGTTCCAAGTCTTGGGATGAGTTTGAGGTGGATGATGTTCCCTCGATGGACTTTGTCTTTACGGTGTGTGACAACGCGGCGAATGAACCTTGTCCCGTGTGGCCGGGCAGGCCTGTGACGGCTCACTGGGGTCTTGCGGACCCCGCAGGCGTTGAGGGAACTGAAACTGAGCGACGAAGAGCTTTTGAAAGAGCCTACGACTTGCTCAAAGAGCGTATCGCTGCGTTTCAGGCCCTTCCGCTTGACTCGCTTGACAGCGTGGAACTTCGTGAGAGACTTGAAAAGATAGGTGGTTCTGGATCTGGAACGGACGGAGAATAGCTACTTGCGCTTGAAGCGTTTCTGTCCGACCACGGCATGAGGCCTGAATCGTTCTGACTCTCAGGCGGGAGCACTATGACGAAACGAAAAACCTTGTATCTGGCTAATCCCTACGGCTTCTCCGCACAGCAGCGCGAAGGGCCTCTGGGGGTTCTTGTTGAGGTTCTGGAATCGATGGGAGCCGAGGTATGGGAGCCGTTTTCCCGGAATAATCAGATTGATAGGGCGGTCGCCGGTTGGGCCTATCGGGTTGGACAGGACGACCTTAGGGACGTGCGTGAGGCCGATGGATTGTTCGCGGTTGTCAATGGATGTCCGCCGGATGAAGGAGTTATGGTGGAACTGGGGATGGCTATTGCCTGGGGCAAACCCGTGTTTCTGTTCCGGGACGACTTCCGCAGATGTACCGACAGCGAGGTCTATCCGCTCAACCTGATGCTGTTTGCCGGCATGCCTGAAAAAGGCTGGGAAGCTTACTTATATGGTTCTGTGGAAGAGATAATCGATCCGGACAAAGCTCTGGCGAGATGGCTTAAAGATGCGGACTGACTTCTGGGGCCAAGTTACCAGAAAAAATACCTGTCTGCTGTTCTTAGAACTCTGGCCCCCTTTCCTCCCCCACTTTTCATTTCCAAAAGTGCCACGTCTGCCTCTTCAAGTCCGTACTCGGTGACTTCAGCTTCTATTCCCAGGGTGGGCGCGGCCGAAAGAAAGTCGGCGGCATCGCTTGCTTATTCAGAGTGTGGTATCTGCATGTGCCCTCAGAACGATTTTTGCTGCGACTCTTGCGTCTTCTCCGGCGTCGTGGTGGCGAAAATGAATCCCGAGGTCCCGGGCGATATTCCCGAGACTGTACCCCCTCATGGAATATTTATCCGGCCAGGCGCGTCGCGCTACCTGCGCACTGTCAATCCAGGTCCCGTAACGAAGAGGTTTCCCACATTTTTCAAATGCCTTTGAGATTGCCCTGCGGTCAAAGAATGTATGGCTTACGACGATTTCTCCCAGGTGTCGCGAGATCTTGTCGCACAATTCTTCAAACCTGGGGTAGCCACTTACCATCTTGCGGTCTATGCCGTGTATGGCGATATTGTACGGGTCGAAAAAGTCATGCGGGTCAACAAGCCGCGTCCATACATCTTTGATCTCCGCTGACCTGACCACGGCGATTCCCACCTGGCAGATACTTGAAGCGTCTGAGTTTGCGGTCTCGACGTCAATGGCGACGAAATCCAGATTTTTACCCGCGGGGAGATAGCTTTTTCCGTTTCGCCCGCGGGACGTTTTCGGCTTTCCAGATTTTTTCATTCTCCTACATTATGAACCATAATCGGCTTTCTTTCAGCAGTATTTCGCCCGCTTCGTCGTTTTCGGGCTTTAAACTCAGATTATATTGTTTATAATCTTCCGAATTAAAAGTTTTTCCGGAGGCGTAAGGTGCCGTTATACGAATATGAGTGCGACAGCTGCATGGAGAGTTACAATACGGACATAGACAGTCTGGTCGCCAAGCTTACCAAGACAAACGCAAGGAAAATTTTCAAGCAGAACCGTAACTTCTGTTATGTTGAAGTCACAAGCGACGAGAGCGGAAAGGTGTTTTTCGAACTGGGGGAAAGGGGAGTACGCGACGCGAGAAGGTTTCGTTACAAGCTAGATAACGGGAAGGTCCTTTACCTTGAGCTCAAGGACTTCCGTTTCGACCACCTTGTGTACGGAGATGACGAGCAGGGTGAAGTCAAGTGCCCTCTTTGCGACGATTCTGAGACGGTGAGAAGGGTTTTTTCCACTTTCAAGGCCATATTCGACGACAAGAGTAAACGAGCTCCGGGTCCTGGGGATGAGCTCAGGTGGCATCTTGAATACAAACAGCAAAAAGATGAAGAGATAGCGAGCGACTGGGTAGGGCAGGATCACCTGAACCAGTATTTCAACAGATAGGAGACGCAAATGCCCCTCTATGAATTTGAATGCATCAAGTGCAGAGACAACGTTGAGAAATCACTCAAGGCTCTTGAGAAAAAGCGGGACAAGGAAACCGTAAAAAATCTTGTCGAGAAATATGACAACATCCACGCCATAGAAGTTATCGACCTTGAGCGCGAAAAAATAGTCGCAAAGCACGGAAGAAAGGGAAAAGACTCCGTATTCAGCGATTTTTACCTTAAGGACGGGGCCCTACTTGCGCTTTTCAACATGCAAAACTACAGGTTTTCCGAGCTTATATACGAAGAGGGAGACGAGAAAAAGGTAAAGTGCCCCTGCGGGGAGAAAAAGAAAGTGGAGAAAGTTATCTCGAATTTCGCTTTTACCAGGGATCTCTCAACCGATATGCCGAAGCCCGATCTCTCGAACCTGCCGCCTTCGGTTAGAAACAGAACTTTCGTGGGAGACTACATAGAGGAAAAGGACAGGCCTAAAAAGCACAGGCCTACTCAGAAAAGACTCTCCTAAGAAAAGAATATGGCCGCCGGCACGCAATTTCCTCTTCCCGCCGGGGCTTCACGCTTGGTTACTTTTGCTCTTTTCCCGAATACTCCTCTTTGCGCCTGCCGAACCTTCTCTCGAGTTCATCCGATATGTCCTGAGGCGAAAGACCCGCTTCGCAGAGAAGCACCATGGAATGGAACCACAAATCGGTAAGTTCGTAGACGAGTTCATCCTTATCCCTGTTCTTGGCGGCTATTACTACTTCGCCGGCCTCTTCTCCGATTTTCTTAAGTATCCTGTCAATTCCGCCCTTCATAAGGCCGCTTACGTAAGAGCCTTCCTTGGGGTTCTGCTTCCTGTCCTCTATTACGGAAAACACCTTTCTGAGTGAGGCTTTCTCGAACACGGGGGAGGCTTTTTCTTCCATGTCTCCCGTTCTGTAAAAGCATGTCGGCCTTCCGGTGTGGCAGGCCGCTCCGGTCTGCTCCACGGTTATCAGCACCGTATCGCAGTCACAGTCAACAAAGATTTCCTCTACGTCCTGAAAATGGCCTGATTCTTCCCCTTTGTTCCAGAGCTTTTTTCTTGATCTGCTCCAGAAGTGGGTCCTTCCAGTCTTGACGGTCATCTCGAGAGCCTCTTTGTTCGCATATGCGAGCATCAGCACCTGCCCGCTTGAGCGGTCCTGCACTATTACGGGCAAAAGGCCTTCGTCGTTGAACTTGAGTTCTTCTAGCTTCATATCCATCGTGTTCTCGTTCCGCTGAAAGTACGTCAAGATAATAATTGCAAAGATTCCATTGTCAAAGAACTGACGAGAGGGGGGGAACCGGCACGTTGAGATCTCGATTCGGCTGTTTTTTTCTCTACGATAGCTTTTCTCCGAATTGCTGTTGATTTCAGGTGTATAACTGTAAAACTGCTGTGCGCGGGGAGGGATTGATCTGTGTCTTTTGGAAAACATCTTGTTCATGGTTCTGTGGTTATGCTTTTCGCCCTTATGCTTTTCGCTGTTGGTCTCGTGTTCTACGGCGATTCGGGACTCGTGAGTTTTGAACATGGTGTCGCAAGCGGCGACCCTCTTGATGACAGGGTTATTCTCTGGACGAGAGTCACTCCGCAGGAATCCCAGAGAAAAATCAGGGTAAAGGTCGAAGTCGCTTCGGATGAGAAGTTCGAAAGCATTGTCCACAGTTCTGTTAAGAGCGCCACGGCCGAGAGCGGTTACACCGTCAAGGTTGATGTCGAGGGTCTTTCGGCAGGAACGGTTTACTACTATCGTTTCCGCTCGGGTGATGCCGCGTCCGTTATCGGCCGTACCAAGACCCTGCCCAGAGGCGATGTGGATTCGGTTAGGCTGGCGGTGTTTTCATGCGCAAACTATCCTACCTCCCATGGCGGTTACTTTAACGTTTACGGTCACGCGGCGGCGGCCGACGTGAACGCCGTGGTACACCTCGGCGATTATATCTACGAGTATGGCAAGGCGCCGGATTCGGAGAACGGTAATCCTCAAGGATCCGGCAGAGACCTTCCGGAATACAGCGATAAGGAAATCCTTACGCTTGACGATTACCGAAGGCGTTACGCCCTGTACAGAACTGATCCGCAGCTCCAGGCTCTTCATGCCGCGCATCCGTTCATCACCGTCTGGGATGATCATGAGGTCGCAAACGACGCCTATGTGGGAGGTGCGCAGAACCATAACGAGGGTGAGGGCAGTTTCGATGCGCGCAAAAAGGCTGCGCTTCGGGCCTACTACGAATGGATGCCTGTTCGCCCAGTAAAAGAGAATGATTCCGAACGGGTCTACCGCAGTTTTTCTTTCGGGAACCTGGTTGAGCTTTTAATGCTTGATACCCGCCTTGCCGGACGGGAAAAACAGCTTAGTTACAAGGATTATTTCGACCCGGATACCGGTTTTGATGGCCGGCGTTTCGGTGAGGATATCGGTTCTCCTGACCGAACGCTGCTTGGTCGGGATCAGCTTGACTGGCTTCGGGGGAAACTTGCCGGTTCAACAGCCACCTGGCAGGTTCTGGGTCAGCAGGTGCTTATGGGCAAAATGAACGTTCCAGCTGAAATAATTCCCCATCTGGGCGATCGTACGCCTGAGGTCGCGGGCCTTATTGGTGAACTGACAGAGATTAAGGAGCGGGTGCTTCGGGATGATTCTTCCGTGACTCAGGATGAGAGGGAACGCATAAATACGGTGCTTCCCTATAATCTTGACGCATGGGACGGTTACCCTGCGGAAAGAGAAGCGGTGCTGGGTGCGGCTTACAGTTCGGATAAAAACCTTGTAGTGCTTGCCGGGGATACGCATAACGGATGGGCGAACAATCTTGAGGATGCTGAGGGCAAACGGGTAGGTGTTGAATTTGCCACCGCGTCTGTATCATCGGGAGGTCTTGAGACTTATCTGAAACTTAAACCAAAGCAGGCCGAGGAGGTTGCAAGGGATTTGGAAGTACTGGTTGATGACCTTGTCTACTCTAACACGAAGGACCGTGGCTATATGATCGTAAGCTTTACCCCAGAAGAAACCCGGTCCCGGTGGATATACGTGGATACGGTTAAACGCCCGGAATTCAGTGAGAAAACCTCCGCTTCGAAGATGCTCAAAGTGTTTCCCGGAGCAGGCAACCGCAAGCTGGTTTCTGTTGACAATTAATTTTTTTTTTCCAAAGGGGAAAATCATGCGATTTCCCACGGTAAAAAACCTTGACTTGAACCCGGTTCTGCAATAATGGTATAATCTGAAATCGAGTAGCTTCTAAAACTGTTTTGATAAACGTGCAACCTGTTTCAGAGTTGTAATTCAGGAGGGATGATATTATGAAGGGCTTTCGAGGTTTTGTAGTAACTTTAGGCGTAGTGATGGCTATAATGGTTTTCTTTCCGGGCATTTCCGCTTTTGCCGATGGGTCCCATGGCGATCCTCAGACAACGGCTGAGCAGGCTAATGACGAGGAGACAATGAAAGCCTTTGTGCTGCACGCGAAACAACATATAGATGATACTGTCGCAGAAAACCGAAGTGCACTTTCGACTCTCTACAGGGACATGAGAGATCCAGAAGGGATTTGGAGACATGATCCCGTCTACCTGATTGCGTTGCGTCTGGATGGTACCGTGGTAAACCACGGCAAGTATACCAAATCCTTGTTCGGGGCTTCACTGGCTGATCTTCCGACTGTAGGTGAGCTCCTCATGAGAGTACGACAGGATCCTCAGGGAGAGCCGGTTTGTGCGGAGTACGATGTGGATGGATCTACGAGATGGAGTTGTGCTGTTGAATATGACAATGCGTTCAGGGGGAAGAATGTTTTAATCGGAGGTTTTGATCACGACGAACAGGATATGAATGTAAGCCATCCCGACTGTCCTGATTATGAACCAGCTGTAACCGCCCAGCAATTGAGTGAAAGTCAAAGCGAAGAAGACCTCAAGAATTTTGTAAAGGGGGCAATTATGCGGATTGAAGAAACTGTTGGACAAGGAGCTGGATTGCAAGGGAATATTAGCGGAGTTCAGTGTCTCGGCAGAGAAGGGCCTTGGAAGCACGGTTCCATATATCTCTTTATTATGACTGCCGGCACTCCTCCCAACATCCCACCTGTAGTGTTTCTTAACGGGAACAATCCAGAGCTTACCGGTTTACCTTTTGTGAATATTCGTGACGAAGATGGAGAAGATATCGGGAGGATAATTATTGAAGCCGCTGGAGAAGATGGGAAAGGAGGCTTTGTCAGGTATAAATGGGATAATCCAGTTAAAGATGGAGACGAGGTTAATATGCTTGGGATGTCCCCCGGCAACTCACCCAAGATCAGCTATGTTGAGGGAGCACAAGCAGGTAATAATGTTTGGATTTTTGGTTCCGGCATTTATCCCGATGCCGAGGAAGATGACGGAGGATGTGCGATTGCGGGGACGGGCAGCAACCTTGCCGGTACTGCTTTCAACCTGTTCCTGATAGTATTTTCTCTCTGTCTTGCTTTCTGGTGGAAAGGCAGGTCAAAAAAGTAAAGCGAATTTTTTTGTGTCTGGAGACATTTTGAGGCACTGTGCAAGGCGGATTTATTGACAGACCTGTAAAAAGTCGGATGATACTGTGCGTTGCGTTTTAAAACCGTTTTTAATGAACTCGGAGCTTAAAGCTAGTATTATCAGGAAGGTGAAAACCTATGGCTAGAATCACAATTGAAGACTGCTTGGAAAAAGTTGAGAACAGATTTGCCCTTTCCATAGCGGCTATGAAGAGGGCAGGCCAGATATCCAAGGGAGCTACCATCGTCGCATCTGAAAACGACGACAACAAGCATGTTGTTTCGGCGTTAAGAGAGATAGCCGAAGGAAAGGTAAACGTCATATATCCCAACGATAGAGATAATTACTGATTGCGCACGTAGCCCCGTACGGTTTTAACCCGCGCACAGCGAGGTAACCATCTTTTTATGCTCTCGGTAGGCATAGACGCGGGAGGAACTTTCACCGATTTTGTTTTCTTCGATGGAAAGGAGATATCGGTAAACAAGGTCCCCTCCACTCCCCGTGATCCTTCGATAGCAGTACTGAACGGACTTAAAACCCATCCCGTTGAGTTCTCCCACATATCGGAAATTATCCACGGAACCACCGTGGCCACAAACGCTCTTTTGGAACGGGAAGGGGCGAAGACCTGCCTTGTCACCACAAGGGGTTTTGAAGACGTAATCGAGATCAGGCGGCAGAACAGGGAGAAGCTGTATGATCTGCTGTGGAATCCGGCTGCCCCTCTTGTGCCCCCGGAACTCAGGTTCGGCGTTTCCGAGAGAACGGATTACCGCGGCTCTGTGCTTGTCTGTCCGGATGATGCTGAAGTAGAGGAAATAAAGGAGGAGATATCTTCTCTAGGTGTTGAGGCAATAGCGGTTTGTTTTCTCCATTCGTACGCAAACCCCGAAAATGAACGTGCAGTCGGTACCGCGCTCAGCAAACTCGGTGTCCCGATTACCCTCTCTTCAGAACTCGTCGCGGAATTCAGAGAGTATGAAAGAACTTCGACGACCGTTTTGAACTCGTACCTCATTCCCAAAGTGAGCGAATACATGCGTTCGCTCTCCCGTCGCCTCGAGGGGAAGTCTCTCTCCATAATGCAGTCAAACGGCGGGGTTATATCGGCCGAGCAGGCGGCCGAAGGGCCCGCGAAAATAGTTCTTTCCGGTCCCGCGGGAGGAGTGGTCGGGGCTTTTGAGATATGCGCGCTCTCCGGGAGAGAGAAAATTATTACCTACGACATGGGGGGAACTTCGACAGACATATCCCTTTGCGACGGCAAAGTAAGCTTTACGACCGAGAACACCCTGGGAGGTGTTGCGCTTAAGGTGCCGATGATAAACATCTCGACCATAGGGGCCGGGGGCGGTTCAATCGCTTACATTGCCGACGGAGGCATCCTTAAGGTCGGTCCGAGAAGCGCAGGCGCTGATCCCGGCCCCGCGTGTTACGGAAAAGGCGTTCTGCCGACCGTAACGGATGCCAATATAGTTCTCGGAAGAATGGACCCCGGCTGGTTTCTAGGTGGCGAGATGAATATATACCCCGAAAGGTCCTTTGAAGCGATTCGCTCTCTCGCCCCGGATCATTCCGCTGAGGAAGTCGCCGAATCTGTAATCAGGATTTCAAATTCAAACATGGAAAAGGCCCTTCGCGTGATATCGGTCGGTAGAGGCTACGATCCGAGGGAGTTTTCGCTTGTTTCATTCGGCGGCGCGGGAGGTCTTCACGCCTGCGATCTTGCTCGTTCCCTGGGTATCGGGGAAGTCGTTTTTCCGAGGAGTCCCGGCGCGCTCTCCGCTTACGGGATGCTTCTTGCCGATTCCTTCAAGGATTACGGAATCACGTTTTTCTCCTCAGCGGATGAGGATCATCTTGTGGAGATGGACCGAAAGTTCACGGATCTCGAAAGGCTCGCGCGCGAGGACCTCGAAAGAGAGGATCTGAAGTTCGAAAAGCGTGTTGACGCGAGGTACCGAAGGCAGTCCCATGAACTGACTATTCCCTACAGTGATTCCATGGCTTCGGATTTTCACTGCGAGCATGAAAGAGTTTACGGATACAGGAAGGAATCTTCCGTCGTCGAGATAGTGACCCTGAGACTTAGGGCCTATATGCCGGAGCGAAAAATAGATATTCTTCCCGCTTCTGCTGCGGAGGCGGAGCCTCGGTTCTTCACAAAGGAAGTGATTTTTGAGGGCAAGAGCATTAAGGCCGGATGCTGTGAAAGGGAAAAACTCCGGCCGGGTTCTCAATTTGAAGGTCCCTGCATTCTCTATGAGAGAACCGCCACTGCTTTTATCCCTCCCGATACCGCCTGCGAAGTGGACGACTACGGGAGCATTATAGTGACCCTCAATCCGTAAGAGTTTTTTTGATGGACGCGATGAGCATGCGAGAGGAAATAAGAAAGGTCCTGGACCCTCCGGGAACCCAGCTTGGTCCCGAAGAGGGACTTCTGGCATCCGCCGTGCTGGTTATGCTCTGCGAGCGGGGCGGAGATTATGGAATATGGTTTATAAGAAGAACCGAATACAGGGATGATCCTTTTTCGGGGCACGTGGCCTTTCCGGGGGGAAAGAAAAAGCAAAGCGACTCGACTCTTCTTCATACGGCTTTTAGGGAAGTCGGAGAAGAGCTTGGTTTTGACGCCGGCAAGGAAGTAGAGATTCTCGGGGAAATGGATTTTGTGCGTCCCTATACCCCTTCTGTCAGACAGTATGCGGTAAAGCCTTTTGTAGCGATGATAAATGACAAAGTAGAGTTTGTTCCCAATTATGAAGTGTCGGAATTTTTCTGCGTTCCGGTTTCCCACTTGGTTAACCCAAAAAACAGGGATGTAAGGGAAAGAGAACGGGATGGGAAAATAATAGATGATTACGTCTTTTCTTACCGCAATCACATAATATGGGGACTTACTGGAAGAATACTTAACGAATTCTTCAAGAAAACTTCGGGGTGTTTCGTAAACTGAAGAAGAGTCAGGATTTTTTAACATTTTGCCTGCTTCTTTGAACTCTCATCTTTGTCAGTCGCTCGGGTCTAACTAACATAAAACCTCATTCATGTTAGTTATTTCGATTTAACTAACACAGGAAGTCCGCGTTAGTTGAGAGTTTTTCATGGAGAAAAAAGCGTATAGGCGTATACCTAAGAAATTCAGTTGTAGCGGTAGAGTCCTATCATTCCTATATCCCCAAACCTCTTCTGCCCGAATCGCCTCTTTGCGTGGATTGCCCTCTGATTGATAACACAAATGCGGCCTTGGGCATCTTGACGGGCTCTGTGCCGCAATACCGGGTCCGTCCTGTTATCAACAGCAGGGGGCTGTGGAAAGACGGAACTGCGGTATTTCTGTCCCGTAAGCGGGGCGCGAAGCAGGATGATGTCTTGGGACAGAGAGGGTTTTTTCGGGAAATCGGACGAATCTATCAACTACCCATCAACTAAAATAATGTATTGATAACAGGCAGTTAGAGCAAAAATCGCTTTCCATCGGCGCAACCTGTCAACTAAATGCCTGTTTATCAGGGTATCAGTCGCTTATCGGTGTCACGGGCAGATTGTTGCCGGAAAACTCTTCTTTTCCCGCAGCCGTGTTTAAATCCCCCGGACTTTCATGTAAAATTTCGCAGAATCTGAAAACGGCGGTGATCAAGACTAATGGCAGCGGTTAACAAGGCTATAATACTCGGGAATCTGGGAAGAGACCCTGAGGTAAGGTACACGACGGATGGAAAGGCGGTCACCAATTTCTCGGTCGCTACGACGGAGAAATGGAGAGACAGGGACGGAAATTCCCAGGAACGCACCGAGTGGCACAGGGTAGTGGTGTTTGACAGGCTCGGAGAGGTATGCGGCGAGTATCTTTCCAAGGGAAGTTCCGTTTACGTGGAGGGTTATCTGAGAACCCGCTCATGGGACGACAGGGAAGGAAACAAGAGGTATACGACCGAGATCGTGGGAAGAACCGTGCAGTTCCTCTCCCCTAGAGGAGAGAGCGGAAGGAAAAGCGGCGGGGCGCCCCCGCCTGAAGATGACTTCTCCTACGAAGAGGGCGCCGGCATGACGGACGACGACGTCCCGTTCTGATTCTTTTGGTCTTTACTGACACATTAAGTTTATGTCTCTGGCCGTTATAATCCTGGCGGCGGGCAAGGGAGTCCGCATGAATTCGCAACTCCCCAAGGTGCTGCACCCCATCCTGAAAAAACCCATGCTGCGCTATGTCCTTGCGACGGCGCAGAAGATGGAACCCGAGAAAATAGTGCTTGTGCTGGGACATGACTCTGAGCTTGTGAAGGAAGCGGTCTCGGATTACCCGGTGGAGACGATCATTCAGGAGCCGCAGCTTGGAACCGGGCACGCGGTTTTGTGCTGCGAGGATGCGTTTCGGGATTTTTCGGGAGACATTCTCATACTAAGCGGAGATGTTCCCGCGATAAGTTTTTTTTCTCTGCGCGAGTTTACGGATTCTCACGCGAAAAACGGAGCGGACCTCTCATTGATGTCCACTCTGGTGAAAGACCCCGGCGGATACGGGAGAGTATTGAGGAATGCCGACGGGGAAGTGCTTCGCGTTGTTGAGGACAAAGACGCCACGGCGGACGAGAAGAAGGAGAATGAGATAAACGCAGGTATTTACTGCGTAACTTCCTCCTTTCTCTGGGAGAGCTTGGGCGGACTTGATAGTGAAAACAGCCAGGGAGAGTATTACCTGCCGGGAATCGTGGATCTCTGCGTTTCCCGCAAACGCAGACTTTTGGCTTTTACCTTGGCGGATCCAAAGGAGGTGTCCGGAGTGAACAGCAGAGAGCAACTCGGAGAGGCGGAAAAAACCATTAGACAGGCAATAAACCGCCGCCACATGGAAAACGGGGTTACCATAGAGGATCCCGAAACCACCTACATATCAGACTCTGTCAGCATAGGGAGGGATACAACCGTGTGTCCTAATACCTATATTTACGGCGAAACCAGTATCGGCGAGGGCTGTCGCATAGGGCCGTCTGTATACATTGAAGATTCACGTGTAGGAAACAATGTCGAGATAAGGTTTTCTTCTTATCTTACGGGGTGTGAAGTCGAAAACGGCGTCGTGATGGGTCCTTTCTGTCACCTTCGGCCCGAGGCCAGGATAAAAGACGGGGCCAAGATCGGCAACTTCGTTGAGATAAAGAAATCGGAAATAGGGGTTGGCTCCAAGGTCCCGCATCTTTCCTACGTGGGAGATGCCGATATCGGCGACGGAGTTAATATCGGTGCCGGAACCATCACCTGCAACTACGACGGGGTAAACAAGCACAGGACGGTGGTCGAGGACCGCGCTTTCATAGGAAGCGATACCATGCTTGTCGCGCCGGTCAGGGTTGGAAAAGAGGCCACTACGGCCGCGGGCTCCACGATAACGAAAGATGTTTCCCCGGGGGCTCTGGCCATAGAACGCGCCGGGCAGAAGGAGATAACCGGCTGGGCGAAGAGAAAAACGGTGAAGAAGGAGAAATCCTGAAATGTGCGGAATAGTTGCATATGTGGGAAGTTCGGACAGAACCAAAAGCGTTCTCTGCGAAAGCCTGGGGAGACTGGAGTACAGGGGTTACGATTCTTCCGGGATATGCTTTGTCGAAAACGGCCGCTCCCGCGTCGTAAGAAGCGAGGGAAAACTTGAAAATCTTTTCACCAAGCTAAAAGACTGCGAGGTAACCTCTTCACTCGGCATCGCTCACACCAGATGGGCCACCCACGGCGATCCCTCGGAGCGAAACGCCCACCCTCAGGTATCCGGTCCGATAAGCGTAGTGCATAACGGAATAGTGGAGAATTACCCCGAGCTTAAGGAGGAACTTGCTGCTGCGGGTTATGAATTCCGCTCCGATACCGACACTGAAGTAATCTCTCATCTGATCCGCGATTTTACGGAAAAAGGAAACTCTCTTCTTGAATCAACGAGAAAGGCCTTTGAGAAAATAGAGGGCTCTTACGCCGTGGCGGTCATGTCGGATACAGAGCCCGGGAAGATAATCGCCACCAGGCGTTTCTCTCCTCTTATAATAGCGCGCAGCGGAAACGAATGTTTCCTGGCTTCAGACATCCCCGCGATTTTGCCCTACACGAGGGAATTTATTTTCCTTGAGGATAACGATTTCGTGGTTCTGGACGAAAACGGCGTTTCCATAACCGACGCCGCCGGCAATGACGTTAGCAGAGCCCCGACGGTTGTGGACTGGGACCCTTCGGTAACCGAGAAGTCAGGATATCGCCATTACATGCTGAAGGAAATTTTCGAACAGCCCGCGGCCATCTTCGATACGCTTCGGGGGAAATTCACGGCGGACATGAGGAAAGTGGTTTTTGAGGACCTGGATCCCGCGCTTTTGCGAAACACGCAGAGAATCATTGTCGCGGCCTGCGGCACTTCCTACCACGCTTCCCTTATAGGGAAGTACATGATAGAGGAGGTGGCCGGAGTGAATACCCAGGTGGAGCTTGCATCGGAGTTTCGACACAGAAATCCGGTCATTGGTCCCGACACCCTTTTTATCGCGGTTTCTCAGTCGGGTGAGACCGCGGACACCTCGGAAGCACTTCTAAAGGCCAAGGAACTCGGCATGAACTCAATCGGAATAACGAACGTTGCGCTGAGCAAGATCTCAAGGGAGTCTGACTGTGTCATAGCCACAAAGGCGGGACCTGAGATCGGGGTTGCCTCCACGAAGTCTTTCACGACGCAGGTAATGGCGTTCTATCTTCTTTCCGTATATCTCGCGATTCTAAGGAAGGCGGCTGATTCAGAAAGGGCGAGGCAGCTGATAGCCGATGCCATATCGGTTTCAAAACTCCAGCAGGAATCTCTTGGACTCGATGAACGTCTCAGAGAGCTTTCAAGAGATTTTTACGGTTACAGGAATTTTATATATCTGGGCCGGGGAATTAACTACCCCGTGGCTCTTGAGGGGGCGCTTAAGCTCAAAGAGGTTTCATACATCCACGCCGAAGGGTATGCCGCCGGGGAGATGAAGCACGGTCCCATAGCTCTTATAGACAGGAACATGCCCGTTGTGTTTATAGCTCCCGAGGAGGATGTATATTACAAAAAGCTCCTTGGGAATTTTCAGGAGGTAAAGGCCAGGGGAGGGCGAATAATTTTCATAACTTCGGATAGAGAGCTTCAGCTTCCCGATGAAAGGGACAGGAAAATATTGATTCCGAAAAGTTCTTACCTTGTAAGCCCGATGGTATCGGTTATCCCCGTTCAGTTTATGGCTTACCACGTAGCCAATATTCTGGGAACGGATGTGGACCAGCCGAGAAATCTGGCCAAGGTTGTTACGGTAGAGTAGTTCTGTATTACGAAAGATAGCTGCTACATTCCGCTTTGGTAAGCGGGCATCTGCTAAAGAGTTTATCTAGGACTCCTGACACGGCAGTTTACAATATAAATTTTTTAATGTACGTTTGTAAACCGCAACTGGTGAGGTCAGCTTAATGATAGGACGAAGGCTTAAAATTGCCCGTGCAGCATCTGGATTGTCCCTCAGGGGATTGGCAGCCAGAGTTGAAAATCTGGTTACGGCCCAGGCTATCGGGAAGTATGAGCGCGACGAATCGATGCCCAGTTCAGGTGTCTTGATCGCCCTTGCCAATGCTCTTGATGTATCGGTGGACTATCTCGTTGGTGATCAGGAGATGGTACTTGAGGCGGTCGAGTTCAGGAAAAAGAAGATTACAAGCAAGCGAGAGCGTGCCCGCGTCGAAGCCAAGATCCTGCATCTTCTGGAGCGATATCTGGCGGTTGAGGAGTTGCTCGGCCTCAGCAGTGTTGAGTGGAACAGGCCGCGGGAAGCTCCCTATCCTCTTATTCAGGATATCTCAGAGGCAGACCGCGCGGCACGCAGTCTGCGTGAGTATTGGGGTTTAGGGACTGATCCGGTTCCGAACCTGGTTGAGCTGCTGGAGAAACAGGGAATTAAGATCCTCTGTATTGCTTTGGCGGGCATATCCGGTCTGACGGCGCGCGTTAGTTGTGCTCACAGGAAAGCAGTTCCTGTTATTGTTGTTAATCGCAAGGACTGTGGGGAAAGGCAACGTTTCACGCTGGCCCATGAATTGGGTCACATGGTCATGGATGTGTCTTCCAGGATTGACAGCGAGAAGGCCGCGCACCGCTTTGCCGGAGCCTTTCTTATGCCCGCAGAAGCTCTTTGGGCCGAAATAGGGAAGCATCGTAAATTTATCGGCGGTCGCGAACTGTTTTATCTGAAGCAGCTTTTTGGTGCCAGCGTTCAGGCAATTACCTATCGCGGCAAGGATCTCGGTATATTCAGCGAGTCTCTGTTCCAGAGTCTCTTCTCCGAGTTCAGCCGTCAGGGATGGAGTACGCCGCCCTACAGAGAGCCCTATGCTTTGCTGGGTGAAGAGCCGACACGCTTCAGACGCCTTATTTTCCGTGCGCTTGCCGAAGAGGTGATTTCCGAGCCGAAGGCAGCCGAATTGCTTGGTCTCCCGGTGCGTGAATTGAACTGGCGCATGGAAGAGATCGCTTCTACCGTCGAACCTGAAACGCTGAAGTCCTGATCGGATGAGAGTGCTGGTTTCAGATACTTCCGTCTTGGTTGATCTTGAGCGCGGGCTGCTTCTCGAGGCCGGTTTTCGGCTTCCCTTTAAGTTTGCTGTACCCGACCTGCTCTACGAGCAGGAATTAAAGAATCATGGAGGTGATGAATTGATACGTCTTGGCCTTGCTGTTGAGGGGTTGGATGGTGATGACGTAATTCGTGCTCTTGTCTACAGGAACAGGGTTCCTGCCTTGTCTCTGCCGGACAGTTTTGCCCTTGCCCTTGCTAAATCGCATGAATGGGTTCTTCTCACCGCCGACGGCGCGCTTCGCCGACTTGCGATCAAAGAGACAGTTGAATGTCATGGGGTGCTTTGGTTGCTGGATGAGATTCACGCTTTTGGTACAGCAACCGCGAAGGAACTGTATAACGGCCTCACCATTATTTCCCGGCACCCGCGTTGCCGACTGCCGAAAACGGAAATTCGTCGTCGCCTTAAGCTCTACAGCGAAGACTCCCTCAAGAGCACCTGACATGCATCATTGCCTCCCACGCAATTGGCTGTTGGCAACAAACGAGGTCGAGGTGGAATTTAGAAACGGTTCTGAATTCGGCGAAAAAGGTCCTTTTTTCCCTTGCTGGCTTCCTGCATGACTTCTTGAGAGTCCGGGTTGCTCATGATAGCATGGTATCATCAGGAGGTTGCCTTATGAGTGTCCAAACCTGCGAGGAAATTCTTGTTTTCGAGGTGCTCTGGGATGAGGAGGCTGAGGTATGGTATACATCTGAGACTCCTGTTCAGGGAGCGCTTGCGGAAGCCCCAACGCTTACGGTTGGGTTATACTTCCATTCGTCGTGATGAAATGTCTTGACTGTGTTTTCGAACCAAAAAAAGACGAAGTTTACAATCTTTACGAATCCTATAAGAACAAACTGTCCGACCAGTAAAAAAGTGGGAGAAAACCAGTCAATCAAGAACATGATATGCCAGATGCTTTGCTCCGGCTATCAGCAAGACAGACCATTGATGGTCTTGGAGGATTCCGAATGAAAGTACTTGTCATAGGAGGCGGTGGGAGAGAACATGCCCTATGCTGGAAAATAAGCCAGAGCCCTCTGGTCGAAAAAACCTATTGCGCACCGGGAAACGCCGGGATAAGCCGCCATGCCGAGTGTGTGGCTATCGGCGTTGGAGATTTTGATTCGCTTGCGCAGTTTGTCAAGGAAGAGTCGGTGGACCTTACGGTTGTCGGTCCCGAGCAGCCTCTTTGCGAAGGAATAACCGATTTCTTTGAAAAAGAGGGTCTTTTGGTTTTTGGTCCCTCTAAAGCTGCGGCGGAGCTTGAGGGAAGCAAGAGTTTCTCAAAAAACCTGATGAAGAAATACGGAATTCCAACCGGAGAATATTCCGTGTTCACCGATATCGGACAGGCGATTGCGAAGATAGGGGAAACCGAGCCCCCTTTCGTAGTGAAGGCCGACGGTCTCGCCGCCGGCAAAGGCGTTATCATATGCGCTTCTCAGGCGGAGGGCGAGGAGGCGCTTCGCTCAATGATGGAGCGCGGAGCATTCGGCGAGGCAGGAACGAAAGTCGTGATAGAGGAATTTCTTACGGGCGAGGAGGCTTCCTTTTTTGCCTTTACCGACGGGGAAACCGTACTTCCTCTCGAGCCTTCCCAAGACCATAAGCCGATTTTTGACGGAGACAGGGGACCGAACACAGGAGGCATGGGGGCTTACACTCCCGCCCCCTTGGTTACCGACCAGCTTAGGCAGAGAATAATTGACGAAGTCATGGTTCCAACCGTGCGGGCGATGAAATCCGAGGGGAGAACTTACAGGGGAATTCTCTACGCCGGGCTGATGATAAAGGACAATGACCTCAAGGTGCTTGAATTTAACTGCCGCTTCGGCGACCCCGAAGCCCAGCCGCTTCTTATGAGGATGGAATCGGACATCGTTCCTGTTCTTTATTCAATAGCTCGTGGCGAGATGAAAACGGATCCTATAGAATGGAGAGACGGCTTCTGTGTTTGCGTCGTCATGGCTTCGAGGGGCTATCCCGGAAACTACGACAAGGGGGTCGAGCTTAAAAAACTCGTGGACTTCCCCGATACCCGCGAGACCGTGATTTTTCACGCGGGAACCGCTTTTTCCGAAGGGAAACTTGTTACAAGCGGCGGCAGGGTCTTGGGAGTTACCTCCCTCGGGGATACCATAGAGGAATCCATACGGAGTGCATATAAGACAGTCGATTCCATTTCCGATGAAAGCTTGGTCTACAGGACGGATATAGGGAAAAAGGCGCTGTCGCGGCTCGGCAGTTGAGTGTGCCGACGTTCTGAATTGCCGAGGTTCGACGGAATCAGGGTTCTTGGAGCATTTCAGTCTCTTCTGTGGTTCCCGTGTAAAACTTGAGTTGCGGATCTGAAAAAACGGGAAGACAACCGCGAATAGCACACTCAGAGGAATTTACGGCTACAGGTGCTGAGTGCCGTTACAGAGACGGCGGTTCATAATAAAATATCGGAGCTTGTCCGTGGTTTTCGCCGGAAAACCTTGAGCGTATAATACTTCTTTGGAAGTCTTGCGTGCCTTAGGGTTGCAATTAGACATGCGCTAGGGTTGCAATCAGACATGCGCTAGGGTTGCAATCAGACATGCCTCAGGGTTGCAATCAGACATGCCTCAAGAATTACAATAAATACATGGCCGAACATGTATTTTCCTCGCCATCCGCAACAACGGTTGATTTCATCTTGCGGAAAACACTGCCTGCAGAACCGATATTAAAAAAAGGCGTTTTTGCGCATCAGCGGCTGATGGGAAGCTTTGTATAAACGATTTTTCCCCGCGACCTTGTTGCATTCCTTTTATATTGTCAAGCGAAAAAACGGCAAAGCGCATAGAGCGAAATAGTCAGTTCCGACAGGCAGAAATACGGAAATTTTCCGGCAAGAATTAACCGAAAAAATGACATTTGCGGGCTTCTGTTGAAAACCTGCTTTCTTTCTGTAATATAGTCCTTCCCTTAATTTGGGTCTTTAGGTTTTTTTTCCTCAAGCTTGTTGACATCAGCTCGTTATTAAGCTTATAATAATCGGATTACCCAAATTTCGGGAGAGGATGATTTTATGCCTACGATAAGCCAATTGCTTAACAAGGGAAGAGAGACGGCTAAGAAGAAAAGCAAGGCCAGAGCTCTTCAGAGATGTCCCCAGCGAAGAGGGGTTTGCGTGAGGGTTTACACAACCACTCCAAAGAAGCCTAACTCTGCGCTTAGGAAGGTCGCCAGGATAAGGCTTACAAACGGCATAGAGGTCACAGGATACATACCCGGAGAAGGACACACGCTGCAGGAGCACTCCGTTGTGCTCGTCAGGGGGGGCAGGGTGAAAGATCTTCCGGGAGTGAGATACCACATAGTCAGGGGAACTCTTGACTCGACTGGAGTTGAGAACAGAAGAAACGGGAGATCCAAGTACGGAGCCAAAAAGCCTAAGTAACAGGCGGGAAGCAGCAGATGCCGAGAAAAGGTAGGGTAGCAAGAAGAAAACTGGCTCCGGATTCAAGAACCGGAGACCCCCTAGTCGCCAAGTTTATAAACAGCCTTATGTACGACGGCAAGAAGAGCAAGGCGGAAAAAATCTTCTACGATTCTCTTGACAGGATAAGCGAAAAAACCGGAAAGGACCCGCTTGAAGTCTTTCACGATGCTCTTGACAAGGTGAAGCCCTCGGTCGAGGTAAGGTCAAGGCGCGTCGGCGGAGCCAACTACCAGGTTCCCATGGAAGTGAGTTCCTTCAGAAGGCAGTCCCTTGGGATCAGATGGCTCATAAATTCCTCCCGCTCAAGATCAGAAAAATCGATGGTAGACAAGCTTTCTTCGGAAATAATTGACGCCCATAACAACAGGGGCAGCGCCGTGAAGAAGAAAGAGGATATTCACAGAATGGCCGAGGCCAACAGGGCCTTTGCCCACTACAGGTGGTAATTCCCCGGAGGATCAAGGTGTCAGAACAGATATTCCCCATAGACAGGGTGAGAAACATCGGAATTGTTGCTCACATAGACGCTGGAAAGACCACTACTACTGAAAGAATACTTTTCTATACCGGCATAACCTACAAAATCGGCGAGGTGCACGAAGGCGCGGCGACCATGGACTGGATGGAGCAGGAGCGCGAAAGGGGCATCACCATTACTTCCGCTACCACCACGTGTTTCTGGAAAGACTGCAGGATAAACATCATAGATACTCCCGGTCACGTTGATTTCACCATAGAGGTTGAAAGATCGCTCAAGGTGCTTGACGGAGCAGTGGTTGTGTTTGACTGCGTCGGAGGAGTTGAGCCTCAGACCGAGACGGTTTGGGGACAGGCCGACCGTTACTCTGTTCCAAGAATGTGTTTTGTGAACAAGATGGACAGGGTCGGGGCGGATTTCTACAAGGTCGTGGACCAGATAGTTGAGAGACTTAACGCCAATCCCGCGTGTCTTCAGATTCCCTGGTTTGACGGAGACGACTTCACCGGAATAGTTGACCTGATAAGGATGAAAATGGCGGTCTGGGACGGGGAGAGCCTCGGGGCCAAGTTTGAATTCATCGATATTCCCGAGGATACGAAGGAGCAAGCGGCAGAATACAGGGAGAAACTTATAGAAGCTCTCTCGGATGACGACGAGGAGATAATGGAGCTTTATCTCGACGGAGAGGATGTCCCCGAAGAGATGATCCGGAAATCCATAAGACGACAGACAATCGGCGCGACCATAGTCCCGGTTATGCTGGGCTCGGCTTTTAAGAACAAGGGAGTGCAGCTCCTGCTTGACGCCGTTGTGGAATACATGCCTGCTCCCGTGGACCTGCCACCGATGAGAGGCATTCATCCCAAAACCGATGAGGAAGTCGAGAGAAGACCCGACAAAGAAGAACCCTTCTCCGCGCTTGCGTTTAAGATCATGTCGGATCCCTTCGTCGGCCAGCTTACCTACCTTCGGGTTTATTCAGGAAAACTTAAATCAGGCACTACCGTCTACAATTCGTCCAATCTCAAGAATGAGAAAATCGGAAGACTTCTTCGCATGCACGCGGAAAAACGCGAAGACATAAAAGAGATTGAGGCTGGTGGTATAGCGGCCGCGGTTGGGCTTAAGAACACTCTTACGGGCGATACCCTGTGCTCGGATTCAAAACCCGTGATACTTGAGAGTCTTCATATCTCGGATCCGGTAATTTCGATTGCCATAGAGCCTAAGTCGAACGCCGACCAGGAAAGACTCGGTCTCTCGCTTAGCAAACTTGCCATGGAGGACCCTTCATTCAAGGTGAAAACCGATGAGGAGACCCGTCAGACGGTGATTTCCGGCATGGGGGAGCTTCACCTTGAGATAATCGTCGACAGGCTTAAGAGGGAATTCAATGTCGATGCGAACGTAGGAAAGCCTCAGGTTGCTTACAGAGAGACGATAACCGCCACTTCTCAGACCGAGGGGAAGTACATAAGACAGACCGGTGGGCGTGGTCAGTACGGCCATGTGAAGATAAGGGTGGAGCCTCTTGATAGGGGCGAAGGATTTCAGTTCAACGATCAGATAAAGGGAGGGGTGATTCCCAAGGAGTTTATTCCCGCGGTGGAGAAAGGGATAGTCGAGGCCATGGATACTGGAGTCGTCTCCGGGTATCCGGTCGTCGATGTGGCGGTCACTCTTTACGACGGTTCTTTTCACGATGTCGATTCCTCGGAGATCGCCTTTAAGATCGCCGGGTCCATGGCATTTAAGGAGGCGGTTCATAGATCTTCTCCGGTTGTGCTCGAGCCCGTAATGAAGCTTGAGGTGGTTGTTCCCGAAGCTCACATGGGAAACGTCATAGGTGATCTGAGTTCAAGGCGCGGAAGAGTAAGCAGTACGGAAATGAGAGGTGCTATGCAGGCGGTAAAGGCGGAAGTTCCGCTTGGCGAAATGTTCGGTTACGCGACCCACTTAAGGTCAATGACCGAAGGTAGGGGGTTGTTCACCATGGAATTCTCCCACTACTTCGCCTTGCCTGCCAACATAGCCGAAGAGTTAAAACAGGCAGCCAATGTCAGCTGATATTTTTATGTTCTTTTTAACAAGGAGGTCAACGAAAAATGTCTAAGGCGAAGTTTGAGAGGGGAAAGCCGCATTTAAACATAGGGACGATAGGCCATGTGGATCATGGCAAGACTACGTTAACGGCGGCGATAACGAACATATTGTCAAAGCGGGGGCAGGCGGAGTACGTTGAGTTTGACAACATAGACAAGGCGCCTGAAGAGAGGGAGAGGGGGATAACGATAAACATAGCGCACGTGGAGTATGAGACGGATATAAGGCATTACGCTCACGTTGACTGTCCCGGGCACGCGGACTACGTGAAGAACATGATAACGGGTGCGGCGCAGATGGACGGGGCTGTATTGGTGGTGAGCGCGCCTGACGGGCCGATGCCTCAGACAAGGGAGCACATACTGCTTGCGAGGCAGGTAGGGGTGCCGTACATAGTGGTAGCGCTTAACAAGGTGGACATGCTCGATGACGAGGAGTTGCTGGAGCTGGTGGAGCTTGAGATAAGGGAACTTCTCAGCGAGTACGGGTTTCCCGGGGACGACATACCGATAGTGAAGGTAAGCGCGCTTAAGGCGATAGAAGGGGATGGGGAGGCAGCTGGTCAGGTAGTGGAGTTAATGGATCAGATAGACAGTTATGTGCCGGAGCCTGAGAGGGACATGGACAAGCCGTTTTTGATGGCGATAGAGGATGTGTTCACGATATCCGGGAGGGGCACGGTGGTAACAGGGAGAGTGGAGAGGGGAAGGATAGTAGCTGGGAACGAGATAGAGATAGTAGGGTTTAAGGAGACGACGAAGACTGTAGCCACGAGTTTGGAGATGTTCCGCAAGATACTTGACGATGCGCAGGCGGGGGACAACGTGGGAGTGTTGCTCAGGGGAACAGGGAAGGAAGATGTGGAGAGGGGGCAGGTGTTGAGTGCTCCCGGGAGCATAAAGCCACACAGGAAGTTCAAGGCGGAGGTGTATGTGCTGAAGAAGGAGGAGGGAGGAAGGCACACACCGTTTTTCCCAGGGTACCGGCCGCAGTTTTATTTAAGGACAACGGATGTGACGGGGGCGGTGATATTGCCAGAGGGAGTGGAGATGGTGATGCCAGGGGACAATGTGAGCATGGACGTTGAGTTGATAGCGCCGGTGGCTATGGAAGAGCAGTTGCGTTTCGCGATAAGAGAAGGTGGAAGAACAGTCGGGGCAGGCGTAGTAACCGAAATCATTGAGTGATGAGTAAAGCTTCGAAAATAAGAATAAAGCTTAAGTCTTTTGATTACAGGCTTCTTGATAATTCAACGGAGGAGATTGTTGATACCGCCAAGAGGACTGGTGCGAGAATAGCGGGTCCGGTTCCGCTTCCTACCAGTATAAACAGGTACTGCGTGCTGCGCGGCCCTCACGTTAACAAGAATTCAAGAGAGCACTTCGAAATAAGAACGCACAAAAGGCTTGTGGACATACTTGAACCTACCCAGCAGACGATAGATGAGCTTATGAAACTGAATCTTGCTTCGGGCGTGGAAGTGGAGATAAAACTAACGGGTTCGTAAAAAATGATTCAGGGACTTATAGGAAGAAAAAGAGGGATGACCGAGTTTTTCAACGACGACATGGTGAAAGTTGTCACTACCGTAGTTGAAGCGGGCCCGTGTTTCGTTGTTTCGAAAAAAACCAAGAATTCAGACGGCTACGACGCCGTTCAGCTCGGTTTTGGGGATCTAAAACCTCAGCGGCTCACTCGCCCCATGAAGGGACATTTCACAAAAGCCGGAGTGAACCCTACCGCGAAGCTCAAAGAATTCTCCGCCACGGTTGATGATTACGAGGTGGGGGACGTGGTAAAAGTTGACATTTTCAAGGTTGGAGATGTTCTGGACGTCACGGCTAAAAGCAAGGGAAAGGGATTCGCCGGGACCATAAAACGTTACAATTTCTCAAGACAGCCAATGTCACACGGCGGTATGGCCCACAGAAGGCCCGGCTCCATAGGACAGGCGTCATCTCCGGCCAAGGTGTGGAAAGGGTTGAAAATGCCGGGGCGAATGGGTGGAAAGAATGTAACGGTCCAGGGCGTCAAGGTGGTTGATATAGATGTTGAGAAAAATCTTCTTTTCGTAAAGGGTTCGGTTCCGGGCCCGGTGGGAGGGACGGTTTTTCTCCGGTACACGTCAAAGGGGGCAAAAGATGCTTCAAGTTGACGTATATGACATCGCCAGAAAAAAGGTGGGCACAATAGAACTTCGCTCCGAAATATTTGAAGCTCCGGTCAGAAAGCATTTGCTCCATGAGGTGATCAACTGGCAGCTTGCCAAAAAAAGGGCTGGAACCTCGTCCACTAAGACAAGAGGCGAAGTCCGAGGCGGTGGAGCAAAGCCATGGAAACAGAAACACACAGGTCGTGCAAGGGCGGGATCCAGGCGTTCCCCGATATGGCGCAAGGGTGGAGTGGTTTTTGGACCGAGACCGAAGGACTGGTCTTACTCGATTCCGAAAAAGGTGAGAAAAGGGGCGCTTGTTTCCGCTCTTTCAAGCCGTTTCGGCGAGGGTGCAATAGTTGTGCTCGACAGTTTTGAGCTTCCGGAGATAAAGACTAGGCAAGTGGCGAAATTCATGAAGGATTTTGACTTTTCCCAAGCCCTTGTGATTGTCAGTTCAGATAACGAGAATCTCCGCAAGTCGGCAAGGAACATACCTGACGTAAAGGTGCTCAGGGATGATGGACTTAACGTATACGATCTCCTCAGGCACAAGAACATAGTCATGGTGCGGGATTCGGTTGAAAAAATCCAGGAGAGACTGTCATGAAAGATCCCCGTTCGATAATAAAACTTCCTGTGATTACCGAGAAAAGCACAGAGGCCAGGGAAGACGGCTGGTATGTTTTTTCCGTCGACAGAAGGTGCAACAAAAAGGAGATACAGGATTCCGTCGAGAAGATTTTCGGCGTCAAGGTGGACAAGGTGAGAACTCTTGTGCTTCCTGGAAAAAGGGTGAAAAGATTCGGCAGGGTCGTAGGAAAGAGGTCAGCGGTTAAAAAGGCTTACGTCAAGCTCAGGGAAGGAGAAATTAACCTGTTTGAGGGAGTTTGATCATGGGAGTAAAAAAATACAACCCCACGTCTCCGGGAAGAAGGTTCATGTCCGGGTTTGATTTTGAGGAAATAACCTCAAAAAAGCCCCACAAGTCCCTTACGGTTTCTCTTAAAAAGAACTCAGGACGCAACTCGAATGGAAGGATTACCAGCTTCAGAAAAGGCGGTGGTCACAAGAGACGCTACAGAATAATAGATTTCAAAAGGGACAAGCACGGCATACCCGCCAGAGTTATCTCGCTGGAGTATGATCCGTATCGCTCGGCCAGGATTGCTCTTCTATCCTATGCTGACGGCGAGAAAAGATATATCATAGCTCCTGCAGGACTTAAAGTGGGTGATGAATTAAATTCCGGACCCGGAGTGGAAGTTTCAAACGGAAATGCTCTTCCCATAGAGAATATTCCCGTGGGTACGGTTATTCACAACATAGAAATGAGGCCTGGAGGCGGAGGGAAACTGGTTCGTTCCGCAGGTTCGGCAGCGCAGATTGTCGCAAGGGACGGTAACTACGCCCAGATAAAACTCGCCTCCGGCGAGATAAGGCTGATTCATGTTCGGTGCATGGCCACCGTGGGAAGGATCGGAAACGCCGAGAACGAGCTTATAGTCTGGGGGAAGGCGGGGAGATCCCGTCACAAGGGCGTAAGACCCACGGTTCGCGGGGTGGCGATGAATCCAGTTGATCATCCCCATGGCGGAGGAGAAGGCAAGGCAACCAAGGGAAACCCTCATCCTGTTTCCCCCTGGGGATGGATTACGATAGGAAAGAAGACGAGAAACAACAAGAGAATGGACAAATATATAGTTAAGCCGAGAAGGATTGGCTACGGAATGGATTAATCGCGGGAGCTCCAGATGGCAAGATCAAGCAAAAAGGGACTGTATGTGCACGAAAAGCTTATGAAGAAAGTTGAGCATGCGCAGAGTTCCGGGAGTCAGAGAATCATCAGGACATGGTCGAGAGCCTCAATGATAATACCTGAGATGATAGGAATGACTTTTGCGGTTCACAACGGAACGAGGTTTATTCCCGTGTTCGTGTCCGAACAGATGGTTGGACATAAACTGGGCGAGTTTTCTCCCACAAGGACCTACCATGGTCACGCGGGTGATAGAAAAGCTAGAAAAAGATAGTAACGACTGAGAGATAGCAGATGGTTTCTAAAGCAGTACATAAGTATGCCAGAGTGTCGCCTAAGAAGGCCAGAGTGGTCCTTGACCTCATAAGGGGAAAAAGCGTGGAGGAAGCTTCCTCGATTCTGCTTTCCGCCCGCAGGAGGGTCTCACCACTGCTCTCCAAGCTGCTTAAATCGGCTGTGGCCAACGCCTCTGAGAAAGGATACAGCGACATTGACTCCCTTTACGTAAAGGAAGTCTATGCGACCCAGGGTCCGACACTTAAGCGTTTTAAGGCCAGGGCGATGGGAAGGGCCTTTGCCCGTAAAACCAAGATGAGTCATATAACGATAGTACTTGAACAGAGGGGATTCTGAATTGGGACAGAAAATTAATCCTATAGGACTTCGTATTGGAATAACCAAATCGTGGGATTCCAAGTGGTTTGCCGAGAAACAGATGTACAGATCCCTGCTAAAAGAGGATATAGACATCCGCAACTACGTGAAGAAGACCTTTTACCAGGCAGCCATCTCGAACATAGAGATTGAGAGGGCCGCGGCGGACAAGGTGAGGATTCTGGTGTATGCGGCAAGGCCCGGGATCATCATAGGAAGAAAGGGTCAGGAGATAGAGCAACTGAAGAAGAAACTTCAGGAGATGACCGGAAAAGGCATATTTCTTGACATAAGGGAAGTGAAGAGACCCGAAACCGATGCCCAGCTTGTTGCTGAGAACCTTGCTCTTCAGCTTGAAAGGAGAGTTGCTTACAGAAGGGCCATGAAAAGGGTGCTTTCATCCTCCATCCGAGCCGGGGTTCTAGGAATAAAAGTCATGGTTGCCGGGCGTCTCGGCGGAGCCGAAATAGCGAGAAGAGAGTGGTACAGGGAGGGGAGAGTGCCCCTCGGCACGCTCCGTGCGGACCTTGACTACGGGGTTGCCGAAGCGTCAACTACCTACGGAGTGATAGGCGTAAAGGTCTGGATATTCAAAGGCGAGATAATACAGAAAAAGACTAAAGGGAGAGCAGGCGAAGTTCCTGAGAGAGTAGATACCGATGCTTCAGCCTAAGAAGACAAAGTACAGAAAGCAGTTCAAGGGAAGAAACAGGGGAGCGGCGACCCGGGGAACGACGTTCGCCTTCGGCGACCTTGCGCTTCAGACATTGGAAAACGGGACGATTACCTCAAGGCAGATAGAGGCTGCCCGTATTGCGATCACAAGACACGTGAGAAGGGGAGCAAATCTCTGGATAAGGATATTCCCCTATAAGCCCGTTACCAAGAAGCCTGCAGAGACCAGGATGGGAAAGGGCAAGGGGGATGTGGACAAGTACGTGGCGCCGGTAAAAAGAGGACAGTTCCTTTACGAAATATCGGGAGTAAGCGAAGAACTTGCACGCTCAGCCTTAAGACTTGCTTCCTATAAGCTTCCTCTTAGAACCAGGATAGTGTCCAGAAGCGAGGAGGAGCTTGTCTGATGGCAACGAATGCGGAAGAACTAAGAAACCTCACTCCCGAAGAACTGAACAAGCGCCATCGTGACGTGAATGAAGAGCTTTTCAATGTCAGAATACAGGTTGCCACTGGACAGAACCCCAACAATGCGAGGGTAAAGCAGTTGAGAAGGGAGATTGCGAGGATACTTACCATAAAAAAACAGCGGGATACGGCTTCGGAGAGTTAATTCCATGGAAAGAGGAAAGTTAAAGACCAGAACGGGGATTGTGGTGGGTAACAAGATGGACAAGACCGCGGTCGTGGAAGTACGGCGGATCAAAAGTCACGGTCGGTATAAAAAGCAAATAAGAATCAGCAAGCGATTTAAGGTCCATGATGAGCGCAACGAGTGCAACATAGGAGACAAGGTCACGATAATAGAGTCAAGGCCCCACAGCAAAACCAAGAGGTGGAGGCTGGGCAAAGTGGTCAGCCAGGCCGCAAGTGCGTAGGGCATGGTTTTTGACTCTTCGGCCTACGGGAGAAAGCAATGATTCAGTCAAGCACATATCTGGACTCGGCGGATAATACAGGAGCCAAAAGGCTTTTCTGCATAAAGGTCCTGGGAGGTTCCGGAAGGAAGTACGCGCGGCTGGGAGATGTTGTTGTGGTTTCGGTCAAGCAGGCCATTCCGAAGTCCAAGGTGGAGAAAGGTTCTGTGTACAAAGCCGTGATAGTAAGGGTGAGGAAGGAACAGAGAAGGCCCGATGGTACATATGTGCGCTTTGATAACAATGCCGCCGTTATAATAGACAAGGAAAACGAACCGATAGGTACGAGGGTTTTCGGACCGATCGCACGTGAACTGAGGCTCAAGGGCTTTATGAAAATTATCTCGCTTGCTCCGGAGGTTGTTTGAACATGTCCGCTGGAAAGAGAAAGTTTCACATAAGGGCCGGGGATACGGTCTACGTAGTTGCGGGCAAGGAAAAGGGGAAGACCGGCAAGGTGCTGAGAATTGACAGAAATGTCGAAAAAGCTTTTGTGGAGAAGCTCAATATCATAAAGAGACACAGCCGTCCGACGCAGAAAAACCCCGCTGGTGGTATCGTCGAGAAAGAGGCCGGGATCCATGTCTCGAATCTGATGCTGTACGATTCTGAGAGCAATAGGCCGGTAAAAGTTGGGTACAGGACCGGCGAAGACGGTAAGAAAGTAAGGTACAACAGAAGGACTGGAAAGGAAATCTGAGAAAATGGTTCCGAGAATAAAGACCCTATATATGCACGAGGTCGTACCTGCGCTGATTGAAAAATTTTCCTACGGAAACGCTATGCAGGTTCCGAAGCTTGAGAAAATCGTAGTGAACATGGGGCTTGGGAGGCTTAGTGAAGCCGGGAGACAGACAAAGGTAATAGATGAGGCTGTTTCGGAACTTTCAGACATAACAGGACAAAGGCCGGTGATTACTAAGGCCCGGAAGTCAGTTGCGGGTTTCAAACTCAGGGAAGGCCAGCCGATAGGCTGCATGGTTACGCTCCGGGGGGAGAGAATGTATGAGTTTTTCGACCGTTTGGTGAATCTCGCCCTTCCAAGAGTCAGAGATTTTAAAGGTCTGCCGCCGCGGGCTTTTGACGGTTCCGGCAACTATACTCTGGGAATAAGGGAACATCTGGTTTTTCCTGAAATAGATTACAGCAAGGTTCAGTACAACAAGGGAATGAATATTAGCCTGATTACCACTTCAAAAACCGATGCCGAGGCCATGGAGCTTCTTGCCGGTCTCGGAGTGCCGTTTGCGAAGAGCTAAAAGAGAGGAGCTATGACCAGAAAAGCATTGCTTGAGAAATCGAAGAGAAAGCCGAAGTATCGTGTGCGCGCGGTTAACCGTTGCGTACTTTGCGGAAGGCCGAGAGGCTTCATGAGAAAATTTGGTCTCTGCAGGATCTGTTTTAGGGATCTTGCCAGCAAGGGTCATCTTCCAGGCGTCAGAAAAGCGAGTTTTTAAGAAACATGTTGGAGAAAAAATGACGGATCCGATTGCAGATATGTTAACCAGAATAAGGAACGCCTTCATGGCGGGTCACGGCCATGTCGAGATTCCCGGTTCGGTTATAAAAGGCGAGATTGTCAGGGTTCTTACCGAGGAAGGCTACGTGGAGAGCTATAAAGTTACCGAAGAAGGGGTAAAGAAAAACATAAGCATCAAGCTGAAATACGGTCCTGACGGCAAGGCGGCCATAGAGGAGATAAAGAGAATAAGTAAGCCATCAAGAAGGGTTTACGTTGGCAAAGATGACATTCCAAGGGTCAGGGGCGGAATGGGGATTTCAATACTCTCTACTTCAAACGGAATAATGACGGGGGTTGCTGCGAGGAGCAAAAAGATAGGCGGGGAGATTCTCTGCACGGTGATCTAAGGACAAACCAATGTCAAGAATAGGAACAAAACCAGTGGTTATTCCCGACGGGGTAACGGCGACGTCCAAACAGGGGGCTATCGAAATCAAGGGGCCAAAGGGAAGCCTTAAGGTTACCGTACCCGAAGGAATAAAAGCCGTGCTTGAGAACGGAACCGTGGTTGTTTCCAGGCAAAGCGAGGAGAAAAGGATAAAGTCTTTTCACGGTCTTACGCGAAGCCTTATTAACAATTCGGTAATAGGGGTGAGCGAAGGATTTACCAAGGTGCTCCGTATAACCGGTACGGGTTACAAGGCGGATCTCTTGGGGAAATCGGGGCTCAGGCTTTCACTCGGTTATTCCCACCCGGTTGATTTCGCGCTTCCAAATGGCGTAGAGGCAACTGTGGAAGAACGTGGCACTCTGCTCTCGGTTCATGGAATTGACAAGCAGCTCGTGGGAGAGACCGCGGCACGCATAAGAAAGATAAGGCCACCCGATTCCTATAAGGGCAAGGGTGTTCGTTACGAAGGTGAGAAGTTGAAGCTTAAACCTGGAAAAGCTGGAGCGGCTAAGTAATGGTAAAAAAGAAAAGCAGAAACCTGGCGCGTAAAAGAAGACATCTTGCTGTGAGGAAAAAGATAAGCGGCACTGCGGAGATTCCCAGGGTTTCCGTCTTCCGTTCGGCAAGGCATATATACGCCCAGCTGATAGATGATACTGCAGAAGTCACCCTTCTTCAGGCGTCAACGATGTTTTCTGAGACGAAGAAGAGATTGTCTGCTGAGAGCATGAAGAAAACTGAGGTTGCCAAAGAGGTTGGAAAGCATCTCGGGGAAATGGCTGTTCAGAAAGGTATAACCAAGGTGCGTTTCGACAGAGGGGGTTATGCCTACCACGGAAGGATAAAGTCGCTTGCCGACGGGATCCGCGAGGCGGGAGTGGAGTTTTAGGAGAAAAATTAAAGGAGGCTTTGGTTTTGGCAGAGGAGAAAATAAATCCGGCGGAACTTGAATTACAAGAAAAAGTGGTTCACATAAGGAGGGTCGCTAAGGTGACCAAGGGTGGGAAAAGGTTCCATTTTACCGTTCTTGCCGTGGTCGGAAACTCCGACGGAATTGTGGGAGCCGGACTGGGAAAATCGAATGAGGTTCCTGATGCCGTAAGAAAGGCTGTTGAAAAAGCAAAGAAAACTCTAATAAGAGTGCCACGCAACGGCGCCACCATACCGCACGGAGTTCACACGGAATATGTGTCAAGCAAGGTTATGCTCCTGCCTGCTGCCCCGGGTACGGGCGTTATAGCGGGTGGTGCGGTGCGCGCGGTGGTTGAACTTGCCGGCATACACGATGTTCTCTCCAAAGTTGTCGGATCAAGGAACCCGCTTAATGTTGTTATGGCGGTTGTAAAGGGGCTCTCGGAACTGCAGGTCCCCGAAGAAATCGCGAAGACGAGGAACAAGGAGATAAAGGACCTCGATCTTCCTAATTACTATGGTGCGGTGCAGTAGAGCGTGCGCTTAACAGTGGAGTGTAAAAGGAAATGTTAAACGAACTTTCACCGGTTAAGGGATCTAAAACAAAAAGAAAAAGGGTAGGAAGAGGTGCGGGTTCCCAAGGGAAAACCAGCGGAAGAGGGCACAAGGGCCAGGGGGCCCGTTCGGGGAAAGGGGTGTCCAGATGGTTTGAAGGGGGTCAAACTCCGCTGAAAATGAGAAGCCCGAAAAGGGGCTTTACGAACATATTCAGAAAACAGTACGACATAGTTAACTTGAAGGATCTTGAGCGTTTTGCGGATGCGGAGTCAGTTACGATTCAGATGCTTGCCGAGGCGGGAATAGTAAGCGGCAAAAAACCCGTAAAACTCCTGGCTACCGGCGAGATTGCCTCGGCGCTTTCCATAACGGTTAACGCCTGCAGTGAGGCGGCTGCGCGCAAGATAAACGACGCGGGAGGAAAAGTGGAGATAGTATGAGCAGTAATGTCGCGTCACTTCCCAGGATTCCGGAGCTTAACAGGAAGCTTCTTTTTACAGCCGCAATGCTCATTGTTTACAGGGCAGGGGTTTTCGTCCCGATTCCGGGGATCGATCCGGACCAGATTGCCAAGATGTTCGAGCAGACCCGCGGCACGATATTCGACATACTTAACATGTTCTCCGGGGGAGCGCTTGAGCAGGCGTCGATTTTTGCCCTGGGGGTTATGCCCTACATTACTGCCTCAATCATCATGTCGCTTCTGGTAAAGGCATTTCCTTCACTTGAAGCAATGCAGAAAGAAGGCGAGGCCGGGAAGAGAAGAATAAATCAGTACACAAGGTACGGCACCGTTCTTATATGTCTCGTTCAGGGTTTTATGCTTGCGGTCACCCTTGAGCGTGGCGGAGTAGGAGCGGCCACTGTCGGAAGTGCCGTTACAGACCCCGGTCTGATGTTCAAGATTACGGCAGTTCTCACACTAACCGCAGGCGGACTTTTCGTTATGTGGCTTGGAGAGCAGATAACGGAGAACGGAATCGGAAACGGGGTATCTCTTCTTATCGCCGCATCGATAATCGCCAGTATTCCCGGGGCGTTCTGGAACCTCTCAAGGCTCGTCGGCACGGGCGAGATTACCGTTTTGGGGGTTTTGCTTATTTTTATTTTCCTAGGGTTTCTCATGGGCCTCATAGTTTACTTTGAGCGTTCTTACCGAAAAATACCGGTTCAATACCCCAGGAGGGTCGTGGGGAGGAAGGTAATGGGAGGGCAGAGTTCCCATCTGCCTCTTAAAACCAATCCTTCAGGGGTCATTCCTCCGATTTTCGCTTCTTCGCTCCTTATTTTCCCCGCTACGATTGTTACCTTTGCCGATTTCCCGGCTCTTCGCACATTCTCTGACCTTGTGTTTCAAAACGTGTTCGTATACAACCTGATCTTTGCCGTACTCATAATATTCTTCGCCTTCTTCTATACTTCAATAATATACGACCCGGACGATCTCTCGGATAACCTGAGGAAAAACGGCGGAAACATACCGGGGATAAGGCCGGGCAGAAAGACATCGGAATACATAGGCAATGTGCTTGGGAAAATTACTTTTATAGGGGCCATATACGTGGCGGCGGTCTGCGTGTTGCCAGCTTTTCTTGAGAGAGAACCTTTTAATCTGCCGTTTTACTTCGGAGGCGTGTCACTTCTTATAGTAATAGGAGTAACGCTTGATTTCATGCAGCAGATCGAATCTTTTCTGATAACTCACAGTTATGAAGGGTTTATGAAGAAGAGGGGAATGAAAGAACCGCAGAGATACAGATTCTGACGCAAGGGAGATTGCCAAGGGTTATGAGATTGATACTGTTTGGGCCGCCTGGTGCCGGAAAGGGGACGCAGGCTGATTTCATAAGGGAGAAATACGAGGTTGAGCATATATCGACTGGGGATGTGCTGCGCGAAGCCATGAAAAATGAGACTGAGGTCGGGCTTTACGCTAAATCGTTTATGGACAAGGGAGAGCTTGTACCTGATGAAGTCGTGACGGAAATAATAAGACAGAAAATTTCTGGGATTGGCGAGGGAGGCTTTATGCTTGACGGTTTTCCTAGAACTCTGGAGCAGGCAAGATCTCTTAACGGCATTCTCGCTGATGCTGGAATCGGCATTGACGCAGTTATTTTTCTCGAGGTTCCCGACGAGGAGGTTGTGCAGCGAATAACCAAACGCCAGAAAACAGAAGGCAGGCGGGACGACACGGAGGGTGTGATAAGGAACAGGCTTAGAGTTTACAAGGATCAGACATCTCCTCTTAAGGATTTTTACGAAAAAACAGGTGTTCTGCGCGCAGTTGAGGGAGTAGGACAGATATCGGACATCGCCGAGAGGATAGACGGTGTGCTGAAACGGTTGCAGTAATGATTCGCTTGAAGAACAGAGAAGAACTCAAACGCATGAGGGCTGCTGGCAAGGTGGTTTCCGAAGTACTTATGAGGCTTGAGGAAGAGGCAAAGGAAGGAGTGACCACCTGGGAGCTTAACGGGATTGCGGAAAGAATATGCGCAACGGGAGGCTTTAAGCCTGCTTTTAAGGGTTACGCAAATTATCCAGCGTCGGTGTGCTTTGCCCTTAACGAAGAGATAGTCCACGGTATTCCCTCGAAGAAAAAAGTGCTTAAGGACGGCGACATAGTGGGAATAGATTTCGGAGTGCTGCTAGACGGTTATTACGCCGACTCGGCAATAACGGTTGCGGTCGGCAAAGTCCGGCCAGTTGCCGAGAAACTGCTTCGGGTTACCAGGGATTCCCTCTATAGGGGCATAGACATGGTGAAAAGTTCAAACAGGGTTCTGGATATATCAAAAGAGATACAGACCTATGTTGAAAATGAGGGTTTTTCTATAGTCAGAGATTTTGTCGGTCATGGAATAGGCAGGGAACTCCATGAGGAACCGCAAGTGCCGAATTTTATTCCTCCAAATGGTAAGGGAGGAGGAATAAGACTTCGTTCTGGGATGGTCATGGCCATAGAACCTATGGTGAACGAGGGGTCGGAGAAAACGAAGATACTTGAAGACGGGTGGACGGCGGTTACTTATGATGGTAAACTTTCCGCTCATTTTGAGCATACTGTGGCTCTTACGGATAATGGTCCTGAAATTCTTACCGAAAGGATTCACTAGGAACGGGTGATGGAGAAGGAAGAAAAAATAGAGTTTGAAGGAACTATAACAAAAGCTCTGCCCAACGCGATGTTCATGGTCGAGATAGAGAACAATCACGAGGTGCTGGCTTATGTGTCCGGCAAAATGAGAACGAGGTTCATAAGGATACTTCCCGGAGACAGGGTAAAGCTTGAGATATCTCCCTACGATCTTACAAAGGGAAGAATCACTTACAGACTCAAGAAGTGAAGACAGGGGCGGAAGCAGAATGAAGACGAGGGCATCGGTAAAAAAAAGATGCGACAAGTGCAAGATCATCAGGCGCAAGGGGGTCGTGCGGGTGATCTGTGTTAACAAAAGGTGCAAGCAGAGACAAGGATAGCGCTCAGGAGGATATGCCTTAATGCCTAGAATAGCAGGTGTTGATATACCGCTTAATAAAAGAGTAGAGGTAGGTCTTACGTATATCTACGGTATAGGTAGGGCAACCTCAAACGTTATACTCGATAAGGCCGGTATAGATGTAAACAAAAAATCAGGGGATCTTGACGATCAGGAAGTAACAAAACTGCGGACGATAATTGAAGGCGAGTACACCGTTGAGGGAGATCTGAGAAAAGAGGTTCAACTCAACATAAAGCGCCTAATAGAGATAGGTTGCTACAGGGGTATTAGGCACAGGACGGGACTTCCGGTAAGGGGACAGAAAACCAAGTCGAACGCAAGAACGAGAAAGGGTCGCAGAGGTACAGCGATAGCGAAGAAGAAGAAAGCCGGCAAATAAGGGTTTTTCCAAATGAGCAGAAAATTCACAAAGAAGAAAACAAAGAAATTCGTCGAACATGGAGTGGTCAACATACAGGCTACTTTTAACAACACTATAGTCACGATCAGCGATATGAATGGAAACGTCATAGCTTGGTCAAGCGGCGGCAACAGGGGGTTTAAGGGCACCCGGAAAGGGACGCCGTTTGCGGCCCAGGTGGCGGCGGATGACGCATCGAAAAAGGCAAAGACCTTCGGGCTTAAGTCAGCTAATGTTTACGTGAGCGGTCCCGGTCCCGGAAGGGAGCCGGCCATAAGAGCCGTTCAGGCTGCCGGGGTGAAAGTGCTGATGATAAAGGATGTCACCCCGATTCCCCATAATGGTTGCAGACCACCTGGAAGAAGAAGGGTGTAGGCATTGTGGGAGAGATTACGTTCACGCTGTTTTCAAGGAGGAAGAAGGTAATTGGCTAGATATAGAGGACCATCTTGTAAGCTTTGCAGGAGAGAGGGCGAACAGCTTTTTCTTAAGGGCGCCAGGTGTTATACGTCAAAATGTGCCATACAGAAAAGGCCTAACCGCGGACCTGGAGTTCACGGAGCCTCGATTGGCCGTTCCAAGTTCTCCGACTACGGAATAAGATTGAGGGAAAAACAAAAGGTTAAGCGTATTTACGGGTTGACCGAAAAGCAGTTCAGCCGTTATTTTGCCGAGGCCGCGAGGAGAAGCGGAGTGACTGGCGCAATGCTCATACTGCTTCTTGAGAGAAGGCTTGACAATGTGGTCTACCGGCTCGGGTTTGCCAGTTCTCGCAACGAGGCCAGACACTTGGTCTGGCTTGGACATGTTCTCGTGGACGGCAGGAGAGTCAATATTCCTTCTTTCAGCGTTGAGCAGGGAAACAAAATAGAAATCAAGACAAAAACCAGAAGTAACCCGCACGTCAACCAGTCTCTTGAAGGTCTTGAGAGAAGGGGTTTTCCCCAGTGGCTTGAGCTTGACAGGGACAATTACAGCGGAATTGTAACCAAGCTTCCCGAGAGAGAGGACGTCACGGTTCCCATAGATGAACAGTTGATCGTTGAGTTTTACTCAAGGGTCTAGAAAAGCCTGGCACACACGGAGGTGCGAAACTTGGAGAATTTTCAGAAAAACTGGAGAGATTTGCAATACCCCAAAGCGCTTGAAAAAGACGAGCAGGTATCAACTCCTTTCTACGGCAAATTTATCTGCGAACCTCTTGAACCGGGTTACGGTATTACTCTTGGTAACGCGCTTAGAAGGGTTCTTCTGTCCTCGATACAAGGTCCTGCTATTACCGCTGTCAAGATAGACAAGGTACGGCACGAATTTTCTACCATACCGGGAGTTATGGAAGATGTTACAGAGATCATACTGAACCTTAAAAACGTGGATCTCAAAATGCATACTTACGACCCCCAGGCAGTAGTTCTGAAAGCGGATGGCCCGGCAGAAATCAAGGCGTCCGACATAGAAACAACTCACATGGTGGAAGTGGTTAACGGCGAACAGCATATAGCGACCTTGGGAGATGACGCGAAGCTTGAAATGGAACTAACAGTGAAGATGGGGAGTGGTTACGAGCCGGTATCGAGAAGAGAGACTGAGAAGTCGATAGGCCTGATACATGTTGACGCGTTTTTCTCGCCCGTCAAAAAAGTTAATTATGCGGTTACCAACGCCAGAGTAGGGCAGAGGACCGATTATCAGAAACTGACCATTGAAATATGGACAAACGGTACGATTCTTCCCGAAGAAGCACTTGCTTACAGTGCAAAAATTATTAAGCAGCAGCTAAATGTCTTCATTGATTTTGATGAGGAACTCGCGGACAAGGTGGAAGAGGAAGAGTCCATGGGTATAAGTGGGACCGACGACAAGCTTTTTATTCCTATAGAGGATGTGGAACTTTCGGTGAGATCTATAAACTGTCTTAAAAAGGCGGAAATAAAATACATCGGAGAAGTGGTTCAGAAGACAGAACAACAGCTTCTTGATCTTGAGAATTTCGGAAAAACTTCCCTTGAAGAGGTAACCGCCAGACTTAACGAAATGGGTCTGAGTCTTGGGATGGCTATAGATACCGAGGTCTTTGAAGACGAAAGGGAGAGGCGGGATTCTGAGATTTCCGGGGAGTGACCGGGGTTCGGGTCCGTATACGGTGGAAAGATGAGACACAGAAAATCGGGAAGAAAGCTGGGGGTTACTACAAAACACAGAAAAGCCATGTTCCGCAACATGGCTACAGATCTTTTGCGTAACGGCAGGATAAATACAACCGACACGAAGGCCAAAGAAATAAGAAGGGTTGTGGAGAAGCTCGTAACATTAGGCAAAAACGGAAGTCTTCACGCGAGAAGAAAGGCTCTGGGATATGTAAGGGATCGTGCAGTTGTGGAAAAACTTTTCTCCGAACTTGCCCAGAGGTATATGGAGCGTCCCGGTGGCTATACGAGGATTGTGAAGCTTGGTTACAGAAGGGGAGATAACGCCCCCATTTCCCTTATTGAGCTTGTAACCGAAGAGTACAAGGCCAAAAGAAAAAGGCGGAAGGCTAAACCCAAGACTGAAACCAAGAGTACGCCGAAGAAAAGTTCGAAGAAGAAATCCGCAGAAGAACTTGGTCTGGTTGAGCAAGAGGAAACTGCCGAGAGCCGGGTGGACGAACAGGGCGAGGCCGAGGTGACCGAGGTCAAGTCTACGAAGAAAAGTTCGAAGAAGAAATCTGCGAAAAAGGCTGATCCGGTTGAGATGGAGGAAAACGCCGAGAGCCAGATGGATGAACAGGGTGAACCCGAGATGACAGAAGCGGACTCCCAGGAACCCAAAGAGCAGGACGGCTCTGACGAAAAGACCAAGGATTAAGTCCTTCTTTTTTCCCCGCGCATACCTAACGGGTTTTTTCCGTCTTCCCTATTATTTATAATAGACCTGATGAGAAGAGTCGGGTTTATACTTGATGCGAGATCAATTGAAGAACTCAAGGACCTCGCTGTTGCTGCTGAGAAAGCGAATTTTCACTCCGTCTGGGCCACAGAACTTTACAGGACCCCTTTTCAGCAGCTCTCTGCAATTGCTCCAGTCACCTCTGAAATAAAACTTGGCACCGCGGTTGCTCTTGCCTTTGTGAGAAGCCCGCTGGTTACTTCCATTACTTCTCTTGATCTTGACGAAATAAGTTCGGGGAGGTTGATACTGGGTCTTGGTACCGGGGCAAAGAGAACAAACGAGAATTTCCACGGTATTCTCTATGGAGACAGGCCGGTTACGAGGATAAGGGAATGCGTCGGGCTGATAAGGGAGATTCTGTCCGAGGCTCATACAGGCAATGATATTGTTTTCGAAGGGCAGTTTTACCGCGTAAACACAAGGGGTTACAAAAGGGCTTTTGAACCTGTCAGACAAAATATACCTATATTCGTGGCTGGTATAGGAAGCAAGATGGTTGGCGCTGCTGCAGAAATCGCGGACGGTTACATGGGACATGTAGTCTGTTCGCTTGAATATATAAAAAAGGTGGTTTCGCCTTCGCTTGAAGAAAGACTTGAGAAACGTGGAAAAGACGGAGATTTCACGAAATGCTCAATTATTACCTGTGCCGTTTCGCATGACTGGGAAAGGGCGAGAGAGGCCGCTCGGGCGACCATAGCCTTTTACGCTACAGTAAAAGCCTATGATCCTCCTTTCAGGCTTCACGGCTTTGTGGATGAGGTAAAAGGGATAAGGGATGCTTTTCGCAGAAAAGATATCCGTGCGATGATAAAAGGTGTCAGTGATGAAATGGTTGATGCGTTTGCAGTTGTGGGGGATGAGAAGCATTGCAGGGAGAGAGTGGAGGAGTACAGGAAATATATAGACCTTCCTGTGCTCAGCGCCCCTCATTATTTTCTTGATTTCAGGGAGGTAAGGGAGTACCAGGAGCGACTGATCGAAGCCTTTGCCTCGTGAGTTCAGGTTTCTCAGCTAGGAGAATGAAAATACTTGTTTCAGGATCGACCGGGACCTTGGGAACCCATCTTCTTAATTCCATTCCCTCGGATTCCTATGAGGTATGGCGTCTTGTAAGATCGCGGGTTGAGGGAGAGAATCTGATTTTCTGGGATCCGGAGGGGGGCCATGTCGACGATCCATCTTTACTTGAAGGCTTTGACGCCGCTATTCATCTCTCAGGGGAGAATATAGTCTGCAGATGGACTGAAAAGAAAAAGAATTCGATACGGCGGAGCAGGGTGCACAGTACCCGCTACCTGGTGAATCTTTTCTCTGGACTTCAACATCCTCCCAAAACCTTTATCTGTGCTTCGGCAATCGGTTACTATGGGGACAGGGAGGAAGAAAGACTTACTGAGCGCTCCGTGGCCGGCTCCGGGTTTCTTCCCGATGTTTGCTGCGAGTGGGAGAATGAGGCCAACAGGGCCTCGGACCTTGGCGTAAGGGTCATAAACCTGCGCACAGGAGTTGTACTGAGCCCCGAAGGAGGCATACTGGGCTCTTTGCTGCCTCTTTTCAAAATGGGTCTTGGGGGAGTTATTGGAAGTGGTGGTCAGTACCTAAGCTGGATATCGATAGAAGACCTTTCGCGGATAATTATTTATCTGCTGAAGCATGGAGAAGTAAACGGGCCCGTTAACGCGGTATCCCCAAATCCGGTGACTAACAGGAAGTTTACCGCCACGCTTGCGTCAGTTCTGCGAAGACCCGCATGGTTTCCAATCCCCGCGTTTGCCGTAAGGCTTTTCTTCGGAGAGATGGGCCGCTCCACGATGCTTGCCGGCAGCATGGTTTTCCCTGAGAAGCTCCTTTCCTCCGGTTACGAGTTCTTGCACGAAGACCTGGGTCGCGCACTTGAGGATGTTGTTCTGAGATAAAATGTCAAAAAAAGATAATTTCCATTCACGCCAGTACCTGAAATTGAAACTTGAAAGAAAAGATCTTGACGAAGACCCGTTCGTTCAGTTTGACCTCTGGTATGGCGAGGTTCTCAAAGCGGAAATCGATTTTCCAAATGCTTTTATTCTTTCTACGGTAGGAGCGGACCGCGTTCCGTCCTCAAGAGTGGTGCTTCTCAAGGGTTATGACGAAAGGGGCTTTTCTTTCTATTCAAATTCTCTTAGTCGTAAGGGCCGGGATATAGCTGAGAATCCGGTTGCTTCGCTTTGCTTCTGGTGGCCTGAATTTGAAAGGCAGGTGAAAATAGACGGCGAAGTCTCACTTCTGCCGGAACGGGAAGCCGATGAATACTTTAAGTCCAGACCTCGCCAAAGCCGGATAGGAGCATGTGTTTCGAGGCAGAGCGAAGTTCTTGCAAGCAGGCAACTGCTTGAGAAGGAATACGAACAGTTCCGGTCTGAATGGAAAGGGAAAAGTATAGCGCGGCCTGAATTCTGGAAAGGATACGTAGTGAGTCCAGTGCGCTTTGAGTTCTGGCAGGGAAGAAAAAACAGGCTTCACGACCGTTTCAGATACATTCCTTCCCCGGATGGCGGCTGGAGTATAGACAGGCTTTACCCATAACCGTTGGGCCATGGTCCCGAAGAGTCTGATTATCTGGTTGCCTGATAAAGCACTACCACTCCCATGGTGAGTTCTGAGTACTCACAGTCGCGAAACCCTGCGTTTTCAAGATCTCGCATGAAATTTTCTCTCTGAGGAAACGCGGCGGCGGATTCAGCCAGATACTTGTACTCTTTGCCCCTGCCGTAAATGCTTCCGACAAAGGGCATCAAGACTTTGAAATAAACCATGTAAATGGGTTTAAAAACGGGATTTCTCGGGATCGCGAATTCAAGTATGAAAAGTTTCCCGTTTTCCCTTAAGACCCTTCTTATTTCCCTCAGGGAAAGTTCGTAATCGACGGTGTTTCTTATGCCGAAGGCTATGGTGACGGAGTCGAACTGTTTTTCTGCAAAGGGAAGGTTTTCCGCAGCAGCTGACACAAGCGCTACTTCTTCCCTGAAATCAAGGTCTTCGATCTTTTTTTTCGCTATCCGCAGCATGTTCATGCTGGGGTCGATACCGACAGTTCTGGTTGAGGGATGTTTTTTCGCAACCTCGATCGCGACTTCCGCCGTACCGGTTGCTATGTCCAGATTGTATTCGGCACCGCGCAACTCATCCGCCAGCTTTTTTCTCCAAAGTTTGTGAATTCCGAGGCTGAAAAGAGTATTTAGCCAGTCGTAGTGACGCGCCACTTCATCAAAAATCTTTTTCGTTTCAGGCATCAGACGGATTCCAGGATCTTTTCTATGTGGGAGGTTCTGTTGAGAACGTAGAAATGAATTCCCGGTACTCCCTTATCGATAAGTTCCCTTACCTGGTCTCTGCACTGGGCGATTCCCACTTCCACCGCCTTGCGGTTGTCGTCTCCTGCATCATCCAGTTTCTTTTTCAGTGATGCGGGTATTTCCGTTCCGCAAAGCGAGGATATTCTTATTACCTGTTTTGATGAGAGTACGGGCATAAGGCCTGGGATAATGGGGAGATCTATTCCGACTGCCCTTACCCTGTTAACGTAATCAAAATAGTAGCGGTTATCGAAAAAAAGCTGGGTGATTATGATGTCGGCCCCAGCGTCCACTTTCTTTTTCAGGTTCGCTATGTCTTCATCAAAGCTCGGGGATTCGATATGTTTTTCCGGGTAACCAGCGATTGCTATGGAAAACTGCTGCGGTTTTTCTTTTTCGTATTCTCTTATGTGTTCCACGAGTTGGTTTGCGTGCTGGAAAGCTCCCTCGGACAGAAGCTTCTCGCCATTTTCCTTCGGAATATCTCCCCTGAGGGCCACTATGTTGCGTATTTTCTCCTGTTCAATCTGCTCGAGCATCATATCTATTTCCTTTTCGGAATATCCTATGCAGGTCAGATGGCAGGCGCTTTCCGTCCCGATAACATTTTTTATGTAGGAGGCAACTTCAGCTGTTCTTTTGCGCCCCTTTCCCATGGCACCGTGTGTTACTGTTATTATGGCGGGTGAAAGTTCAGCGAGTTTCGCAAGGGTGTCTTTGAGTTTTTCGAATTCAGGATCGTCTTTCGGAGGAAAGACCTCAAAGGATATAAGAGGAGCATCTTTTTTTTTGTTTTTGTATTCAGAAAAATTCACGGTTTTTCCTCGAGAGCCAGAGTTTGTAAGGTGGTCTTTGTTTCAATTTCCAACGGGGTTCCGAAGTCCAAAAGTGCCGCAATCAAAATAGCCGGGTCAAACCCACGGACATAATCTACCTCGTGGAATTCCGTGTCCTCTTACATGTAAATATGGCTCGCTCAATATACCTTGAGTTATATTACACATCAAGCTGATACTGTAGCGGGGAAAGTTTAGGCTATTTCTTTCGATTTCCAAACAATTTTCTAAGGCATGAGCTTCTGTAATTGAATATGGAGTCCAGTTTCCTGCTTACCAGAAGCGAATTTGCCAATCTTCCGATCGGGTCAAACGGCAGGGAGTAGTGAACGAGGTCCCGTACCTGCGTTTGCTCCCCGACCTGTGCAAAGAAATGCTTGTGGTGCCAGAATTTGTAAGGCCCGAATCGCTGCTCGTCAACGAAATAGTGCGGCGGATCAACCTGAGTTATTTCCGTTGCCCAGGTACTTGTGAAAAAAGGTATAGGCGTTACGGTGTAGGTAATTATCATGCCGGGATATATTTTTTCTTCTGCCCCAGATGTTATCCGCAGGTTGAGTCCCGAGGGAGTTATCTCGGGAAGATTGTTCGGATTGGAGAAAAAATCCCAGGCCGTTTCAAGAGAAACCTGCAAAAGCTCCGTTCTCTCAAGCGTGTATATCTTCATTTTTCTTCAGTCTGTTCCAGTGGCGGTCTGGGAAGCCCTACAAAGCTCCACAGTATTAAGAACAAAAGTCCGAGTATCAGGGGCAAGGACGGGTGTGTCTCATAAAGTATACCGGCGGACATTCCCCCCACGCAGGCCCCCATAAAATTCGCCAGATTGAAAAAACCGGAGAGAAAGCCCCTGTTCTCAGAGGAGACTCTCTGCGTGACGAACGCGGGGAGTATGGACTGAAATATGGTGTGCCCGAAAAAGAACACCCCTCCCGCGACGTAGAGAGTGATGCTGTCGGATCCCCGAAGCAGATAGATAAAAAAAGCGACCGCTAAGAAGAAAAGCCCGAACTGGGCCGCCTGTCCGAGAGTTTTTCTCGTCTCGGAAATCCTGATATAGAGGTTAACCAGAAGCGCGCTCGGTGCTAGTATTACCAGATAGACAAACCACAGGTCTTCGGGTCCGGTGCCGAGATTCTTCCAGTCCAATGGATAGATAAACAGAATAAGGTTAAGGGTGAGGGATGTTATGAAGGTTGAGGAAAGAATTTTTCCAATTTCCGGTTCCCTGAGCTTGAGAAGAATTTCTTTTCTGTCCCTTGTTTTTTTCTTTGGAAGTTCTGGGAAGATGAAAAAAGCAACCAGCATCGCCGCTAAACCCAGGGCCGCGAGTATGAAGAAAAGGCTCTCGAAACCGAATTTTGTCGCGAGTACCGGGCCGATTACAAGTGAAGTTATAAATGCAATCCCGACTATTATCCCGGTCAGCATAAAAGACTGTGCCCTTACTTCGTTTCTTGTGGAATCTCCGAGGGTGGCCAGGGCGACCGCACCTATCGCGCCGCTTCCCTGAAGCGCCCTGGTTATTATGAGTTCCCAGATATTGTCCGCGAAACCGCAGAGAACGCTTCCCAGGCAGAAGATCAGGAGTCCCGACACTATTACCGGCTTTCTTCCGAACCTGTCGCTTGCCATGCCGAAAGGTATCTGAAGCAGGCTCTGGGTAAGTGCGTATATTCCAAATGCGACTCCCGCGGATGAGAGAGTGGCTCCCTCGTAGTTTACGGCGTATATGCTGAAAACTGGGACTATCAGGAATATTCCCAGAAGCCTGAGCGCGATTATTGTTCCTATTACGAGAACGCAGCGAAGTTCATATCTGTTCAGTTTCATGCCGTTTTTCCTGGAATTTCCCGTTATGCCTTAATTTGGGAAGACAGATAAAAAGACCGGACTTCCTGTCTTTTATCAAGTCTAAATTTCGTGTGTGACATTGAAAAACCTAGCACTATGCCGTAAAGTTCCAAGATAATAAGAAAGCCGGAATTTATTAAAGGAGTAACATCTGATGAAATTATCGTTTCGATCTGGCAGAGCCAGTCTCTTGTCAATAAAAGTTCTCTCGCTTTTGTTTTCCATATTGCTTGGTACGTCTTTGGCTTTGGCGGGAGGCGGCCCCACTGACGTTGATAAAGAAGAAAGCACCGAAATTTCTTCTGAAGTTAAGGATGAGGCTGTGACAGAGCAGAGCGCTGATGTCGGGGAGTCTTCCACCGGAGCCGTGCGGGAGATGCCTGAGGCAAAAAAAGAAGCAGTTGGCAGATTTACCGTTGGAGTCCGTGGTTCTCTTTCATTGCTCAGTAGCGCCAATACCTCTGCTCCCTCGGTTAGTTTCATGAATTCTCAATATGATCCTTTCGATGGTACAGTCGATTTCACCGAAGGATTCAGTCTTAACCTTGCGCTTGGCTACGCCCTTGGTAATGGTCTCCGTCTTGAAGCTGAGGGTGGCTACGCAGGAGAGAGTTGTTTTAAGGAAATGGACGTAAAAATGCCGGGAGCCCTTGAATTGCTCGATGTACCAACCGGGAAAACGAAAATGGCGGGTAAGCTTTCCGCGGCCACCTTGATGCTGAACGCTTATTATGATCTTGACTTGAGTGACAACCTGATACCTTATCTCGGCGGTGGATTGGGCATGGCTCGTATATCAGCCAATCCTAAATTGGGTGAGGGTGCTCATTCCGGCCGGGTTCTTGTTGTTGATGATGAGGACTATGTTTTTGTTTATCAGTTAGGCACCGGGCTGGGCTACAGAATCAGCAACGGATTAATCGGTGGAAGCGACTTGACTATAACTCTTGACTACCGTTATTTAGCTTCCTTTGAAGATGTGAAGTTCAAAGGCGCTTTGACTGGCAGTTCTGTGGAATCGGAGTTCGGAGGACATTACATCGGCGGCGGAGTCAGGTTAGGACTTTGGTAAAATCCTGACCGTGTGCGGTGTCGCTATATCCATCCGGGAAGCTGCAGAGTTCCGTTATTTCTGTGCGAAGTGTCTGGGGACGGCGAGGTTCCGGAAAGCGCGGACGTTGGAGATATTATCGATTGCTTGCCTTAGGAAACCGTGACCGGGCCCTTTGGGAATTCCGCTGAATCAGGTCTCTTTGTGTTTCTAAAATGAGGCGTGTCTGAAACCTGTTTTGGGTAATGGTATAATTCTCGCTTTAGCTGACTTGGGAAGTACCGAGCCAGCGGACAGGTAATTCGAACGAGATTCTTTACTCAGTTTGGAGAAATTTCCAGGCAATGAGACCTACTTGGGCTGAAATCAGTCTCGATTCTTTTAAGTCAAACCTTGGCGAAGTAAGAAGAATTGTAGAGGAGAATGTCCGTATTATGGCAATTGTCAAAGCCGACGCTTACGGACACGGTGCGGTAAAGTTAAGTGAAGTTGCCCTTAGTAATGGAGCGGATATTTTAGGGGTAGCCACCGTACCGGAGGCGATGGAACTCAGGGAAGCCGGAGTAAAAAACGGAATATTTCTTCTTGGAGGGATTGATCCCCGGGAAGCCGCTGTAGTAGTGGAGAACACGCTTACTCCGGCGTGTTATTCCCTTGATGTGCTTGAGGCTTTTTCTGAAGCCGCAGTTAAGTACGGAAAAACAGTCGGTTATCACCTGAAAGTCGATACGGGAATGACCAGGCTCGGAGTGGGAGTAGGCGACATAGAATCTTTTTTCGCTTCGGCCGCCAAACTTCCCGGAGTAATGCTTGAGGGTGTTTTCACGCATCTTGCTTCCTCTGAGGTTCACCAAAGCGATTATACGGATTATCAGCTCGGGATTTTCCGCGAAGGCCTTTTTTTTCTTGACGAGCTGGGAATTAAATACCGCTACGTCCATTCCGCAAACAGCGCCTCCATTCAGAGATTTCCGGATTCTCACATGGATATCGTAAGACCCGGGATAATGCTTTACGGTTCAGGAGATATGGGGGAGGCTGGCCTAAGGCCCGTTATGAAACTGAAAACGAGGATAGTGCAGCTCAGAGAAGTTTCCCAGGACACTTCGGTCGGCTACGGAGGAACTTTCGTTACCAGGAGAGAAACGCTGATCGCAACCCTTCCGGTTGGATATGCCGACGGCTACCCAAGAGCTCTTTCAAACAGGGCGAAAGTTTCCCTCGGCGGGAGACTCGCTCCGCTTATAGGGTCCGTCTGCATGGATTTCATCATGGTCGATGTAACGGACATTCCGGGTGTCTGTGTTGGGGACGAAGCAGTGCTTTTCGGAGATGGACTCGTGAGTGTCGAGGATGTCTCCTCCTGGGCCCAAACCATACCCTACGAAGTCTTGTCACGGATTTCGCCGAGGGTCCCCAGGCGTTACGTATGATTTTTATTAGTTAGTCTGAAGAAAATCTGCAATGAGAATTGTTATACAGAGGGTAACCAAAGCGTCAGTTAGCGTTGACGGAAATGTGGTCGGCAGCATCGGCCCGGGAATGGTAGTTCTTATTGGAGTTGAAAAAAATGACTCGGAAAAAGAAATTGCTTATGTCGCGGAGAAGGTAGCTGGCCTAAGGATATTTGAGGATTCCTCAGGCAAAATGAATCTGAGTATCAAGGATACGGGAGGAGAGATCTTGGCTGTCTCCCAGTTTACCCTCTACGGTGATTGCAGAAAGGGCAGAAGACCTTCTTACACACGGGCCGCCGGTGGAGATTTTGCGAGGCGGTACTACGAACTTTTCATTGCTGAGGTCGCGGAACGTGGAATTCCGGTTAGGACCGGTGTTTTCGGGGCAACAATGGATGTTCATATAGTGAACAGCGGTCCAGTCACGCTTCTTATTGACAGTTCCAAGGATTTCTGAGTTCATACTGGTTATTTTGTTGCGGCGGATTATTATTAGGATAGATGAAAACCGTATGCAATCACCCTACCGCTCACAGGGATTATGTGTTTGAGGAGAAGTACGAAGCGGGTCTGATCCTCAAGGGCTCCGAGGTTAAATCCCTCAGAAACGGAAACGCCAGCGTCAAGGAAAGCTTTGCTCTGATAAGGGAGGGCGAAGCCAGGCTTGTTAACTGCTACATAGCCCCTTATGATGCCGCGAGCGGACTTAACCATGAGCCGACGAGGGAGAGAAAGCTTCTGCTGAACTCCCACGAGATAAGGAAGCTGATTGGAAAAACCAGCATTAGAGGTTACACTTTAATTCCTCTAAAAATTTATTTTAAAAACGGTATCGCAAAACTCGAACTGGCCCTTGCCAAAGGCAAGAAGACGAGAGATAAAAGAGAGGATATCAAGCGTCGCGAGGCCCAAAGGGATATGCAGAAAGCCGTTAGACGATCTTTGAAACGTTCATAACTTAGACACGGGGGCGATTCGGCTTCGACGGGAAACAGGGAAGCTTGTGCCGCATGCCGAGCTTGGTTAACTCGTAAAACTGATCAAGCACGATAAGTGCCGAACCAATTAACGCACTCGCAGCCTAAAAAAACTGCGACGTCTCAGAACGTCATGCCCGCTGGGCTTTCTGAGGCGTAATTCAAGCGGGATGGCTGGTACGTGATTCCCGGGGCGCTTGCCAGCGAGATTTTACTCGGGACTGCGGTAAAAAAACCTGCCTGCCGGTGATTTTGCCGTCTGATTCAAAAGACAGGATAAGCATGTAGAAGCCCAGTGAAACTTTTTCCGGACCCGGGTTCGATTCCCGGCGCCTCCACCATCTTGTTCTATAACTGCCTCAAAATAAAGAATTCTTGGGAAATAAATAAAGATTAAGCCTCTTTATATCCCACACGCAGACGGTGTATATTCCTCTAAGCTCCGAGGATTTAGCGACTGCTTCTTCATAATGCGTCGTTTTAATCTGTTATTGTAGCTATAGCATCGGAACGAGATTCGAACACCTCGATGATCTTGTCAAAACCTCCGATCTTGAAGATTTCTTTTACGGAATCAGACAAGGAGCACAACGCGAATCTCGTATTCTTGCCTTGGAGTGTTTTTGCAACAATCAGAATTGAACGCAATCCCGCACTATTGATGTAGGACAGCTTCTCAAGATCCAGGACTACAAAATTGCTAGGGGCGATAATTTCGTTGTACAGATTATCGTGGAATTGCCGTGCGTTCGTACCATGAACTTGACCGGCTGCACTTATCACCAGAACCCCTTTGATATGATCGGCCTGCAACCTAATTTGATTGTTTTGAATGACCATTCTTCACTAACAGAATCTATCTGACTATAGCACTGCAATCAAGATGGGAGATTGTATGTTTAATTGCCCGAAAGTTGATGATTGCTAATTATCACAGGGAGTTACCTAACAGTCTTCTGGGGCCCTGAAAACAGGTGTTTTTTGGGGAAGACTTTTGGAATCTCTGAGGAACGGGTTGCTGATCTACCCCAATTTATGCGTCGGGTCACAGAATGTCCGGATGACCTTTTATGTGATTCCCAATTTTAAAAATTGCCGTCATACTTGTCTATAAGTATTATGTCTACCTTTTTAGGCGCAGTTTCTGTAAATTTGTGAAATAATGAAGCGCAAAACTATCGTAATTGCCACGAGAAACAAGGGGAAGCTCAGAGAATTCAGATCAATTCTTGCTGACGGCTACGATGAGATCCTTTCTCTAGCGGACTTTGATGAGGTTCCCGAGATAAAGGAAACGGGTTTTTCTTTCAGGGAAAATGCCTTTATCAAGGCGAAAACAACCTCTGATTTTCTTGGGATGGATGCTATTGGGGATGATTCAGGCTTGGTTGTAGACGCTCTTGGGGGAGCTCCCGGGATTTATTCGGCAAGATATGCCGGGGAAGGGTCTTCGGATAATGAGAACAACGAAAAACTACTCTCTGAACTTAAAGGAAAGAAGAACAGAAATGCAAGATTTGTCTGCTGTATTGCTTTAGTGCTTGCGGATGGCACACAGGAATTTTTTGAAGGCGAGTGCCACGGACAGATTATGCAGGAGAAAAGAGGTCAAAGTGGTTTTGGTTATGACCCGGTTTTTTATGTTTCTCAGTATGGAAAGACCATGGCTGAACTTGGTCCCGACATAAAAAACAGGATAAGCCACAGGGCTGTTGCCTCAGAAAAGCTTCTGTCATATTTCTCCGGTTTGAAGTAGTATTGCTTGCCCGCAATTTATGTCGAGTATTTTATTTTTGCCGTGCTGTAGCTCTTAAGATAGAGTCCGTTTTGACATTGGGTTGATAAATATATTCCAAAAATCAACTTGAAAAAGAAAATAGGGAGGTATAAAGGTAATGGCTAGAGAACCTATTCATCCTGGTGAGTTTCTTATTGACGAACTTAAGGAAATCGAGGTAACGCCGACGGAGTTGTCTCGTCGTATTGGTGTGCCGCCCAATCGCATCTCGCAGATCGTTCGTGGGAAGCGAGATATAACGGTTGATACCGCTTTAAGGCTTGGACAGTTTTTCGGTACCACTCCTGAACTCTGGATTAACCTGCAAAGGGATTATGATCTTGACAAGGTAAGAGCGCAATCATGGCCGGAGATTCAAAAGATTCGTCGCTGGCAGCCTGAAACAGGTTCGCAGAGATAAATTAGGTTCCGAAAGGATTTTCTAGTGAGTTTTAATTGTAAGCTGCTTCCCAATTGAATATATTTAAATTCCGACCTTTGTTTATTGCGGCTGCTTTAATTTTATAAAGGGGTTTCCTGCGTGAAAAGCGCAAAGTTTATTTTTGTTACCGGCGGAGTTATGTCTTCCCTAGGAAAAGGTATCTCCGCTTCTTCAATAGGTTTCCTTCTTGAATGCTGTGGTCTTCGAGTCACTCTTCAGAAGCTCGATCCCTATATAAACGTTGATCCGGGCACGATGAATCCTTTCGAGCACGGGGAGGTGTTTGTCACCGATGACGGGGCGGAGACGGATCTCGATCTCGGTCATTACGAAAGGTTTACCAAAGCCCATCTCGGCAAGAAAAACAATCTCACAAGCGGCAAGGTTTATGATTCCGTTATTTCCAAGGAAAGGGAAGGTAAGTTCCTAGGCAAAACGGTCCAGGTAATCCCCCACATAACGGATGAAATAAAATCCCGCGTGCGAGCCCTTGAGGACGGCAATGATGTGATCATAGTCGAAATCGGCGGCACCGTGGGAGACATAGAAAGCCTTCCTTTTCTAGAAGCGGTAAGGCAGCTGAGATCAGACCTCGGCAAGCAGAACACGCTTTTCATCCATCTCACGTACGTTCCCTATGTCGCCGCCGCGGGAGAACTGAAAACGAAGCCGACGCAGCACAGCGTGAAGGAGCTTCTCCAGATAGGGATTCAGCCCGACATACTTCTGTGCCGAACCGAGGATAAGTTTCTTCCCGAAGACGTCAAGAGAAAGATAGCTCTTTTCTGCAACCTCGAGCAGAAAGCCGTGATTACGGCCAAGGATGTTGAGCACATATATGAAGTTCCGCTTATGTACAAAAAAGAAGGACTGGCCGAGATAATCATTGAATATCTTGGTATGTGGACCAAGAAACCCGACATGGGGGAGTGGGAAGAACTCGTTCGAAAAGTAAAGAATATGGAAAGAACCGTGCGCATAGCCGTTGTCGGAAAATATGTTTCACACGGAGACGCTTACAAGAGCCTCCATGAGGCTCTTTACCACGGTGGTTTAGCAAACAACTCAACCGTCGAGATAAAATACGTGGATTCAGAGGAAATGGACGGAACGTGTCCCCAGAACTACTTCTCCGATGTTCACGGCATACTTGTTCCCGGGGGATTCGGGGAGAGAGGGATTGACGGCAAAGTCGACGCCACGAAGTACGCGAGGGAGAACGGGATTCCCTTTTTCGGAATCTGCTACGGTATGCAGCTTGCCGTTATTGAGTTCTCAAGGAACGTGTGCGGCATAGATGACGCGGATACGACCGAGAACAGCGGCGATACGCAGAACCCGGTTATAGACATAATGGAATCCCAAAAGAATGTAAGTGAAAAGGGCGGAACGATGAGACTCGGGGCCTATCCCTGCGTCATAAAGCCCGAGACCTTGGCAAGCAGCATCTACGAGACTCCCGAGATCTCCGAAAGACACCGCCACCGGTTTGAAGTGAACAACAGCTACAGGGAAGTTCTTGAGTCAAATGGAATGGTTCTTTGCGGTCTCTCACCGGACGGAGATCTGGTTGAAATCATGGAACTCAAGGATCATCCCTGGTTTGTCGGCTGTCAGTTCCATCCTGAATTCAAGTCAAAGCCCCTAAGCGCTCATCCCCTGTTCAGGGATTTCGTAAGAGGAGCGCTTTGGTACAAGGATTCTTCTAGCTGATCGAATTGTCCCGTTCGATGAATCTTCCCAGCATAAACGAACTTATTGCCTACAGGAAAAGAAGGGAGCCTGCCCTCGGAGTGGTCCTCTCTGCCCATCCCGACAAACTCTCCATCCTCTCAGAAGATGGTAAGCGCTACTCGGTTGAACCGAAAAAAGTCGTACTGTTAACCGGAATAACCGTCCCCGAAACCCTGACTGACTCTGAGAGAAAACTCGAAATGAGAAAATGGAGAAGAGAGCTTGAGGAAAAAAAAGACTCTGTTGATCTGGAAACGTTGTGGCAGTGCGTTGTGGAGGAGCAGGAAACCGTGAGCTTTGAGGAGATACTGGAGCTGTATTCGGGGGTGGAACAGGTTTCTTCGGAGCAGAGATTTCTGCTTTTCTGGGCCGTGGATAAAAACACGGTCTACCTTGCGAGAGACGAAGATGCCTATCTAGTTCGCTCGCGGGAAGATGTCTCCAAGACACTTCGCACCCTTGAACTCAGAGAAGAAAGGGAACGAAAAGCGCAGGCCGCCATAAGCTGGGTGCGTTCCGTTATAAGTGGGGAAGCTCCTGCGGTGGTCGATGAAAGCCACGGCGAGTTTCTTGAACTCATCGAGCGGTACGTCATTGATCTTGACGGTTATGAACGGGCTAAGGAAGCCAAGGGCTTTCTTTATGAAGCGGGGCTTAAGGAAGTGGAATCGGCGGTTGAATTTCTTATAAAAACGGGTTTCTGGAAGAAAGACGATGACCCGGAATCAAAAAAAATCGCTTTTCATTTCAAGCACTCGCAAAGGACGCTTGAGGAGGTGGAAGCTGTTTTGAGCGTCCGGGGAGACTTCGAGGGCCTTACGGACAGGACGGACCTCGAAGTTTTTTCCGTTGACAGTGAAACGACTCAGGACATTGATGACGCCATTTCCTTTGAGGTCCACGAAGACCGGGTCACTCTGGGAGTCCACATCTCGAATGTCGCCCATTTCATGGGCAGGGGATCTTTTCTTGACCAGGGGGCCCTTGAGCGCGCCGAGACGGTTTATTTTCCGGAGGGGCGAGTGGATATGTTTCCCAGAGAGCTTGTGAGCCGGAAACTGAGCCTGACCGCCGGTGACCCTCGGCCCGTGCTCTCCCTTTTCGCCACTTTTAACAAAGAAGACTTCACCTTGATCGATTATCGTTTTGAGGTGACGGTCATAAGGGTTTCGAAAAATCTTACCTACGCCGAAGCTACTGAAATATTACACCAGGAGCAGTGGGGAAAATCCCTTGTCGCCCTCACTGATTCACTCAGAAGCGGGAGAGTGGACAAAGGGGCTTTTATAGTGCAGCTTCCGGAACTCAAGATCAGGGTCAGAGACCAGGGGGAAATATCAATCGCCAAAGACTACATGGATTCCCCTGCCCATAATGTAGTTTCCGAATGCATGATACTTATGAACCGGCTTTCGGGGGATTTTTTCAGCAAAAACGAAATTCCGGCCCTTTTTCGCTCTCAGACCCAGGAGATTGATCCTGAAGCCAGAGAACTTGACCCCGAAGACGTTCTTTTTCCCGTAAAGGTAATAAAGCACTTAAAACCCTCTTTTGTTGCCTCCACTCCTGAAATCCACAGGTCTCTGGGGGTTGCCTGCTATGTTCAGATAACCTCTCCGATCAGAAGGTACATGGATCTTGTCATGCAGCGCCAGCTTATATCCTGGCTCGAGGAGCAAAAGATCTGCTGCTCGGAGAGCGAGCTTGAAGACACAAACACGCGGGTGAGTCTCGCCACCAGGGAAATAAAAAACGCACAGAGAAGCAGACACAGGTACTGGCTTATCCGCTATCTTCTGGAAAAAGACATAAAGGGGGCTACGGGCTACGTGAGTTCCAGGGGATATAACGGGTTTAACGTCTATATCCCGGAGTTTCTGGTTGAACTCGCGCTTTCTAACGCAGGCGGCAGGGTTTTTGACATAGGAAGTGAGCTTTCCCTCTCAATCTGGGGTGTCGACCCTCTTAGAAGAAGGATACGCGTAAGTCCGGCTTAGTGTTCTGTGCGCCGGAACCCGGGTTCAGACAAGCATACGCTGTCGGAGCGGGAAAAACTGCTCTCTTCAGTGCTTTTTTTCAAGAATTTCGAGAATTTCTTCAAGCCTTGTGACCTTCACTCTCGGCCTTCCCTGTTTTTCGCCTTCTTTCTTTTCAAACCAGTCAACCCGCAGCCATTCATTGTAGGAAATATGTTTTTCTTCAAGCAGTTCCTTTATGCTCTCATCCGAGGTGAGTTCGGGACGCAGCGTGTTTCCCCTCTCGATATCCTCGACCATGCAGCTTACGGTTTCGCCGGAGTCGGACTTGTTCGTACCGATAACTCCGGTCGGTCCGCGTTTTATCCACCCTGTGGTGTAGAGTCCCGTAATCGGATTGCCGCCCGTTTCGTCAAGCACTCTTCCTTTTTCGCTGGGGATTACCCCTGAACGGTCATCAAACGGTACGTCCCGAAGAGGTATTCCCCGGTACCCGACGGAGCGAAAAACCAGATCGGCGGGAATCTCTTCGGTCTCGTCCGTGGGTTTGGGCCGAAGGGATCCGTCATCGGATTTGTAAAGCCTGTTTCTCACGACTTTCACGCTTTTTACCCTGTTGTCTTCTCCGGCAATAATTTCTATGGGAGAAACCAAGAATCTTATGACTATTTTCTTTGATTTGGAGGGGACCCTTTCGGAAGCTTTTTTTATAAGCTCTATTTTCGTCTGGGCTGTCCTGTTCGGTTTACGCTCAAGCTCCTCGAGCGTAAGGGAATCGGGCTCCGCTTCGTCCGCCAGGGTAAGGAGATCCGCGTCCTCAAGATTCTCAAGTTCCCGCAGTTCCGGGTTAGTGAAAGCCGCCTGCGCGGGGCCTCTTCTTCCAAGCATGTGTATTTCCCTTATTCCGCTTTTGGCCAGTTCCTCAAGCGCGTAGTCTGCGATATCCGTTTTTTCCATTTCGCTTCTTGTGAGGGAAAGAATTCTCGCCACATCCACCGCGACGTTCCCGACTCCGACTATGACGATTCTTTTCCCCGAAAAGTCAAAACCAAGGCCCATGTGATCCGGGTGGGAGTTGTACCAGCCTACAAACTCCGTTGCCGTATGGCTTCCGATTATGTCCTCTCCCGGTATTCCCATTTTTCTGTCGGTCTGGGCCCCTGTTGCGAAAATTATCTGGTGGTAACGGCTGCGCAGGTCCTCAAGCGTTACGTGTTTTCCGAACTCTACAAGTCCGAAAAACCTGAATTTGGGATTGGACGCGATTTTATCATAGACCTTGGCTACGCTCTTTATCTTTTGGTGGTCCGGAGCTACCCCGCTTCTCACGAGACCGTGGGGGGTCGGAAGTTTCTCGAACATGTCTATGAAGACATGTTCGCCAAGTTTTTTATGCAGGTGTTCGGCTGCGTAGAAAGCCGCGGGTCCCGATCCAACTATGGCAACTTTTATTTTTTCAAGGCTCATGCCGTGGGAAGTATATATGCAATATTCCATAAATCTATTTCCGAGAAAGCTTTTTTTTCTTTCTCTTTTAGGTCCTTGGTGGGGGATTCTTAGATGTTCCTTTTTCCGCTAACAGGGTCTGATGCTGGTATAATACTAGTTTATTTGTGTGTGGCGGAGTGACCCTATGATTGCTAAAGAGCGTACCGAACCGGAGCATTTTCATCTCAAGGTGGTTCATGAGATAAGCGACTTGATCAACAAGTCCGTGGGCCTTAACACCGTTTTGGGCAGGGTGGTCAGAAAAATATCGTCCTCGCTTAACTACGATGTTGTTTCCATATACGTCTGGGATGACATGAGGGAGGTTCTCAGTCTCGTTGCCAACAGGGGTCTTCAGGTCAAACCGAAAAGCGATATCTTTCTGCGCTCGGACGAAGGTCTTACCGGAACTGTCTATAAAACGAAGGTTCCTTTGGTTGCCATGCCGGCTTCGAAGCATCCGAATTACAAGTATTTTCCCAAAATAGGCGAAGAGGAATACGAAAGCTACATGGGCGTACCCATAATGCTTCACGATGTATGTGTCGGGGTGCTTGTCGGGCAGAACAAAACTCCCATACAGATAACCCCGGCCGAGCAGACTCTTTTTCAGATCATAGCACTGCGACTTGCCGGGGTTCTTGAAGTCGCAAACACCTTGGATCGGCTGAAACCCCCGTCCATGGTAAAACATGAGACGAGAACCTACCAGGGAAAAGGAGTCTCTGAAGGAGTGGCCGTGGGGAAGGCGGTTACATTCCGCGGGCTCTTCCGCCGGATGTCCGCTATGGAGAAGACGGTCCGCACTCCAGGAATCGAGAAGAGAAGAGTTAGAAATTCTATAAAGAATATATCGCAAGACCTTAAAAACACTATCAAAAAAATGGATTCTGAAGGAAAGCTCTCGAAAAACGAAGTGGATATTTTTCGTTCACATCTGATGATAGTAGATAGTCGCGACATGCAGAAAGGAACTGGCGAACTCATAGATGAAAAGAGGGTTTCGGCCGAGGTTGCGGTGGTTGAGTATCTCGAATCCCAGGCATCGCGCTTTGAATCTCTTCCGGATTCCTATATGAGGGAGAGAGCCTACGATTTCAGAGATATAGGTGAGAGGATCCTCCGGGATCTTACCCGTTCAAAGGACGAGAATATTTCGGCTTCCGCTGACGGAGAGCCCTTGATACTTGTGGCAAGAGAGATAGGCGTTTCTTTTGTCACCGCTGTTGAAGGGGAGGTGGGGGGAATAGTCCTTGAAAAAGGCGGAGAGACTTCGCACGCGGTCATAATAGCGAAATCGCTTGGGATTCCTGTAGTTGTCGGCATAGACAACATCGTGAATCTGGTACATCCCGGGGAGGATATGATAGTTGACGGAAGAAGCGGTTTCATTTTCACGAATCCTGATCAGGTGCTCAAGGATGAATATCTGTCCATGCACCAAAAAGCCGTTGAGCTCCGCAGCTTCATAGAGACTGAAGCCGAAAAAAGCACCGGCACCGGTCTTGACGTCGAAATAACGGCGAATGTCGGAATTCCGGCCGATGCCGAGATGGCCAGGCGTTACGGCATCAAGAGTGCTGGGCTGTTCAGGACGGAGTTTGCCTTCGCGCGGTTTAAGAAATGGCCCAGTGTAAGGTCCCAGCTGAAAATATACAAGGAGATCTCGGCTAATTTTGAGGATGGAGTTACAATCAGGACTCTGGACGTGGGTTCTGACAAGATACTTTCCTATCTCAACATGCCCAAAGAAGAGAATCCTCTTCTTGGTCTTCGCTCGATCCGCTTTTCAATGGAGTATCTTGATCTTTTCAGGGATCAGGTGAAATCCATTTTGCTTGCGGCGAAAAAGGGGGGAAATTTCAAGATTCTTCTGCCCATGGTATCAAATGTCTGGGAGGTTGAGACCGCGGCGCAGATAATTGAGGAACTGTCTGCCGAAGTCAGTCTTCACCGGCACGATGTACCGAAGCTCGGAATAATGATGGAGGTTCCCGCACTTGCGTATCAGTTCGGTGATTACTCGGACTTAATAGATTTTGTTTCCATTGGAACAAACGATCTCATACAATATCTGCTCGCGGTGGATAGAAATTCAAACGCGGTCGGGCATCTTTACTCGGCCTTTCATCCCTCCGTGGTGAGAATGCTGGATTTTACCAGGGAACAGATCCTCTCAAGCGGAAAGGATCTCTCCATCTGCGGAGAAATAGCGGGAGTTCCTTCCGGTACACTCCTGATACTGGCTCTTGGTTACCGTCATCTGAGCGTTTCCCCGCTTCGGTTTCCTTATGTGAAATTTCTTTCGGACAGGCTTTCTGAGCGGATGCTTGAAGAAATCAGGTCCGATGTATTGCTGCTCTCAAAGGAGTCTGACATAGAGAGGTACTTGAAGGATATCCTTAACTCCATAAACCCGAAGTTGCTCGAAGTAGAGTAGCCATGATCAAAAGATCTACTCTTATCCCGCTGATACTTTTTATCCTTACGGCGGCCACGACTTTTCTTTCCGGCTACATGATAAGCGGAACCTATACGGGAGGCGTTCTTTTCTCGATTTCTCTGGTCGCTATTCTCGGAGCCCATGAAATGGGCCATTACTTTTACGGCAGAAAATACGGCGTTTCCATAACTCTTCCCTGGTTTATTCCTGCTCCTCCCTTTCTCTCCCCGATAGGGACGTTCGGGGCGTTTATAAGGATAAAGTCCCGGATACAGGGCCGAAGGGAGCTTTTCGACATAGGGGTTGCCGGTCCCATAGCCGGAGTGGTGGTAGCTCTTCCGCTCCTGTTTGTCGGACTTCTTTTCTCGGAAGTGGTCGCCTTGGATTCCCAGAGGCTCTCTGAGATGCAGACGGCCATGTCTCTCGGCAATTCTCTTATATTTGCCCTTTTCTCAAAAATGGCCATCGGGGAGGTCGCCCAGGGGTACGAAATTTTGCTGCACCCGGTTGCGTTTGCTGGATGGATAGGTCTTTTCGTAACCGTTTTGAATCTCATGCCCGCGGGGCAGCTTGACGGAGGGCATCTTGTATACTGCGTCTTCCCGGCGCAGTGGCATAAAGCTATATCGGCCGCTACGGTTATTTTTCTTGCAATAATGGGAGTGGGAACGGTGCCTCTGATGGATTTTGCGGATTATCTGGGATTGTGGGTGCTTGGCGTTCTTCCCGAGTGGCTTATGTTTGAAGGCTGGGTCGGCTGGCTTTTCTGGGCGATATTGCTTCTGGTTCTCGGTACATCACATCCGCCGACCATATCAAGTGATGCAGAAATCGGTGCCGGAAGAAAAGCGCTTGCTTTTGCCTCGCTGCTTATTTTTATTTCCTGTTTTACCCCTGTCCCCATCAGTATCGTGGAATTCGGTTAGGCCGTTTTGCGTTTAGTTAAAAAATCTGTTACAATCACTCCGATCGGTTGGATTGACTCCGAAGGGTGTTGGAGTGAAAAAGAGGGTGGTTCACATACGGGAATCCGATTCGACCGGTAACTTGATTTAAACAACTTCACTACTGCGAGGAGATTTACAAATGTCGAAGAACACTTTGTCTGTAACGGATAACAGGACAGGTAAAACATACGAACTTGCTATAGACAACGATACCATAAAAGCCACTGACCTTCGTCAGATAAGGGTTAAGGACGAAGATTTTGGCATGATGAGCTATGACCCCGCTTTCGGGAATACGGCTTCGTGCAAAAGCAAGGTTACTTTCATTGACGGAGAAAAGGGAATCCTGAGATACAGGGGATACCCGATAGAAGAGCTGGCGAAAAAAAGCAACTTCCTGGAAGTCGCTTACCTGCTTATTCACGGTGAACTGCCTAACAAATCGGAATACAACAGCTGGGTTCACGACATAACGCACCACACCTACGTGCATGAGAACATAAGGAAGCTCATGGATGGATTCCGCTACGACGCGCACCCGATGGGCATGCTTCTTGCGACCGTCGGAGCCCTCTCGACCTTCTATCCGGACGCAAAGGACATATTCGATACCGATGTGCAGAAGCTTGAGATAAGAAGGCTCATAGCGAAGACGCCGACCATAGCCGGATTTTCCTACAGGCATATAATGGGTCTTCCATATGTATATCCTGACAACGAACTCAGCTACGCCGGGAATTTCCTTTCAATGATGTTCAAGATGACCGAGACCAAGTATGAGCCGAATCCGGCGATAGAGAAGGCTATAGATGTTCTTTTCATCCTTCACGCAGACCACGAGCAGAACTGCAGCGCAAGCGCGATGAGGAACGTCGGAAGCTCCCATCCGGATCCGTACTCCGCGGCCGCCGCGGCGATTGCCGCCCTGTACGGCCCTCTTCACGGTGGAGCGAACGAGGCGGTGCTTGAAATGCTCGCCGACATAGGTTCGATTGACAGAATTCCGCAGTACATAGAAAGGGCCAAGAAAGGAGAATTCAGGCTCATGGGCTTCGGGCACAGGGTGTACAAGGCTTACGATCCGAGAGCGGCGATAATAAAGGACATAGCCCACGACGTGTTTGAGGTAACCGGGAAAAACCCTCTGCTCGACATAGCGCTTGAGCTTGAGAGAATAGCCCTTGAAGACGACTATTTCGTAAGAAGAAGGCTTTATCCGAACGTTGATTTCTACTCCGGACTCATATACCAGAGCATAGGTCTTCCCACGAGCATGTTTACCGTCCTTTTCGCGATAGCGAGGATGGCCGGATGGCTTGCCCAGTGGCTTGAGCTGATGAACGATCCCGAAACCAGAATCGCAAGGCCTAGACAGGTTTATCTTGGGGAAGATAACAGAAAATACGTGGCGATGAGCAGAAGGCGCAAGAAGTAACTCTGTCGGCGCAAAATCACGGCTGAGGAAAAAACGGGGAAGGGGGTGGAGAGACGCTCACGCTTAACTTGCCGAGAAGTGTTTTCCTATTATCGTGTTGTAATAGTAGTCGATCGTGTGCTCGGTGTTGGCTATCAGAATTGAGACGGCTTCGTTGCGGCCTCTCTCCGACAGAATAAATGCTTTCCCGCTGTTCTCACGCGCCGCTCTTTCCTCAAGCATTTCCAGAAAAGAGTCTTTGAAGGTGTCTCTGTCATCCCGAAGGGCAGCCTCAAGCAGGGCTTCGTCCTGAAGATCGTATTTTTTCTTTTTTATCTCTTCATGGAGCGCTATTGAGAATTTCTCGAGATCAAGTTCGGGAAAGTTCTCTCTGGCAATCTCTTCAAATACGCGAAACAGTTCTTCCATTATTGCTGCTGGGCACTCTGACTCTGATTTGAGGGACTGAATTTTCCTATATCCCTAAGCAGGCACGATACCAGATCTATAGTATGGTTAATATCGCTTTTATAGGCGAGGGAGCTCGGGCTGTGAAGATATCTTGTCGGAACTGACAGGACAGCCGCTCTGGTTCCCTTTCCCGTGACCTGCATGGCGGTCGCGTTTGTGCTGCCCGCCTTTTTTACCGTTACTTGGCAGGGAATTTCGTTTTTCTCCGCGAGTTCCTTTATGAAAAAACTAAACGGCCTGTGCGCCACCAAGTACCTGTCGGAAAGCCTGATCTCGGGCCCTTTGCCGATATTGGCAAGGGATTTGCTCTCAGAAACTCCCGGTATGTCCATTGCCACCGTGCCTTCAAGCGCGACGGCGAAATCCGGTTCGTAAACCGGCGTTATAACTCGCGCCCCGCGAAGCCCGACTTCTTCCTGCACCGTAAAGGTGACTATGAGATCGCAGCCCGGATTCGGGGTCTTTCTAAGAGCTTCAATTATTACGAAAAGACCCATCCTGTCATCCAGAGCCTTGGAGATTACCGAATCCTCCGTTTCATCAAGAGAAGTGTCAAACGACACCACGTCTCCTATTTTTACGAGATCGGTGACTTTGTCTACGCTGAGTCCAAGGTCAATTGCGCAATCCTCGATCTCTGGAACTTCCTTGGCACCTCCGCTGGTCCTGGTTACATGGGGTGGAACAGCCGCCACAACACCTTTTAAGGATTTTTTTCCCCATACCACGAGACGCTGTCCGTAAAAAACCCTTGCGTCCATTCCCCCAAGCGGGGTCACTCTCAAAAACCCCCTGCTGTCTATGTGGTGGACCATGAATCCCACTTCATCCATGTGGGCGTCAAGGACCAGAGTGGGGCCGTCTCCCGGGATACGGATGATTACGTTTCCCAAAACGTCTTCGGTGATATCCTTTGAGTATTTTCCTGTCTCCTCAAGCAGAATCGCCTTCACCTTGCCCTCATCCCCGGGTATTCCGGGAGTGTCGCACAGCTTCTTCAGAAGTTCTATATCCATGATGGGCTGATTATAACCAAACGGCCTTCTTTTCCAAAACCGCGGAAAGAACCGGGGTTTTTTCGAATCGATTTGTGGAGGATTGCATACAAGTCCTGCACGAACTCGGTTTTGAGTTCCCGTCGTTAACTTCGGTGGATAGCGACAGTTGCCATCATGTGCCTTGACGAGGCTCCCGTAATTATAGTAATATGGCACCATGAAGACCACTATTGAACTTCCAGACGCCGTTTTCAGACAAGCCAAGGCTCTTGCGGCTAGCCGCGGCATAACTTTGAAGCGGTTTTTCACCGAAGCTCTGCAGGAGCATATTCGTCGTTGCGCAAGCAGAACGGATCCTCCATGGATGGCCGGATTCGGTGCGCTGTCAGACCTCTCGGACGAGAACCGCCGCATTCTTGGGATAATCGAGGAGAAATTTGAAACGATCTCCCCCGAGGATGTCGGGTGATACGAAAGTGCGAACCAAGGACAGGAGACAGATTTGAACCCCGATGACCCCGGTCTTTTCAGACCTCCGAAAGAATCTCTTCCTCTTCCCGAGAGAATGAGACCTGAGAGCATAGAACAGATGGTAGGCCAGGAGCATCTGATAGGGCCGGACGGGCTTGTGACGAAAACGCTTGAGGCCGGGGGAGTGCATTCCATGATATTCTGGGGTCCCCCTGGGACGGGCAAGACGACTCTTTCAAGGCTTATCGCGGGCAGGTCGGGTGCCAGATTCGTACAGATAAACGCGATTTCCTCAGGAGTAAAGGAACTGAGAGATATAGTCGCGGCCGCAAAAGACGCTCTTTACTCCGGGCGAAAGACCGTGCTCTTCATCGATGAAATACACAGGTTCAACAAAGCACAGCAGGCGGCGCTTCTAAAAAGCGTCGAGGAAGGGGTTCTGATTCTCATAGGGGCTACCACCGAGAACCCTTCGTTTGAGGTCATAAGTCCTCTTCTCTCCCGCTGCCAGGTCTATGTTCTTAACCCGCTCTCGGCGCAGGAGCTTGACCACATACTCGAAAAAGTTTTCTCAGGGGACGAACTTCTTGCGGGCACCGGCATTTCGGCCGAGGCCCGAGCCGAACTCATAGCTCTTTGCGGGGGAGATGCCAGGGTTATGCTAAACGCCCTCGAGATCGGTTCTTCTCTTCTTCGCGCAAAGAAGCTTACTGAGATTGACTCTGATCTGGTGAAAGAAATTTTCCAGAAAACGGGTCTTCTCTACGACAGGGCTGGGGAGGAGCACTACAATACGATTTCCGCTTTCATAAAAAGCGTCAGGGGAAGCGATCCCGATGCGGCGGTCTATTACCTGGCAAGAATGCTTGAGGCGGGGGAGGATCCGAAGTTCATCGCAAGACGTCTTGTGATACTTGCTTCAGAGGACATCGGAAACGCAGAGCCCTACGCGCTTACCTTGGCGACCGACTGTTTCACGGCGGTTAATTACGTGGGGATGCCTGAGAGCAGGATAATCCTCTCGCAGGTTACTACCTATCTTGCCAGTTGTCCCAAGAGCAATGCGGCCTACAGGGCGATAAAAAAAGCTGAGAAAGATGTGAAAGAAAATCCGGGCCTCCAGATCCCGCTTCACCTGAGAAACGCTCCCACGAAACTCATGAAGGATCTTGGTTACAAAAAAGGCTATAAGTACGCCCACGACTATGAAGATCATTTCGTCGAGGACGATTTTCTTCCCGAGGAGATAAAGGACAGCGTTTACTACGAACCCACCGAGAAGGGGAGGGAGGCGAACCTCAAGAAGTACTTGGAAGCGAGGTGGAAGAAGAGAAAAAAGTGACTGGGGGAATCAGCTTTTTCTCTGTATGAGTTCGATTTTGTACGAATCGGGGTCCTCGACGAAGGCTATCACGGTGGTTCCGTGTTTCATGGGCCCCGGAGCTCTGGTTACCCGCCCGCCGGCTTGTTCTATCTTCTCGCACGTTGCGTATATATCTTCTACTCCAAATGCCATGTGTCCGTAACCTTCTCCAAGGTCGTATTTCGAGGTGTCCCAATTATGCGTGAGTTCAAGGAAAGGTTCCGTGTCGCCACCGTAACCCAGAAAAGCAAGAGTGAAGCGGCCTTCGGGATAATCCGTTTTCCTGTGAAACTTAAGACCGACGACATCGGTATAGAATGCGATCGATTTCTCAAGATTGCCTACCCTTATCATTGTGTGAAGATATCTCATGTGTCTGACCAAGTCGTTTGTCCGATTTTGCTTATCAATTTATTATACTCTGTGATCTCCTGAGCGGTAAATAGACCGCAGAGGTGTGAGATGACCGAAAAGAAGGTAAAAAAACAGAAAACCAGAAAGCCTGTTTCCACAAGACCCGGGAAAGTTATCCCCTCGAAAAAAGATGTCGAGACCAAGAAAAGATTCAGAAAACCGGACTGGGAAAAGGAAATCAAGAAATAAGCTCATGGGGACTTCCGAGAACTTAAAAGCGGGGATAACCGGGGCGACGGGTTTTATCGGCGGCAAGCTTGCTGAAAGACTTGCAAACGACGGTTTCTCGATAAGATGTCTGGTAAGAGAAACGAGCGATACCGAGAAGCTGCGTTCTCTGGGCGCAGAGCTTATTCACGGGGACCTTTGCGACTCCAGTTCGCTTCAAGCTTTTCCGCAAGGGTGTGATTACGTTTTTCATCTTGCTTCCAAAGTTTCTGACTGGGGACCGAGGGATGATTTCTTCAGGCAGAACGTAGAGGCGACGGAAACCCTTCTTGACTCTTCACGCGAGGCGGGGGTTAGAAGGTTCGTCTACATGAGTTCCTCTACTGTGATCTGGAACGCTTCTTTCCTGGGAACGGTCAACCTCGAGGATATAGATGAGACCTATCCATATCCGAAAAGCCACCATAATTTCTATAATGAAACCAAGGCATTATCCGAAAAGATTGTGAGAGAATATAACGGACGGGGAGGCATGGAAACAGTCATATTAAGACCGTCAAACGTCTGGGGAGCCGGCGACACGGTCATACTTCCGAGAATAGCTGACGCCTGCCTCAAGGGGCTTCTGGTTAACATGGGTTTTAACAAAAAAATTATCTCTCCATGCCATGTGCTTAATCTTGTTCACGCCGCGGCGCTATCGGCCCTCTCTCCTGCCGGTGCGGGCAACATATACTTCGTAAACGACGGGGCGCGTATCGATAACCGCCATTTTGTCTCAGACCAGCTTTCATCAATAGGAATTGAATGGAAGCCGGGGGTCACCGTACCTTATACCCTCGGGTATGCGGTCGCTTTCATTCTTGAGAAGATCTTTGAACTCAGGAAATCTCAGACCCCGCCTGTGCTTACCCGCTTCGGCGTTTCCGCTCTTTCAAAAAGCAGAACCTACAGCATTGAAAAAGCTAAGAAAGACTTGGGGTATGAACCGGTATGCGGTTACGATGCGGGAATGGCCGGGCTTGCGGAGTGGATTTCAGAGATTGGCGGTTATGAAAAAATCCTTGGAAGAGGAAAATGATATGCAACCCGGTGCTTTTGCGATAGAAACCAGGGGGCTTGAGAAGCAGTTCGGGTTTTTCCCTGTGCTGATGGGAATTGATCTTACCGTCAGCCAGGGAGAATTTCTCACAATTTTCGGTCCCAATGGCGCCGGCAAGTCCACATTGCTTTCCATCCTTTCGACTTTCATAAAACCCGGCGGGGGAGAGGCTTTTGTAGGCGGTTTTGACGTTTCCAGGGAAAAACAGCAGATAAGAAAGCTTATAGGGTTCATCTCCCATAACACGATGCTTTATGAGAACCTAACCGCCCGGGAAAATCTCGAATTCATAGGCGCGTTCTACGACGTGCCGGATCTTAAGAACAGGTGCTCTGATATTCTCAAGAGGGTTGAACTCTATGCCAAGAAAGACGCGCTCGTAAGCACCCTTTCTTTCGGAACGCGCCAGCGTCTGGCTATCGCCAGAACGCTTCTTCACGACCCGCGAATACTTTTTCTTGATGAACCGTACAGCGGTCTTGATTATGGCGGAGCCGCCATCCTTACCTCAATTCTTGGTTCAATGAAAGCGGACAAAACCATAGTCATGACGACCCATAATGTCTACGAGGGGCTTTCGCTGTGCGACAAGGTCGCAATTCTCGATCAAGGAGAGGTGGTCTATGCATCCGCGCAGAAGCCCGCTCGCGAGGAATTTCAGGATATCTACATGTCTCGCGTCAGAAGTGGGGACGGGCAATGAGAAATATATTGCTTATATTCAGGAAGGATTTTCTGGTGGAGTGGCGTTCAAAGCAGATATTCCCCACGATGTTCGTATTCTCGCTTCTGCTTCTTCTTATCTTCAATGTCGCTTTTGAGTTCCGCTCGGATGTTGATTCCCGGGCGGTCTCGGCCGTTATATGGATAACTTTTATTTTTTCCGGGCTCCTGGCTCTTGGAAGGTCTTTTTCTCTTGAAAAGGAAAATAACGCCTTCGCGTTTCTTCTTCTGACTCCCGTCAGCAGAAGCTACATCTATCTTGGAAAACTGCTTTCAAACACGGTTATGGTCCTGCTCTCCGAGCTCTTCATACTTCCGCTTTTCCTTCTGTTCTTCCTTTTTGACGCAAGCGGGGTTTCATTCTCACTGACGGGCACCGTACTGCCTTTTCTCGGGGTTGTGGTTCTTGGAACGATAGGGTTTGTGTCGCTCGGCACTTTTTTTTCTTCGATGGCCCTTAATACAAAGCTTCGCGACATGATGCTTCCCCTGCTGGTTTTTCCCCTCATAATACCTGTCGTGATAACCTCGGTCGGAATATGCTCTTCAATACTTGAAGGAAGGCCTCCGGAGTACTACGCTTTTTCTTTGCAGGTGCTGGTTTCCTTCGATATAATCTTCATCCTTTTATGCTCTATTCTGTTTGAGTATCTTATTGAGGATAGCGGGGACTGACCCGTTTCCTTTTAAAAAAAATGCGAAAAATATTGTTTTTCCTGACGTTTGCGCTGATGGTTCTCGCTACCTGGATGACGCTTTTTTACGCGCCTACCGAGGTAGTTATGGGCCACGTGCAGAGAATTTTCTATTTCCACATGGGGACGGTCTGGGCCGCCACCGTGGCGTTTACGGTGGTTTTCGTGGCGAGCATATATTATCTGCTAAAGGAGACGGCGAAATGGGATACGCTTGCCTACTGCTCGGCCGAGATAGGCATGCTGCTTCTTACTCTTACGATCATCACCGGGAGCATATGGGCAAAGCCGGTCTGGGGAACCTGGTGGACGTGGGATCCGCAGCTGACGACCACGTTTATTCTCTGGGTCCTCTACGCCGTTTATCTGGTTTTGCGCTCCGGTGCCGGAGGACGCGGAAAAAAGGCCAGGTACTCGGCCATATTCGCCATAATAGCCTACGTGGACCTTCCCGTGGTTTATGTCTCGGCCCGTATAAAAAGGGGCATATCGCCCGTGGTCTTCGGACCGGGGGGAGGGGGCATAGATCCCGCCATGATGCACACCCTTTTGGTCACGCTGCTTGGATTCACGCTTCTTTTCGTTTTACTTCTTGGCGAAAGAATAAGGATAATGAATATGGAAAACACTCTTTACGCCCGGGGCGGGCGAGGGGGTTAGTCTGCGATGGAGTATTTCCTCTGGTCAAGCGTAGTTGTCTGGGGTTCGCTTATCGCTTACGTGCTCTACCTGCGCGCGAAGTCAGATTTGGTAAGGAAAAAGCTGCTCTCAGGCGGGGACGGCCCCGGAAGTGGAGGTGAAGGTTGAAGGGTAGACTCAAATTCATTCTGCCTCTTTTGGTGATAGTTTCTTTGATTTCCTGGCTTGTCTTCGCGGGAGTCAAGGATTCCATGGTCTACTACATAACGGTTGACGAGCTGCTGGAGGACGTCCCGGACATCTATGGGCAGAAGGTAAGGGTTTCTGGAACCGTGGTTCACGGTTCAATAAAGAACGAGCTGGATGATTCGCTTCGGTTTACCATAGCGGACGGGAAGGGTGAAATCGACGTCGAGTACGACGGCATAATTCCCGATATATTCACAGACGGGGTTGAGGCGGTCGTTGAGGGCAAGTTCTCAGCCGACAACGTCTTTGAGGCGGACCTGCTGCTTGCGAAATGCCCCACCAAGTATGAGTCGGAAGAAGCCCCCTACCAGAGAAAAGAAGGTTGAAAAATGTCTGATCTAGGAAGTATAGCCATACTTCTTTCCTTCTTTATCACCATTTACAGTCTTGCCGCCTGCGCTGTTGGTGCGAGAACGGGGAGCCGCGCGTTCGCTCAAAGCGGTGGAAACGGTATTGTCTCGGCTGCCTTTCTTCTTCTGGTCGCGGTGTGCTGCCTTGTCTATGAGCTTGTGACGCTTGATTTCTCGCTCAGGTACGTGGCGCTTAACACTAGCACCGACCTTCCCGTGATATACAGGGTGACGGCTCTTTGGGCCGGACAGGCGGGTTCTTTGCTTCTCTGGAGTTTTATTCTCTCCCTGTATATGGCCTTCGCAGTCCTAAGGAGCAGAAAAAAGGGCGGCGACCCTTACGTAAACGCCGTTTTATGCGCCGTTTCTCTTTTCTTTCTTTTCCTCATAGCCTACGTTGAAGATCCCTTCGAGAAGCTTGGCGTGGCGGTAGGGGAAGGTAGGGGGCTTAATCCGATTCTTCAAAACGGATACATGGCCATCCACCCGGTCACTCTTTATGTGGGATACGTGGGGATTACGGTACCTTTCGCTTTCGGCATAGCCGCCCTGCTCAGCGGTCGCCTCGGGGACGAATGGATAAGGAACTGCAGAAAATACGCCCTTTTCTCCTGGATGTTTCTCTCCGCGGGGCTTCTTCTCGGGGCGAGGTGGGCTTATCTTGAACTCGGCTGGGGAGGATACTGGGCATGGGATCCGGTTGAGAACGCGGCGTTTATGCCCTGGCTTGCGGGAACCGCGTTTCTTCACTCCGTCATGATTCAGGAGAGAAAGGCGATGCTTAAGAAATGGAACATGATTCTGCTTATAATCACCTTTTTCCTCTCCATATTCGGTACTTTCATAACCAGAAGCGGCATAGTGTCCTCGGTTCACTCCTTTGCCCGCTCGGACATAGGCCCGCTTTTTGTGGGCTTCATGGTCCTCATACTCCTTGTCTCGTTCTCTCTTCTCGCCTACAGGTCAAAAGAGCTTGAAAGCGAGGAGAAATTTGACTCCCCACTCTCAAGAGAAAGCGCCTTTCTGTTTAACAATCTCCTTTTTCTGGCGGCGGCGTTCTCCGTTTTTCTGGGAACGATTTTCCCCGTACTCTCGGAGGCTTTCACTGGGAAGAAGATTCTCGTCGGTCCTCCTTATTTCAACGCGGTGGGGGTGCCCATAGGACTTGTTCTTATCCTGCTTATGGGGATAGGTCCGCTCATATCCTGGAAAAAGGCTTCGACTGCAAATCTTAAGAGAAATTTCGTTTTCCCCGCGGTGGTTTTTCTGGTGGTTCTTCTGGCCCTTATAGCCTTCGGCATGAGAGAACCGGTAGCGCTTTTGAGTTTCGCGCTCTGCGGATTTGTCGCTGCGACAGTATTTCTGGAGTATTTCAGGGGTATAAGGGTGCGCAGCGGCAGGGGGGAGAACCCGGTTTCGGCATTTTTTAACCTCATCTCAAGGAACCGCAGGCGCTACGGCGGATATATCGTTCACCTGGGGGTGGTGCTTTTGGTAATAGGAATCACGGCTTCTTCTCTTTTCGTTACCCAGAAGGAAGTTGTTCTTGGTAAGGGAGATTCCTTTTCTCTCGGGAGATACGATCTGGTCTTCCGCGGAGTGCAGTATATATCAAATGACGCCAAGGACGGATTTTCGGCGGAACTTTCGATCGAGAACGACGGTAAAAGCGTCGCGACCATGTATCCCGAAAAAAATATCTACAAATACGAGGGAAACAGGGAGATAAACCAGGAAACCGAGGTCGCTCTCCGCTCCACTTTCAGAGACGATCTTTATCTCATACTGTCCGAGGTCGGCGGAGGAGGCAAGGTAAACATAAGGGCTCTTCTTAACCCGATGGTTAACTGGATATGGGCAGGAGGTTTTGTTATCGTCCTTGGAGCGATTGTCACGATGTGGCCCGAAGGACGAAGAAAAAAGGAGTCTGGCGCGTGAGTGAATACGTAATTTCTCTTCTGCTTGTGGTGCTGGTCTCGGTTTTTACCGTTTATCCTCTTTTTCTGGGTCGCAGGAAGCCGGGCGCAGCGGATAGTCCCGAGGTTAGCCGGCTTGAGCAGCTTTACGAGAGAAGGGAGCTTTATTACTCCTCCATAAAAGACATAGAGCTTGACCGTGATATGGGCAAGCTCAACGAGCAGGATTACGCCGAGCTTATATCAAGGTACAAGGAGAAAGCGGCGGCTGTTACAAAACAGATCTCGGAGCTTCAACCCACGGGGAAGAACGAAAAAACCGAAGAGGAAATGAAAACATCTCCTTTCAAGACCCCCGTTTCGTGACTATCGGGAATAATGAAGGAAACAGCGTCGACGTTATGGAAAGACATATGACGAAGGTCAGATCAATGGAAACCGAAGAGACGAGGGTCGAATGTGGCAGCGGCAATATATTTGCGGACTTAGGTTGTTCCGAAGCCGAGGTTCATCTTCTAAAGGCAGAACTTGTCACCTGTATTGACGAAATTATTCGCCGCCGCAAGCTGAGGCGAGTTGAAGCAGCGAAGTTGCTAGGTTTGTCTCAATCTGATGTTTCCCGGTTCCTGAGAGGAGATTTTCGCGATTACTCGGTGGAAAAGCTCCTGCGCTTTTTGACGCTGCTTGGAAGAGACGTGGAAATCGTTATTAAAAAATCTCGTTTAGGGCGACAAGGCAGGCTTAGCGTTGCAACGCCATAGATACAAAACCATGCCTCTTGGGGCCGTGAGAGTTCTCTTCTGTTTCCAAGGTGTCCTCAAAGCTGCGGTTAACAAAACGATTATGAAAAAAGTGTTTAGGTTCGGTTTTTCAGTTCTCATATTCCTTTTTTTTCAGCAGGCTCCCGTTTCCGCCCAGACGCTATCCTCCGGCGAGGAAATTTTTACACAAGGCAAATGCGTAAGATGCCATACGATTGGAAAGGGAAGGTTCGTAGGCCCTGATCTTCTGGGTGTGGGGGAGAGGTACTCAAGAGATGATCTGATCAGATGGGCCAAGAATCCGGAAAGCCTCTATGCTGAAAGAAAGAAAAAACCGATAAACGAAGGCTATCCGCCGATGCCTCCCATGAATCTTTCAGAAAGCGATGCCCAGAGAGTTACTGACTACCTGCTGGAGTACACGCCTCCCTCAGGCCTTTCTGAAAGCGGGACGATAGTGGGTCAGGTAAGGAACATCACGACACGGAAGCCGCAAGAGGGCCAGGATATCGTTTTGATCTCGTACATGGGAGACAGAAAGGAGGAACGACACTTCGCCAAATCGGATTCGCTGGGCGTGTTTTCTTTTTCCTCTCTGCGGTGGGACAGAAGCTATGAGATCGTGCTTTTTCACGAGGGAGTTCAGTATGTTTCGGGAAAGATGGTCTTTCTTCCCGGAAAGGACGAGATTACCCTTGATCTCCCGGTCTACGATACCACGAGTTCGGATGAAAACATCTCTTTGCGGTCCCTGAACTTGATTGTCTACCCGGATAACGGGGGTACAAGCGTGAATGTAACCTCACTTTATGTTTTTGAAAATTCGGGCGATACCGTTTTTACCGGAGAGCAGGTGGGCTCGGATATGACGACCCTTGTTTTCTCGATTCCCGAGGCGGCTGAGGATGTTACTTATTCGGACAGCGTCAATCCAGAGGTGGCTGAGAGAAAGGGAGAGAAGCTTTACAGCAGACTTCCTTTTCTTCCGGGGATGAAAAGGATTGCTCTTGGTTATTCCCTCCCTCTTTCCCAGATCGGGGAGAAGTTCTCGATAGGCTTTGACTATGAAGTCGGCGATCTTGCGGTGTTTGTAAGAAAGACAGAGCTCGGAATCCGGGTCAAACAGCCCGGGGCGGTTGCAGAGGAGATCATGATTCACGACGAGGCGTTTTTGAAATACGCGTTATCCGACTTAGAACCCGGAAGCGTAAAAGTAGTTGTTTCCAATATTTCTTTTCTTAAAAGCAACCTCGGCAAATATCTGCCCGTGATACTCTTTTTTCTCTTTGCCGCAGCGGGAGTCATGTATTTTTTCTACGGGAAAAACAGGTTTTCAAGTATCAACTCAGGCAAATAGGAAATGAGCGACGCGCAGAAAAATCCACCGCCTTTACTTAACAGGAGCTTTGTGCTTGTAACCTTCCTCGGGTGTCTTTACTTCTTTAACTTTCATTCGTTTCTCCTTCTGCCCATTAGAATTTTTGAACTGGGAGGAACAGAAAAGATAGTTGGGTTCGTGATGGGGATCGCGGGAATGAGCACCCTTTTTCTTACTCCTTACGCGGGCCACATAACCGACAGGTACGGAAAGAAACTGTTTGTGCTGCTCGGGTTTGCGCTGCTTGCCGCCTCGACGTTTCCGCTGGCCTTCTTAGACAGGGTCGACTACCTCTACTATGTTATAAGAATAGTTCACGGCTGTTCTTTTTCCCTTTTCTTTGTAGCCGCGGGGGCGCTCACGGTTGATGTTTCAAGCGAGCAGAGAAGGGCGCAGGCACTCGGCATATACGGCGTTTTCACAATAATAAACTATGCGATTGCTCCTTACGTTGGTTCCATTCTGATAAAGAATTTCGGTTTTGATTTCTTTATTTTCTTCCTTACTGTTACGGCGCTTGTTGGCTTGGGAGTCTCCTTTATGATCGGAGAGAGGAAAAAAACAGCGGCGCCGAAAGACACGGGACCAGGCTATATGGACTGTCTTCGTGATAAGGCTACATCTCTGTCTTCAGTTACGCTTTTTATATGCGGGGCGGCGTTTATAACAACGTTTAACTTCATATCCATCTTCTCGCTTTCAATAAACATAGAGAACTTTCACGTTTATTTTCTTTCCTACACCCTTTCGGTGCTCGCTATCAGGATATTTCTCGGCTGGGTTCCCGACAGGTACGGCAAGTGGAGAGTCGCTTCCCCGTCTGTTTTCTTTCTGGGGCTGAGTGTTGTCATGCTGAGTTTCGTGCATGAGGTTAAACTTCTTATTCTCTGCGGAATCATATTCGGCTGCGCGCACGGATTTGTGTATCCTTCAATATATTCGATCATAATAGATTCGAATCCGAAGGAGGCTAGAGCGAAGGCTTTTGCCATAAGCAGCGTTTCGTTCACGGCCGGCGGAATGTTGGGGTCTTTTGTTTTCGGAATTGTGGCGGAATTTTTCGGATTCAGGACGATGTTTGTTTCAATAGGGCTTATGGTATTCCTAGGTTTTTTATTTTTCGCCAGAAGTTCAATTCTAAAGGAGCGCGGAATATGAGCAAGGAACCCATCAGACTTCCTTCCGGTCACCCGACGATTTTTGACACGATGAAAATAGAGATTCTCCGAATGGAAAACGGGGAATCAGAACTTTCCATGCCGTTTATTGAGGAATATACGCAGCACTACGGAATGCTCCACGGCGGGGCCATTTTCACCTTGGCGGATGCGGCTTGCGGGGTCGCAGTTGCCAGTGTTGCAAGAGAAGAAAAGAAGTTTCTTACGTCCGGAATGAATATAAATTACATTGAGCCCATCAGGGAAGGTGTTACTATCTGTCGCGCCAAGGTGCTCAGGCAGGGAAGGATAATGCCTGTTGAGAGCGAGATATGGAATTCGGGCGTATGCGTGGCGAAGGCCACCGCTATTTATACCTTGGTTGACTGACTCTTATTTAATCTCGACCAAATACAAAAGAAATGAACTTGTCAAAAAAAACTGTCTAGTTTAATTTGTTTGCTACGCATTCCTTGCAATCCTGTTGCTTGATTTACCAACCATAGAGATAATAATTAAATCTATATAGCTGGAGCTGCTATCGTGAAAAAAAAGAAAGAGTTTATTTCGACCTCGGGAAGCTACGGAAAAGCACGGGGGTCTGCTGGCATCAGCACTGTCCAGGGTTTCTTATATATGCTTTTTCTGGCGTGCTCCATGCTTTTTCTGGCAGGTGGCTGCGGGGGCGCTGGCGGCGATACGGGAGGAGGTCCTCCGGTCGATCCACCAGAGTTCCAAAATTCCTGCTCTCAGGATCAACGCGCCCCGCTTGTCCTGATTTTCGACCCATCCAACCAACGAGAGGAAGATCCAGACGGTGTGCTGAGGGTAACAGCAGCGCTTGACAGTCCGGCGCCTTCAGGGGGCACGAGGGTAACGGTTGACATAGAACTTAAAGACGACGAAGGAAACAGAATAGCCGGTCTTCGCGAGATTATTACCATAGCCGAGGGCGAAACTGCCGCCACCAGAGCCATAACGTTTACCACTGACCGGGCTATTTTCGAAGCAGTCAATACCATCGTTTTTTCTGCTGAAAGCGACAACCCGGTATTGCGCACCGAGTGCGCATTAGAAAATCTGGCCGGACCCCCAAGCCGCCCCCCTTCAAACCGCCCGCCCACAAGGCCGAATCCGGTCCAACTTGAATTTCGTCCGAAGCAGCTTGGAACCGCCAATCCGCCGGATAGCCAAAACTACCGGCGGACCGATGAATTTGACGGACATTACGGACTTGCGTCAATTTCCGCGGATGAAGCCTACATGCGTGGGTACTTTGGTCGGGGGGTGACCATCGCGATTGCTGAAGACGGCATGGATGCCAGTCACCCCGATCTTGTCGGCAGGGTCAGGGACAAGTGGCATATCCGCAACCGAAACGCGGTAGTGGGAGAAACCTGCGGAGAGGGGGGGGGGGTGACAGGAGGGATCTGTACGGTGCCAGGTGCGGGCCATGGCACGTATGTCGCATTGATAGCTGCGGGGGCAAGTGGAAATGGGAATCCGGGTGACACGTTCGAGATAACACTCGACGGAGGTTCTTCCGTAGTTCGCACTGGAAATGTCCATGGTGTCGCGCCGCAGGCCTCGATAACGTCAATATCCATGTCCGGCGGCGCAGAACCTGGAGAGGCAGTTGACTATGCGGTCAGAAGCGATGTTCAGGTACTCAATTTCAGCATAGGGCTCCGGGCTCCTCCTACCCTTTCTGCTCCTGCTTTCTGCCAATACGGTAGATACGACGGCAAAGATGGAGTATGGCTTACCTGTAAAAGTTTTCCGTATTTCAGGCCGCTTCTTGTTGAAGATCTGGGCAGCTATACAAGTCGTCTGACAGGAGAGTTTGCCGATATGGCTATGACGCTTGAAGGTGCGGATATTGTCCTTGTGTGGGCGGCCGGCAACGATGGGTGGAATTCTGAAAGCGATTTCCGTGTTCCAATGTGCGGGAAAAATCGCATTAAGCCCGATGAGAGAGGATGTCCGCTTGGGGAATTGGATACCACGAAACAGGACTTCATGGAGAACTTCAAGTGGATTTACGATGCGGACAATCCCGAAAACACGGTTTCGTTCAGGGAGATGTGGGGGACGGAATGCGGGGAGGACAACTGCATTGAGTACAACTCCCCGGGAGGATGGAAAGAGGCTCCCAGATTTGAGCCCGAATTGCTGGGGAAATGGCTTGTGGTTGCTGCGTCCGATGAGAACGGCAGAATCGCGGATTTTTCCAACGGATGCGGCGCTGCTAGGAACTGGTGTCTTGTAGCGCCGGGGGACAGCCTCACGGTTAATCCCCCCGGTGAGGAAGGAATTGACGGCACCTCTTTTGCCGCTCCCATGGTGAGCGGAGCGCTTGCGGTGCTCAAGAGCCGGTTCCGCGATATGCCGATGGAGGTTATACATGCCATACTGCTAGTTTCTGCGGATCCCGTGGGGGAGCGTGAAATGAATCCCGAAAAGCCGGATCCGGTCTATGGCTGGGGAAGGTTGAATCTTGGAAGGGCTATTGCTCTTCAGGGAAATGTCAGGCTTCCGTACTCTGTGCCTGATATGGCCGGGGCGATGCGGGGAATTTCTCCGGGAGGCTACCGCTCCGCTTTGGTTTCCGCCTTCGCCTCGGCGGGCGCTGGTCAGGGCGGCAGCCTGTACAGGGGGCAATGCGCGTCGCCGTATGAAATTATCCGGCGATATCGATTGGAACTTACAGCTTCCAGGTTTTGGCGCGCGTTTGGATAGATGCTCTCAGTACCGAAAGGTCTTGTCCGAATCTGAGCACTCCGGTTGACTGACACCTCTTTTTTGCTTCTGGGAAAATACAAACGGGATAATAACTGCCGATTCACCCAACCGGCATAAGCAGGCGGCAGCCGTTATAGCGTGCTTCCAAAACGCCCGTGCGTTTTTTCTGACTGCAGCCTGTTAGAAAAACCTCGTTTTCGCAAGCTTTTTTGACAGCGTCAGATATTGCCGAAACGTGACTGAAGAATCGCCAAGCTTGCCACCGATGCCGTCTCCGCTCTTAGTATTCTCTTTCCAAGCCCGAGGGCTGTATAACCGTTTTTCCTGGCCGAGATGATTTCCCGCTCCGAAAAGCCTCCTTCGGGCCCTATATAGACGTTTATGCTGTCTACGGATTCCCTGAAGGAATCCATGTAATCCCCGAGCAGTTTGTCCTGATTTGCATGCAGTATTATTTTCATTCTGCTTTGCTTTCCGATCCCGAAGGAACTCTGGAAATCAACCGGCTCGGAAACCGGAGGCGGCGTCGCCCTTCCGCATTGCTTTGTCGATTCCCGGGCTATCTTGTTCCATCTGTCCACCTTGGCGGTTGACCTTACCTGGGTCCTTTCGGAAACTACCGGAAAAATCCCCGATACGCCGAGTTGCGTTGCCTGACTTATTATCCCGTCCATCTTGTTTCCCTTGAGGATTGCCTGGAAGAGATTCAGTTCCAGTCCAGGTTCTGTTTGCAGCAGACGGGTGTTGTGAACCTGGAGGGCTATGGTTCCAGGAGAGAGATCCGTTATTTTGCCCTCATACTCTGTGGATTCAGTGTCAAAAACCGTTATGCGGTCCCCGGCCCCTAGTCTCAGCACTTTCGTTATGTGCGTGTAGTCGCTCTCGGATATTGTTCCGCGGAGGGTTCCGTCATCTTCTGTGGATGGCTCTTTTCTGATCGGAAATCTTGGCATTTTAAGCCGCCTTTTATGAGACGTATAGGTCCAGGATTTTTTCTTTAAGGCCCCGGGTCGTATGAATGTCGGCGGTTACCACCGGGGTAAAACCGTAGCCAAGCAGCGTTGCGGCCGTTACAGGTCCTATGCAGGCAAACCCGGTCTTGCCGAAAAGCTCGGGATCTTCTCCAAGAAGCGAGAAGAAATTCGCTGCGGTCGAGGAACTTGTGAACGTTACGAGATCTATCTCCGCGTCGGAGAATCTCATCTTAATCAAGTCAAGTTCTTCCTTTGTATAGTCTGGAACAAGAGTTTCATAAACGCAGAGTACCTCCACTTCGGCCCCCATTGTCCGCAACGTGTCAGGGAGAATTTCTCTTGCCACAAGCGCCCTCGGGATAAGTATTTTCTTTCCGTCGAGATTGATTCTTTCTGCAAGCGAGATTATTCCTTCGGCAGTGTAGACAGCGGGCATGTAATCCGCTGAGAGGCCGTACTTGAGGAGTTCCTCCGATGTTTTTTCTCCTATGGTTATTATCTCTTTGCCTTTTAGTTCACGCGAGTCCTTTCCATGGGAGGCGAGCACCTCAAAATAGTTGGTGACTCCGTTTACGCTTGTGAACACCAGAAAGTCGTAGTCTTCGAGGTTCTCTACCGAGAGCTTCTGTTCCTTGGTATTTCTTACGGGATTTATTGCGATTGTGGGGAATTCAATGGTCTTTGCCCCGCAGGAGGCGAGAAGTTCTCCGAACTCGGATGAAGCCTCCTTTTCTCTTGTTACCATTATGGTCTTTCCGAAAAGGGGCTTTTTCTCGTACCACCCTATCGCTTCTGCGAGCGAGGCTACCTCTCCGACCACTATGGTTGCCGGGGTCTGGACGTCAAGAACTCTCGTTTTCTCCGCTATGTCGGAAATGGTCCCTACAACGGATCTCTGTTCGGGGAGCGTGCCGGATGATATAACGGCAACGGGAGTGGACGGCTCCCTTCCCAGCCCAAGCAGTTTTTTCATTATGCTTTCGAGGTTGCTCAGTCCCATGAGGAACACCATTGTTTCGATCTCGGCCGGATCGTACTCAGAATCCTCTCCTTTGTGGTGCCCGGTAAAGACCGCGAAAGACGAATTGTAACTCCTGTGAGTAATGGGAATTCCTCCGTAAGCCGGCACCGCTGTAACGGAGCTTACTCCCGGGACAATCTCGATATCGATGCCGTTTTGAACTATCGCCTCGGCTTCCTCTCCACCCCTCCCGAAGACAAAGGGATCGCCCCCCTTAAGCCTTGCCACAGTCTTTCCCTCTTTTGCCCTGCTTACGAGAAGTTCGTTTATCTCTTCCTGGGATATATGCGCCTGACCGATTGTCTTGCCGGCAAATACAAGTTCTGTGTCCGGGCGGCAGAACTTAAGGATCTGCGGGTTTACAAGCGAATCGTAGATTACCACCTGCGCTTTTCCGAGCAGTTCCTTTCCCCTGAGAGTAAGAAGCCCCGCGTCACCGGGCCCCGCGCCGATCAGATAAACCCTGCCTTTTTTTTCGCTCATGGAACCGTGGATAGCTGGGAAGAGATCCCCGAGAAATTCACCTGTCTGTTTCTTTATATATTAAACCGCGAAGCGGAAGCCAGTGCCGCAGCGCCGTCTTCCGGATACCAAATATATTATTTCTCATGGGTTGGCTCCTGTAAAATTACCGAAAGACCGATTGCGTGCTCGCGGTCGGGTCCTTGTTGTTTATGATGGCTCTAGGGATGGTTAGAATAGTCCGTGACATGAATTCCCCAAAGCCTTTGTTCAATCTCGAAAGCCCCTTTGAACCCAAGGGAGATCAGCCCCGGGCCATCTCCGCTCTCGGCGAAGGGCTAGGGTGCGGACACAAGGATCAGGTTCTCCTTGGAGTTACCGGAAGCGGCAAGACCTTTACCATAGCTCACGTTATACGTGACGCGGGACGTCCCGCCCTGATACTTGTTCACAACAAGACCCTGGCCGCCCAGATATATGCGGAGCTGCGCGACTTCTTCCCCGACAATGAAGTTCACTATTTCGTAAGCTACTACGACTACTACCAGCCCGAGGCCTATATACCCGAGACCGACACGTACATAGAAAAAGACGCCTCGATAAACGAATACATAGACCGCATGCGCCACGCTGCCACCAAGGCTCTTTTCAGGCGAAGGGACGTGATAATCGTCTCAAGCGTTTCAGCTATCTACGGAATCGGGGCACCCAAGGTTTATTACGGCATGCTTACCGAAATCGAAGTGGGAATGGAGATCTCAAGAAACGATTTTGCCCTGAGGCTCGAGGAGGTGCGTTACGAAAGAAAGATCGATGAGCTTGACAGGGGCACCTACAGGGTGAGGGGGGACGTAGTGGATGTGTTTCCTTCGCACGAGGAGTCGGTTGCGCTCAGGGTCGAGTTTTTCGGAGACTCCATCGAGACGATACGCGCTATAGACCCGCTGAGCGGCCGGTCGGTCGGGGACATGCGGGAAGTTTCCATTTTTCCGGGCTCGCATTATGTGGCTCCCAAAAGCATTCTTGAAGAGGCAGTGGAGAGCATAGGAAGGGAGCTTGAAACGAGGCTCGCTGAGCTCAGGGGCCGGGGGATGGAACTTGAGGCCAGCCGTCTTGAGGAGAGGACCAGGTTTGATCTTGAACTGCTCGATACCATGGGGTTCTGCCCCGGCATCGAGAATTACTCAAGGTACATCTCGGGGCGGAGCCCCGGAGAACCTCCTTACACGCTTCTTGATTATTTCCCCGAGGATTTTCTCTGCGTTATCGACGAGAGTCACCAGATGGTTCCGCAGCTTCGGGGCATGTATCTGGGTGACAGAAGCAGGAAGCTTTCTCTTGTTGAAAACGGGTTCAGGCTTCCTTCCGCGTTTGATAACCGCCCCCTTAATTTCGAGGAGTTCGAAGCCAAGATCGGGCAGGTTATATATGTTTCGGCTACCCCGGGGCCCTATGAACTCGGACAGTCGGGCGGCAACATCGTCGAGCAGATAATACGACCGACGGGACTTGCGGACCCGCTGATTGAAATCCGCCCCGCCCAGAACCAGGTGGACGATCTCTTCGATGAACTGAAAAAAGTAGCTCATGGGGGACAAAGAGCGCTCGTTACGACGCTTACCAAGAAAATGGCCGAGGATCTTACGGATTATTACAGAGAGCTCGGCCTGCGGGTTGAGTACCTGCATTCTGAGATCGACACCCTGGAGAGGATAAGGATCGTTAGGGACCTGCGGGCCGCCAGGTTTGACATTCTGATCGGAATAAACCTGCTGCGTGAGGGACTCGACATACCAGAGGTTTCCCTCGTGGCCGTGCTTGACGCCGACAAGGAAGGGTACCTGCGCTCAGAAACCTCGCTTGTTCAGATTTTCGGCCGGGCTGCGAGAAACGTTTCGGGCAGGGCGATTCTCTACGCGGACATGGTAACCGGATCGATGCGCGCCGCCATGGCGGAAACCCGGAGAAGAAGGAATATCCAGATGGAATACAACGCGGAAAACAACATAGTTCCCAGAAGCATTGAAAAAAACATAACCGACGTGCTGGGTTCCATATACGAATCTGACTACCTCAAGATTTCCGGTACGGATGAAGAGGACCTCCTCGATATACCTCCGAACAAGATCCCGGAGGCCGTAGCCAAGCTTTCAAGGGAGATGAAGTCTGCTGCGAAGAAACTTGAATTCGAGAAGGCTGCCGAATTCAGAAACAGGATAAAGAAACTCCAGGAACTGGAACTCAAATACGCTGAAGGAGTCGCTTGACAATCGACTGTTTCAGTACCATTCACAATCTTGACAAAATGGGGGGGGGTAGAATGGTATACTTAGGCATAATCAGGAAGTTCTAACAGGTAGCATATAAAAAGGGGTCTAAGATGCTCTTATCCGGGAACATTGACAGAAGATCTATTCTTGCTTTGTTTGGAATAAGGTCAGGTGCGATGTCATTTTTTATTGCTGGCGTGCTTGTCCTCGTTCTGATTCTGGTCGGGTGTGGCGGTGACACCACGCCTTCCCAATCTCCCGATCCTGACAATCCTCCGCACATGGGCCCTGAACCCGATGATCCATCGCCGGAGGGCCCCGACCCCGATGTTCCGTCGCCAGAGGATACTGACCCACCCCCGCCCCAACCCGGGATATACACGACACGTCTGGATCAATCCATCACCTTTGACATGCAGGGCAGCGATCCTCTGAGTGACCGGATTCTGAGGCAATCACAGCAGGGGACGGTGGTTTTGAATGCCGACGGCTCCGTTACCTACTCGCCCGTACCCGGGGCTTCGGGAGAAGACAGCTTCGAAATTGAAATTAACGGAAGCCCGAGGGAGATTACCATTTACAACAATCTCGCTTACGAAGGCCAGATTGAAGGCGGGGTGAACTCCTCCGGCAACGTTGAAGTGCTGTTAACTGGGGACGGCGTATTGGAAACCGCATCGCCGGACGCTTCCGGCAGGTTCAGGTTCTATGGGTTGGAGGACGGTGACTATGTCGTCAAGGTGCGCAAAGCGGGCTACACGTCGTCGCTTGCCCGGGCGTTCAGCCTTGATATCGGGCAGCATGATCCTTTGCATGACAGGATCGACCGATTTGTTCTGGAAGCGATCGATTCAGATACCTTTGTCTATCACTGGGAAGAAGATCAGAGTACGGCCGGCTATGATTACGCGGCCCATGTGAACCAACCCGTGGTCGTGGAGTTTCTGGATGAGGAGGTTGAGGTGGTCAGCGAAGCGTCAGCCGGCCAGCTCCATCATGACTACAACATCTTGCTGGTCGATTCGGAAGACGGTTCATGGACACAAGAGCATGCCTATCGCCTTCTCGAAACCATGAAGTCCATCCCGCAGAAGCTGCGGGACCCCCATAAGGAACAAAGCCTCCCCGCCAGCAGGTGGCTTCTTACTTCCGACCACCTGGAGGACGACATCCGGATTACACATCATGAAGGCGGAGACCACAGGACCGTTCTCATTTCCGAAGATGCCTTCGTCAATGCCAGCCCCCGGATCGCCAGGGTTGAAGGCAAGCGAGGAGTCTACTACTCACAACGTCTGCACCACGCGCTGGTGCGCTTCGTCACGAACAACGGCAGGGATGAAACGGCGTACGAAGAGATTTTCCGGTTGCGTTACGGCGTCACGACCCTCATACCGGATTATGCCCAGCTCACCAGTTCCACCACTAACGAATCCGCGTCGCGCTTTCAGAAATTCCATCCCGAAGAAATCGTCCAATTGATCAATATGTTTGAGGAAATGCCCAGGGGGATGCACAAACTGCCTGAGCTGCGGTATCTGGTGCGGCGCTTGGACGGCACGCTGCACCCTATATATCCTGGTGCGCCTGCGGTGGCTTGGCCCGATTACGGCTATATCGAGTTCATGGAAAGCGGGTTCAGCGAATTTTCCCCCGCCTATGTCCATCGCCTCATCATTCATGAAAAGGCGCATTTCCTGTGGGCCCACCAGTTCGACGAGCAACTCAAGGAGGACTGGATTGAATTGGGCGGCTGGTACCACGACCCGGAAAGCTCAAGTGGCTGGTCGACGACCAAACAAACGGAGTTTGTCTCCGCCTACGCCCACTCAGAAAATCCAAATGAGGACATGGCCGAGTCCATCGCCTACTTCATCGTGAATCCGGACAGGCTGAAATCCCGAGCCATCGGCAAGTACGAGTTCGTCCGCGACCGCATCATGCAAGGTAACATCTACATCTCCACCATCCGGGAAGACCTGACCTTTGAGGTATATAACCTGTATCCGGACTACGTCTTTCCGGGCAAGATACGGCGAGTGGATATTGCGGTCGAAGGGGATCCGGAGGACGACAAAACAATCCATGTGGAAATCGAGTTGCATGCTCTGGATGAGGAGTTGGAAGGAGCGAAACACGCCTATACGCGCATTTTCAGCGAGACCGGCACCTTTGTGGACCTGTTCCTCTACCCAAGGGATGTGAACGGCAACCAGCTGACTCAAGGCACGGTACTCAAAGGCAGCTTCACTCTCAGCAAGCACGCCAAAGCCGGTTACTGGAGGCCGGACCAGATCGTTATCACGGATGCGGTTGGCAACGAGCGGTTCGAAGGGGTGAACGACTTTGGGTGGAGACTCTACGTCGGCAACCTGCTGGAGGATGTCACCGCTCCTGAGTATGTGGACAATACGGCGTCACTGAGCAAGAGCGTGACGACCCTTGAAGGCCGGGAGGTTCAGCTGATTCATGCAACCTGGGAGGTGGATGAGGACACGGCAATGCGGGGGCAGGAACCTTGTTTCGCCACCCTGAATGACGAGTTTCTGGAAACCTACAGTTATAACGGATACGGTTCCTATGATTCAGCTAGCAGGTTGTGTCAGGTGGACTTTATGATGCCTCACTACATGCCGAGTTCCGTCTACAGGATGAATTACATCATCATGGTCGACGAGGCACTGAATAGCCGGGGAGTCTACTTCACCCATCCTGGGCACGGCCTGCGTCCGGAGCAAAGTGTCGTGGATGAAACGCCCCGGCAAATTGAACTGGTAACCAGCAATCCGGACCTCAACCCCCCTGAGTTGGATATCAACGATATTCAGATCAATGCCGAGCCCACTTATCCGGATGCGCCCAATGGCGAAACTCTGGTGACGATCACCTTTCCCGTCAGGGACAACATATCTGGTTATGAGATCGCACACATGATGCTACGCGACCCTCAGGGCATCGAGCATTATTTCTATCACCATGCTGAAGATCGCTCCCGATTATTTCCCGAAGGTGATCCCGCCCGTTGGGCCACTCAGACCCGAACGGTGCTTCTACCGCCGGGTTCTGCGCCCGGTATTTGGGGACTGGCCGAGATGACGATTCAGGACCGGGCGGGCAACTTCCGGCGCTACGATTTCACCGAGATCATCCACTTCGAAGTATTAGACGAGAGTTGAACCACTTACTGTCGCGTACCAGCGGCGGCGGCCCTTGACCGTCGCAACTTTGTTGCGCCTCGTCTCAACGCCATTGGATAAATCCAGTTCCGGAAGCAATTGCTGAGTTAGAATTGACAGATCAGACCATTATTGCTCAACTTAATTTGCCAACTGCACCAATCGGATATTTCCTTGCCGATTTTTTAGTTTTATGTAGAATTTAAACCGCTTTGGAAAGAGTGGGTCTTTACCCGCTCTTTTTTGTTGAAGGGCAAGAAAGATACGGAGAAATTTTATGGAAAAAGCTAACGGCAAGCTTGAAAAAGCGGTTCTGGAAGTTCTTCACCCGATTGTCGAGGAGAATTCCTGCGAGCTTGTGGATATAAAGTATCTGAGGGAAAGAGGAGGCAGGATTTTAAGGGTATTTCTTGACAAGGAGGGCGGGGTTACAGTTGATGACTGCGCTAACGTGAGCAGGGAGCTCGGCGTGGTTCTGGATGCCTACGACATAATGCCGCAGCATTCTTACACGCTTGAGGTGTCTTCTCCAGGCCTCAGGAGGCCCCTTAACAGGCAAAGCGACTACGAGAGGTTCAAGGGAAGGAAAGTGAAGATAAAGACCACGGATCCGGTCGAGGACAGAAAGGTTTTCTCCGGGACCCTTCTTGGAATTAGAGGAGAAATGATTCTGGTGGAAGTCGACGGCCATTCCTACAGCGTGCCTTTCGGTTCCGTCAGCAGGGCGAACTTGGAAATTGATCTTGGGAAAGGAGCGAGAAAATGATTACGGAACTGACAAGGGTTATAGATTCCGTAGGGAAGGACAAGGGCATTGACAGGGAACGCATAATAAGCGCGGTCGAGGAAGCGGTTCTCTCCGCTGCCGAGAAGCTTCTCAAGTCAAAGAACCAGGACAAGGAATTCGACGTTTACTATAACCCCGAAGAGGGAGAGGTGGAGCTTTTCGAGTACAAGGAGGTTGTGGAGACCGTAAGCGACTCCGAAATCGAGATTTCACTCGCGGAAGCGTCCGAACTCGACCCCGAAACTGAACTTGGCGACATGATAGGCGTCAAGATAAGCCCTGAATACACCAGAATTGCCATTCACAACGCCAAGCAGAAGGTTCTTCAGAAACTCAAGGAGGCCGAAGGCAAGGTTATATACGAGGAATTTATCGGCAGGAAAGGAACCATAATCGGCGGCATAGTGAGAAGGGTTGACAGAAGGCACATAATAGTTGATCTCGGAAGGGTTGAGGCCGTCCTGCCCCCGGAACAGCAGGTACCGAGAGAGTATTACAAGATGAAAGAAAGGATACGTGCCGTGCTTCTCGACATAAGGGAATCGCCCCGGGGGGAACCAAGGCTTATCCTTTCAAGGGCTCACGTGAGTTTCGTAATGAGGCTTTTTGAATCGGAAGTACCTGAAATCGCCGAGAATATAGTTGAGATAAAAGCTATCTCAAGAGACCCAGGCGGAAGAACGAAAATAGCCGTGGCGTCAAACGATTCGGATGTGGACGCGGTTGGTGCATGCGTGGGAATGAGGGGCTCGAGGGTTCAGAGCATCATCCAGGAGCTCAGGGGCGAGAAGGTGGATATAGTTCCCTGGTCAGAAGACCCCGCCCGCTACGTCTGTAACGCCCTCTCTCCGGCTGTCGTGAACAAGGTTGTGATTGACGAGAACAGCCGCTCTATGGAAGTCATAGTTGATGATGACCAGCTCTCTCTCGCCATCGGGAGAAAGGGACAGAACGTAAGGCTGGCATCGCAGCTTACCGAGTGGAAGATAGATATAAAAACTGAGTCTAGGGTCAAGCAGGAACAGCAGGAAGTGCTCTCCCTTCTTACAAGCTTGCCGTCTGTAAGCGAGGTTACGGCAAGTTTGCTTTATAATGACGGATTTTACTCTCTTGAACACATAGCTTTTTGCGAACCGGACGTGCTCATGAAGGTTGGAAGTCTCAACGAAGACGAGGTCTCCACGCTTCAGAAAGCAGCCCGCGTGGCGCTTATGGAGAAACTTGAGGAGATGCCTGTTGAGACTGAAGCCGAAGAGGTTTCGGACGCGGAAGAGGTCAAGATATCGTCACCGACCGGGGCAGAGGTGCAGGATTCGCAGGAAGACAAGTAGCAAAAACCACCGGCCGGCCTCCTCAGGAGAGCGGGTTTTTTGGGAATATGCCTAAAGTCAGAATACATCAGATAGCCAAAGAGCTGGGAATAACCAGCAAAGAGGTAATAGATCAGAGCGCAAAGCTTGGAATGAAAGTTACAAGTCACCAGAACGTAGTCTCGGAAACGGATGCCGAGAGAATAAAAAAGGCGCTTGTCAGCATCCCGGAGGAAAATTCTTCAGAAACGGCGGAAGAGCAGAAGGAAACCGTAAAGGTTTTCAAATCTGAAACGGGCGACTTCGTCGAAAGAAGAAAGGGTTCCAGGGTTGTAAGAAGAAGAAAGAAAGTTGTGAAGCCGGAGCCCGAACCCGAGCCTGTGGAAGCAGAAGCCGTTCCGGCCGCCGGGGAACCTGCGGAAATCAAGCCGGAGCCCGAGATTCCCGCCACACCCGAGCCCGTGGAAGCTGAAGCGTCCCATGCTCTAGGCGCCGAGAGCGAAGCAATGCCCGAGGAGGCGCCTGAAGTCGAGCAGCTGCCCGAAGCCGAGGTTCCGCAGGAAGATGGCATTGAACTCAAGCCCGAGCCGTCTCCCGAACCTGAAAAGGTCATTGAGGAAGAGGATGACAAGGAAAAGCCAAAGCAGAAGAAAAAAGCCAAGAAGAGCAAGCCTCTTAAAGAGGAGATACATGATGAGGAGACCCTGGAGCAGCTTAAAAGAGCGTTTCGGACCAAGGTCCCGAGCAGAAAGGAATACGTAATACAGAACAAAAAGCCCAAACTGAGGCAGAATTTTGACGGAGCTGGAAGAAACAGGGGGGGTTATCAGGCCGATGGCCAAGACACCCAGCTTATTCCTGCTTTCCCGGCCCATACTTCGAAAAGAAACATCAAGGTCGGCGAAACCGTAGTAGTTTCCGATCTTGCGAAAATGATGAGCGTGAAGGCGTCGGAAGTCGTTAAGAAACTCATGACCATGGGTACGGGCGCAACGATCAACCAGTCAATTGACAGCGATACCGCCGAGCTTATTGCCGATGAATTCGGTTTTAACGTAACCGTTGAGAGATTTGTCGAGGAGGACCTGCTTTTTGATCAGGATGAGTCGGGCGATGCGGAGAAAATGCCACGTCCGCCGGTCGTTACGGTCATGGGACATGTTGATCACGGCAAGACCACACTGCTTGATTCTATAAGGGAAACCAATGTTGTCGCGGGAGAAGCCGGTGGAATAACGCAGCACATAGGCGCCTACGCGGTGAACATAAAGGATTTAACCATAGTTTTCGTGGATACGCCCGGGCACGAGGCGTTTACTTCAATGAGGGCCCGCGGCGCAAGCATAACGGATATAGTGATTCTGGTAGTGGCGGCGGATGACGGAGTAATGCCCCAGACGGTCGAAGCGGTTAACCACGCGAAAGCGGCCGGAGTTCCGATTATAGTAGCTATAAACAAAGTCGACAAGGAAGGTGCCGATGTCGAAAAAATCAGGAGGGAACTCTCCGAGATAGATCTCATATCGGAACAGTGGGGAGGAGACACTCTTTTTGCCGAGGTTTCAGCGAAAAAGAAAAAGGGCATAAGTGAACTCCTTGAACTTGTCCTGCTCCAGGCCGATATACTCGAACTCAAGGCGTCGCCCGATAAAAAAGCAAACGGCGTGGTGGTGGAAGCTGAGCTTGACAAGGGCAGGGGAGCAGTCTCCACGGTCATAGTCAAGGAAGGGACTCTTCGGGTCGGAGATTGCGTCGTGTCAGGGGTTCACAGCGGGAAAATAAGGGCCCTTACCGACGACAAGGGCAAAACGGTAAAAAGCGTAGGTCCTTCAATGCCCGTTAAGATCATGGGTCTCTCGGGAGTTGCCGAAGCCGGCGAGAAATTCCACGTAGTGAAGGATGAGAAGACATCCAGAGAGATAACTTCTCACCGTCTCGATAAGATCAGATCCCGCAAGGTGATCGCCACTCCGAAGCTTTCGCTCGAGGACCTTTTCAGTTCCATTGAAAACGAGGAAGCCAAGGAGCTGTCCCTCATTATAAAGGCAGATACCCAGGGCTCGGTTGAGGCTCTCAGGGAGTCTCTGGAGAAGCTCTCTACCGAGAAGTGCAGGGTAAAGATCGTTCACTCAGGAGCCGGAGGCATAAACGAGACGGATGTGGTTCTTGCAAGTGCCTCAAACGCGGTGGTGGTAGGGTTTAACGTCCGCCCGGATGCGAACGCGCTTAGGATTTCTGAAAAAGAAGGGGTCTCTCTTGAGCTTCATTCAATAATTTACGACGTGGTAAACCGCGTAAAAAGCGCGATGGAGGGACTTCTCGAGCCCATTAGCAAGGAAGTCGTGGTGGCCCACATGGACGTAAAGGAGCTTTTCCACGTGTCAAGAGTGGGAACTATCGCGGGATGCATGGTTTCTGACGGCAAGGTAAGCAGGGACAACAGCATCAGAGTGGTTCGCGACGGCACGGTTGTCTTTGACGGCAAGGTAAGTTCTCTCAGGCGTTTTAAAGAGGACGTGAAGGAGGTTCCCTCGGGCTACGAATGCGGTATAACGATAGAGAATTTCAACGACGTGAAGCAGGGAGACGTCTTCGAACTCTACAAGCTTGAGGAGATAAAGCAGGAGCTTTGATCTCTGGATTTTTTAAATGGTAGTGGGCATAGCCAGATTTGAACTCTACATGTCGGGCAACAGGTCTTTGAAAGATAAAAGACGCCTGGTAAAAAGCCTTGTGGAAAGGGCGAGGTCAAAATTCCCGAGTCTCTCATTTGCTGAAGTTGATTCCCTGGATCTAAAGGACAAAGCCACCATAGGGCTTGGGTATGTTTCCAACGATGCTTCTCTTGTGAATTCCGTTCTCGAGAAGGTGACTTCCTATATAGAGAGCACGGGGAATTTCCGCATGGGTGAAAAGGAGATGGAAATCATCCATTTCTAAGCGACCGAAGATGTCTCACAGTTACAAAAGATCCGCGAGGATATCCGATCTTCTCATAAAGGAGATATCCGAGATGCTGGTGCGCGGCAAGATCAAGGACCCCAGGGTGTCGTCGGCAAGCATAACGGCTGTGAGGGTTACAGACGACATGGGCCACGCGAAGGTCTTTTTTACCTCTTTTGATGAAAGCTCCGATACCCAGGAGATGCTTGAAGGACTGAGGAACGCTACCGGCTACATAAGAGGCGTCCTCTCAAGGAGATTAAGAATAAAGAAAATCCCGAACATAGAATTCGAGTACGACGGCCTGGTGGAGAAGCGGGCGAGAATTGATGAACTGATAAAGGGTTTGTCTGATGGATAAGATTGACAACATCCTTGACCTCATAAGGGCAAACCAAAGCTTCCTTGTCGTTTCCCACGAGAATCCGGATTGCGACGCTCTGGGTTCGACTATAGTCATGGCGCTGGTTCTTCGCGAGCTTGGAAAGGATGTGATCATGTACAACGCAGACGGGGTTCCTGAGTACCTGCGGTTTCTTCCCGAGTGCTCCGGCATTATCGATTCCCTTGAAGGCGTCACCAACCCGGTGGATGTGGTTATGCTCCTTGACTGTGCCGATGTTTCGCGGCCCGGAAAAGAGTTTGAGAAATTTATCCTGAAAGACGGTTTCACGTTTGCGTTTGTGGATCACCACGCGACTAACAGCGCGGGTTCGGAGTACTGCCTTGTTGATGAAAACGCATCTTCCACCGGAGTTATTCTCTACAGGATGATAAAACGGCTCGGGATTCCCGTAAGCCCGGACGTTGCGGAGTGCCTTTTTTCCACCATAGTCGGGGATACGGGTTCGTTCCGGTATTCAAACACCCGTTCTGAGACGTTCACGATCGCTGCCGATCTGGTCAACTGCGGAGCCGACCCCGAGAGGATCTCAAGATTCATTTACGATAACGAACCTCTTAGAAAGGTTATGCTTAGAACCCTGGCAATGAACACCCTTGAGGTAACCGGGAAAATCGCCTTTCTTCACGTATCGAGCGAGATGTTCCAGCAGACCGGCACCGAAAAGGAGCATACCGAGGGCCTTGTAAGCATGGCGCGGGCGATTGAAGGGGTTGAGGTCGCGGTTTTTCTCAGGCAGGAATCCGCCATCGGTTGGAAAGTGAGTCTCCGCTCCAAGGAGTACGTGGACGTGGCGCAGATCGCCAGGCGGTACGGCGGGGGAGGACACCGCAAGGCGGCGGGATGTGTGATTCCCGCGCCGCTTGCCACCGTCAAGCGCAGACTTCGCAGTTCGATTGAGGAAGCGATTTGATGGACGGAGTTATGATTCTCGATAAGCCCAAGGGATGTACTTCCGCCCAGGCGCTTAACAGGGTGAAAAAAGCCCTGGGGGCAAAAAAGGCGGGTCATACGGGCACTCTGGATCCGTTCGCGACGGGGGTGTTGCCTGTGTGTTTTAATCAGGCGACAAAAGCCATTCCTTACCTCGGAGACGATATAAAGGAATACGAGGCCGAGATGGTCCTGGGCGTATCAACCGATACCATGGACGGCACCGGTGCTGTCACCGGCCGGGTGGATGCGCGGCATCTGGGCAGGGGGGAGGTTGAGGAGGTAATTGAGGGATTTGCGGGGGAGATAATGCAGGTCCCGCCGATGTACTCCGCCGCCAAGGTCTCAGGTACGAAGCTCTACGCCCTTGCGAGAGCCGGAAAGGAAGTTGAGAGAAAACCGAAAAGAGTCACCATAGAGGAAATAAGACTTCTTCATTTCTCTTACCCTAAGGCGACTTTTTACGTGAAGTGTTCTCGAGGAACCTACGTAAGGGTGATTGCCTCGGATGCCGGAGGGAAACTGGGCTGCGGAGCCCATCTCTCCGAGTTGAGGAGGCTCAGGAGTGGCCCATTCACGCTTAGCGGGGCCAGCAGTATTGAAGATGTGGAATCCGGAAATTACAATGTTCTTCCCTTGGAGGATGTTCTCGGGGGCTATCCCAGGGTTCATCTGGAAGAGGGTCTCTGCGAGAGCGTGCGCAACGGAATCCCTCTTTGCAGGGGGGTTCTTTCGGGCGTGGAATTGCCCGAATTCAAAAATAGGGATATAATCACCATATTTTGCCGGAAAACGATTCTTTCCATCTGCGAGGCGAAAGCTGATTCGGATGAATTTGAGTATATGGGAGATAAGGATATAGTGTTTCGGCATTTAAGAGTATTTAACTGATCAGGCAAGGGTCTAGGAGGAAGTAGTTTATGTCTTTGCAGAAAGAAGAGAAGGCTCGAATCATAAAGGAGTTTCAAACCCATGAAAACGACGTTGGTTCGGCCGAAGTTCAGATAGGAATTCTGAACGGAAAGATAGAGGAACTGTCCGAGCATGTGAAAAGAGCTCCCAAGGATAACCACTCAAGAAAAGGACTGGTTTCAATGGTTGCCAAGAGAAGGAAGCTGCTCAATTACGTAAAGAGGGTGAGACCGCAGGAGTACGGAAAGCTGATTGAGACCCTTGGGCTAAGGAAGTAAGGAAGTAATATTTTGGAGGAAATGAATTGACTGAACAAATAAGACAAATGGAAGCGGAGCTGTTCGGAAGCAAGCTGCGTCTTGAAACCGGAAGGCTTGCCAAGCAGGCAAACGGTGCTGTGCTCGCTTCCTGCGGAGGAACTACCGTGCTTGCCACGGTCGTTGCCTCGGAAGAAAAAATAGAAGAAGATTTCCTGCCCCTTACGATTAACTATCAGGAGAAATCTTACGCGGCCGGGAAAATTCCCGGAGGTTATTTTAAGAGAGAAGGGCGCCCCAGCGAAAAAGAAATTCTTACGTCAAGGCTTATTGACAGGCCGGTAAGACCGCTTATACCCAAGGGGTTTTCCTATCCCACCCAGGTTATAGTTACGGTTATTTCCGCTGACGGCGAGAACGCCACGGATGTTCTGTCGGTGATAGCGTCTTCAGCCGCGCTGATGGTTTCGGATATTCCGTTTGCGGGGCCCATAGCGGCTCTCACGGTCGGGAAAGTCGACGGCAACCTTGTTGTAAATCCCTCTCCCGAGCAGCTTGAAACCAGCACTATGGAGATAACCGTCGCCGGCACCTCGGAAGCCATCGTGATGGTCGAAGGCGGCGCGAAGGAAGTAAGCGAGGCAGAGGTTGTTGAAGCCCTTATGTTCGCCCACGAGGGAATCAGGGAAATCGTTTCTTTCGAGAATAGTTTTCTTGAAGGAATCGGCAAGGAAAAAAGACAGATTTCCGTTGTCGAAACGGACGATGCGCTTGAGGGCGAGGTTCGCTCGACTGCTCTGCCTTTCTTGGAACAGGGGGTAGTTGCCGATTCAAAGGACGGCAGAAAGGATCTGATAAAACAGACTTATGAAGAAGCGATAAAAAAGCTTGTTGAGGACCGTCCGGAAGACAAATCCAAAATTGACAAGGCGTTTGACGAGCTGATCAAAGATTCCGTGAGAAGCAGGATAGTGGATGGTACGAGACCCGACGGAAGGGACTACACGACGGTGAGGTCCATATGGGGCGAGGTGGGACTTCTTGAGAGGACCCACGGTTCGGCGCTTTTTACCCGCGGAGAAACCCAGGCCATAGTTGTCGCGACTCTGGGAACTTCGTACGACGAGCAGAGAATCGACGCGCTTGAAGGCGACCAGACAAGAAGCTTCATGCTGCACTACAATTTCCCTCCTTATTCCGTTGGAGAGACGAGCAACCGGCTGGGTCCAGGAAGAAGAGAGATAGGACACGGCGCGCTTGCCGCGAGGGCGATAAAACCCGTCCTGCCGGATAAAGAGGACTTTCCCTACACTATCAGGATCGTTTCCGAGATCCTTGAGTCAAACGGTTCTTCTTCAATGGCGACCGTGTGCGGTTCCTCGATGTCTCTTATGGACGCGGGTGTGCCCATAAGCGCTTCCGTGGCCGGCATAGCCATGGGGCTTATAAAGGAAGGGGACAATTTCGTCATTCTCTCCGATATTCTCGGCGATGAGGATCATCTCGGGGACATGGATTTCAAGGTGGCCGGCACCAAAGACGGCATCACCGCCTTGCAGATGGATATCAAGATAACCGGCATAACCGAGGATATCCTCACGACCGCGCTTGGTCAGGCAAAAGATGGCAGGATGCATATACTCGGGAAAATGGATGAGGTAATCGCCGGACCCAGAGAGGAACTTTCCGACTACGCCCCGAGAATTCTTACAATGCAGCTTAAGCCCGATAAGGTGAAGGTCGTGATAGGTTCGGGCGGCAAGACCATAAAGAAGATAGTCGAGGACACGGGAGCGCAGATAGACATACAGGATGACGGTCTCGTGAAGATTTTCTCCCCCGACTACGAAGCCTGCAAGAAGGCCGAGAACATCATAAAAAGAATCGTTGAGGACATAGTCGCCGGCAAGCTGTATGTCGGCGTGGTCAAGCGCATTCTGGATTTCGGAGCGATAGTTGAGCTTGGTCCTGGAAAAGACGGGCTTCTGCACATCTCCGAACTTGAAAACCGCAGGGTTGAAAAGGTAACCGATATCCTGAACGAAAAGGACGAGGTTCTCGTAAAGTGTCTCGAAGTTGCGCGTGACGGCAGGGTGAGGCTCAGCAGAAAAGCAGTGCTTGACCAGAACATAGAAGACTACAGGATTTCCGATTAACCCCCACAGTTGAGTCTTTCTCGGGAAAAACCGAAGCTGATAGTTGTCTTAGGACCTACAGCTTCGGGCAAGACCGAAATGGCGCTTGAAATAGCTAGCAGAACCGGCGCTTGCATAGTAAGCGCCGATTCCGTTCAGGTCTACAGGCATTTCGATATAGGAAGCGCCAAGCCCACCCGGGAGCAGAGACGGGAGATTCCCCATTTCCTTATAGATGTCGCGGACCCCGATGAGGATTTTAACGCCGGCACGTACATGAGGCTTGCCCTTGACCAGATCAAGAGGCTGGTTGCGGACGGCAGGAGGATAGTCGTGGTCGGGGGAACTTTTCTTTACGTAAAGGCTCTTCTTTACGGACTTCTCGAAGGTGTTGAGGTTGACCGGGAGTTCAGAGATCGCCTCGCACGCGAGAGGGACGCGAAGGGAGCGGCGTCGCTTCACAAAAGGCTTGAGGCTGTAGACCCGGTGTCCGCCGGGCGGATAAACCCGAATGATTACGTAAGAATTGAAAGAGCGCTTGAAGTCCATCACACGACGGGCGAGCGCATGTCGGATCATCACCTGCGGCACGGCTTTACGGAACAGAGGTTTAACGCCCTTAAGATAGGCCTCCACGGGGAACGGGAGCACCTTCGCCGCACTATAGACGAGAGGGTTGACGCGATGATTGACCGCGGCTGGGTCGAAGAAGTAAAAGCTATAAGGGCCAGGGGATACGGACCCGATTTAAAACCCATGAAGTCCATAGGTTACAAGCGGATAAACGAGTTCCTTGACAGTCGGCTTGATTTTGAGACGGCGGTTGAAAAAATAAAGACGGACACCAAAAGATTTTCCAAAAGACAGTCCACCTGGCTTCGCGCGGATGACGGCATAAAATGGTTTGATCCCGCGGAAGGAAAGGATATTGTTCTGGATGCCTGCTCAGAGTTTTCTGACTGATTCTCTTTTCACAGGTCCAGTCTGTGCGCGTTTTGAATTTCCCGGCCTGAGCCAGCAGGTCTTTTCGCTTAAAATCGTCTCGGTTGCCGTTTAGAGACGTCTGGTGTGAGTTACTAATTCGTACCCTATTTGGAAATCCGGGTATTGCCGGATCTTTTTGATGCCGCTCTCTGTCTCTTTTTCCCTTGGAGCTTTAGCATTTCAATCGGACTGAAAGGCCGGTCGGGAATGAGATTTTCCAGATTCTCAAGTTGCTCCAGCATCCTCATGATGCCTATAATGACCTCGAATCTGGCCCTGCCCTTGATCGCCTTGCGGTAAGTCCCCTCGGAGATGCCGAGTTCATAAGCGATTTCTTTTTGCGGCTTGTTAGCTTCAAGACGAAGCTGCTCCAGTCTGCGCCCGAGTTCTTCAGCTATGGCTAAGTCGGTCATGGCATAAAGATTCTTTCTGATCATCCTTTTCCAGTCTCTCCTATAAACAGCAATAATTTGATGCTAAAGCCTATATAAAGCCTATAAGCAGCATTTTACTGATGGTTAGAATTAAAGCAATGAAGGTATTGAACGGCAATTAATGCTGAATTCGGTTATTCCTTTTCCTCAACCCTGTATGTGCGAATGGTTCTCAGGATTATCGCCCCGCCTATAAGTACGGAAAGTACGGGCAGGAGCCATAATATGACGCTGAATCCTCTGGGCGGAGGGGATGCGAGGATAGTCTCTCCGTAGCTCGAGATGAAATAATCTATTATCTCTTCCTTTGAATGACCTTCAAGCAGTTTTGTTTTTATGATGGCCCTCATGTCCCTGGCAAGCTGGGCGTTTGATTCCGCGACACTCTGCCCCTCGCACACCGGGCACATGAGTTCTCCCGAGATGTCGGCGATCTGGTCTTCAAGCGTGTCCGCGTTCACTTGGAAGGCGACAAGAAGGGCCAGGGACAAGACAAGTCCCCCACTCAGGATCTTATGAAAAAAACGGTTCATGGGTTTTCAGTCCCCGGGCTCTGCCCGTTGTAAAGAGCAGCGTTCTTTATATAGCGTATGATCATTCTTTCGGTAAGCGGACCCCTGTGCTTGGCGGTTATAACTCCCTCGGGGTTTACGAAGAAGGTCTCAGGAACCCCTCCCACTCCGTAATCCAGGTGCACCCTGTTTTCCGGGTCGTAAATGTTGACGAAAGTTCCCCCGAACGATTTTACGTATTCCTCGGCGCTTTTTCTGTCGTCCATTACGTTTATTCCTATGAACTCAACCTGGTTGTGCGAAAGAGACATGTAAGCCCTCTCAAGCGCGGGAGCCTCCTCTCTGCAGGGATGACACCAGGACGCCCAGAAATTCACAAGCAATGTCTTTCCCCGAAAATCAGAAAGCCTTACCTTCTCCCCGTTAAACGATTTCAGCGCGAACTCGGGCGCGGGTTTTCCCACAAGCTGCGAGGGATTCTGAAGGTTTCCTTTTTCCGAAAGCCCGTTCCAGAGCGTGTAGGCAAGCAGGGCTATGATAAGGACGGTGAGAATCTTCGGGACTGCGTTTGATATTTTCATACAAGGAACCTGTTCTTTCTAGCCTTAAGTTTTCTTTTGGTTATTATTCCTGCGACTGCCCCGTTTATTATAATAGATTTTCATGAAAAAGCTGATAATTGTATCCAACAGGCTGCCGACGACCGTTCGGGAGGAAAACGGAAAGCTTTTCTTTGATCCGAGCGTGGGAGGAGTGGCTACGGGGCTCAGTTCCCTCGATACCGATTACGAAAAATGCTGGATAGGATGGCCGGGGATAGATTACGGAAGTCTGTCTGGGGAGCAGGTTTCGGAAATGGAGCGGCGGCTCGCAGAGGAAAACTTCTATCCCGTGGGTCTGAGCGCAGAAGAGGTAAAAGACTATTACCAGGGGTTTTGCAACGAAGTAATATGGCCTATCTTTCATTATTTCGTCCAGTACGGAACCTATAAAAAAGAGTTCTGGGAATCATACATCAGTGTGAACACCAAGTTCGCCAGCGCCATACTCGATGTGGCGAGTGAAGGGGACTACATCTGGGTCCACGATTATCATCTTATGCTCGTCCCCGAGCTTGTGAAGAAGCAGCTGCCCAAATCAAGCATCGGTTTTTTTCTGCACATACCTTTTCCGTCTTCCGAGATTTTCAGACTTATTCCGTGGTGCCGGGAAATAATACAGGGGCTTACTGGGGCTGATCTCATAGGTTTTCACACTTTTGACTACGTGAGGCATTTTGCCGAAAGCGTAAGAAGGATACTGGGGCACGAGCATTCCCTGGGGCGGTTTATAATCGGGGAAAGAGAGATAAGAACCGATACTTTTCCTATGGGGATCGATTACGAGAAGTTCTCCTCCGCGCCGAAGAAGCGAAGCATCCAGAAAAGAAAAGACGAATTCAGAAACCTCTTGGGAAATGACCGGAAGGTTATCCTTTCCATAGACCGCCTCGATTACTCAAAGGGAATTCCGGAGAGACTGAGGGCGTTTGATCTTTTCCTCGAGAAAAATCCCGAGCTTAGGGAGAAAGTGGTTCTTTTGCTTGTCGCGGTGCCTTCGAGAACAGAAGTGGTTCACTACAAGATACTGAAGAACGAAGTTGACAATCTGGTCGGCGCGATAAACGGTCGCTACGACACTATCGGCTGGAATCCCATTCACTACATGTACAGATCTTTCGGTTTCGAGGACCTGATTTCCCTTTACCTGGCGGCGGACATCCTTTTCATTACTCCCCTTCGCGACGGCATGAACCTGATTGCCAAGGAGTATGTTGCGGCAAGGCAGAACAAGGCCGGTGTGCTGATACTCGGCGAGATGGCAGGAACCGCGCAGGAATTGAGCGAAGCAATAATCATAAACCCCAATGATTTAGAGTCCACTTCACAGGCGCTCGAAACCGCCCTTTCCATGACCAAAACGGAGCAGAAAAGACGGATGAAAGCAATGCAGAGTCGTCTCAGCAGATACGATATCAGGACATGGACGGCGGACTTCATGGAAAGACTTGATGAAACCAAGGAAAGGCAGCTTAAGATGTTTGCCCGAAGATTCAGTCCGGAAATGACAGTCGAACTGATTGAAAAATACAGGGCGAGCAGAAACTGTCTTTTTCTGCTTGATTACGACGGTTCACTTGTCTCCTTCAAAAATAATCCGCAGGATGCGAAGCCTGATCCGGAAATCTATTCCGCGCTTAGGGAACTTTCCCTGAGGGAAAAAAACGAACTTGTCATCATAAGCGGCAGAGACAGAAATACCCTTGCCAAGTGGCTTGGGGATGTGACAAACGGCCTTGCGGCCGAGCACGGTCTTTGGATAAGACGCGAAAAGTGGAAGATGTCCGATATCGCTCCGGAGGGATGGAAGGAAGAAATAAGGCCCATACTGGAAGTGTTTGTCGACAGGACTCCGGGGTCGCTTATCGAGGAGAAAAATTTTTCCCTGGCCTGGCACTACAGGAAGGTTGATCCGGCACTCTCAATAGTGAGAGTAGGGGAGCTTAAGGACATGCTGTCGCACATAACTGCGAATCTGGAGGTCGGGGTGTTGGAAGGAAACAAGGTGGTGGAGATCAAAGGCTCCTTCATAAACAAAGGCAAGGCGGCTACTCAGTGGCTGAAAGCGAAGAAATGGGACCTTATCATATCCATAGGGGACGACTGGACTGATGAGGATATTTTTGAGCAGCTTCCCGAAGATGCCTATTCCATAAAGGTGGGCTTCGGACCGTCAAAAGCCAAGTACAGGGTCCGCTCAACCGCCGAGGCGAGAGACCTTCTGTTCTCGCTGGTGGATGCAACCCGCGAGACAGGGGACTTGCCTTCTGAAAGAATAAGGAACGGGAGACGGAAATAATGGAGTTTGTGGAAATTGCCGGCACGAAAATAAATTCGTCGAGAATAGGGCTTGGTACCTGGGCGATGGGAGGGTGGCTCTGGGGAGGAAGTGACAGGAAGGAGTGCGTGAGAACGATATACAAGGCGTTTGATAACGGGGTGAATCTGATTGACACAGCCCCTATCTACGGCTTCGGTCTTTCAGAAGAAATTGTGGGAGAAGCGGTTTCTCAGAGCGGGATGAGAGATGAGCTGATAATCGCGACGAAAGTGGGGCTTGAGTGGGAGAGGGGAGGAATATTCAGAAATTCCCTCCCGGAGAGGATACACAAGGAGATTGACGATTCCCTTAGAAGGCTGCGCACCGACCGTATAGATCTTTATCAGATTCACTGGCCCGATCCCCTTGCCCCTGTTGAGGAAACCGCGCAAGCCATGGCGGAACTTATTGAAAGCGGAAAGATAAGGGCTGTCGGAGTAAGCAACTATTCGGTTGAGCAGATGGAGATTTTCCGTTCCGTGTGCCCGCTTAACTCGAGTCAGCCTCCTTACAACCTTTTTGAGAGAGGAATTGAGGATGACGTGCTTCCCTGGTGTGAAGAGCAAGGGGTTACCATGCTTCTCTACGGGGCTTTATGCAGAGGGCTTCTGGGCGGGAAGCTGAAAATCGACTCTGAGTTTCAGGGAGATGACATAAGAAATTTTGATCCCAAGTTTCGAAGGCCCGTCTACGATAATTACCTCGGCGCGGTTGGAAAGCTGGGGGAGCTTGCCTCCGAGCGTTTCGCAAAGAACGTGCTTGAACTTTCCGTAAGGTGGGTTCTCGATAAATGCAAAAACGATATCACTCTCTGGGGAGCTAGACGCCCGGGGCAGCTCGATGACCTTGCGGGCACCGTGGGGTGGACCATAGACGATGACTCTATGAATGAAATAGACGCGATACTCGATAGTTTCGTCCCGAATCCCATAGGTCCGGAATTCATGGCTCCCGGTCCGAGACCTTTCTAAGCAAAGCTCTTTATGTCTTCAAGGCGGATTTCAGAAACGCTTTTTCTGAATATGTCGGCCTGAGGGTAGTCTTCTGGCTCTATCCTCCGATCGGGCACCCCGATGCAACGCATTCCGGCCTCTTTGGCTGACACTATGCCGTTTATGGAATCTTCAATCGCGACGCATTCTTCTGGGCTGACCCCGAGACGCCTTGCGGTTTCAAGGTATATGTCGGGGTGAGGCTTTCCTCTTTCCACGCAGTCCCCGGAGACTTTTATTCTGAAAGTGCCGGAAAGAGAGAATTTCTTGAGAACAAACTCTATTACTTTCATCGGGGAGCCCGAGGCGAGAGCCCTTTTTATATGTTTCTCCGCGCTTAGGATTTGAAGGATCTCGGGAATTCCGTCAACGAGTCTGAGTTCCTTTTCGTAAAGTTCGAGAAGGATATTAAGACGGGTGTGGAGAATTTCCTCCGGGGATTCATCAAGGCCGAAAGTTTCTTTTAGAAGTTTTACGGAGTCTTTCTGGTTAAGACCCATTATCTTCTTTCTGTATTCCTTTCTGTAACTTTCGTTCCCCGCAAATCCCTTTTGCCTGAGCATGATAGACTCGCTTTTCTCCCAGAGGGGTTCGCTGTCTATTATGACTCCATCCATATCAAATATGACTGCTTTTATCAATGGACCGGACAGGTGTTTGAAAACTGCCTTCCGCGAGATGACGGAAGGCAGTTAAACGGAGGATTGAGGCAATCTCGCAAAACGTTGGTTTTCTTTTTAGACCAGATCTTTTATCTTGTCTTCAAGAGATTTCTTATAATCATCAAGATCGATCTTGATTCTGGAAACGCCGGTTTCCATCGCGGCCTGCGCGACCGCGGCTGACTCCCATACCAGAACTCTGGGATCAAATGGTTTAGGGACTATGTAGTCCGGACCGAACTCAAATTTCTGGTTTCCGTAGGCCTCGGCCACTTTATCCGGCACGGGCTCCTTTGCGAGCGCCGCGAGTGAGTATGCCGCAGCAACTTTCATTTCGTCGTTTATTTTTGTCGCCCTTACGTCAAGCGCTCCCCTGAAGATAAAGGGGAATCCCAGAACGTTATTCACCTGGTTCGCGAAGTCAGAGCGGCCCGTGGCGGTTATTACGTCGCTTCTGGCTTCCTTCGCGTCGACAGGAAGTATTTCCGGGTCGGGATTCGCCATGGCGAATATTATAGGATTTTTCGCCATGTTCTTTACATCTTGCTGATTGATGGCTCCGCCGTTTGAGAGTCCGACGAAAACATCGGCTCCTACAAGCGCGTCCCCTATGGTTCTTTTGTCCGTATCGACAAGGAACCTTTCTTTCTGGGGATTGAGCCCAGCGTTTCTTCCCTCGTAAATTACGCCCCTGCTGTCGCACATTATTATGTTTTCTCTTTTTGCCCCGAGTGATATGAAGAACTCTGCGCACGCGATCGCGGACGCCCCGGCGCCGTTAAACGCCATTTTGAGCTCGCTCATCTTTTTCCCGGTAATCTCACAGGCGTTAAGGAGTCCGGCTCCCGATATTATCGCGGTTCCGTGCTGGTCGTCGTGGAAAACGGGTATGTCCATCTCTTCTTTAAGCTTGTCTTCTATGTAGAAGCATTCAGGGGCTTTTATATCTTCGAGATTTATGCCGCCGAAAGTGGGCTCGAGGTATTTTACGGTCTTTATGAATTCGTCGGGGTCTTCGGTGGCTATTTCAATGTCGTAGGCGTCAACGTCCGCGAACTTTTTGAAAAGCACCCCCTTTCCTTCCATCACGGGTTTCCCCGCCAGGGCGCCCAGGTTTCCGAGTCCCAGTATGGCGGTGCCGTTTGAAGCTACCGCGACCAGATTTCCCCTGTTTGTGTATTCATAAGAGAGATCTTCGTCCTTGTCTATTTCCCTGCAGGGCTCAGCGACTCCGGGGGAGTACGCAAGAGAGAGCTCCCAAGCCGTGTCACAGGGTTTTGTCGGCAGGACTTCGAGTTTTCCTTTTCTTCCGCTCCTATGATACTCAAGGGCGGCTTCCTTCATGTTTTTATCGCCTTCGCACATTTTTGGACCGATCCTCCATCGGGTGTTTTAAAATGAAAAGTTAATTATATACAGAGATAAATTTTGTGCAATTGCATTGGGAAATCAGCAGCAAGAGCAGGACGGTTGCGGGTGCGAGCAGTTCCCCGAATCCCCGCTCTCGGAAATTTCAGGACTCCCGTCGCCGCTGCCAAGGCCGAAAGTCGAGAATTGCTTTCCGATGTTCTCCGAGTCGCAAATCGTACATTTTATGGTTTCGTCTGGGTCAAGCACCAGGAATTCGAATTCCTCGCCGCAGTCGGAGCATTCGTATTCGTATAAGGGCATTTCTACCTCCAATTAAATATCAGTAACAAATATAAAAAATATTTACGCGGTTTCAAGTTTTAAACCACGGGTTAAACTGTTTTGCGAAAAGACATTACGGCTGTTTCTTTGGTCCTAAAAATCGGTCTCCATCATAGTGGATCATATGATCCGGAGCTGAGGCTATCCACACTTCAGTCTCCCAGGCAATTTCTCTCATGTGCTGGCGGAACTCCATAAAATCGGGGAAGGCGGTGACGTAGACCAAGCTGTTGGCGGTTCCGCCGAGCATTTTTTCGAATTCAACAATACGTTTCGGTGTCACGGGACCATGCGACGTTACTGCTTCAATGAGAAAAAGCCAGTTGCGTTTTTCATCGTATAAAACGACATCAGGTAACTTGCCGTGGTCTGTAATTGAAATACGGGAATGGGATAGTCCTTCCTCATCTATAAAAAGATTCTTCTTTGCCGTATCGCCCAAGTAGAGTAGACGTGCACCTGGTGCGAATCTGGGCGCGAATTCCTCAATGATGGATTTTTGAACTTCGTTGTGTTTACCGGGTGAGAGACGATACTCCGTGCCGTCAGAAATCCTGATCGGCACTTTTACAATATCTCTATCGCGTCCGTAAATTTCTGTTAGAACACCGTGTTTTTGACGGAATTTTGCCACAGCGGTCTTCCACCTCTTGGTACCATGAAGTTGCACGACCGCCAACGCGGCTTTTGTTATGGCATAGTGAGTATTCGGACTGTTGGTAGGAAGATCAGGATTGAAGGGATTGTAGTCGGCGATGCGGCCCTGTATGAACTGATGAAGAACTTGGCGACGAAAAGTTTCCCGAGTATTAGCCGCATAATTAATCCCGAAATGTTCTCGGATGTAATCCATTATTCCCTTGGTTATCGTGCAGGGCCTGCGTATTGCTTTTGACCAAGTGGAATCTGTCGCGAGTCCGCAAAGAGCGAGCAGGGTCATACCAGACATGCTGTTGCACTGAGGGGGTGGCATGCCCAGTGCTTCAAGGATTTCTTGAGCTTCTTTTACGCTAGCCAACTGCCAGGTCCCCATGCGCTAGAACCGAAACCATCTCCGTTATAACTTCGTCTAATCTCTGTATCGGGTTTTCTAAGCGTTTCATCTGATTTCCCAAAGCCACAATTACATTGTGTTCGGGCAATGGCATCGCGCGCAATTCTGTTGCACTGACTTGCGTGTTGCCATTTACGCATCGAAAGTAGCTGTCGAGAATGCTGCTGTTGTAGAAAGCTGCTAATCCCCAAGCTTCCTCTTCCGAAAGTACTCCGCCGGGACGATAAATATAATTCAGATGATTTTCGATTCCAATCTCGGGAACGGGGAAGTCCTCGGCGATATAGGGCGCTGCTATCAGGCGCCGCGTTTCTTCTTTGGCGCTGAATCGTCGCATCAAAACATAGTTGTCGTTCGGTACCAACAGGGCCTTTGCTCCCTTCCTTTTCATATACTCCGGCTTTTGCTGATTTAACGGCCACTTTACCCGCATAGCGCAAACATGGTTCATCCAGACTAACGGTACGTGGGTTTTCGGAACGCATCCCTCGTTGTCAACTAACTCCGTTGCGCGGAAGGGGATTACGGGCCCGGTTGAGATATTAAGCCCCAAGCTCCGCAAAGTGTTTGGCCATGAATTTACCAAGGCCAGAATCTGTATGTCCCTTTCAGATAGAGGAAGTCGTAATACCTTATCTACAGTGCTTGGATCAAGAGATACTCTCATCGGAACTGTCAGGTGGGCTGGTTCTTGGATATCCCTAACCCCGCAGCTTGAAGAAATATTCAGTACTACTTGGGTTTCATCTTTATACCAGTGATCTTGGCGAATGCCCACGAAGACAATATTTTCCTGCAGAACATCGTCACGACTGAAAGCATCGCGTCGTGATCCAAATACATGAACTTTGGTTGGAAGGATGATGTCGAACAATACCGCACGAAAACGCTGAAAATATGGACCGGAAGCAAAACTGCGAGGTGTTATGAAAATAAAATCCCCACCCTTTCTTAAAAGTGCAGCACTGACGGCCATGAACAGTGCGTAGATGTTAGGCTGCCCGTGGACCACCTTGGATACAGCCATAGCGCGCGGGTCAGACTTGGCGATTTTGAAATAAGGAGGATTGGAGATAACTATATCAAAACCCTGATCGTCTGATTCGTAGGGAATCAGGCCATGCACGAGCCAAAGGGCTTCTGCTTGCGCAACCAGGAAATCGACATTTTTGATTCGTACTTTGAGATCTACTCCGTGCTCAGTACGGCACCAAGTGGCTAAATAGTCCAGAGTGGCTTTTAGGGGGGCAATAAGTTCGGGATCAACCTCGTATGCCAGAAGTTCAATTGACTGCGGCCTTGGTTGGCGTATAACAAGAGTTTCAACTGCGGCGCAGCAGAGAATCCCTGCGCCTGCGGCAGGATCTAGAATCCGCATACCGCTTCCCGACACTGTGATTTGTTCAGCCATGAATTCTGCGACAGGCACAGTGGTGAGATAGAGACCATGCTTCTTGCGATATGCTTGTGGTTTAGATGCGATATACCATTCACCAACGCGGTCGGCATATAAGGTCGGCTGCTCGTTGTGTAGAGGCGTTGGAATGGTTGAGTCAAGTGATAATTCTTTAAGGTTGGTGGACATTCTCTGCTCGTGCATTGGCGTTGTTCCTGTTGAAAATAACCATTCGTTCTGCTCAGCTCCCCGCCATCATTATGCCATGGATTCAAGGCTAGTTAAAAAGTTTTGGGCTGCCTGAAAAGCCTTTTTCCCCAATACTATATTATGCCCGAAAAGAGACCATAAAACACGGGAATTTCCCTGCGAAGCATTTGCGCTGCAATTTCCGGCTTCTGGAACAAATCAGCCGGTTTTCAAGGGTTTTTATCGAATTTATGGGGTAAAAAACTTTATGCCCCTTGCAAATCCCCTTGACCTATATGCACATTCTCAACTACGCAAATGTCTCTAGGAAAGGGCTTTGAATTAAATTTTGTGAAAGCCAGTTCAGCTTTACTGTACGATTCATATTACACTGAATTACAAGAGATTGCATGATATGCTATCGTAATACGAAACAAGACGTCTTTGGAGGTTCTGATGGCAAGATCAAGATTGATTTCGTTCCGTGCCGATGAAGAGGTTAATGAGTTGCTAGACCAGTTGGTAAAAGCAACTGACCGAACCAAAACATGGCACATAAAAGAGGCCTTACGAAAGTATTTATATCTGCACGCTTGGCAGGTTGAAGAAGTCCGCAAGTCGCTTGAAGATGTCGAATCCGGCCGGCTTATTAACAATGATGACCTTTACCGATGGATCAGTTCATGGGGTGAAGATAACGAAGGCGAAGCGCCCGCATGAAAATTTTTTGGACCGTAAATGCGGTACAACATCTTAAACATATACGAACTTACATAGGCGAGCGGAATCCCGAAGCAGCTTCTGGGGTTGGAAATCTGATTCAGGAAGCGGCCGACGAACTGGCAGATTTCCCTTCAATTGGAAGACCGGGCCGTTTACCCAATACTCGTGAACTGACAATTCCAGGTTTACCTTTCATCCTGTGTTATACGGTGGAGGAAAACTGCCTGATGGTTCTTGCGTTCATGCACGCATCACGCAAATGGCCGGACGGTTTTTAAGCGGGCGCGAGAAAACACTTTTTTCAGCGGACATTACTTGACAATTTGTGAAAAATTCCGAGGATTATCGTTGAACGCGCAGCCCGCGTAATCTTATATGAACTTGCCATGTCGGACATAAATGAAGTTGGAACAACCGCGTTTGCCGTAGCCTGCTACAGGGAAATGGAAAGAAACCGTGAACACCGCGTGTTCAACGACCCCTACGCCCACTGGTTTGTTACGGACGAGATAAGGGAAAAGATTGACAAGGTAACCAAAATTCTTCCGGAATCGGTTGAAATTCTCCGTTACCGCTTCTGCATACTGGATGAAATCACAAGGCGCGAGATTCAAGCCGGCATGAAGCAGGTTGTCATACTCGGCTGCGGGTTTGACATGCGCTCCCTGGTTTTTGAGACCGAGGGGGTGCGCTTCTGCGATGTTGATCAGCCGGCCCTTCTGGAGTTCAAGCACAAGGTTCTTGAAAGTCACGGCGTTACTCCATGCGCGAGCATACCGTGCAACTATCTTGAAGTTGACCTGCCGGAAGAACTTGCCAAGGCGGGTTTTGACGTCAACTCCCCGATACTTTTTCTATGGGAAGGAAACAGCATGTATCTTCCCATTGAGCTGATCCACAGTTTCTTTGACAGTCTGTGCGCCGGAATTTCCTCGTTCAAAATCGCTTTTGACTACTACCCGTTGAGCGTCATTAACAGGACCTACGAGAACCCTGAGGTTGTCAGGGCAGCTGATATGTTTCAGAAAACTTTCAATGTGACCTGGGTGACAGGGTTTGATGACCTAAGCGTTTTTGAAAAGCGCCATGGCATGAAGGTAGAGGAATCGAAGGAACTGCTTGAAGTCGGGAAACGGGTCGCCCCGGAAGCCGTGGATTCCGTTGCCGCTCTTGCCGGTGTGTACAGCTACGGGATCCTGAATTGTAGAGATGCTTAATCCGACTCCAGGGCTTTGGCTGTTTTTCCTCTGACTGCGCAGTACGGGTCCGAAACATGCTGTGCCCCAGGTTCCTCCGCAAAGGTTAAACTGTATATTGCGATGTAACAGGAGGCGATATAATGACCGAATCTTCCATAACGAAAAAAGGACAGACGACCCTGCCGAAATCTGTTCGTGAATTCCTTGGGCTTCGGGCCGGAGACAAGGTGCGTTATTTCATTGCTGACGATGGAGTGCGTATTATGCCTGTGCGGAGCGTTAAACGACTGTGCGGCGCACTGCAGTACGATGGTTCTACGGTCACCCTTGAGGAGATGGAGCGGGCTATCGCGGAGGGGGCGTGTGAGGGAAATGATCGCGCTTGATGCCAACATTCTGGTCCGTTATCTGACATGCGACGGCACCAAACAGTTCTAAGTGGTGGGGACCCTCTTGGAATCGCTCACTTTGTATGCATCAGACCGGAAGTTCTCACGGCTTGAGGGTGTTTCACTGTTAGACGGCCACGCAAGCTGAATTGCTCCCTGAAGAGTTATCGCACCCTAAAACTTTTTCCAGAAGTCTATTCCCAGCGCGTCAAATATTTTCTGACCGTAGATATTCAGGTAGTGAATCTCATTTGAAAACATCATTATTCCTATGATTACAAGTCCCGAGCCTATTGCGTACTTATAATACGGGTAATACCTTCTGATGCTTCCAAAGGATCTCATGGCGCCGTTAAACGCAAGACCGACCAGCATGAACGGTATGCCGATCCCGAGTGAGTAAACCGCGAGCAGCCCAACCGCGTTTAGCGTTCCTTCAACCGTGCTTGCGTAAAGGAGTATGGAACCGAGAATAGGTCCTACGCATGGCGTCCAGCCAAAGCCGAACGCCAGGCCGAGAATATAAGTTCCGAGGAGATTTCCCCTTTCCCGAGGAAGAGAGATTTTACGTTCTTTCTCAAGAAACGGGATCTTTACGATCTCCATTACGAATATTCCGAAAAGGATTATGAATATTCCGGCTATCCTGAGCAAAAAAGTCTTGTTGCCCGAGATCAATCCCCCAAGCTGGGAGGAGAATGCGCCTAGGGAGATAAATACGGTTGAGAATCCAAGTATGAAGATAAGACTTGGTACGACAACCCTTGAGAATTTGGGCAGGTTCCGAGTGTCTGAAAGATCCTCGTACGAGAGATTCGTTACCACTGAAAGGTAGCCCGGCATAAGCGGAAGAATACAGGGAGAAAGAAACGCGATCACTCCGGCGAAAAAAGAAGCAACTATTCCCACATCTACGATTTCGGGATTCATGCCGGGTTTCTCTCCCCGTTGTTCTCGGTACGGATTTCTTGATCTTTCAAAAGAATTTGCTCCAGTCTGCGCCCAAGATTCATGTCCCTTGTCATTATATCCTTTATGTTTATATCTTTTTCCTCATCAATATCCGAAAGTTCTCTCATGACGGCGTGGCGCAACCCGTTTTCCCTCATGCGTCTTTCAGTTTCCTTAAATACTCGGGCGCTGCTCCATTGTATTTCCTGAAAAACCGCGTCCATTTTCCTGCATAGCCCGAGGAGGTAGTATCCCCCGTCGGTTGCCGGACCCAGCACCGCTTCAAATTGCCCTCTCGAGAGCAGCGAGAACGCTGTTTCCAGATCTTCTTCGGTTATCATCACGCAGTCTGTGCCTATGATGACGACATTTCTGAATCCCAGTGAAAAACATTTCGCAAACGCGCGGGACATTTTCTGCCCGAGAGAACCTGTCCCCTGTGCAAAAAAGAAGGCCTCTTTGTCTCCCAGCCACTCGAGGACTTCTTTTTTTCTTTTCTTGGGAGCGTAGAAAAAAAAAGTCGCCCAGTTCTCCTGACCTGAAAAGGAGTTGGCGACGAAATCTGCCACCTCACGGTAGAGTTCCGCGGCCCTCAGGTCCCCTATGTCTTTTCCCAGACGCGTCTTTACTTTTTTCGTTTCCGGATACTTAAGAAAAACGATCAGGGCGTTATCGTTTTTTCGCGACATTGCGCAGAGCCCCGGAATCAGGATACCGTCTGTCCGCCGCAACTGCTTCCGCCCCCGGCGGTGCAGCCGAAACAGTGAACGCCGAATCTTATCTTTCTTCCGATCATCTTGCGGAGGTCGAAATTGAATATGGTAAGACCCCCGCTGCCGTTCCGGCATTGCATATCAAGCATCTGGTTAAAGTCGCAGTCGTAGATTTTTCCGTCGTGACTTACGCTTAAGAGGTTCCGGCACATTATGCCGTCAACGGCTTTGGGATTAAAGGCGTTTACGAGCTTTTCGATGTATTCTTCGTAGGCGTTCTGTCTTTTCAGTTCCTGCTCGAACCTGTTGATCGGCATATTGGTAATGGTGTATAGATTATCGAACCTTATGCCGTAATTCTTTTTGAGCTTCGCCTTGAAATCCGCTTCAAGACTCCTCTGGTCCGGGGGGAGGAAGGTCCCGACGGGGTTGTATACTAGGTTGAGTTTGAGTTCTCCGCCCCCGTAGCCTTCGCTGTTAAGCATTCTCAGGGACTCTATGCTTTTTTCGAAAACCCCTTCGCCCCTCTGCTTGTCCGTGAAGTAGCTGCTGTAATATGGAAGCGAGGATATGACCTCGACGCGGTTTTCGGCGAAAAACCCCGGTATGTAAGCTTTCTTCTCTCCCGTCCGGGGGTTTCCGTCGAGAGTGACGGTCAGGTTATGCCTTACCATCACGTGTTTACCAAGCCTTCTGGCTTCCCTTACGAAATAGTCAAAATGGGGGTTTAGTTCCGGAGCTCCGCCGGTCAGGTCAAGATTTTTAATGCAGTCGTTTTCGCTCAGTATTTCAAGACATCTGTCTACGGACTCAAGGCTCATCTGTTCCGTTCTCCAAGGCGAGGAATCCACGTGACAGTGGGTGCAGGCCTGGTTGCAGAGCTTTGTTATGTTTACCTGCAGGGTTTCAACCGTAACAGGGTTGATATTGAGGCCCTGGTCGGTCAGTTTCCGGGAAAAATCATGATTGTTTATTTTGGCTTTCTCTTCGGTTTTCGTTCTTTGGCTCATTTTGAAACCATCCAGCGGGGCAGGTTCTATTATCTGCGTTTTTTCTTGAACTATCCAGTACCGTTTGGAAGTTCCCAAGATTTTCTGCCGAGGCCTCTTTGTTTCCCGGTTCCGTTTCTAAAGGGCGCGGTTTTTTTTCAACGTGTTGTGCATCTGGATCGCATGGATGAGTTTTATGCCGGCCGACATTGATGCGGCAACATGTACCGCTTCGGTCATCTGTTCGGGGTCCGCTCCCGTCTCAAGACACTGCGTGGTGTACGCGTCTATGCAGTAAGGACATTTTTCGGTGTGCGCCACGGCCAGGGCTATGAGCGCCTTTTCCCTTTTCGTAAGCGCCCCTTCTTCGCCCGTTGCCGAGTTGTAGTACTCGAAAAACTTATCCATGAGATCTTCTCCAAACTCTCCGATCTCGGAGAATCTCTTTAGATCTTCGGGGTTATAATAATCCATCTTTCTTTCTCTCCCGTCTCTTTGTTCTGAACATGCTCTCTTTATAAAGGGTCCTCTCGAAAGTAAAATACCACAATATCTTATGAATCAGGAAAGCGGTAATGATAAAAGCGGTCATATTCGATTTTGACGGAATAATAGTTGACAGCGAGCCCCTGCACCTCAGAGCTTTTCAGAGAACTGTGGAGACTCTCGGATTAAAACTCTCGCCCACGGACTATTACTCGCGGTATCTTGCCTGCGATGACAAGACTTTTTTCAGAAAGTTCCTTGAGGATAACGGACAACAGGGCACGGAGGGGGAGATCGTGCGGCTTGTGGAAGAAAAAGGCGTCTGTTTTGAAGAAATGATGGGGGAGGGCATAAGAATTTTCCCTGGGGTTGTCGAGTTCCTGGAAACCATCCGGGGCAAATTTCATACGGCGATAGGTTCGGGCGCTTTAACCGGAGAGATTAATCTCATATTGGGGAGAAGGGGTCTTTCCGAGTTTTTCGATTTTGTAATAGGGGCCGATGATACGCAAAACCCCAAGCCGTCCCCCGAGGTCTACCTTAAATGTCTTGAGCAGCTCAGGAGAGATTATGACGGCGCTATAACCGCCGGGCAGTGCGTCGTGTTTGAAGATTCTCCCCACGGCGTTCTGGCGGCCAAAAGAGCCGGGATGAGATGTATCGGGATTACCAACTCGTGTTCCGGTGGCGAACTCAAGCTTGCTGACCGAGTAACAGAAAGTTTCTTTGAAGTAGTTGATGATTTCCCCGAATTTTGAATATAGTTCCACCTTCCCGCAGAATCTCTTTTAATGCTTTTCCCTTCTGCCTGCGTTTAAGCTTCTCTATCTTCTCCACCCAAAGCGCCTTAACTGTAAAGAGTGCGTTACATGACCGGTTCTTAAGCGCGCGAGTTGGCTGGCTGAACAGAGATTTGAAATGCACATTTATCTTGGTTACATTGATTGCATATACCTAGACTGACCGACATATTACTGATATGTGAAGCCTGTAATCAGGAGGTAAGTGTTTCATGAAGAATTCAGCCTATAGAAGCAACCCGGTTCAACGGGAACTTAGTTCTACCCCCCCCCCCATTTTTATTCCGTAGTTCATAATCAGAGAACATTTTCATGCTTTATCATAGTTGCGCTGCTCGGCGCGCTCTCGCCGTTCGCTGCCGCGCCCGCTGCGGCACAAACTCCCGCGGTCCAATGGGCCCAAACCGCTTATTCGGTAACGGAAACTGACGTCGATCAGTCCCTTGACCTCACGATCAATATCAATCCGGTGATACCAGGACCCAACAACAGGGGCTTCTTAGTTTCTGTATTAGGTACCAGCACGGCCACCCAAGGGATCGATTGGGACTTTTCCACTGGATGCAGTTCCTTGCCCCACAGTACCGGTACAGCGACTTGCACCCTGACCATCAAAGGGGACGATATCAGTGAGGGGAGCGAGACCATCGTACTGAGGTTGGTGGGCGTAGGCTCCGCCTACAATATAGGCAGTAATGCCGTAACCACAGTTACGATCACCGACGACGACCCGCCCACGGTCTCTCTTTCTGCGGCTCCCAACCCTGTGACGGAGGGTTCATCCGTAACCGTAACGGCGACGCTGTCGTCGTCGGCGAGCAACGTAAGCATCCCGGTGACGCTCACGGCGGGCACGGCGGAGCCGGACGACTACGGCACGCTCACGTCCATCAGCATCTCAAGCGGCCAGACCTCAGGTACCGGCACGATAACCACGGCGCAGGACACGGACACAGAAGGCTATGAGAGGTTCACGGTGTCTCTGGGCACGCTTCCCTCGGGGGTGATCGCCGGCACATCCAGTTCAGTTGTGATCAGGATCAGGGATGACGACGTAAGTTATCCCCCGCCCGCCCTGCGGGAGCTCTCCCTTTTCGCCTCGGACAAAGGACGCTTCGCGAGCCGCGGGAATTATGTAGATCTTGAACCGACCTTCCACGAAGACACCCTCAACTACACGGTGCGCGTAGACGACTGGGCGGGGTATATAAGAGTGGGGGCCGAAGCCCGAGACAGTAACCCTGAAGACCCGACGAAGGTATTCATCAACGGCGAACTGAAGGGACCTTCACCTTCACGTCCTCAAGATCCTGACCCCTCTGCTAGCTCCTCTATTTGGGTGGAACTGAAGGATGTCACGCCGATCGAAATCGTGGTGAGGAATCCGCTCGGGGAGTCGCAGACCTACACGGTGAGAGTGCTTCGGGGCAGTGCCGAGGTATCTCCCGCGCAGACTCCGCCCGATCAGCCCCCCAACTCCGAGCCTCCGCCCGATCAGACTCCGACGACGGGAGGAAGCGGCACCCCGGGAGGCAGCGGTTCTCCTTCCGGTGGCGGAGGAGGCGGAGGTGAACCGCAACTGTCTTCAGACGCTTCCCTGAGCGGACTCCGCGTCTCTGAAGGAGACCTGATGTTCAGCCCCGGGACGCGGGACTACGAAGTGACGGTGGGTCTTGAGGTAAGCGAACTCTCACTCACCCCAGAGGCCGGTCACCCCGACGCGGAAATAGAGATGAACGGCGTCTCCGCGCAAAGCGGAGAGGAAACGCGGATTGATCTCGGGGAAGACGAAACCGTCTCGATAACTATAACGGTCACCGCTCCCGACGGAGAGACTGCGATAACCTACACGGTAAGGGTTACCCGGGGGGAGGAGTGCGGGATAAACGACAAGGAGGCCCTCACAAGGTTCTACGGGGCCACGGGGGGAGACGCGTGGACAATGAAAGACAACTGGAACACCGAAAATCCTCTCGGGGAGTGGTACGGAGTAAGCGCCGATGAAAACGAAAAAGTAATATCCCTTCTTCTGGCTGACAACAATCTTGAGGGAGAGATTCCCAGGGAGTTTCTGTGCCTCGCGGAACTCAAGGAACTCGCCCTCTGGGGCAACGGGGGGCTTTCGGGGCATGTACCCGAAAACCATACGCTGGCGACAGAGAGGGCCGCGCTTCTTTACATTGCGCGCGCGCTTTCGCTCAACGCCGTGTGGTTCGATACTTACGAAGACCCCTATTACGACTTCCCGGAGTGGCATTACGGGGTTACGACGGATGACGGAAGGGTGACTGGGCTTTCCTTCTCTGGGGAAGACATAAGCGGAGTGATTCCCGTAATTCTCTTAAGACAGCTAAAAGAGCTTGAGACTCTTGACCTTGAGTGCTCGGGCATCACCCTTGGCGGAGACGCGCCCGAGGGGGTTAAGGTAAAGGAGGGCTGCGAAGAGGAAGAGGACCTGCCGGGCGGAGGGGGAGGCTGCGCTCTCGGAGACCAGGGGAGCGGGGGAGCGCCAGGCATCCTGCTTCTGCTGCTTGTGGCTGTGGCGTACGGGAGAGGGGCTTTTCTGAAGGGGCGGCGCGGAAGAAACCTCTGAGAAGAGAGAATTCATCCGACAGGTAATCCGGGGATGTCGGGAAGCGGATTCGTTGCGGCGAAGCGCCGGGATTTTAACCGGCCGGCAAGTTTGAGGCGTGCGCGCTGTTGAGCACCCGCATATGTATCAAGGGTTTCCCCGAGTGTGAAAAAACTTCTGCCTCGGGATTTTCTGTTTCTGTTCAGAGCTTGACCGGATGCGGGAATTCTGAGAGGCGCCCGAAAGTCCTCGGGCGACCAATTTGAATTTATTCCCGCTTGCCGTTATATTGGTGATCCAATGTTAGAAAGGAGGTTAGACAGAAAGATGAACAAAACAGATAGAAATCCGTTACTGATGACTGAGAAAGGGGCTACCCCCCCCCCCATTTTGTCTCCCGCTAAGTTCTGATTCCCCCGGTTTTTCCCGCAAGAGCCCTAAGGCACTTTCCCTTTTTCCCGGATCGTCCTGCGGTCGGGCCGCGTCCGCGTGGCGCCGCCTCGCCCTCCTCCCCGTCCTCGCGCTGCTGGCGGGCGCGCTGTGCCTGTTCGAGGCCGCACCCGCCAAAGCGCAGACCGTGCCCGGCAGCATGTCCGTCGATGGGTTCCACCCAATGGGACCCGGACGCATGAAGATCGCCGAGGGCACATCGATCACCTACGGCATCGTGATCCACCAGCCGCCGACCGCGGATCTGACCATCACGCCGCGACACCACAACGTCCGACCGGACGGCAGCGACTACCCCAACGTCGACACCAGTCTGCTCACGATCCACAACGCGGTCACCTGGAAAGCCAACCTCTCCAACCACTATGCCTCGGACTGGCAGCAGTCCAAATCGGTCAGGCTCACCGCGGTGGACGACAACGAGTGCAAGTCTCCGCCCGGCAACCGGTACTGGATCAGGCACCACGGCAGCGGCGGCGGTCCCAACTGGGGCGGGTGGGAGCGGCAGGACCGGCACCATGGCCTGGTGATTTCGATCGAAATCATCGACGACGACTGCAAATATCTGGCCGCTTCCCCGGGCCAGGTGTATCCGGAGGAGGGCGCCAGCGCGACCTACACCGTGCGTCTGAAGGAGCCGCTCGAGGACGCCGCGTACATTTCCCCGCGCATCAGCGTCCCCGGCGACAGCGACCCCGGCGCGATCACGGTCTCTCCCGAGCGGATCCGGGTCGAAGCGGGAGACACGAGCCCGCAAACGTTCACGGTCAGCGCCGGAAGGGACGCGAACTCCCGTAACGAGGTCCTGGTTGTCGACCACAGCGTCGACTCGCCGGAGGTCCCGGCGGATTACCTGGGCGCCCGGGTGACCGTCATTGTCCAGGACGAGCAGAACGCGGCGAGGAAGCAGGAGCGCGACCCGCTGACCGTGACCGGTCTTGCGCTCACGGCCGGTTCGGAGGCGGTGGCGCTGAGCCCGGCCTTCTCGACGAATGTGCTGTCGTACCGGGCGGAGGTTCCGGCGGGGACGACGAGCGTGTCGCTGGCGCCGCACTGGAGCGGCGGGGAGAGCGTGTTCGCGGGCTCGCGCCGGGGCGGCACGACCTTCACGCGCCCGGCGCGGGTGCGGCCCTCGGGGACGGCGGTCGCGCTGGCGCTGGCGCCGGACGGCGGCGCGACCGAGCTGTGGGTGATGGCGAGCGGCGGTTCGGGCGGCATGACGACCTACCGCATCGAGGTGACCGAGGCGCAGACTTCCCTCGCACAGACTCTGACGACGGGAGGAGACGGCACCACGGGCGGCGGTGGCGGTTCTCCTTCCGGTGGTGGCGGCGGGGGCGGAGCCCCTCCCACTGGCGGAGACAGTCCTTCGCCCGAAGAACCCCAAGAGCCTGAACAGACTGATGAGTGCGGAGATAACGACAGGGAAAACCTTGTGAGCTTCTACAACGCTACGGACGGAGACACCTGGCTTGAGAAAACAAACTGGAACTCCTCCGAACCTCTCGACCAGTGGTATGGAGTAGACACAGATGAAGACGGAGAGATTGTATCCCTTCGTCTTGCGGATAACAATCTCTCCGGACAGATGCCGACAAGAGAACTTCTGTGTCTTAATGAAGACACGGAACTTAAGGAACTTGCCCTCTGGGGCAACGAAGATCTCTTGGGAGATGAGCCGGAGGGGTTTGTGTTTGCCATTGAGAGAGCCGTGTTGAGAGACATAGCGGAAACGATTGACCTTAACCCCGAGTGGTTTGAAGACTATGAAGACCACCTTTTTGACTTCGAGGACTGGCACGAGGGGGGAGTTATGACGGATGAGGAAGGAAGGGTGAGGGAGCTTGATTTCACCGAAGAAGGTATAACCGGAGAGATTCCGAGGAGTGTTTTTAAGCTTGAAAACCTCACAGTCATAAAGACGGGATGTGAAGTAACTCTTGAGGCTCCCGAGCCAGAGGGAGTGAGCGTGATGATGGCTGAAGACTGCCCGGAGGAGATGGAACCTGAAGACATGGAGGAAGGGGATACGTCAGCGTCCGGAGGCGGGGGCTGCGCCCTGGGTCAAGAGGATTCTTCTGTATCCGGCTTCGGCTTGTTCCTCGTGACTATTCTTGTCTTCGCGGCGCTTGTGAGAAAAAGGGTACTGGTTTCCCGTCTGGCTGGGAACAGGCTGTAAAAGTTTTTTGCGTTGCACGATGTGATACGGCGCATCTCCTTAATCCCGGAGATGCGCCGTAGTCTCCAGATGGGAAGTTCCGTTATGTTCTCAGGATAAGCCGGGACAAACGCTTCTTCGCTCAAGCCGCCCCTCGCCGCGAAATCAGCCTCTTCGGAGTCGCCCTTCAAGTCTGGCTTGAAGAAAAATTCAAAAGAACAAGCCGGTTGATTCATTAACTCAAAAAGCGGTCAAATCATGATGACTTAATTTACTCCCTACATCCAAGGCCTTAACTTGAGCGCGTATGGAGGTAGTGGTATATTTTCTGTCCGAGTGCGTGGAGAAGCACCCGACATTGAGTTCACTGCGTCTCCATGCGTTCACATACATCCCGAAGTGTTGATTTTGGAGAGAAAACATGGATAAAACCCAAGACACCGCAAAGTGCCCGGTGACCCACGGCACAGGCAGTTCAAAGCTGACCGGCAGCATAGCTAACCGGAACTGGTGGCCGAATCAGCTCAACCTTAAAATCCTTCACCAGAACTCTTCTCTTGTTGACCCCATGGGCGAGAAGTTTGATTACGCCGCGGAGTTCAAGACTCTTGATCTTGAAGCGGTGAGGCAGGATCTTTACGCGCTTATGACGGACAGCCAGGATTGGTGGCCCGCGGACTACGGTCATTACGGGCCGCTTTTTATCCGCATGGCGTGGCACAGCGCGGGAACCTATCGAATCCACGACGGGCGCGGCGGCGGACGATCCGGCACGCAGCGTTTCGCGCCTCTTAACAGCTGGCCCGACAATGGGAATCTCGACAAGGCTCGCAGGCTTCTTTGGCCGATAAAGAAGAAATACGGCCGCAAAATCTCCTGGGCGGACCTTATGATTCTCGCCGGCAACTGCGCTCTTGAATCCATGGGGCTTGAGACGTTCGGTTTTGCCGGCGGGCGCGAAGACGTATGGGAGCCGGAAGAGGACATCTACTGGGGTCCTGAGACCGAGTGGCTTGGCGATGAACGCTACAGCGGCGACCGAGAGCTTGACAATCCCTTGGGTGCCGTTCAGATGGGGCTTATTTACGTCAATCCCGAAGGGCCAAACGGCAAGCCCGACCCGCTTGCCGCGGCGCGCGACATCCGCGAAACCTTCGGACGCATGGCTATGAACGATGAAGAAACTGTCGCCCTGATTGCGGGCGGACACACGTTCGGCAAGTGCCACGGTGCCGGAGACGCGGCCCGCGTTGGTCCCGAGCCGGAGGCTGCCGGCATTGAGGAGCAGGGTCTCGGATGGACGAGCAGGCATGCGAGCGGACGCGGCGCTGACGCCATAACAAGCGGTCTTGAGGGCGCGTGGACGCCCAATCCGACACAATGGGACAACGGTTTTTTCGACATGCTTTTCGGTTATGAGTGGGAGCTCACCAAGAGCCCCGCGGGCGCCTGGCAATGGACGCCAAAGGATGTGGCTGACAAGGACCTTGTTCCGGAATCAGACGGGTCCGGAAAACGGGTTCCGACGATAATGGCGACTACTGATCTTTCCTTGCGTATGGATCCTGTGTATGAACCGATCTCGCGCCGCTTTCACGAAAACCCGGATGAGCTTGCCGAGGCGTTTGCAAAGGCGTGGTACAAGCTTACCCATCGCGACATGGGTCCTTACTCCTGCTGCCTAGGAGCACTGGTCCCGGACGAGCCTCAGATCTGGCAGGATCCGGTGCCGGCTGTCGATCATGAGCTTGTCGAAGCGGAGGACATCGCGTTTCTGAAAAAAAAGATGCTTGACCAGGGGCTTTCGATCCAGGAACTGGTTCGGGCGGCATGGGCTTCAGCTTCCACTTTCAGGGGCACCGACCGCAGGGGAGGCGCTAACGGCGCGCGTATCAGGCTTTCTCCCCAGAAGGACTGGGATGTCAACGGTCCCGAAGAGCTCAACAAGGTGTTGTCTTCATTGCTTGCCGTAAGGGAGAGTTTTAACAATGCGCAGACGAACGGAAAATGCGTTTCACTTGCGGACCTGATAGTTCTCGGCGGCTGCGCCGCGGTCGAAAAAGCTGCGGCGGCTGCGGGGCACTCTGTGAATCTTCCCTTTACGCCTGGCCGCACGGACGCCACCGAAGAGCAGACAGACGCGGCCGCCTTTGATGTGCTTGAACCGAAAGCAGACGGCTTTCGCAATTATATCGCGACCGGCAAGCAGCACTCGCCGGCTGAACTTCTGATAGACAAGGCGCACCTGCTGACGCTTACCGCGCCTGAAATGACCGTGCTGCTCGGCGGCATGCGGGCACTCGGCGCAAACGCCGGAGGGTCGCGACATGGAGTGTTTACGGACAGGGTCGGGGTGCTTAGCAATGATTTCTTTGCTAACCTGCTTGACATGTCGGTTGAATGGGGGCGTTCCGCTGATTCAGAAGGGGTTTATGAAGGTCGTGACAGAGCAACTGGCGAGATCAGATGGACTGCTACCGAAGTTGATCTCGTATTCGGGTACAACTCACAGTTGCGGGCGCTTGCAGAGGTCCATGCGTGTGATGATTCGCAGGAAGCTTTTGTGCGGGATTTTGTTGCTGTCTGGACCAAGGTTATGAACCTTGATCGCTTTGATGTTCCCTGATTCCGGATCAATGGAAAATGGATCGAAACTAGGGTTTCCGGCCTTGCGGGTTTGAAGATTGGTGGAGATATTATTGAGAGAACGAAATATCCTTTTTAAATCTTTCCACTGCTCAGAAGTACCAGTTTTCATTCTCCATAAATGTCTTTAAATCAATACAAGGTATTTTAAAATGTTCACAAACATTAGGAATCTTGGCGGCATTTTCTTTGAATTTTTCTTGGGTAACAACACAAGCACCCAAAATCTTTGCTTTGGCAATTACATAGGGGTCTGCAACCTCTTTGCCGATCAATCTCGCCCTTTCACTGATTAAATGTTCGAAGTGCCTGTTCTGAAAAATAGTTGCTATGAAACTGGTTTCTTTGTTGGTCGGCATTGTGAAAATATTGTGCTGCTTGACAAAATCAGATAGCTCGTCGTCCCTCCCTTCCAATTCCTTCCTGACCGCTCTGACCGAAACGATTGTTCCGTTATCTATATATTCGTCAAACCTTTCCCAAAAAGAAGGAAACTGTTCAGGATAGTAATGATTGAAAATATTAATGAAGGGTCCAGAGTCAAAAACGTAAATCACTGGTTGGTTCTCTCTTCAAATATCAAAGATTCCATCCTGGGAATACGACTTACCTTTACTCCTAGATAGTCGGCTAACTGTTCTGTGGAAATGTTGTTTTTGTAATATTGGCTGAAGACCATTTCCATATAGTTCTCGCCCAGATACACCCTTTTCGTATAGTTGGTGTTGCCGCCAGACCTACTGGGTCTGCTTCTCTGTTGCGATTCGTATTCATCCTTCCATTGGCTGACTTTTCTTGAATAAAACGCTGAAGTAATCTTGTTGCTGTCTAAAAACTTTCTTAAAATTACTTCGCGACTCACGACAAACCGCTTGGCGATATTGTTTAAGTTATAATCACTAACCTCTCTATTCAGGTACTTGGAAAATGCGTCATCGGGCACTAGGAACTTACCTGCGAAAGCATTGCAAAATATTTCTATTCTTTTGTCTGCGGGGGACAAGCTGTCCAAATAATCTTCGTCGCTCGATGACATTTCAATATCACTTCTGTTGAACAAAAGATGGGCCAATTCGTGAAACAAAGTAAAGATTTGCCTAGAATGCGACATACTGTTGTTGACCCAGATAATCGGAAAAACTTTGTCATACAGACAGAAACCCGAAAAGCCGTCGTCTTTAAAAGCATCCTTGAATACGAATATTCCATGTTTTTCCAATGCGTGGCGCCATTTTTTAAAGGCCGTATCGTGTTTTCTGAACTGTCTTTGTGTCTCTAAATCAATGCCCAAGTAATTCCTAAGCTTATTAGCCACGGCATCAATGGATTTGTTTCCCACCTTTAAACCATCAAGCAAAAAGTTTTCAGCCGGATTATGATTGTTATTAAGTTCCAACAGGTTTATACGCATGGCTTTTGCCTTTCGAATCAAAAAACGTAGATGTGGCTGAATAAAGATGATTTTCTTTTCGGGGAGTGTTCTGAAAGAATCTTTAATGGATTTTTCCTCTGGAATTTCAGAGAAAAAGAATAACGCTGTCGGTCTTTTATATTTTTTGGCTAATTTTTCCAACTGTGGGAATGAAGGGCCAGAGAATCCTTTTTCCCACTCCTGAACAATTCGCGGTTCTTTTTTAAGATGGGCAGCAATTTCTTCTTGAGAAAAACCGGCCTGTTCTCTTGCCCAGATTAAAACCTTTGGATTAATACCCTGCATGATTTTATTCTAACTTAGATTCTTACGGTTTTGTTAATGGAGAAGATTTTTGCAGGTTTTTGTACTTTTTCAAACCTAGCATAATCAATCTTCTTGCTGAGATTCTCTTTATCATGCTTATCTCGGTCAATCCACTTCTCGGTAGTTTTTTTTAATCATCGATAATTCTCCCGAGATGTTTTAAGCGGATGCCGTTTTAATATCGGATTTTTTGCGTTTATAATTTAATGTCATGAGCGGTAAGTTGTTTGTGATATCCGGTCCGTCGGGAAGCGGAAAAACAACACTTGTCACCCGTGTTCTGTCGAATCTGGAGAACCTCCGTTTCTCCATTTCCTACACAACAAGATCAATGCGCGCGGGAGAAGTTCGCGGGGAGCACTACGAGTTTGTTTCCAGAGAACAGTTCCGGGACATGATCGGGCAGGATTTCTTTGCCGAGTGGGCGGAGGTGCACGGAAATTTTTACGGTACGCCGAGAGCCGATATCGAAAAATGGATCGAAACGGGTGCTGACGTCATTCTGGATATAGATGTTCAGGGAGCAAGAAGGCTGAGGGACGTGTTTAACGATGCGGTCTTCATATTTGTTGTCCCGCCGTCTCTTGAGATTCTCGAGCAAAGGCTGAGGGACAGAAAATCGGAAGAAGAGGGGGACATCTCCACTCGTCTTGGAATTGTCAAGCAGGAGGTGGCCTGCTCGAAGTGCTATGATTATATTATAATTAATGATGAGGCGGATATTGCGGCTAGGAAAATCGAGGCTGTTATCCTTTCACAAGGACAAGACGATGGGGAAGATTCCCGCCAGCGGATGCTCGCCGCTACTCGGGACTCGAGAACGGAAAATGTGTACGGCCCCGTTTTTCTCGGGAAATTCGGTCTTAAGTGAGGTGTTCGCGCTGCTGTGATAAGGCTAAACGACATCATTGACAAGGTTGCTTCCTACTCGGATATAGAGAACGAAGATCTTGACTTCATAAAAAAGGCCTATGTGTATTCGGCCAAGGTTCACTCCGGTCAGAAAAGGGTCTCGGGAGAGCCCTACCTGAGTCATCCTCTTGAGGTTTCCTCTGTACTCGCGGACTTAAAGCTTGACGTTCCCTCCATAGTTACCGGACTTCTTCACGACACGATAGAGGACACTCTTGCGACTCGCGAGGAAATCGAACGGAATTTCGGGGACGAGATAGCTTTTCTCGTCGACGCCACCACGAAAATAAGCCGCCTTCCCCATGTCTCCGATGTGGAGAAACAGGCCGAAAGCTTCCGCAAGCTGATACTGGCCACGGCTGAGGACATAAGGGTTGTACTGATAAAACTCGCCGACAGGCTGCACAACATGAGGACGCTTCAGTATCTGCCTGAGGAAAAACAGAAGAGGATTGCCGTTGAGACAATGGAAATTTACGCGCCGCTTGCCCACCGTCTCGGGATGAACTGGATCTCGGTTGAACTTGAAGACCTGGCGTTTAAGTTCTCAGAACCAGGCGAATACGAGCGTATCCGCGAAACCGTGTCCACGAAGAAAAAGGACTGGGAGAAATACACCACCGAAATTGTCTCGCTTATCACCGGGAAAATGAAGGAATTCAGAGTTCAAGGCGATGTCTCGTGGAGATTCAAGCATTTATACGGCATCTACAGCAAAATGAAAAAGGGAAACATAAGCCTGCGCAATATTTACGATATATTGGGTTTTCGGATTGTTACGGCGAGCGAGAACGAATGCTATCAGGTTCTGGGCGCTGTGCACTCACTGTGGAAACCGATTCCGGGAAGAATAAAAGACTACATAGCTCTTCCGAAGGCCAATAATTACCAATCCCTTCATACGGCAGTAATAGGGCCGTTCGGAGAACAGATGGAAATCCAGATACGAACGGAGCAGATGCATCGGATTGCTGAGTACGGAGTTGCCGCTCACTGGAGATACAAAGAAGGGAATTCAATAGAGAACGGAAGCGAGAAAATCTACTCGAACCTTCGTCATCTGGTAGAGCTCAAGGATATAAAAGACTCAACTGAATATATCGAAGCCATAAAGGGAGAGCTCATACTGGACGTCATATACGTCTACACTCCCAACGCGGATCTTATTGAGTTCCCCGTAGGCGCGACTCCGGTTGACTTTGCCTATTCAATCCACACCGATATAGGGAATCACTGCTCCCAGGCTTTTGTTAACCGTAAGCTTGTTCCCCTTGATTACAAGCTCAAGACGGGAGACATGGTGGAGGTTGTAACTTCCAAGAACAAAGTTCCCAATAGGCAGTGGCTTGATTTCGTTGTTACCTCGAAGGCCAAAAACAGAATAAGGAGCTGGCTGAGACAGGAAGAAAACCACAAGGCCGAGCAGATTGGAGAGACGATAGCCCAGAGAAAGTTCGCGGCGAAAGGACTCAAACTGAGTAACCTGCTGGGGAAGAAAAAGCTTGACGAGCCTTTGGCGAAACTTCAATTCTCGGGAATAAGGGAATTCTATAGAGCGGTCGGATTCGGCAATGCCGCGGTAAACGATCTTCTCAAGGTGATGCATCCCAGGAAATTCGCCGAAGGTGCCGAGAAAAGCAAAAGAATAAAAAATATAGTGAACAGGATTTCCAAGGACGAGTACAAAGACGCCGTGCTCGTCAAAAGGTATGACAATATACTCATAAAGTTCGGCAAGTGCTGTAACCCGGTTCCGGGGGAACGGATCATAGGTTTCATAACCAGAGGCAGAGGGATAACCGTGCACGTCTACAATTGCCCTAAATTGCTTGAAGTCGCTCCTGAAAGGAGAATAGAGGTTGCTTGGAACGAAGAGTATTCGGGGCGGATACCGATTGGTCTTTCGGTGAAGTGTGAGAACAGAAAAGGCATACTCTCTGAACTAACAAGCACGGTTTCGGGACTCAATGTCGACATTGTCAGGGCCGATGTTAGCGAAGATAAAATTGGACAGGGAGATGCGAAGTTTGAGGTGGCGGTGGAAAACATCACGCAGCTTGAAAAACTTATTGAATCGCTTAAGAATCTTGGGGGAGTGATCTCGGTTGAGAGACTAAGAGAAACCTCACACCCACAACCGGATGACTTGAACCGAGACGGCGCCTGAGTACGTTTCACACATTTTTGCTATGATCACAACCTGGATTAGGAAAAAGCTCGCCATAAGAAGTTCAAGGAGGCTCGTGCGTGCCGTAAGAGCCATCATACGGAAGAAAAGGAGCTTCCTTGCTCCCAGGGAAGCCGATCAGGCCGAAGTAAGAATAGCTGCGTGTGAAGAGGCGATCGAGCGGGGCTCCCTGCATGAAATAAGAACGTCAAGAAAAGCTCTTAAGATTTTTTTCGACGACAACCTGAGGTCCTACGGCAAATCTGCCGTGCGGCAGAACGTAGAAGCCATAGTGATAGCCGTAGCGCTTGCTCTGGCTATAAGAGCCTTCGTGCTTCAACCTTTTAAGATTCCTTCGGGTTCAATGCTTCCGACGCTTCTTGTGGGTGACCATATACTCATAAACAAATTCGTTTACGGAACCAGAATTCCTCTCACCGACCAGATATTTTTTCCCTTCTCCAAAATTGACCGCGGCGACGTCGTGGTTTTCAAACTGGGTGAACATAATAATACAAAGGGTGTTCCCATGCCCGGCAAGGGAGCTTTCTACATAAAAAGAACCGTGGGCATTGCCGGGGACGAGATAGACATACGGGGTAGAGACGTCCTGATAAACGGCAGGGAAGTGGCGCAGGTCTACTCGGGGGATTACGAGTATCCGGACCAGAAATTCTTTTCCGTTGCGGACAGATACGAGCAGTCGCTTTCCGGAAAAAATTTCAGCGTTATATATAAGAAGGGAAACAGCGCCACGACCAGCGGAAAGCTGAGCTTTCCCCTTGTTGTTCCCAAAGGCAGGGTCTTCGTCATGGGTGACAACAGGGACAACAGCTACGACAGCAGGTTTTGGGGGTTCGTGCCGGTGGAAAACGTTTACGGCAGAGCGTTTATGGTTCACTGGTCGTGGAATCTGTCTAACCCCGGTTTATTAAATAAGGTAAGGTGGCAGAGAATTTTCTCTGGAGTCGAGTGAGTTTCTCGATGGTTAGACAGTTTCTTCATTGCGGGGTTTTTTGCTTGGAGGTTGCACGAATCATCTCATTTCAGAACACCATACGCACAATTGCTACGGGAATAAAATCCGGAGTCCGGAGCGGTTTCTGCCTTTGCGCTGTCCTGTGCGTCTGGGCGGCGGGCACCGCAATTGCGCGAACGGAGGTCCCTCCTCCCCAGCACTCGCGTGGGGCCTGTGTCGAGGACGGTCGACACCTGGAGTACGGGTTTTTCGCCGACTTCAGACCCGTGAGCTACAGCGAGAACCTGGACCCGGACAGCTCTGGGTTCAACACTCACCTCGGCTACGAAGCTGATCTCTTGACCGCGCTGGAGACGATGGAGGGCGCGGGGCTTATGTTCAACCGTAGCGCCATCAAGAAATGGCCGGGCATTTGGTTGTTGCCCGCCACCCCTAGTTATGACTTTGTGGGCGGCGGCATCACCATACTTGAGTCGCGCACCCGCGACGCAACGGGGACGACTAGGGTCACATTCACTTCCGGCCACATCATCTTCCGCCAGTCACTCTTGGTGCGCGCGGAGGATGCCCAACGCTATAGCTCGCATGACGATCTGGATGACGCGCGGGTCGCCGTGTTGGGCGACTCGACCGGCGAACATCGTTTGCTGCAGTTAACCGGGGTGGTGGATGCCGAAGGCAACTTGGTCGCCGGCACGGTGATCCACTTGGGCGACGGCACGAGACTCACTGCCGACGGCAGCGCTGACTATAAGATCACCGCCGCTGCCTCGACCGGGAACTTGTCGGGCCGTACGCGCATCGAGGGGACTCGGGGAACCGTCAGGGAAGTTCTCATCATGTCAACGGATCAGGAGCAGCTCGATGCCTTGGACAATGGGAGGGTGGATGCCGTGGCCCGCGGTGAGGTGGGCAACCACGAGGTCTCCCGAGATTCCAATTCCCGTTTCGTCGTGACGGCACTCGACCCGGAGGTGGAGTACGGCGGCTTTGCCTTTGACAAGGATGACCGAGCCCTCGCCGACTGTGTTGATTCCCTAATCAGCTATCTGACCGACAACCGGAGCATCGGCTTTGCGGAGTGGGTAGAGGACCCTGAAGTTTTCCTTAAGCGCGCCCGTTACTGGAACGCCTCGGCGGAAGGCAATGATGACGGGTGCTCCATGGTCGCAACCGGCAGTACACATCAAAGCACTTTGCTTAGCCTGTTCCTTGCAGTGTCCATTTTGTTCTCGGTGCTTTTCTTGAGAAGACGCGTCTGGCGCTAGTTTGCTGCGGAGGGTTCACTCAAAAAGGGAAACAATCGCTCCGAGTCCCTTGCCGCCTGATATAGTGTCCGCATCCCAGTCCAACCCCGTTTTTCTCTTTAACCTCCCTCGGACGCTCGCTTATGTCCGCCCTGATATGACTGTGTATCCACCTTGCGCTTGCCGAGACCACTTTTTCCGCGGCGAAGTTTTCCCGCTGTCTGATCGGGGTTCCGAAACAAGAGCAAGATTATCTTTGCGTCTCATGACGCATATCTATAATTTTGTAAACTTTCCTGTATAATTCCCCTGAATTATGGAGACCAAGAAAAAAATACAGCCGATTGAGGACAGGGCCGACAATTTTTTCTCTAGGATCATAGAGGACATACCGCCCGAGAGGCTCGGCAGTCTGATTATCATAGGAATAAAGACAAGAGGGGAATATCTGGGCAAAAGACTTGTTGAGCGTATAAGCGAGCGGACGGGAGAGGATGTTACGTTCGGAACAATTGATATTACTCTCTACAGAGATGATTTTGAGAACAGGAAGAACTGGCCGCGACTGCGCAGAACCAGCATCCCTGACGACGTGCAGGGGAAAAACATAATACTTGTTGACGATGTCCTCTACACGGGGCGCACGGTGCGGGCCGCCATAAATTCAATCATGGATTACGGAAGGCCTGCCTCGGTCAAGCTCGCTGTGCTTGTGGACAGGGGAGGAAGGGAACTTCCCGTGCAGCCCGACTATGCGGGGATCAGCATCGAAACGCTAGATGACGAGATGGTCAACGTTTACCTGGAAGAAGTGGACGGAAGGGAGGAAATTGAAATAATCCGAAAAAATGGCGTTTGAGAAAAAGCACATACTGGGTCTTGGAGAACTCTCGGCCGAGGAAATTAAGGTCATTCTCGACACCGCGGAGTCCATGAAAGAGATTTCCACCCGGGACGTAAAGAAAGTCCCGACCCTCAAGGGAAGGACAGTGGTCAACCTCTTTTTCGAACCCAGCACCAGAACCCGCTCATCTTTTGAAATCGCGGAGAAAAGACTCAGCGCCGATGTTCTCAATTTTTCCGCTTCGCAGAGCAGCGTGGTAAAAGGCGAGAGCCTTGTGGACACTGCCAGGAATTTCGAGGCCATGGGCGCGAGCATAATGGTCATAAGGCATGGGATGTCCGGCGCGCCTTTTGTCCTTGCCCGCGAGATAAGCGCCTCGGTAATAAACGCCGGGGACGGCTCCCACGAGCATCCGAGCCAAGCTCTTATCGACATTTTCACGATAAGGGAGAAAAAAGGGGGAATCGAGGGTCTCAATGTCCTTATTGTGGGGGATATTCTCAACAGCAGGGTCGCCAGGTCCAATATCTTCGGTCTCAAGAAACTGGGGGCGAATGTGAGGATAGTCGGGCCGGCAACCATAGTCCCCGAATATTTCAGCGAAATGGGGGCGGAGATCTTTTATTCGCTTGAACATGCCATTGAAAACGTGGACGTGGTGATAATGCTGCGGGTCCAGAGCGAGCGAAAGACCCTTGAATACTTCCCCTCATTGAGGGAATACTCGGGGCTTTACGGGCTTACCAGGGAGAAGCTCAGACTTGCGAAAAAGGATGTGATAGTGATGCATCCGGGTCCGATCAACCGGGGAGTTGAGCTTACTTCGGAAATAGCAGATGACCCCGACGCCGTTATACTTGAACAGGTGGCAAACGGAATTGCCGTGAGAATGGCCATGATATATCTTGTTGGCCTGGGAGAGAGTTTATAGATGGGAGTGCTCATTAAAAACGGGCGCGTTATTGATCCTTCACAGTCCCTTGACATGGTTTCGGACATATATGTTCAGGGAGACAGGGTAAAGGAAATATCAAAGCGCATAGACACCCCCCGCAAGTCAGACACGGTAATAGACGCCAAAGGGCAGGTCGTGGCTCCCGGACTCGTGGATATTCACGTACATCTAAGAGAACCGGGCTATGAACACAAGGAGACTATAAAGACGGGTTGTCTTGCCGCCGCGGCGGGCGGTTTCACCTCCATAGTGTGCATGCCCAACACGAACCCCATAAACGACAATGCCTCTGTGACGGAGTACATACTCCTAAAAGCGAGAACAGAAGGGATAGTCAATGTGTTTCCCATAGGTGCGATAACCAAGGGGGAGAAGGGAGCCGAACTTGCCGACATAGGCGAGATGTGCGAAGCCGGGTGCGTGGCGATTTCCGACGACGGGATGCCGGTCACTGACTCGGGACTTATGCGAAAGGCCATGGAATACGTAAGACCTTTCGGGATTCCTGTTATCACGCACGCAGAAGACATAGGGCTTTCAGCCGGCGGCGTTATGAACGAGGGCTTCGTTTCAACCGAACTTGGCCTTCGGGGAATTCCCGCCGCTTCTGAGGAGGTTGGGGTGGTCAGGGACATAATTCTCTGCGAGCTCACGGGCACTCCTCTTCATATTTGCCATGTTTCCACCAAGGGTTCGGTGAGGCTCGTTCGGGCAGCGAAGAAAAGAGGCGCGAAGGTTACGGCGGAGGCGACTCCTCACCATTTCACTCTTACGGACAAAGAGGTATACGGGTACAACACCAATGCCAAGATGAATCCGCCGCTTAGGACTCAAGAAGACGTAGATGCAATAATAGAAGGTATTGCCGATGGAACAATTGACGTAATAGCCACGGATCACGCCCCTCACAGCCAGGATGAGAAAAACGTTGAATTCGACTTGGCTCCCTTTGGCATAGTGGGTCTTGAAACCGCCCTCTCGCTTTCGCTTGAACTTGTGGAAAAAGGAATCATTACCCTTGAGGAGATGATAAAAAAGCTTACCATCGTTCCTTCCGAGATAGTGGGCATAGAAAGAGGGACTCTTGTCCCTGGTTCAATCGCTGATCTCGTGGTATTCGATCCCGGGGAGAGTCGCACAATAGATCCTGGAGAGTTTTTCTCAAAGAGTAGAAACACTCCGTTTTCCGGGTGGGAACTCAAAGGGGTGGTGAGCAATACGATAGTTTCGGGAAAGGTTGTTTTCAGTCGCAACTAGGTTTTATTTTTGCGATAGCCAACAGAAAAGAGATTCCAACGCAATGGAAGACAAGCAGTTTGAACTAAGAAAATCAAAGCTAGAAGAGCTAAGGGCAATGGGCGTTGACCCTTACGCAAACGATTTTACACCGGAGCATACCGCCGGAGAGTTGCTCTCCCTGCACGCTTCGAAGTCTCCCGAAGAACTTGAACAGATGGAAGAGCTTTTCAGCCTGGCCGGAAGAGTCGTTTCAAAGAGGGACTTCGGAAAAAGCGCTTTTTTTCATCTCTCGGACCGCACGGGGCGGATTCAGGGGTTCATACAGAAAAACTCCATTGACGAGAAAACCTTTACGCTGTTTCGCAAGCTGCTTGACGTAGGAGATTTTGCCGGCGTCCGCGGGGAGCTTTTTAAAACCAAGACCGGAGAGATTACAGTGAGGGTCCGGGAGCTTTTTTTCCTCACAAAGGCTCTGAGGCCGCTTCCTGAAAAATGGCACGGTCTTCAGGATGTGGAGATAAGATACCGCCAGCGCTACTTGGATCTGATTGCTAACCAGAGAACCAAGGAGATTTTCAAGACAAGATCAAAGGTGATAAATCTCATCAGAAGGTTTCTTGACGAAAGGGATTTCCTTGAAGTGGAAACCCCGGTGCTTCACCCGATTGCCGGAGGGGCAACCGCAAAACCCTTTATTACTCACCACAACGCCCTTGATATGGATCTTTACCTGAGAATAGCTCCCGAGCTTTACCTGAAACGACTTGTCGTTGGAGGACTTGAGAGAGTTTACGAACTTGGAAGAACGTTCAGAAATGAGGGAGTTTCCACCAAGCACAATCCGGAATTCACCATGATTGAGTTCTATCAAGCTTATGCGACTTACGAGGACCTTATGAATCTTATAGAGGAGCTTGTCTGCTACGTGGTGGAAAACACGGTGGGAGACATGCTGGTTGAGTACGAAGATAAGAAGGTAGACTTCGAGAGACCTTGGAAGAGAATTAACATTTATGAGGCCCTGCGGGAGGAATTCGGTTCCGAAATAACAGAAGATGACCAGTTTCTTTTTGCGAAAGCGGATTCCATGGGAATAAACCATAACGGAATTAAAGGTAAAGCTCTCACGGAGATTTTCGAAGCGCTTTTCGAAGATAAGCTCCTTAATCCGACTTTTGTTTACGGTTTCCCGCTCGATGTCTCCCCGCTTGCCAGAAAAAACGATGATGATCCCGAAGTGGTTGACAGATTCGAGCTTTACATTTACGGAAGGGAAATAGCCAACGCTTTTTCTGAGCTTAACGACCCGATTGATCAGAAAAAACGGTTTACGGACCAAGTCGAAATGAAGAAAAAGGGCGAGGATGAATATCACGAAATGGATAATGACTACGTGTCGGCTCTTGAGTACGGAATGCCTCCCACGGCCGGAGCCGGTATAGGGATCGACCGTCTCGTGATGCTGCTTACCAACTCCCCTTCCATAAGAGAAGTTATTTTCTTCCCTCACCTCAGACCTTAGTATGAGTTACGAATCGTTAATCTCCCTTAGGTACCTGAAGTCGGGAACTGGGCGTGGTTTTCTCTCCCTAATCGGTCTTATCTCCATTCTGGGTGTTTTCCTGGGAGTGGCTTCGCTTGACGTGGTGCTTTCGGTCATGAAGGGGTTTGAGGATGAACTCAGGGACAAGATAATCGGCGCGAGTTCTCACGTAGTCGTAATGACCTATGAAGGAGATTTCGAGAATTTTGCGGAGGTGGAGAAGAAGCTTGAGCACTTTCCCGGCGTAACCTCGACAAGCCCCTTTATTTACAACCAAGGAATGCTCGTCACGGAATACGCCACATCGGGTTCGGTCATAAGAGGAATAGACCCGAACAATTCAGCCTCGGTTGCCACCGTGGCTGAAGCGGTGGGAAAAGGCAGCTTGCCGGAGGAAAGTGAAAACCGTGAGGTCCTCTTTGAGGAAGGCGCCCGGATTGTTTCGGGGCTTTTACATAAAACCGCTTCGGGGCACCCTCCGATCATCATAGGCAGGGAACTTTCGAATCTGATTGGCGCGACAATAGGGGATACCGTCAATCTTGTTTCTCCTTACGGAAAGATCGGTCCCTTCGGCCCGACTGCCAAGATAAGGAAATTCGGCGTAATAGGAGTTTTTGATTACGGCATGATTGAATACGATTCTTCTACCGCCTACGTGTCGCTTGAAGATGCCATGAATTTCTTCGAAACCCGAGGCAAGATAACGGGCATAGAAGTCAGAGTGGATGACATATACCAGGCGCGCGAAACGGGGGATAAGATAGTCGAAACTCTCGGCTATCCTTTTTACGCCAGAAACTGGGAGGACTCGAACAGAAGCCTTTTCAGAGCGCTTCGCCTTGAGAGAATGGCAATAGGGATATTTCTTGGGTTTATAGTTCTTGTTGCCGCCCTGAATATAGTCAGCACGCTTACAATGCTCGTTATGGAGAAAAAAAGGGACATAGCCGTGCTTATATCCATGGGGGCTCGCAAAAGCGGTATCAGAAAAATATTTATCTACGACGGAATGATAATAGGGACCGTCGGAACACTTCTTGGCACGCTATTCGGATACCTGATCTGCCGCTTTCTTGAGACCAGTAATTTTATAAAGGAAGCGATTCCGTTCGATGATAACGTGTATCCTATTTCCGAATTCCCTGTTAGGATAGAGCCAGTTTATTTTCTCGTGGTAGCGGCATCAAGCCTGCTTATATGCTTTCTTGCGACTCTCTACCCGTCTTATAGAGCTTCGAGAGAAAACCCCGTGGAGTCATTGAGATATGAGTGAGACGCTATACAGGGTCAGGGGACTGGAAAAAGTTTTCAATAAGTCGGGCAGCAGCGTGTGCGCTCTTGGCGGAGTGGATATGGATATTTCTGCCGGAGAAACCCTCGGAGTCGTAGGGGTGTCGGGTTCGGGGAAAAGCACCCTTCTTCACATACTTGGCACTCTCGAACCCCCGACGGAAGGTTCGGTTTTCTACCGGGGAAAGGATCTTTTCAGCCAGGATGAAGAAGATCTCTCGGTTTTCAGAAACTCGGAAATTGGATTTATTTTTCAATTTCATTACCTTCTTATGGAATTCACGGCACTTGAAAACGTCATGATGCCGTGTCTTGTAGCAAGGCAGAGCCTTGCTGTGGCAAGGCAGAAGGCTTGCGATGTGCTTGAGGAAGTGGGACTCTCCGAGCGTCTCAACCATCTTCCGGGAGAGCTTTCCGGGGGAGAGCAGCAGAGAGTGGCAATCGCCAGATCAATTGTCAGGGGACCGAAGGTAATACTTGCCGACGAGCCCACCGGGAATCTTGACAAAAAAACGGGATTTTCGGTTCTTGATCTGTTCTGCAGGCTTAACGAGGATTACGGGGTTACGGTTGTCATGGTTACGCACAACGACGAATTTGCGAAGAGAATGAAAAAAACTGTTAGAATATCGGACGGGGTGGTTGCCGATGCGAACTAAAGGTCTTGTGTTTTACTTGGCTGTTTTTCTTGTCATGGCTACGTTTTCAACCGCGGGTCCCATGGCTCAGACCTCCCCTGCCGGAGAAGAACTCGAGAAGTCTCAGTCCTTCAAGGGCACAGTCGCCGAGGTGGTAGTTTCTGGCAACAGGAGAACCGAAACCTCCCTTATAGATCTCAATATAGAGACCAAGAAGGGCGATGAATATTCCCCGCAGACCGTAAAAGAGGATCTCAAAAGAATATACAAGCTTGATTTCTTCCAGCAGGTTCTCGTTGACGTTAAACCAGTTGAAGGTGGTCTCAGGGTTGAGTTTATCGTTGAAGAGAACCCGGTGCTCGCAGACCTTAAGCTTTCCGGAAACGACAAGCTAAAGGAAGACGACATAAAGGAAGCTGTGGCGTTTAGAGAAGGACGCATCGTAAGCTTGAGGAAAATAACGGAAGGCAGAGAGATAATACTTGCCCTTGCTTCCGAGAAAGGTTTGGTTGGAACTGAGGTTGAATATGAGATCGAGCCCAGGGGAGATGGAGTCGTTGATGTTGTTTACCGGATTGACGAGGGAGAAAGAAAGTACATAAAAGAAGTCGAGCTTATCGGAAACAGCAAAGTCGAGACGAAGAAAATCAGAAAAAACATGTATTCAAAGCCCAAATATCTTCTCTCGTTTATAACGAAGAGAGGGCTTTTCAAGATTGAAGAGATAAAGAGGGACTCCGACAGAATAAAAGCGGTTTACATCGATAATGGATACCTTGACATAAAGGTTTCTGAACCTGGAATTCGTTACAATGAAGAAAAAGACGGTTATGTGGTGAGTTTCTCAATAGAAGAGGGGGCTCAGTACAAGGTATCCAGGATAACTTTCTCCGGGGAGCTGGCCGGAGATCAGGATGAAATCCGCCCGGAACTCGAACTCTTGCCGGACTCTGTTTTCAGCAGTTTCGTTCTTCAGGCCGACATCGGGAGAATAACCGATTTCTACGGGGACAAGGGATATGCTTTTGCTAACGTAACTCCTGATGTGCGGCTTGATAAGGGAAACAACCTTGTCAGCGTCGATTACTCGATTGAAAAAGGCGAGGAAGTATACATAAGAAACATAAATATTCTGGATAACACCAGGACTAGAGATCATGTTGTAAGAAGGGAACTTTCACTTCAAGAACAAAGCCTATACAACGTTTCCAAGCTAAGGGCTGCCCGCTACGAGGCTGCTCGCCTCGGCTACTTTGAGGACAACGTTGAGGTGCTAACCCATAGGGTTGAGGGAACAGAGGATCTTCTGGACGTCGATGTAAAGGTCGAAGAACGTCCCACCGGATTTTTCAGCTTTGGCGGGGGAGTAAGTTCCGTTGAGAATTTCCTTTTCTCTGGCCAGATACAGGAATCCAATCTTTTCGGATACGGCAAAACCCTTTCTCTGGACGCCCAGATCGGAGGCGTAACCAAGGCATTGAGTCTTAACTACCGGGATCCGTATTTCTTTGGCACCAACTGGCTCTTCGATGTCAGTCTGTATGCTCATGACAGGGATTACAGAGATTTTGAGAGATCAGCCCAAGGTATTTCTCTGGGAGTGGGAAGAAGGATAAAGAGATATTTCCAGGTCCGGGTTTTCCAGGAATTCTCGAAACAGGACGTGCACAATGTCCGCGGGGATGCACAGTTAGTCCTGTCCGAAACGGAGAGAACCATTGTCTCGACCGGGTTAGGGCTATCTTGGGATAAAAGGAACAATTATCTCGATCCCACAAAGGGTTTTCTTCTGAGTACGGCGGTTGAGTATGCCGGACTTTTTGCGGGCAACACCGATTTTATAAAGTACAATGCCACGGCCAAATCTTGGATTCCGTTCTGGAAAGGTACATATTTCGCCGCAAAGGCGAATTATGGGCTCTTGCATCTTATAGATGCTGGCGATGATCTCGTCGTGGAGGAGAGGTTCTTTCTCGGCGGTCCGAACACATTGAGAGGCTTCCGTTACAGGAGGGTGGGTCCCAGAAGGCCTACGGACACGGGGGGTTATGTAATAATTGGTGGTGTTCAGCAGATTCTGGGATCACTTGACTTTGTTGTTCCATTAAGCAAAACTGTCGGGCTTAAGGCCGTAGCTTTCTTTGATATAGGTAATGCTTTTGACCAAGATGAGTTCAGCCTCAATCCTTCGAACCTCAGAAAGGATGCTGGTTTCGGTATCAGATGGATATCTCCTCTGGGACCAATGAAGCTTGATATCGGATTCCCGATAGGCGAAAGGCTTCGGGATGAGGAAAAATATGAAGTACAGTTTACCATTGGCAATTTGTTCTGATCAGGCAATTTATTATAAGGAGGCATTGGGTTAAATGAAAAGATGTTTATTGCTTGCTACTGGATTTTTCATGTTATTCACATTTTCTGCTTACGCTCAGCAGAAAATAGGCTACATAAACATTGAGCAGGTTATCAGGGATTCAAAGGCCGGAAAGGCAGCCAATGTTTCGTTCCAGAAGGAAGTCGAAGCCAAGAGGGCCGTAATAGAGCAGAAGAGAAAAGCTCTTGAGGACATGAGACAGGACGTCATACAAAACGGAGCGGTGATGAGCGAAACCAAAAGAAGAAACCTTGCTGAGACCATAGAGAAAAAGCAGAAGGATCTGGACAGGACGAGAGAGGACATAAGAATTGAACTTCAGAGAAAGGACCTCCAGTTGACCCAGAATGTCCTTAAGGACATAGAAGTCATAGTTAACAAAATAGGCCAGGAGGAAAAATTTGACCTTATCGTCGAAAAAACCCAGGCAGGTATTCTCTACGGCAGCCCAGCTACGGACATAACCCAGAAAGTCATATCGGCTTACGACGCTTCCAGATAAATGAATTTGGGCGTGGATGAAATAAAGGAACTTATTCCTCACAGAGAGCCTTTTCTGTTCGTCGACTCTGTTCTGGAAATTGAAAAGGGAAGAAAGATTGCCGCCGAGAAGTTGTTTTCTCCCGAAGAATTTTTTTTCAGGGGACATTTCCCCGGCAACCCTATAGTCCCGGGAGTGATAATTACCGAAGCACTGGCTCAGGCCGGAGGAGTGCTTTTCAACTATTCTTTTAAGGATGAACTGAAAAAAGAAGGTTTCGAAAACGCCTATCTTATGAGCCTTGACCGTTGCCGGTTCAGAGCGCCGGTGGTTCCGGGTGACAAGGTAGTTCTTGAGGTGGAACTCGTTAGAAGAAGATCGAGAATAATATTTTTTTCCGCAGAAGCTTCCGTGGACGGGAAAAAAGTGGCGGAGGCGGAAATTTCCGCTTACCTAGTATGATTTCCGGTCCGCTTTTCTCACCCCGGGGATTCCCGTCACTTTTTAATTATCTTTTCACTTGTTGATTATTGACATTTCCGTTTATAGCAATATTATACATTGTTTACTGTAAAAAGGGTTGTTTTACCCAATTCCAAGTTGGTCAGACAAGTGAATCTAGAATTCATAAAAATAAAAAGCTGGCGTAGCTCAGGGGTAGAGCAGCTGATTTGTAATCAGCCGGTCGGGGGTTCGAATCCCTTCGCCAGCTCTCTGTTTGATGAATATGCAGGGGAGGTGGCTGAGTGGACAAAAGCAGCAGACTGTAAATCTGCCGGCGAAAGCCTACGTAGGTTCGAATCCTGCCCTCCCCAAAAATTTCGCGCGGGAGTAGCTCAGTTGGCTAGAGCATCAGCCTTCCAAGCTGAGGGTCGCGGGTTCGAGCCCCGTCTCCCGCTCGTTTTTAGGGATGCCCACGTAGCTCAGTCGGTAGAGCACGTCCTTGGTAAGGACGAGGTCGGCGGTTCAAGTCCGCTCGTGGGCTTGATGCTTAGCGGTTTGCAGAATATTAAAAAAGATCGGAGGTCAACAAGCGATGTCAAAGGAGAGATTTGAGAGGGGGAAGCCTCATTTAAACATAGGGACGATAGGGCATGTGGATCATGGGAAGACTACGTTAACTGCGGCGATAACGAGCATATTGTCGAAGCGAGGTCAGGCGGAGTACGTTGAGTTTGACAACATAGACAAGGCGCCTGAAGAGAGGGAGAGGGGGATAACGATAAACATAGCGCACGTGGAGTATGAGACGGACATAAGGCATTACGCACACGTTGACTGTCCCGGGCACGCCGACTACGTGAAGAACATGATAACGGGTGCGGCGCAGATGGACGGAGCTGTATTGGTGGTGAGCGCGCCTGACGGGCCGATGCCCCAGACAAGGGAGCACATACTGCTTGCGAGGCAGGTAGGGGTGCCGTACATAGTGGTAGCGCTTAACAAGGTGGACATGCTTGATGACGAGGAGCTGCTGGAGCTGGTGGAGCTTGAGATAAGGGAGCTGCTTAGCGAGTACGGGTTTCCCGGGGACGACATACCGATTGTGAAGGTAAGCGCACTTAAGGCGATAGAAGGGGACGAGGGAGCAGGGGAGCAGGTAGTGGAGTTAATGGACCAGATAGACAGCTATGTGCCTGAGCCTGAGAGGGACATGGACAAGCCGTTTTTGATGGCTATAGAGGATGTGTTCACGATATCCGGAAGGGGCACGGTGGTAACGGGGAGAGTGGAGAGGGGAAGGATAGTGGCAGGGAACGAGATAGAGATAGTAGGGTTTAAGGATACGACGAAGACCGTAGCCACGAGTTTGGAGATGTTCCGCAAGATACTGGACGATGCGCAGGCGGGGGACAACGTGGGAGTGTTGCTCAGGGGAATAGGGAAGGAAGAGGTGGAGAGGGGTCAGGTGTTGAGTGCTCCTGGGAGCATAAAGCCACACAGGAAGTTCAAGGCGGAGGTGTACGTGTTAAAGAAGGAGGAGGGGGGAAGGCACACACCGTTTTTCCCAGGGTACCGGCCGCAGTTTTATTTAAGGACGACTGACGTGACTGGGGCGGTGATATTGCCGGAGGGAGTGGAGATGGTGATGCCAGGGGACAATGTGAGCATGGAAGTGGAGTTGATAGCGCCGGTGGCCATGGAAGAGCAGTTGCGTTTTGCGATAAGAGAGGGTGGAAGAACAGTTGGGGCAGGTGTAGTAACTGAAATCATTGAGTGATGAGCAATAGACTCTACAGGGCAGTAGCTCAATTGGTAGAGCAGCGGTCTCCAAAACCGCAGGTTGGGGGTTCGAGACCCTCCTGCCCTGCAGAAAAGCCAAGTCATGGAAAAATTTGACAGGATCAAAGTTGATACGACCAAGTATCTCAGTGGTGTTGCTACAGAACTGAAAAGGATAACCTGGCCCGAGCGTAAAGATACGGTTAAATCAACCTTAGTGGTTGTTATTATTACCGCGTTTTTTGCACTCTTTTTTATGCTGGCCGATTACGTGTTCTCTTTTCTGTTTGGTCTTATACTGAGTTAAAGAGCGAATCGGGAGCAGTTTTCGGATGCCAAGCAAGTGGTATATAGTGCACGTAAATACCGGTTTTGAGGAAAGGGTTAAAACCCAGATAGAAAACGGGATAGAGAGCATGAAGAATGAAAACCTTGCCATTGACGAGGTTTTTATTCCTACTGAGACAGTGGTTGAAACCCAGAAAGGCGGGAGAAAGAGAACATCTATCAGGAAATTCTTCCCCGGATATATAATGCTTAAAATGGATCTTAACAAGGAAACCCTGGATTTTGTACGGGAGATACCGAAAGTCATAAGTTTCGTGGGAGGCCGCCCGGTTGATGGAAAGATAAATATCGATTCCATTCCCGAAGTTGACGAAGAAAAAGTTAATGAGATAAAAACAAGGGCAAAAGAGGGCACGCTCAAGCCCAAGCCGAGTGTCGCTTTTGAAAAAGGAGAAGCAGTAAGGGTTATAGAGGGTCCTTTTGCTAATTTCTCCGGAATTATAGAAGATGTAAAACCCGAGAAAGCCAGGGTGCAGGTGCTGGTCAGCATTTTCGGCAGAACCACTCCCATAGAGCTTGATTTCAATCAGGTGGAGAAAATCTAGATGAAGAAAATAAGCGGTTACATAAAGTTGCTGATTGAGGCTGGAAAGGCATCCCCTTCGCCTCCGGTAGGTCCCGCGCTCGGACAAAGAGGCGTGAACATAATGGAATTCTGCAAGGCCTTTAATGCCCAGACATCTTCTTCCGAAGGGCTTCTTCCGGTTACGGTGACCGTTTACGCGGACAGGTCTTTTGATCTTCAGATAAAAACTCCTCCTACTTCTTACCTGCTGAAAAAGGCTGCGGGCGTTGAGAAAGGTTCAGGGACCACTCCGAGGAGCAAAGCCGGCAAAATTACGGAGGAACAGGCAAGGGAGATAGCGCAGAGAAAGCTTGAGGATCTCAATACTGATGAAATTGATGCGGCCTTAATGGTTGTGCGTGGTACAGCGAGAAGTATGGGAATCGATATAGAAGGATAAAGTTTGGAGAGACTTCATGACCACCAGAGGAAAAAAATATATTGACGTAAGCGCCAAGGTAGATTCCCACAAGGAGTATACGGTTGATGAGGCCATGGAGCTTGTGGTGCAGACCCACTATGCGAAATTTGATGAAACGGTGGATATAGCCGTAAATCTCGGCATAGATCCCAGACATGCGAACCAGCAGATTCGTTCCGCAGTCGTGTTGCCTCACGGTCTCGGGAAAAAAATGACGGTCCTCGTGTTTGCAACGGATGACAAGGCAGCCGAGGCAAAGGAAGCCGGGGCCGATTATGTGGGTCTTGACGATATTGTGGAGAAAATTTCTAAGGAGAACTGGCTTGATTTTGACGTGGCTATAGCCACTCCTGACGTGATGTCAAAAGTTGGCAGACTGGGAAAAGTCCTGGGGCCAAGGGGACTGATGCCGAGTCCGAAGGTAGGTACTGTGACTTTGGACGTTGCTAACATGGTCAGGGAATCAAAGGCTGGTCGTGTTGAAATCAGAAATGACAAAAGCGGGGTTATACACGCTCCTGTTGGGAAGGTCTCTTTTGGAAAACAGAACCTGAAAGAAAACTTCCTCGCCTTTATGAGTTTCCTGATCAAAGAGAAACCTGCCGCTTCTAAGGGTATTTTTCTGAGGAGAGTTTCGGTATCGTCGACCATGGGTCCCGGTATCGGAATGAGTGTGCCGGATATCAGGAACGAACTTAAAAGTATGGGAATTGCGGCGTGAACGTAACGCAAAACTAGATACGAGAAGAGAGAGACTATGCTCAGTAAAGCCGAAAAGCAGAAAGTAATTGATGACCTGGCATCCAGATTCCATTCCGTTTCCTCGGTGTTTGTTGTTGAATACCAGGGACTTAAGGTAAAAGAGATGGATGACCTGAGGAAAAAACTCAGGCAGACCAATACGGAGTTCAGGGTTGTAAAGAACACCCTCCTGGAGAAAGCTTCACTGGGAACGGACATAGAAAAAATGAAAGATCTTTTTTCGGGTCCCACAGCGATTGCTATTTGTGATGGGGAATCTTCCGCGGCGGCGAAAGTTTTTATTGATTACAGCGAGGATTTTCCGGAAATCAGGGTGAAGGGCGGCATATTCGAAGGAGAAGTAGTCGATGTATCCAGAATAGAGCAGATAGCAAAGCTTCCGTCAAGACAGGAGCTTATCTCCGAGTTTGTAGGCCTGCTTAGTGCTCCGATGGGCAACCTTGTGGGAGTCTTGGAGCAGGCACGCTCAAGTATTGTCAATGTGTTAGAAGGTTTAAAAGAAAATAAAACTGAATAAAAAGCTGTAGAACTGTTTTATCAAGGAGGAATAAAAATGCCCGATATTAGTAGAACAGACGTTATCACCTATCTTGAACAAGCCAGTATGCTTGAGATCTCCGAACTGATAGAGGAAATAAAGGAGAAGTTCGGTGTTCAGGCCGCTGCGCCGCAAGTCGCTGTTGTCGCCACTGGCGGTGCCGAAGCCGCTCCTGCGGCCGAAGAGAAGACTGAGTTTAACGTAATTCTCAGTTCTTTCGGAGACAAGAAAATACAGGTCATAAAGGCGGTAAGGGAAATTGCGGGTCTTGGGCTCAAGGAATCCAAGGAACTTGTTGAGGGAGCTCCCAAACCTGTGAAAGAGGGAGTTAACAAGGATGAGGCCGAAGATATCAAGAAAAAGCTTGAAGACGCGGGGGCAACCGTTGAAGTTAACTGACCACAATTTTCTTCGCTTATTTTCACTTAAATCAAAACACGAGGGGGTGCGCGTTGAGCATAGAGAATATAGAGTCTCAGGAATTAAGGAAAGATTTTTCGAAGATCCCCCAGGTTCTGGATATCCCCCACCTGCTTGATGTACAGATAAAATCGTACGAAGATTTTCTGCAGGCCGATATTCCCCCGGATGAGCGTTCGGACACCGGCCTTCACGGAGCCTTCAAGGCTGTTTTTCCTCTTGAGGACTATAATGGCAAGGCTTCTTTGGAGTATCTCAGCTACAGACTGGACGAACCCAAGTATGATTTCGCCGAATGCAGGCTTAAGGGCTATACCTACACTGCTCCTCTTTATGTAACTTTCCGTCTTATAATTTGGGACATTCCCGAGGGTGAAAAAGGACAGAAAGACACTGAAAGACAGTTCCGCGACATTAAAGAGCAAGAGATATACTTCGGGGAAGTACAGCTTATGACCCCCAGCGGTTCTTTTATAGTAAACGGAACCGAAAGAGTAATAGTAAACCAGCTCCACAGATCTCCCGGAGTGTTTTTTGATCGGGACAAAAGCAAGAACCAGCTGTCCGGAAAAGAAGGATCTTTCATAGCCAGAATCGTTCCTCAAAACGGTCGCTGGCTTGATTTTGAATATGATCTGAAAGACATGCTCCATGTGCGCATAGACAGAAAGAAAAAATTCCACGTCACCGTTCTTCTCAAGGCCATGGGTTATGATGAGCAGCAGATAATGGATTTCTTCTATCCCGTGGAGACTTTCCATATAGAACCACAAGAACTTCGAAAAGAATTAACCGCGGAAGTTTTCAACGTGGGAGAGGAAGGTTTTAAGAAGGAAACGACCACCGAGATAATCTCCTATCAGAAGGTGTCTGTTGACATAAACAACCCGGAAACGGATGAACTTATGGGTAGGAAGGGAAGAAGGCTGAAAAATCTTCTTTCGAGGTTTGAAGAAGCCGGCATGACTTCCATACCCGTTTCAGATGAGGAGATAATGGAAAAACCCTCGGCCGAAGTGGTTTCCGACCCTGAAACAGGGGAGGTAGTACTGGATTTCAACGAGGAAATAACGGAAGAAAAACTCAATGAACTGCGCAGAGTCGGTAAAAAGACCCTCAGAGTCTACTACATAGACAAGACCCTGTTCGTGAGTTCTCTTCGGACCACGCTTCTTTCCGATAAGGTGGATTCATGTGAGGAGGCCATAACGGAGATATACAAGAAATTCAGGCCCACGGATCCTCCTTCCGATGAAGTCGCGCGGACTTTCTTTGAAAACATGTTCTTCACCCAGGATGCATACAGACTCTCGAAGGTGGGTCGGATAAAGATCAACTACAAGCTCAAGCGCAAGGGTGTGAGCGATGATCATCTTACTTTGGACAGGGAGGATATCCTTCTGACCGTGAAATACCTGCTTGACTTGAAAGGCGGCAGGGGGTCTACCGACGACATAGACCATCTCGGCAACCGGAGGGTAAGAACCGTCGGGGAACTCATAGAGGACCGTTTTTATCACGGTCTTGAGAGGCTTGCACGGTTCGTAAAGGAAAAAATGGGGTACCAGACCATAGAGAACCTCATGCCTAATGAAGTACTCGTTCCGAAAACCGTTACATCGGTTCTCAAGGAGTTTTTCACCACGGGCCAGCTTTCCCAGTTCATGGATCAGACCAACCCTCTGTCGGAAATAACCCATAAAAGAAGGCTGAGCGCGCTTGGTCCAGGCGGTCTCACCAGAGAGAGAGCGGGGTTTGAAGTAAGGGATGTTCACTCTTCCCATTATGGGAGAATATGCCCCATAGAGACTCCGGAAGGTCCTAATATCGGACTTATATCCAGCTTGAGCACTTATGCGAAGGTAGATGAATCCGGATTTATCCGGACTCCTTACAGGAAAGTGAAGGACGGGCGTGTTACGCACGAAATAGTTTATATGAATGCGCTTATGGAAGAGGATTACATTGTAGCCCAGGCAAACGCCCCTCTTGAAGAGGACGGGTCTTTCAAACTGCCTCTTGTCTCTGCCAGGGGAAATGGCGAATTTATGATGGTTGAGAGGGAGAAGGTTGAGTTTATGGACGTATCCCCTTCCCAGCTTGTGTCAGTTTCGGCTTCTCTTATTCCATTCCTTGAGCATGATGACGCGAACAGGGCCCTTATGGGTTCTAATATGCAGCGCCAGGCCGTGCCGCTGATAAAGAGCGCCTCGCCGCTTGTGGGGACGGGTTTTGAAAGCAAGGTGGCCAAGGACTCGGGGGTTACGGTTGTCGCACGCAGAGATGGCGTGGTGGAGTCCGTAGATGCGGTCAGGATTGTAGTTAAGTCTACGGAAAGAAGCCGCGAAGGCGGAGTGGATATCTACAACCTGATAAAGTTCCATCGTTCAAACCAGAGTTCCTGCTGGAATCAGAATCCTATAGTTTCCCAGGGGCAGCGGGTGAAGAAAGGGCAGGTAATAGCGGACGGATGTTCGACGGACCGTGGCGAACTCGCGCTCGGACAGAACATGGTTGTCGCTTTTATGCCATGGGGGGGATACAACTTTGAAGACGCAATCTTGATATCCGAGCGGGTTGTAAAGGACGACGCGTTTACTTCAATCCATATTGAGGAGTTTGAGTGTACGGCAAGGGAGACGAAGCTAGGGCGAGAAGATATAACCAGAGATATACCTAATGTCTCCGAGGAGTCGCTTAGAAATCTGGATGAGAGCGGAATAATAATGATAGGTGCCGAGGTCGAGCCTGGAGACATACTGGTTGGAAAGATTTCTCCAAAAGCTGAAACTCAGCTTTCTCCGGAAGAGAGACTCTTAAGGGCGATTTTCGGAGATAAGGCCGGGGATGTCAAAGACTCATCCCTCAAGGTTTCTTCCGGGGTACACGGTACGGTGATAGATGTTGAAACTCTCGTGTCCCGCTCCGTAGATAAGGACGAAAGGAGCAAGGACATTGAGAACCAGGAAATCTCAAAGTTGATGGAAGAAAGAGAAAACGAGGTAAGTATTCTCAGGCGGGATGCGGTTGACAGGGTAAAGCATATTGTCTCCGGCAAAACCTCGCTTTCCAAAATAACGGTTAACAGAAAAACGATTCTTAAAAGCGGACAGGAAATCACAGAAGAGATTCTTGATGCCATTCCCCTGGAAAAGCTTGTCGATATGAGGATAAAGGGCTTTCCCGAAGCGGGTGAAGAACTGACTGGAATAATCGGCAGAGTCCTCAAACGCATTGATTACGTGACCGCCGCCTACGAACAGCGCATAGAGAAACTGAAAAAGCCCGATGAGCTGCCTCCCGGGGTTTTGAGAGTGGTTAAGGTCCGCATTGCGGTTAAAAGAAAGCTCCAGGTCGGCGACAAGATGGCGGGACGGCATGGCAACAAGGGTGTCGTGTCGAAAATCCTTCCGCAGGAAGATATGCCTTATCTCTCCGACGGGAGGCCGGTTGATATGGTGCTTAACCCGCTCGGCGTGCCTTCAAGGATGAACGTCGGCCAGATACTGGAAACCCATCTGGGATGGGGCGGCAGGGAACTGGGAAGACAGCTTAATGAGTATATTGAGCAGGAATTTAACGACGAAGCCTTGAGAGAGAAGCTTCTGGAAATATACTCGGGGTCTTCACAGACGGGCAAGTTTATTGAGTCGCTGGACAGAGAGGGTCTTGTCGAGTTGGCAAGAGAGCTTAAAGACGGAGTGCCCGTGAAATCCCCGGTCTTTGACGGGGCCCACGAGGCTGAAATCGCGCGGATCCAAGAGCTTGCCGGTATCGACGAAGACGGAAAGACTATTCTTTTCGATGGTCAGACTGGTGAACCTTTTGACCAGAAAGTATGCGTTGGAATAATGTACATGTTAAAGCTTCATCACCTTGTTGAAGAGAAAATTCATGCGAGGGCGATCGGACCTTATTCCCTGGTAACGCAGCAACCCCTTGGTGGTAAAGCCCACTTCGGTGGACAGAGACTTGGAGAAATGGAAGTCTGGGCGCTTGAAGCCTACGGGGCGGCTTACACTCTTCAGGAATTTGTCACCATAAAATCAGACGACGTGGCGGGACGGACGAGAATATTCGATTCGATCGTGAGAGGTGATATGAATTTTGAACCAGGTCTTCCTGAATCTTTCAAAGTTTTGCGCAAGGAACTGCAGGCACTAGGCCTTGATGTGGATCTTATTGAGCAAGAAGCGGAAATTGATCCGCTTCCAAAATATTAGTTTGGAGGGACTCATAACACATGGATATAGACACGCTTTTTGAAAAGCCGAAAAACCCTTCCGATTACTCGACCATAAAAATTTCCATAGCTTCTCCGGAAAAAATCAGGTCATGGTCAAACGGGGAAATAAAAAAACCTGAGACTATAAACTACAGGACCTTCAAACCCGAGAGAAACGGTCTTTTCTGTGCCAAAATATTCGGGCCCGTGAAAGACTACGAATGCACCTGCGGAAAGTACAAAAGACTTAAGCACAGGGGAATAACGTGTGAGAAATGCGGCGTGGAAGTAATTTCCTCTAAAGTGAGAAGGGAGAGAATGGGTCATATAGAACTCGCTTCTCCCGTTGCGCACATATGGCTTCTTCGCAGCATCCCCAGCAGGATAGGGATGCTCCTTGACATGACTCTTAAGGACTTGGAAAGAGTGCTTTATTTCGAGGCTTACATAGTTGTGGATCCGGGGATCTCCGACCTCAAGTTCGCCCAGGTAATAACCGAAGATGAGTACAGGGACGAGCGCGAGCGCTTCGGTTCCGAATTTGTCGTCGGTATGGGCGCCGAGTCGGTACGGGAAATGCTGAAGACCATAGATTTAAACGAGCTTTCTCAGGAACTCAGGATAAGCATGAAAGAGACCAAGTCTCCGATCAAAAAAGCCCGCATTGCGAAAAGGCTGAGAATATGTGAAGCGTTTCGCAAGTCCAAAAACCGTCCGGAATGGATGATTCTGACCACTATTCCTGTTCTGCCGCCTGATCTCCGACCTCTCGTTCCTCTCGATGGAGGACGGTTTGCCGCCTCCGATCTTAACGATCTCTACAGAAGAGTGATCAACAGGAACAACAGGCTGAGAAAACTCCTTGAGCTCGGCGCTCCGGACATAATAGTCAGAAATGAAAAGAGAATGCTGCAGGAGTCCGTCGACGCGCTTCTGGAGAACGGGAGAAGGGGAAGGCCCGTTTTGGGTCACAACCACAGACCGCTTAAGAGTCTGAGTGACATAATAAAAGGTAAACAGGGCAGGTTCAGGCAGAATCTTCTGGGAAAAAGAGTCGATTACTCAGGCCGGTCGGTGATTACCGTAGGCCCCGATCTGCGTCTTCACCAATGCGGAATCCCCAAGCAGATGGCGCTTGAGCTTTTCAGGCCCTTTATCTACCAGAAACTTGAAAGATGGGGCGAGGCGGCAACGATAAAGATAGCGAAGAAGCTGCTTGACAGCGAAGCTCCAGTTGTATGGGACGCTCTTGACGAAGTGATAAAGGAGCATCCGGTGCTTCTTAACAGGGCCCCGACTCTTCATCGTCTGAGCATACAGGCTTTCGAACCGGTGCTTATTGAAGATAAGGCCATTCAGCTTCATCCTCTTGTATGCCCCGCCTACAACGCGGATTTTGACGGCGACCAGATGGCGGTTCACGTTCCGCTTTCAATTGAGGCCCAGACCGAATGCCGCTCGCTCGTTATGTCGACGAACAATATCCTTTCTCCCGCGCACGGAAAGCCGATAATACTTCCCACTCAGGATATAGTCCTGGGGCTTTACTACCTCACGAGGGATACGGCTTCGGATAAAAGTTCCGAGCCGGGACGTGTTTTCTCGGTACGCGAGGTGGTCTTTGCGTATGAACTGGGGAAGGTCGGTTTGCATGATAGCGTGACGGTGAGAATTGAAGGGCAGAACTATCCGACGACCGTCGGAAGAGTGTTGATGTACGAAGTTATTCCCGAAGGCGTTTCCTTTGAGCTTATCAACAAGCCGATGACTAAAAGAGCTATAGAGGCCCTTGTGGATGAGTGTTTCAGGAAAACCGGCGGTAAAAGCACGGTTCTGCTGGCTGACAGCCTGAGGACTCTCGGATTCAAGTATTCGACAAAGTCCGGAGCTTCTATTTCGATCACGGACATGATTATTCCTGAATCAAAGAAGGATCTGCTGGAAAATGCCCAAGAGGAAGTCATGAAAGTGCAGGGCCAGTATTCTCAGGGGCTTATAACCGATGGAGAGAGGTACAACAAGGTAATAGATATCTGGGCGAAAACAAGCGATGAAGTTGCTCAGGCAATGATGACAAAGATTTCTTCAGAGGAAGTCCAGACGGGTAAAAACACTACGGTTGCGGGACCGAGCTCAAACCCGATATATATGATGATTGATTCCGGGGCGAGGGGTAGCCAGACGCAGGTAAGACAGCTTGCGGGCATGAGGGGTCTTATGGCGAAGCCTTCGGGGGAGATAATAGAAACTCCCATCACATCCAATTTCCGTGAGGGGCTGTCGGTGCTCCAGTATTTTATTTCTACCCACGGTGCGAGGAAGGGGCTTGCGGATACGGCCCTGAAGACGGCAAATGCCGGTTACCTGACGCGCAGGCTGATTGATGCCGCCCAGGACGTAATGATTACCGAACTTGACTGCGGCACCATAGAGGGAATTAAAGTAAGTGACCTGGTGGAAGGTGGAGAAATAATCGAAAAAGTGGGAGAGAGGGTGCTTGGAAGGGTGGTGCTTGAAGACATAGAGGATCCCCAGACCGGAGAGATAATTGTTCGCGCAAACGAGGAAGTTGACGAGGCCGCGGTTGCTAAAATAGATGAAGCGGGCATAAGCGAAGTGAGTATTCGCTCCGTTCTTACCTGTGAAACTAGAAGCGGTGTCTGCAGGCTCTGCTACGGAAGGAACCTTTCTACCGGGAAACTTGTGAACATGGGCGAAGCCATAGGCATTGTCGCGGCCCAGTCAATCGGGGAACCCGGAACTCAGCTTACCATGAGAACGTTTCATATAGGTGGTGCTGCGAGCCAGAGAGCGGCCGAGAGCACCCTTGAGAGTCAGCACGAGGGCATAATCAGGTTCAAGAACATAAAGGCTGTCAAGGGACGTGACAACAAACTGGTTGTCATCAGCAGAAGCGGCGTGCTCTCAATTGAGGACAGCAAGGGATATGAAAGGGAAAAATGCCCTGTTGTGCTTGGAGCCAGGCTTAACGTAAAGGAAGGGGACAAGGTGAAGAAAGGGAAAACACTCGCTGAGTGGGATCCTTACACTACCCCCATAGTTTCGGAGGTTCCGGGTGTTGTAAAGTTCAAGGACCTTGAAGCCGGGGCCACTTACAAGGAACAGGTGGATGAAGTTACGGGTGTTCTCATGAGGGTGGTGGTTGAGACCAAGGACCTGGAAATGCATCCCACTCTGGATGTCGAGGTGAGTACGGAGGATCTGGAATCTCTGGAAATCGGCTCTTTGCCGAAGGACAACAAAGTGCCTTACTCGCTTCCGGTAGGCGCTATAATAGAAGTTGCCGACAAAGACAGTATAGAGGCGGGGGATGTGCTTGCCAAGATCCCGAGAGCGACCTCGAAGACAAAGGACATTACCGGAGGCCTTCCCAGGGTTGCTGAACTCTTTGAAGCCAGGGTGCCCAAAGATCCGGCCGTTGTAAGCGAAATCGACGGAATCATATCTTACGGAAAAGATGTGAAAGGGAAGAAGAGGGTTGTTGTAACTCCGGAGATGGGAGAGCCTAAGGAATATACGGTTCCCAGGGGAAAACATATCTTGGTCAGGGAAGGGGAATTTGTCTCTTCCGGTGACCAGCTTGTCGACGGTGCGGTTAATCCTCACGACATTCTGAATATCATGGGAGAAAAAGCTCTTGCCAACTATATGGTTAACGAAATTCAGGAGGTCTACAGACTTCAGGGCGTGAAGATTAACGACAAGCATATCGAGGTTATAGTCAAGCAGATGCTGAAAAGGGTGAAGATAAAAGACCCGGGTGACACTACGATGCTTGTCGGCGAGGCTATAGAGAAAAATGTTTTCTTTGAGGAAAACGAGAAGATTGTCGAAGAAGATGGAACCCCGGCAGCGGCCGAGCCGCTTCTTCTGGGTATAACTCGCGCCTCGCTTAGCACGCGCAGCTGGCTTTCCGCCGCGTCTTTTCAGGAAACCACCAGAGTTCTTACCGAAGCCTCCTGCGAGGGCAGGGAAGACGATCTCAGAGGGCTTAAGGAAAACGTTATCGTTGGCAGGTTGATTCCTGCTGGCACCGGCCTTCCCATGTACAGGGACATAAGCATAGAGACCGAGGCACCGGAAATACCTGTACCCGTACCGGAAGTCGAAGAGAAGAGCGAAGACATATTGCTGGAAAGCTGATATTTTCCTTAAGGTCTATTTCTTTCTTTTGATCAGTAGCCATGGAAAAAAGCTACAACCCTGCCGAGGTTGAACGGAAAGTTTATGATTTCTGGATCTCATCGGGACTTCACAAATCCGAAGTAAGAGACTCGGCCGAGGTTTTCTCGATCGTTATCCCCCCGCCCAACGTAACGGGATCGTTGCACATAGGTCACGCTCTTAACAACACCATCCAGGACATTCTTGTCAGGTACAAGAGAATGAACAATTTCGATGTTCTCTGGGTGCCGGGCACCGACCACGCGGGTATTGCCACTCAGATGATGGTTGAAAAGGAGCTGGCTTCCGAAGGACTCACCAAGAACGATCTGGGCAGGGAAAAATTCCTTGAGCGCATCTGGCAGTGGAAGGAGAGTTCCGGCAGCCGCATTACCGAGCAGCTCAGAAGACTCGGAGCGCTCCCCGACTGGGAGATGGAGCGGTTCACCCTTGACGAGGGACTTTCAGAAGCGGTGAGAAAGGTTTTTGTCGATCTTTACTCCCAGGGGCTTATCTACAAGGACAAAAGACTTGTCAACTGGGATCCCGAGCTTCGTACCGCCATATCGGATCTGGAAGTGGAGCAGAGAGAGACTCAGGGGAACTACTGGTACATAAGATATCCGATAGAGGGGGATGACGGTTTATCGGTTACGGTGGCCACAACCCGCCCTGAGACCATGCTTGGAGACACGGCGGTCGCGGTCCATCCTGAGGATCCGAGATACGCTGATTTGGTGGGCAGAAATGCTGTTTTGCCTCTCGTTGGAAGAAAGATCCCGGTAATAGCTGATGAGTACAGCGATCCGGAGAAGGGTACGGGAGCCGTAAAGATAACTCCTGGACATGATTTTAACGATTTTGAGGTCGGAAAGCGTAACGGTCTTGATATCATAAACATTCTTGACGAACAGGCGCATATAACGGGCGACGTTCCTGAAAAATACGTGGGACTTGAAAGATTTGAGGCTAGAAAAGCCGTAATCCAGGATCTTGAGGAAGGGGATTTCCTGGTAAAGGTTGAGCAGACCGCCCACACGGTTCCCTACGGCGACCGCTCCGGGGTGGTCGTGGAGCCCTGGTTGACCGACCAGTGGTACGTAAACACGGAAGAACTTGCCGCCCAAGCCATTTCGCGTGTGGAGCGGGGCGAGATACGTTTCCATCCCAGGTTCTGGGAAAACACTTATTTTGAGTGGATGAGAAACATAGAGCCTTGGTGTATCTCGAGACAGCTTTGGTGGGGTCACCGTATACCCGCGTGGTACGGGCCTGACGGGAAAATCTTCGTTGCCATGAAAGAGGATGAGGCCGCAGCCCATGCGAAGGAACATTACGGTGAAGAGGTCACGCTCGTTAGGGACCCGGATGTACTGGATACATGGTTTTCTTCCGGACTCTGGCCTTTTTCCACTCTCGGGTGGCCACAGGACACCGAAGAACTCGGACATTACTATCCGACGTCTTGTCTGGTTACCGGATTTGACATTATTTTCTTCTGGGTAGCGAGAATGATAATGCTGGGGCTTAAGTTCATGGACGATGTGCCCTTTAGGGATGTTTATGTGCATGGCCTTATAAGGGACGCAAAAGGCCGTAAGATGAGCAAGACGACAGGCAACGTAATTGATCCTATCGATGTGATTGAAAAATACGGTGCCGACGCACTTCGTTTTTCCCTCGCGGCTCTTGCCGCCCAGGGAAGGGACATAAAACTCACCTTTCCCGTTATTGAGGGATACAGAAACTTCATGAACAAGATATGGAACGCGACCAGGTTTGTGTTTATTAATCTTGAACCGGGGCTGGTTTACGACTCAGATGTCGATAGCTCTCACCTGAGCGTTCCCGACCGGTGGATTCTTACCAGACTGAATGTCACGCTGGGAGAGGTTGAGGGGTTCATTGAGAATTACGAATTCGACAAGGCTTCACAGGCGCTTTATCACTTCATCTGGGATGATTACTGCGACTGGTATCTCGAAATATCCAAGTTTTCGCTTTATGGAGAAGATGAAGAGTCGAAAAAAACCACTCTTAACGTGCTTGTGAGGGTCCTGCTCCGCTCTCTGCGAGCGCTCCATCCTTTTGCGCCCTACATTACGGAAGAAATTTTCGGAATATTCAGGGAAAAGGGAATCAGCCTTCCTGAGAGTGAGGGTCTTAGCTCGAAAAGCATTCTTGATGCGCAATATCCGACGCCGAGCGAAAGCGAGACATTCAAAGAGGAATCCGATCAGATTGAGCTTATAAAAAATATCGTAACCGGAATAAGAAACCTGCGGGCCACTATGGGAGTTCATCCCTCGGAGAAGGTGTTAATTCACCTTAATTCCGGAGATGGTGAGGTAGAGGAGATTTTAAGGGAAAATCTTGAGGTTGTCGTCGGTATGGCTTCCCTTGGCGATTGTGTTGTATGCTGTGAGAATTTCCAGGGCAAGGCGGTCTCGGAAGTTGTCTCAGGAGTGGAGATAGTTATGCCGGTTGAGAATCTGCTTGATCTTGAAAAGGAAATCTCCAGGTTGAGCAAGGACTTGGCGAAAGTCTCACAGGAGCTTAAAAGAACTGAGGGTAAGCTTGCAAACAGGGATTTTATTGATCGCGCCCCTGAAGATGTTGTGGAGAAGGAAAGGGGGAAACTGCAAGAGTTTCAGAACCACAAAAAGAAACTTGAGGAAATTCTCGGGAAACTTTCGGCAGTATAACTCATTCGACCTGGTATCATAATGTCAAACCAGTAGCTTTTCCCCTGTTTCAGGCCATTTGCGGGCCATAGACCTCCCGCCCGTCGCTCCAGCTTCTCTGTCTTCTCCCCCAGCAGCTTGTCGTTGCCCGTATCCTGTTTCTGTGTTTTCTCATCGGCGGCATCCGCTTCCTCAAGGGCCCGCTGATACTCCTCTACTTTTTTCTCTATTGTTTTTTTGCTCGCTCGATTCAAGGTTTGATAACAAGTGCTGGACAATCAGTTTATTGCTAACACAGGCTGAACAGATGTTTTACAGCGCACATTATAGTAGTTATACTGGTCGGATATTTCTAATACGATAAATCTGCAGTCAGGGGGGTATTACCAAAATGAAATTCAAACCACACGGGATGATTTTGAGTCTGGTTCTTGTGCTAGCGCTTGTTTTTTCGTTCAGCATTGAGGCTTCGGCTCATAACGAAAGTCAGAGCAACAAGACGGCGGAAGACGTCGATATCGCAAGTGAAGCGGAGGTGGGGGAGTTCCTTTCCCACATAATTGAACATTTCACTCCGTTCTTAGCCAGCAATCCCGATTATGATCCGGCAATGGGAAATGAATGGGTAGGACGATGGGTGGAGTTTTTCGGGGAGTTAAGAAAGCAGGGAGTTTTCAACGACGCCGACGACATGTACTCCATAGTAATAAACCCCAATAATAACATTATAGTCAATCATACGAGACATCCGGGATTGTACGGTAAAGTGGTTGATCCGGATGCTCAGGGTTCTGAGATCGGGGATGCCTTAAGGAAACTAATCTCAAATGAAGAGGGCTGCGCAGGATACAGATACGGCGGAGAAGACAGACAGGCTTGCGGAAAGAAAGTGGAGAGCATCTACGGAGAGCTGATATTCATAGCAGGCTTTGATCACGATGAAGAAGACCCAGTCATAATCGAACCCGATTGTACGGGTCTCGAACTTGATACCACGGCCAGTGATGTTGAAAACGAGGAGAGTCTGGATACGCAGAAGCTGCTTCTTAAACTGTATGTAAAAAGCGTTATTTCCGTCACTCAAGACATACTTGTGGATGGCAGAAGAAAAGCGATAGATGAATTGAGGAAAGACGACCCCGATAGGACTGTAACGTTTAACGAAATGCAGAATATCAGGTACACGGAATTTCAGAAAAAAGTCGCTTGTTTCTCAAGAGGAAATTTCAAGGACGGCAGCATATACGTTTTCATCATGAGCCCTTATGAAGATGCCATCGTGACTCTGAACGGAGCCAGTCCTGAACTGAACGGGGGTAGTCTTAAGCTCAGGGATCCGAATCCAAATCCGATTGACGGGGAAAGAAACAAGGATATTGCGGCGCTGCTTAGAAACTTGATAACCGAAGACGGTGCGCCTAAAGACGGAAAAGGGGGCTTTGTCGAATATCATTGGTTGCGCCCCGGTGACGAACCAACTCCGCAATGGCTGGAAAACAACCTGGTCCCGGGCAATTCGCACAAGATAAGTTACATCGAAGCGGCAGACGTAGGTCACCATGAAGACCCTCAAGGTCGCTTTATGTATATCTTTGGTTCAGGGGTTTATCCCGAATCTGATGAAGACAGCGGAGCGTGTGCAGTAGCAGGGAGTGGCGATACGCTTCAGGGAACTTTGCTTAACCTGTTCCTGACAGTTTTTGTTTTGTTCTCGGTCGCTGGTTTTTCCAGAAGAAGCACCTAAGACAAGACATTTAAGTCGTGCTTTCAGTGGATAGTTGCGCTAAAAAAGATCCATCTGTTGATGCGATACTTTTTCGTCCGTTATTTCCACCGGATAATTTCCGTCAAAGCACGCAAAACAGTAGCTCGATTTTCCGCTAAGGGACTTGTCGCCATTGGTTACCGCTTTTGCTATCCCCTCCGTGCTTAGGTATCCCAGAGTGTCGGAGGTTATGTAGTCCTTTATTTTCTCCACTTCAAGCGAATGAGCTATGAGTTCTTCTTTGAGAGGAGTATCTATGCCGTAGTAGCATGAGAACTTCATCGGGGGTGAACTTATTCTCATGTGAACTTCCTTGGCTCCGGCATCGCGTATCATCTTGACGATTTTCCTGCTGGTTGTCCCTCTTACTATGGAGTCGTCAACCACCACTACTTTTTTTCCGTCTATGACCTGTTTTATCACGCTGAGCTTCAACTTCACTCCGAAGTTTCTTATTGATTGCTGGGGTTCAATAAAGGTTCTTCCGATATAGTGGCTTCGCAGGAACCCGGTTTCAAAGGGGATTCCCAGCTGCTCGGCGTATCCCATGGCTGCCGGCGTTCCCGAATCGGGTACGGCCACGACGATATCCGCATCGGCCGGAGACTCGATTGCGAGCTGTTTCCCCATGTTTTTTCTCATCTGGTAAATGTTTCGTCCTTGGAGGAACGAGTCGGGTCTCGAGAAATATATGTTCTCAAACACGCAGTATTTGTGCTGTTTTTTCGGAAGGGGCTTGAACGACCTTATTCCGTTCTCATTTATGAATATTATTTCCCCTGGTTCTATTTCCCTTATATGGTTGGCTCCTATTAGCTCAAAAGCGCATGTTTCGGAGGCTACAACGTAAGAACTATCAATCTTTCCGAGAACAAGAGGCCTGAATCCATGGGGGTCGCGTGCAGCCACCAAGCCTTTAGGTGTTAAAAAGACGAGAGAATAGGCTCCCTTGCATTCAGTAAGGGCTTCTATGGTCCTTTTGAGAAAAGTCTTTTCCTTTGATCTTGCTATGAGGTGTACGATTACCTCAGTGTCCGTTGTTGACTGGAATATGGAACCTTCTTTCTCAAGCTTGTGCCTCAGCGTCCTTGCATTTGTAAGATTGCCGTTGTGCCCGACTGCCAGCTCACCCTTTTCGTAATTCATAATCAGGGGCTGGGTATTCTTGTTGTTGCTTGAACCTGTTGTGGAGTACCTTACGTGGCCAATTGCTGTAGTGCCTTGAAGCTTCAATATGGCTTCTTCATCAAAAACTTCGGTTACGAGACCCATCTCCCGATGAGAGTAAAGCTTCTCACCGTCGGTTGATACTATGCCGGCACTTTCCTGCCCCCTGTGCTGAAGAGAATAGAGGCCTAGATAGGTAAAGTTGGCGGCCTCGGGATGATCATATATTCCAAAGACTCCGCACTCTTCGCGTAGCTTCGCCATTTTTATTTCTCTGTGACTGAAAGGCTTTTCTCAAAGCCAATAGCCCATGAGTCATGAACTGCTGAGATTTTCATGTCAATTGAGTTTTCAACACAGAACCTGTCGTCATTAATGACCACTCCGGCACGCAACACCGGGACACCGTAACTGCCCGCAATTTCTTCTATTTTTTCCCAGTTGTTCTCGCTTATACTTGCTATTACCCTGGATTGTGTTTCGGAGAAAAGAAACAGATCGCTTCTAAGAGAGTCTTCATTTATGTCGGGCGCTTTTACCAGGACCCCCCTTGTGCCGTCTGGATTAAAGCAGCATTCCGCGAGCGCTACAGCAAAGCCGCCCTCGGATATATCATGCGCCGACTTAAGTATACTTTGAGAAGCGCACGCAATCAACATCTCGGCAAGTCTTTTTTCCTTGTCAAGATCAATTGAAGGCGGTTCCCCATCGATGATGCCATGCTCAGTTTTCAGGTACTCGCTTCCTCCTATCTCTTCTTCTATCGCTCCTCCCAGCAATATCACCAGGTCTCCGGGGTCTTGGAACCAGGAAGTGAGAATTTTGTCCGTATCTTCAATAAGACCTACCATCGCCACAGTCGGGGTAGGAAAGATGGCAACACCTTCGGTTTCATTGTAAAGACTGACGTTGCCGCTTACCACAGGCGTGTTAAACACTTCTGCAGCTTCTGACATGCCTTCAACGCTTTCTGAAAACTGCCACATTATCTCGGGATTTTCAGGGTTTCCAAAGTTGAGACAATCGGTGATTGCGAGGGGGGAAGCGCCGCAGCAGGCCAGATTTCTGACGCTCTCCGCGACAGCTATTTTACTTCCTTCACGGGGACTTAAATAGCAATACTTAGAATTCACATTAGATGTCATCGCAATTCCTTTTCTCGTTCCCTTGAGCCTTATTATCGCGCAGTCCGCCCCTGGTCCCAAAACTGTGTCGGTCCTTACCATGTGGTCGTACTGCTCGTACACCCACTTCTTGCTTGAGACGGTTGGAGAAGAGAGGATTTCAAGAAAAACTTTCTGAAGGTCTTCGGGTTCAGGCAGGTTCTCAGAGTCGAACCTGTTTATTTTTTCAAGGTAGGCGGGGGTTTTTACCGGTCTTTCGTAAGTCGGCGCACCCGAGGTTATAAGACTCACGGGCAGGTCCGCGACTATGGTTTCTTCTTCAACAACTGTCAGTTTTCCCGAGTCTGTTACTTTGCCGATAACCGAGAAATCAAGGTTCCATTTATTGAAAATATCTCGTGCCGTATCCTCCTTGCCCTTTTCCAGGACAACAAGCATTCTTTCCTGCGATTCGGAAAGCAGGACCTCATAAGGGGTCATGTTTTCTTCTCGCCTCGGGACCCTTTCGATTTCGATTTCGAGTCCGGTTCCCGCACGATCGGCCATCTCCGTTGAAGAAGATGTAAGTCCCGCCGCTCCCATATCCTGTATTCCGACAACACAGTCGGTTTTAAACAGCTCCAGGCAGGCTTCAAGGAGAAGCTTTTCCGTGAATGGGTCTCCCACCTGCACCGCGGGCCTTTTTTCTTCGGTCTCCTCTGTAAAGGTGTCTGAGGCCATGATAGCTCCCTGTATCCCGTCTCTTCCGGTCTTTGACCCGACGTATATTACGGGATTTCCCTCGCCCGATGCGTATCCGCGGAAAACGTTATCTTTCTTTGTTACTCCGAGAGCGAAGGCGTTTACAAGGGGATTTCCATTGTAGCAGTCATCAAAATATATATCCCCTCCTATTGTGGGAATTCCCATGCAGTTTCCATAACCTGCTATTCCCGATACGACTCCTTCAACGAGGAATTTTGTTTTCTGGAGAAGTGGATTTCCGAACCGCAGCGAATTCAAAAGCGCCACCGGTCTTGCCCCCATGGTGAATATATCCCGGAGTATCCCCCCGACTCCCGTTGCGGCGCCCTGGTAAGGTTCTATGAAGGAGGGATGGTTGTGACTTTCCATCTTGAAAACGACGCAGTCGCCGTCCCCTATGTCCACCACTCCGGCGTTTTCTCCCGGACCCTGTATTACCTGCTCTCCAGTCGTGGGAAATTTTCGAAGGTGCACCTTGGAGCTTTTGTAGGAGCAGTGTTCAGACCACATGGCTCCGAGGACTCCGATCTCGGTTGAATTCGGTTCCCTGCCCAGAGTCTCGACTATCTTCTCGTATTCGCTCTCGGTGAGGCCGTGATCCATAGCGAACTGGAGAGATGCTTTGTCTTTCATTTGTCCTCCGGGGGCTGGATGAATTTTGTTGCCTTGGGTATGTCCATGTCTCTGAAAAGATATCTTTTTACTTTTCTTGTGGTTGTTTTCGGCAGTTCCTCTCTTGCAACCGCGAAATGGCTGATTCTCTTGTGGGGTTCAAGCCGGCGGTTGAGTTCGGTTATCTGGCCTTTAAGAATGTCCCAGATTCTCCCGTCGTCTCCGTGTTGCGGGGACTGCCCGAGTTTTCTGGAAACTCCCTCCGCCTCCGGAAATATAACGGCCTGTATCCTTTCATCATCCGGGCTGAATACAATCGCTTCCTCGACCGTCTCAAGGGGGGTGAGTTTCTCCTCGATTTCCTCGGGAGAGATATTCTTTCCTCCCTTAGTTACGATAACCGATTTTTTCCTTCCCGTTATGTAGAGGTAGCCTTCGTGATCAAAATAACCCAGGTCGCCTGTCCTGAGCCAGCCGTCATCCGAGAGGATCTCTTTTGTCGCAGCGGGGTTTTTGTAGTAGCCGTCCATTATGTTCGGACCCCTGACGCATATCTCCCCGATTCCCTCGGAGTCTACATCTCTTATTTCGACCTCGCTGTTCTCAATCACCATGCCGCCGCTTGCGTTCTTCGGTTTCGAAAAGGGATTTGCGGCTATAACCGCGGCCGTTTCACTCATTCCATATCCCTGTATGAGGGGAAATTCGTATTTTTCAAGTCCCTCCGAAGCTGCTTCCGAAAGAGCGGCCCCGCCGCTTACTATAAGTTTGAGGCGGTCAAGACCCAGGCGTTTTTTCGCCATTTTCCCGAAAAGTCTGGAGGGCAGGGCTCTTGTGAGAAAATTATTTGCCTTGCTCTGCTCGATTCTCTGAAGCAGTCTCTCGAGTATCAAGGGTGTGTTAAGCCACACGGTTGGTCTTGCGACCTTAAGGTCAGAGAGCATTTCCCTTGGTTTTATGCTTCTTGAGAAAAACACTCTCTGCCCGCAGTAAAAGGACAGCAGTATTCCAACTATTCTTTCATATACGTGGTGGATGGGCAGTATGGAAAAAGCCGTATCTTTCTCCGTTATGGGAAAAGCGCTGTAAACTGTCTCTAGGTTTGACATTATGGTTGCGTGGGAGAGCATTACGCCTTTGGGATTGCCCGTGGTTCCCGAGGTAAAAACTATGTCGGCTATGTCTTCGGGCTCTGATTTTTCCGCGGGCACGGTTTTTTCTGAGTGTGTCCGAGCCTCAAGAGCCTCGTCCATTGGTATTACGTGCTCGACCGTCCCTGTGTTGCTCAAAGCTTCCGTAAATCCCGCCGAGGCGATGAGAAACCTTGAATCTGAGAGCGCGAGCACCTGTTTTATGTGCTCCGTTTTTGCCCTCGCGTCAAGCGGGACAGCTATGGCGCCCGCCCAGATTACCGCAAAGTAGGAAATCGCCCACTGGGGGCTGTTCTCCCCCACTATTGCCACATGTTCCCCCCTGTTAAGGCCAAGAGAGATGAGGTGGGCTGAAAACCCTGTGAAAAGAGCGAAAACTTCGCTGAAGGTGAGGGAACTTACGGACAGATCATTTTTTCTTATGGAATACGCGATGTTGTCTGCGTAAAGGGAAGATTTTCTCTCAAGCATCCCCTGTATTGTGGCTATTTGGTGCTTGCTTCTTGTGGTGGGGAGTCTTTTGTCGGTGCGGGTGAGTCTTTTCATTAAAGCAGAGTCTCTCTAGATTATTTCCTTTAGATCTTGCAGGTCTTTTATGATAAAATTCGGTTTCGCCTGGGTGAACTGTTCTGTTCTTTTTATCCACACGGAGTCAATCCCGCAGTCTGAAGATCCCATTACGTCAGCTTCAGGGTTATCTCCTATGAAAATAACGTCTGATGGATTCTCGCCGAGGCTGGCGAGAGCGAATTCGAATATTTTCCTGTGAGGTTTCCTCCAGCCTACTTCCTCCGATATCACTATATGTTCAAAGAAATCCGCAATTCCGAATTTTCCGAGCAGTTCTCGTGCCGTGGGGGCGTGGTCGAAGTTTGATACGACCGAAAGCCTGTATCCTTTTTCCTTAAGATGCAAAAGAATTTCCGTGTGATGCTCAGGGTATACCATGGCTCCGCAGAGACTTTCCATGTGTGAGCGTACGAACTTCTCAAGCAATCCGTCGTCTCCTTTTAACCCCGTTTTCTCAATGAATATCTCGAACCTCTTTCTGTTCGGATACTCTCTTAAATCCTTTTTCCTGAGTTCCAGAAGTTCTCTGTGGCTTTCAACAAAAGGTTCGTAGAAATCCGTAAATTCCATTCCGCCCAGACTGCCTCGCATTTCTGTGAAAACGTGCCGCGCGGTGGAGTTCCAGGTTTCTCCGTTAAGCGTTACCTTCGGCAGAAGGGACGGTTCGAACATGACAAGCGTGTCGAAAAGATCAAAAAGCACCGCCGAATATTTTTTCATCGGATTTCGTGTTACCCAAGCGATCTTTCAAATATGACTTCTATTATCTTGTCATGAAGTCCCAGCGGTTCTGTGACCCTGTAGCTTACTTTCGGAAAATCCCGTGCCGCCTCCGCCACCATCCTGGGTATATCGGATTTTGAGTGTCTTCCCGGTACGAGAAAGTACGGGTGGACAGTTATGTCGCTTGCGCCGGCCGTGGCGCATTTACGAAAAGCATCTTCTATTGACGGCTCGCAGAGTTCCATGTGACAGTGCTCAACCATGTCAAACGGCGAATCGGGATAAGTTCTTACCCTGTCGGCTACTTCCTCAAGGAGAGCGTTTGCCTCTTTTACCGTGCTTCCGTGATCAACCAGAATGAGAGCCTTCATCGCTCAGTCTCTTTCCGAGTGAAGCTTTATGGTTTCAAGAACTATCTCCGCTGATCTGTGGAATTCATCGAGCAGCAGATACTCGTTTACCGTGTGAAGTTCGTACATTCCCGTCCCCAGGTTTACGCACTCGATTCCCTTCTCATTTATGAAGTTCGCGTCGCACCCTCCGCCGCTTGTGTGAAGTTCTATGTCGTGGTCAAGGTTCGCAGCCGCTTTAAGCACAAGATCAGTCACGGTTGCCTGCGCGGAGACGTTCATTACGGGATACACGCGTTCTGTCTCGATCTCCGCGCGCGCGCCGAGCCGTTCCCCGTCCAGGAAGAGTTCCCTGCTTTTTGCCGCTTCCAGGAAACACTCCTGCATGTGCCGTATCTGTGCGTCGAGTTTCCCTTCATCGTGGCTTCGGGCCTCGGCCTTCACCTCGACGAGACCGGGAACTATGTTTATCGCGGATCCTCCCTTTACCTTCCCTATGTTTGCCGTCGTCTCGTGATCTATTCTTCCGAGCTTCATTCTCGAGACCGCGTCACTCAATACTTCCAGGGCGCTTATCCCGTTTTCGGGACAAAGTCCTGAATGCGCTTCGACGCCGTGTATTTTTACATCCATGATGTCGGAGCACGGACACCTGAGGACGAGCCTCTCCGGCGTGCTGCTGTCAAGAACTATTCCGTATGGGCTTTTAAAGCTTGAAGCATCAAGGAATTTCGCTCCGAGAAGGCCTATTTCCTCGCATATGGTAAAGGCGACCTCCATATCCGGATGGGGAATGTTGTTTTCCTTGAGGGTCCTTAGCACCTCGACTATTATGGATACCCCGCTTTTATCGTCGCTTCCCAGTATCGTCGTACCGTCGCTTCTCATCACGCCGTCTTCCACTCTCGGTTTTATACCCTCTCCCGGGCTTACAGTGTCCATGTGAGAGCAGAGGAAGAAGGGTGGAATATCTTTCTTTGTTCCGGGAAGCCTGACTATCAGGTTGCCGATGTTTCCCCCGACCTTGTCTCCCGCATCGTCGTAGAAACAGTCAGCCCCCAGATCTCTCATTTCTTCCTCGAGCTTCAGGGCGACGTCCTTTTCCTTTCTTGATGGACTATCTATCCGTATGATGTCCATCAGGTGGTGGGTCATTCTTTCTTCTTGAATCATGGGTGGTTTTCTCTTCTTAGTTGGATTAGACGGTTAAATCATATTTGAAAAACCCCCATATTAAAAGATTCTTTTTGTTTTACTGAGTGTTGGTAGTGTAGAATTAATCCTCTGTTGAATGTCTGTATTTCGGCCGTATTTCTAAATCTGGGTGAATGGTGAAAAAATGGAATTTCTTCTGATAAAGGATAGTGTCGCCGACGTCGAGTCGGATTCAGTTGTTTTTTTCTGTTACGAAGGGCAGAGGCTTCCGGCTGCCGCTAGAAAAATCGATAGTAAACTCGAGGGGTTCCTTTCAGACAAAGTGAAGTCGTCTGATTTTAAAGGCGCTTTCGGAAAGACGGTTCTCGTCGATACCCCGGGCGATTTCAATACGAAAACAGTTGTCCTTCTCGGACTCGGGAAAAAAGAAAATTTCGGGGCTCTTGAAGCTTTTCGCGCCGCAAACATTACGGTTGCGAGAACCGGCCAGCATTCCCGCACCGTTTCCGTTGATTTTTCCAACGTGGACAGGGGGTTTCTTAAGGGTTTTCTCGAGGGCATGGCCTGCGGCACCTATGAATACGGGAAGTTCAAGTCTTCGGGAAGAAGGAAAAACCGTATAGAAAAAGTGTGCATAGCGTCAAGGAGAATTTCGGCCAATTATTTCAGCGGCGAGGCCGCGTATGCCAGTGCTGTTTCAAGTAGCGTAGCTTTTTCAAGGGATCTTGTTAACGATCCTCCGAATATCCTTACTCCCTCGATTCTCGCAGAACATGCTCTTTCTATTTCCGAAGGATCAGAACACATCAGCTGCAAGGTCCTTGATAGGGATGAGATAAGGCAAATGGGAATGGGAGGACTCTCAGCGGTTTCTTTTGGAAGCAGTGAGCCCCCGAGATTCATACACCTTTCCTACTCGCCTCCCGTAAAATCCCGCAAAAAAGTTGCTATCGTGGGTAAGGGAATAACTTTTGATTCTGGAGGACTGTGTCTTAAACCCGCAGACAGCATGAGAACGATGAAAATGGATATGGCGGGTGCGGCGGTCGTACTGGGTACCATGAAAGCGCTCGGGGAACTGACCCCTAGTGTTAACGTTCACGGCATTGTCCCGGCCACCGAAAACATGACCGGTGCTTCTGCCTACAAGCCGGATGACGTAGTAACGGCTCTTAACGGAAAGACAATAGAGATTATAAACACCGACGCGGAGGGCAGGGTGGCGCTTTCTGATGCGCTCAGTTACGCGGTCCGGCTTGGAGTTTCCGAGATAGTTGATCTCGCAACCCTTACCGGCGCCTGTATAGTCGGGCTTGGACTTCACAACGCCGGGGTTATGGGTAATAACGCGAATCTCGTGAAATCGATTTTAGGTTCCGCGGACGATGTCGGCGAGAAGATGTGGGAACTTCCTCTTGATACGGAGCTAAGAGAGGAAATAAGAAGCCGCGTGGCAGACGTTAAGAATGTAGGAAGCAGGTGGGGTGGGGCGATAACCGCGGCGCTTTTCCTTGAGAATTTCGTTTCGGAGGTTCCTTGGGTGCATATAGACATAGCCGGCCCCTCATATGTGGAAAAATCTTCTGACTGGTATCAGTATGGAGCGAGCGGGTTCGGGGTGAGAACCATAGTCAACTACCTTATGAAAAGGTAGGTTCTTCGCCGATTACCGTTTTCCTGCGGGAAAAAACGGTGCGGGGGACGTAATCAAGCATTTTGTCTCCTCTTGTTGGCTGTGATTCTTTTACCCAACGATTTGTTGTGCTAGTCTGCCTTTCCCCACCCTGAATGTACTGAGGAAGATCTATGTTGACCCTTTACGATGACCCGATTTCCGGCAATGGCTATAAGGTCCGGTTGATTCTTCGTCTCACCGGCAAGGCTTTTCAGGTAATCAACCTGGACATACTGCGTGGTGAGACCCGAACCCCAGAATTTCTGGCGATCAACCCGAATGGAAAAATACCAACCTTGATGTTTGAAGATGGTCGTGTGCTTTCAGAGTCAAACGCAATCCTGTTCCACTTTGCCGAAGGAACCGACTATTTGCCGTCCGAGCCCTTCAAGCGAGCCCAGGTTCTGCAATGGTTATTCTGGGAGCAATACAGCCATGAGCCAAACATCGCTACCTCGCGTTTCCTGCGCCAGCATCGTGAGTTGACAGACGATGTGCTGGCTATGCTGGAAGCCAGAAAGGCGCCCGGCAAAGCCGCGTTGGAGCTTATGGAAAAGCATCTGACTTCTCATATCTTTCTGGTTGCCGAGAGTTTCTCGATTGCCGATATTGCACTCTATGCATACACTCACGTGGCTGAGGAAGGTGGATTTGCTTTAGACGGATATCCTGCAATTCGAGCTTGGATTAAGCGCGTTGAGAATGTCCCTGGATTCATATCCATGAGCGAGGCAAGCGGGGAACCGGTTCAGGGGATGTAATCAAGCCAGTGCCTGAATTTCTCATCCTCTCCTTTTATTACGGCAAAATACCTTTTCTGGAGAGTCTTTGTTGTTTCTCCGGGTTTTCCAGAACCTATTTTCTTGCCGTCAACTTCACTTATAGGCGTTACTTCGGCGGCGGTACCAGTGAAAAATGCCTCATCCGCGATGTAAAGCTCATCTCTCGTGAAACGCTGTTCCCTTACCGGAATACCTTCGTCGGCGGCGAGATCAAGAACGCATTTTCTGGTTATCCCTTCGAGTATAGAAGTTAGAGGGGGAGTCTTGAGAATCCCGTTTCTTACGATGAAGATGTTCTCCCCGCTTCCTTCGGCCACGTAACCTTCTGAGTCGAGCAGTATCGCCTCATCAAAACCGAGGTCGGCGGCTTCCTGCCTGGCCATTACCGAATTTACGTAATTTCCGCATATCTTGGCCTTGGTCATAAAGGAATTGACGTGCATTCTCGTGTAGGAGGATATCTTTACCCTGATTCCGTTGGCAATCGCGTCATCTCCCAGATATGTTCCCCATGGCCATACGGCTATCGCCACGTTTATGGTGTTGTCTCCGGGAAGTATCCCTTTTTGTCCAGCCCCGATAAAAGCTATGGGCCTGATGTAGGCTTCATCGAGTCCGTTTTCGCCCAGAAGGTCCGTCACCGCATCGCAAAGGGTCTGCATGTCGTAGGGAATCTCTATGCCAGCCACGTGCGCCGAGGCATAAAGCCTTTCCATGTGTTCGGTGAGTTTTAGGACCGCCGATTTTCCGTTAGAGCATTTATAAGCTCTTATGCCTTCAAACGCACCCAGGCCGTAGTGCAGGGTGTGGGTAAGTACGTGCACGTTCGCCTCATCCCAAGGCACTGTTTTTCCGTTAAACCATATTTTGGATTGATCGGCTGACATAAGTTGCTACCACGGTCTGGGGAAAGAAAAGTTTGGAAACATTATTCTTATTCCCCTTTTCATTGTCAAGCTAGGTTCAAGATCGGGGTTTGGTTGCAGACGTGATATGAATTCCCACGGATTTTTGCGTGGGTACGAGCCGTTATCACTTACATTGAAAGAATATTTTCAGGGCCGGGAATCGGTATTTTTATTTTGGCTCTAGATGCTCTTCAATTATTTTGCTCATTTCCCGTGAAAACCTCGATCTTGGAATGACGAGATCCACTCCCTTTTCCCTGAATTTGTCGGCAAGCTCCCGTTCCACGTGTGGCAGATATCCTATGCAGAAGACTTTTTTGTGTCCTGGGGAGTTTCTAAGTTCGGTGAATACTTTTTCAGCATCGATTTTTCTTGAGGCAAGATCAATGATCACAAGGTCAACTGTTTTTCCTTCTATCTTGTCTCGAAATTCATCATGATTCTTCACTTTTATCATAATAATACCAAGGTGTTTGGCTGTACTTTCAATCTTTGACGAGAAGAACATGTCGTCGGTTACTACGCAGACTGTTTTTCGTGAAGTTTCCATTATCTCGGAACAAAGATTCCTGCTTCACCTGAATCCTACAAGTTCTAGACTGATGTAGAATACAAATGGTTCTTTCCATGGCTGAGTTCAGATTCTGAAAAATATTTGGGAAACTGCTAGTATATGTGAAAAAACCAAAAAAGTTCTGCGGCCTGATAAGAGTTCTGTTGCATCTAAGGAGGATAAAATGAAAGCTACTTTGATCGCTTTTCTCGTGGCTATGATATTCGGAATTAACCCGATTTTTGAAAAACTGAGTCTGAAAGATGCCTCTCCGCTTTCGGTAATCACGATAAGGTTCATTTTCACCTCGTTGTGTCTCGTGTGTTTAGTGCTGGCGACGGGCAAATTCGCTCAGGTCATTGATGTCGACGGCCGGACGCTTTTCTGGATCCTTCTGTCGGGTCTGATCGGAGGGTTGATCGGTCTTTTTCTCTATTTCACGGCTCTCCAGATGGCCGATACGTCAAAAATTGTCGCTATAGTGGCAACTTTTCCCATGTTTACGGCCATCTATGCTTATCTTTTCCTGGGAGAAGCCCCAGGGCCCATGAGGGTTACGGGAATCGCCTTTATTGTTATCGGTTCAATACTGATTGAGTGGAACCTGCTTGCGGACTAAAGCGTCTAGATATCCAGGGATTCCATGTAATCGCGGAATTCCTCAGCCATGTCCGGATGCCCGTGTCTTGATGCCGCCTGGATACCTTTTTCATAGGCATCTTTCGCGCTGTCCTGCATTCCAAGTTCAGTGTAGCAATGGCCGAGTATCCTGTAAGCAGCCCCTTCGTCGTCTTTGAGTTTGAGGTAGGCGTTAATCGTCTCTATGGTTTCCTCGTAACGGTTAAGCTTGAAATATTCATTTGCAAGACTGTAGTGAACAAGGGGGTTTGCGGGGTTTTTCTCAAGTAACTTCTTAAACTTCTGGACTCTTTGTTCTGACATTTTTTAACTACAGACCCCGGTTCTGAAAATCCCTAGTTTATCTTTTTTTCGTCTTTCAGGGTGAAGTCCTCGAAACCGAAGACACCCATGAAGTTTTTTATTACGGACCGCACTACGTCGTCCATTTCAATACTCTCTTCGTTCCCAAGCCAGCTTCCTATAGACGTTATTCTCACGTCCGTTATTCCGCAGGAGAGTATCAGCTCGAAATAATCAAGATTCGTGCTGACGTTAAGGGCAAACCCATGGTAGGTCACCCATTTTCTTATTGCTATTCCTATGGATGCTATCTTGCTTCTTTTTACCCAGACTCCAGTGACTCCATCTATTCTTCTGCCCTCGATTTCAAAGTCGCCTAGCGTCCTGATTATTACTTCCTCAATGCTTCTCAGGTGCTTTCGAATGTCCATCTCGTGGTTCTTGAGATTCAGTATGGGATAGCCGACGATCTGTCCGGGACCGTGAAAGGTTATGTCTCCTCCTCTGGATGCGTGTACGAAGGAAACGCCGTGTTTTTCAAGATATTCCTTTCTTACAAGTAGGTTCCCGGTGTTTCCCTTCCTTCCAGTAGTGATGGTCGGAGGGTGTTCAAGCAGAATAAGAGAGTCCGGTATTTTTTCCGCGATTCTTTTGGCGAGAAGACTTTCCTGGTACTCAAGCGCCTTCTCGTAGGGAACCGTCCCGAGTTCGTATATATCCAGGGTACTCATTAGGGCAGTGACAAGATGTTTCGTACCTCAGAAGTTCCTTACCCTTCCAAGCGCGTCAAGGGCCGCTTCCATTACGGCTTCAGAGAGAGTGGGGTGGGCGTGCTGGGTAGTGGCTATCTCGTAAGGGGTTGTCTCCAGGGTTTTCGCCACTCCGATTTCCGCGATCATCTCGGTTGCTCCGTGGCCTATTATGTGGCTTCCGAGAAGTTCTTTTGTCTTTGAGTCGAAAATCATTTTTACAAAACCGTCGGTTTCTCCGACCGCGACCGCTTTCCCCGCAGCCCTGAAAGGAAATTTCCCTATATCCACATCATATCCCTGGTCTCTTGCCTGTTTTTCCGTAAGGCCGATCATGGCCACTTCCGGTTGACAGTAAACGCAGCCCGGGATCGAGTCGTAATGTACTTTGGAGTTCATTCCCTTCATCCGCTCAACCGCGACGACTCCTTCCTCTGAAGCCTTGTGCGCGAGCATGGGGCCTCCGATCACGTCCCCGATCGCGTAGATATTGGAGCAGGTGGTCATGTAGTTCTCATCCGTCTTTATGAATCCTCTTTCATCAAGCTCTACGCCCACGTCTTCAAGGCCCATGCTGTCCCCCGTGCCGTAGAAGGCAAAAGAGGTCGGCGCCGCGTTCGCTATGGCCCTTCTTCCAACCGACACAAGCACCATGTCGGCCTTAAGGGTGCTCTGCTCGCCTGAAACCGTGCTCTCCACCGTTACGGTCGCGGAACCCGAGGTTTTCTTGAGGGATTTATACACGGTTTCGTTTAGGATGGTCATTCCCTGCTTCCTGAATATCTTCTTTGCCTCTTTCGCTACTTCCTCGTCAGCTCCCGGCAGGATCTGTTTTTCCATTTCCACTATGGTCACCTTGCTGCCGAAAGAGTTGTAGACATAGGCAAATTCCATTCCTATGTATCCTCCGCCTATTATCACGACGGAGCGGGGAACCTCGGGATGCATTATCGCTTCGTCGCTTGTCATTACGATTTTTCCGTCGATCTTAAGGCCGGGAAGTGTTCTGGGGACAGAGCCCGTGGCGAGGAGTATCCGCTCGCTCTCTATATCCTGCGATTCCTTTCCGATAACGGAAATTCCATGTTTTGAGGTGAGTCTTCCCGTACCGCTTATAAGGGTTATCTTGTTTTTCTTGAAAAGTGCCTCCACGCCCCTGTTCAGGGAAGATGAAGCTTTTCTGCTTTTTTTTATTACTTCCGAGTAGTCAAAAGAAAGCCCCTTGTGGGTAATTCCGTAGCTCTCCGAGTCAAGAAAATGCGAGTACATCTCGGCGCACTTGAGGATCGCCTTTGAGGGTATGCATCCCCAGTTAAGGCATACGCCACCTGGTTTGTCCCGCTCGATGACGGCAACTTTCATCCCCATCTGCGTGGCTCTTATCGCCGATATGTACCCCCCGGGACCGGATCCTATAACTGTGAGGTCGAATTTTTCCATTTCGGGGTAAGTATATTTATAATCGGCGTATCGTCAAAGCGCGCACTCAGACTCCTTAAATGGTGGGCAGGTGTTCTTTAAAGTTCGATCCGTACTTCCATATCGCATAGTCAAGAGATCTGGGGGTGACGCAAAGATGCTCGGCAGCCTTGCTGACAATTCGCTCAGCCTGACCCGGTCCAACATCTCTCTTCTCACGTCCCAGGGCTTTGGCGACGAAAGCGCAGATGTGTACATCTCCCTTCACGTAATTCTCCTCACCGGTGTACATAAGGAACATGTGTGCTGTTCTTTCTCCGATTCCCTTTATCGAACAAAGACTCTTTTTTATTTTGTTCGGGTGCGTTGAAACCGCATCCTGCAGGTTGTTGACTCCGATTTTTATCAGTTCTCTTGCGGCGCAATAAACATTGTCGGATTTGAAAATTTCTGTTCCCGGCGATTTGTACCGGGCTTTGAATACATCTTCTCGCATGCGGTCAAAGCCGTAGTCATGATAATGACCTGCAAGATCCTCTAGAGTTTCCTGCTGATGAGTCGGTGGCAGAAGATTCCGACCCCGCCCCGGCCAGGTTCGTTCTATCCCGAAGTGCTTGCAATATCTACGGATGACCGGCACAACATGTCGTTCATAATGACTTCTGGGTGTGAAAACCGCGTCAATCAGGGCAACCGACAGGTGTGCCGGATAAAACTCATTTCCCATCTCGGCGTTTTCAAGGAGTCCAAGTTGCTTTACCTTTTCGGCGACGCAATGGCTTTCATTTCTCATCTTAAAATCCTTATGTGCTATTCTAGTCTATATTTTAATTTACGGAAGATAATTCTGTTAGTTAAGTTTAATTAGCGGATTTTATTTCTAGCAATCAAGACTAATTGAAGAGGTTCAGAAGCGAAGGTTAAACACTATGATTCCAAGAACAATAGATATAGAAAAAAATCTTGAGAAAAACAAGATTCTCATTATTTATGGCCCACGTCAGGTCGGTAAAACAACTTTGGTCAAGAAGTTCCTGTCGGAAACCTCCTTTAAGTATGCATCATACAGTGGCGACAATCTTGAATTCTCCTACAGCTTTTCAAGATGCAGTCTTGAGAATATGAAAAGGATTGTCCGGGAAAACCGTCTGATATTTATTGACGAGGCGCAGAAAATCGAGAATATCGGAACGGCGCTCAAGCTTATCGTGGATAACTTTCAGGATATTTATGTTATCGCCGCGGGTTCTTCCTCTTTTGATCTTGCCAATACGGCCGAAGAAACTCTTGCAGGAAGAAAGAACCTTTTAGCGCTGTACCCAATTTCGATAGGCGAACTCCTGCTTCGGCAGACCCTGTATGAGTTTGAGGAAAAGCTTGAAGAATATCTGGTTTACGGCACTTATCCTGAGATTGTCACGCATGAAGACCCGACGCAGAAAGAAAAAAGAATTATCGAAATCAAGGATTCGGCACTCATTAAGGACCTGCTTTTTTTTCAGAAGGTGAGAAAGTCTCGTCCCGTAATTGATCTTCTTAAGCTGCTTGCGTTTCAGGTTGGCAGCGAGGTTTCCTGTAACGAACTTGGGGAGAGACTCGGGTTAAACGAGAAAACCGTAAGGCGTTACCTGGATTTGCTTGAGAAGTCTTTCATTCTTTTCAGGCTCGACGGATTCTCCAGAAATCTCCGCAAAGAAGTAAGCAAGATGAGCAAGTACTACTTTTATGATCTTGGCATCCGAAACGCCCTTATCTCCAACTTCAATGATCTTGGTACCAGAAATGACGTCGGGCAGCTCTGGGAAAACTTCATGGTTCTGGAAAGAATCAAGAGAAACGCCCGCAGGGGCATTTACGCAAACTACTACTTCTGGCGCACCTACGATCGGAAGAAAATAGATCTCATAGAGGAAAGAGGGGGTATGCTCTACGGATATGAGTTCAAGTGGAGAGACAACAGGAAAAAACCACCCAAGGACTGGCTCAAGACATATTCAAATGCCACGTACGATGTCGTTACCCCGAATCAATACCTTGATTTCGTAACATGAAACGCCGGGTTTGCCGAAACGTATTCGGGGGTAAGGTAATTGCGACTATCTCCGTTGACAACGTAGCGGGGTGAAATTATATTTCAGAAATATATGACACAGCCAATCTCTCCAAGAAACAGGACTTTTCTGGGTTTTGTAGTGGACCACTTTATTGAGACCGGAAGCCCCATCGGTTCTTCTGCCCTTATATCGAAATACGGTATAAAATGGTCTCCGGCCACGGTCCGCCAAGAGTTGAACTCGCTTATGGAAACAGGCTTTCTCGCCCAGAGTCATATCTCTTCCGGCAGGTTCCCGACGGAAAAGGGAATAAATTATTACGTGGAGAACATTCTCAACACGGAGAACTCACCGGATTTCGGTCTGCGCTCCCTTGAGAACAAGTACGAGGAGATTGACGGCACCCTTGATCACGTGGTAAGCGCCACAAGCTCAATACTTTCCGACTTTACGAAGCTTGCGGGACTGGCGATGCTTCCCCAGAGGAACACCCTCAGGGTTAAGTCCGCAAAACTTCTCAAGATGGGGGAGAAGGAATGTCTCATGGTCTTGGTGTTTGAGGGCGGGCTTACGGAAAAAACCTATATAAGGCTTGCCAAACCTATTCGGGATTCCCAGGTCGAGAGGATAGGAAGCTACCTCAATCGGCTGATTCTGGGTCTTACGATTGAGCAGGTACGAAAGGTGGTGCTCGAGAAAATAAGGAGAACCACTACCGAATACAACGAAATCCTTGAAAAAGTGCTCAGGATAAGCAGCGAGCTTTTCGAGAGGGAAAGAAAGGTGGGGATATTCGTGGAAGGAAGAGCCTCGGTTATCGAGTCTCTGAGTTTTGGAGATTCGGGTCTCTATAAGACTATAATCGAGATACTTGAGGACCAGGAATTTCTCTCCAGCCTTCTGAAATCTGTTGTAAGAGATGGCCGCTCAAAGGTCTTTATAGGTTCAGAGAAAGGAATGCCTCGCGGCTTCAGCCTCGTGGCGGCGCCTTACTACAAGGGAAACAGCTACGGGAGCCTGGGTGTATTCGGTCCCACGCGAATGAACTATTCAAAAATCATCCCGCTTGTGAACTACACGGCGAAAATGGTCACAAAAAGGGTTAACGGAGAAATCACGGAATGAGTGAGAACACAATCGCAGACGTTGAAGAGAATAAAGAAGACAGCGCGGAAGATTCGCAAGAGCCTGAACTTCATGTAGCCGAAGGAGAGGGGGAAAAAACCGAAGAGGATGTCTCTGCGGAACTCGAAGCTTTAAGGGAGAAGTACTTAAGACTCTCGGCCGACTTCGATAACTATAAAAAAAGGCTTGCGAAGGAAAAGCAGGAGATACTTGATTTCGGAAACGCGCACAGGTTAAAGGAACTGCTTTTCGTTCTCGATAACATTGAAAGGGCCATTGAACTTTCTGAAGAATCGCACGGTGAAAAAACGGATTTCGTAGCTTTTCTTGACGGAATAAAGATTGTTCACGCGCAATTTCTTGCGGGTCTTGAGAACTTCGGCGTTACTGAAATAGATTCGAATGAGGGAACTGTTTTCGATCCCAGCTACCACGAAGCCGTTTACAAGGATCACTCGGAAACTTATGAAAGCGGGACTATAATCTCGGAGGTCCAGAAAGGTTACCTTCTAAATGGAAGATTGCTCCGACCCTCGATGGTATCAGTGTCTCAAGGTCCGGAGAAAAAACCTGAAAAAACCCCCGAGGAAGATTCTGAAGAAAAAACTGACTAAAACTCCCGTCCCCCAATTCCCAAATGGCTAAAGACTACTACGAAATACTAGGCGTTGAGAGAAACGCCTCACCTGAAGACATAAAAAGTTCCTACAAGGATCTTGCCTTCAAGTATCATCCGGACCGCAACCCGGGCGACGAGAACGCTGAAGAGAAGTTCAAGGAAATAAACGAGGCCTACCAGGTGCTCAACGACAGGGACAAAAGGGCCCGTTATGACAGTTTCGGCCACATGTCGGGCGACGGGGTGGGCGGTTTCTCGGGATTCGGTGATCTTTTCGGAGATCTTTTCGATGACGTCTTCACGGGAGGAATGGGAAGGCGCAGAGCCCGCCAAGGGCAGAATCTGCAATACAGCCTTGAAGTGGATTTTGATGAAGCTGCGTTTGGCACTCAAAAAGAGGTAAAAGTCAGAAAAAGAAAGCTCTGCGATGAGTGCTCCGGTTCCGGGGCTGCAGTTGGGGGAGAATCGATCTGTGACCGCTGCGGAGGCAGGGGGTCGATTGCCTTCTCCCAGGGACCGTTCTCGATAAGCCAAGCTTGTCCTTCCTGCGGAGGAAGCGGAAAGATCATAACGAAGCCCTGCAAGAGTTGCAGAGGTTCGGGGCTGTTACACACCGAAAAGATGGTACAGGTCAACATACCCGCCGGAATCTCAAGCGGAATGAGGCTTGTGATAAGGGGGGAGGGGGAACCCGGAGAACAGGGAGGGCCTCCAGGAGATCTCTACATACAGGTGATGGTACGGGAACACCCTATTTTCACACGAGAGGGGAATGACATCGTGTGCGAGTTTCCGATAAGTTTCACCCAGGCCGCCCTTGGGGACGAAGTTGATGTTCCAATTCTAAAAGGTACCACCAAAATGAAAATTCCCGCCGGAACCCAGCCGGGACAGACCTTCAGGCTCAGAGGAAAGGGATTGGTGGATGTGGAATCGGGGAGTCTCGGCGATCAGTATGTCATGGTTAAGGTGGTAATACCTCAAAAACTCACCAAAAAACAGAAGGAAACTTTAAAGGAATTCGCCGGAAGTTACAACGAAGAGAAAGAACCTTTAATCGAGAAATACTTCAATAAAATAAAAGAGTTAATTCACTAAAACTGAAGTATTATCTAATATTCCTGAAGCTCTTGTAAAAGCCCGCGTCGTTGCGGACGTTGGGTTCAACGAAGATTGCGACGCTCATGCAGCTCTTCCCTAGAGGGCTTCCGGTCGTCGACCCATTTCAGTTTTCGAGGCTTTCTCGAAAGAAAACGCTCCATAACGACTTCGTACTCATCTTCTCTGTTTTTCATTCCTTCCAGAAGCTTGCCGACCCAGCTGGAGACGCGCTGAGTCCGTCTTTGGCTGCCTGATCCCTGAGCCAGAGCTCTACGTCTTCTCGTAGCGTGATGGTAAGGTTTTTCATAACAACAACCTGTATGCTGAAACGCGGAGACTGCGTCAAGCCGGCTTTGCTGTCAGAACCAGCTTTTTCAGAACCCCAAGCGCGGCGTATACACAAGGTGCGTCCTGAGTTCGGACGCAATGGATCCGGAACCCGGACACGGTGTTTCGGGAAATTACCCTCCGGCGATTGCCGGAATGATTGATACGACGTCTCCGTCGTTTAGTTTCGTGTCCACTCCTTCAAGAAACCTTATGTCTTCGTTGTTAACGTAGAGGTTTATGAATCTTCTCACGTTTCCGCTCTCATCGCAGAGCCTGTCCTTGATTCCCGGACATTCGCTCTCAAGTTCCTCTATGAGTGCGGATACCGTGGATGCTTCTATGTCAAGCTCGTCCCTGTCTCCCGAGAGTTTCCTGAGAGGGGTTGGAATTCTTACCGATACCATGTTTTTCTCCCGTTTCTTCCTAGGTTTATCCGAAATTCTGCTTCTAACCGGATACTATGACTATAACACGTAATTTTAGAGTTTCTCACTGTTGTAAAGCTCTTCAAAATCTTCAAGGGTAGGGCCTATCAGCGCGGGTTTTCCAAGGCTTCCCTCAACGGCGTCCTGGGTTTTAAGGCCGTTGCCCGTTATCGATACCACGATGGGCTCGTCGCGGGGAATTTTTTCCTGCTCTATGAGCTTTTTCGTTACTCCGAGCGTCACTCCGCCGGCGGTCTCGGTGTAAATGCCTTCGGTCCTCGCGAGAAGTTTTATCGCGTCCACTATTTCCTCATCGCTCACGTCCTCCGCCGCTCCTCCACTCTCCCTTATTATGTTCATCGCGTAGTACCCGTCGGCCGGAGTACCGATGGCAAGGGATTTCGCTATAGTGTCCGGTTTTACGGGCTTGAACATCTCCCAGTCGTTCTTAAACGCGGTCGATATGGGTGAACATCCCGTCGCCTGGGCGCCGTATATTTTTGAACCCTGGGGTTCCACGATCCCGAGCAGCTCAAACTCCTTTATGGCCTTCCAGACCTTGGTGAGAAGAGAACCGCTTGCCATGGGGACCACTATGTGCTTGGGGGCTTCCCATCCGAGCTGCTCCATCACTTCAAACGCGTATGACTTGGAACCTTCGGAGTAGTAAGGCCTCATGTTTACATTCACAAAGGCCCAGTTGTATTTGTCGGCGATCTGGCTGCAGAGCCTGTTAACGTCGTCGTAAGTTCCTTTTACGCCTATGAGATTCGCTCCGTAGACTATGGTGTTGAGTATTTTTGACTGTTCAAGATCGTAGGGAATCAGTATGTAGCTTTTCAGGTTTCCGGAAGCGGAAATCGAGGATACCGCGTTTGCCAGATTTCCCGTGGATGCGCAGCCGGTCGTCTCGAATCCGAACTCTCTTGCCTTTGAGAGGGCTACGGATACGACCCTGTCCTTAAAGGAAAGGGTAGGGTAGCAGACCGCGTCGTTTTTCACGTAGATTTCGGAAACCCCGAGCTCCTTCGCAAGGTTTCTTGCCCGCACAAGCGGAGTGTATCCCACCTGGGTTCCCAGGGTGGGTTCTGAGTCGATCGGAAGAAGCTCCTTGTATCTCCATATGTTCTGCGGACGGGAGGCTATTTTCTCTCTTGAGATATGCTTTTTTATCTCGTCGTAGTTGTATACGGCTTCCAAGGGACCGAAACATGTCTCGCAAACATGCTTTGGTTCCTTGGGATAAACATCGCTGCATTCCTTGCATTTAAGAGATTCTACGAAGCCCATGGTGCCTCCAAAAGGTCAATCGGGAGTAAAAACTACCCTAAAGGCTTTTGATGTCAAAGAAATTCTGCGACTCGCGCTGCAGGTTTTAGGGAAGTTTTTGCTTGCCTCGTCCGTAATGAAAGGCTCCGGTTTTTTTATTCGCAATGAGGCTTTCAGGTACACTTTCACGCAAAAAGGAGACCCTGATGAACGTAATTAGCGAGGACGGATTCTCAATACACGGCTTCAAAGTCGGCGAGAGCGACAGCAACTACAATTATCTGGTGGCGTGCGAGGAAACCGGGGAATGCGTGGTAATAGATCCGCTTGATCCGATCACCCTTCTTAAGATCGTAAGAGAGAAGGACTACAGGGTTAAGTACGTCCTGAATACCCACGCGCACCCGGATCACATTCACGGAAACAATCCCATAATAAAGGTCTTTCTCTCCTCGAAGATACTTATTCATCAAACGGCCCTTGACTACGTCGCTCCAAGAAGCGAAGGCATAGAGGAAGGAGACGAGATAGATTTCGGGAAGCAGCGACTCCAGGTGATTCATACCCCGGGACACTGCCCGGAACACGTCTCCTTTATAATCGGGGACAATATTTTTCTGGGCGATACGGTGTTTGTTTCAGGATGCGGAAACGTAAAGTTCAGGGGAAAGGTCGAAGACCTGTACGAGACCTTCGCTTTTAAGCTCTCCGCTCTTCCCGGCGGCCTCAGGATGTTCTGCGGTCATGACTACGCGGAAACCAACCTCAAGTTCGCCCTTGAACTCGCACCGGAGAACAAGGACGCGAGGAAAAAGCTCGAGGAAATCTCCGAGGACAGGTTTCCCCGTTCAACCCTAGGGGAGGAGAGGACTTATAATCCATTTATGAGAACGGGTGATCCGGCCATTTTGGATTCGCTCAGGGAAAAGGATCCGTCTTTGGGAAGTGACCCGATGGCGGTTTTCATAAAGTTAAGAGAACTCAGGAACATATGGTAGACTCCGTATCTTTCCTTGTTCCCGTAACGCGGCATTTGCCAGTAGGGGAAAAAGAAGAATATAATGCCTCTCGACAAGGCAGGGGAGAATGAGTACGGAAAATAGCGACACAAAAATCTCCGCGCGGCTCGAGGCTCTTTCTAGAAAGAGAATAGTTTTCCTCGATGGCGCCATGGGAACCATGATCCAAAGGCATGACCTCGGAGAAGAGGACTTCAGGGGAGACCTGTTCCCTGACCACCCCGTGGATCTGAAGGGCAATAACGACCTGCTTTCCCTGACCAGACCCGACATCATATATGAAATCCACAGAAAATACTTTGAGGCCGGCTGCGATATAGTTGAGACCAACACCTTCAGCTCCACCTCAATAGCTCAGGCCGACTACGGCCTTGAGAGCTGGGTGAGGGCCCTTAATGTCGAGTCGGCGAAACTCGCAAAGAAGGCGGCTTCTGATTTCATGGAGAAAGATCCCCGGAGGATCTGTTTCGTCGCCGGAGCCCTGGGTCCGACCAACAAGACGGCGTCAATGTCCCCTGACGTGAACGATCCGTCGTACAGGGCGGTTTCTTTTGACCAGCTGGTTGATGCTTACCGCGAGCAGACCGAAGCCCTTGTTGAGGGAGGGGTGGATATACTTATGCCCGAAACCACCTTTGACACGCTTAACCTCAAGGCGGCCATATACGCCATTGAGAGCTTTTTCGATGCGCACGGCGAGAGGCTTCCTGTCATGATCTCCGTTACCATAACCGATCGGTCCGGGCGCACCCTTTCGGGACAGACCGTGGAGGCTTTCTGGAACTCCGTTCGCCACGCGAAGCCCTTCAGCGTCGGGATAAACTGCGCGCTGGGGGCAGAAGAAATGCGTCCTTACATTGAGGAACTCTCGCGAGTGGCCGACTGCCGCATAAGCTGCTACCCGAATGCCGGGCTTCCCAACCCGTTGAGTGAGACGGGATACGACGAAACGCCCGAGATTACCTCCACTCTTCTTCTGGATTTCGCGGAGAGCGGTTTTCTCAACCTAGTCGGCGGATGCTGCGGCACTACTCCCGAGCACATAGAAATGGTGGTGGAAAAACTCAGAGACGTTCCGCCGAGGGAACCCTCCGCTTACAGGGGCGCGACCAGGCTGAGCGGTCTTGAACCCCTCACAATAACCTCTGATCCCGAAGGGCCTTTCATAATGGTTGGCGAAAGAGCCAACGTTACCGGTTCGCCCAAGTTCGCGAGGCTGGTGAAAGAGGGGGATTTCGAAGGAGCCGTTTCCGTAGCCCTTCAGCAGGTGGAAAACGGGGCGAACATAATAGACGTTAATTTCGACGAGGGGCTTCTCGACTCAGAGGCTTGCATGAGGCGGTTTCTCAATCTTATCGCGTCTGAACCCGAGGTTACCAGGGTTCCGGTGATGATAGACAGCTCCAAATGGTCCGTTATTGAGGAGGGGCTTAAATGTATTCAGGGCAAATGCATTGTAAATTCCATAAGCCTCAAGGAAGGCGAGGAAGTGTTCTGCCGGCAGGCAAGAGAAGCCATGCGTTACGGCGCCTCGGTCGTGGTGATGGCTTTTGACGAAAAGGGCCAGGCGGCATCAAAAGAGGACAAGGTGGAAGTCTGCAAAAGGGCTTACCGCATATTGACCGAAGAAGTAGGCATGGATCCCTGCGATATAATTTTCGACCCCAACATTCTTACGGTCGGAACCGGGATCGAGGAGCACAATTCCTACGCCGTGAATTACATAGAGGCCGTGAGGGAAATAAAAGAGTCCTGTCCCGGGGCGCTCACAAGCGGCGGAGTAAGCAACATATCCTTCTCTTTCAGGGGGAACAATGTCGTGCGTGAAGCTATGCACAGCGCATTTCTTTATCACGCGATAAAAGCCGGGCTTGACATGGGAATAGTAAACGCCGGGATGCTGGCCGTTTACGACGACATTGACCCCGAGCTTCTTGAAAAGGTGGAAGACGTGCTTTTTGACCGGCGTCCCGACGCCACTGAGCGTCTTGTTGAGTTCGCGAAGCGCTTCGAGGGGGTGAAGTCCGCGGGTGCGGAAAAGGAAACCAGGGAGTGGAGGGAACTTGGGGTTGAAAAACGCCTTGAACACTCTCTTGTAAACGGCATAGCGGATTTCATCGAGGATGACACAGAAGAGGCCAGAGCCAAGTACGGGGCCCCGATTAATGTCATTGAAGGTCCCCTTATGGATGGAATGAAAGTGGTCGGCGATTTGTTCGGCGACGGGAAAATGTTTCTTCCCCAGGTGGTAAAAAGCGCAAGAGTGATGAAAAGGGCCGTCGCGTACCTTCAGCCGTTTATGGAAAAGGAAAAAGAGGGGAGCAGCGGGGTCAAGGGGAAGTTCGTTATAGCTACAGTTAAGGGAGACGTCCACGATATAGGAAAAAACATCGTGTCTGTGGTTCTCGGCTGCAACAACTACGAGGTTATAGACCTCGGGGTAATGGTACCTTGCGAGAAGATACTCAACGTCGCAAAAGAGAATCAGGCGGATTTCATAGGGTTAAGCGGGCTGATTACGCCCTCCCTTGACGAGATGGTTTATAACGCGAAAGAAATGGAACGGGAGGGCTTCAGAATTCCTCTTCTTATAGGCGGGGCCACGACGAGTAAGGCTCATACGGCGATAAGAATAGCCCCTGGATACAGCGGCATAGTTGATCACGTGGCCGATGCTTCGCTTGTGGTAGGTGCCTGCAACGAGATGCTTGACCCGGAGAGGGCCCGGCTTTACATGGAGAAACTGGAAAAAAGCAACCTGGAGCAAAAAGAGCGTTTTGAAAAAGCCCGAAGCCAGACGGAATATGCCTCCATAGAAGAAGCAAGGGAAAAAGCGTTTCCTACTGACTGGGAGAATACCGAAATAGAGTGCCCCGGGCGGCTTGGAGTCTTTGTCTTCGACAGCATCTCTCTTGAAGAGGTCGCCGGTTACATCGACTGGTCTCCTTTTTTCTGGGCGTGGGAGCTTAAGGGAGTTTTTCCCAAGATACTTGAGCACCCCGAAAGAGGAGAGCAGGCAAAAAAACTTTACCGGGACGGCCAGGCACTCCTTAAGCGGATAATCCTGGAAAAAGTTTTCACCCCCCGCGCCGTTGTCGGACTCTTCCGCGCAAACAGTGTCGGAGACGATGTTGAAGTCTATGGAGAAAAAAGAGATGCTCTGGCAACCGGTAATATCTGCACCTGCCATGGTTCCTGTGAAATCCGTGGAGAAGAAAAACAGGTACTGGCAACGTTTCATTTTCTAAGACAGCAGGAGATGCGTTCCAGACAGGGCTGCTATTACTGTCTTTCAGATTTTGTAGCGCCGAAAGTCTCGGGCAGAGAAGATTACATTGGGGGCTTTGTGGTGACCGCGGGTGAAGGGGTCGAGCAGTTCTCCGAAGATTTTAAGCGAAAAGGGGATGACTACAATTCGATTATGGCAAGTGTTCTGGGGGACAGGATAGCCGAAGCTCTTGCCGAGATGATTCATAAAAAAGTAAGGGATCTCTGGGGGTACGGAAAAGATGAAAAGCTCAGTTCAGAAGACCTGATAAACGAAAAATACAGGGGCATAAGACCTGCTCCCGGATACCCTTCATGTCCTGATCACACGGAAAAAGAGATTCTCTGGGATCTTCTCGAGGCGGAAAAACACACGGGCGTATCCCTTACCGAGAGCTTCGCCATGACTCCGCCAAGTTCGGTTTCAGGGTTCTACATGGCTCATCCCGAATCAAGATATTTCTTCCTCGGGAAAATACTGAAAGATCAGATTCTGGATTACGCGAAAAGAAAAAGAATCGATCCCGAGGAGGCGGAGAAATGGCTCCGGCCGAATCTCGGGTACTGAGAATTCTCTTCGCAAAATCGAGGGCTTACTTGACAAACGGCTTTAAAATATCTAGAGTGAGAAATCAGGTCATAGCCCTGCTGATTTCCAAAACGTCATGAAAAAATCGGACATTGAAAAAGAGCTTTCACGGAAATTTGACCTTAATTCCGTAGAATCCAGAAAGGTTCTGGACGCCATAATTAACGCCATGACCGAGATGCTTCGTGATGGGGAAAGAATAGAGATAAGACATTTCGGAAGCTTCTTTACAAAAAATTACGAGCCTTATGAAGGAAGAAATCCCAGAACAGGCGAAAAAATATACATCGGCGAAAAAACCCTTCCACTGTTTAGGGTAAGTAGCTGGCTTGCCCCCAAACTTACGGAAAAAAACAGTGATGAATGACAGACCACGGCGTAGGTCTGCTAACAACCCTTCTTTTATAAGCGTCGCAGATGCCTTTGCTTGATATCCTTGTTTATCCCGCCCCCGAGTTAAAGAGAAAATCCCTGCCCGTTGAGGAACTGGACGAAGACCTTGAACGTCTTCTGGACGGTATGGCGGAGACGCTCCGCGATGCGGATGGCGTCGGACTTGCGGCTCCGCAGGTCGGCAGGAACATCCGGGCCCTGATAGTTAACGTACCTTTGCCTGAGAGCGATGAAAGGGAGTTCTATGAGCTTATAAATCCCGAAATCGTTTCCTCTCGGGGGTTCCAGGAGGGAGAGGAAGGCTGTCTCAGCGTGCCCGGATTTTTTGCGAATGTAAGAAGAAAAAACCACGTTCGCGTATCTGCCCTCAATAGAAAAGGAAAGCGTTTCACGATTGACGCGGACGGAATGTTGTCAAGGGTGCTCCAGCATGAAATTGATCATCTTGATGGTATATTGTTTTTTGACAGGTTAAGGCGGCTTAAAAAAGATCTTCTCGTAAAACAGATCAACCAGCGGTTCGTCTCCGCACAGGATTAATTTTTTGTTTTGCTTGATTCCGAAAGCGATTTCACGACATGATTTCAGATCTGGTTAAAAACATAGAACCTTTCTACGTGATGGAGATCCTCGAGAGGGCAAAGCGCCTTGAGGATGAAGGTCGAGACGTCATACATTTCGAGGTTGGAGAACCTGATTTCAATACTCCCGATGAAATATGCTCTGCCGCCGCGAAGTGGATACAAAGAGGTTACACGAAGTACACAAGCAGCCTCGGGATTGATGAGCTCCGCCGGAGCGTCGCGGAGGATTACAGCCGCACTTATGGAATAGAAGTGGGGTATGAAAGGGTAATAATAACCATAGGCAGCTCCCCGGCGCTCCTGCTGGCAATGCTCACTGTTCTTAACCCCGGCGATGAAATACTGATAACGGATCCGCATTACGCGTGTTATCCGCAGATAATAAGCGTTGCGAGGGGAGTCGCAAAGAAAATACCTGTCTACGAAAGTGACGGTTATCAGGTTGACCCCGCGGAAGTAAGAAAGAACATCGGCAAAAAAACCAGGGCTGTTCTGGTAAATTCTCCCGCGAACCCCACAGGGGCGGTTATGGACAGAGAAGTTCTCCGGGAACTGTCCGAGATGGGTCTTTTCGTGATTTCGGACGAGATCTACCACGGTCTTGTCTATGGCGCGCGCGTTAACTCCATTCTGGAATTCACCGATAACGCCATAGCGATAAACGGCTTCGCCAAGTTCTACTCCATGACGGGTTGGCGCCTCGGTTACATGATAGTTCCGCAAGACCTTGTAAGGTACGTGCAGAAACTTCAGCAGAATCTCTTTATTTCCGCCGGATCTTTTGTTCAGAAGGCTGGAGTCGCCGCTATTGAGGAAGTGAAGAGGGGTGGGGGAAGCGAGGCAATGGTGAGTGAGTTTGACAGAAGAAGGAAGGAGATGATAAAAGGGCTTTCCTCTGTTGGGTTTGATATTTCGGTTGAACCCAAGGGAGCGTTCTATGTTTTCGTGAATTCCTCTCGATGGAGCCGGGATTCCTGGAGTCTCGCGTTTGATATTCTTGAGAACTGCCACGTGGGTGTAACTCCCGGAATAGATTTCAGCGACAGGGGAAGGGATTATCTCAGGTTTTCCTATACGACTTCGATTGATTCCATACGGGAGGGAATAAGAAGGCTGGGTGAGTTTCTGGGTTAAGTATGTTGATTATATCCGCCCGCATTTCTCACGATCAGTAACCCACAACAGTGAAAAAGCAGCCATAGAAACATCAAAAGAAAAATCAAGTTAAGTATCTGATTCATGGATCATCGGCCGCCTTTTTTTCAAGAAGAAGTGTCAGGCAAAAGCCAGTTCTTGAACTGGCCGCACTAGTTTCTCCTCCGCTTTCTGCCCCCACCTAATTTTGAGGGAGGCTAGGCTATTGACCTAGCCTCCCTCTTCAAAACGCACAAACAGACAAGGAGACCCAACTCCTTGAAGGGAGGTAACACAGGGATGAAACCGTGCTACCGAATAGTTGGTAATAATACCGAAGAGGAGACTTGATATCAACAGCGGAAAGCGAACCCCGAAAATCGCTATATCGCAAAGACTTCGGGGAGAAAAAAGCTTGCATTACTTGTAATCCGGGAGTAGCTTTTTGATTTTTCTGGATAAGACGATCTCTCTTAAAAAGATGTTAAATGGATAAAAAGCTTGTCGTTGGAAACTGGAAAATGAATTTGCTTCGGGAGGAAGCACTGGAACTGTCCGGCGCGATAGTCAGTCTGCTTGGAGAAGACCACGACGCACCAAAGGTAGTGCTTGTGCCTCCTTATACGGTTCTCGACGTGGTAAACAGACGCATCTCGGGTTCAAACATAGATCTTGGGGCCCAAAACGTTTTCGGCAGGATAAGCGGAGCGTTCACTGGTGAGGTTTCCGCGCCGATGCTCCTGGACGCCGGATGCAATTGGGTTATTGTTGGCCACTCGGAGAGAAGGCACATACTTGGGGAGACCGATGAACAGATCCGTGAAAAACTTCTGCTGTCAATCTCCTGCGGGTTAAAAATAATACTTTGCGTGGGAGAAACCGAAGTCCAGAGAGAAGAAGCAATTCGCGGAAGTGAAGACGTTTCGACGAGAAAAGAACTTCTCTTTTCGCCGATAAAGATCCAGATAGAAAACGCGCTGCACGATCTGGATGAAGAACAGATTTCAGATGTCGTCATAGCATACGAGCCGGTCTGGGCTATAGGAACGGGGAAAAACGCCACTTCTTCGGAGATAGCAGAGATTCACGGATATATACGGGAGCTTTTAACCGAGATGTTCCCCCGTCTAGGCAATAGCGTGAAAATTTTATATGGCGGAAGCGTCAAAACGGGTAATATAGAGGGGATAATGTCTGTTGATGAGGTTCACGGGGTTCTGGTTGGAGGAGCAAGTCTTTCAGCTGACTCTTTTTTTAGAATAATAAAGTCCGTGGGGGGTTAGAAATTGGAGTTCTTAATACCGTCGGTGAAAATTATTCATATTGTTGTCAGCATCCTTCTCGTACTGATCATACTGCTTCAGCCGAGCAAGTCCGCGGACATAGGTTCAATGTTTGGAGGCGGGAGTTCGGAATCGCTTTTTGGTTCAAGCGGTGCGATGCCTTTTCTTGTGAAAATGACCAGGCTTTTTGGGCTTATATTCGTAATTACCTCACTTTTTCTGGGTTACACTTCCGTAAAATCGATATCGGGTTCGGTGGTGGAGAAATCGCCGATTGAAGTGTTTGAAGAAACCTCTCCGCCTGTCGAAGAACCCTCCGAACCTTCTCAGGGAGGAGAATGAACATAGAGGGGTCGGTTGTCCGGATGCCTTTTATTTGAAAGTGCTTTAGTTAGTATAGACGTAATAAGTTAATACAGTGGTAACGTGCCAATTCGGAGGTTTAAAAGATGGCATACATAATTGCCGAACCATGTATCGGAGTTAAGGACAAGGCTTGTGTTGAAGCGTGCCCGGTTGACTGCATATATGAGGGAGATGATCAGTTGATCATACATCCTGATGAATGTATAGACTGCGGAGCGTGCGTAGCCCCCTGTCCAGTGGATGCCATATTTCACGAAGATGAACTGCCTGATAAATGGCAGAAATTCATTGACATAAACAAAGATTTCTTCGAGGGCAAAGAAGGCCTTGAACCGGCCAGAAATGACTGAAATTCAGTAAGAACGGACTTTAAAGAGAAAAAAGGGGGACTTGAGAACTTCATTTCCCCCTTTTTTTATGTCTTCGGGAGAACACTTCCATGCGGATAAGATGGCAGTGTGGAAAAAACTCAGAAGAAATTCCCCCGCACTTCAGACTGCATCGGCTTGCAGCTTAAAAAGTTTCACGTATATATTTTGCTGTTCAAGATGAATATCCAAGATTTAAAGAAGAAAGCGCGGAAGGTTCTTCAATTCCTGAAGAAAACCTACCCCGACGCAAAATGCCATCTTGTTTTTAACAACGCATCAGAGCTTCTGATCGGCTCTATTCTCTCCGCTCAGTGTACGGATAAACGAGTAAACATGGTAACCCCGGGACTTTTCGAGAAGTACCCGGACCTAAGGGCGTTTTCTCGTGCATCGGAAGAGGAACTCCAAGACGACGTAAGATCAACGGGTTTTTACAGAAACAAGGCAAAAGCGATAATAAACTGTTCAAGGGAGATAATACAAAAACACAGGGGGGAAGTCCCTTGCGAAATGGAAGAGCTGGTCAAGCTTCCGGGAGTCGGAAGGAAAACGGCAAATGTTATAATTGGCAATTATTTCAGGAAACCCGGAATAATAGTTGATACCCATATAATGAGGTTAAGCCGCCGCCTTGGTCTTACCTCGAATTCCGATCCCGTTAAGATTGAATTCGATCTTAGAGGGTGCATTCCGGAAAAAGACTGGACGTTTTTTTCAAATTCCCTGGGTGATCACGGGAGAAATGTCTGCAAGGCGAGAAAGCCCATGTGTTCAAAGTGCGGAATATCCCACGTATGTCTTTATTTCGAGGAGCTTTACGCATCGTGAGAGCTGTTAGCGCTAAAGAGATTTCCGGAAAACGCCTTGGGCGCAAAACCACCGGGTACCCGCGCCCGGTTTTCAAAATAATTACGGAAGACAGGGGGAGGAAAAGCGCATGAAGTCCGGCACTGATTATTCCGGATTTTTTCCTTTCGGATGGCTAAGAGACTTCCGGGGGGATAACTGGCAGATTTTCTGGAATAAGAAAACGGGGCATCTTTTTCTCAAGGCCACCGCAGAAAACACGCTCATAAAGATTGGCGAGGCCTCGGACTGGATGGAAGCGAAGAAAAAAGCTGATTTTCTGATGCAGAATCCTGATTCGGTCACAATAGAAACTGCAGATAGCTGAATTTGCCGCTTTTAGGCAAACGATTCGGAAGATCTCTGAATTCTGGGGCTCTTATCAATCATCTGAGTTCATTGCTACCGCTATTGACTTGCCCGTGGGAGTTTTATAATATCAGTACTTCTTAAAAACCGTGTCTAATCATGAAATACGTAGAGCAGGAACTGATTTCCGTACCAGTCGGGAAAGGAAAGGTTAACGCCCTCTACTACAGAGCGCTTAATAACGACTCCGAAAAAAGAAAGACTATAATCATCCATGTTCACGGGTTTTTGGGGAACTTTCTTGACGGAAGCCAGAGATTCCTACCGCCGATCCTCGCCAAGGCAGGCTACTCGTCTATTGCGATAAATACCAGACTGGCCAACTTCGGGCTTTTCTTCGGTTTTGGAATAGTGGATGACACTATTTCGCAGATAGACGGCGTAGTGAAGCATCTGGGGGAAATCGGTTACGAGAAAATAATTGTTTCCGGTTACAGCCTGGGTGGAGGAGTAATTCTCAGGTATCTCTCCGTAAAAAGCTGCCAGCAGGACTCCGATGAGTCGGAACTGCTGAAGGGTGTGATTGCCCTCGCCACTCCTTATTCTATCCCGGACTCGATAAGAAGAAGATGGAACAAGTGGGAAAGCCAGCCTTCCTACGACGAGGTGTACGAGGAAGCGAAGATGATACTTGGCGATAACCCCCATGATTCAAAGCAGGACAGAACGATTCTTATTTTCAGGGCCAGGGGGAACTCCTACCGGCCGGAGCACACCGAAATATATACTTACAAGACGTGGTGGTTTCTCGCCGGCCCGGAGGCGGAAGCCGTAAAGAGCTACGAGCAGATAAGGAACATAAAACTGCCGATTCTTCTAATGCAGGGCTGGAACGATACGTTTGTAAAGCCCGATGAGACCCATAATCTTGCGCAAATAGCCATAGACAACGGAAATGACGACGTTTCCGCATATTATCTCAATACCGGTCATACCCTCGAGGGAAAAGAAGAGGAAATGGGCGATATTATAATAAGATGGCTTGACAGAAGATTCATCTGATTCTGCGATGGTAAACGAACAGAAGAGTCTCCTTACATACAAGACTGAAGATGGATTCGAAGTGAATTCTCTCCTTGTCACCCCGGAGTTCGCATCGGAAGAAGATCTCTACGAGTCTCCCATAATCATAAACCTCTACGGGGTATTGGGGCACTTCCTCACTAGGGGGACCCCTCTTAGGCTTCCCCCGCTCCTCAGGGAAAAGAATATAAGCACGCTTTCCGTAAACACCCGTATGGCGTTTATGGGTCAGATAATGGGCGAGGGGATTTTTCCCGAAACGATTCATGAAATGAAAGAATCGGTGAATATTCTTCAAAAAGAAGGGTTTCGCAACATTTTCATGCTGGGCTACAGTCTGGGGGCCAACATGGCTGTCTACTACGCGTCCCAGACCGGTTCTTCAGGGATAAAGGGGCTTATACTTGAAGGGTGTTCTTATTCCCTGCCGTATTCACAGCAAAGAAGGCTTGAGAAAAACAGGAGCATTCCGTCCTATGACGATATTTATCTGAAAGCCAGAGAAGTTCTGGGTCCGAATCCGGAGAAAAAGAAAAACGACCAGGTATTTATCGTCTACAGGGCCTGGGGGGATTCTTTCAATCCCGTTGATGGAGAGATGTTCACTTACAGAACCTGGTGGTTCATGAGAGGACCCCAGGCCTACCACGCGAAAACCTGTGAAATTATAGAGGATGTGAAGGTTCCCGTTCTCTTTATCCACGGAGAAAACGACGACATCGTTGACGTGTGGGAACCCAGGGAACTTAAGAACATAATGAACCAGGCGGGCAACGAAGACGTAACGCTGCGCTACATACCGGGAGCGAAACACGACTGCGTGGAGAATCCTAAAGACTCGATAGATGCCATAACGAAGTGGATATCGGAAGTTAATGCGAAGATGTAAAATCGGATGAGTTCTGCGTCCGGGTCTCGGGATTCCGGGGATTGAACCGGAATATGGAATTAAGTTTAGTTTTTTGTTCTTGAAAAAAGGGAAACTTTATATATCTTACAAGTCTTTTAATAAAACAGTTGACTTTTTCCTGGATTTTTACTCATGAATCTGTAGGCAACAGGGAATTTGGAGGCGACGACCATGTCCGAGAATTTTTCAATCGAAAAGGAGCTTTCAGAAAGACACCAGCTTAAGAAACCTTCGGGAGTATATTACAACCTTTCCGTTCCCAGGCTTTACGAAGAGGCGATCAGAAGAAACGAAGGACACATTGGCGAGAGTGGAACTTTTGTAGGCTACACTTCTCCTCATACTGGAAGATCCCCCAAGGACAGATTTGTGGTAAAGGAGCCTTCCACGGAAAAAAATATAGACTGGGGAGCGGTGAACAAGCCCGTATCACCGGAGGTGTTTGATCACTTTTACGAGGAAGTGATGGATTACTTCGAAGGCAAGGAGGTTTTCGTGAGAGACCTCCAGGTCTGCGCTCATCCGAACTACAGAACAAACGTGAGGGTGATTAATGAATTCGCCTGGCACAATCTTTTCGTAAACAATCTCTTCATAAGGCCCGACGCTTCTGAGCTTCCGCATAAGGAGGTGGGTTTTACCGTCATTTCAGCCCCGGGTTTCAAGGCGGACAACCCGGAGAAATACGGTCTTAACAGCGAAACTTTCATATTTCTTAACCTGAGCCGAAGAATCGCCCTTATCGGTGGCACTCGCTACGCGGGAGAGATGAAAAAATCCGTTTTTGCCGCCATGAATTTTCTTCTGCCGGAAAGAGATGTTTTTCCGATGCACTGTTCGGCAAACATTGGAAAGGACGAAAACGTGGCGCTTTTCTTCGGATTGTCGGGAACCGGCAAAACCACGCTTTCCGCTGACCCCGAAAGGGCGCTTATCGGAGATGACGAACATGGCTGGTTTGACGAAGGAGTCTTTAATTTCGAGGGTGGCTGTTATGCGAAGACCATAAAGCTTAGTCCGACCACGGAACCCGAAATTTACCAGGCGGCCCTTAATTTCGGCTCCGTCCTTGAGAACGTCGAACTCGATTTGGAAACGGGAAAGATAGATTTTGACAGCGACAGATATACGGAGAACACTCGCGGGGCATACCAGATTGATATGCTCGAAAATATTGTTCCAGAAGGGGTAGGCGGCATTCCCAAAAGCATTTTTATGCTGACCTATGATGCTTTCGGAGTTCTGCCCCCTATATCAAAGCTTGATTCTGACCAGGCCATGCGCTATTTCCTTCTGGGCTACACGGCGAAAGTTGCCGGCACCGAGAGGGGAGTGAGCAAGCCTCAGGCGACTTTCAGTTCATGTTTCGGCTCTCCTTTCCTTCCAAGACCCCCGAAGTTCTACGGAGCGATGCTGAAAGAGAGGATGGAAAAGCATAAGGTAAACGTCTGGCTTCTGAATACGGGAATTTCCGGCGGGCCTTTCGGGGTCGGCAAAAGAATGCCCCTTCCGTCCACAAGAGCTCTTGTTACAGCAGCGGTAAGCGGTTTGCTCGACGGCAGAGAGTTTGTCAAAATTCCCATACTTGATCTGTCCGTGCCGGTTGATTGTCCCGGAGTTGATTCGACCCTTCTGCAGCCTCGACTCTCATGGGATGACCCGGATGAATATGACCGCAAGGCTCGTACCCTGTCAGACCGTTTCGAAGAGGAATACGAAAAATATATCTAGAGTCCAAGCCGGTTTTAACTCATCGGCCCGGTTCCGCGGCATAGAACACCTGGCAAACTGAGGACGAGGACTGGTTATGGCGTCCCCGAGGGGATTTGAACCCCTGTTACCGGCGTGAAAGGCCGATGTCCTAGGCCTGACTAGACGACGGGGACGGCAAGAATTGAGCCGTACAGGATTCGAACCTGTGACCCACTGCTTAAAAGGCAGTTGCTCTACCAGCTGAGCTAACGGCTCAGAAGATGCCGTATTATATCACGGACCTTTTTCATGTCAAAAAAATTATAATTGTCCTGATAGATAGCATAAAATCATGTAAACTCCCTTTCTCACTTTCTTTTTTTCAGGTCACCACCTAGGATGTCTTTTGCGCGAAAGTACAGAGATTTTTCCCTCGTCACTCTGGGAAATTTTTTCTTTTTCTGCAATTTCTCCTCTTTTTTCCTGCTTCCGCTTTTCATAACGGATATCGGGGGCGACGAGGCCCGCATAGGCTATGTCATGGGAACCTTCGGCATAACTTCAATAGGGGCTATCCCGTTCGTAGCCTTCCTGATAGACCACTACGGGCGAAGAAGGTTCATGCTAGCGGGTTCTTCTCTGATGTTTCTGATCTCCCTTCTCTATATCTTCATATCGGACATTGACGTGAAAATATTCCTGCTGAGGCTCATGCAGGGAATAGCTTTCGCTTTTTTCTTCACCTCGGCCGCTACGGCGGTTTCCGATTATGTTCCCAGCGAAACAAGGGCTTACGGGCTCGGCATTTTCGGCGCCTTCACGATAGCTTCCTACTCGGTTGGACCTACTGTTGGAGAATTTATGATAGAAAGTTTCGGCTACTCGGTCTTTTTTCTCTATACCTCTGTTTTCAGCCTGCTTGCCTTCATTCTCTGCTTCCTCTCTCGGGAGGGGAAATTCAAGGTGTCGGAGAAATCCATTTTCAGCGGCTTTTTCGACGTCGTTTTTTCCCCGAGGTTCCGCGTGCTCCTGCTGACCAACCTCATAATTGCCGTGGGACTTGGAAGCATGCTTAATTTCTTCTCCGTTTTTCTTGAGGAGAACGGAATTCATGTATGGAGCTTTTTTCTTACATATTCCGTAACCGTCATATTAATCAGGGTCCTGGGCGGGAAGCTTCCGGATATTGTCGAGAGAAGAAAAATAGCCCTGCCTTCAATGCTTGTCATGATTTTGTCCCTGCTCATGATCTTTTCCATAAACTCCACTTTGAGCGCTGTTCTGGTTTCTTTTGTCTTCAGCCTGGGTTACGGAATTCTCTACCCCACCATAAGCGCGATGATTATCGACAGGGCGCTTGACGATGAAAGGGGAACGGCCATGGGCGCGTTTAACATGTCATTTAGCATCGGCATAAACTTTTTTGCCTTCGCTCTCGGACTCATAGCGCGCGATTACGGTTTTTCGAACATGTATTCGGTAACGGGAATATTCATGTTTGCGGGGTGCATTATCTTTACCTATAAATATTTTATAAGTGCGGGGAGGGCGAACCGTCTTTCATGAAAATAAAATCCGGCGATACAATTCTCCTCGTTTCACCTGACAACAAAAGCTTCATGGTGGTGGTGGAAGAGGGCAAGTCCTTCAGCTCTCACATGGGGATACTCGACCTTTCCTCCGCGCTGGGAAAGAAATGGGGAGAGACGATAGTTTCAAACCTTGGAAACAATTTTGTGCTTCTTAACCCGACTGTGGAACAAAAAATCATGAAAGTGAGAAGGGCTACCCAGATCGTTTATCCAAAGGATGCGGCCTTGATTCTCTTTAAAACGGACGTTAGGGCGGGAACCAGGGTTGTTGAAGCCGCGACCGGTTCGGGAGCCCTTACCATTGCGCTTGCGAATTCGGTGGCCCCTTCAGGAAAAGTCTATACGTACGAGAAAAGGGAGCAGTTCATGAATAACGCCAAAGACAACGTACGACGGGCGGGACTTTCTGAATACGTGGAATTTAACTGCGGCGACGCCAGAGAAGGTTTTGGGGAAAGAGAGGTCGACGTCGCGATACTTGACCTCCCTTCTCCATGGTATGGAATTCCTGCGGCTTACGAGGCTCTTGCTTCCGGGGGGAGAATCGCGAGCATTTCCCCGACATACAACCAGGTGGAAAGAACCGCGGAATCGCTTGAGGAGACGGGTTTTGTGAGAATCGAGACGGTTGAGCTTATAATGAGAAGCTATCAGGTGAAAAAAGGGAAAACCCGCCCCGATAACAGGACCGTGGCACACACCGGGTTTCTTACCTTCGCCTTTAAGAAAGCAGACGGTCTTGCGTAGAGACAGGCCCGCTTGCCGTAGCGCATGAATTTTGGTTACGCTTACTCCGGTCGAGATGAGTGAAGGTCAAAGGCGTTGATTGCATCCTGTTTGTTTGCTCAACGGGACTTGGTTGGCTTATTATGAGATTTAATACCATAAGGCTTTTACTGTTCGTGTCCGCCCTGTGCTGGCCGGGGTCACCGGCTTTCACTTGGGAGGCGGTTGAGCCTGATGGCTACGCGGCGTGGAGCGCGTACCGGGTTCCGTCCGCGACGACGGTGATCTCCGGTGCCGAAATCGAGCGGCGCGGCTACGGGACCCTGCGGGATGCCGCGCGCTGGACACCGGAGATCCGGGTGACCGACATCGGGCCTCGAGGTGGGGGCGTGTACGGAGGCGCGGCATCGCGGACCGTTCGCGCTCTGGGTGCCGGCGTGCCGGCCTACTGGGGCGATGTACCCATCGCCTTTGATCCCCGCCTTCTTGACGTGGAGCGGGTCGAGGTGCTGTCCGGACCACAGGGCGTGTCGGACGGCCTTGGCGCGATGGCTGGCGTCGTGCGCTACCTTCCGCGAAAACCCGACACCGAGCGACAGAGGTTCGAGATGAGCGGCGAAGGGTTTCTGCGTGCTCGGGGCGCCGATCCGGGCGCAGACCTCGGCTTGGTGGCCAATCTTCCCATGGCGGACGGCAGGCTGGCGATGCGCGCCTCATTCGGCGTCTTTCACGACCCCGGCTTCATCGATTACGGCCACCTGATCCGTGAGCCGGGAGCTTCCCACCCGGAACCGGTGGCGGACGCGGTGGCGTCCCACCTGTACAGGGAAGCGGATGTTGACACCGAGCGTACACTTTCTGCGCGCTTCTCGCTTCTTTGGAAGGCGACCGAGGATATCGAGATTGTACTGTCCCACCAGACGCAGGACCTCCAGGCTGGAGGGTATCGGGCTACTCACGCGCGCGCCTACGGCACGAGCCGTTACGAGTCCGCGCGCCGCTATACCGAGCCGGTTGACCGCACGGACCGGCTGTGGAGCCTGGATGCCGGTTGGAACCTGGGCCCGGCGAAGCTCACGACCACCCTGGGCCACACCCGATGGTCGGCGGAGGGACGCCGTGACCAGACTGACTTCCTGCTCAGATACTTCGGTATCGACGGCCTGTTGCCGGGCAGCCCGGCCGGGCCGGACCTGAGCGCGCGGCCATGCAGTTCGGCAAACCCCTCGCCGTTCTGCGCCTTCTCCGCCTTTACCCGGGACGAGCAGGACGTGAAGGGGCTGCACGCAACGCTGCGTCTGGCCTCGACCGGGCAGGGCCCGTGGGATTGGATGGCCGGCGCCTCCTGGCACGACATGGAGACCGACGGTACCGGCCGGGAATTCGCGCCCGGCCTGTCGCGGTTTGCCGACGCCGACCCGACGGTGCCGCAGGATCTCGAATACTTGAGTAAGGGCTGGAGCAACGAAACGCGGCGCGCGCTGTTCGGCACGCTGTCGCGTCGGCTTGGCGAGAGTCTGAGGCTGTTCGTCGGCGCGCGGCGTTTCGAAATCGACGAGGAGAGCGGTGCCAGCACCGAGTTTCCGTTCACGCCGGAGTTCAACAGCCCGTACAATGAAACCCGCAACAGTCACGTCGGCACGCTGTTTGAGGTCGGCGCCACGTATCGGCTCGGCGACGACCGGCTTTTCTATGTCACCCGTGCCGAAGGCGGGGGCGCCAGCGCCGGAGGCTCCAACAATTTCCGGGTCTGCTCCCCGGAGGATATCGCGGCGGGAGAAGCCGGCAACCAGCCGAGTTGCATCTATGAACACCAGAAGCGGTTCAAACCGGACGCCACAGTCAACTACGAGGTCGGGTTGCGCGGCTCATGGCTCGACGGTCGCGTGGCGGCGAACGGTTCGCTGTTCCATACCGAATGGAAGGACGCCCAGATGAGCGGCCGGACTCCGTTCAGCAAGCAGGGCATCACGCAGAACACCGATGCGAGGAGCCGAGGCCTCCAGCTTGCCCTCGCGCTGCACCCGACGGAGTCGTTCCTTCTGCGCGGTTTTTGGTCCTATTTCCGCGCGGAGCTGACAGAAGACGCCCCCGGATTGCTGCCCGAAGGGGCGGACGCCTTCAAGGGCGACCGCACGCCCGGCGCGCCGGAGCATCGTGCCGGAGTGATCGTCTCCAAGAGCATGCGTCTTTCCGACAACATTCACCTGGAACTGTCCCACGACTACGCCTGGGTCGGTTCCGTTCTGACCCGAATCGGCGGACGGGAAGGCGGGGAGCGTCTGCCGGCCTACGGCGTTCACGGCCTCTCCGCGTCGCTATCGAGCGAGTCATCCGCATGGACAGCAACGCTTTACGCCGAGAATCTGCTCGACGAATACGCGGTGGTATCGAGGTCTGGAACCCCGATGGATATCCGCACAGCCGACGGTTTCACGCTGCGCAGCTACGCGTCCCACGTACTGCCGCCGAGGCGCGCGGGCCTGCGTTTCCGGTACGTGTTCTGATCCGACCGCTGATCTCCACATCAATTTCACTGTACACGGATGGATTGTCCCGAACTTTTTATGGATCCAGAGTCCGGCGGCGGCGGCGTGAATGAGGTTAAGGTGGTCTTGCGGTATAATGTCTTGCATGGCGCTTCCTCCGTGAGCATGATCGGAGTGAAGCGGAAGCGGGGGCCAGCGGTCAGCGGGCTGAGGTCCTCTCGGGAATGGCGCTCAAGCTGCTGTGCGTTTTAGGTTTTTGACCGGGAACAGGTCGGAATCGGGTCCTTCGGCCCGGCAAACGGGCGATGCCTATGTCCGCGAACCACAATGACGAATGAACGACTTCTTATTGAAGGCGCTGAACGGATAGGCGTAAGGAACATCAGGGCCGACCTTTTCCTCTCCTATGTTGATCTGCTGCGCAGGTGGGGCAGTCGCATAAACCTGAGTTCGGTTCTCACCGACCGGGAAATCATAATCAAGCACCTGATTGATTCCCTTACGGTGGCTGAATTCATGCCTCCCGGCTCAAGGGTGATTGACATAGGAACGGGGGCCGGTCTTCCCGGAATTCCGCTTTATATCCACGACCCGTCCCTTAACCTTACGCTTCTTGAGTCGGTTGGAAAAAAAGTTGCTTTTTTAAAGGACGTGAAAAGATCTCTGGGACTCGACGGTATTGATATTTACCACGGGAGAGCCGAGGAAGTGGGGAGGGGGATGGGAGGGGCTTTTGACCGGATTACGTCCCGGGCTCTTGGGAGCGTCAGTGCCGTCGCGGCTCTCGGCACCCCTTATCTGGATATAGGAGGGGAGATGGTTATAATGAAGGGACCCCGGGGAAAGAAGGAATGGGAAAATTACGCGAACCGGTATCCGGAAGACATGGAACTTCTTTTGACAAAAGAACTTGAACTGCCTTTTTCAGATGAGAAAAGGGTGATTATCGTCGCAAAGCCGACACCTCGGCAGATGGAGACGGAAGTTTGAAAACCATAGGAGTAATAGGCGGAAGCGGTCTTTATGAGATCGAGGGGATTTCGGACGTTAAAACCGTTTCCGTGGAGACTCCATGGGGCAACCCCTCCTCAAGCCTGCTCACGGGAACCCTCGGCGGCGTGCGAATGGTTTTTCTTCCAAGGCACGGAGCAGGACACACGGTATCCCCGTCTGAGATAAACTTCCGGGCGAATATATACGCGATGAAGGCCATGGGAGTCGAGTGGATTATATCTGTAAGCGCAGTGGGAAGCTTGAAGGAGGAAATAGAACCGGGGCACATAGTGATACCTGATCAGTTCATCGACAACACCAAGCGGAGGCCTTCAACGTTCTTTGAAGGTGGTATAGTAGCCCACGTTTCAATGGCCGATCCGGTGTGCTCCGTTCTGTCGGGCTGTCTGCGGGAAGCATCGCTTGACTTCGGCGGGACGACCCACTCGGGAGGAACCTACGTCTGCATAGAGGGTCCTCAGTTCTCCACCAGGGCGGAGAGCCACCTGTACAGGAAATGGGGAGCGGACATAATAGGAATGACCGCAATGCCGGAAGCGAAACTTGCCAGGGAAGCCGAGATCTGCTATTCCACAATAGCCCTTTGCACCGATTATGACTGCTGGAATGAAGACCATGACGACGTCATGGTTTCGGACATAATCGAAATCATGAATAAAAACGTTGAAGCGGCAAAAAAAATAGTGGCTGCCGTAGTTGATGCTATCCCTGAAGAAAAAGAATGTCCTTGCGGGGATGCCCTGGGTCGCTCTATAATAACGTCTTCTGACTTCGTAACCGAAGAAACCAGGGACAGGTTTGAACTTATCGTGAAAAAATACATGTAGAGGTCTGAATGAGCATTGTCGTTGTAGGGTCAGTAGGAATTGACACCATAGAAACCCCTTTTGGAAGAGAAGAAAATGTTCTCGGCGGGTCTGCCTGTTATTTCTCTCTGGCGGCCCGGAACTTTACGGATGTTCACATGGTCTCCTCCGTCGGAGAAGATTTTCCCCCGGCCCACTCCGAGCTGCTTCGCTCAAGGGGCATTGATACGGAGGGAGTGGCGGTCAGTGAAGGAGAAACCTTCAGATGGGAAGGCAGGTACGAGTATGACATGAAGGATCCCGAAACCGTCTCAGTCACCCTTGGTGTCCTGGGATCGTTTGACCCCGTGGTTCCCGAGAAGTCCAGAGATGCCGACTATCTTTTCCTGGCCAACACGGATCCTGAGATTCAGATGAAGGTCCTTGAGCAGGTAAGCTCGCCCCGAGTTGTGGCCTGCGACACCATGAATTTCTGGATAGACAACAAGGTTGAGCAGCTTAAGGAACTTCTCGGCAGAGTCAACATTCTCATAATAAACGACTCTGAAGCAAGACAGCTGTCCGAAGAACCAGTGATGGCCAGAGCGGCGAGAAAGATAATGGACATGGGACCGGAATTCCTGATTGTGAAAAGAGGGGAGTACGGGGCCTTGCTTTTTTCTCGGGAGGACCTGTTTTTCGCCCCCAGCTACATGCTTGAGCAGGTGCTTGACCCGACTGGAGCGGGGGACACTTTTGCCGGGGGATTCATGGGTTACGTAGCGTCTCAAGGTAAGGACCTTGACTTTGCCGGTTTTAAAAAAGGGGTTGCCTATGGAAGCGTGCTGGCTTCCTTTACGGTTGAGGATTTCAGCGTAAGACGTCTTGGTTCGCTGCAGAAAGAGGAAATAGAGCGAAGATACGAAGAGTTTCTGAAACTCTCAAGCATGTAGAGGAGAAATCAGCTCAGGGACTTTACGTATTTCATGCGGATGTTGTAAATCATGTCGTCAAGGAGCTGCTTTTCCTCTTCCGTCAGGTTCCCTTCGGTTTTTTCCGCAAGTATCTCAAGTATGGTTATGGTGTGCTTGGCGGCCGGAATGTTAACTTCTCTTTTTTTTGAGTGGGGGTCGGGAATTTCACCCAAGTGAATGAGGGCCGAGGCGTTTAACGAGAGAATAAAGCCCGAAAAGTCCATCTTTAATTCGTCTTTTTCACCGCTCACGATAAACCACTCTCCTTACAGGTAAGTTCTTAACGTCGTTGGATCAATTATAGATACTGGAGAAGTTTTTTTCTAGGGTCGTAGGGATATTTCTCTTTAAACTCGTCCATGAGTTTTTTCATGTGTTCGCCGGATTCCTCCGGCATTGCTATCTGGACAACTACGAACTGGTCTCCCCGTCTGCCGGTCTTGGGATTTCTCACTCCCTTTTCCCTGAGCCTCATTTTCGTGCCGCTTCCCACGCCTGGCGGGATAGTAAGTTTTACAGGACTCTCTATGGTCGGCACATCGATCAGCGTTCCCAGTGCCGCCTCATAGACCGTCAGCGGGACATCAATATATATATCGTCGTTTTCTCTTTTGAAAACCGGATGGGACAAGACCTTTATTTCGAGAATAAGATCTCCGGCCATGGAATTTATTTGTTCGCCCTTGCCCGGCAATCTTACCTTGGAGCCGGTTTTTACTCCCGCCGGAATCTTGACCGTTATTTTCTTGGTTCCGCTCTCCGGGGATTTAACCAGAAGCTCTTTCTCTCCCCCTTTTACCGCGGTTTCAAAATCAAGGGTTACGGTATGCTGGATGTTTTTCGGTCTTCTCGGCTGCTGTCGCACGTTACTGAAATCAAAAACATCTCCGAAATTCCCCCTCGCTCCACCCATGCCGTAAGCCCCGCCTCCCTGCGAAAAAATATCTTTGAAGATTTCGTCTATGTCCGGAAACCCTCGTGAATACTGCCTGTAGCTTCCTCCACCTGCTCTCTGCCCGCCAAAACCGCTTGTCCCGAACATGTCGTAAGTCTTTTTCTTCTCGGGATCGGAGAGGGTTTCGTAAGCGAGCTGAATTTCCTTGAACTTCTCCTCGGACGCTTTGTCCCCCTGATTCATATCGGGGTGGTGTTTTCTCGCGAGGTCTCTGTACGCTTTTTTTATCTGGTCCTGCGTCGCGCTTCGCGGTACGCCGAGTACGGTGTAAGGATCTTTTTCCGCGTTCATGAAGATAAAAACTCCGGTTTTTTCATGGTCAATATAATACCACTTGAGATAAAAGGAAATTAACTGGAATCATATTTCCTTAATAGTCTTCACAGACGTTATTGAAAGACTTCCGGGATTCCTGATAGGGGCAGCGGTAGTTTCCTTAAAGCCGGTGGGAATGGTTAAGCTTGTCAGTCAGTTCTCTATGGATTCGAGTATTCTGTCCGCAATCTCAAAAAAGGACTTTGCGGCCGCGCTTTGCGGATCAGACTCCACGATGGGGGTTCCGTTATCCCCACCGATTCTTATCCGCGGATCGATCGGGATTTCTCCGAGAAACGGAACTTCAAACCTCTCCGCCATACGTCTTCCTCCACCCCTGCCGAATATGTCTATCTTGCCGTCTACATCGGGCATATCCAGATAGCTCATATTCTCCACTATGCCGAGAATGGGGATATTCAGTTTGTTAAACATCAGAATCCCTCTTCTTACGTCCACCAGGGCTACGTCCTGGGGAGTGGTTACTATAACTCCTCCGCTTATGGGGGCCGTCTGCGCCAGAGAAAGCTGGGCGTCCCCGGTACCTGGAGGAAGGTCAATTACTAGGTAATCCGTTCCGCTCCACTCAACGTCTTCGATAAACTGCTTTATCGCTCCGTGCACCATGGGACCTCTCCATATCACAGCGTCCTCCTCGTTCACGAGGAAACCAATGGACATTACCTTGAGGCCGAATTTTTCTATGGGAACGATCTTGTCATCGGTGGTTGCGCGGGGTTTTTCGCTTATCCCCATCATCAAAGGAGCGCTCGGTCCCCAGATGTCGGCATCCATAAGCCCGACTTTCTGTCTTTTCTTTGAGATTGCCAGGGAGAGGTTGGTCGCTATTGTTGACTTGCCGACTCCTCCTTTGCCGCTCGCGACGGCTATGTAGTACTTTATGTCGGGAAGCTTGCTTTTTTCACTGCCCGCGTCGGCAGTTATCTGCTTCTGGGGCCGTGAGCCGATCTTCATCGAGAGGTCTTCGACTCCGGGTATGCCGAAGATGGCTTTTCTGACTTCTTCCTCGATTGCGGACTGAAGCTTCTGGTCGGGCTTGGGAAGTACTATGGAAAGCGTTACCTTCGAATCCTCCACGACAATGTCCTTTACGAGGCCGAAGGATACTATGTCCCGGTTAAATCCCGGATACTTAACACCCTTAAGAATTTTTATTATCCGTTCTCTGTTTAGTTCCACGCGGAAAGTTCCCCCTAAGTGATACCCAGTTTCTTTTTTCCTTCCTCGGATATCATGTCGGGGTTCCAGGGAGGATCCCATATTACCTCTATGAGAACGTTATCTGCTCCCGCGTTTTTAAGGGCCATTTCAGCCTGGCCCGCTATCTGTGCTCCCATGGAGCACCCCGGGGTGGTAAGGGTCATCTTGATTTGAACGTTCCGCCCGGAAATTTTGGTGTCGTAAATAAGTCCGAGATCCACTATGCTTACGGGAAGTTCGGGGTCGTACACATCCTTAAGAGCGCCGTAGACCGTCTCTTCCGTTATTTCGCGGCTGTCTTCGGGTTTTTCCTTCTTTTCAAACTTGGTAAAAGACACAGAGCTTTTATCCTTGGAAGAATCGCCCCTGTCTATCTGGATTATCTTTTTCATCCCCATGATTTGCCTCCTGATTCCCTCTTTATTGATAACTATGAAAAACTTGTTGAGTTGGCTTTTCTCTATGCCGCCTAGATTGCTTCTTATACTTTGCCGAACTCTTCAAAAGAAATAAATACCCCGGCGCGTGAGCCGAGTTAAAAAATCTTTTAAGCATGCATTACTTTCTTGACACTATAATAACTATTCAATAGCATTTTCCGCAAGTTATGAGGCAATCCCGGCAGATATCAATCGGCGACGTGAAAATAGGCGGGGGAGCTCCCGTGTCGGTCCAGTCAATGACTGTCACCGATACAAGAGACGTCGCGTCAACGGTTTCCCAGATAAGAAGACTTGAGGAGGCGGGCTGTGACATCGTCAGGGTCGCCGTTCCCGACATGGATGCCGCAAAGGCTCTGGGAGCGATAAGAAAAGAGATAAGGATTCCCCTTGTCTCGGACATACACTTTGATTACAGGCTGGCCCTTGAATCAATAAGACAGGGAGTCGACGGGATGAGAATAAATCCCGGGAACATCGGCGCCAGGTACAGAATAAAGGCCGTGGTTGACGCCTGCAGGGAAAGGGGAATTCCCATAAGAATAGGCGTGAATTCAGGCTCTCTTGAAAAAGACATACTGAAAAAGCATAAACATCCGACGGCTGAGGCCCTGGTTGAAAGCGCGATGAGGCATGTGCAGATACTTGAGGACCTTGATTTTCTCGACATGAAGATTTCGGTTAAGTCCACCGACGTGAAGAAGATGATCACCGCATACAGAATGCTTGCGGACGAGACCGAATACCCGCTCCATCTCGGAGTTACCGAGGCGGGGACTCCGGGAATGGGAACGGTGAAGTCCTCCATAGGAATCGGAGCGCTTCTCGCTGAGGGGATAGGAGACACGATAAGGGTGTCTCTGACAGGTGATCCGGTGGAGGAGATAGTTGTCGGAATGAACATACTGAGGTCCCTTGGGATGAGGAACAACGGAATTGAGCTTATCTCGTGTCCGGGGTGCGGGCGGCTTGAAATAGATCTTGAGAAGCTGGTTTCTGAAGTTGAACAGGCTGTCTCCGGATTTGATCTCCCAAGACCGGTTAAAGTCGCCATACTGGGTTGCGTTGTTAACGGACCGGGTGAAGCCTCGGAAGCCGATATAGGAATAGCGGGGGGAAGGGAAAAAGGAATGCTCTATCGGGACGGAAAACTGATAAAATCTTTCAGAGAAGCCGATTTGGTCGGGGAACTTGTCAAGGAAATAGAAAGAAACTACGTTAACTGAACTGAAAACCCCGCGAAATTGCTTTCCATCTGAATTCAAATCACTTTAAAGGAGAAAAACGTATGAGGTTTTCTTCCTATTTCATACCCACGGTCAAAGAAGATCCCTCGGATGCCGAGATCGTAAGTCACAAGCTTATGGTAAGAGCAGGCATGATAAGAAAGCTTGCGGCCGGGATCTACAACTACCTTCCCCTGGGACTCAGGTCCATAAGAAAAGTCGAGAACATAGTGCGGGAAGAAATGAACAGGGCGGGAGCCATAGAGCTTCTTATGCCCGCGGTGCTCCCGGCTGAGCCCTGGATCGAAAGCGCCAGGTGGGATTACTACGGAAAGGAGCTGCTTCGCTTCAAGGACCGCGCCGAGCGGGATTTCTGTCTGGGGCCCACGCACGAGGAAATAATAACGGACATAGTCAGGAAGGAGATTCGTTCCTACAAACAGCTTCCCGTTAATTTTTACCAGATACAGACGAAATTCAGAGATGAGATCCGTCCCCGCTTCGGGGTTATGAGGGCACGCGAGTTCATAATGAAAGACGCCTACAGCTTCGACGTTTCGGATGAGGGAGCGGATCGTTCCTACCAGGCGATGTACGATGCTTATGTGCGTATATTTGAAAGGTGCGGGCTCGCGTTCAGCGTGGTTGCGGCCGATTCAGGAAACATCGGCGGAAGTTTCTCACATGAGTTCATGGTGACCGCCGACACCGGGGAAGACGTAATAATGAGTTCCACGGAGGCGGATTACGCCGCCAACCTCGAACTCGCGAAAATCGGCATTTCAGAAGACGAAAGGGAAGGATTAAGAGCGACCTCGGGACTTGAGGATGTCTCCGAGGTCCATACCCCCGGCCTTAAGACGGTTGAGGATGTGGCGCAGTTTTTAAAAGTCAGGCCGGAGAACCTGATAAAGACTCTTATAGTACGTACCGAAACGCAACCGGTCGTCGCGCTTGTAAGGGGGGATACGGAGCTCAGTCTAACCAAGCTCCGGAACTTTCTCGGATGTGATGTCACAGAGCTTGCCGACCCGCAGACAATTCTTGAGGTTTCAGGAGGCCCCCTTGGATTCAGCGGACCCGTGGAACTTAAGAGAAAGAACGTGAGGGTGGTTGCGGACAAATCCGTTCGCAACATGAAAAACGCCGTAACGGGAGCCAACAAGGGCGACTATCACATAATCGGAGTTAACCCGGGGCGGGACTTTGAAGCCGATTCCTATGCTGACATAAGGGTGGCGAGGGAAGGGGACCCGTGCCCGGTTTCCGAAAACGGAGTTCTCAAGGCGTCAAGAGGAATTGAAGTCGGACATGTTTTCAAGCTCGGGACCAAGTACAGCGAAGCCATGGGAGCCACCTACGTAGATGAGAACGGAGTGGAGAAACCGCTTGTTATGGGTTGCTACGGAATCGGGATAGGAAGAACGGTAGCAGCGGCGATAGAGCAGAATAACGATGAGTACGGAATAAAATTCCCCGTCCCCATAGCTCCGTTTGAAGTTTCCGTGCTTCCGATAAACATGAAGCAGCAGGATGTGAAGGACGCGGCGGAGAAAGTATACTCAGCGCTTCTCCACGATGGAGTGAATGTTCTTATTGATGACAGAGCGGAGACCGCTGGCGTGAAATTCAAAGACTCGGATCTGCTCGGAATCCCGATTCAGGTCACTGTCGGGCGAAGAAGCCTGAAAGAGGGCAAGGTGGAGATAAAGAATAGAAACTCCGGTGAGAGAATAAGCGTTACCGTAGAAGAAGTCTCAGGAGAAATTGCTGCTCTTTTGGCCGAAGAGAGATAAGAAGAAGAACTCCGGGGCGAAAATTTTGAGGTTTATATACTTCACTGCCCAAAAGTGTGATAAGATGTGAGTACGGGGTTAATGTGTTCCCCGCAGAGCAAGTTCGAGATAATACTGCAGCGTCCCGACAGTATGGAGAAGCGCTTAAAATGAGCGAAGCAGAATTTAAAATCCAGGCCGATCACTTAAAAGGAGCCATGATAATAACCATATCCGGCGAGGTAAAAGGCCTGAGCGGACGGAAATTTCACCGCACGATATTCCAGGAAATCCAGGAGCAGGACGTTCCTATAGTTCTGGACCTTGAAGGGCTGACCTACATCAGCAGCATGGGACTGCGCTCGATCCTGCTTGTCGCCAAAAGGCAGCAGGACAACAAATCGAAATTCGCGGTGTGCTCCCTGTCCGGACCTATGAGAAAAGTGTTCGAGATCACGTGCTTTGACCGGATCATGCCGGTGCTTGATTCCCGCTCCGAAGCCATAGCAACGGTAACCTAAAAGTCCGTCCTATGCAGGATGAAGATCAGGTGCTGTATCTGGATTCCATGCTGGGACGAACGCTGCTTCTTACTACCAAGTTTAACCTTTAATACCTAGTTATTTCCTTCCGAAAGTGAAGTTTCCTTCTTTGTCCAGATCCACTTTCAGCGTGGCCGAATCCTTGAAATTTCCTTCCAATATCCGGTTTGCGAGCGGGTCCTGTATGTATTTCTGTACGGCGCGTTTAAGCGGTCTTGCCCCGAAAACGGGATCGTAACCAATATCAACCAGTTTTGTAACGGCTTTCTCCGAGAGTTCTACGGCGAGATTTTTCTCCGCAAGCCTCTCTCCCAGATATCCAATCTGGATCTCGGCTATCTTAATGAGGTCTGCTCTTTTCAGGCCGCTGAATATGACGACTTCGTCAATCCTGTTCAGAAATTCGGGACGAAAATAATTCCTGAGGATCTCATTTATTTTATTTTCCACCTCCTCGCTGCTCTCTGAGGATTCCTGTATGTTCTGGCTCCCCAGGTTCGAGGTCATTATTATTACGGTGTTGCGGAAGTCCACGGTTCTCCCCCGTCCATCGGTCAGTCTTCCGTCGTCAAGAATCTGAAGAAGGATGTTAAATACATCGGAGTGCGCTTTTTCTATCTCGTCAAAAAGCACCACGGAGTAGGGTCGTCTCCTCACGGTTTCCGAGAGCTGTCCCCCTTCCTCGTATCCGACATACCCGGGAGGAGCCCCGATCAGTCTTGATACTGAGTGCTTCTCCATATACTCGCTCATGTCAATTCGTACAATCGCATCTTCATCGTCAAACATGAATTCGGCAAGCGATCTGGCAAGTTCAGTCTTCCCGACCCCTGTAGGCCCGAGGAATATAAACGAGCTTATCGGCCTTTTCGGATCGGAGAGCCCGGCCCTTGACCTGCGAAGCGCGTTTGAGACCAGCCTTATGGGCTCCGGCTGTCCCACCACCCGCTTCGAGAGTCTTTCTTCCATATGAACGAGTTTCTCGATCTCCTCCTCAACCAGGCTTGATACTGGTATTCCCGTCCATTTCGATACAACCGCGGCTATATCCTCGGCGCTTACTTCCTCGCGAAGCATCTTCTTCTGACTCTGTATTTCGGAAAGCTCCGCACCTAGGCTCTCCATGTTTTTCTCAAGCTCCGGGATTCTGCCGTAAAGAAATTCCGATGCGCGGGAGAGATCTCCCTCTCTCTGTGCTCTCTCCGCATCCATTCTTCCGGTTTCTATTTCCTCCTTGGTCTTTCTTATCCTCGATATGCAGTCTTTTTCCTTCTGCCAGTGCGTCTCAAGCGTTTCTGCTTCCTCTTTTAGTTCCGAGAGGTTTTTCTCAATCCCTTCAAGCTTTCCAAGAAGTTCAGGGTCCTGCTCTTTTCTGAATCCCTCCCTTTCTATCTCAAGGCGCATTATCTTTCTTTTTATTTCGTCTATCTCCGTCGGCACGGAGTCAATCTCCATCTTGAGCCGCGCCGAAGCCTCATCCATGAGATCAACGGCCTTATCCGGCAGAAACCGCCCGGAGATATACCTGCTTGAAAGCTGGGAGGCGGCAACAAGGGCTTCGTCCTTGATTTTTACGCCGTGATGAACTTCATATTTTTCCTTAAGGCCCCTTAGTATCGAGACGGTTTCCTCCACGGAAGGTTCATCAACGTAGACCTGCTGGAACCTGCGTTCAAGGGCGGCGTCTTTTTCTATGTGATTTCTGTATTCATCAAGGGTGGTTGCACCTATGCAGTGAAGTTCCCCCCGCGCAAGGGCCGGCTTTAGCATGTTTGACGCGTCCATAGCTCCATCGGCCGCCCCGGCTCCAACTACGGTGTGGATCTCGTCTATGAAAAGAATTATCTCTCCCCGGGATTCCGTGACTTCCTTTAATACGGCCTTGAGTCTCTCCTCGAACTGTCCCCTGTACTTTGCTCCTGCGAGCAGGGATCCCAGATCAAGGGAAACCAGCTTTTTGTCTTTAAGTCCCTCGGGAACGTCAGAGTCAACCATGCGCTGGGCGAGCCCCTCGACTATGGCCGTTTTCCCCACTCCGGGTTCCCCTATGAGTACCGGGTTGTTCTTCGTTCTTCGAAGAAGTACCCGGATCACGTTTCTTATCTCGTCGTCTCTTCCTATGACAGGGTCTATCTTCCCGCTTCGGGCAAGTTCGGTGAAATCCTTTCCGTACTGGCGAAGCGGCTCCATGGTGTCTTCGGGGCTCTGCGTGTTCACTGTCTGGTTACCTCTCAGTTCTTTCAGTACCTTTAAAATCCCTTCTTTGGTCACGCCCGATTCTGAAAATCCGTTCCCCAGGGCCCCGGAGGCGTGAGAAACAACTCCGATCAGAAGATGTTCCGTGCTTACGTATGCATCTCCAAGATGCTGGGCTTCCTTCTCGGCTGACCGGATAGCGGAGCCAAGCTCTCTGCTCATGTATATCTGGTCGGATGACTCTCTTGCCTTGGGAAGCCTGGATATTTGCTCTTCGGCCGTCCGTGCAAGCATTTTGGGATCCGACCCCAGGCGTTCCAGGATTTTGGTTGGTATCCCGGGCTGACTCCCAAGGGCCGCGAACAGATGGGGCAGGTCAATCACCTGATTTCCGCTGTCGCTCGCCACATTCTGGGCCTCCAGGATAGCTTCCCGGGCTTTCAAAGTGAATTTCTCGGGCGAAATCATCTCAGACACAAAATAATTCTTCTCTGCGCGGAATCAAGGAATTGCCTGAAATTGAAAACCGGGGGGAGGTATATAAAAAAGATTGCGCAATAAACCCCGAGCGCGGGTAGGACACCGCAGGCACAACTCGGCTGCACAGAAAAACCGGGAGATTGCAAAGAACGCCGATTAAAGGGTGTCTGCGTTATTTCCCGAGGATGCTCACAACACAGGTAATTCCGTCCATGGCGGGCTGGGCGCCTCCCATGGTTTCGATGATGCCGACTTTAGCATCTTTTACCTGACGTTCCGGCTCGACTTCCCCTCTTATCTGTTTCACGATCTCGGCAGTCTGAAGAAGTCCGGTAGCTCCAACGGGATGTCCCCTCGAGAGCAGGCCGCCGCTTGGGTTAACCGCGACTTTATCGCCTCCAACCCAAGTGCTTTTTTCGTCTATGAGGGTCGCTCCCTCTCCCTTCTCGCAGAAGCCGAGAGATTCAACAACCATCATTTCCGCTATTGAGAAAGCATCGTGAATTTCAGCCACGTCCATGTCCTCGGGCCCCAGTCCCGCCATTTCGTAAGCCATCTGGGAAGTTCTCCAGACGTTCTCGGAAGGATCGCAGGTAAGACCCGTGGGGCTGCTGTATTTGCCCGACTGCGCGACGCAGCCCAGGATTTTTATCGGCATCTTTTTAGCGAGCTCTCCGACATGTTCCTCGGAACACAGCACCGCGGCAGCGGCGGCGTCTCCGACGGGACAGCACATGTTGCGCGTAAGCGGGTCGGCGATAACCGGCGCGTTCAGTACTTCCTCCACGGTTGTAGGCTTTCTGTACTGGGCAAGGGGGTTAAGCGAAGCATGGTGGCGACTCTTTACGACGACTTCTGCCAGCTGCTCCAACGTGACTCCGTATTCTTCCATATATTTTGAAGCTCTTATGGCGTAGAGTCCGGGCATTCCCATGCCGATTGACACCTCAAGGTCATCTTCCTCGAGGGGCAGGGGACCTCCGGAGAGAATTCTGCTCAGATTCTCAACGCCGAGAGCGAGCGCTATGTCGTACTGACCGTAGGCTATGGTTCTCCAGGCTTCCCACAGGGAAAGCGTTCCGCTCCCGCAGGCTCCCTCCACGTTTATGGTGGGCTGTCCGACGAGTCCTATATCCTTAAGCGCTCTCTGCCCGACTCCCATGCCCTGGTAGACATGGCCGCAAAAGGCGATTTCTATCTTTCGCGCGTGAATTCCCGAGTCCTGTATTGCGGCCCATGCGGCTTCTCTTGCGAGAATGTGAGCCGGTTTGTCGGGAAATCTTCCGCAGGCGGTGTTTCCCACTCCTATGATGTATACGTCTCTCATTAATAATTCCTCCTGCTTGCGCTATAAATTCGGCGATAAATGTATACCAAATTATCCATGTTGTAAAATTTGGAGAATTTTGATTTTTAATGATGAAATTTCCGTGATTTAGTGGTATGATGTTCGGAGATGTTAAACAGTTTTAGCTTTATTTTGAAGAAAAATACCCAGATAGGAGGTTATTAATATGAGTGATGTACCAAGTGCCAGCGAAGTTGGTAATATCATGGACACCTTCAGTTCCATAGGACTAAGAAGGTCCATCAGGTGGTATGAACCGAATCAGACCGTTGAGAAGTGGAAGGTTCAGGCCATGCTGGAAGCTGCCAGGCTTTCTCCTACGGCAGGCAACTTCAATGGGCAAAGAGCAATAGTTGTATACAGGGATGAAGATCCGGAAATATGGGAGTTTATATCCGACTGGAGTCAGATCACAACGCAGATGGCTCCCGTGCTTATTTTCTGGTGCTATGACATGGGCAACTACGACACAATGGGTCAGTCTATCCACGACCTTCTAAGAACCGGAGCACTCGATAAGGCGCATGGCTGGGAATATGACAGGGTATCCAGACTGTTCCCGCTTCCTGCAATGCTTCCAGATGCGGTACTGCACCGGCTTGCCGCAATCGATCTTGGAAACGCGATACAGAACGCCTGTCTTGTTGCGACATCCTTGGGTCTCGGAACCTGTCTTAACGGTGCCAGCGGTGGAGCCAGAAGGAACACGAAAGCAAAATTCAATCTTCCGGACACTTACGTGTTCAGCTGGCTTATGACCGTCGGCTATCCCGCGGAGAGCATAGACGGCGGCGGAGCGAGGAGCCGTCCCCCGTTTGAAACCATGTTTTTCGAAAAACAGGTCGGAAACCCGTTCGAGAGAAATCCCGAGGTAGTAAAGCTTCTTGAGGATCTGAACATGCTTCAGCCGGCAGGACCCCTTCCCGGAAGACTTGAGGAGATCAACAAGCTTACCAGACGTTTCGGTCTCGGAGACGAGTGGCTTACGGACTGGCAGCTTGAAGGGTCCCAGCTTGGAGACCTTGCGGGAGACAAGAAGCCTGCCCCCCTCAGTGCCGAGGAAATTCAGGCTACGGTCGCAGGTGCATCCGCTGACCCCTCGGGCTTTACCCTCAAACCGACGGTAAAGCGGGAGGAGATCCAGAAATACAGAGAGGCAAAAGGCATAGGAGATGCCGACTAGTTCTAATCAAAAAAAAACAAGGAGGTTTTGGTAATGGCAGAGATAACGCTCAATATTCCAGATCCGATTCATGACAGAATAAAGAGAAGGGCCGAGCAAACCAAAAACAGCGACATTGGTATTATAATCGCTACTCTGGCTCTTACTTTCGGCGCTGCGTTTTATGACCATACAAAGTGGCTCCAGAATCTAGATGGAGTGGACGACAAGTCCAAGCCCTGGTAAGGTCACGGAAGTAAAAAACAGTTTGAAAAAAGGGGATGTTCGTGGAGACGGGCATTCCCTTTTTTTCTCCGTCGTGGCAACGAACGGGCATTTAGGGAAGATAAAAGACAGTAAAAAGGCGAAAGGCGCAACCACGCCACAGAGCCGTTCCGTCCGGGCTGGATTCCGCTAACGACGCTTTTATTTCCACATCGCTCCAAAGGGAAGCAACCAGAGACCTTCACCGAACGAACCGGCGATTTTTCCCGAATACAGAACGATGCCGACAAAGGGGCGGTCACCGGCAATTTTTTCCTTGAACCATCTCAGGTGCCTGAAGTCATTTCTCCCCGCCGTCGTACCCGTTTTCACCTCAACGCCCAGTAGGGCGCCGTCATCGCGCTCAACGAGAAAGTCGATTTCTCGGCGATCCCGGTCGCGATAGTGGTAGAGTTTGTATTCACCGTTGCCCACATCCACAAGCGATGCGAGTTCGTTGAACGCGAAACTTTCCAGCAGCTTCCCTGCGCGGTCGGGGTCCCGCTTCACCTGGTCGATACTCCAGCGCAGCATGGAGGAAATCAGTCCGGTATCGGTCATGAAGATTTTTTTTCGCTTTCCCGCTCTTCCGTAATCCCCGCGGCTCCACGGAGGCACCCGTTCTATTAGAAACATGGCTTCAAGCGTATTGATGTAGGATTCCAAGGTCGGTCGCCTGATGGACATGCCGCTGCCTATTGAGGAAAGATCAGCAAACCTTGAAGACCACGCGGCAAGAGTGTTCACAAGCTCGCGCAGGGTTTCCTGTCGCCGTATTCTCGCTATATATTTCAGATCCCTCTCCATAAGAGCGTTTACGTAGTCCTCGTACCATCGCCTCCGCGCGCGTTCACCCAGGCCGACTGCTTCAGGATAACCACCTCTTAATGTCGTCTCGATTAAATCGCCACGGTCGTAGTTCTGCCAGCCGCCTCCGAAATCCTGGCTAAACGCCCGCTCAAGGAACCTGGGTTCGGTATTTCTTATTTCTCCCTCTGTAAAGGGTCTCAGGCGTATTTTGGAAACGCGGCCGGCAAGGGATTCTTTGACGCTTGGCAGACTCTGGACATTGGCGGACCCGGTCAGCAGAAATTGCCCCGGTTCTCTGTTCTGATCGACCACCCTTTTAATGACGGGTAAAAGCTTGGGGAATTTCTGAATTTCATCAATTATGAGCATTCCTTTTTCATGATTGACAAATTCGAAGGGGCTGATCTCTGCCAGTTCCCTTGATGTTTCATCGTCCAGAGTGTGATAATCGGTGTTTTTCGGGTCAAGGCGTCTTACCAAGGTCGTTTTGCCGCATTGACGCGGGCCGACCAGAAGCAGAACTCTCCTCTCTTTCATGGCGGTTTCAATGATTTGTCTTTGCCATCTGGAAAGAAAATTTTTCATTTTCAGTCACCTTGGTTTCAGCATTAAGAGTTCCGCTATTTTTATAACACAAGTTTCGCAATTTTACCAGTAGAAGCTTCGCAGTTTTACTAATAAGAGCTCCGCAGTTTTTATAACAGAACTGGAATAATTTTATCAGTCATCAGATATTGACGACATTCATACGGAACGGAGAGTGAAAAGACCGGCAGCCTGAAACCGGTAAAAGAAGAACTCAGACAGGCTAACCGTATAGACCTAGAGGCACAGGCCGCGCAGTATCTTCCGGCTTTTTTCCGAGGACGAAATTCATGCCTTCCGGGTCAACTTCGATTTGTTCAACTGATTTCTCTATATGAAGAAATAATCCTTTGAAATCCCTACCGTTTTTCGCCGATACAAGCGGGGATTCGGGAAATGCTTCGCGAAGCGCCGCTTCTGTTTCTGCATCCGCCTGGTCAGTCTTGTTAAACACAAGAATGCTGGGAATATCCTCGTATTCCATGGATTTCAGTATTTTCGTTACCGACTCTATTTTCTCTCTGACATCGGGATTGCTCGCGTCGGCGACATGGATAAGCAGGTCGGCTTCCCCTATTTCTTCAAGCGTGGCCCGAAAGGCATTTAGGAGTTCACTGGGGAGCTTGCTTATAAAGCCCACCGTATCGGTCATAAGTACCTGTTTTCCCCCTGGAAGCATGACTTTTCTTGTCGTGGGGTTGAGGGTTGAGAAAAGCTTGTTCTGGGTAACGACGGAGGATTTTGTCAGCCGATTAAAAAGCGTGGATTTGCCTACGTTCGTGTACCCGATAAAGGAAACAGTAGGGATCTTGGAAATTTTCCTGTTTTTTCTCGTGTGTTCCCGTCTTCTGCAGAGACCGTCGATCTGTTTTTCGAGCTGTTCTATCTGTTTTCTTAAGTTTCTTCTTTCCTGCTCAAGCTTCTTTTCTCCGGGGCCTCTTGTGCCTATTCCGCCCCCCAGCTGGGAAAAAGCCGTTCCCTTGCCTTTAAGTCTCGGCAGATTGTATTGGAATTCGGCAAGTCTTGCCTGGATTTTTCCTTCGTTTGTCTTGGCGTGTTTTGCGAATATCTGTATTATCAGCTGGCTTCGGTCCATTATATCAAGACCGGACTCTTCCCCGATAGCGTTTGCCTGGGCGGGGGTAAGTTCCGTGTCAAAAATGATGGTGTCAGCCCCAAGGTGTTTGGCGTGAAGGACAATCTCCCTGAGTTTTCCTCTGCCGACGAGATAACGGGGATCAACGTTCTTTCTTATCTGAACCATCTTATCGAGCACTATCTTCTCTGCGGAGAGAGCCAGGGAATTAAGCTCCTCAAGAGATTTCTCGGCCAGGTAGCGAAACCTGGTGCCAAACCCCACAAGTATGACTCCCTCCCTGTTTTCCTTGCCCCCGTTCTTGAAAAAAGCGCTCCTTAGGGACTGTTCTATGCCATTTATTTCCTGTTTGAGGTTGATATTTATGCGGCCTACGTCGGAAAACTCTGAAATCTCCCACTTGGCGGGGTTTTCTCCGTCTGGTGGGACGAGATTCGCATATTCGAAACGTCCCGCTGAACCGTTTTGGCCTGAAGACACCGAAGCTACCAGGTCGAGTCTTTCGTTTGCCAGGGTTGTCAGATCAGAATTCGTAAGACCGGATCCCTTGAGGTTGGTTCTTACGGCGCGAAACCCCCTGAGGCGGTATTTCGCTCTCCTCCTTCTTCCGAGCAGTTTTTCAAAGGGAAAATCGCAGGGTTCTCCGATGAAAACGAATCTTACCTTGCCCTTGCGGTCGATAAATGCCGTTATGGTTTTTTGGAGTTCCTTTGAGAAGGCTAAGAGAGTACGGGTGAATTCAAGTGTTACAAGACGATCCTGAGGAATTTTCCTCTTGTATATTCTGAGCAGGTTCTTCAGGTCGCTTCTGGTGAGACCTGAGGTGTTTCCATGGATTCTGTCTATCTTTTGTCCCCCTTGAAGCATATATTATTATATCGAGCAAAGAATTTGAAGCGTTTTCAGCGAAGAATGAGAAAAAACTTGCCGATTTGCCGATTTTTCAATACTTAAAACGACAAAGTTTTTTGTCCGCGGACTCCAAGCAGGAAGTGGGAAGTCGGGGTAATACGCAGTGGAAATGGGAAAAGAGCTATGGATTGCCGAGTTCTACGAAAAGGAAAAGATTCCGTCTGACTCGGATAAAACATGCGAAGAAAGGGAAAAGGTCTCGGATTTTCTCCGCCGCGGCTTTGAGACCTGCGTTGAGTCTTTGAATGAAGAACATGGCCAAGACGCAATCAGCGTAATTGCTTCGCCCCGGGGTTTTATGCACGCGGTTTTTGATGCCGATGTAGAAACCGGAGGTTTTCTGCTGCTTTTCGGAACTTCGAAGCTGGTAATGGTGTTTTGCGGGGATGGAAACGCCGTTACGTTTGTCGGGAGGAAAATCGATTCCGGTTCCCAAAGCCAGAAGAAAAATTTAAAGCTTCTCGGGGCAGTCTGGGAAGAGACAGAAGACGGAAAATATCTTTTCCGGGACAGTACGGGAGTGGAGATTGAAGTCCGCGAACTTATCCTGCGGATAATCCGTTGGGGTACGGGCTAAGGAGTAAGGACGATGTGCGTCAGAAAGGCGATGACCATTATGAGTCCTATGAGCAGCGGTACGCCAAGGATGTAGTGAAACCCTTCTTTTTCGTGCGGTTCAAGATCAAACATTACGGCGCAAGAATAACCTATGTTTTTTGTCATTGCAAAGATGTATTGAACAGATTCTGAAACTTTGTTAGATTGTTACGGTAATGATTGAGTATGTAACACCTTTTTTCCGTCCTCCAAGCGAGCATAAAAGTTTCATTCTGCAGGCCACCGTCGGCTGTTCCCATAACAAGTGCACCTATTGCGCCATGTACAGAAAGGAAACCCAGAAGTTCAGGGTAAGGCCTATGGGCGAAATAAAAGAAATTATTGATGCCGCGGCAAAGAGCGGTTTACTTGAACGAAGAGTTTTCATCGCGGACGGCAACGCGCTTGTGCTCTCCACGGCTAAGCTGATGGAGATAATGGATTATCTCCATGAAAAAGCCCCGGATCTTGAGAGGATCACCGTGTACGCGAACATAGGGGACATACTCAGGAAATCAGTTGAAGACCTCACGCGTCTTTGGGAAAACGGCCTCAGCATGGTCTACATAGGTTTTGAGAGCGGAGACGATGTGGTTCTCGAGAGAATAGAGAAGGGAGCGAATTTTGCCGAAACCGTTGAGGCTTCAAAAAAACTTAAGGCTTCAGGGATAATGAACTCGGTCATGGTGCTTCTCGGCATCGGCGGGAAGGACAGGAGCAGTGAACACGCCTTGGCTACCGGGAAGCTTCTTACCGAGTGTGACCCGGAGTATGTCGGGGCTCTTTCTCTCCAGCTCCGTCCCGGGGCACCGATTTACGAGCAATGGCAGGAAGGCCTGTTTGAGCTTCCGGACAAGTTCCAGATGATAGAGGAACTTGAGACTATTGTTGAGAATACAGAGCTTTCCGACGGCTATTTCTACTCGAATCACATATCAAATTATCTTCCCGTCAGGGCGAAATTCCCCGAGGAAAAAAACAGAGTTCTTGAAGAGATAAAAGAAGTGTTAAAGACAAGAGACGAAGCTTTCCTTCGTCCAGATTACTACAGAGACGTGGTTAACCAGTACTGAAAAAAAAACTTAAGGAGGCTAAAATGGGAAAAATTGCAACAACTTCACCGGTTTGGGGATGCAGTGTGAGTGACCTTAGGGCACTCGCAGGAATTACTGAAGAAGCGGGTTTTGACGGTATCTTCTCTCCCGAGGTACCGCCTTACAACGCCATAACGAACGCTCAGGTGTTCGCGGAGTGCACCGAGAAGATAAATGTCGGAACGTGGATAGCCAACATATACATGCGCCAGCCTGTAATGGCTACCGCGACTGCGCTTACGATACAGGAAATAACTGGGGGAAGGATGATTCTCGGGCTCGGAGTCAGCCACAGGCCTGTTAACGGCAGATACGACATAGACATGGGAGACCCGATTGAGGCGATGAGGGACTATGTCGGGGAAGTGAGGGCCTTTGCCGACGGAACGTCTCCCAGGCTTTCTCTTAAAAGACCAACTGATCTCCCAGTCCATATAGCGGGACTTACCAAGGCCGCAGCGGAGCTTGCCGGAGAGGTCGCCGACGGCATAATGCCGTATCTGTGCCCTCCCGCTTATATTGCTACCTTAAAAGAGCATGTTGCCGCGGGTGCCGCGAAAGCGGAAAGGGATTCCTCAACCATATCAATTACAAACGGCATTCCGTCCTTTGTCTCGGATGATGGGGCCGCGGCCGTCGCCGCAGCCAAAAGAGGGCTCGGCCCATACGCCAGGTTTCCTTTTTACCAGAGACTCATAAGGAACATAGGTTTCGGGGATATAATCGACCAGGTGCAGGACGGAGCGAATCCGGCCGAAGTTTTCACGGACGAACTGATAGATTCAGTAGCGCTTGCCGGTACGCCCGATGACTGCAAGAAAAAGCTTGAGGAGCATTTCGCAGCTGGAGTCGATCTTGCAATATTGGTTCCCGGACCAGTAGGAAAACAGAGTAATATAGAGGTAATGGAGATAACAGCTAAAGCTTATTCTTAAGTTATTCGTAAACCAAAAAGAGCGGAGAATACCCGGTATTCTTCGCTCTTTGCTTTTTCATTAGCTGTGCAACCTGAGAATTAACTTACGGTCTGGTTTTCGGGGTAATGTAGGGAACGGGAAAGACGTTTAAGGCTCCTTTAGGAGTGTACTTCCCCCGCCTTTCCAAAGCACAGTTCCCGAAGTTACAGGCTTGACCAAGAGAAAGAAATGAAAACAGCATTTTTGACCTTGCTTTTGGTGTTGGGTTTAACTTCGGTTTCCGAGGCCTGTTTTAATTGGCGAATCCGCCCTGACCTGGCCAAGATGGATTTGCAGATTACTTTTCAAAACAAATTGCCAGTGGAGGATTTAAAGCATTTCGCAGTTGAGTGGGTCTCTGTTACCGGACTGGATACCCCAGGCGACACAGAAGTTTATTTTGGCTATAGTCTATACGGGCAAACATTTGTCTATTACATACGGCTGGGTGGAGTAAGCCAGAAGGAAATTTTTGAAAACAAGGATTGTGTAATGAAAATCTTCAGAGAGTCATCCAAGGAAGAATGGTCAGCTTGGCTGGCGAAAACACAGAATCCCTCTTCGGTCAAGAAAAAATAACCCGGATCAGGGTTCGATATATACCGCGTTTTCTTCCGTAATCAGTCATTTTTCCGAGACCCGTGACGGGAGTTTGAAACTTCTCACATGCACAGTTGAGAACGGGATTTTATAAAAGTATAATTACGGCAATTTTATTCTCTTTGCCTTGGTCTGCCTGAGCGTGAGTATCGATAACAACATTCTATCCCTGCTCGTATTCCTTCCTCTTCTGGGGGCTGTGGTTCTTGCGGTTCTGCCATATTTCCAGAAAGTTTCCGATTATCAGTTAAAAACAGTCGCTTTTGTAATAACCTTGGTAGAATTTCTGATATCCCTTCCTCTCTTTTTCCGCTTTAACGGTTCGCTTTCCACGATGCAGTTTGAAGAGAAGATTCCGTGGCTTACGGATCTCGGGGTGTCTTATCATCTGGGAGTCGACGGTCTTAGCCTTTTGCTCGTGCTTCTAACGACCTTTCTTTTTCCGATCACGGTTCTTTGCTCCTGGAACGCGATAAGAGGCGGATGGAGAGCGTTTCTTTGCCTTACTCTTTTTCTTGAATCGGCGCTAATCGGGACCTTCGCCGCGCTGGACATGATTCTCTTCTTTATATTCTGGGAAGCGGTACTGATTCCCATGTATTTCATCATAGGAATCTGGGGGTCCTCCAGAAGAATTTACGCGGCAATAAAGTTCTTCATCTACACGGCACTTGGAAGCGGACTCATGCTGGTCGCGATCATCTACATGTACTACGCACACATAGACCAGTTCGGCTTTGCATCAATGAACCTTTTTGATCTCCAGAGGACCAGTCTTGCTTTTGACGGCATACTGAGTCCCCAGGGGCTTGTGTTTCTGGCGTTTTTCCTGGCCTTCGCAATCAAGGTTCCGATGTTTCCATTTCACACCTGGCTTCCCGACGCGCACGTTGAAGCCCCCACGCCCGGAAGCGTAATACTTGCCGGCGTTCTGCTTAAGATGGGAACCTACGCGGTGATAAGATTTCTCATTCCGTTTTTCCCCGAAGCGATAGATGCGTACACCGGTGTTCTCATAGCACTGTCTATAACCGGGATAATCTACGGAGCGATGGTGGCTTTCATGCAGACGGATCTAAAGAAGCTGGTCGCCTATTCAAGCGTAAGTCACATGGGGCTTATAATGCTGGGAGTGTTCGTCTTCAATCTCCACGGCGTACAGGGCGGGGTCTACCAGATGATAGGTCACGGTCTCTCAACCGGGGCTCTGTTTATTCTCGTCGGAATGATATACGAAAGGCGTCACACTAAAATGATTTCCGAGTTCGGCGGACTCGCGAAGGTAATGCCGATCTACGCGCTGTTTTTCATGATTGCCATGCTCTCTTCGATAGGGCTTCCTCTCCTAAACGGCTTCATAGGGGAATTTCTGATCCTGCTCGGAGTGTTCGCGGAGAGTTACTGGTACGCGGCGCTTGGAGCCACGGGGCTTGTCCTCGGAGCCGTTTACATGCTCTGGGCATACCAGAGGGTGATGTTCGGACCTATAGTAAAGAAAATAAACGCGGGGCTTGCGGACCTTAATCCCAGAGAGATAGCCCTCATGATTCCTCTTGCCATTATGATATTTCTCATGGGGATCTACCCGCAGCCTTTTCTCTCAAAAATGGAACCTACGATAACAAGAATGGTAGACGGAACGCGGCAGGAAGCTTTCCGCGCGGACGCCGCGGTGCCGGAGATCCGGAAAAACAGGCCTTAGGATTATGGCCGACTCTCAGGTAAAAATGGTTGCCAGCCTGATCAGAACCGATGTCTTTTAAAAAGCTCATAACGAAAAAAGTCGAGTTTTCCGCTTCTCACAGGTACTGGAACAAAAATTGGAGCGAGGAGAAAAACCGCGAATTCTACGGCAAATCAAGCCTGCCCGGCGGACACGGGCATAATTTCATGCTTGAAGTTACCGTGGAAGGAGAGATAGACCCGGAGACGGGGATGATAATCAATCTCTTTGATCTCAAGCAGATCGTTTCATCGGTCCTGGGTGATTTCGACCACAAGAACCTAAACGAGGACAATCCCCGCTTTGAGGACCTTATACCGACGACGGAGAACATAGCCAAGATTCTGTGGGAGGTAATTGAAGAGAAAATCATTGAAAGAGATGATTGTCGCCTTTACAAGATAAGGGTGTATGAAACGGACGATCTTTTCGTCGACTACCGCAAATGCTAGAGAGAAAAGAACAGGTAATTCTTACGAGAGTATTCAGGTTCTCCGCAAGCCACAGGCTTTTTATGGACGGATTGTCCGACGAAGAGAACTTCGCCATATTTGACAAATGCGCAAACCCTTCGGGGCACGGACACGACTACACGGTGGAAGTGGCAATAAGGGGAGAAATAGACGGCGAAACGGGTATGGTCATAAACCGCGTCGATTTTGAAAAACGGGCAGTCCCCATAATCGAAGAGCTCAACTATAAGTGGATAGACAGGGATATCAATTTCTTTCAGGAAAACATATCGACTGTTGAGAATATAGGGAAATACCTGTGGCAGAAATTCACGGAAATCATCCCGGACAGGCTTGACGGTATAAAGATATGGGAAAACCCGAAAAGCTATTTTGAGTATTTCGAGGAAAAACAGGATGGATGAAAAAATCGTGATTGTGACCGGTGCGGCAAGGGGAATAGGAAGAGCAATCGCAATTGAATTGCTCGAGGCGGGTTTTTTTGCGGCGCTTTGCTCAAGGAATCCCCAGACTGCGGCTTCTCTTGAAACTGAAATATCGTCTTTTGCCGGAAATTTCATGATTTCCTCCGTCGATATCTCGGTCGAGGAGGAAGTCGAAAAATTCATTTCAAGCGTTGCTGAAAAAAAAGGAAAGATTGACGTGCTGATCAATAACGCGGGCGTAGTCTACACCGGTCCGGTAGAAAAAACCGACGCCGGGCAGTGGGATGAAATGATGGCCGTAAACGCAAAGGGAACTTTTCTCATGGCAAAACATACGCTTCCGCTTATGCCAAGAGGAGGTCACATCGTAAATATCGGCTCGAACGCTTCAAAAAAAGGCTTCCCCGGGTGGGCGGCCTACTGCGCTTCGAAGTTCGCTGTCCTGGGTTTCACCAACTCGCTTAGAGAAGAGGTAAGAGACAGAGGAATAAAGGTTTCCGCCGTCTTGCCGGGTCCGACCAAAACGGACATATGGGATTCTCTTGGGGGAGAGTGGAACAGGGCAAAGATGATGTCTCCTGAAATTACGGCGAAAACAGTCCTGTCGGTCATAAACCAGCCCCGCGAAGCGAATATAGACGAAATTGATATAGTTCCATCCACGGGTAATTTATAATTGCGCGAGACCGGTTTCGGAAAAAGCAGATGGTAGAGATAGTTTCAGTTGGAATCAGCTACAAGACAACCCCTGTGGAAGTGAGGGAGAAATTCTCCTTTTCTGATGCGGATATCAGGGAAGCACTCGGGATCCTCCGTTTAAGAGAAAACGTGCTTGAATGCTTCATAGTGTCCACCTGTAACCGCGTTGAGATCTATGCGGTGACCGAGGACCGAGGAAAATGCGAAGAGGAAATAAGGTCCTTTCTTCTGGATTTTCATAAGCTTGCGGACAGGAAACTCTCTCCCTATATGCATACCCGCGTGGGGTCCGATGCGGTTAGACATCTTTTCAGGGTAGCGGCCAGCATTGACTCCATGGTAATCGGAGAAACCCAGATCCTGAACCAACTCAAAAACTCATATGGCCTGGCGCGTTCCGAGAATACGGTCGGACTCATACTCAACAGACTCTTTAACAGGGCTTTTTTCGCCGGGAAAAAAGTTAGAGCCGAAACGGGGATCTCATCTCAAGCGGTCTCGATAAGCTACCTTGGAGTGGAGCTTGCAAAAAGAATATTCGAGAACCTCGCAAACCGCACCGCCATGCTTGTGGGAACCGGGGAAATGGGGGAACTTTTCGCAAAACATCTTATCTCAAGCAACATAAAGGAACTCTATGTAACAAGCAGAAATTTCCATAATGCGGAAAAACTTTCACAATCCCTAAAAGGCAAGTCCATCAGGTTCGAAGAGATGCTTTACCGTCTGAAAGACATTGATATTCTTGTTACCGCGACCGGTTCTTCTGATTACATAATTAGAAGTGAACACGTAAAACAGTCCCTCAAGCTCAGGAAAAACGATCCGATCTTCATGATCGATATAGCTGTTCCGCGTGATATAGATCCTAAGATAAACAGAATTCCCGGGGTTTACCTCTACGACATAGACGACCTGAGAGTTGTTCAGGGTGAGAACTTGAATTCCAGAAAGGAAAACCTCAAAAAAGCCGAAGAAATAGTTCTGAACGTGGAGAAAGGTTTTACGGACTGGATGGAGAGCCTTAAGGTCTTTCCCGTCATAATCGACATCAAGCAAAAATTCGAGAAAATAAAAAAGACCGAGGTTGAGAAGGCGCTTCGAAAAATCGAGGGCGGTACCGGAGCGCAGGAAGAGATTCTGGAGAGCCTGGCGAACTCCATAATCGGAAAAATATTTCACGACCCGGTCACCAACCTAAAGAAAAGAACGTCCGGTTACGAAGCGGCTCTCTACTCCGAGGTAACAAGAAGGCTTTTCGAGCTCGACCCGGTGGATGCCTCGCAGGACGTAACAGATATTTATGACGAAGCTGAGAATTGGGACCAGGGGTAGCAGGCTCGCCCTGTTCCAGGCCCGCCTTGTCGAAACGGAACTTCGCACTGCATTCCCTTCACTTGAAACGGAAATAAAGGAAATAAAAACTTTGGGGGATATAAACCCCAAAGAAGATATCTCCCGGATGGGCGGCAAGGGCGTCTTCGTAAAGGAAATCGAGCAGAGCCTTCTCTCGGGTGAGATAGACATTGCCGTTCACAGCATGAAGGACATGCCCTCGGTTCTTCCGGACGGGCTCGTCGTAGGTTCTGCGCTTAAAAGAGAAGACCCGAGAGATGTTTTTGTCTCAGCGGACGGCCGCACCCTTGAGCAGCTCGGAGGAAGGGGCAGGGTGGGGACCGGAAGCATAAGAAGAAGAGCTCAACTGCTTTTCCGGTTTCCCGACCTCGAAGTCGTTCCCATAAGGGGAAATGTCGATACCAGGCTAAAGAAAATTTTCTCAGAAAACCTTGACGGAATCGTTCTGGCCGCAGCGGGACTCAACCGGCTCGGGCTTTCCGAACGCATTACCCAGCATCTTGCGCAGGATTACATGGTTCCGGCCCCTTGTCAGGGAATAATCGCCATAGAATGCAGAAAAGATGATACGGAAACCAGAAACCTGATATCCGCAATCACGCACGCAGACACGGAAACCGCGGCAGTATTTGAGCGCTCTTTTCTGGAAACTTTTGGCGGAGACTGTCAAATTCCGCTTGGATGCTGCGCGCGAGTGCATCTTGGAAAAATATCGGCACATTCTGTTTTTATAGATATGGAGGAAAACAGAGTTTCCAAGAACACTTGGAAGTGCGATTCGGAAAAAGCATCCGCTGAAGGATCCCTTATGGCCAAGGACCTTATGGAACGGGCAGGGCTTTAACGGCAAATTCCCCCTGGAGTTTAAAATCTGGTTGTTTCAGATCCTCTTCCCGGCATCTGTCGGCACACGGCCCGGGAACAAAAGTCAGCATAACCCCAAAGGTGTTTTGCTTGACATAATCGGTGTCTTGATTACAGTTTTCGGTTCATTGCTTCTGTCGCGGGGTGGAGCAGCTTGGTAGCTCGTCGGGCTCATAACCCGAAGGTCGCGGGTTCAAATCCCGCCCCCGCTACCAATCCACTGCTCTATAGCCTTTTTGAGAATTCCAATCATCCCTTCACAGCATTACTCTGAGAAATTCACGATGCTAATGGGGGATTCTTGTTTCTTTTTTAAGCCTGCTCGGGTTATAATTTGCCATTAAGAGGGTTCTTTTTCGAACCCTAACTTCCGTAAAAAGGGTGGTATCTCTTTGCTTGTTATGGTGTCCCTTGCCCTGGTGCTGGGAGTAATCGGTCAGATGCTCTCCATCAGGACAGGGTTTCCAAGTATCGTATTTTTTCTCATTTTCGGGGTTCTCGTAGGACCGGAATTCTTATCTCTGGTCCATCCCTCGGAGTTCGGAGAAGGGCTTGAAGTAATAATAAAGCTCTGCGTGGCGATAGTTCTTTTCGAGGCGGGACTTAACCTGAACAAAGAGGACGCGCTCAGTCACGGAAACATAATACTGCTGCTGATAACCGTGGGCGGGGTGATTACGATGATAGGCGGGGCGGTCTTCGCGCGCTTTGTGGCCAATCTTTCCTGGGAAATGGCCTTTGTTTACGGTTCTCTGGTCATAGTAACCGGTCCCACGGTCGTTCAGCCCCTGCTGAGGAGATTCAAGGTCAAGCCCAACCTGAAGCACATACTTGAGTACGAAGGAGTGCTGATTGATCCCATTGGAGCCCTGATAGCTATTTTTGTAGTTGAGGTAGTCCTCATCGAAAGTGCCCTTACCGCGTCCGGACTGGTTCTCGGATTTGGAGGCCACATGATGGAGATAGGTCAGGTAGTGCTTCTTGTCGCCTACAAATTTATAGTAGGAGGGGTTTTGGGTTTTCTCGGAGGTTATGCTGCGACTTTCGCAGTCAAGAGATTCTATATCTACATGGAAGATTTTGTAGATCTTTTCATGCTTGCCTCCGCGCTTGCCGTCTACGGGTTTGCCGAGATGTTGGCTCCGGAGGCCGGACTTGTAGCGGCCATTGTTTCCGGAGCTATAATCGGAAACCTGAATATTCCTGAAGAAGAGGAAATGAAGAAATTCAAGGGCAAGCTTACGATTCTCGTCATTTCCCTGCTTTTCATTTTTCTCGCCGCAAGCCTTGAACTTGACTACATAAAGGATTTGGGCATCTATGGCCTTCTGGTCGTATTCGGTCTGCTTTTTGTTGTACGTCCGGTGGAAATATTTCTTCTCTGCGTGCGTTCCAGCCTTTCAGTCAGGGAGAAGCTGTTTCTCTCGTTCGTTTCCCCAAGGGGAATAATTGCCGCGTCAATAGCTTCGATCATCACTCTGGAACTGCACCAGCATGAAATTGAAGGGGGCAATACCGTCCAGGGGCTGGTTTTTCTCACAATAGCAATCTCGGTTCTGCTCCAGGGGGGCGCGGGAGGCTTTGTATCGAGAGTGCTCGAGGTTAACGATAAAAGAAACAAGGTGGTGCTGGTGGGAGCTAATAATTTCTCAAGACTTCTGGCAAAACTTCTTGAGAGAGCCGGCAAGGAAGTCTGCCTGATAGACACAAACAGAAGGCTTGTCGAGATCTCCAGGTCAGAGGGACTAAATGCGGTTGAAGGAAACAGCCTGACCGTGGACGGACTTGAGAAAACGGAGATTTCTTCCCCGGATACTCTCATATCTCTTACAACGAGCGATCATGTGAACGTCCTTGCATGCCGTCTGGTTAGAATAGACTTTAAGGTCAACAGCGTGTGCGCACTTATAAACAGGATGGCAAGTCCTTCTGATATTGAGGACATGCAGAGATTCAGGGTTCCTCTTGCTTTTGGAAAAAAAATTGACGTAATGGACTTATATTCCAGAATTACCGAGCAGAAATATGTCGTTTTCAGATCCCGGCTCACCAAAGAGACAATCGATAAAATGGATTTCGATAAATCGCTTACCGAACGCCTGATTCCACTTATCGTGGAGAGGGAAAGAACTGACGAAGTTTTTGTTTGTCATGAAGGCTTTAACCTCGAAGCAGGCGATATCATATCCATTCTGGATATGGATCCGCTTTTCTCGAGCCCCGATGTTGTCAGGGAAATGGAAAAAGAGCTAATTGAAGTGTGAGAGGTGAGGAGAAGATGAGTTCCGAGATGAAGTCCTTTGAAAACCTGCTTGATGAAATAAAGAAAATCGTCGAGACGCTTGAGGCGGGGAAACTGCCTCTTGATGAATCCATTGAAAAATTCGAACGCGGCGCAAGCCTTATAAAGGAATGCTACTTGAACCTTGAAAGCGTAAAGAAGAAGATAAGCCTCATAGTGGAAAAAAACGACGGCACTCTCGATCTTGAAGATTTCGGCGACGAAGAGCAGTAAATGAGTTTTGACATAAAAAATTATCTCGACAGAAGAAAAGAGATCATTGACCGTAGTCTGCGCGAATACCTGCCTCTGGATAAGGCTGAAACGAAACTCCATCAATCAATTGCCTACAGCATCAACCCGGGCGGAAAAAGACTAAGACCGATCCTGTGTCTCGCCGCCGCGGAGCTTATATGCGGAAGCCATAAAAACGTTCTGCCTGCGGCGTGCGCGATTGAGATGATCCATACCTATTCCATCATTCATGACGACCTGCCCTCAATGGATGACGACGATACCAGAAGAGGAAACCCGTCAAACCACAAAGTTTTCGGAGAAGCCGTGGCCACGCTGGCGGGAGACGCTCTTTTAACCGACGCCTTCAGTCTGATAACGGAAAGATTCCTCGAGCAGGGTATGTCGTCGGAACTTGTGCTGCGGGTTATTTCCATTATTTCCGAGGCCGCGGGATCCAAGGGAATGGTTCTCGGGCAGGCATTTGACCTTGAAATGGATGGAGACGAACATCCATCCGTTAGCGAAACCTTGAATACCTACATGATGAAAACGGCAAAAATGATCACGGCATCCGTTCTTAGTGGAGCAATCCTCGCCGGAGCGAAGGAGAAAGAGCTTCTGAAGCTTAAATCCTATTCGGAGAAAATAGGTGTCGCCTTTCAGATAAAAGACGACATCCTGGATGTTACGGGAAACCACGACACGACACGGGGTCCAGAAGTCAAAACCGAACCCAAGAAACACACCTACGTATCGATTATGGGGGTCCAGGCATCAAACGCGAAAGTCTCCGAGCTCACAAACCAAGCCATAGGAGAGCTTGAGAGTTTTCAGAGAACTCCAAATCCTCTAAGAGAAATAGCTATCTGGTTAAGTGAAAGAGAAGAGTAAAACGAGGCTTGACAGCCTCCTTGTCGAAAAAAATCTGGCCCAAAGCGGAAACCAGGCCCGGGCGCTTATAATGTCCGGTCGGGTTACTGTGGACGGGAAAAAAGTAGAAAAACCCGGAACGGCGGTAAAAAAAGATTCCGAAATCATTGTGGAGCATGACCCCAGAAAATTCGTAAGCAGGGGAGGGCTTAAGCTTGAGAAGGCGATAACGGAGTTCAATATAGACGTCGGAGGAAAAGTCGCTCTTGACATAGGGGCTTCCACCGGCGGCTTTACGGACTGTCTTCTGCACTTCGGAGCATCCAGAGTCTATGCGTTTGACGTGGGCCACGGGCAGATCGACTGGAAGCTTAGAAATGACAAACGGGTCGTAGTAAGGGAGAAGATAAACTGCAGGTACCTGCGGGCAGAAGATGTCGGAGAAAAAGTCGACATAGTCACGGTCGACGTTTCTTTCATTTCGCTCACGATGATAATAGAACCCGCCGTTTCCGTGCTTGCCGATAACGCGACGCTGATTGCCCTGATAAAGCCCCAGTTCGAGGTAGGCAGAAAGGACGTCGGAACAAAGGGCGTAGTAAGAAATGAAGATAAACTCAAAGAAGTTAACGACAAAATAATATCTTATCTTAATGAGTTAGGATTCAAAATTAAAGGTTTGGCTGAATCTCCTATAAAAGGATCTGGAGGCAACAGAGAGTTCCTGGTCTGCGCATCATGGTCTGCGCCTACTTCTTCCCCCAGTCCTTAAGAAACCTCTCAAGCCCTATGTCGGTGAGAGGATGCTTGAACAGCTGGGTAAATACCCTGTAGGGGAAAGTGGCAACATCGGCTCCCATCTTGGCCGCTTCCACTATGTGCATCGGGTGCCTTACGCTTGCGACCAGTATTTCAGTTTCGTAGGCGTAGTTCGCGTAGACCTCGCAGATGTCAAGCACAAGGTCCATTCCGTCTGACGACACGTCGTCGAGCCTTCCAACAAAAGGGCTTACGTAGGCAGCTCCAGCTTTTGCGGCCAAAAGCGCCTGGGAAGGAGAAAAAACAAGGGTGACGTTAACGTTTACACCCTCGTCCGAGAGGGTTTTCGTAGCCTTTACGCCATCTTCGGTCATGGGAAGCTTGACGACGACGTTCTCGTCTATAACTGCGAGTTTCCTGCCCTCCGAAATCATCTCGGAATACTCGGTGCTGAGCACCTCCGCGCTCACGGGACCTTTTACGACATTGCATATTTCTTTTATCAGTCCCTCAAAATCTTCTTGGCTCCCCTCTTTTGACACGAGCGAGGGATTGGTCGTCACTCCGTCCACTATGCCGAAAGCGGCGGCGGCCCTTATCTCTTCCATGTTTGCTGAATCTATGAAAAATTTCACTTTCCTCTCCTCTTGCGGAAGTTCCGCTTTTCTTCGGTTTATGTTACTGAAACACAGTACATCCTCGGGAAGAAAATAACAGAAATAGACATTTTTTAAATGTTTCCGCACAAAGTCAAGTTAATTGACTCCCTACAGAAAAGCGGACAGGTTGAATTCATTAGGAGTAATTGTTACAATCATTTTTTAATTTCTTACAAGGAGGAGTAACTTGATGAAATACATTACCGTTTTAGTCCTGATCACGGCCGCGATGCTGTTTGTTCAGATTCCGGCCTTTGCCTCCGGTTCCGCCGCCGCGGGCGATGGAGCGAGTCCCAGAAGCGATTACGCCAAGGGAAAAGCCATAACCTTCAGCAAGCTTGTCTGCGATACCTGTTCCATGAAAAAAGCTGATTTGAACGGGGAAAGCGCCATGGTCCTCAAAAACAGCCTCGGCGAAATGGAAGAGCTCAGTGGCGAAGAAAAAGAGCTTGTAAGCGAATATCTCACTCGCCGTTACAAACTCTGATTCCGTATAGCACAAAAACAAAAGGAGAGGTGTTCAGTATGAAAAAATTAAGTTTGATCGCAATTTCAGCAGTTATGGCAGTTTTCAGTTACCTGCCTCTTGCAAACGCGGGCAACTCCGCATGGCTTCCCGCGCCCGGGGGAGGTTCAGTGTCGCTTTCTCTCATTTACCAGAAGGCTGATCAGTACTACGTAGCTGATAATGATGCGGCACCGGGAGCCCTTGCGGATGGGGATCTCACCCAGAAAACCGCCATGGTCAATATCAAGTACGGGCTTATGGATTACCTGGCTCTCGATCTGACGGTGGGAGGGTCTGAGGCTTCAAAACCCGGAGGGGGACCCAAGGAGTCTGACGATGAAACGGGCCTTACGGACGTAACTGCGGGCGTGACGGTTCGAGTTGTTGACGAAACCGTGACACCACAGTTGCCCAGCATCGCGTTTCGCGTGGGAGGAATCAAGGCCGGAAGCTATGATACGGGCTACATAAACTCAATCGGCGACGGGGGAGACGGGTTTGAGGTGTCCGGAATTGCCGGCAAGTTTCTCTCCGATAATTTCGCCGTATCCGGCGAAGTCGGTTACCGCGTGCGCAATGAAGACATTCCGGATGCCGTTTTCGCTAACGTTACCGGAAGCCTGTTTCTCGCGGACATGTTCGGGTTAAGCGTTAACTACACGATGGAGAACTCGACGAGCGGAATTGATCTCGGTTCGGAGGGATTTACTCCGGCACGTTTTCCCGAGATAGAAGAAGATATTCACACTATCGGATCGACGCTCACATTCATTGTAGGGGGCGGGGCGAGTGTAAGCGGCTCATACGCCAGGGTTATTGACGGGCGGAATACCGCGGAGTCCAACATCTTCGCCGTTTCTCTGGGTTACTCTTTCTGACATGCACGAAACAAGAGAGCGCGGGGGGAAAGACCTGTTTTCTCTTAAGCTGTTTTAATCTGGCCCGGAATTCCGGATGGGACTCAGATCGGGTTCTGTCTGGAATGCCGGGTTTTTTTCGCTCGGGCAGAAAAGGAGCGCGGCCGGCGCATTCTAATCATGGATAATGTTCCGGGCAATTCTCCCCTGCTGAACTTAAGGTCAGGGACAATTAAGACTCCAGTCGTAGTCGTAATCTACAATTCCCTTGAAATTCTGAAGCCGACCTGCAAGCTTTTCATCTGCGTAATCGTGAAGATGTTTTATGATGTCCCGTTCGGTTTTACCGAAATCCTCTGAATACCACTGGTAGATGCTTGAGATGACAATTAAATCGTCTTCCATGAAGCTTGCCCCGCGAGGGTGATTAACATACTCTCGCGCCGCGGTTCTGAGAAGTTTTTTCGTGTTTTTTGCGGTAAAGGCCGTTTTAAGAAGACTGGGACAGCCGTAGCTCGCGCAGCTGAGGCCGTAGTGAATGAGATTGTCCTTCCAGACAGGGCGGAGGATGTCGTTTTCGATATTGTCTAGGGTCAGGTCCCGGCCGGCTACTTTCGCGTGTGCTTCCTTCCACGGACCCGAGCACTGCGAACCCGAAGCCCGGTCTCCGCACACGTCGCGTATTGATTTGACCGGGTAGGCGTCCACAATGAGTTTCACGGTAAGGGAGTTGTAGAGGTTTATCCAGTAGGCTTTCTGCTCGGCTTTTGAATAATTTCTCGGGTCAAGCCGCTGCAGGTAATCAAGATAGCTTTCGAGCTTGGCCCGGTCCCGGGAATTCGCTTTCAGCGCCGCATAGTCAAATCTGTTTATGTCGGAGACGTGAACTCGCAGATACCCGTTCAGTACCTGTTGCCAGACAGTGTGATCAATTTCCTCTGTGTTCGCATCGTTTGCCGCATCCCAGAACGAAGTCGGAATGGTTTTGCCCGATGCGGGGAATTCGCTGAGAAGCAGAACGGCCAGAACGGCGGGGATCAGAAACACAAAAGCGGCCGTTGCGTATCCTGCGGCGCCACGGGTTATCATATACGGTCTTACTCTCCTTTGCAGGGTTAAACGACTGATTACGCAAACAGTGAAAAAAAAGGGGTTTACGTGTTAAATATAGAATAAAATGATAGCACTGCTCCTAAAAATTAAAAGCGGGTTTCCCGCCTCTTCAGAACTTCAGTGTCCATTCTGAACGGAGGCACGGAATCTTCAGCCAGGGCTCGCCGCCTGACCGACATAGTCGGATTCTGGTGCGCCGCTGTCTATTTCGCTCTGGCCTTTTTTGCCCGCCAGCCGGGAGAACCCGCTCTCTCCCTGTTTTTTCTTCTGATGGCGTGCGCGGGACTGCCCGTATTCTTTCTCTATTTTTATATTTCCCGTCGCGGAGAGCGATTCCCGTTCGGCCGCGTGCTTCTCTGGGCAGTTGTGTTCAGGGTCTGCGGCCTGTTCGGCGGACCTTTGCTCGAGGATGACTTCTACAGATATCTCTGGGACGGCTACCGCTTCGCGACGACCGGCACGCCTTACGGCTTCGCCCCCGAGGCTTTTTTTGTCGATTCCACGGTTCCGGAACTGTTTCGGGGAATCCTGGATCAGATAAACAATCCGGATCTGCCGACCATCTACGCCCCCGTCACTCAGTTTGTCTTCCTGCTCGGCTACGTCCTTTGGCCGGGCAGCGTAACCGCGTTGCAGGCGATTCTCATAGCGTTTGATCTTGTGACCATAGTCCTGCTTTTTCGTCTTACGTCCGCCGGCAACGTTATGCTGTACGCATGGTGTCCGCTTGTAGTGAAGGAAATTGCTTTTACCGCACACCCCGACGGAGTCGGCATCTGCTTTCTGTTGGCGGCAATCGTGCTTGCCAGGAACCGTCGATGGCAAAGCACCGCCATCTGCCTGGGAATGGCCGCCGGGGCCAAGGTGTTTGCGCTGGTTCTGGTGCCGCTGGTGCTGCTTCGCGCCCGAATCAGACACTGGATCCTGTGCGGGGCTACGGTCTTGGCATTGTACGCGCCGTTTGTGCTGAGCGGCGGTACGGACATGCAGTCGCTTCGGGTCTTCGCACGGGAATGGGAATTCAATTCGGCACTGTTCGGCCTTCTCTCAACCGTCCTGGGAGCTTTCGAAACCAAGCTGGTGTTAGGCCTTATGTTCGCCGCCTTCTGGCTATCCTACAGCGCGCGTTACCGTAAAGACGGCGCGGACTCCATACCGCGGGGCGACTGGCTTTACGGGGCGCTGCTCGTGGTGTCGCCGGTCATTAATCCGTGGTACCTGCTCTGGCTGCTGCCGTTTGCCGCCATATTCCCCAGCGCATGGGCATGGACGGCCTCGCTCGCAGTCCTGGTCAGCTACGTAACCGGGCTTAACCTGAATGAATACACCATGCAGCCGTATCAGCAGCCGATATGGGCGCGATTGCTGGAATTCGCCCTGATTCTGCTGGCGCTTGGCTACGACGTGTTACGCCACCGGAGGCTAAACCAGAGACATAAACGCGGGACAGGCAAATTTTAGGTTTATTTACGCTTGGCCCGTGACCTTGAGCCCGTCATCGGCAGGTCTCGAATCTTACCCCAAGAAATTATTTCAAAAATATTGTAAAATTCTTTTTCGGCGGAGGTAAGAATGGAGCTCTACATATCAATGAAGGCTGAGAACATAAATCCAACCATGTTCAAGCATGTGACAATGGATATGCCTTCACCCCAGAATAACGGCTATTTCATCGCGGAATACAGGGAGGCCCAGGAAGAAAAAATACTCATCCTTCACCAGTACTCTTCAATACTTGAAAAAAAGCTCCAGAAAGTCGGGTATTTTCTTGTGGAAAAATTCAACAACGGAATAATCGTCAAGAAAAAAGTTGATGAATCAAGAAACTACATGGACGAATGGGAAGAATGGGTGGAGTTTTCAAATGCCCTGCTTGAAGAATTTGAATCTTTTTTCGATGATGTCTGATAATCCGTTATAGGCGGACTTGCCGGAGACCTGGGATTCCCCAGCCTCGCCGCAAATACTTCTACCAAATAAAATGCAGCAGAAAATAAACTACAAAGACACTCTTAACCTTCCCAGAACAAATTTCCCGATGAAGGCCAACCTGCAGCAGAAAGAACCTCTCATCCAGAAATCCTGGGAGAAGGAAGACCTCTTCGGAAAAATCCGCGAAAAAAGCCGCGACCGTGAAAAATTCCTTTTCCACGACGGACCCCCTTACGCAAATGGTCCCATTCACCTGGGCCACCTGCTTAACAAGGTCCTAAAGGACTTGGTCGTACGGTCAAAGGTAATGGAGGGGTTTGACGTGGATTTCGTTCCCGGCTGGGATTGTCACGGTCTTCCGATAGAGCACAAGGTCTTAAAAGAACTGGGGGAAGACGCCTCCGCCATGACAGCGCTCTCAATCAGACGCAGCTGCGGCAAATACGCGGCGAAATACGTGAAAATGCAGTCAAAGCAGATGATCCGTCTCGGCACTCTGGCCAACTACAAAAAACCCTATCTGACGATGACCCCCGGTTATGAAGCCGGAGTGTTAAAGGCCTTCTCGCAACTGCTTGAAAAAGGGCTTGTCTACAGGGACTTAAAACCTGTCCACTGGTCAATTGAAAACCGTACCGCCCTCGCCGAGGCGGAGCTCGAATACCACGAAAGAGAGGACAAAAGCGTTTACGTGCTCTTTGAAATTGACGACCCGGCGGCGCTGCCCCAGTCCCTTAACGCGGAGCAAGCCGAGAGGGTATGCCTTGTCATATGGACCACAACTCCCTGGACCCTTCCGGCGAACCTCGCCGTCGCCGTCGCCCCGAAGGGGAAATACGGTCTTTACAGATCCCCCGAGGGTGAGAATCTGATTATCGGCGAGGCACTTTGCGAAGAAGTTTTCGAAAAATCAGGAAGAGAGGATTACGAAAAAGTCGGTTCCTGCCTTGGAGAGGAGCTGTCGCGACGGGGCGTATCGTGCAGCCATCCGTTTATTGACAGAAAATCGGTCGTAGTAACGGCCGACTACGTGACTTTCTCAACCGGCACCGGATGTGTCCACACGGCCCCCGGTCACGGCGATGAGGACTACAGAACCGGTCTTCAGGAGGGGCTTGATATCTACTGTCCGGTTAGAGGGGACGGCACTTTTGACGATACGGTACCGCAATGGCTGAGAGGAAAGGGGGTCTGGGAAAGCAATGAATTAATAACGCAGAGACTTGCCGAGAGCGGAAATCTTTTTCACTCGGAACCCTACGTCCACAGTTACCCGCATGACTGGCGAAGCAAGACGCCTACCATATTCAGAGCAACAGATCAGTGGTTCATACATATGGACAAACCGTTTGGCGATGCCGGAAAGACCCTGAGAGAAATCGCCATTGACGCAGTCGGGGAAAACATTGATTTCTATCCCGACTGGGGAAGAAGCCGCCTCGGCGGAATGCTCGAGTCAAGGCCCGACTGGTGCATATCCAGGCAAAGATCATGGGGGCTTCCGCTTCCGTACTTCACGGACGGAGAGGGAAGGGCGGTTATGACGGCGAAAATAGTTTTGGCCGTTGCCGAAAAAATAGGAGAGAAGGGTTCTGACGTCTGGTTTTTCTCCGAACCGCACCAGCTTCTTGATAACTATGATCCCCAAGACGACCCCGAAGCCCCGGATTGGCTTAAGTCAAAAGACGACTTAGAAGGCCTTTTAAAAGGCAATGACGTATTTGACGTGTGGCTTGAATCGGGCTCGTCCTGGAACTCGGTCCTCAACGCAAGAGATCTCGGGTACCCGGCGGATATGTACCTTGAGGGTTCGGACCAGCACAGGGGATGGTTCCAGTCCTCGCTTCTCGTGGCTCTGGGAGCGACCGGAGAACCCCCTTTCCGCGCCCTTTTTACCCATGGATTCATGGTGGACGCCCGGGGCAGAAAGATGAGCAAATCCGGCGGCAACGCGATCGAGGTTGAAGATATTCTCAGCAAATACGGGGCGGACATATGCAGATGGTGGGTAAGTTCGCTTAGCTACTCAAACGATATAAAGGTCGACTGGGAGTTTTTCGACATCGCCGCGGACGAGTACAGAAAAATAAGGAATACCGTACGGTTTCTGCTTGGGAACCTAAGTGATTTCGACCCGGAACAAGACAGTGTCGAATTCAACGAGGACGACAGGTATTCGATTGATCACTGGGCGTACTGCGAGTTCACCAGGTTCGCGAACGAAACCTTGGATGCCTATTCAGGCTTTAGCTACAAGCAAGCAAGCGATCTTATTTTCTCTTTTTGCTGCGACGAGATGAGCGCCGTTTACCTCGCGTGCATAAAAGACAGGCTTTACTGCGAAAAAAAGGACAGCCGAAAAAGAAGGCGCGCCCAGACGGTCATGTACCAGGTAGCCGAGGGAATCATAAAGTTTCTCGCACCTATACTGGTCCATACTTCTTTTGAAGCCTATAAATCCCTGAAAAAAGACGACGATGCCAACGCGCACCTCGAAACGTTTCCGCGCGTTGAGAAAATCGAGGCCGATAAAACCTGGAACGATGTTATGGATATAAGGAAGCTATGCCTAAAAGCCCTTGAAGATGCGCGAGGGGAGGGCGGCATAAACAATCCCCTTGACGCTGCTCTTTCCGTGACGGTTAACAAGGATCTTTTTGACGAGATAAAGAAGTTCGAACCGGAGCTTGAAGACCTCTGCGGGGTAAGCAGGTTCGAGGTCTTTACGGGAGAAGAGATCCATGTGGAACTTGCTGATCTTTCCGAGGAACCCAGATGCGAGCGGTCCTGGAAGAGGGGAAGAACCGTAAAGAAAAGGTCAAACGGAAGATTCCTAAGCGAAAGGGATGCCTCAGCGCTCGGGCTTTAGCCCGTTTTTGCGCGGCAATAAATCCGTAACAGCTTCAGCGGTGGAAATTATCCGGGAGGCCAGGTGAGTTTCCTTCCGCCGAGAATATGTATGTGCAGGTGAAAAACGCTTTGTCCCGCGTCCTCGTTCGTGTTTACGACAAGCCTGTATCCGCCCTCGCTAAGGCCGAGCATTGAGGCTATTTCCGAAGCCTTGACCATAAGGTGCCCCAGGACGGTCTGATCTCCGGTTTCAACAGTCGCCATTGAGACTATTTCCTTTTTCGGTATCAGAAGGACATGAACGGGAGCCTGGGGGTTTATATCCCTGAAGGCCAGACAGACCTCGTCTTCGTATACTATGTCGGCCGGAATTTCCCGGTTTATTATCTGTGTGAAAATCGTACTCATATGATTATCTCTGTCCTATACGCAAATATGTTGGCTCTGTTTTTTCACTTTAATATCAGGATTCCACCAGTGATTCTATTAAGAAGAAGTAAAGTGTCAAACACACCCGGAAATTGTACTGCGCCAACGGGTTGTCGAATCGGAATTTCCGAGACTGTATCCATGGATAGTTTGTTAAAAAGAATTAATTTGCGCAAAAACATTGATAATTGCGCAAAAATGTGTTTTAATTACGCATAACTATGCTTTAGTTGCGTATAAAAGTCTTTAATTGCGTATAGTTGTATCTTGGTTGCGTATATCTCTAGGTACGGTACTGAGTAAAAATGGCAAAAAGGATACCGGAAGAAAAGTTTCAGGCTATCGAAGCTATTGTGTCGATGTTCCCGGATGGAACCGGCATTCGGGAAATTACGAACAAACTTGATGAGAAAATTCCTCGTCGCACGCTCCAGTACCGCCTGAAGCATCTTGTGGACGAAGGCCGTCTGCTTACTGATGGCGAGAAACGAGGAGTCAAGTACAGACTTCCTGCGGAAAGAGCGGTATACAGGGAAGTCCCTGAAAAAGACGCCGAGCCCGGAGAATTGCTCCCGGAGGGCGTAAATAAAATTCGGAAATATATTCGTCAGCCCATCGAAACTCGAAAGCGGGTAGGGTACGACCGAAAATTTCTTGATTCCTACCTGCCGAACACAAGTTTCTATCTTTCCGAAAAAGAGCGGGAACATCTGAGGAAAATCGGTACCCAGGTTGCGGCGGAACAACCCGCAGGTGCCCATGCGAAGCAGATTCTTAACCGTCTGCTCATAGATATATCATGGAATTCAAGCCGTCTTGAGGGTAACACCTATTCCCTGCTTGAAACCAGTCGGCTTATTAATTTTGGCAAAGAGGCAGAGGGAAAAGATCAGCTGGAAGTCCAGATGATCCTGAACCACAAAGAAGCCATTGAGTTCCTTGTCGATTCCGCGGCTGAGATTGGCTTTAACCGCTATACCATTTTCAATCTCCACGCGTTGCTGGCGCACAATCTTCTTGCTGGTCCAAAATCGATCGGCAAACTGCGACGCATCGCCGTCGGAATCGGGAAATCCGCATTCCGGCCACTCGAAACACCTCAGTTGATTGATGAATGTTTTGACCAGCTCCTCGCGAGCGCCACCGCCATTAAGGACCCGTTTGAGCAGTCCTTTTTCATGATGGTACAGATCCCCTATCTGCAGCCGTTTGATGATGTTAACAAGCGCTTGTCACGCCTTGCCGCCAACATCCCGCTGATCAGGGAAAACCTTATGCCTCTTTCTTTTATAGAGGTGCCAACCGACGCGTACACCGAAGCCGTCTTGGGTGTTTATGAACTCAAGGAAATTGCCCTTCTCAAAAACATCTTCTTCAAGGCGTATGAATCCTCGGCTTCACGATACAGAGCGGTAAGACAAGTGATCGGAGAGCCCGATCAGTTCCGGATCAAGCATCGCGAAGGGCTTTTTCATGTTGTACGGGAAATCATCCGTGCTTCGATGAACAGAAAGTCCGCGTTTGAGCATATTGAGGACTGGGTGAAAAAGAACATTGAATTTGAAGACAGGGAAACATTCAGAGAAATCGCCGAAAACGAGTTGATTGCCTTGCACGAAGGAAGCTGCGCGCGTTATAAGGTTACTCTGCCTGAATTTCAAGCGTGGCAGGAAGTCTGGAACAAGAAATCGTTATGAGCTCATCAGAAAAACCACAAAAGATCCGTCTTTTCATAAGCTGTCTCGTGGACAATTTCTTTCCCGAAGTAGGAGAAGCGATGCTGAGAGTTCTATCCGGCATGGGGCTTGAAGTTGAATTTCCGCAAGACCAGACATGCTGCGGACAGCCCGCTTTTAATTCTGGTCACAGGGAAGAAGCCGAGAGAGTTGCCTGTCACTTCCTCGATGTCTTTGGTGATGGGGACGAGGCAATCGTGTGTCCTTCGGGTTCATGCGTGTCCATGGTAAAAAATTACTACACGGAGCTTTTCCGTAATGACCCGGAGAAACTGTCCCGTGCGGAGAAAATCTCATCCAACGTCTATGAGTTCTCCGAATTTGTTTTCCAGCGAAAAGAAGCCCTCAGTCTTAACTCGGCATACAGGGGCAGGGTCACGTTTCATGATTCCTGCCATGCGCTTCGGGAGCTCGGGATAAGCTCTCAGCCCCGGGAGCTTATCAAATCCCTGAGCGGAGTTGATCTGATTGAAATGGAGATGGCTGATGCCTGCTGCGGTTTTGGAGGAACTTTTTCCATCAAGTACCCGGAAGTATCGAAATCCATGCTTCAGGAAAAAACGGATTCAATCGTGAATTCAGGCGCTGACGCCGTGGTTTCAACCGACATGGGGTGTCTTATGAACATAAAGGGGCTTGTATCCAGAAAGAAACTGCCCGTAAAGGTGCTTCATCTGGCCGAGCTTCTTGCTTTTGAGGGTTCTGAATGATTACCGAACGCATAGACTTCAAGAAAAATTCCGTGGAAGCCCTCGGGGACCCCAAGCTGAAAAAGGCTCTTGTGAATTTCACCGACAGATCAAGAAGTTCCAGGAAAAAAGCGGTGAGCGAGGTTTCCGAGTGGGAAGAGCTCAGGTCCGAAGCCAGACGAATAAAAGAACAGGTAATCAACAACTTGGACAGCTATCTTCTGGAGCTTGAGGAGAGCGTTACCAGGGTAGGGGGCAAGGTGCACTGGGCAAAAGACGCCGAAGAAGCCTCCTCAATAGTGGTCGATATAGCCAGAGAAAACAACGTCAGAAACGTCGTGAAAAGCAAATCGATGGCCACAGAGGAGATAGAACTTAACAGACACCTTATATCGAACGGGATAGACACCGTGGAAACAGACCTCGGAGAGTACATAGTACAGCTCTGTGACGATCATCCTTTCCACATAATCACCCCCGCGATCCACAAGACCAAGGAAGATATTTCAAAGCTTTTCTCCGAGAAATTCGGAGTGCCTGAGTATGAAGAGCCGCAGAAACTTACCAACTTAGCAAGGAAAAAACTGAGAGAGAAATTTCTCTCGGCCGATATGGGTATTTCCGGGGTTAACTTCGCCGTGGCTGAGACAGGAACCATAGCAATAGTCGAGAACGAGGGTAACGCCAGGCTCGCGACCACGTTCCCGGACATACATGTGGCTATCATGGGAATAGAGAAGATCGTCCCAAGGTTCGAGCAGCTTTCCATTTTTCTCAGTCTGCTGGCAAGAAGCGCTACGGGTCAGAAATCCTCTACTTATGTTTCTCTCATAACGGGCCCCAAGAGGGAAGGGGAGAGTGACGGCCCCCGGCAGTTTCACCTGGTTCTTGTTGATAACGGAAGAAGCGACATCGCGAAATCAGAGGAAACCAGGGAATCGCTTTACTGTATAAGATGCGGAGCCTGCATCAACATATGTCCGGTTTACAGGCAGGTTGGAGGGCATAGTTACGGATGGGTTTATTCGGGACCAATAGGGGCAATAATAACTCCGCAGCTAAACGATCCGCAAAAAACCGCGGATCTGCCATTTGCGTCTTCTCTCTGCGGAGCCTGCAGGGACGTATGCCCCGTAAAGATCGATTTTCCCCATGTTCTTCTCTCTCTGAGGCAAAAAGTAGTGGAAGAAACCAAGGGAAGGGCGAATCTGCCGGGATTTATGGAGAAAATTGCCTTTCGGGTCTGGAGTTTCGTCTTCAGCAAGCCATTTTACTACAGTCTTACGGGAAGAATGATGGTCTTCCTGCAGTATTTCTACCAAAAAGACAATGAATTAAGGGGACTTCCATATCCCTTTTCAAAGTGGACCAAAGAAAAGAACTTTCCTGCTTTCTCGAGAAAACCTTTCAGAAAGAGATGGAAAGAGAAATACCACGGCAAAAACGGAGTGCTAAGATGATTTCCAAGGAATCCAAGTCACTTATACTACGAAACTTACGTTCTGTATCAACAATGGAGGAAGGCGTAAGAGAAACTACGGAGAATAGTTTTTTAAACCCTGAATTATCTATTGATCAAAGGAAGTTGCAAAACGATTTTATAGTAAACTTTGAGATGGTATCCGGGGAAGTTCATCTGCTCGAAGAAAAAGGAAGCCTAATTGAGAAGATAAATGAACTTATCCAGGAACTTGGTGCCCAGTCTGTTGCCTTCTGGAATATAAACCCCTTGAAATCACTTGAAATTGCCTCGGAAACTGATCTCGCAACCGCAGATATAGGCATAACTGGAGCTGATTTCGCCATTGCTGACACCGGAACTTTGGTTTTGCTGTCCGGTCCGGAGCAGCCAAGACTTACTTCGCTTCTACCTCCCGTGCATATCGCGATACTTGAAAAGGAAAACATAGTTTTGAATATTCATGCTTTGTTTGCAAAGCTCGGGGAATCTTATGAAAAAAATTATGATGAATTGTGTACGTGCATTTCTTTTATAACCGGGCCGAGCAGGACGGCTGACATAGAACTCAACCTTACACTGGGAGTTCATGGTCCAGGAAGAGCAATAGTTATAATTGTCTGAAAAACCTATAAGCTTTGACTTCTAACTACCTTTGATTACTCATAAATATGTCCCAAACGATACTCCTTTTCGATTTTCCCGGCGAAAATACCTAACGTCCGATAATGTATATTATGTAAACTTATATAAATCCATGAACAAATCCAGGAGAATCGGCGACAAGCGCCCTATTTCATCGCTGTTCTTGATTTTTTCTCATATGTCCGGATGATTTTCTGGAAATATGGGAGATTTTATAAGCCATGCCTATTTACGAGTATGAATGTAAAAAGTGTGAAAGTGTCTTTGAAATCCTTCAGGGCTTTAATGATAAGCCTGCCACCAAGTGTGAAGAGTGTGGAGGAAGACTTAAAAGAATCATCTCTGTTTCAGCTTTTCATCTGAAAGGTTCGGGCTGGTATGAAACCGACTACGGAAAGAAAAAGATATCTGAGCCCAAGCAGCTAAGAGATCACGATGTCGGCGGAGAAGGTGCCCCCGCCTCTTCTTCTCAGAGTCCCGTTCTTCCGACGGAACAAGGAGCTGTTTCAGGTTCGAGCCAGACATATGACTCGATAAAGTCCGACACGAAAAAAGCAAAGTCAAAGCAGAAGAAGAAATAGTTTATGGATCTCGGCATAAAGGGAAAGGTCGCCCTGGTGGCGGCGTCCAGCAAGGGAATCGGAAAGGCAATAGCCTTCGCTCTTGCGGATGAAGGCGTAAATCTCTCCATATTCTCCCGCTCAAAAGACGAAATAGAGCGTACGGCTTCCGAAATAAGAACCCGGTTCCCAGTGGATGTTCTTGCCTCCGCGGCCGATGTAACGAATAAAGAACAGATCGACCGTGTGATAGAAGACACGGTAGAAACACTTGGCGGAATTGATATTCTCATAAACAACGCTGGAGGACCCCCTTTCGGCTTTTTTGAAGATTTTGACTCCCTCGATTGGCAGAACGCCCTGGAGCTCAACCTCCTAAGCGGTATTTACCTGACAAAAAAAGCAGTTCCCCTGATGAAGGAGCGGAACTGGGGAAGGATAGTAAACATAACCTCAATAGCCGTTAAGCAGCCGATAGACGGGCTCATGCTCTCAAATACTTCCCGCGCCGGGCTTATAGGTTTCTCGAAGACTCTTTCAAACGAACTCGCAAAGTACAACATCCTGGTGAACAACATCTGTCCCGGAAGAATCTACACGGACAGGATAAAAGAGCTTGCGGAAAAAAGAGCCGCTCAGTCAGGCATTGAATACGAAAAAGCCATAGAAGAGATGGAAAGAGACATTCCGCTTCGAAGAATAGGCACTCCCGAAGAACTGGCCGCCCTAGCCTGCTTTCTTGCTTCTGAGAAAGCAAGCTACATGACCGGGACGACTATTCAGGTTGACGGAGGACTTTTGCGAGGACTGTTCTGATCTGCGTTTCGTGAGAAGAAATAAAAAACTGCCTTGAAAATTCTTTGAGAGCTAGCAGAACTTTGATTACGAATAATGCGTTTGATTGAATATGTGAACTGCCATGCGCTTATCTTGGAATGAAATTCGCAGCCGTGCCGCTGAATTCTCCCGCGAATGGGCGGATGCAGCATATGAAAAAGGACAGACACAGAGTTTCTATAACGAGTTTTTTGAAATATTCGACGTTAAGCGTCGTTCCGTAGCGCGTTATGAAAAACATGTAAAGAAACTCGACAACAAGTCGGGCTTCATAGACCTGTTCTGGCCGGGAGTGCTGCTAGTTGAACAAAAAAGCGCCGGCAATAATCTAGCCGACGCCTATGAGCAAGCTGGGGATTATTTTGATGCTTTGCCCGAGAGAGAACGTCCACGTTATATTTTAGTCAGCGATTTCCAGAATTTTGAGCTTCACGATCTCGACACAAGAGAACAAGCTGATTTTACACTGAAAGATCTGTCCTCGCATGTGGAAAACTTCGGATTTGTTCTTGGCGTGGAACGCAAGACCTTCCGTGATCAAGACCCCGTTAATATCAAGGCAGCTGAACTTGTAGGACACCTGCATGACGCGCTTAAAGAAGCAGGCTACCAAGGCCATGACTTGGAACGTTTTTTAGTGCGGATTGTTTTCTGCCTGTTTGCCGATGACACGGGTATTTTCGAGCCACGAGATATATTCCTTGAATTCATCGAAACGCGTACCAGAGAGGATGGTTCCGATCTCGGACCTATGCTTACCCAGCTTTTCCAAGTTCTGGATACTCCGGTTGACAAACGATCTTTGACGCTTGATGAAGATCTCGCAAGCTTTTCCTACATAAACGGCGACCTTTTCCATGAACCCCTACTTATCCCCTCTTTTAACAAGGCGATGCGCAAGCGGCTTCTTGAGGCTTGTTATTTCGACTGGTCAGAGATATCGCCAGCGATTTTCGGTGCGCTTTTCCAGTCGGTCATGGAACCAGCGGAACGTCGAGCCCAAGGCGCGCACTACACTACTGAGAAAAACATTCTCAAGGTTATTGGACCGCTGTTTCTCGATGATCTCCGTGCTGAGTTCGAAAAGATCAAGACACTGAAAAGTAACCGTAAAAAGCGACTTGAGGAGTTTCAGAAAAAGCTCGGCAGTCTTACCTTCTTTGATCCGGCCTGCGGTTGCGGGAACTTCCTGATCATTACATACAGAGAAATCCGCATGCTCGAAATAGAGGTGCTCCGTGAACTTCGCACACGCGAAACCCACACGATGAAAACCGAAGCTAAGCTACGACAAAGAGGATTCTATATGGACTTCTTCTCTTTGGTAAATGTGAATCAGTTCTATGGCATTGAACTTAACGAATTTCCGGTCAGGATCGCTGAAACCGCTCTCTGGATGATGGACCATATTATGAATAACAGATTAAGCTTGGAATTCGGTGAAACATATGTACGCATTCCACTTGAAACATCACCCAACATCCAACATACAGATGCTTTGGAAATTGACTGGGCCGAAGTTCTGCCACCAGAACGCTGTGACTATGTATTCGGTAATCCTCCATTCGGAGGAGCAAAGCTTCAGACCCCCGAACAACGTGCCCAAGTTCGCAGGATAGCCGCTCTGGGTAGAGGTGGCGGCACACTGGATTACGTAGCCTCTTGGTTCATAAAGGCCGGAGAATATATTCAAGGGACATTAGCACGAATAGGTTTTGTGGCAACAAGCTCTACTACACAGGGTGAGCAGGTAGCGCAACTCTGGCCAAAGTTATTTGACCACTTAAAACTTGAGATCAGTTTTGCTCATCGTACTTTTGCTTGGGGTTCTGACGCTAGGGGTAAAGCCCATGTGCACGTGATAATAATCGGGCTTGATAAGCAAGAAGCGGCAAGAAAAGATAAATTCCTGTTCAACTACCCAGATATTAATGGGGAACCGGAGGAAACCCAGCACGCCGCAATTTCACCCTACTTGTTTGATGCAAGCGGATTACTTAATCACAGGCTCATGGTTAGGGAAGAAAGTCAACCGATTAATGGGCTGGGAAAATTGGTGTGTGGTACACAGCCAATAGATAATGGCTACTACATTTTCAATGCAGAGGAACGTGCTTCGTTTTTAGAGGCTGAACCAGGCGCGGAATATTTCATGCGTCCCTATGTCGGTGCTCAAGAATATCTTCAAGGTCGTAACCGCTGGATTCTGGCTTTGCAAGAGGCATCGCCAAATGTACTCAAAGAATTACCCAATATACGACAGCGTATGGCCTTGGTTCGCGATTTCCGGTCTAGGAGCAAACGCAAGAGCACTCTAGCTATCGCCGACTTCCCGACACGTTACAACATTGAAGTCCTTCCCAGAGTTCCGTTTCTAGTCGTTCCAGAAACAAGTTCAGAGAGGCGGAAATATGTTCCAATTGGCTGGTTGCAACCACCAGTTATTCCAAGCAATGCCATTCGCCTTTTAGAGAATGCAACTCTTATCGATTTCGCACTTCTTACCTCGGCTATGCACATGTCTTGGCTGCGCCATGTCGGCGGACGACTAGAAAGTCGCTACCGCTATTCTATAGGTCTAGTTTACAACACTTTCCCAACACCACCGAGCTTCATTAGCGGAAACAAGAATTTATCAAAACTGGAACCACTTGCACAAGCCGTACTTGAAGCTCGAGATGCCCATCCTGATGCAACACTTGCTGACCTATACGATCCTGACCTAATGCCACCAAATTTACGTCGGGCACACCAAACCCTCGACCGTGCGGTAGATCGGCTCTACCGCCGTACCAGCTTCGCTTCCGAACGAGAACGTGTTGAACATCTGTTCATGCTCTACGAAAAAATACAGGCACCTCTAGAAACCGAGATTAAGCCAATAAAACGGAAGCCAAAAAAAACTTCAAGATATAGAAAGTAAAAATGTCTTTAGACAATTCTCCTCCGAAACCAAACGAACCAATTTTCTTGGAAAATACAAGTATCACTCATGTAGAAAACTTAGCTCTGCGGGAACCTTGTCCGGTCAAAGTGGTTCTTCATCTATCGCCAACTATAATATGTCGTATAGAGTCAGATAATCTTCCCATACAGTTAGTAGAGGATTATCAGAACAAAATATTCCTAGTTACTTTAAAAAACGGTTCTAACATCAAGGTACTACTTTCCTACAACCTTAACGACTTCTTCTACAATAGGAATTCAAAAGAAACCTTCAAGGGCTTTCTATTCCCTTACATGAGTCCCTGTACTGTAGCTCAATTGAACACGCTGATTAAGTCCGTGAGTTTCTATGTTCTGAATTTCGAGTCATTCTATGGTTCACGCGACGAATGGGCTGAAGTCGACGGAAATCACCGTCGGTTAGGTGTTACGGAAATGGAGTGTGATCCATGGCGAATTGATATTACAGAGGCTCCTTCCTTTTTTGAAAATCGTAAGATATTAAAACAAGAAGACGGATATTCTGTCTCACACACTGGATCCATAAAACGTTCTGACGGAGAAACGTTCTCTGTAAAAGAAGCAGAAAACATCTTGCGTGGATTGCGAATTTTCCTCTCATTTGCTGGTGGTTCCGCGTGTGGCTTAACGCTTGTAAAAGCGATTGATGAATACGATGGGGAATTGGTCCTCGAATGGGGAACTTCTCATATCGAACCATGGAATCAAAAAACCACTAGATCATGGCTACCTAGCAGAGATGGTGGAGATAGCCTTTCTCAACTATTCCCTGGATTTTGGCGTTTTTACAAAAACTCGGATTGGGGAAACACTATATGTACTGTTATCGATTGGTATTTTAACAGCAATAACAGCCCCACCCATGCAGGCATCATTTTAGCTCAGGCAGCCTTAGAATCTCTGTCTTACAAAGTTCTAGGAGAAAGACCGCCAGCAAAAAAAATAAAGAAACTACCAGCAGAGGAAAAGCTGAGAAGACTATTAGAAATAATTGAAATTGACAAAGAAATACCTTCTTCATGTGAAGGTCTAAAAAGTTTTTCTAAACAGCAAATTAAACAAAGAAGAAACAAGAATGGCGATAGTTATATTGGCGATGGGCCAGAAGCGATTATACAAATTCGTAATGATCTAATTCATCCTGAAAAGAAATATAACCTTATCTCTGCCGAGGCTCAAATAGATGCTATTCGGCTAAGCCACTGGTACATAGAATTGGTTTTACTCAAAAAGTTTGAGTATTGTGGTCGATATATGAATCGCTTGCGGAACCCTGGTGAAGACCCATATGAAAATGTGCCTTGGGTAAAATAGACCTCGGGCCAACAACTATATTCTCAAATATAATACGGTTAAATCCCGACCGAACTTAACCTCGGAGAAAAGTATGCTTTTGAGAGAAAGAGGTTTCAGATAGCGGGAAGAGCATGGTGCTGACAAGGAAATAATTTCCATCTGGAGATTTGGTTTGGAATACTTACCAAAAAGGAAATTCACCGTATGCGAGAGAATCCCGGAAGTAATGGAGTTTTAGGTAGTGCTATTCGATCCGTAGGTTTCAAATGCTTTAGCGAACGCGAACGCACCTTGCCTTCTGGATTCAGAATTTGAAACTCTTTTTCTCCAACAAGGTGAAGGACAATCTCATCAAGATCGGAAAATCGAGCGGCAGTTTGATTTGCGAATATATGCCGCATCGCATCTACGGTAACAGATTGTTCAGATACCAAACTGTATAACTTCCCCGGAAGCGATTCCAAAAGCTGGTCTTGCATGTGTTTCCTGTCAAGATCGTCGAATCGAAACAAAGGCAGATTTGAGGAGTCTTCCAATGTATCCCATCCTAGCATACCAAAGTCGCCGGGACCATAATGCTCAAACCTATTCTGAATATCCCAATGCAGTTGAATCATGACATCTCGCGCTGTAGGGTGTCTTGATAGATGGAGAAACCATAACGCACGGCGAGATCCTCTAGGGCGAATGAAAAATGGAGTGTCGTATTCCGCCCCGGTCACTATCCTTATATGATTGCGTAACGTCCTCTGGACTAAAGCCCTGCCACCAATCCCCTCCTTATATTCTATTAGATCGCCTATCTGTGATTGAGTCAGTTGCAGCGGTGAAACTGCCTTAATTATTTCAGGTGTTATTGCAAGATGATTGACAAGTGCGTCTGCAGCAAACGTAAGTATGACTTCTGCCGCTGGCAACTCACTCAAAATACTAGAGATAAGCAACAATTCTACCTGAGAAAAACCGGTCTGATCGAGAAGAAAGATTGCGCGTCCAGCACGAGGCTGCCTTTCGTTAATTGAACAGAAAATAGATTTAATTTCATTCTCGAAAAGACCGGTTCTGACAACAATTTTCTCTTCATCAACCTTATATCCCCGCTCTCTGAGAACTTTTCTAAGGTGATCCGTGTGGGCTTTTTCTTTGTCAACGAAATAGAATTTACAGTTGATGTGTAGTCGTTTTCTCCGCTTCCTGTTTAAACGCTCCTCCGCTTTCTCCGCTTCCTCTAACATAACCAACGGTGTACCTGAGATATCAGTATCTCCATCACGAAATGTGCCGCCTCCGGCAAAACCGTCAACTAGATCAAGCCTGAATTCCTCCCGTTGCGGATTAACATTCAACCTGTCGAAATATTTCTGGATGTATCCGCGCAACACATCCAGTTTCGCCTTGCTGTGCGGTTCAATCTGAGGAGGTGGCTCATTAGGGTGCCACTCGAAAGAAGACATGGATAATTCCTCCGTTTAGTAGTAGTTGGGCATAGCGTTATGTTCCACCCCTTCAAGCTTGCGACCACCAGCCTTGGGTGTTCGTCCTCCCCATTGCTTGAAGAAGAATGGTACGCCTGTAGAAGCACATTGGTCACGGATGTCGCAAACCCAATCAAGACGCAAAGAACGAGCATTAGGACCACTTTCTCCGCCGACAATAACCCACGAAATCCCTTTCAAGTCGATATCACCCAGTGGGCCTAATAGCGGTTCAATAGATAAAAAGCGAACCGTGGCCGGTGTTGTTTGAAGATGCGGAATTCTACTTGTAGCCGTTTGGTCTTCGACTGAAACACCACACCAGATATGTTTCGGAACCACACCTTCTGAATACCTGTGCTTTAGATAATCCCGCATGAGTGAACTCCGCTTTGTCAATATCTGGTAGATATGGTGGTCAGCATTTTCCATCTGTTGGAAAACTTTGTCGATGAACCAGCACGGTACACGCTTATGAAACAAATCACTCATCGAATTTACAAAAATCATACGAGGTTTTCGCCATCGTGATGGCTGATCAAGCCGCGATGGCCACAAACGCAGGTCGAAGCCTTGTTCGTAGGGGTGGCCACTGACACCTCGCCATCTTTCTGCAAAGCGCGCAGCGTAGCAGTTCTCGCAACCACGCGTGATTTTGGTGCAACCCGTCACCGGATTCCATGTAGAGTCAGTCCATTCGATATCAGATCTGTCGGCCATGTTACAATCCCATGCTGAGTAATTACTGTCCTTAACAATGTGTTACCGTAAATATACCTGCTTTTCCATTCACTACTCATCATCATCTTTCTCATCCGGCCTGAAAAGAAAATCTATCTTGTAATCGTAATTCTCTGGGGCCCAGATAAACATTGAATACGAAAAAACCTTAGAAGAGATGGAGAAAGATATTTCCCTGCAAAGAATAGAAATCCTGAAGAACTGGTCGCCCTAGCCTGCTTTCTTGCTTCCGAGAAAGCAAGCTACATGACCGGAACTACTATCCAAGTTGATGGAGGATTGTTGAGGGGGCTGTTTTAAAAACTTGTGGGAGTATATCGTTTTTTAAGGTATAATGGCATTTTCATTATAAAGAAGGTGGGTCCTGATCATGCCAGAAAGCTCTGAACAAGCAGTACTGCTTACACATTCTCCTGACCGCCCGGGTCTTCTCCGCGCAATAATCGACTTCATATCTAGGCATGGCGGTAACATACATGAAATGCAGCACTGCATGGACATGGACGACATGGTCACCTTTGTCCGTGTAAAGTGGGCAATGGAGAAATTTTCCATTCCCAAAGAGGAATTCTCCGAACGTTTCCAAGAGGAAGTAGCTTCAGAACTCGATATAAAATTCAACATATTCTTCACCGGGAGAGTGCTGCGCATGGCGGTTTTCGTCTCAAAACTCCCACATTGTCTCTCCGATATCATATACAGGTTAAGGGTCAGGGAGTGGAATGTGGAAGTTCCCCTCATTATAAGCAACCATCTTAACCTCAAGCCCGTTGCTGACCGCTACGGCATGGATTTTTATGTGTTCAACGATGTGGAAAACAACAAAGAGGAAGTGGAAGCCAGTCAGCTCGCGCTTCTCGCCGACTATAAAGTAGATTTCATAGTGCTTGCCAGGTACATGCAGATACTTAGCGAGAATTTTGTCTCACACTACAAAAACAGGATAATCAACATTCACCATTCCTTCCTTCCCGCCTTTCCCGGAGCGCGTCCCTACCACAACGCCTACAAAAGAGGTGTCAAGATCGTTGGAGCAACGAGCCATTACGTAACCGAGGATCTGGATTCCGGACCCATAATAGAGCAGGATGTAATACGGGTAACCTACAACGATTCCATAGAAGACTTAGTGAGAAAGGGAGAGGATCTGGAGAAACAGGTTCTTTCAACAGCAATCTGGTCTCACATCAACAGGGAAATTCTGATATACAAAAACAGAACAATAATGTTCAATAAATGACCCTCTAAACTTCCTGGAGCTTTGAGGTAACCGAAGTTCGAGAAGATGAATTTCACCCAGTCGTTTCTTCGTTATCTGCTTATTCACCATCATCTTGGTTCCGCCTGAAAAGAGACCTTATTCTATTGTAGTCGTATTCCTGTGAGCGCTTCGCTTTGTCTTCCCCGGATTCCACTACCATCATCTTCAGTCCCCTGAGCACCTCGTCTTTGGACATGGTTGGCTTGACCTTGAATGAAATTTCCCCCAGGGGGGTTTTCCTGATTTTTATGCCGGATGGAACCTCAAATTCCTTGCGCTCATTGTATTTGTCAAGCACCCTGCTCATGAACTCTTTCCAGACCGGAACGGCGGCCAGAGATCCCGCCTCCTTGTCTCCAAGCGAGGTGTTATCGTCCTTTCCGACCCACACCCCGGCGACAACCATGGGACTGTATCCTATGAACCACGCATCCGTGTAATCATTCGTGGTCCCTGTCTTGCCTGCGATTTTTGCCTTGGAATTAAGCGAATTGGCCAGCAGTCCCGTCCCCTCCGATATAACCGCTCCCATCATGTCCGTCATTATATATGCCGTCTCGGGGCTTATAACCCTTTTAAACTCTTCGGTGTTGCCGAAGTAATGGATGGGAACTTTCCTGATGAAAAACCCGAATTCCGTCGCGGTAACGAAGTCTCTTTGATCTTCGGCCAAAAGGCCTAAGAACTGTGACCTGCCCTCGCTGGGCGGCGGCGAAAGACGCTCCTGATACTGCCATCCCCCGGACTCTTCGCCCTGTTTAAGTTTCCTCTCGTACCGAAGGTACACCTCCCCGGTGTTGTCCTCAATCAGGCTTCCGTTCCTGTCATAGATCCTGAGTATGAAATTCGGCTTCCTGTATATCCCGGAGTTCGCGAAAACAGAATATGCCGCGGTTATTTCCAGCAGAGTCGCTTCGGAACTTCCCAGAGCGAGCGAGGGATAGGGATTTATTCTGGAGCGAAAGCCGAAAGGCCTGGAATACCGTGCCACATACCGCGGGTCCACGTCCATGATAAGCCTGATCGAAGAAAGGTTCCTTGAGTTGACAAGAGATTCCCTGAAGAAAATCGATCCCATGTATTCCTCGTCGTAATTCTCAGGAACCCAGTCATCCACGATAATCGGCACGTCAAGAAGCTTGCTCGTCTGCGTATACCCCTTGTCTATGGCCGCCGAGTAGAGAAAAGGCTTAAACGCCGAACCCGGCTGCCTTTTCGCCTGAATAGCGCGATTAAACTTCGAGAGCCCGAAGTCATATCCTCCTACCATTGAGATGATGTTGCCCCTCGTGTCCATGGCGACCAGGGCCCCCTGGGTCTGCGGCCAAAACACGGGAACTATATCAGTCACCTCCTCATCGCTCACAGACACTTTCACCTTTATAACGTCTCCCGGGTTCAGTTTCTCGGGAAGAAGATAGATGCCGTCGGGAGGGGGAAAGTACCTCTCCGGGTCGACCATGTAGCTGAATTTCCGTTTCTCGTCGCCGACTTCCACCGTAGCAAAAGAAGTCTTCTCGTCAATGTCCCCCGTGACGGTGATAACGGCCCTGTACGCTCTTCCGTCCTGAAAAACAAGGTGGCGCTGCTGCTCCTTGAATCTCTCGATCTTCTCAACAGTTCTGAGCCTGGCGATGGTAAACCTGGTCCTGCCCTGTCTTTTTTCAGTGTTGCGTATTCCCCTTCTGACGGCTCTGTAAGCCACGAGGTTCAGATCCATGTCAAGGGTCGTGTAAACCTTGTAACCGCCCTTCTCGTAGGCTTTCCTGCCGACTTTCTTTTCAAGATACTCCCTTACGTACTCAATGAAGTAAGGGGCTATGTATTCCCCTCTGGGTTCCCGCTTCGGAATAACTTTTATCTTGTACGCCAGGGCTCTGCGCTTCTGCCTTTCGTTTATGAAGTCCTGGTTGCGCATCATGTTTATCACGGTCTTCTGCCTTTTAAGCGCGTTCGAGGGATTAACCCTGGGGGAATACTTCTCCGGCCTTCGCGGAATTCCCGCCAGCAGGCACGCCTCGGCTATGTTTATGTCTTTTGCCGATTTTCCGAAGTAATTCCGGCTCGCCATCTCAACTCCGTAGACGCCGTCGGCAAGGTATATGTGGTTTAGGTACAAATAAAGTATTTCGTCCTTGGAGAGGTTCTTCTCTATCCTGTATGAGAGAATGGCTTCTTTTATCTTCCTGCTGTATGCCTTTTCGGGACCCAGAATGAGGTTCTTGGTTATCTGCTGAGTAATGGTGCTTCCGCCGGAGACGATTCTCCCCGTAATCAGGTTCTGCAAAAGGGCCCTCACGACGCTTTTCGCGTCCACGCCGCTGTGCTGGTAGAACCTCCTGTCTTCGACGGCTATGAAGGCGTTTACCACGTGAGCGGGCATATCCTCGAGATTTACAAGCGCCCTTCTCTCAAGCCCGGACTGCGCTATCAGTTCCCCTTCGGATGAATAGAATTCGTTCAGAATAGCGGGCTGATACCTTGTGAGATCGCGCAGGTCCGGGAGGTCCTTTGAGAAATAGATATAGACCGCAAGAATCCCGACCAGACAGGCAACCGCAAAGACCGTAGGCAAGAAGAAACGGGAGCGGGGAAGCTTGCCCGGTTCTTTGCCAGCAAGATTGATCTCTCTATTAGAATTCATTTGCACTGGAAGTATACAATTCCGTGGAAATCAAGTTGAAAAAAGGTTACCTTAAAAAAGCTTTTTTGGGTTATCTTAATCGGCAATTGGACCAATGACACATTTTTCTGAAGATGAAGCGATGGCCGCTCTCAGTTCATACGTAAAAGACGTGACGGACCAGGAAATAAAAGTACTTCTTCTGAAACTCAAAAACGAGATCAGAAAAGAAGACGTGACGTGGGAGCAGATAAGGGAGATACTGGCCGAGATCAAAAGCAAAGACGGCGGCGCGCTCAAAGACATAGTTCCTTTTGTTGTGTATTGACCGGGAACACAGAATCCGCGCGAAAACCACGCAAATGGCAAACCTGATTGACTACATCGGCGACACTCCGGTAATAAGGCTAAGAAGCATGCCGAAAAACGGACGCTCAAAGATATGGGCGAAGCTTGAGAACCTGAATCCCGCGGGCAGCATAAAGGACAGGGCGTGTATCGCCATGCTCAGGCAGGCGGAGCGTGAAAACCTGATAGAACCCGGCAAGACAACCGTAATCGAAGCGTCAAGCGGAAATACCGCGATAGGAATAGCCCTCTGCTGCAAGGCAGGCGGCTACGACTTCACCGTCGTTATGCCCGGGGATACGGCAAAAGAGAAAATCCAGGTAATAAAAGCGTTTAAGGGACAGGCGGTTCTTACCGACCCGGGCCTGGGGCTCAGTGGGTCGAGAGAAAAGGCCCGCGAGATAGAACGCGAAAACCCGGACTCCTATTTCCTTGACCAGTTCAGAAACACGGCAGACATAGAGATTCACCGCAAAGAGACCGCGAAAGAAATAAAAAACCAGATACCGGGGCGTCTCGATGCCTTTGTGTGCGGAGTCGGAAGCGGGGGAACGGTAATGGGAGTGGGCTCTGAACTTAAAAAAATCTATCCCGACCTCGAGGTAGTGGTGGTCGAACCCGTCGAGTGCCCTACTCTTTCCGAGGGAAAGGGAGGTCCGCACGGCATCTGCGGAATATCGCCCGGGTTCGTTCCCGAGAAACTTGATACCGGCGTGATCGACAGGATCTATCCGGTCTCCACGGAAGACGCCCGCGAGTGCGCCAAAGCCCTCGCTTCGGAGGAAGGCATACTGGTCGGAATATCCTCCGGAGCCTGCCTCAGCGCGGCCCTCGGGGTCTCGGAAGAGCTTCGGGACGGCGGCCAGGTGCTTGTAACTTTCTGCGACAGCGGAGAGATGTATCTGGGAACCGACCTTTACGATTAGAGAATCGCTTTGGGCAATACTGCTTTCTATGGAAACGGGTTGTTCTCCGTCATTACAATTGCTTATAACCGAGGCCCTAATACCCCGGAGAAAACGAATATGGAAAGGTATAGTGAAGGAAGCGTGCGCTCTTGACAGGAACTTTTTATTTCGTATACATTGTTTTAACAAAAACCTTTCGACAAAATCATGAAATTATCCGTTACGCCCGTAGGCGGGCACGTATGTGGAGACCTTCCACAGGTTAAAACCCGTGGGAGGTCTCTCTTTTGAAAACAGCAATTTTCATTGACGGTGGATATCTGCGGGTGTTGGTTCGGCAAGCTGACCTTCAGTATGCACCTGACTACATTGAAAGAATTGCTCACGCTTGCCTTTTGGAAGAGGAATTCCTTCTGCGAATCCTTTATTACGATTGTGCACCGTATAAAGGAAATCCGAAGCTTCCCGTCTCTGGCAAACCATCCAGTTTCACAGGCTCTGATGAATGGATAGAGGAACTATCCGCCAAGCCACAATTCGCTGTTCGGTTCGGCGTTTTAAAGTTTCGGGGATTTATACCCAAGAAAATTCCCCTCTCTACAAGCACACTATCGGATGAGGATTTTAAGCCCCGATTTGAGCAAAAAGGGGTTGACATGCGCCTTGGTCTGGACATCGCTACCTATGCAGCCAATCGATCCGTGGAACGGATCATTCTGATCACAGGTGATACCGACTGTTTGCCGGCAATGAAATTGGCACGAACAGCGGGGCTTCAGGTGGTCCTAATACAATTCCCCGGAAAGACATTAGCCAGAGAACTGCTTTCGCACTCTGACTTCCAGCGGCAAGTCGGATGGCCCAACTGAGCGATTCAAGGCTTTTCATGCAATAAAGCACATAAAACCTCTATCCGTTTGAAATGAAAATTTAACTATGTTATTTTATTTTTTGGATGTCTTTATCTGCGTGAGAGTTGCGTAAAGACAAAGGAATAACGCATGTCAGCAAACATTTTTAAAAACCTTGTGCTCTGGGTGGCCATATTCGTCGGAGTATTCGCCGTGTACCAGTTCATGAACACCTCGGCGAACGTCTACTCGGAGATATCCTACAGCAAGTTCCTGGAACACCTGGACAACGACAGGATAGCCAACATAGAGTTCGGCGAGAACATAATAAGGGGGGAGCTTAAAAACGCCGACCCCGCAGACCGCGGATTCACAACCACCGGCCCCGCGGGAGAACTCCTTATCGCAAAGCTTGAGCAAAGCGGCGTGGAGTTCAGTTTTTCCCGCCGCAAACAAAGTTCGCTTACGCAGATACTGATAAACTGGGGTCCGCTTTTCATACTGGTCGCCCTGATGGTCTTTTTCATGAGACAGGTGCAGGCCGGGGGCACGAAGGCCATGAGCTTCGGAAAGAACCGCGCGAGGATGCTCGGCGAAGGCCAGAACAAGATCACCTTTAAGGACGTGGCGGGAGTTGAGGAAGCGAAAGAAGAAGTAAGCGAAATAGTGGAGTTCCTTAAGAGTCCGGAGAAATTCACCCGGCTTGGAGGAAGAATACCCAAGGGTGTTCTGCTGGTCGGTCCCCCGGGAACGGGAAAAACCCTTCTGGCAAAAGCCATAGCGGGAGAAGCGGGAGTGCCGTTTTTCATCATAAGCGGGAGTGACTTCGTGGAGATGTTCGTCGGAGTCGGAGCTTCAAGGGTAAGGGACCTGTTCATACAGGCCAAGAAAAACGCCCCCTGCATAATATTCGTTGACGAACTCGACGCCGTGGGAAGACACAGGGGAGCGGGACTGGGAGGAGGCCACGACGAAAGGGAGCAGACCCTTAACCAGCTCCTGGTCGAGATGGACGGCTTTGAAGGAAACGAAGGCATTATAGTCATGGCCGCCACGAATCGCCCGGACGTGCTTGACCCGGCGCTTCTGAGGCCCGGGAGGTTTGACCGCCAGGTTGTCGTTCCGAGGCCGGATGTAAGGGGAAGAGAAGCCATCCTGGTCGTTCATTCAAAAGACACCCCGATGGCCGATGACGTTGATCTTTCGGTGATCGCCAGGTCCACCCCGGGTTTTTCCGGCGCCGACCTTGAGAACCTCGTTAACGAATCCGTGCTTCACGCGGCCCGAAACGACAAGGAACAGGTCTCCATAGAGGACTTCGAATACGCAAAAGACAAGGTCACGATGGGAGTTGAGAGAAAAAGCATGCTGATAAGCGAAAAAGAGAAAAAAATCACCGCTTATCACGAGGCCGGACACGCGCTCGTGGCGAAACTGACTCCCGAGGCCGATCCCATACACAAGGTGACGATCATACCGAGGGGAATGGCTCTCGGGGTTACCCAGCAGCTCCCCCTCGAAGACAAGTACACCCTTTCGAGGAGTTATCTGATTTCCACCATAAAGGTGCTCCTGGGAGGCAGGGCAGCCGAGGAGATTGTGTTCTCCGAGAGAACCAGCGGCGCCGCGAACGACCTTGAGAGAGTTACCGACATAGCCAAGAAAATGGTATGCGAATGGGGAATGAGCGAAGTTGTGGGGCCGGTAACTTTCGGCAAAGGCGAACAGCAGCCTTTCCTCGGCAGGGAAATATCGAGAAAAAGCGATTACAGCGAAGATACCGCGGTGCAGATCGATCAGGAGACAAAAAGGATCGTGAACGAGAGCTACAGTGAGGTAATGAAGCTCCTCGGAGACAATCTGGATCTTCTGCACGAGCTCTCTTCCCTGCTTCTTGAACAAGAAGTCATAGACTCGGCGGAACTTGACGAACTGGTGTCAAAAAAGCAGGAGTTCAGGCCGGAAGTGAAAAAGCCGTTCGATATAACCAGCAGGGTCTGATCCCTGCGGCTTTGCCCCGCCCAGTCGCCGTTTTTCCGCCGTATTTGCAGAACCGGGAGTAAAAGCCGTTTGCCAAACTCTTCAGCCGATAAAGCAAATCAGAACGCACCGGAACATCGTTTGATAAAACTCGGCTCAAAAGAACTGGACCTGAGCCGAAAACCCCTCGTCATGGGAATCGTGAACATGACGCCGGACTCCTTTTATGACGGCGGAAAGTACAACGACCCCGAAAAGGCTCTCGGTAGAATCTCCTCTTTAATCAGGGACGGGGCCGATATTATTGATATAGGAGGAGAATCCACAAGGCCGGGTTCTCTAGGCATAAGCGCAGAAGAGGAGCTTCAAAGGGTCATACCGGTAATAGAGGCGGTTTCCGGGGAGTTTGACACCGTAATATCCGTTGACACCACAAAAGCGGTTGTCGCCGAGGAGGCGCTTAAGTGCGGAGCCTCCATGGTAAACGATATAAGCGGACTGAGTTTCGAGCCGCAGGTAGCGCAGAGAGTATCGGAAAAAGAAGCCGCGATCGTGCTCACCCACACAAGTTCGCGACCGCTTGACATGCAGGAGAAGACCCAGTACGGCTCGCTTGTTTCCGATATAGCGGACTTTCTTCTGAATTCAGCCGAGACGGCCGCGGCGGCGGGAGTGCCGCGGGACCGCATAATAATCGACCCGGGTATCGGGTTCGGAAAAACCACCCCGCAGAACCTCGAGATCATAAAAAGGCTCGGGGAATTCTGCGAGCTCGGGTTCCCGGTCTGCCTCGGAACCTCGCGAAAATCCTTTATAGGAGAAATCCTGGGGAGCCCGCTTGCCGAGCAAAGATTGATAGGATCCGTCTGTTCAGTAATAATATCAATGCTCAAGGGAGTTTCTATCGTAAGAGTTCATGATGTACTTGAAACAGTGCAGGCGATTCGGACGGTAAAAAGCATATACGAGGTTAACTAGGAGATGACAGGCTCTACCATACAGAACTTTCGATTCTTTTCCGACAGTCTGGATATCCTGATCGTCGCCATAATATTCTTCTACATACTGAAGGCCATCGAGGGGACCAGAAGCTCGCAGATCCTGCTCGGACTCGTGGCGATGGCGGTTCTTTACTTCGCCTCGAGGAAATGGGGCTTTTTCACGCTTAACTGGGTGCTTACCCACTTTCTCGGTTTCGTCATACTGATAGTAATAATTCTCTTCCAGGATGACATAAGAAGGGGACTTGCGAACATAGGAAAGAAGCCTCTTCTCTTCAGTTTCGCAAAACAGGCCGCAAACGAAACCATGATACAAGAGCTCTCAGACGCCTGCTCTTTTCTCTCTTCAAGAAAAATCGGGGCACTGATAGCCATTGAAAGGCAGGAGAGCCTCAGGATGTTTCCCGGAAGACCCATTAACGCCAGCCTGTCAAGCGAGATGCTCATAACCATCTTCAACCCCTCATCCCCCCTTCATGACGGAGGAGTGATAATCAAAGACGACGTTATTGTTTCAGCCGGGTGCTTTTTCCCGATCAGTACAGACCTTGAGCTGGGAACGGAACTTGGAACGAGGCACAGGGCGGCAATAAAGCTGTCCACAGAGACTGACGCCGTCATGGTAATCGTGTCCGAGGAGACGGGAAAAATTTCGCTGGCGGCAGACGGAGAACTTAAAAGAATCGCCAACGACAAACTGCTTAAGCCGTGCCTGGTCTCGGAACTGACTACCGAGAGCCCAGGCGGCATAAAAATAAGCCAGACGGGAAAAGCCTGATGGAGAAAAAACCTTTTTTCCAGGGTCTTACAAAGAAAACAATCGCGCTCGCGCTGGCCGTAATTCTCTGGGCGTTTACGAATTTTGAACTCGACGTGGAAAGGGACGTCAGGCTTCCGCTTCACCTAAGCGGTCTGCCCGAGGACCTCATTATCGTGAACAACGCGCCCGAAAACATTGATCTCTCTCTCAGGGGGTCGAGAAACCTGCTCTCTTCATTCGCCTTCTCGAACAAGTCAATTCCCGTTGACCTGCAGAAAACGGAACGGGGCGTTCTCAAAATAGACTTGAAGCGCGCGGCGTCGGAGATAGTTCCCAGGGGGATCGACATAGTCGCCTCAAGACCCTCAAAGCTCTCGCTTAACATAGACAGGCTTGTCACGAAAAAATTCGAGGTGAAACCCGTACTCGGAGAACCGGACTCCGGTTACGAGATATCGAAAAAAATAAAGGTCGTCCCGCAATTCGTGAAGGTAAGAGGACCCGCATTGCAGCTTGCCAAGCTCGAAACCATAGAAACGGCAAAAATAAAGCTTGAAGGCGAAAAAGCCGAGTTCACGGCGCCGGCGCAGCTGCAGCTGCCCTCCCAGTACATGGAAGTCCTCGAAGGCGACCACGTGAACGTAACGGTTCACATAAAAGACGTAATACTGACCAAGGAATTCCGGGACGTTGACATAGTTCCCCGCAATTTCGGAGAACTCGAATACAGCACAGCTCCCCCGCTTAAGGCCACACTGGTATTTAACGGTCCCTACAAGACCATTAACGACCTTACGAGCAACGACGTCAAGGTCTTCATAGACGGGGCGGAGATGGGCGAGAGCACACGGAAAAGACTCAAGGTAAGGGTTCAGTACCCAAGTTCGGACCTGCTGAAGCTTACTAGCATATCCCCGGGAAGCATCAGGGTCAGAATCAAGGCGCCTGTCGCGCAAGAATCCCCCACGACGTAAATCATGAACAATTCCTTACCTGAATCCCCAGAAAGAAAGATTTTCGGAACCGATGGAATAAGAGGTGTTACCAACACCTACCCGATGACCCCCGAGATATCGCTCGCCCTGGGAAAAGCGCTGACGAAATACCTGTCCGGGAAAACGGCCGGCCAGGTGAAAATACTCGTCGGCAAAGACACCCGCCTTTCAGGTTACGTCTTTGAACAGGCCATAGCTTCAGGCATAACGTCAATGGGGGCCGACGTGCTGCTTGTGGGTCCGCTGCCGACTCCCGCGATAGCCTTTCTTACTTCAAACATGAGGGCCACGGCCGGCGTGGTTATCTCCGCGTCACATAATCCCTACACCGATAACGGAATAAAGATATTCGATTCAACGGGCTTCAAGCTTCCCGACGCGACAGAGATAGAGATAGAGAACATGGTTCTCGAAGAAAAACAGCTGACCCCCCCTCCCCTCACGGGAAAGGCAAAAAGAATCGAGGACGCGGTCGGACGCTACATAGTGTTTCTCAAAAACACTTTCCCCGACGATCTTACGCTTGACGGATTGAGGATCGTGGTTGACTGCGCCAACGGAGCGGCGTACAAGGTCGCCCCCATAATCTTCGAGGAACTCGGAGCGAAGGTGATCACGATCGGCACCGAGCCCAACGGAACGAACATAAACGTTGACTGCGGAAGCCTGCGGCCCGAGATACTTTGCGAAGAAGTGGTGCGAAGCCGCTCCGACATAGGAATAGCGCTTGACGGGGACGCGGACAGGGTTGTTTTCTGCGATGAAAAGGGGAACGAGGTTGACGGAGACCACGTGCTCGCGATCTGCTCATCGGAAATGCTTGAAACCGGCACCCTCGCAACGGACACCGTGGTCGCTACCCAGATGAGCAACATGGCCCTTGAGAATTACCTCGGCGAAAAGGGCCTCAAACTTGAGAGGACCCGCGTGGGAGACAGGTACGTGGTAGAAGCGATGAGGAGGCTCGGGGCAAACCTGGGGGGCGAGAAATCAGGCCACCTGCTGTTTCTTGACCACTCCACAACGGGAGACGGGCTGCTGGCCTCGCTTCAGATTCTGGGCATAATGAAAAGAAAGGGAAAACCGCTTTCGGAGCTTGCCGGGATAATAGATATGTTTCCGCAGGTTCTTAACAGCCTTGAAATCAAAGAGAAAAAACCGTTTGAGCAGATCCCGGGGCTTGTTGAACTCGTGAAGGAATCTGAGAAGGTCCTTGGAGACAAGGGAAGAATAAACCTCAGATATTCCGGAACCGAGTTGCTGGCAAGAGTAATGGTGGAGGGAGAAGACGAAACCCTGATAAACGGAATCGCTTCCCGGGTATCTTCCGTAATAAGCGAGAACATAGGAGCGGGAAATCCGTAAATGAAAACCAGGCTTAACGTAAACGTTGACCACGTGGCAACCCTGAGACAGGCAAGGAGGGGAGACGAACCCGACCCCGTGACCGCAGCCACGCAGGCTGAACTCGCCGGAGCAAGCGGAATAGTGGTCCATCTTCGTGAAGACCGCCGACACGTTCAGCAAAGGGACCTTCTTCTGCTGAGACAGACGGTGCGGACGAAGCTTAACATGGAAATGGCAGTAACGGATGAAATGGTTCGGATTGCGTGCGAGACGCTTCCCGACGTCGTAACCCTCGTTCCTGAAAAAAGGCAGGAGATAACCACCGAAGGAGGACTTGACGTGCGCGGGGATACGGAGAGAATCGCAGCGGGGATTGAAAAGCTTAAGAGCTCCGGGCTGTTTGTAAGCATTTTCATAGACCCCGATCCCGACCAGATAAGCGCCTCCGCGCAGACCGGCGCCCACATGGTCGAACTCCACACCGGAAGCTACGCAAACGCCCGCGACGAGACCGCAATGATGATGGAGCTTGACAAGATCAGAAAATCAACCGAGGACGCCCTCTCCCAGCGGCTCAGGGTATCCGCCGGCCACGGGCTTAACTACGTCAACGTGACCGCGGTTTCAGGAATAGACGGGATTGAGGAACTCAACATCGGCCACAGCATAATTTCACGGGCGGTTTTCTCCGGAATGGAGAAAGCCGTGAGAGACATGATCAAGCTGCTGTAGCGTTTTTTCTGCAGCAAGACACAAAGCAAAAAGATATGGTTTCAGGCATAGGCATCGACATGGTTCGCAACAGCCGCATAGAGAACCTTGTTGAGAGATGGGGGGAGAAATTCCTTCGAAAAGTCTTCACCGATGACGAGCTCGCGCAAAACGGTGACTGCAAGAACAGGAACATAAGCTACGCGGCCAACTACGCGGTCAAGGAAGCCTTTGTGAAGGCGCTTGGGACCGGGTTCAGGCGGGGAATAAAATTCCACAACATAGCGGTCATGCGCAACGAGCTCGGAAAACCTTTCATAGACCTTCGGGGAAGCACAAAGGAACTCGCCGAACAAAGGGGCCTGACCCGGATTCATACCACCATATCGCATGACGGGGATTACTCCGTCGCCGTAGTCATACTTGAGGACTGACTGCTTAAATTCAGATCTCCGCCCCTCCCCTACGTATTCAAAAGAGCCGCTCCCCCAACCCGTGCGGGACATCTAGCCGGCATGTGCTATCTTTAACCCGGTAGACCCAAGATGTTTCAGAACCTCGACAGACTCCGCCTGAAAGGAGTGGACAGCGTAAAACCGGGACTCGGGAGAATCACCGCGGTCCTTGAAGAACTGGGGCATCCCCACAGGAAAAAGGATTACGTCGCCGTCGCCGGAACTAACGGCAAGGGGTCCGTGGCCGCCTGTATCGCGTCAATATTCGAGGCAAACGGCTATCGCGCGGGCCTCTTCACCTCCCCTCACCTGATCGACGTCACGGAAAGAATAAAAGTAGACGGAGAGGAAATAACCAGGGAGGCACTTGAAGAGACCCTCGGCGTGGTTTTTGCCGCCTGCGCCGGAATCGGCGTGGAACTCAGTTATTTTGAAACGCTCACCGTAGCCGCATTTCTTCACTTCAACGCCAAGTCAATAGACATAGGCGTGCTTGAAGTGGGAATGGGGGGAAGATGGGACTCGACAAACGTATGCGACCACCTGGCGGGCGTTATAACGAACGTGTCCTTTGACCACACCGAATACCTGGGAAACACCCTGGGTGAAATTGCCGGGGAAAAAGCCGGAATAATCAAAAAAAACGGCCTCGTGGTTACCGGATGCACGGGCGAGGCCCTCTCGGTAATCGAGCGCAGGGTCAGGGATAACTCCTCGGTATGCCACAGAATCGGAGCGGAGTTCACTTACGGGGAAAAAGAAGACCTGGGTTTCGATTACATGGGACCCAGGTGGAATATCCCGGGACTTAAGGTCTCTCTCGCAGGTACGCACCAGGTGGAAAACGCCGTCATATCCATAGCGACGGCCGAGCTGCTTGCAATGCATACCGGCTACAAAACGGATCCGGAGAGGATAAAGAAGGCCCTTGCGGAAGTCAGCCTGGGGGGGCGAATGGAATACTTGGACAGGGAGACTCCCGTTATAATCGACGGCGCGCACAACCTCGCCGCGGGGGAGAACCTCGTCAAGTCCCTTGAGTTTTATCATCCAGGGAAAAAATTCAATTTCCTCTTAACAATGCTTGATAACAAGGACATCGGAGGGTTCACCGAAGCGCTCTCCCGGGTTTCGGGGAAACTGATCGTAACGGAACTCGCCGGAGTCAGGAAGTTTTTGGAAACGGAAAAAATTCTGACGCTTACGCGGGGGCAGTTCGACTCGGTCGAGACGGTAAAAGACCCTCTTAAGGCATATGAGAAGCTGCTTGGCTACGGAGAAGCTGCCTGCGTGTGTGGTTCCTTTTACCTGATAGGTTATCTTAAGGAGGCAATCCAAAATGAAGAAACTCTCGATAGTAAGTAACGACCTTTTCCTGGCTCACCAGAACCCTCCGGGGCACCCCGAGTGTCCGGAAAGACTGACCAGCATTCTGGGGGCGCTTGAGAGTTCAGGCCTCATGGAGAAAACGGTTCCCGCCGACACGAGGCCCGCTACGGAGGAAGAGATCACCCTCGCGCACAGCAAGCCCTATTTCGACATGGTGAAAAGCACCTCCGGCAAGGAGTTCTCGCAGCTAGACGCCGACACCTCTACGTGCGAGGTCTCTTTTGACGCCGCGCTTGCCGGTTCCGGCGGGCTTATATGCTCTGTAAACGATATTCTCTCAGGGAAAATCGATACCGCGTTCGTACTGGCCCGCCCTCCCGGGCATCACGCGGAACACGACAGGGCGATGGGATTCTGCCTGTTTAACCACGTGGCGGTCGCCGCGGCCCACCTGCTTGCCAACTGCGGCCTTGAGAGGGTCCTGATCATAGACTGGGACGTACACCACGGAAACGGCACCCAGCACATCTTCTATGATTCAACCAGTGTGCTTTACTTCTCGGTGCACCAGTTCCCGTTCTACCCAGGCACCGGAAGCCTTAAGGAGCTTGGATACAAGGACGGGCTCGGGTACACGGTTAACGTCCCCTGCCCCGCGATGCTGGGCGATGAGGATTACCTCAGAATATTCACCGAGATACTGGGGCCCGTGGCGGAGCAGTACGCTCCGGAATTCATTCTCATTTCCGCGGGCTTTGACGCCTACCAGGTCGACCCGCTTGGAGGAATGCTGGTTACCTCCGATGGATTCGCAAGACTCACCAGATTCGTAATGCAGCTCTCAGAAAAACACTGCCGTGGAAATATCGCCTTTTTGCTCGAGGGCGGCTACAACACGGCGGAGATGGGATTGATCATGCGGTCGGTCATAGAGGAGATACTTGATCTTAAGACATCGGACACCGGTTTTGACCCCAGGCGGACAACCTGTGAACACACGGTCTCGGAAATCAGAAGGATTTACTCGAAATACTGGGATTTCTAGAGCAACAAGTCATGTAGTGTCAGAAGTTAAAGCTATTGTGGTGTCACGATAGTCGACATGCTCTTGTAGATATCTTTTCTGTGCCCAACGGCTATGATAAATATCTCTTCATCTCGTTTCAGACACAACAATCTATAGTTGCCGACCCTGAATCTATAAAGGGTTCCCATATGACCCGACAGCCGGGAAAGATAAAAATCAGGATCAATCAACAGTTTCTCGCCTATGGCCTTAACAATGTTTTGCTGAATATTCCTAGGCAGTTTGACGAATTGCTTTGCGGCCTTTTCGCTGAACTCCACCTTCCACATAATTCTAGAGGTTCAGTTCCTTTTTGAGTTCAGAAAAAGAAACTGTTCTTTCTCCAGAGGCCAGAAATTCCTCATAAGCTTTGGCAGCTTCTTCATAATCCTCAAGATCTTCCAGCCTAGCCATTAAAAACAGCTCTAATCCCTTTCTTACGTAATAGCTTTTTGACCTTTCCTCCGCTCTCGATACCTTGCCTAGTATTTCGGCGATTTTAGCAGGAATCTGCGCGGAGATATTTACCATGTCAGATGACTCGCTTCTCTCCTTGGCCATAACATCACCTCCGGCGTTAAAGAATAGCAAATATTAATAGATTTTACAATATTTTAATGACTTTATTAATCTTTGCTAAAAATTGTCTAGTCTAAAAGATTGCAAGGAAGGTCAAAATAAAGAAAATCAAAGACAGCCGCCCTAGCGGTGGTGCATCAGTTCCCGTTCTACCCAGGCACCGGAAGCCTTAAGGAGCTTGGATACAAGGACGGGCTCGGGTACACGCTTAACGTCCCCCGCCCCGCAATGCTGGGCGATGAGGACTACCTCAGAAGGATTTACTCGAAATACTGGGATTTCTAGTCGTCACATTCTGATTTTATATAGTGCTCTCTTTGATTGTTAGCCCGCTCAAGCAGAAAAACTTTTTAAGACTGACTCTTCCGTAACCCTCTGAAATCATTTTAACTCTCTGAAATCACTTTATAAATTGCTTGACAACGGCAAGGAGCCTCTTATTAAATAGAAGAGTGCCTCTTGCACACGAAATCACCAACTGAAGCAAAAAGGAGATCCTTATGAAAACTTCAAGGAAAAGAGTTCTAGCAAGAAAATCCAGCAGCGAAGCAGTTCTTTTTATCTGTGCGTTAGCGCTGCTCTTTTTCCTCTCCGGGATCCACCCCGCAAGCGCCCATGAGGGCAACCATGATGATACCGTAACTGTCGACCAGGTTGACCCTGCAAACGAAGACAACGTGAGGGATTTCGTGCTGCATATAAAAGCACACGTGGACGAAGTTCCCGCAGGAAGCATAGGCGCGTTTGTTGGATTCAAAAACCTTTCATCGATAGACGGAGGAGATTGGAGAAGCGACACCACATATGTAATCCGGTTACGGAAAGACGGTACGCTGATTCATCAACCATACCACCCTCTCGCGGAAAACGGGTCCTTGTATGATTTCGAGGACGACGAAGGAACACGGGTTGTGGAACGGCTCGTCAGGCTTGCAGGCGAAAACGAGGATGGAGCCTGTTTGAACTATGTTTTGAACGGAAGTCAAAGGGTCAGTTGTGCTGTCGAATTTTTCCATCCGGTTTTTCGTGAAACACCTCGCCCGTTCAAAGAGATACTGATCGGCGGCCTTCACCATGATTTTGAAGACGTATCTTTTGCCAAGGCTACATGTCCCTACTACGTTCCCGGGATAACCGCCGCTGAAGTGGTGAACGAGGAAACCCTGAAGCAGTTTGTACAGGAATTTATTGATTATTTCCTGGAGCAGAGAAAGCGGCTTGGTGGCGCTGGCGTAATTGGACTGCGGCATTGCTGGAGGGCACTGCCGTGGAAACATGGTTCCATCTATATGTTCTTTATGCCCGAAAATCTGGTTGTAGGCTTTAACGGAAATACTCCCGAGCTTGAGAGTAAAACTCTTGATCTTGAGGACCGCAATGGAGTGAATGTAGGAGATCTGATTCTCAAAGAGGTTAACGATCCCGATAGCGATGGCTTTGTTGACTATCTCTGGGACGACCCGACGACAACCGATGATGATGTTGACCTGGATACGTGCCCGGATGGCCCTCAGACCTGCGCCCCCGGCACTTCGCCCAAGAGGACTTATGTTCAGAAAGTACCTTCGGAGATTACCGGAACGAGCAGTTTAATCTTCGGTTCCGGTATTTACCTTGAAGACGATGACGGAGGATGCACAATCGCGGGCGTTGGGAATACGCCCCGCGGCACTGTATTTAGCCTGTTTTTGATAGTTTCCGTACTGTTTTCGGCGGCCTTGTGGAAAAACCGCTCGAAAGAAAAACAGGCGACAAGAAAAAAGAAGGTCTTTACGCGAAACGCGGCGGCAGCCTTTTTTGTCTGTGCGTCAGCGCTGCTGGTCCTCTTCTCCGCAGCGGATACCGCGGGAGCCCATGAAAATGACCATAGCGACAGTGTAACTGCCGGCGATGTCACCGTCTCGGATCAAGGAAAAATGCTGGAGTTCGTGCGACACGCAAAAGCACACTGGGAGAGCATTGACAACCCGAACAAAAACATAGAATTCGAGAGAGACATCACGGAGGAAGGAGACTGGAAGAACGGCACCATATATCTGATGGTGATAGATGAAGAAGGCACAATCTTCACTCACGCGGATGACCCTGAAGCACAGAACGGAACGCTGATTCATTATTCAGGCGAAGGCCAGGCACGAACGGGCGACCTTCATCCGGAAGTCACCAGCCTCATTGAAGCTTCGGGAACGGAAGGAGGCGGCTGTGTTCACTACGGCCCGGAAGTAGGCGATGAGCATGTGGAGGGGGATGAGCATGAAGAGGGCGAGCACGGCATGGAAAGGACAGCATGTGCCGTCAAGTTCGAACATCCAACCTGGAAGACCGAGCTTATCCTTATCGCCGGCTATCATCATGAGCATGAAGAGGATCATGACAGTGAAGTAAGCTTTGATGAGATAGATTGTCCATTCTTCACAAAGCCTATTGATGAAAAACCCTTTATCACTCAGGGGAGAACCGCTAACGAGGTTGTAGACAGCGACACGCTTAAAGAGTTTGTGGAGAATTTCAGGGATCACTTCCGGGAGCAGGTGGAAGAAAACAGTCAAAGTCCCGCCCAGTTGGCCAGAGTCCGCAATTGCTGGAGGATATCACCCTGGAGGCATAAAGGCATCTACGTGTTTATTATGACTGAGGGGAACCTGGTGTTCTTTAACGGGAACGGACCTCATCTTGAGAACCGGAGCTTTGATGTCAGGGACGATAATGAGTGCGATATCGGCAACGAGGTGATCAGGGTGGCAAACGGCCAGGACAGGCAATGCAGGGACCTGGGCCTGCTGCCGGAGGATCCCGGAGGATTTGTCGAATATCTGTGGGACGATCCGACGGATGACGTGCCTCCGAGGATCGAAGAAGGCAGAGCCCCCGGTGATGTGCCCAAGTTAAGTTATGTTGTAACTTATAACCACCCTGACTTTCTGGGAGGCGAAGAGCTTATAATAGGTTCCGGTCTCCATCCGGAAGCTGGCGGTGACGACGGGTGCGCGGTTGCCGGGGCCGGCGGCACTGCCAAAGGCGCCTTGTTCAGCCTGTTTCTGCTAGCCTCCGTGCTGTTTTCGGCAGTTTTTTGGAAAGGTCGCTTAAAAGGCCGAAGTTAACCAAGGTGCCGCGGGGCGCGTCGTGCCTCGGGTCTGTTCAGCGAAGTCTCTACGAAAGCCCTCTCCTAGGGAGAGATATCGCCTTTCCTGTAGTCGCTTCCATCGATGAAAAGCGGGGTGCACATCTCATAAAGCCTTGAAGCTATCCTCTCCCCCACCCTGTCCTCGAGCACTTCCGTTTTGCTCCTGGATTTCTTCGGCAGCGACTCCCTGGCTACGTAGTTGGTGGTAACGAGGGTCTTCTTTGAGGAGTTATAGCGCTTGGAAATAAGCTGGTCGAGGATGTTCTGCTCCCATTCGGAACTCCTTCCCTTTCCCATCTCGTCTATCACCAGGATTTCCGCGTTTATCAGCGGTCCTATTATCTCGTTTTCGGGAATTCCCGCGGAATAGGCTTCCCGCAGGTCCCCGAGGAGAAAGAAAAAATCGGTAAACACGCATTCAACGGCTTTCTGGAGAGTAAGCTCCGCTATGGCCCCCACCGCAAGGCGTGTCTTGGCAAGCCCGGGACCTCCCATAAGCAGAAAGCCCTTTTCCTCCGGGTACTTGTCGACAAACGACTTCACGTAAGTCATCGCATCAAGCTGGCTCTGTCCACGCGGGTCTATATCGTCTGACTGAAGAACGCCGGCGAACTTTGATGGAATCTTCGCGTTGTTGTATCTCCTGATCTTAAGCCTCACCACCCCGCAGGTCCCGCAGCGCTCAAGGTACCTGTAGCCCCTTTCGTTCTCAAGAAACACCGTCCCCGTCCCTGCGCAGTCGGCGCATTCGGAAACGCAGCCGCAGATCTCGGCGCGGGCGTACTGATCGTTCTCCGTGGAAATCATGTACCCCCTGCCGGAACATCTTCGACAACCGATCGCAATGTGTCTTCTTCTGGCCATGTCACTTCATCGCGAAAACATTATTTATGCCGAGAGTCTCGCATACGATTTCATCCCTGAAGGCGTTAATGGTTCTTTTCTTCGCGTCCTCGTCGTAGAGTTTCGCATCCTCAGGAAGCCTGCTCAGGGCAGAGTCCGTTATCTGCCTTTGCCGCTCGGCGGAAAGACCCGAGAAAACATCTTCAACAAAACCCCGCCACAAGGAATTAAACTGCTTGTATATGTTGGCGGACCCCGCGTCGTCCGTCTCGCGAACCCTGCGTCTGAGTTCCTCGTATTTCTCCCTTATATCCTCTCTTTTTTCCTCAATTATGATCCGATCAAGCCTCTTTATGGCCTGTTCTATTATACTGCTTCTCCTAAAAGCGCCGCTCCGGGGCGCCGCCTGCCTGCTCTCCGGCTCTGCCGACTGCGCCCTCAGGTAATCCTCGATTTCATGCCTTATGTTAAAAAGCCCCCTCGGCTTCTCGGCCCCCCTCTGTCTTTTCTGCTCGAAGCCGTAGGCTATGGCCTTGATTACCATCTCCTTTGAGACGGATCTCTTGCCAAGCTCCCTTATAAAACCGTAGTCCCTGGCCGAGAGCATGAGGCCCTTTCCCGCAAGCCTGAGAAAATACCGCTCTATGTCGGCTATGTAGTTTCGCTCTTCGGATTTCATCTTTCCCCGGGAAAACACGCGACCTTCGGGTCCGACCCGCTACCCCATAATCTCGCGCATGGCCGACATCGTATCGGCATAGTTTTCCGTCTTGTATATCCCGGATCCCGTTACCACTATGTCCGCTCCGGCCTCGATCACTTCCCCTATGTTCCCGAGATTTATCCCGCCGTCAGCCTCAATAAGCGGCTTCTTTCCATCTCCACCCATCCTGTCAAGAAGAGACCTCAGGTCCCTTATTTTCGAAAGCATCTCGGGGATGAACTTCTGACCCCCGAACCCCGGCTCCACGGTCATTATCACTATCACGTCTATAAGCTCCATCAGCTTTTCCTCGATCACGCCGATCGGGGTCGCGGGGTTAAGGGCCACCCCGGTCATAACCCCTCTCCACCTGATGGAAGAGAGAGCGCTGTAGAGGAGGTTGCAGGCCTCCATCTGGACCGTGACGATTTTCACGTGAGGAGAACCCGCGTCTATGAATTTTTCCGTGAACTTCTCGGGACTGTCAATCATCAGGTGTATATCCATCTGGGGCGGTGATTCCATCCGGGCAATCGCCTCCACTATGGGTATTCCTATGCTTATGTTCGGAACGAAATGCCCGTCCATGACGTCCACGTGTATAAGATCGGCGCCCGCCTCGCAAACGGCGGTCACCTCGTCTTCAAGGCGAAGATAGTCACACGAGAGTATTGAAGGAGCCAGGAGTTTTTTCATCTAACTTTCTCCGTAAAGCGCAGTGGGATTCTCTGGTATTTTACCCGAACAACGGCAAAAACCCACGCATCCCCATATGGAACCTAGGGCGATTCCATACAAAAAACGGATTGTTGACAGAAAGACCAGAATAATTATATTACTTGGACTTTTGAGGTCGCTTAATGCCCCCTAAAAACTTCATATTCACCTCGGAATCCGTAACGGAAGGCCACCCGGACAAGATCGCGGATCAGATATCAGACGCCATACTCGACGCCATGATAGAGCAGGACCCTGGAAGCAGGGTCGCGTGCGAGACACTGATCACAACAGGCCTCGTGGTGATTTCCGCCGAGATAACGACGAAAAGCCAGGTCGACATACGGCAGGTGGCAAGAGACACGATAAGGGAGATCGGCTACACGGACAGCGCGATGGGATTTGACGCGGAGACCTGTTCGGTTCTCCTAACGATCGACAGGCAGTCCCCGGACATAGCGCTTGGGGTCGACAAGGAAGGAGCCGGGGACCAGGGACTCATGTTCGGCTACGCGTGCGATGAGACCGAAGAATTCATGCCCTCGCCCATCCTCTACGCCCACAGGCTTGCAAAGCGTCTTTCCGAGGTAAGAAAAGACGTCACCCTGCCCTTTTTAAGGCCCGACGGAAAAAGCCAGGTCACCTTCAGGTACGAAAACGGAAAACCGGTAGGAGTAGACGCGGTGGTGATATCGTCCCAGCACTCTGAAGACGTCTCGCGCGATGACCTCATCGAGGGAATCAGGGAGAGCGTAATAAATCCCTGCATCGGAACACTTGTTTCCGAAAACACGAAAATTCATATAAATCCCACTGGGAACTTCGTAATCGGGGGTCCCATGGGAGACACGGGACTTACGGGAAGAAAAATCATAGTCGACACCTACGGTGGATGGTCACGACACGGCGGCGGGGCGTTTTCGGGGAAAGACCCTTCCAAGGTCGACAGAAGCGCGGCCTACATGGCAAGGTACGTGGCGAAGAACATAGTCGCGGCCTCGCTGGCCTCGCGCTGCGAAGTGCAGCTTGCCTACGCCATCGGAGTAGCGGAGCCGGTTTCGGTAATGGTTGACACCTTCGGCACGGCCGCTGTGGCGGAAGAGAAGATCTCGGAAGCGGTGCGGGAGATTTTCGACCTTACTCCCGAGGGAATAATATCGCACCTCGATCTCAGGAGACCCATCTACAGGGAAACGGCTTCCTATGGCCATTTCGGCAGAAACGAAGAAACTTTCTCATGGGAGAAGACAGACAGGACCGCGGAACTTAAAAAAGCCCTTGAGAACGCCTGAGCCTAAGAGCACTCGGGGCTTCTGACCGCGAAAAAGCAACGGAGGAACAAATGGATTACCACGTAAAAGACTTAAAGCTTGCCCGCCAGGGAAAACTGAGAAGCGAATGGGCCGCACAGGAAATGCCCGTTCTAAAGCAGATAGAGGAAAGATTCAAAAAGGAAAAGCCGCTTAAGGGAGTAAGAGTGGCCGCGTGCCTTCACGTTACCACGGAAACCGGGAACCTCATGACCACCCTAAAGGCCGGAGGCGCCGAGGCCTATCTCTGCGCGTCAAACCCTCTCAGCACTCAGGATGACGTCGCCGCCTACCTGGTAAAGAACCATAAGATCTCCGTTTTCGCGATAAAGGGAGAGAACACCAAAACCTATTACAAGCATATAAACGCGGTGCTGGCCGCCCGCCCGCACGTAACCATGGATGACGGGGCTGACCTGGTGTCAACGCTGCACACGGACCGAAAAGACCTGATAGACGACGTAATCGGGGGAACCGAGGAGACGACAACCGGAGTGATAAGACTAAAGAGCATGGCGGATGACGGAGTGCTTCAGTACCCGATAGTCGCCGTTAACAACGCGGACACCAAGCACCTTTTCGATAACCGCTACGGCACGGGACAGAGCACCCTTGACGGAATCATACGCGCCACCAACAGGCTTGTCTCCGGCACGACCTTCGTAGTCGCGGGGTACGGATGGTGCGGAAAAGGGCTTGCCATGAGGGCCAGGGGACTTGGAGCGAACGTCATCGTAACCGAGGTCGAGCCGCTTGCGGGACTCGAGGCCACGATGGACGGATTCAGGGTAATGACGATGGAGAAGGCGGCGCCGCTTGGAGACTTCTTCTGCACCGTTACGGGCAACATACACGTCATAAGGAAAAAGCATTTTGAGAAAATGAAAGACGGAGCGATAGTGGCCAACTCCGGACACTTCAACGTGGAACTTGATCTTGACGCCCTTTCGGAGATAACGACCTCTAAAAGAGCCATAAGGGAGTACGTCGAGGAACATACCCTCAAGAACGGAAGGAGGATCAACGTTCTCGGCGGAGGAAGGCTCATAAACCTCGCCGCGGCCGAGGGACATCCTTCAAGCGTGATGGACATGAGCTTCGCCAACCAGGCGCTCTGCTGCGAGTACATGGTGAAAAACGGAGGGACGCTTGCAAACGACGTTCACGACGTCCCGGAGAAAATAGACCGCCTGATATCCAGGATAAAGCTTAAGACCCTGGGAGTCACCATAGATACCCTGACGGCCGAACAGAAGAAATATCTAAGTTCCTGGCAGGTCGGAACATAAGATTAATGGATGAACATCTCGATTCGTTCCTTGTATATCTCACCGTGAACAGGGGCCTTTCGAAAAACACCATTCAGTCATATTCAAGGGACATAACGTCCCTTGTGGCCTTTTTAGACAAAAGGGGCATATCCGACCCCGCCGCCGTAAGCGAAGGCGAGATAGCCGCTTTTTTCGACCACCTGAGAGAAAAGAAGCTCTCCCCTAGAAGCGTGGCGAGAAACATAGTTTCCATAAAGCAGTTCTTCAGGTTCCTGCTAACGGAGGGCGTGATAACCGAGGACCCGCTCAGAAACACCGTCTCTCCCAAGCCCGCGAAAACCCTCCCCCACACCCTCTCGCTCGAAGAGGTCGAGAGGCTCCTACAGGAGCCCGAGGAAGGCAGGACCGCAGAGGCGCTGAGGGACCGCGCGATGCTAGAGGTTCTCTACGCCACCGGGGTCAGGGTATCGGAGCTTATCACCCTTGAGCTAAACCGCGTCAATCTTGACCACGGCTACGTCATCACCCTCGGCAAGGGAAGCAAGGAGAGAATAGTTCCCATAGGCGAGGCCGCCATCAGGAAAGTAAGGGACTATCTATCGGACTCAAGACCGAAACTCCTTCGCGACAGAACCTCGGAGTACCTTTTCGTTACCTCGAGGACCGGCTCAAAGATGAGCCGCCAGCGCTTCTGGCGCATGATAAAGGACTATGCGCTCTCAGCCGGCATACACTCCCACATAACCCCCCACGTGCTTCGCCATTCCTTCGCCACGCACCTGCTTGAGCGGGGGGCCGACCTGCGGGCCATACAGGCCATGCTCGGTCACTCGGACATATCCACGACCCAGATATATACTTACGTTGAAAAGGAAAGGCTTAAACGCATACACGAAAAATCTCACCCAAGAGCGTAAACTATAGACATGAACTACCAATTTCTGATAATACTGGTCCCCGTAATCCTTTTTTCCCTCACCATACACGAGTACGCCCACGCGCTTGTGGCCTACAGGCTCGGGGACGACACGGCGAAGAGACAGGGAAGGCTCTCGCTTAACCCTCTCGTGCACCTTGACGTGCTGGGAACCCTGCTGCTTTTCATCGTGCATTTCGGATGGGCGAAACCGGTTCCCGTTGACCCGAGAAACTTCAGGAACCCGAAAAAAGACATGCTCATGGTCGCCCTTGCGGGACCCGTATCCAACATCCTGACCGCGATTGCGGCTGCCGTGATCCTAAAGGCCTTGTTCGAGAACTTCGCGGCCATACCTCCGGGAAGCGGGGCCGACGTGGCCGCGCGGATGCTCGTGTGGTTCATGTACATAGGGATAGTGCTTGCAGTTTTCAACATGATCCCCGTTCCGCCGCTTGACGGCTCGCGGGTGCTCTACGGACTGCTTCCCGACAGCCTCGCTTACAGGTACGCGAGATTTGAAACCTACGGAATATTCATTCTTTTCGCCTTTTTCCTGTTCGGCGGGAAGTTCCTGGGCTATTTCATACGCGTTCCTGTGGTTATCTTTATAGAGATGTGCAATTTCAGCCCGAGCGAACTTGAGATCGTGATCCGGGCGATGAACCCGTAGCGGTTCGCCGAGAGAAAGGAAGAAATGGAAGACCCGCAGTCAGCCTACAGCGTAGAGCTCGAGATATTCAACGGCCCGCTTGACCTGCTGATTCACCTCATAAAGAAACACGAGGTGGATATCTACGACATACCCATCGCGCTCATAACCGAGCAGTACCTTGAATACCTGGAGTTCTTAAAGGAGGTGAACCTCGAGGTCGTCGGGGACTACATGTCCATGGCGGCCGAACTGGGGTACATAAAGTCGCGCATGCTTCTTCCCAGCATAAAGGAAGAAGGAGAAGAGGAGGAAGAGGACCCTAGGGAGGAACTCGTAAGACGCCTGCTTGAGTATGAGAAGTACAGAAGCGCGGCGGCGGAGCTCGGGGGGATGGAGATTCTCGGAAAAGACGTCTTCTTGGCGGGTTATGACCGCAGGGAGATGTTCGGAGAGCCGACAGAAGAGACGGAATTCGTGAAATTCGACCTCTGGTCCCTGGTAGACGCCTTCTCTAAGATATGCGAAGACACAAAGAAGGCTGAGACCGAGGAAATATCCCTTACCCCGCAGACTTACAGCGTTGATGAAAGAAAAGACCAGATAATCGAAATAATGAGGAGGAACAAAGAGGTTCTCTTCGGGGACCTCTTCGAGGGGGATAAAAACCGCATGAAACTCGTGGTAACCTTTCTCTCCATACTGGAGCTGCTGAAAGACGGCATCCTGGATGTTTTTCAGCCGACTTTCGAAGAGCCCATAAAGATAATTCTGAGGGAGGAAAATGGACGATAGAAGTTCTCTTGAAAATATAATAGAATGCTTGATATTCGTTTCTAAAAACCCTTTAACCATTCAGGAAATCTCCGAGTTTCTTAAAGACGTCGAGAAAAAAGAGATAACCGACGCTCTCGACGAACTCCAGAAGCGCTGGGAGGAAATGGGGCGAAGCTTCTTTCTAAGCAGCGTCGCGGGGGGATATCAGTTCAGGACCCGTCCCGAGTACTCACAATACATAGTCGAGTTTAACAAGGAAATAAAGAAATTCAGGCTCTCGAAGGCCGCCCTTGAAGTGCTCGCCATAATGGCTTACGAGCAGCCCGTTACGAAAATCGAGGTTGAGAAGATAAGAGGGGTGGACTGCTCAAGCAGCGTGAGCATGCTCCTTGATAGAAGGTTCATCGAGATCGCGGGAAGAAAGGAAGTTCCGGGAAAACCTTTTCTCTACAGAACCACTGACCTTTTTCTCGAGACATTCGGCCTTAAGAACCTGAAAGACCTTCCCACCGTAAAGGAAATCGAGAAGATTAAAGAGGACATTAAGGAACCTGAGTAACCAGTACGCCCTACTCCACCGCTAGCACTTCGGGAATAATCACAGACAGCTTTTTGCTTAACTCTTCAAGAGTCGGAGCCTCGGCCATTGCCCCTTGAATGGGAGTTTCCGAAGTGTACCAGACCTCGGCTTCCTCATCCCAGGAAACTTCAAAAACTAGATTCTCCATTTAGATCTGCCCTCCCGGCATGCAGTTAAAGAACCGGTCCACTTTTACACTAGAATGATATATCAATCCCAAGAAGAAACTACGATGCGCATTATGTCGAACGCAGGTAAAACCATGCTAGGGAAAAGACTGACCTATGAAGAATTTTGACAGCAGAGCTTCCACCCGAAAGCAAATGGGTGATTTAAGTTAGGGTCTTCTTAACGATTCGATTATCCTAATAAATACAGGCACGATGCCAGAAACTCCAAGTACTCCCCCCAGTAGCGGTTGACCAAGATATGCACAGAAACAGGCTCCGACTATCAAAGCTAAAGAAACTAGGATAGACCCACCAATTCTAAATCGATCATTAGATAGAACAAAGTTCCCCACTTCTTTAGCATTCTTTTGCTCATTCTCTGCCATTGTTACAATCCGGTCTGCTGAACCTGGGAGTATTTTTTCATACCTTTCCAAGAATTGTGGCGGAGGTATAGGACCGGAAAAAGAAAAATCCCTTATTAGGGTTTGCACTTCTAGACGGATATCTTCCGGAACCTTTGAAAGCAACTCAACTATTTTTTCATCTGGAAGTGGTAATTCTTCTGAAGATTCTTCATCTTGAACTGCTGGTTTTGAAGAATCCTTGGGAGTTTGAAATTGCGAGTCTTCTCCAGACACCTAAAATGCTCCCAAGGCTTTTATGAAATAGCTTCGGATACGCTTTGCGTTTTCGAACCTTTGCTGTTTTCCATAAGAGGGAAAATTCAATTCAATCATACTCGGATAGGAGTACATATCTGCAACATGCGCAGCAAACGACAGAAGCGGAAGTTCAATTCCCTCGTCCGCTTTTCTCTTGTCCGCTTTAGGAATATCCAATCCATGCCCATACGCTAAATATGCATAGGTTTTTCTTGGCTTTGCGACATTACCCTTTTGTCCGAGAACCTTAAAATTGATATCTTCCATGTCTCTCCTCCCAGTGGGTTTTTGTTCACTTTACCAATCTTTAGATTCCTAAAGATTACTTTAGTTTATCCCGATATCGAACAGAAATGCAAGCAAAGGCTTACGAAAGTTTCCCTGTTAATACTAACGAATTTGTGTTACATATTGAAGCGTTCGCAGTTGAAATGGTAAGTACGGAAGCGGGAAGCGTTATTGGTGATGCACCGACTTTCCGTATAAGGTAGGGACCCCGACCGAAACGTTTTACGGCGTCTTCAGCTGCCAACTCAAAAGAGTCGTATGTTCCGGCAAGTTCCTTGTCGTGGACAATGACCCACTTTCCAAAGTGATCAAGTTCCAAGTCATCACGCATTTCTTCGTAAGCGGCAATTTCCTCTTTCAGCTTGGCCATGGTTTTCTCTCCTGATCAATACTATATCAATAGTATTTGAACAAATTCAATTTCTACCAAATGGGAAGAAGGTGAGAAGAGCAAGCCGAGAATTACCAAGGTCGAAGACTGGAAATCCTAGTGTTTTCCTAAGCACATTTTCACCTTTCAGCAAGGTAGTCAAGCACCTCTTTTTCCTTCTCCCGCATCGTCTCCCTTTCCTTTTTCTTCTTGTGGTCAAATCCAAGCAGGTGCAGGACCGCGTGGACTATAAGCAGACGCAGTTCTTCTTCAATCGTGATCTCAAGCTTCCGGGAGTGACGCAGGGCCGTCTGGTAGGATATCACTATATCGCCCAGAAGATCGGGGTTTACATCGCTTCTCTGCGGAAAGCAGAGAACATCCGTAGTCGCGTCAATCTGCCTGTAGCGCCGGTTAAGTTCCCGCATGTCCCCGTCGCTCACAAGAGAGACGCAGAGTTCGCTCCGGGCGGAGAGATCAAGATACGCAAGTATTCTTTTAACCAGGCGCACCAGTTCTTCCCTCCCCGGTCCGTCAATGAATTCCTCCCTGTCCACTATGGATATTTCCATCCCTCCCTCTCCTTACAGGGCAGCGCCTGCCTCGCTTAGGCGAAAGAAAACCAGGGAAGTGTAATATGTGCAGGGAAAGACGAATATCAGGCTGTCGAACCTGTCAAGCACCCCGCCGTGTCCGGGAATCAGGGAGCCGGAATCCTTTACCCCCGCCCCTCTTTTTATGGTGGATTCGAAAAGATCGCCGGCAACCGCGGCCGCGGCTATTATTACAGCGTAAAGAACCACCCAGAGAGTGGGAAGAGGATTGCTGAAGACAATGTTCACCACGAAGGCGCTCAGGACCGAAACAACGAATCCCCCGATGAGCCCCACCACGGTCTTGCCTGAACTTATGTGACTGGCAAGCTTCTTCTTCCCGAGGGCTTTTCCGAAGGAATACGCTCCCGCGTCGTTAAGAAAAGTGCAGGAAACCGCAAGCACCACGAGGAAAAAACCGATGTCTTCGGGACCCTGGCCAAACGAACCGTAACTCAAAGCGCCCTCGCCGCCCTGGATATTTCTGAGCAGCACCCCGTGGGCAAGCATCCAGCCGAAATATATAAGGGGCAGAAGGGTCATGCCGAGGTCTCGCAGGCAGTCGCTGAAATCCTTTTTGCGGAACTCGAGTATTATGGAGAGGAATATCAAGAAGGTGAAGAGAAGATTCATGAGCATGAAGTCAAGAAACGCGCTTATGATCAGAAGCAGGGAAATGGCCGTGATGTAAATCTTTCTCGTCTTCCGTATATCGGGGCCCGCAAGCTCGAAGAACTCAACGGAGCAAAGAGCCGCAATCAGGCACATCAAAGCGAGATAGTAAACTCCCCCGTGGTAGAATATGAGAAGAAGTATCGGTACGGCCACGACGGCCGTGGCGATTCTCGTGATCAGGTTTCTGCTTTCTTCCATGCTGCGTCACACTTACTTGGAATCGCATAAAAATTAAACGATAGAGGAATCAATGCAAATAACGCCGCTTTACACTGACACCGCCCGCCCGATGAAAATTCTCGTGCTCGCCTCGGGCAGAGGAACGAATTTCGAGAAAATACACTCAAGGCAGATGGAACTTGAGCAAAGCGGCCAAACAAACTACGGAACCATAGGGCATGTCTTCTCAAACGACCCCGAGGCCCCGGTTCTCAAAAAGGCAAAAGCGCTAAAGATCAAGACTTCTTCCATAAGTTCAGAGAAGTTCTTCGCGGATATTGGGAAGCCCCCTTCCGATGAAAACGGACGGGTGCTTTACGATTCGGCAGTGATTTCTCTCATTGAAGAGGCTCTTGAGCCCGATTTCGTGGTGCTGGCCGGATACAGGAGAAGGCTCAGCCGACTGTTCACAGAGAGGTTCGCAAACAGGATCGTAAACCTCTACCCCGGGGACACGACCAAGGATTACCTCGTAAGAGGAAAAACCGCGTGCGTACAGGCACTGGAGAACGGAGAGAAGAGCATAAGATGCACCGTCTATCTTGAGAACGACCCCGAGGTAAGGTTCGGAACCGCGGTCGCCCAGTCAGCCGACATATCCCTTGAGGGCTTCGGTACCGGTGACGGCGCGGCGATGGAAGAGAAAATAAGAGAACAGGGAGAATGGAGGCTTTTCCCATTCGTGGTCCATGACCTGATCGCAAACGGGAGAGTCGCGATTGACGGGGAAAACAATATCTACGTTGACGGTCGACGGACAGCTAAAAGCGGTTTTTTGCTCTCGCCCTGAGATTACGCGCCTCCGTCCCTCAGTCCCTTAAGAACCTCAATATCCTTTGACACTTCGGGGGGAGGCATTTCCACTATCATGTCAAGATTCTCGAAAAACGGGTTCCCCACCATAGCGCTGAAGCACTCGATCCCTATCTTCCCCTCCCCTACATGTTCGTGGCGGTCCTTGCTTGAATTGAATTCGGCCTTGGAATCGTTCGCGTGAACGAGCTTCACGGTCCCGGGAGCAAACGCGGCACCGACGCTCTCTACCAGTTCCTCCACGCCCCCACGGGTCCTTATGTCGTATCCGGAGGCAAACATGTGGGCGGTATCCATGCAGACCCCGAGATCGTCATACGCAACGCGCCTGAGCAGGAGGGAAATCTCCTCGAAGCTTGCTCCCATGGTGTACCCCTGCCCCGCCGTGTTCTCAAGCAGGAGTTGCGTCGTGCCGCCGTAGCCGTCAAGAACCCTCAAAATGGAGTCAACCACGTTGTCCACCGCCGCGTCCCTCTCAAGCCCCTTTGCGCTTCCTATGTGGGTCATGACATATCTAGCCCCCAGCACACTTGACCTCTCAAGCTCCTCCCTCACCAGGGCCACGCTTTTTTCTCTCAGGTCCTCTTTTCCTGAAGCCAGGTTTATGAAGTAAGGAGTGTGAACGTAGTAATCGCTTATGGAAACCTCGGAGCAGTTAAGAAAAAAGGCCTCGAGCAGGCGATCCTCAAGCGCCGGGGGACTGCCGCCCCTCGGCGAACGGGTGAACATCTGAAAGCACTCGCACCCAAGCTGCCTCGCCCTGAGCGGGGCGTTCTCAATCCCGCCTGCTATTGAAACATGAGCTCCGAATTTCATCTCGGTCGATACCGGCCTCACAAGACGCCGCGCGGACATAACGCGACGCGCTCTCGCCCGCTGTTATGAACGCCTCTATATTATTCTTTTTCAAAGCCGGACAGTCCACCCATCGTGATCGTGGCCCGCCCGCCCGTCGCTTCGTAGAAATTGTAGTTCGTGTTATCGTCGTTATTCGGGTTGGTAAACCAGGTTATGTCGTCGCTCAGGGCGTCAAGCTGTTCCCTGGTGGCCGGATGGGACGAATCAATGAGAAAAATCACCCCCGCGCGGAAACTCTTCTGCGAATTGGCCGAGTCAGGCACGCGAGGGCCCTCAGCGTCTATGATGTCCTGAATCGTATGGGTACTAAACGAACTTGCGGTAAAAACCGGTTCTCCGTTTTCAAGTACCGGTCCTCCGTTTTCATCTGTCGCCCAGGCTCCGTCCTCCGCGATCCGCAGAGGGGGAACCTCTCCGGGCGGAATGAAACCCGCCGTATACAGCTCTATCGGGCTGTAGGGCAGTGATTGATCCGCGTACCCTTCAGGAGAGAAATGTCCGGCCCTGTAGCGGCCGCCGCCGAGGTCCACGAGGTCGGCCATATCGAAACCTCCCAGCTGCCCCTTCGGGCTGATGAAACCCCAATGTCCCCCAGGATCCGGCAAGATATCGTTTCCCCACGTATGCATCAACTCGTGCAGCACCGGCCCGCCGGTTATGCCCTCGCGTTCAGTCAGATGCATAACGGCCAGGAGTCTGTCCGACCCGTAACTGGATCTGGAATCGGCGGGGTAGATGCCCTTGCCGATGCCGCGCACATTGTTCCTCACCACAATGCTGGCGCCTATATAAGGCCGCGCCCGGTCCTCTCTGTTGTCCAGGTTGGAAATGATAAACAGAAAATCGAACTCGTCCCTGAAGCGCCCGTAAAAACTGGCCACATACGAACTTATATCAAAGTTTTCAGTTTCGGTCGCCAGATCAATGCTGACGGGAAGGATGAATATGCTGTCGTCGTAGGTTCGGGCCTCGTCGTCTACGGTGACCAGAATCTCGTCAAATTTTACCTCGACGCCCCTCTGCCTGAGCTCGGGAATATGCGTTCCGACAGAAAATTCGCTCAGCGGATTATTCCTGAGATCGACGCTGCCGCCGCTTCCAAGGCCGCTGTTTGCGACAAGCGGGGAGATGTCGGTGATCCGGTTGTGCCTAAGGTTAAGCGTTCTCAGGCTGGTCAGGTTCTCAAGCGGGGAGATGTCGGTGATCCGGTTCGCCGAAAGGTCCAGTATTCTCAGGCTGGTCAGACTCTCGAGCGGGGAGATGTCCGACGCATGAGCCAATGTCAGATGAAGCTCCCGCAGAGCGGAGAAGTTCTGTAGCGTCGACAGGTCATAGGGGCTTCCTGTGAAACCCAAGTACAGCGTCTGCAGATTCCTGAGGTTTTCAAGCGGGGACAGGTCCGATACGCTAATACTCTGTATGTGCAGGTTAGTTAACCCGATCAACTCGGACAGCGGGGAAAGATCCCGGATGGGGTTGCCGTTTATCCAGAGCCTGTTCAGGTTAGTCAGCTCGGACAGCGGGGAAATGTCAATCACGTTGTTATAGCCCATAAACAGACCTTGGAGGTTTACGGCGTATTCAATGCCTCGCAGGTCGGCGATGCTCTTGTTGTCAACACCAAGAAAATCTCTCAGCCCGGCCATGTCGCTTGCGGAAACGGGCTCACCGGGCCCCTTCCCGAGACGCTCCCTCAAGGCTGCCAGAAGATTGACATCCCATATTACTCCCCCGTCAGCGGGAGGTTGCGCCAGCAGCGTACCCCGCGCCGCCGCCGACCAGGCTCCGGCCCCGGTGGAGTTGACGGCCCGCACCTGCACTTCGTAGCTACTCCCGTTAGTGAGGCCCCCGATCAGATATGACGTGACCGCGGCCCCGGTCCCGCCGCTTGCCTGCCACCCGCCGGAAGAAACCGGCCGGTGCTGTACCTCGTAGCCGGTCACCGACCGACCGCCTGAGCCCTGGGGCGGATTCCACGACACATAAAGCGTTTCGTCACCCGGGGACACCTTCACACCGACGGGTGGACCGGGAACATCATACCGCGGCATACCCAGCACCGGCGCTGACCATTCGCCGGCCCTGGAGGGGGTCACGGCCCGCACCCGCACTTCGTAGCTTTCCCCGTTGGCAAGGCCCCTGATCGAATATGACGTGACCGCGGCCCCGGTCCTGCCGCTTGCGTGCCACCCGACGGAAAAAGCCGGCCGGTGCTGCACCTCGTAACCGGTGAGCGTCCGCCCGCCGGTGTCCAGAGGCGGATCCCACGATACAAGAAGCCTTGCGTCAAGCGGTACCACCGCCACACCGACGGGCGGACCGGGAATACCGATACCGGAACCACCGCCCCGCGGCGTACCCCGCGCCACCTCTGACCAGTGGCCGGGCCCGGAGGAGTTAACGGCCCGCACCCGCACTTCGTAGCTTTCCCCGTTGGTGAGGCCTCTGATCGAATATGAGGTGGCCGCGGCCCCGGTTCCGCCGCTTGCCTGCCACCCGCCGGAAGAAGCCGGCCGGTGCTGCACCTCGTAACCGGTGAGCGCCTGCCCGCCAGAGCCCGGAGGCGGATTCCAAGATACCTTGAGTACTGAATGGTCCGGGGACACCTTGACATTGACGGGCGCTCCGGGAACATCGGAACCGCTTGTCCGCGGCGTACCCCGCGCTACCGCTGACCAGTCGCCGGGCCCGGAGGAGTTAACGGCCCGCACCTGCACTTCGTAGCTTTCCCCGTTGGTGAGGCCTCTGATCGAATATGAGGTGGCCGCGGCCCCGGTTCCGCCGCTTGCCTGCCACCCGCCGGAAGAAGCCGGCCGGTGCTGCACCTCGTAACCGGTGAGCGCCTGCCCGCCAGAGCCCGGAGGCGGACTCCAGGATACCTTGAGTTCTGAGTCACCCGGGGACACCGTAACATTTACGGGCGCTCCGGGAACATCTGGGCCGCCGCCTGGGGGTTCAGCGGGAGATCCACCCCCCCCCCCGCACCCGGCCAGCACCAGGGCGAGCAAAAGCGCCCCGACCGTAAAAACGACATTACGACTGATCTTGTTTAAACACTCCATACAAGCTGCGGAAGCGAAAGGGAGAAAACTGCGCCGACGATCTCTTGTAACACAGTTTTCCCTATGGAAACGCACCGGTCAATCCCGGCCTGCCGCCGACGCGGGATATAATCGTGATCAAACCGCGGGAAAGGAATACGCGGGGGAAACCGCTCCGGCATCCCGACGGTCGCTTCAGATTCATTCCGACCGGGATTTGACAAAATTTCCCCGTAAATATAGCTTGAATATGGATTCGCGAGGAGTGGTGGATTGACCCCGACAAAAGCTTTCGTAACCAAGGGCGTAGGCAAGCACAAGGAAAAGCTCTCAAGCTTTGAGCTTGCCTTGCGGAACGCGCGGATCGCGGAGTTCAACCTGGTCAAGGTTTCAAGCATATTTCCCCCAGGCTGCCAGCTCGTAAGCAGAAAGCAGGGACTCACCATGCTCTCCCCCGGGCAGATAGCGTTTGTGGTAATGAGCGAGAACTCCACAAACGAGCCCAGCAGGCTCATCGCCGCGTCCACCGGCCTCGCGATCCCGAAGGACAAGACGCGCCACGGGTACATATCGGAGCACCACAGCTACGGGCAGAAGGAAACCCTCGCGGGAGAGTACGCCGAAGATCTTGCCGCCTACATGCTCGCCACCACCCTTAACGCCCCCTTTGACCCCGACAAGAGCTACGACGAGCAGAAAGACATATGGGAGATAAGCGGGCACAAGGTAAAAAGCAGAAACGTAACGCAGACCGCCGTTGGGGATAAAAACGGGCTCTGGACAACGGTTCTCACGGCGGTGGTTTTCTGTTCGTACGCGGAAAAGTCGCTCAGCTAGCTCTCATTTTCACAAGAGGTAGGATCTTCCGATCTCAGATTCCCGATTTCACCTGAGCCGACTGCGGTCTTAGGTCTTTTTCAAAGTTGAGATTGGCTATTTGGAAGATTTCTTGAAGGAAACTTACAGTGCAAACTGTGTAATCAGTTTTCGATATTTCTAACGCCAGTAACACGGTTTTCGATATTGTAAAAGATAAAGTATGGAAATTCGATATAACTGGAGTTTATATAGCATATTTCGATAACAATAAAGGATTTTCGATCAATAGGGATATGAAATCTCTTTACAAGAGATTATCGTGAACGGCTCCTTTTATAAGTTCACGGGCAACTTCAAAAGTTTTTTCGGAAACACTCTCTCCGGCAAGCATCCTGGCAAGTTCCTCTACCCTCTCCTCTTCACCGAGGGCATCCACCGAGACATCCGTTTCACCGTCGCCAAACTCCTTCGCCACAAGCAGGTGGGTGTCAGCGAACTTAGCGACCTGGGGAAGGTGCGTTATGCACACTACCTGGCTCTGGCCCGAGAGGTTCTTTATTTTCCTCCCTATGCTCTCGGCCACGACTCCCCCTATGCCGGCATCCACCTCGTCAAATATGAAGATCGAGCCTGAATCGCCGGTGGAAACGAAGCTTTTAAGCAGAAGCATTATTCTTGACAGTTCCCCGCCGGAAGCGACCCTGTTAACGGGCCTGGGGGCCTGGCCCGGGTTGGCTGAGAAAAGAAGCTGCACGCTGTCGCGGCCGTCTCCAGAGAGGTCTTTTTCGGTAAATTCCACCTCGAAACGGGCGTTTTTAAGCCCCACGGACTCTGCCTGCCCGGAGAAAAGGTCCTCAAGACTCCCGGCCCCAGCCTTTCTCGCGGCCGAAATCGAAGAGGCCATAGCGGAAACCTTCTCCCGGAGGGAATCCCTTCTCCGCTCGATTTCCGAAAGCATCCCGGCCGAATTCTCAAGCCCTTCAAGCTCGGATTCGATCTCGTGGCGCTTTTTTATTATCTCCTCGATCGAACCCCCGTGCTTTCTCTTGAGCCTCCCTATCTCCTCAAGCCTCGAGAGCACCTCCTCAAGCCTCCTGGGGTTGTGTTCTATCTTTCCCGCAAAGTCGCTCAGGCCGTAGAAAACATCCTCGGTCTCTATGAGTACGGCCGCGATCCTGTCGCGAAGCTCCCCGAGAGACGGGTCAAGGTCAGAAACCTCCTCAAGGTGCGAGAGGGTTTGCTTCAGAAAACCGATCGCCGAGCTATCCCCCTCGTATACAAGCCCGGTCGCGCTTGCGAGCGAAGATGAGAACCTCTCCGAGTTCTCAAGCCTCACCCTCTCCGCCTCAAGCTCTGAATCCTCGTCCGGCGCGGGGGAGACCTTTTTTATCTCTTCAGCCTGGAACCTCAGGTAATCCTCTTTTTCCGCCCCCTCCCGCTCTTTTTTCCTGAGCGCCTCGAGTTCATTCTCCGCATGTACCAGTTCAGCATAAGATGCCCTGTATCCCGAGACTTCATGTTCAAGTTGAGAAAAAGCGTCTATATAACTCAGATAATTGCTTTTCTTAAGAAGACTCTGGTGTTCGTGCTGGCCGAACATGTTAACAAGTCCGTCGGTCACCCCGGAGAGAGTCCCGAGCGTCGCCATCGAACCGTTTATATAGATCCTGTTCCTCCCGCCCGGGTTAAAGACCCTTTTTATGACAAGCTCGCCTTCTCCCTCCCCAATGCCGAACCGCTCGAGTTTCTCCCCGATGCCGCAGTCGCCCGGAACCTCGAAAAAAGCCTCCACCGATGTCTGCCTGTCGGCTGATTTTACGTGCTCCGAGGTAAACCTGTCGCCGAGGATTATGTTTATGGCGTCAACAATGAGGGATTTCCCCGTGCCCGTCTCCCCGGTGATTATGTTAAGGCTCTCCCCGAAACTGATGGAAATCTCGTCTATTATGGCGAAATTCTTAAGCCTGAGCTCAACAAGCATCTGTTTTTCCGGCCCCCTGCCGTACCCTCGCGGAACCGGGCGGTCCCACGAAATTTCCCCCGAGCCCCCGAAAGGCTCAGCCCCTTACCTGGCCGTCTCCTCTTACCACGAATTTCGAAGTGGTCAGTTCCTCAAGCCCCATCGGGCCGAACGCGTGCAGCTTCGAGGTGCTTATGCCTATCTCGGCGCCAAGACCCAGCTGGAAACCGTCGTTGAACCTGGTCGACGTATTCACCATGACTGCGGAGGAATCCACTTCCTTTACGAACTTCTCAGAATTTTCAGGATGTTCCGTAACTATGGCGTCCGTATGCATGGAGCCATAGGTCTGTATATGCTCTATAGCCTCGTCAATCGTCGAAACGACCCTTACGTTTAAGACAAGGTCAAGATACTCCTCGTACCAGTCCTCTTCTTTGGCCGGGGCCACGTCGGGAAGAAGTTTTCTCGTATTCTCGCAGCCCTTTACGCTTACCCCCTCTCCCTCAAGCCTCTTTATCGCCGCGGGCAGGAAATCACCCGCCACCGAGGAGTGAACGAGCATTGTCTCCATGGAGTTACACACCCCCGGTCTCTGGACCTTCGCGTTTCGACAGATTTCCACGGCCATCCCGAGATCCGCGTGCTCGTCCACGTAAACGTGGCAGACCCCCTTGTAGTGCTTAAGAACCGGAATCCTTGAGTTCTCGGCGACAAACCTTATAAGCCCCTCCCCTCCCCTCGGGATAATGAGATCTATCTTGTCCTCAAGCTTTAGCATCTCGGTCACGACATCCCTGTCGGCGACCGGAACGACCTGGGCCGCGTGCGGCGAGAGGCCGCTTCGGGAGAGGGCATCGGCCATAAGCCTTGAGATAGCGAGATTGGATCTTATCGTTTCAGAGCCCCCGCGGAGAATCACGCAATTGCCCGACTTGACGCAGAGCCCGGCGGCGTCGGCCGTCACACCCGGCCTTGACTCATAGATAATCCCTATTACGCCCAGGGGAATTCTTTTTTTCTCAACGGAGAGCCCGTTCGGCCTGTCCCACTTAGCAGATATCTTGCCCACGGGGTCAGGAAGCTCCGCTATCTCCCGCAGTCCGTCGGCAAGGGAGCTTATCCTCCGGGGGTTAAGCCTCAGGCGGTCCAAAAGGGCCGTTGAGAGGCCTTTTTCCTCGGCCAAAGAGACGTCCTTTGCGTTCTCAGAGAGAAGACCCTCCGTTTCAGCTACGAGGAGGTCAGCGAAGCGCAGGAGAAAGTCGTTTTTCTCAGAAGATGGGGCTGAAGCCAGGGTTCTTGAGGCTTCCCTTGAATTCTCGGCGATACCGCTTATAAGCCGAGCCGGGCTAACTGGTTGAGAAGCCCCCGATTCATTGTTTGAAGCAGACATCCGTGTTTCCGGGAAAAAACCTAAACGCAATCCTATTATTATGATCTATAAACGCGAATAAAAGAAGCGGCTTCGAAAAGATACGGCCCCCGGGCCCCCCTTATCCCATGTTCACCGCGTCGCGCGCGACCAGGTAATCGATTATCTGTTGCTTGCACTCCTCGATCGAGTGCTTCTCCGTGTCAACCACGATCTCTGGGGAAGAAGGCTCCTCGTACGGATCGTCAATCCCCGTAAATCCCTTTATGACCCCTTCCCTCGCCTTCTTGTAGAGCCCCTTAACGTCCCGCTGCTCGCACTGCTCAACCGAGCAGTCGACGAACACCTCTACGAACTCCCCTTCCTCGACAAGCTCCCTTATCGCGTCGCGGTCGGCGCGGTAGGGGGAGACGAAGGCTGAGAGGACAAGGACTCCCGCGTCCATGAAAAGCTTCGATACCTCCCCTATTCTCCTTATGTTCTCCTCGCGGTCCTCGGCGGAGAAGCCGAGGTCCTTGCAGAGACCCATCCTCACGTTGTCTCCGTCAAGTATGTAGGTGCGGTGGTTTCGCTGTATAAGTTCTTTTTCGATTTCATTTGCGAGGGTGGATTTTCCGGAACTCGGAAGTCCGGTGAACCAGAGGATCAGGGAACCGTGGCCGTTTAGCCTTCTTCTGTCCTCCTTGGTGATTTCATGCTGATGGGGAATAACGAACCTTTCCATATTGTGTTGCCTCCAAGATTGTAAGATGCGGATATGATTAAAAAAAGAGAAGGAAAAGCAGCCAGGCTCCTCGCGCTGGTACCTCTTTCTTCCCAAAACTCTTGGGGCAACATTATACAGCACGGGAACAAGGGTTGTCCACATTAAAAGGGGCTGCCCGGCCAGGAAACCGGAAACGGCCTGGCGGGGGTGTCCGCGTTTTCACGCCAGGGACGCCTGATCTGCTAAACAGCCCTCGCGGGAACGCGGTCTCCGCCTTCGGGACGGAACTCCGCCCCGGGAACCCGGGTTCCCAATGGAAATCGCGGAGAATCTCCGGTCCGCGAAAGCCTCGGGCGGAACTGAGATTTGACAGCGCGATTCATTTTATTTACATTAACCGGACATATCTTGACTGACCGGATATTGCTGGCATCTTGAGTCCGCAATCAGGGGGTAAAACTGGTTCAATGAAGGCTTTCGCGCATAACAGAACATTGACTCAATACGAGTTTAGTTCTCTCACCCCCCCCCCCCCATTTTTGTCTCCCGCTAAGCTCTGATTCCCCCGGTTTTTCCCGCAAGAACCCTAAGGCGCTTTCCCTTCTTCTGGCCCTGTTCATCGGGGTGCTGTGCCTGTTCGAGGCCGCGCCTGCCGAGGCGCAGCAAGTGCCGGCTGATGTGACGCTGACGCCCACCACGCACAACGGCGCGCCGGCCCTTCTGATGGCCACCAGAGATTTGCCAGGTTGCTCGGCTCGGCGTCAGCTTCGGGTGAAGACCACCGCAGCTTGGCCGACGCGCAAAACAACCAGTGACGTGCCTTCCGGCGTGACGTTGACAGGTCCCACCCACGTGAACAACAACTCCCAACACAATCAGTGGCTTGTCACGGGAGTGACCGCCGGCACCACCTATCAACTGCGTGCGCACTGTATTGGGGCGGGGAACGTCGTCACCGCCACGTCCTCGCCGGTGGTCGAGGCGACCGCCACCATTCCCCCGCCGGCCGAGCTTGGGGCTATCACGCCTGGCGCCGAGGGCGGATTTCCGTCCATCTCGGTTTCCTACCGCCCCGTCTCCTCCTCCTATATACAGATCATAAAGAGCAGCGATCTCGAACCCGGGGGCACCTGGCCGGCGCCCTACCCAGAGTGCTTAAGAAGAACCCTGCCCGGCGGTGTCACCGAGGTGAGAACGAAGGACACGTTTACCCCCGGAGTCAAGCGAGTCATTTTCAAGGGGTTCGATAAGGGTATCTGGTACTCGGTGCGGACTTGCAACGGTTCAGTCGTCTCTCCCCAGCTCAGTCCCGTCACCACATGGGACGTTCCCGGGCCGCCGAAGGACGAGAAGGTGGTTGGCAGCAACAAGGACGGGATCTGCGTCAGATGGGCTCCTCCCGACAACAATGGCGGCGAGGGGGCGAGCATAACCGGCTACGATCTCCAGTTCAGGGAGTCCCTTGTGTCGGATAGCGAGGGGGCGAGCCACCCAGGAGACGGATGGGTGACGGTTCCCGTCTTCGGAACCAGCACCAGCGAGGACATTCTCCGCAGTCAGGAGATTCTCCGCCACAAGGGGGCTATCGAATACGGAGAGTTCGACCGCATGTACGGGGTGTTTGAAGGTCTGTACGAAGTGCGGGTGCGGGCGAAAAACGGTATTGATCCCGGGAGCGAGTGGGTTACCATGAACGTGCATGTGTCCGGTCAGGGAACGGGTACCTGCGCCGACGCGGGAACTCCCCCCGCGCAGACTCCTCCCGCGCAGACTCCACCCGATCAGACTCCACCCGCGCGGACTCCGACGACGGGCGGCGGCAGTGGTTCTCCTTCCGGTGGCGGTAGGGGCGGAGGAGGCGGTCCCGCACAGTCTTCAGACGCTTCCCTTGACACTCTTGAGATTGGAGAAAACTCCCTTGACCCGGATCCCGATACGGGTACCTACACACGGGATGCCTACGGCGAGGAAAGCATAACCCTGACCCCAACGGCAAGCGACAGGGGAGCCAGGATAACCGTTAACGGAGAAAGGGTGCGAAGCGGAAGGCCGCACACCGTTACCCTTGAAGATGACGGGGTAACCGTAATAGAGATAGTGGTGACCGCAGAGGACGGAACCACAAGGAGGACCTACACCCTTACGGTAATGTCCTGCCCCGGGGAAGAAAGAAAGATTCTTGAGATCTTCTATCACTCAACGAAAGGAGAGATGTGGGAACAAAGCGGCGGATGGAACACAGAAGACGATCTTAACAACTGGCATGGAGTGAGAACCGATGAAGACGGAAACGTTAGATCCCTGCATCTTGAGGAAAACGGTCTTTCGGGAAAGACGCCGAGAGAGCTTGTGTGCTTTTCGGAACTGAAGGAACTCGCCCTCTGGGATAACGAACTCTCGGAAGAAGTGCCGGATGAGCTTGCGCGGGCTGTTGAGAGAGCCGTGCTGAGAGACGTTGCGGAAGCCCTCAACCTTAACCCCGGGTGGTTTGATGACTATGAAGACCCTTTTAACTTCAGCGATTGGCACGAGGGAGTTACAACGGATGAGGATGGAAGGGTGACGGAGCTTGATTTCACCGGGGAAGACATAAAGGGAGAGATTCCGGGGAGCGTTTTTGAGCTTCGAAGGCTCAGAGTCATAGAGAGAGAATGCGGAGTCACCCTTGAAGTTGAAGCGCCGGGGAGAGTGAGCGTGACGCCGCTGCCTGAGGGCTGCTCTGACGCCTCTCTTGAGAACATAGAGATCTCCCCCGGAGAGCTTGAGTTTGATCCCATGAAACTTTCCTACGAAGTGCCCGTGGGTTACGGACCGGAGAGCGTAACGGTAACCCCCACGGCAAGTGAAAGCGAAGCCGTGATAACCGTTAACGGAGAAACGGTGCAAAGCGGATCACCTTACACCGTCACCCTTGAAGATGATGGGGAAACCGCAATAGAGATAGTGGTAACGGCGGAGGACGGAACGACGACCCGTACCTACGGGATAACAGTTGCGCGATGCGGAGAGGACGACATATGGGCCCTTTCGAGGTTCTACGAAGCCGTGGGGGGAGAAGGATGGAATGACAATACGAACTGGAACTCGCAAGAACCTCTCGATCGATGGTTCGGAGTGGGGACGGATGAAGACGGAAGGGTTATATCCCTGCATCTTCAGGAAAACGGTCTTTCGGGAGAGACGCCGAGGGAGCTTGTGTGTCTTTCGGAAATAAAGGAACTTGCCCTCTGGGATAACGAACTCTCGGAAGAAGTGCCGCAAGAGCTTGCTCTCGCGGTTGAGAGAGCCGTGCTGAGAGACGTTGCGGAAGCTCTCAAGCTTAACCCCGGGTGGTTTGATGACTATGAAGATCCTTTTAGCTTCAGTGACTGGCACATGGGAGTTACGACGGATGACGATGGAAGGGTGACGGAGCTTGATTTCACCGGGGAAGACATAACCGGAGTGATTCCGGGGAGTGTCTTTGAACTTAAAAGGCTCACAGCCATAGAGACGGGATGCGAAGTCACCCTTGAAGTCGAAGCGCCGGGGAGAGTGAATGTGATAAGGGCTGAGGGGTGCGAGGACGGGGGCTGCGCCCTGGGGCAAGGGGATTTCTCTGTGTCAGGCTTCGACTTGTTCCTCGTAACTCTTCTTGTCTTCGCGGCGCTTGGGAGAAGAAAATGCGTTTAAATTGAAGCCAGGCTGCGCGCTTAACCGCAGCCCCGAAACCCCTGCGGCGAAAGCGCCGGAACATTCCCTGACAAATAAACACCGCCCTCAGGCGCAGGATATCCCTGCGTGGAAGCCATATAAAACTTGATTCTTAATGCCGTAATCATTAGAATCTAGTTCCGAAACCGGGAGCGGAATTTCCCGATGCGGATCGGCCGGAACCCGGTTTTCCGGATCAACCTATGGCTTCCGAACTAAAAGACCATCTTTTGAGTTTAAGGATCTCCGAAAACGACCATAAGTACCTGTGTTCCACCGCCATAAGTAACGGGGTAAGCTCAAGCGAAATCATAAGAGCAGCCATAAAAAAGAGCCGGGACGACAAAAGCGAGCCCGCAAGGTTCGAGGTGATCGCTTACCTGAGGAACCTGAGCGCCCCTGAAAGAGAGAAGATACTTGACAAGGTGGAACGCACCCGGAAAAGGGAAATGAAGTCCTTCATGAACGACGCGATCGCCCGCAAGCCCGCCATAAAGGGAAAAGAGCTCTGCAAGCTGGTAAGCGAGAAGTTTGACCTGCCGGTAAACCTTGATCTTAAGCACAGGGTGTACCTTGCGATAAAAAGCCGGAGGAGAAGAAAAAAGCTTGTAGAGAAGCTTGAGAAGGAATACTAGGTACGCGGCGCCGGGTCCCCATTGAGGCGGCGCATACAGTTTCAGCTCCCGCCGCGAAGCTGGCACCCAGACACTCATTTCAATCACACACAAACGGAGGCAGAAGATGGAAAGAACATTGTCAATAGTAAAACCCGACGGGGTCGGAGCTAACCTGATAGGTGAAGTGCTTCGGAGGTTCGAGGAGAACGGGATAAGCGTTGTGGCTCTAAGGATGATACACCTCTCAAAAAAACAGGCCGAGGGGTTTTACCACGTGCACAGGGAAAGACCTTTTTTCTCAAGCCTCACGGACTTCATGTCCTCGGGGCCGTGCGTGGTGGTGGTCCTTGAGGGAGAGGATGCAATCTCGAGGGTAAGGGCGATCATGGGCGCAACGAACCCGGAGGAGGCCGAGCCCGGGACCATAAGAAAGGATTTTGCCTCCGGCATAGAAAAAAACATAGTGCACGGCTCAGATTCCCCGGAATCGGCCGCCTACGAGATAGGATATTTCTTCAGCGAGCTTGAGATAAACAGCCGGTAGGGTTCCGCCAGCGGACCCCCCGGCCAGGGAGAAAAAGCAGGTCTTGCCTTCCGAGAAAAACATCGACGCCCATCCGGTCACCGTGCTTAAAAGCACGCAGTCCCTCCTGGCCGAGGACTTTATCGAGGAGCTAAAAAAGAAACTCTCAACCGGTTCCCCCAAGCTTCTGGTTGAAAGCAGGAACCTGGATGACACGCCCCTCCAGGAAATAGTCGAGGACGCAAGGACGCTTCCCATGTTCCACGAGAGGAAACTGATCGTGGCCAAGGGGTATGACGGCCTCGGGAAGGACGATCTCGCGCTGCTTAAGGAATACGCGGGGGCGCCTGCCTCTTCCTCCGTTCTGGTCCTGCTCTCAGGAGGGTCCCGTAAAGGGAAGACAAAGCCCGCAAAAGGGATAAAGCTTGTTGATCTTGACAGGGGAAGCAATACCGAGCGGGAAATAAAACGCCTCGGGCAAAGACTCGGGATTTCCCTTACTCCCGGGGCTGTGGGGTTCGTTAAGACCATGCTTGGTGAGGACATGAACCTGGTCAAAAACGAGCTTGGGAAAATATCCCTTTACGTTCAGGGGAAAAAAACCGTGGGGGAGAAGGAATTGAGAGGGCTTATCGAGAAACGAAGCACCGAGAACGTGTTTTCCCTCTCGACCGCGCTTTCAAACAGGGACCTTCGGGGGTCTCTCAGGATACTTCGGGAGCTTGAGAGAAACAGGGAGGACCCGCTCTCCATACTCTACATGGTAGCCTGGAGATTCCGCCAGATATTCAAGGTGTCGCAGTATCTTCGGGAAGGAGAATCCGATGAAGCCATCGCAAAGGCCATAAAGACCTCCCGCGGAGCTGTTTTTTACATTAAAAAAAGCGTGCGCAACTTCAGGGAAAACGACTTCGGCAGGATACTCGGGCTTATAGAGGAAACGGACTTCGGAATCAAGAACAGTTCCGGGAACAACTACGTGCTTCTTGAGAAACTTCTACTGGGAATCTGCTCGCGGGAAACCTAGGAGCCTGTGCCCTGGCTGAGATCCGAGAGCTTCTTTGAGAACCTCGATACATATCTTGAGGCTTTTTTCTTGTGCATAACCCCTTTTGTGGCGGCCTTGTCGGTAAGGGAAACCAGTTCCTTCAGGAGAGCCAGGGACTGTTCGACGTCCTCGTTCCCGATAGCTTCTGTGTAACGCTTCACCTTGGTCTTGAGAGTGGACGTTACGAACCTGTTTCTCTCCCGCCTCTTAAGGTTCTGGCGATGCTTTTTCTGCGCCGATTTCGTTCTGAGTCCCATAAATATCCTCCGGGGTCTGAAAATGAAGATGAAATTCTACACCCTCTTCCCGCATTGTCAATAAAAACGGCCGGGGATTATACGCAATGCCGGCCAGGGGCCGGGAGTTCGCAGGGACCGCGGTTACTTGCGATACGCGTTGTAAGAAGTGAAAAAACAGGTCGGCATCCCGGGTAAACACAGGCCGGAGAGCGGCTCCGCCGCGGACTTACCCCCCCTTTTTTCATTGCTTCCAGGGCTTCTGAACGGGATTCGAAGGTATCAATCACCTTGTCGAAAGCCGCCATCTTGAAGAGGCTTTTTGTCCTCTGGGACAAGGAACACACCGCAAACTTCGCATCTCTTTCCCAAAGCTTTTTCGCAACCATCAGGATTGAACGCAACCCCACGCTGCTGATGTAGTCAAGCCCCTCCAGGTCAAGGATCGTGAACTTGTCGAGACCGTCAGTCGCTTCCCACAGGCTCTCGTGGAATTCGTCCGCCTCAAAGCCGTGGAGCTCGCCGGATAAATTTATTACGAGAACTCCTTCTGTCCGCTCGACTTGAAGCTCGATTGATGATTTCTCCATCAGAACACCTCCTACTCCTTGACCCTGATGAAAACCCGCATGAAACCATTATGCGGGCTGAACGTTTCATTTATTTCCCCGTAACGAGTGTCATTCCGGGGAAATCCAGCAAGAAGTTCCTTTTAGGTAAGGACAGTCTTAATTATATCATGGAGAAGCGGTAGAAACAACTTGCCGCCGGCCGGCGTCGCGTGGTCAGGACTGACATTCTCTCTTGCACATAATCCCCGCAGCCGGACTTAAGGGGGGTATCGCCATGGAGACGGGTCCGGAAACAAAAAAGCCTTAAGCAGTCCGGGTACTGCTTCCTTACTTCCGCGAGGCCTTGCCCGGACGTCTTTTCATAATATGGGTGCTTGCCCCGTATATGCCTTCTGCCGCTTCCATGATGGTCTCGGTGAGAGTCGGGTGAGGATGTATTGAAAAAGCTATATCCTCGGCGGTCGCGCCCATTTCAATCGCGAGGACGGCTTCCGATATAAGCTCCCCCGCCTGCGGTCCGACAATTCCGACGCCGACCACCCTACCGGTCCCCTTATGGGCTATCAGTTTCGTGAGACCGTCGGTCCTGTTAAGCGTAAGAGCCCTGCCAGAGGCCGCCCACGGAAACCTGGACACGTCCACTTCCATCCCCGCCTCCCCGGCCTCGCTTTCAGTGACCCCGCACCAGGCAATTTCGGGGTCGGTAAAGATTACAGCCGGAACAGCCCTTGGGTCGTAGTGGGTCTTGGCCCCGGTTATGACCTCGGCAACGATCTTGGCTTCATAGGTCGCCTTGTGGGCAAGCATGGGTTCCCCGGCGACGTCCCCGATCGCGAAAATCGCCGGATCGGCCGTCCTTCTCTGTGAGTCGGTCTCTATGAAGCCCTCCTCGTCCACTGTGGCCCGGGTGTTGCGAAGGCCGAGGCCTTCCGTGTACGGCACCCTTCCGACCGAGATCAGGACCTTTTCGTATTTCTCCTCGAAGCTTTTCCCGTCGGCTTCAAATGAAACTTTAACTTCGTTGCTTAACTCGCTTATAGAGATTAACTTTGTTTCAAGCATTATGGAATGGAATTTCTTATCAAGCCTCTTTTTAAGAACCTTCGCGAGGTCCCTGTCGACCCCCTGCACGAGCCCGGGGAGCATCTCGACAACCGTGACCTCCGTGCCCAGGGAAGAAAAAAACGTCCCGAGCTCAAGGCCTATGTAGCCCCCGCCCACAACAAGCAGGGTTTTTGGAATCTCCCCCATGGAGAGGGCGCCGTCTGAATCGACCACGTTCGGGAAGCTCTCCACTCCCGGGATCCTCCTCGAGACAGAACCCGTCGAGATAATAGCGTTCTCAAATACGACCTCCCGCTCCTCGCCTGAGGCCGCTGCGACGCGGAGTGTGCTTGAGGATGTAAAAGACGCCCTCCCCCGCAGGTAATTCACCTTCCTTGCCCGAACGAGCGTGCGAAGCCCGCCCGTAAGCCTTGAGACCACCTCGTCTTTCCATGAAAAAAGCTTCCCGGGGTCTATCTCCGGTTCCCCGTAGGCAAGGCCGAAATCCGCGGCGTCCCTTGCCTCCTCGGCCACCTTAGCCGCGTGGAGAAGGGCCTTTGAAGGTATGCATCCCCTGTAGAGACATACCCCTCCGGGGTTTGCCTCGGGATCTATAAGCGTTACCTCCTTTCCCTTGTCGGCCAGGGCAAACGCCGCGGGATACCCTCCTGGGCCCGCCCCTATTACCGCCACTTCGGTCGTTATTCTCTCCATCCCCCGCTACACCGCCTCCTCGAATATGCTCTCGGGAGAGCGCTCAAGCATCTCGCAGAGCCACCGCAGGAACCTGGCCGCCTCCGCCCCGTCTATAATCCTGTGGTCATAGGAAAGCGAAAGCGGGAGCATGAATCTCGGAACGAACTCCCCGTCAACATACGCGGGCTCAAGTGAGGATCTCGATACTCCCAGTATGGCCACCTCGGGCGGATTCAGGACCGGGGTGAAGAATGTCCCCCCTATTCCCCCGAGGTTGGTTATGGTGAAGCTGCCCCCCCGGAGCCTGTCGGCTGAGAGCCTCTTCTCCCTCGCCCGGGAAGAGATATCAGTCAGCTCGACCGATATCCGCGTTACGTCCTTTTTGTCGACATCCCTTATAACCGGCACAAGGAGTCCCCTTTCGGTATCCACCGCGACCCCTATGTTTATGTATTTTTTGTAAACGATCGTGCGGCTGCCCATGTGTATGCTTGAATTGAATTTCGGAAACTCGGAGAGCGCCAGGGAAAGGGCCTTTACCAGGATCGCGGTTACGGTAAGGTTCCCCCCGGCTTCAGACACCTTTTCCCTGTTGAGCCCTCTAAGCTCCTCAAGCCGGGTGGCGTCCGCCTTGTCAAACTGCGTTACGTGCGGGGCCGCCCACGCTTGGGTTAGGCGCTCTGCGGTAAGCTTCCTAACGGTAGAGAAACTCTCGGTGACCGTCTCCCCCCATCTTGAAAAATCCGGAAGATCGGGTTCCGCTGGCGCGGGCGCCGGGGCCGAGGCGGCGGACGTTATTATTGCCTTTGCGTGGGCCTTTACGTCCCGCTCAAGGATTCTCCCGCGGGGGCCTGTTCCCGTGACGGAGCCGAGCGAAACACCAAGCTCCCTAGCGAGGCGTCTCACGGAAGGTGCCGCGGCCACCTTGAGGGGGCCAGACGGCGCTGTGTCGTCTGCGCGCGGGGCTCTCTTGGGAGAAGGCTTTTTCTCTTCCTCTGCCGGCTTTATTTCCTGGGCGGGTCTCTCCGCCGCGGCAGGGGTTTTATCTTCTGTATCATCCACGGCGGCTCTGGCTTCGGGTTCTTCTTGTGCGGGCTCTTCGCCGTCCGGGTCGCCCTCTATCCTTACCAGGACATCGTTTATAGCCACGGTGTCCCCGGCGCTTACCAGGACGTCCGTAACCGTTCCGTCCGCGGGGGAAGGGATCTCGACCGCTGCCTTGTCGGTTTCCACTTCAAGCAGGGGCTGCTCGAGCGATACCCTGTCTCCGGGCGAGACCAGAACCTCTATCACCTGCCCGGATTCAATTCCTTCTCCAAGTTCGGGAAGCCTGAACTCTATCAATTGACGTTCCTCGTCACGTGACCGAGGGGCTTGGCTTTCCCCGGTCAATTCCAAATTCGCTTATCGCCTCGTTTAGGGTTTCCTCGTCGATCCTGCCTTCCCTCGCAAGCTCGTAAAGGGCCGCGATCGCGATGTGGCGGTAGTCGACCTCGAAAAAGTCGCGAAGCGCCTCTCGGGTGTCGCTTCTTCCGAACCCGTCAGTCCCCAGGGAAACAAGGGGCCTTGGGAAGTGGGCGGAAACAGACTCGGGAAGGCTCTTCAGGTAATCGGTCGCCGCGATAAATACCCCGTCTTCTGCTTCCATGCGCTCTGAGATGTAGTTCTTTTTTCTCTTCTCCCCGGGATTTAGGCGGTTCCACCTCTCTGTTTCCCTGGCGTCGTCGTAAAGCGCCTTGTAGCTCGTTACGCTCCAGACGTCGGTCGGGACGCCGTAGCCGCTCTCAAGGACCTCCTTTGCCCAGAGAACCTCGTTCATGATCGCCCCGCTTCCGAGAAGATGGACCTTTTTCCCCGAGTCCTCTATCTGCGAAGGGGCGAACTTGTACATCCCCTTTATTATACCTTCCTCGACCCCCTCGGGCATGGCGGGCTGCGTGTAGCGCTCGTTCATCACCGTTATGTAGTAGAATATCTCCTCTGCGTCCTGGTACATCCTTTTTATCCCGTCCCGCACTATCACCGCTATCTCGTAGGAGAAGGCCGGGTCGTAGGCCCTAAGGTTGGGATACGCGTAGGCGAAATGATGGCTGTTTCCGTCCTGGTGCTGAAGTCCCTCGCCAGCAAGGGTGGTCCGCCCGGCGGTGCCCCCCACCATGAATCCCCTGCATTTCATGTCGGCCGCGGCCCAGATAAGGTCTCCTATCCTCTGAAAGCCGAACATGGAGTAGTAGATGAAAAAGGGGATGGTGTTTATGCCGTGGGTCGAGTAGGCCGTGCCGGCCGCGATGAAGGAAGACATGCTGCCCGCCTCGGTTATGCCTTCTTCGAGGATCTGTCCGTCCTTTGCCTCCTTGTAGTAAAGGAGGGTGTCCGCGTCGACGGGTTCGTAGAGCTGTCCCACGCTTGAGTAGATGCCCACCTGGCGGAAAAGCGCCTCCATCCCGAAAGTTCTCGCCTCGTCGGGGACTATGGGGACTATAAGGTCTCCTATGTTCCTGTCCCGCATGAGCCTTGAGAGCATGTGGACGATTACCATGGTGGTGGCCACCTTTCTCTTGGAACCCGAGGCCTTTTTAAACTCCTCGAACACTTTATCAGGGATCTTCTCAAGGGGCTTTGCGCGGACGATCCGCCTCGGGACCGCTCCGCCCAGGGCCTCCCTTCTCTCGCGCAGGTACTTCATCTCGGGGCTCTCGGGAGCGGGCCTGTAGAAGGGAGCTCTTCTCACTTCCTGGTCCGTTAGCGGTATATAGAAGCGGGAGCGGAAGCGTTTCAGTTCCTCTTCGTTAAGTTTTTTCTGCTGGTGGGTAATGTTCTTGCCCTCCCCCGCTTCCCCGAGGCCGTAGCCCTTTATGGTCTTCGCGAGAATCACGGTGGGGGAGCCTGTGTTCTCGACCGCGGCCTTGTAGGCGGCGTAGACCTTCTCTGAGTCGTGGCCTCCCCGCGCAAGCTTCTCAAGCTGCTCGTCTGAGTGCTTCTCGACCATCTTTCGGATCTCGGGGCGGGTGCCGAAAAAATGTTCCCTTATGTGCTTCCCGGGAGAGATGGTGTACCTCTGGTAATCGCCGTCTAGGGCAGCCTCCATCCTCTCGACCAGGAAACCGTCCTTGTCCTGGGCCAAAAGCGGGTCCCACGTCGCCCCCCAGATGACCTTTATCACGTTCCACCCTGCCCCCCTGAAGATTCTTTCTAGCTCCTGTATTATCTTGCCGTTTCCCCTCACGGGGCCGTCAAGGCGCTGGAGGTTGCAGTTGACCACGAATATCAGGTTGTCGAGTTTCTCCCTTGACGCGAGCGTGATGGCCCCCAGGGTTTCGGGCTCGTCCGTTTCCCCGTCCCCGATAAAGGCCCACACCTTGGCGTCGGTGCGGGGCTTGAGGCCCCTGTCCTCGAGGTACCTGTTGAAGCGGGCCTGGTAGATCGCCATTATGGGAGAAAGCCCCATCGAGACCGTGGGGAACTCCCAGAAGCCCGGCATGAGCCAGGGGTGAGGATAGGATGTGAGGCCGTCTCCGCTGAGCTCCCTCCTGAAGTTGCGCATCTGCTCGATTGATACCGTGCCCTCGAGAAACGCCCTCGCGTATATGCCCGGCGAAGCGTGTCCCTGGAAGTAGATTATGTCCCCTTCCCTTTTCTCGTCGCCTGCCCTGAAAAAATGGTGAAAGCCTATCTCGTAGAGCGTCGCGGCCGAGGCGTAGGTTGAGATGTGTCCCCCGATGCCGTCGCTTATCCTGTTCGCGCGCACGACCATGGCCATGGCGTTCCACCTTATTATGCTTCTTATGTTGCGTTCTATTTCGTAGTTGCCCGGGTAAGGGGGCTGGTCCTCCACGGATATGGTGTTCACGTAGGGGGTGTTCGCGGCGTAGGGGATCCTGACGCCTTTTTTCTGGGAGTATATACGGAGCTTTCGGAGCAGTTCGGCCGCTCTCTCGCGCCCGGAGTTCTCGATCACGTATTCAAGCGATTCGATCCATTCCCGGTCTTCAGCTTCTTCTTCCGATATTTGAGGATCTTCTTCCATTATCCATACAAAACGCGGCGAAGCGGGGCCGCGGGGGAATTTTGCAACATGGAAAAACCATGTTGTCCTTGTAATCTGGAACCTAGCCTCAGACGTTCAAAACGGTGGTTTGGACCTGAAGCGGAAGCCCGGATTCAGAAAATCATTTTAACCGCAGAGGGGAAAATATCACTACTGAAGCGGAACTATTTCGGCACCTGTTTTTTTCGAGTATCATCATCGATCGTAACAATATAATGAATGCCAAGTCGATAAGCACTAACTCCTCGAAAGGAAAAATCGCTGTAGGTTCAAGAACCGATGATTTGCCCCACTTCTACACAGCTCAGAAAGCCGGAAAAGGAGCCCATCTGTGAAAAAAAATAGGCTAGCATTTGTCAGGAAATTCCTGAAAGACATCTTGGATAATATATCCACCTATTCTCTCCTTCCAGATAAGCTCGACAATTTATGGTATCGAAAGAACGAAGGTTCCATAGTTCTGGAATACGGGGAAATGAAGGAGTATAAAAGCGTTCGCAACAAGTTGCTTCAGGAATTCTCTAAAAAAGAAGATCTCTCAGAACCAGCTTTAGACTTCGCGCTTAAGACCGCTATTTTCGAGTTCGTGGACATTTCGAAGCGACGTGATGAGAATCCAGACGTCCGATTGAACAAAGCAATAGAGAAACTGTGGAAATTTCTAAATCGCCCTCCTGAGCAATACGAATGCTACATTGAAGTTGGCGGCTTAGATATCTCTTCCCTTCCAGGCAGTTTTGGAGGTATTCGCTTCGTTATCTTCAATAAGTATCAGCTAAGAAAGCTAAGGAAAATCATTCGAACGAAACACACTGTAGATTTGTCCGAAAAACTAGAGATCGTCAATACAGGACTCAAAACTCTCTTAAATCACCCACTCGCGGTCGTAAAGGTCAACGCACGAGATAACCGAGCTGCTAAAATACTCGCCGAGCGAAAAGCTCGCACCGCGATAGAATGCCTGAATTTTTTCTCGGGTGTCATAGCCGAAAATTCGACCCTCTTCCTTCCCACAGAACCTCGTTCCAACAGTATCAGGGGATTCTCCGTAGCCGAGAGCGGATTTATAAGCACATTCGATATGTTTACCGACATCGCAGTTAATCCTCGCGGCCCGACGGCGGATTTTTCTCTAACGGAACTTCATCAAAGCCCGAACTCGATAGTTCGCCGCGCCGTCAAACACTTAGGGTCATTACTCAAAAAAGAGAAAAGGAACAAAGTGGAAGAAATAACGCTACGAGCCGCTTATTGGGGAGGACGGGCGACGGCAGAACAAACTCCAGAGGAGTCGTTTCTGTTCTTTACAGTAGCTTTAGAATGCTTAGTCCTGCCAACGAGAGATAACCGTGAGTTGGGTTATCGGTTGTCTCAACGTGTCGCACAGTTGCTCGGAAGAAATACCCGTGAACGAAGAAATCTTATGGAAAGAACAAAAAAATTATATGCCATCCGCTCGGATATTGTTCACAGCGGTCGTTACGAAGTGAATGAAAAAGAATATGCGGAGATTTACAACATCACTAAGAACACAATTCTTAAACTGCTGGCAAACCAGGATGTAAAGAGATTTAGTCAGCCAGACGACTTCGAGAATTGGTTAAAAGAATTGTCTCTATAAGTTCCGGGTTATTTTTAAACTCGGTGTACAGAAAATCCGAGCATAACTCCTTCCATCTCGGACATGTAATAGCAAAAACCGTTAGCAATTTCATAATATTGAGCATCCGAGCATTAGCCCGCACTGATCTAGATTAGTAGCCCATTCGTGACGACGAGAAATCAAGGCAATTTAAAAACTCGTCGATGTCAAAGATGTTAGGCAGTCTTATCAAGTGCTACACGTTTTTAGAACACTTTTCTGATCCATGCAACAGGAATAACTCATGAACTTAGGAAAACCCAATGCGTTATGGACCGAACGGTTCCAGTTTTCTGTCTACATGTTATATTTCTTATTTATTCCATCTTTACCGGAAAAATCTTTATTCTATCTGAGCTACGTACTCGCTTAAGCACGTACAGATTCAAACATAATAACTATGGGTAAACCAGACAATCTTAATCTAGTTTTAGACGCTCCGTTTCGTGACCCCCTCAACAAATTTCTAGACGAATTCATGGATCACAGCGGAAGAGTCTTTCTGATTGGCGCGGGATGTAGCAAATGTGCCGGGTTACCGTTGATGAAAGAACTTACGCAAAAAGTGCTGGGTAAAGTTGCTTCGGATTCTACCACATCAAAAATCCTTGAAGAAATCCAAGCCGGTTTCTCAGGAGCAAAGCGTTCTGATATTGAAGACTATCTCAGTGAAATTATAGACTTCTTGGCAGTCTCTGAAAGAAGGGAACAATGCGGAGCAGCCGATGCCGGGGTTATTATTCAAGAAAACAAGTATTCTGAACAACAACTTAGAGATGCTACAGAAAAGATAAAACAGGTCATCGCAGACATCATTACTGGCAGCAGCAAAAAAGTTGACATTTCCACGCATCGCAAGTTCGTAAAAGCGGTCCACCGTCCGACAAGACCTGGCAAAACAGACAATTTTGATCGTGTCGATTATCTCTGTCTTAATTATGACACTCTTCTCGAGGATTCTCTGGCGCTGGAAAAAATTTCTTTCTCAGATGGTTTGGAGGGTGGTGTCACCGGCTGGTGGAACCCAGTGGTTTTTAGACGCAACGGTCTTTCATCCAGGATATTTAAGCTCCATGGTTCCATAAACTGGTGCGAATTCGACAATGATCCACTTCCTCGACGGATATCCGGTAATATTAACGTTCAGAACGGGGATGACAGGCGCATTCTCATATGGCCCGCTTCAACCAAATATCGCGAGACTCAAAGAGATCCATATGCTCAACTGGCTCAACTTGCCAGAGGAGCTATCAAGGCAACTCAGGAATCTCAGAAAATTCTAATCACTTGCGGATATGGCTTTGCAGACTCGCACATCAATCTTGAAATAGACAGAGCCTTGCGTGAATCGGAAGGTCGTCTTACCGTAGTAGTTTTCACCTCCGACAATGAACCTCAAGGTCTGTTGAGGGAATGGCATGAAGACTCATCCATCACGGAGCAGGTTCTCATTTTCGCAAACAGAGGATTCTTTCACGGTTCTATATGCATGCCATCGAAGACTGATCTGCTTTGGTGGAAGTTTGAAAATCTTACGCGTCTGCTTGAAGGGGAAAGATGAGCACGTTAAATCGAAATCCTAACGATCCGATTGAAAATCTGGCGTTCGGTCAAATAATTGAGGTTGACGGTTCCCACATAGTTGCCGAACTTAAACCGACGTTGTCCGAGTTATCCCGCGTGTACTCAGGAGAAACTTATCCTATAGGTCAATTCGGCTCAATAATAAGGGTCCACTTCGGGCGAAGGCTCATTTATGCCTTTGTAGGCCGTCTAAGAATGAAATCTGAGTTCGAGGCGGAACGAGGACTGGTAGTCTCATCAAACTCCGATGAGCGGATTGTGGAAGCGGACCTGTTTGGGGAAGGTGAGTGGTTCCGTACCGCTGAGGACAAATGGGAACTGCATTTTGAACGTGGAGTTTCGACGTATCCGCTGCCACAGCAGACCGTTTACTTGACTCCGAAGTCCGAATTGAAGTTCATCTACGGGAAGACAGACAATCCAGTCATACAGCTTGGACAACATGTCGGTTCAGGAGGAACACCTTGCTTTGCGGACTTAAACGAATTGCTCGGCAAGCATACAGCCGTTCTGGGGTCTACGGGGTCCGGCAAATCAGGTACTGTAGCTGCCATTATTCATAGCATTCTCGAGAGGGGTAATACCTGTGGATATGAAAAATGGAATCCTCGAATCATTATTCTTGATCCACACGGTGAGTACGGTGAGGCATTCGCAGAAAACACTAGACTCTCCCCCGATGATGGAACTCTAACCCTGCCGTATTGGCTGCTCAATTTCCAAGAGACGATTTCACTATTGATTGGAAAAACTGAATTTGTTGCGACCACGCAATCCAACATCATTAAAAGTGCCCTCATGATTGCCCGAGAAGAGGGGAAAGAGATACTCAAGCTCGAGAATAGCCGTATAACCGTTGACTCTCCCGTTCCATATAAATTGGCAACACTGATAACAAAAATTGAAGAAGATAAACCTTCTCAGCCAAGCAAGCAGGATTCCCATAACTCAATACTTCGAAAACTCGAAATTTTAAGAAACGACCCACGTTTTAATTTTATGATGGAAGATTGGACTGGAGATAATGAAGATCCATTCCCAGGAGTTATCAAACAGCTAACTGGAGATGGTCCTCAGCCACGCATTGTTGATCTATCCGGCCTACCGAATGAAGTCGCAGGGGTTTCAAGTGCGGTAATTGCACGAACTCTATTCAATCTCAAGATATGGCAAACCCAAGCGGAGCGCGAATCCGATCCTGTTTTGTTGGTCTGTGAAGAAGCACATCGTTACGTACCCGATCGAGGAGAAGCACAGTATGAAGCTGCCCAAGAAGCAATTCGACGTATTGCAAAGGAGGGACGAAAACACGGCCTAGGGCTTTTGTTAATTTCCCAGCGCCCAAGCGAAATTGAGGCGACAGTGCTTTCCCAGTGTAATAGTTGGATTATTCTTCGAATTACTAATGATACTGATCGAGAGCATGTTCGATCCATGCTGCCGGACTCGATGTCCGGTCTAACTAAGATGTTATCCGGCTTGCGAAACCAAGAGGCAATATTTGTGGGGCAAGCAGCTATCTTACCATCTCGTATCCTAATTCGAGATTTAGCTCCTGAGCAACTGCCGAAATCGAATGATATCGATTTTGACAAGGGGTGGCAAAACGATCCAATACCTGACAAAAGAATTCAGGACGTTATCAAGCGATGGAGATCTCAAAGCAGCTAGTGTTGTTTATCAAACTCTTTTATTATAGCCGGGCAAAAACGAAGATAGTGAAATGGAGCACACAAAAGTTTTTCTTGACGCTAACATCTTGATTAAGGCAGGCAAACCGCCAGGCGGACCAATTCTCATCCGGTTGAAGGACCTAGTCAATGCCGGCTTCATCACCGTGCTCACAACCGACCTAACATGGCGCGAAGTTGCGAAAAGACACGCCAACAACGATTACGATGTAATAAAGGATGTTGGACAAACCCACTTCCGTAACATCGTTAAGGCAGTGCTGGGTACTGAGTTGCCCGAGACCTCCAAAGCGGAACTGAAAGCAAAGCTAAACGAGGCATATGAGTTGTCTACCGAAGCCATGTTCAAGGAACTAAACTGCAAGATGTTGGCAATCGATAATGTTAAACCTTCTATCGTATTCTCTTCCTACACTGCCGATGAGGGGTTTTTTACGCAAAAAGGCAAGAAAAACCAATTTCCCGATGCTTTCATCTTTGAGTGTCTCAAGACCGAAGCATCAAAAAAGGAACCAATTATCATCGTCTCGAACGATGGCGATTTTGACAAACCAGTCGAGGACATTCCCTACATCTCACTCGTGAAATCCTTCCCTGAACTTTTTGAAACACTCGGACTTAAAATTGATGCCCCGCCTGATGTGGGGAACTTCCTCGAAGACCACGAGGAAGAGTTAGTTGAAGCCCTTTACGACGAACTAGATCGCTGTGGCGGCATTGTCGGAGATATTGAAGACTCAGAAATTGAGGAGACGAATATAATTGAAGTAGAAGCAATGGGACTCACAAGCTTCGGCTCTGCAACAAAAGGAGGTCCTATTCTGGTGGTTGGCAGCCTTTCGGTAGGAGCGGAAATTCGATACGTCCATCCCGACGACTGGGTTTATGACTCTGAGGACAAACGCTTTATTCCGATTGGGTATTTAGAAGACTGGGCTAACGTCAATTTCAGTGTAGATATGTCAATGTCGCTGGCGGTCAATGAGAAGAATAATCCCGAATATATTGAGAAGCTGAACTTCCGCGACAACGGCCCGCAATATGTTGAACTTGACCCCTACGATTCCTATTGAGGTATTACCTCACTCCCCTTCCCCCTATCATTTGGCATGACTTCAACACCAAACTTCTTTAGTTTAGCTAACAGTTTCTGTATTTTGAGTCTCTTTAGCTTTCGGGACATTTACGAAGTAGCTGTCTGATATAGAGATTTTTCGGTCTAAAGCTTCTGCCTTCAATCTCTATAGATTCTCTTTCATGGTCAATGGTATAAGGAACGGATTTATAAAACATATTCCAATACTCCGCGGGCGCGGGATTGTAAAGGTGGTCCGTGTTGTCGTTTTCGTACGCGTAATTTACATAGCTTATAACCAGATCATGCAATTCTGTATAAGCGGTCTCAAAGGATTCAGTCGTCGTATTGACGATATCAAATTCGAGACAATGCGCCACGTAGTCTTCTTCCTCTCTATACAGAAGCATCGTCAGAAAGAACTCTTGATGCAAAACCAACACCTCCTAGTAATAATGTCTGCGATAGTCTGGTCCCCACAGAATTTCCAATCTATCACCAAGGTCATCCCAATCGTCAGAGCTCATCCTGACAGTCGACTGTCTTTATATTTTTTTCTCGCGCTCCTTTTGCATCCGCAAGCTATAAATATACTGGGACGGTTCGAAACGACCGCTGTTCGCATATTTGATGATTTGTATACACCCGAACACAATTTCGTGTAAATACTCCACACTGACGAATGGCATTTTCTGGCTTTGTTTTTTCTGAATGAGGAAGTACCGCCAGTCGAAAGAACCGACATGATCTCCACGTTTGTTCTTGTCGCCGTCGAGATTTGCGAGGAAGTCATCAAGGGACCTGAACGGAAATGTCCCTATGTATCCTCCAATCGTCGCTTGGTAGTCGTCATAATATTCTCGGATGACTGTCTTATCGTCTGGATCAAACAAGTCGAACAGGGTAGACAGCGAGTGTATTTTGGGCACCTTCTTCCCACGAACGTGTAAAAGTGCTTTGAACGACTCCTCAGCAAGGAAATAGCCAGCGACAACATAGCCCCATGCCTCTGCAGCTACGTACTCGGGGATCAAGTCCGTCTTTACCGGACATTTTTTATATTTTTCCTTCTCCTTCTTCAAGGCCGTATTCAGCCACATCGTAATCCACGATGGATCTTTAAAGTCGGTGGTTTGGTTTGCTGTCACGATAACACTCCTTTATATCATAAATTACCCTATCTATAACTAGCCAAAACTCTTTTGTCATAAATTCTGATTATTGTAGAAATTACTTCATCAAGTGCTTTGGGATAACACGAAGGAACAGACTTAAAAGGATACCGCCAAAGAACAAAGACTTCTTTATGCTCAAACAGAACATGCCGTATAGTTGACGAGGGTCTTGGAAATTCGGCCATAAGCCGCGCTTGGGTGTTTCTTCCTAACTCCTTGAATGTCACTTCAAGTTCCGCTTGTGTATCTTCCTTTAGTCCGTCGAACAGTTCTAGCAAGTCATGGATGTAAGGGGGTACTTCGTTTGTTTCTTGGTATAACAATGCTTTGAGTGCGACTTCTGTAGCTAGCCCGAAAAGAATTGGAGTTCCTACTACTTTTCCTTGGAATAAGTCAACATCGGACTTATCTTTATTAAGGACTGTAGTTTCAGCTAACTCTCTTGCAAGACACTGCAGATTTTTTGCATGTGAAATAGCGAAAGAATGATTGTATCCCTTTTTCTTTTTCTTAGACATTAGAACTTTCCCTCCGAGAATCTTGGCTAACTACTTATATAGTTTTCCCTAAAGTGGGGATTATATAGGAAAGTTAACAGAAACCACTATGTCTAGACCAATCTTTTAAGGTTCCTTTTATGGGTTCTATATCTTATGTACTCCGACTTAGGCAGTTTAATTGATAAATTTGATTTTATTTAAATGTTATAACACCCATATTTGACAAAATATATTTTATTATATTTAATACTACCAGCGAAACAACTAAGCGGATTGAATCAATGGCAACCAATCTCTGGGGCAACGTATATTACAAGGATACTTTCGCCGGCGTTCTCTCGCAGGAGGCCGGAGGCCGATGCGTATTCACCTACGACGAAGGCTATCTGCAAAGCTCTCTGCCCGCTATCTCCTACACGCTACCGCTCCGGGCCGAGCCCCACCTAAGCGAATACGGACTGCACCCCTTCTTTGATAATCTATGCGCTGAGGGCTGGCTTAAGAACGCGCAGGCACGCGCACTCGGTCTGCGAAGGGACGACCGTTTCCCGCTGCTGCTTGCCTTCGGCACAGACCTTGCCGGCGCCGTAAGCATCATTGACCCCGATCCCGCCGGGGACATTAAAATCGACCACGACGACCCGGAAAACATTGCGGCGCTTTCAGCAAGGGCGTCTCTTTCCGGGGTCCAGCCAAAAATGGGCGCGATAAAGGAAGGCCGCATCTTCCGCCCCGTAGGGCGCGGTGAGAGGGCAACCCATATAGCTAAGCTCCCCTCCCCTGTGCTGCCCGATATCCTGGGGCTTGAGTATATAACTACGCAGGCGTGCGCGGCCCTTCTTAAGGAAGACAGTGTTGCGGAGATGACTTTGGTGCCGCTTCAGGGTGTTGCGGAGAGATGTCTGCTCGTCAAACGGTTTGACAGGACCAAAGACGGCGAGCAAATCCACTTCGAGGAATTTAACCAGCTGCTCGGTAACCTCTCGGAGGACAAGTACGAGGGCTGCTACGAGCACATGGCCGATTTCATCATCCAAAACGGCGACATATGCCTGCGGGCAGAGTGCGATACGCTGTTTCGCCGGGTAATGGCCTGTATTCTCACGGGAAATACGGATGCGCATCTTAAAAACTTCGCCATGGAACACACAGAAAGCGGACTGCGCCTTGCGCCTTGCTATGATCTTGTCGCTGCCGCCTGCTACCCGCAATATCAGACGCTGGCACTGGGGATTGTGGGGACCAAGAACATGCGAATCGGCAAGGTCGGCGCGAAGAACATGATTCGACTGGGCAGGCTGTCCGGCTTACCCGACAGAGCGATTATGCTGGCGGTTTCGGACTTCGCCAGCCGTCTCGATAGAGCCCACAGCGCTGTTGATGCCTCAAAGGACGTCGGTCGGGAGATTAAAGACAGACTGCATCAGCAAATGGAGAAAAGATGGAACGGAACATTCGACTTAATTGGGACTTACTTGTCAAAGAAGCGATAAAGCGCCGCAAGGAACGAAAAATCTCCCAGCGCCGCCTGGCCACTATAGCTGAGCTAAGTCAACCGACGGTCTCACGTTTTGAGCAGCAAAAGCAAGACATTCAGCTGTCAAGTGCTATTAAAATCCTTGATGTTTTGGGATTGATGGAGAAATAGTTACTGGCATTTACAGGCTTGACTCTACGAAGAACCAAGAGCGCTATCCCAAGCCTTGTTCAAGGGACTCCAGATATCACTCTGCTTCCAGTGGTACAGGTACTTTCAGCTGGTAGCATTTCCTTCATACGACCATAGACTCGCTTGGAAAACTTGTTGCCATTGAGGTTTCTCGCTAGGCTTAGTTTTGGTTTCTGTGCTTCCTTTAGCCGCCCTACATCCTCCCTTAATTCTTGCAGATTCCCTCTTAATTTAGATTAATTTAGGATGATGCACAACAGAAAGGAAAGTATTCAGGAGCAACAAAGCTATTAAAAGATGCTTTAACTCCCTTGAGAGAATCCATGCTAGCCAATCTTGGTAGGTGATGATTGGCTCTTCTTTTTTCACGCCTGTCAAATTTGTGAAAGGTTCTGACCACCCATTTCATAAAAGAACTTGACAATCGAAATAAACTTACCATAATGGTAAGCAGAAAGATATGAATTTATATGACGCCGAACTGCCGGAAGCCAGCCAAGGACAAAGGATAAAAGGGAGGGTCCCTTGTCTGACTGGATTGAGGAAGGAACACTCCGTCACTTTGTTTATATCTACAAAAATTTTTCACAAGTGGGGAGAAGGGTACCGCAATGGTAAACAGAAAGATTGTCAGTTTATACGGCGTCAAGTTACCGGGAGTTGGTAAAGAACGAGAAATAAAAAATGGACCGCTGTATGATAAGGATGATGTTTTGGAGTTGTCAACTGAAGAAAACATTATCGTTTGGACTGTTAAGTGTGGGTGTGACTTGCAGTACTTGGGAATTGACTTGGAAGAGGTTGCTGAGTTAATAAAAGCAAGTCTGAAGAAAGGAACCTTCCTAGGTTCTCAATGGTGTAAACAAAAAACAAATGGTCCGTGGGCTGCGTGCGACGCTTACAGGATCTCTCGGTCGGAATGGAATTACATGCTTCATAAGGGAATGTTAAATGAATATTATATCAAATTTGCCATTAACAAGACGGGCAGGTCGCTTCTAGTGGTATCTTGCCACCTGTCTGGTTCTTGGTAGAGGAGACGAAAAATGAAGAAAGATTTACAGTGCCCAATCTGCGGAGAAGGCAATCTGATTGAACAAATTAGTAAAAATCGTGTGGAGTATAAAGGCAAAACCACTGAATTGGACCTATCTTTTTCCGTATGTAACAGCTGCGGTTCAGAGCAAGCCAACGCTCAGCAGGTGCGTACCAATAAACGCCAGATGGTGGCATTCAAAAAGCGGGTTGATGGTTTATTAACAGGTTCTGAAGTCAGATCCGTCCGAGAAAGACTGGGACTTACTCAATCGGCCGCCGCCGAAATTTTTGGCGGTGGTCCAGTTGCGTTCTCGAAATATGAAAGCGATGACGTTACCCAATCGGAGGCCATGGACAAATTATTATGCGTTGCTATGGAATTTCCGGAAGTGTTTATCTACTTAGCGAGGCGCGCTCAGGTCAATGTAATTGCGGATATTAAAACTTCATACTACAGGCAGTCGATTGATGGACAATCTTATATATATGACGTTCGTTCACCAGAAGGTCTGGCAGTTGTGGAGATACATGGACTGGTTATCCAGGAACATAAACAACCACGGATCGAGATGGTCGGACTACCTGAAAAATATGACAGAAAACTTAGTGACTGGGGTTACGACGCATGATAAGTGAAAACTTGCAAAAAGCAATTGATGGCCTGCGCATCGTTGACGTATATGTTCGAGAGGTTCTAGCTGAGTGCCTTGAAGATTTTGATCCAAAGCGCTCTTCATTTGATAACTTGGTATTGCAAACCAAGCACTTGGTTAAAGGCTCTGAGCAGAAAAATACAGCTGATACGCAAAACCCTTTGTTTTGTGTGTATCTTGAAATGGGAGTAAGGTGGGTTGATAAATCGTCTCAGGAAGGAGAAGTAGCCAAAGCATTTATTGAAGCTGACTTTGTTGCTGAGTACTCAATTATAAACAGTCTTACACAGGAATCCCTAGATGAGTTTGCATCTATAAACGCAAGCTATCATGTCTGGCCTTACTGGAGGGAGCTCCTGGCATCACAATGTGATCGTATGAGGCTACCGCGAGTGGTACTGCCCACAGTACAGTTTTTAAAAGAATGAAGGCCGTATCTGGGTTAGTTTGAGATTAATTGGTAAGGAATTCCAGAGTTAAACAAGTAGATGGTCCGAATTTCCGGGCAAGGAGAAAGATATGAGTGATAAAACACGAAAAAGTGCTACCAAGCTGGAGCACTCAGACAAAATTGTTGAAATTTCTATCATGACCACTGCAGGTTCCTATCCAGCTGAAGGTTATAACCGTGTCCCGTTTCACGAAAAAGTAGAAATTGAACTCGAAAAAGCTGGGCGTGAACTGAATATCAAGGCTACTGACGACTGGATCGCTAGGGTTAATGGTCCCTCAGGCATGCGTATGATCGATCCGGCAAAAACCTATCTGGAGAACAAACTTTCCGGCAAGGTTCAGATTGATTGGGGTCCGAAAGAAGGGGGAGGCGGCTGATGCACCCCCTTGCATCTAAAGCTCTCTTTGAGGAACACACACGCAATCTCTCACCGGAACTAACTAAGTGCCGGGGGTGGAAGGTTCACTTGATTGAGTTTCCTCTGATAGATTGTGCTTTCACGGCTCACGGACGTACAACGCTCCGGTTAAAACTCTTGTGTGACGACTGGAATGACTTGCCACCTTCCATTAGCTTACATGCCGCCGATGGAACACTTCTATCAGAGCTTCCGCCAAACCCAACAAATGTTTTTAATTCTAGTTCACACCCTGCAACTGGACGACCTTTTGTCTGCATGCGGGGGGCACGGGAGTATCATACACACTCGAGCCACGTAGAAGACCTGTGGGAGAACTTGAAGAACAACTCAAGCTACACACTGGGCGGCATTATGACCCAGTTATGGAATGCTTGGCAAAAAGGAAGTGGTTGAATGTTGGTAGAATGTCCATCTGTCCTAGTTGATAAGACACTCATACACCTGCGCGAAGCTAGTACTGCAGCTTGTGAGTGTGCCGTGCTCTGGTTAGGTCGCCGTGATAGAGGATCGGTCTGGATCAAGGAGGCCTATCGTCCCCTTCAAACAGCTAAAGTGAACATGTTTCATATCTCTCAAGAAGGGATGAATGCTCTCTATGGCGAATTGCGCCGAAACCGCTATATGGTCGCTGCACAGGTTCACTCCCACCCGGGTCAGGCATTCCATTCCAAGGCTGATGATTTGGGGGCCATCGTTTGCCATGAGGGAGGATTGTCTATCGTCGTACCTAACTTCGCAGTTGGGACAACTGTAGAAACATTTCTCGACGATAGCAAGGTATACAAATTTTCTGCGGATGCCCAGTGGATTGAAGTGTTGAGACCAGAACTAGAAAAATCATGTCTGCGAATTATTTAACTCCTGAAGCACAAAAGGAAAACGCTGCAACTCTGGCTTCGGCACTTAACCTTAGCCTTGCTGATGCCGCAGAGGCTCTTGATCTTGAAATAGCAATTACGGCAAATTCTACAGACTCCATTGCCCAGCAAATTGCAGGGGAAGTTTCCAAGTTGCTCAGCCGGACCGTACGGAGAATTTCTATAACAGAATTGGAGGAAACCGTCTCAGCTGAGCTTGTTATCGGATCTGCGGTTCCGAGAACTTCTGGAGTTAGTATCTTCTTGCACGTTGCTAATGACTCTGCAGTTATTGGGAAAAGTGTACATTCCACGGAAGCCTGTGCCCCCATCCCTTCCATCCTCGGTCTCCTTATTGCATGCTACGCATCCGCTGTAGTGTTGAATCACGCGTTGGCAAACGCTCTTTCGGTTAACCAACCGGAATCACTAATACTGTCTTTTGATCAACTCGGTATTGACTGGACATCGGTTTTAAAGCCAATTGATTTAGGCCGAACTTACCTTGCAGGTGCAGGTGCGATCGGTAACGGTTTTTTGTGGGCTGCCCGCCATCTCGAGTTGCGGGGCCAATTAGATATTGTCGACGATGATCGTGTAAGTTCTGAAAACCTCCAACGTCAAATCTGGTTCAATGCTGATGATATTGGCTTGCCCAAAGTTGACCAACTTGCGAAGAGATGTGAGCCCTACTTTCCTCGGCTCACCCTAGTACCAAGACAATATCGCCTTCAAGATCTTCCCGAAAAGTCAGCTGATGCGTGGCTGCGGCGTCTCATTGTTGCCGTTGATAGCCGACGGGCTCGTAGAGAGTTGCAAAATGAGTTTCCAAGAGAAATTTTTGACGCTTCGACAACCGATATACGTGAGTTGGTTATTCACTATAACATTCAGCCAACTACGCTAGCATGTCTGAGCTGTATTTACGAACCCAATGAAGAAGAGTTTTACCGCGAGCAACATATTGCAGAACATCTCGGTGTTTCGGTTGATGACGTGCGAACCGAGCGCATCTCCGCTTCAGTTGCGCAGACTATAGTGAAACGATTTCCAGAACTTGTAGAGACTCGTTTAGCGGGAACTGCTTATGACACTTTGTTCAAGAATCTCTGCGGAGAAGGCAAACTCCGCACACCTGCTGGTAAAACAGTTATTGCTCCTTTTGCTTTTGTGTCGGTATTGGCTGGCACCTTGCTTGCCCTCGAGATCGTCCGGCGACTTGGGTCAGGTAACAACGCTCAAGACTTCAACTATTGGCGTGTTAGCCCTTGGCATGCTCCTTACAGCCAAGGGCGTATCACCCGATTGAGGCAACCGGAATGCACATTTTGCGGAAATTCTTTACTTAAAAAAGTAAACGATGAACTTTGGTGTTGACCAAAACTCTATTTAAACAAATCCCCCCTCTCTCAAGGAAGATTTATAATTCCAATACAGAGGTGATATGGTAATAAAATGGCGAAGATGATTCCGGCGTACATAGTCGATTACAAGACAAGTTTGGCGGAACGTAAGATCTTCGGCCTGTTAAAGAACGATCCGGATACCGAAGGATGGACGGTTTTTCATTCGATTGAACTTGTACGAAGGGGAAAGAAAAAGCCCTATGGAGAAATAGACTTCGTCATAGTCGTCCCCGAAGAAGGAATCGTCTGTCTTGAGATAAAAGGCGGGGGGATTTCCTGCGAGGACGGGAAATGGAAAAGTACGAACCGCAACGGCGAAGAATTCATTCTAAAAAAAAGCCCCTTCTCCCAAGCCAAAGATTCGATGTACGCGCTACGGGACTCGATAAAAAAACATTTCGGAGAAGGCTCTCGTGAATCGCGATGCCCAATTGAACGCATGGTCATTTTCCCCGACGCGGACTGTCCCCCGGTCACTCCGGAATTTGAGCGCTCAGAAGTCATTGATTCCGCCGACCTCCGCAACCGCCAGATATCTTCCTCCATCATGAGCGTCGTGCGCAAGAAGCTCCGGGAACTTCAACCGGACAGGAAAAAACCCGTGCCCACACCTTCTGAGGTAAAAGAAATCAGTAAATTTCTGCGTCCAAATTTTGAACGCGTCCCGGTAAAGGGCTCCTGGCTTGAAGAAACAGAACAGGAGCTGCTCAGGCTGACCGAGGAGCAATATGGGATAATAGATCAACTCGAAGAAAATCCGCGCTGTCTGTTTGAAGGAGCGGCAGGAACCGGAAAGACCCTTCTTGCCCTCGAATTTTCGCGGCGGGCAGACCTAAACGGAGAAAAAGTGCTTCTTATCTGTTACAACCATCTTCTAAGCCAGCGCTTTAAGGAATGGACAAAAGACACCGGCATTACGACAGGTACGTTTCACAGCGTCTTGGAAAATCTTATAGCAAATAGCGAATACGACGCGGAATTCCGCGAGGAGAAGATCAGACTGAAAAATGACCAGAAAAAACTATTCAACGAAATGTACCCATTCTACGGTCAGATGGCCCTTGAAGAACTCGGTCCACAGTTCGACCTGCTTGTTATGGACGAGGCACAGGACCTTTGCAGAAAAGGAATGCTGGACGTTCTGAACGACGCAATACGCAGAGGATTGTCTGATGGTCGTTGGGCGATTTTTGGTGATTTCTCACGCCAGAATATCTACGATTACGGCGAAAAGGAAAACCCCGTCGACACTCTGAAAAGCTACTGCCGGTACCCCGCGCAGAGCAAACTGACGCTCAACTGTAGAAATACGAGGCGCATTGCTAAAGAGACCTATCTTCTCTCGGGGTTTGAGAGTCCTCCATCAAGATTCGGAGAAGAACAAGGTCCCCCCATAGAATATGAATATTGGAAAAATTCCAGAGACCTAGTCAATCTCCTCGAAAGAAAAATCAAGGCACTGATCAAGGATGGGGTTCCCGTTGAGGACATAGTAGTTCTCTCTCCGAGGCGCTTGCAGTCCTCCGCTCTCGCAGATGTGGAGAAGATATCCGGATTTCCTCTTGAAGACGGTTCCCGGGATCTGAGCATCATGAAGAAGAAAAAGATCGTGAAATTCTCCACCATTCATTCCTTCAAGGGGCTTGAAAGCCCTGTTATAATCGTAGTGGACATTGAAGAAGTAATAGGAGACCGTCATCAGTCTCTTCTTTACGTATCGATGTCCAGGGCGAAAAGCCTGCTTCTCCTGATGGCAAACGAGCAGGTTAAAGACTCGATTGTCTTGATTAAGAAAGTAAGGGCAGACATCGCCTCCAGATAAATACAGGAATCAGACAGAAAATCCTCTTAAATGTAACCATGAGCCAGATATCAGGCGTAGTCCAAGACATGCTTGGAAAAAGGCTCACCTACAAAGAACTGACGAAAGGACTGCCACTCGAAAGTGATTGGGTGATTTAAAAAGCAATCCAGTACAATTTAAGACATGGTGGCACCAAAGGCCGGTAAGGTACAGTCAGGCGTGGTTGTACCTTTAATCCAGATATCTTCATCGGATCTCAGGTTACAACTCCAATGGCATCCAAAATTCGCTTTGTTTCTACATAGAGATACAGTTTGTCATCCTGCGTTATGGGCCGGGAGTGCATCGTGCAAATGCGGATTGGGTAAAGCCGTTGGAAGGATTCTTGCACAAAGGTGGACCGTTTAAATACCGGTTTAAAGACCTTCTCCCAGTTATCCCTCCTCGTTATGATTGGCAAGTAATCGGTGAAATCCGCATAAGCGATCAGAGGCCATTCAGATCTACCACTGTCTCTTGACCTTTGCCGCTTTTCAAGCCAGCTCCTGCGAATTTCGCCAGACACCTGGGGCCTGATCCAGTTCTCGCCGAAGGTTGCCTTCATCTTTTCATCAATGAATCGGCGCAGTTGAGTCTCGAAGCGCTGGAGTCGATCGTGCGCCTTGTTGGTACGCTTAAAGGCAGATTCTTCGTCTTCTCCCACTTCTGGTTCGAAATTGTAAGCTTGGACCAGTGGCGGAGGCAGTTCCTTGAGTCCGGCAATAGAAATGCTTTCTTCGAACGCTTCGGAAGGGAATGCGGTCAGAGCCGGATCAAAGCCGCGCTCCACGTAAAAGGAAGTACGGGCCAAAGGATCGACAAAAATATCAGCAGGCCAGTTAATCTCGTCTCTCCAGTCGCCAAGATCAACCCGCAGTGCATCCGCAAGGAGTGAGTCAAAGGCCGACCTTGTCTTTAGAGCATGTCCTATACACTGGAGTTCTACAAAACCGGTGATTGAAGCATGCTTATTGTCAATGTCGAGCCAAGGCGTGTGCATGGATTCCATAGCTCGCCGGAGTTCGGACCACTCTTCCCGATAGCGCTTTATCGCATTCGCCGCATCGCCGCTTTCAAACTCGCGAAACAGTTTTGGCAATTCGGCTATTTCCGGCAGGCGGAAATGGTTCTCGATATTTGCCACAGTGTTCCTTATGCGCCGGGCTTCGGAACCAAGCGACGAGCTCATGTCGAGAGAACCGCTTCGACGCAGTTTTTTGATCGGTCTGAGAACCGTCTGGATAAAACGCTGACCACGGTTGGCTTGTTTTTTCAACCACCAGATGCTGCTACTCATCATGGCTCCTAAACCCAGTGTACACTGGTCTTCGGTAATTATAGAGCTTCAATCAAGAATATAACCCAAAATCAGGTTCTCCGGCAGGTCGATAGTTCCCTACATGCAATCAAGCGCTTTGGACATGATCACTAACCCGCATTTCTCACAAAGGTAGAAGAGAGGAAGGATTTCAGGGATCAGTTCCTGTATTTCATCTGGATTCGCTCCGGGCAGGAATTTTTCCGGATAAAGCGCTGTTAATTCGGGGGATTTTTACCTGAATCACAGTTCTCAGCAGCATTCGGACATAACTGTCCCCCGACTTTACCTGACAGCCGGATTCATAAGCCCTGACTCAACGCAACGGCACTGCCTGAAGCTTCCACAACACCTGTCTGAACAGGTTTGTGTACGGATAACTCTCCGAGAACGACAACACCACCCTCCGAGCGCTTGTCCTTACCACAGTGCCGATCTTTATCAGCTTAAGCCTTATGGTATCGCACTGCGCCATAGAGTAGCGGGTTCCCTTCAGTCCCACTCTCCTCACGCACTCCATCAGTATGTAGGCAAAGGCGGAGAAGTACATCCTCAACTGGTTTGAACGCATCCAGTGAGTCGAAGTGCGGTCTGAGAACAGTTGAAGCTGCTGGGCCTTGATCCGGTTCTCCATCTCCCCCCTCGCGCAGTATATCTTCTCGTAAAGAGTCTTCGCGCAATACTCTTCGTGCTTAAGCGACGTCACCACGAACCGGGTGTTTCTCCCCTTCTCAAGATGCTCGGCCTTGCACACCACCCTCCGTCCACGAGACCAGGTTTTTTTGGTGCAGTAGCGGAAGCTTTTGAAGCGGCGTGAAGCCTTGCGGGTTTCCCTGTGTTCCACGCAGGCGTTGCGCACCTCCTTTTTCACCCTTTTCATCAGCCGGGAGTTTCTTGCCATCCCCAGGATATAGTCAACCCCGTTCTCCTCGCACCAGCTCATAAGCTCGTCCCGGCAGAACCCCGAGTCACCCCTTATTATAATGCGAGTCCTTTTCCACTTCCTCCGAATCCCAGAGACAATCCTCTCGATTTCCTCCACCGCTCCCGCCGCGGAGTCCTGATTGGCCTTCCTGAGCCTGCATCCAAGCAGATGGCGCCCGCAGAATACGTAGGAAGGAGCGTAACAGTACTTTCTGTAGTAACCGTGATAGAACTTCCCCTCCTGGTTCCCGTGCACGGGATCGTCCGTTACGTCTATGTCAAGCACTATCTTCTTCGGATTCTGCTTGTGGAACCTCAAAAACAGGTCCACAAGCAGCCTTTCCATAGCACCGAAGTCCGCGACTATCTTCTTGTAGCGCTGCGCTTCAGACCCGGTTAACTCCATGCGGTTAAGCGTGCTTTTGCCCGCAAGGGGAGATGACGTGCCGCAGAACATCTCCGCCATGGGATCGTTTCTGAATCGGTCATGATCATTTACGTCTTCGTAGCCGCAGCAGATGGCAAGTACCCGTTGCGCCACTATGGAGAACAGGGAATGGGTGACGTAGCGGTGGTCGCGGTGATCCGTGAAGCACTCGCTTAACCTTCTTATGACCCTGAAACGGTGCTCCGCTTCGCGAAGCAGGACCGCTCCGCCGTCGGAACTTACTTTGTCCGCGTCGAAGCGCCCAAGGACTCTTCGGGTTCTTTCATTGCTTGTGGAACTTTTGAAGGGTAGAAATTCGAGCTGGTTCGTGTTACACTGTGTACTCATAAGGCCGTTGTTCTCCTGTGTTGTAAAGTGCTGATTCACTTATATTATAACACAGGCAACGGCCTTTTCTATACCACCTTGTGAGAAATGCGGGCTAAACATCTTCGGGTACGGAAGGATATTCATCCTCAAGTTCAATCAAGTCGTGTGCTCTGCGGCGAACCCCAACTCCGTTTTCCACCAGAAGAACGACCAGTTGCTCACCGTTCATAAGCGCTACTGGTGTGGCATCCTTTCTGCCCGCTTCCTCTCGCGCCCCCTTGCTAAAATTGCTGGTCGTAATGATGAGACCCTGTTCATGAGCTCCTAGACTTCCTCTAACCTGTTGAACTACCGGTGCCTGAACATTCCGTTTCCACCTTTTTACCTGAACGGCCATCCGTGTGCGGATGACGTCGCCCACAAACAAGGTGCCGCGAACATCAATGCCTCCATCCCCTGCCCTGCTTGTGACCTCTATCTCAAAACCCATTTCCCAAAGAAGTATAGCAACCAGATCCTCAAACGCTTCCCAGTCCATCTCAAAAAGCTTTTTGTGCAATTCGCTCCGTACCTTCTTATTGTGCTTTTCTATCTCAAGCACAAGACCTGTAGTCATCCATTTTGAAAGTCCGACGAATCCCTTACCATGCTTTGTGAATCGGGGCTGCGCACCACGACGCTTGAATCGCTTAATTTCTGTCAGTATCTGCGCATACATGGAAGCTTCTGGGGTTTTTCCCTCGGTAAACAGCCAGCCCATCTCAAGAGCTTTTTCCGTAACCACTCGATAATGCATCGGCTGGTGGTCGGCGAACTGCTCAAGAACCATCTGCGCAGAATCTGTGAAGGAAAAAGGGGGTTCGCTTCGCGTCTCGACCGTCCGAACGACAGCGGTTTCAGTTTTGGTTTCAGATATGGTTTTGTCGAGAGAATCCGTTTTCCTTAGTCCAAAAGTTGAGGGTGCATAGAGAACAAATGGGGACGCATCTCCGTTTTTCTTGATATCGGAATAGATTGTGGCGCCAACCGTCGCTGCTGGCGTTTTTCCCGAAGTCTTCCAGAGCTTCTTTGAGAGAATGCGCTTGGTGAGCTCATTTACGTGGAGCGAGGTATCCGATTCTTCCAATACAAGTATGGCAGCTTCACGTACGTTCATTTTTCAGTCTACATTACAAATTTCTGGGAATTATTATAGTTCAGACAAATTTTTAGCTTTTTTCAGCAGTGTTTCCGCCATATTCGAAACAGCTTTTCTGTTGACTCTCTTGTTTTTCTTTTGTCATTTTTTGTCCTTGTTATATTAGGTATATTATGATTAGGGAGGACTAGTTATCCCTCATTAATCTATTTCAATAGAGTATATAACGCAAATGGATGTTCTTCTTGTTCCGAAGATTTCCATACCTTTGATAATCCTTCATTCTTTATTCCTTATTGTTTCTTGGTCTCCAATTATATTGAGGGATTGGTAAGGAGCCACCGCAACTCGGGTTCCCAGATTTTTTATTTATCTATGTAATGCCCCTATCTTTTATTGATCGTTAATCTGATGTAGGAGGTTTAATATGACTAACGAGAACAGAGAAATTTATGACTGGGAACAAGATAAAACAAGAGGATGGTTCAACAATCAATGTGAACTAGCATTCGGCATTAAGCCACCTCGTGAGGGAAGTACCGCTTAGCAGTTCTATGTAGCAACGCGGATTCTCAACTATATCGTTCCAAAGTATAGAGAACAAGAATCTAGGTAGAAACAGATGGCAAGTAAAAAAGAGAACTCAACCCAAAAAGAACTTTGGTTCAACAAATTAGAAGAACTAGTGCGGAAACACCCACTCGTCGTGCTGCGGTTTGACAGCGAAGAGTCAGAAGCTATCTCCAATACACGGCGTGGGATGAATTCATTCTCGATCGCTTTTCCCCACGAACTACTTCAAGGATTGCGACTACCTACCGCATGTTTGCTACTGACAAGAGATTATTGCGAGAAAAAAAAGGCTTATTTCAGTTTAGCAGTCAGAAAGGGTCCAGTCACGACATTTGATTCACGCTTGATGATAGAAAGTGCTCGTCCAATTATACCAAATGAGGAAAAATCTCTCATAGCCTTAGTAACAGAAAAACGTTTCGCCACTGACCTGCGTAACCGTTTCAAGAATCAAGCACAACTGGTCCACCTCTCGCCCGCACTGAGTGTAAACTTAATCAACAGGCTGGCAGAAATCGAAAGAAACAAGAATGAAATGCGCAGGGCATTTGCCAAACTCGAAAATCCACGGACCTACTCAGGCAACAGAGCATTTCAAGAAGATGCCTTGAAGTCGGCCCTGCAGGTGTTTGGCCTAACACTTCGTGACGCTGCGGTAAAAGTTGAAACTGTAAGCCCAACCGCTCTTGATCATGTGTATATACACGAGGATGCGGTCATTGAGCATGACGCGCGGAATATACCGGAGTTTACATTGACTTACAGCGATGTTACAGGACGCGCTATTTTCAGGAAAGGGATGGAGCAGCTTGAAGTTATTACCGCCAACAGGCGTCCGCTTGAAAAAGTCCTAGGAGTTGACCTAATCTACTTTAACGCAATCAAGCAAAACATAGTCATGGTGCAGTACAAGATGTTGGAACCTTTAAAGAACAAGGACTGGATTTACCGACCAGATGCGCAGTTCAAAAGACAGTTTGCCAGCATGAAGGGCGTTAGATTCAATCAGCCACCGGAACCACATGAATACCGTATTAATTCTCAGGCTTTTTACTTAAAGTTTGTGCAACGGGATGCATCTTTAAGTAAAAGCTCGATAACCATGCCGATTGACCATTTTGAGGTGCTGCGGAATGATCCGGCCTGTGTAGGCCCGAGGGGTGCATTTAGAATCAGTTTCAACACACTGGATGGCCGGTATCTTCGTCAGGCAACCTTTCTTGACCTGATCCGTTCTGGATATATTGGTACTCACGCAGGGACCACCAAGAGTCTAGCAAAATTCATTGAATGGGCCCTAAAAAACAATCGGGCGGTGGTTGCAGCATTCCACTCTGATGGAAATTTTATAGACTACCATGCTTAAATTCGATTTTATTCCTCTTGCGCTTTGGGTTCACAGTGTCAATGTTATAAAGAATTTTTCACTGACCGGACAAAAAAGTAAGAGTGCCAACATATGATTCGTAGAAATTTTTGAGCACTACTGGAGCGGGACTATTTCGGTGCTTCTTTTCTAGTTAGAGGTGGGGACCAGAAACTGTCTTAACATTGGGATCCACTTCTGTGTTCATCAATTATTAAGCGGTTTTTTCAGTAATTAACATGTGGTGACTAATTTACTGATACTTTTTTTCCAAAGAGGGGCATCGAGATTTGATATTGCACGACACTCTAGCAAGAGACCCTTCAATATTTGTGGGAGATCAGCAAAATTGGTTCTTTTATTCTTCAGTAGAATATTAAAGTCTTCTAAAGAAATTGGTACAATTGATAGGTTAATCTTCGTATCGTCGCTTAAATACCAGTCTCCGTGTTTAAATGTATGTGCAGTATTGCTGTCAATCTTTATAGCTAAAAATAATCCATAAACTCTTTTTCCCGTACCTGTATATTTTTCCATACATTCGGCTACATGCCTACGAACTGGCTCTCCTTCAGCCGCTTCTTGTCGCGATGATGATGTAAGTGTAACTTCCGTAACGACCACTATGTCGTTAAACTCAAATATCATATCTGCACCACGGCCTGGTGCAGTTCCGACGGGAAGAAAATCTTGATCAACTTGAAATCGCCTTGATTTCCACGGGGGATTCTCCAATGAGTTTGTTGCTAAAAATACTCTCCATATTACCCATTCAAAATACGCCGGTGCTTCCCCTCTAGGAATACGAATCAATTCTCCATCGGGGGTCTTAGATTCTCGCTTATTACTACAAAGTGCATCCAACCAAGTAGTGATTTCTGGCACTTTTTCAGCTTGTTCGTGGGCAAACTCTAACTCCTCCATGCAAATTAATTGGTTTTCTAAACGATGTCTCTCCATAGCCACGTCAGTATCATTTAAGCCTTCAATATTTACATTAGCCTGTCCTCCCTTAGAGTTTATTTGAGTAACCAAATCATCTATCACGTTAGAAGCTATGTTATGATCATCGGTTGGCAACCTTGCGCCTTTCCAGAGAGTCAAGAAATATTCTTTTTTCTCCAATGACTTCCAATCTTCAAAAGCCAGGAATTCAGCTAATTTTTGTTTTGCTGGAGCAACAACTATACCTCTACCTTTTGCCTTAAATAATCCAGTAGCTTTAAGGTAGCGGAGCGTTAAATCGGTATAATCGCGAAGAGTCCCTGCCTTTGTATCTAGACGTCTCGCATCCGGATATAGCTCGCCTACAACATCAAGAAACAGCTGCTTCTCAAGGGATTTTATTCTTCCTCTATTTGCAGATCGCTGTTTTCGATACTCAATGATGTTGCTAACAGCCTGATCAACTCCAAGCGAATCCGTTTTGGTCTGAACAAAAAGAGCAAACTCTGTGAACGAGATAAATGGGGTTTGACCTACCGTAGACAACTTAAAAATGATCCGTAACACAAAGCGTAAAGGAGAAAATGTATTAAACTTATATTTTGTTTCTAAGCCATTAGGCAATTGATAGACGGCCAAAGAACGAAGAAAACACTCTTGTTGCGCCGCTATTACTTCAGCTTCAATGAGACGTCTACCATTTGGTGTAATAGAAAACGAAGAGAAATTTGTATCAAATGTTTTAGCCGGTGTTATAAAACCTAGCTGACAAAGAGCAACTCGCCATTTTCGTCCAACATCTGACACATCTTCTTCTTGTCCCTCAGCTATCCTTTGAACGTATACTACACCATTGTAATGGAGAAGTTCCGCAAACTCTTGTTCTTTAATCTTTCCCCCGTGGAACCGTCCACCCAAGTTACCAATCAAACTAGATTTGTCGAGTATCTTTAAGGCCTGTCTTAGACGGTATGGAGTCCGTACAGTGGTATTTGCTATGTGCCAAACCATTTACATTAATACCCTACAAATAAATATTCCTTAACCTCATTGTGGTTATCGTTTTTTTTGTAACCTTGATTTCCAAAGCTGTACTTGTAATCAATATCAACTACTTCTACATGCTGTTTATATTTTGCCATGAGTGAAATTATTTGTTCTCGTGTTGGAAACGAATTAGACGAATAAGAAACCAGTAGAATACTACCTCTGAATTTCTTAAATAATTTATCGAAAGCATCCTCTGCCCCTACCCGAGAACTAAAGGGAGTTGGGTAGCTCTTGAATTTTTTAGTTTGAGTATGCCACTGCATTTCTACGTCTTTCCAACCACACGCCAACCCTTCTACAAAATGATAACGGCGTACATATTCGTTATCTGAATGGGGGGTATAGTAAGGCGGATCCATATAAACAAGATCAGGCTTAGTGCGGATAGACATAGAATCACCACGGCGTGCTTTATTAGATTTTCCATTATCAAAAACTGCCAAGTTGATAAGGCGAATCGCCTCAACAATATGATCCCTTAATGAGGTTTTCAGATCAGATCTTCCATCATCATAACGATAGCCTGTATAAGTGAAAATTCCCCTTGGTCTTTTTTTAATGCAAGCTCGAATAAGTCCAGACATGGCAATAGCTCGCTTATGCCGATTAGGTAATTTTTTTGTATTGGCTCGTACTATATCTATTAATCGGTTTTCCTCATCGGTGAAATACAGCCCAGGAAAAGTATCTTGTACAAAAGTATCAATATCTTTAGAAGGTTTAAACAAGCTTTCTATCTCTACACTAGATAAGGTTTGTTTATTATTCTCAACCATGGCAACCGCCATGGTTGCATTCATGGCCATGTAGTCATTAGAAACTACACGTTTGCCTAGTGTTTTAAACAAATATGAAACAACGCCTGAACCAGAAAACAAATCCAACACACTTTCAGACTCAAAATGCCTTACTATGTCTTGGATATAAGGAAGCAATTTACCTTTCGCCCCCATGTAGCGAGTGGGTGGGTATAAAGCTACTTGAGGATCAAGGCTATCTGGAAGAGAACGGATATTGAATCGTTTTTTTGGTAGAGCCAGAACAATAACGTCTTCGCCTACCCTTTTGGAACCTTTACAACTTATATGTCGTTTGGTGCTAACTATCTCTATATTAAAATTACTATACAAATCGTGTACTAGCGGATGGTTAGAATTCGTTAAAATTACTGTACAGCCAATTTCGTGCAAACGTTGTACTTCTTCGGCTAACTCCCGATGATCTTCTTCGTAAAACTGTTCTTTTGTGTACCGTTTAAAATCCGCATATTCAGATATTGGTAAATAAGGTGGGTCTAAAAAAACTAAATCCCCTTCTTCTGCGTATTTATATAAAACGGTTTTGTAGTCTTCATTAACGAATATCTTTCCTTGTAACGCAATGGATGCCGCTTGAAGTTCGTTTGGCCGACAAATTACCGGATTTTTATAATAACCAAAAGGAACATTAAAGCCGTCTGCTTTATTGACTCGATAGAGACCATTGAAACACGTTTTATTAAGATAAATCGTCCTTGCAGCCTGCTCAATCGAAGAAAGGCTAGCTACGTCTTTTGACCTCATCGCATAGAAAAATTCTTTATCGTTCGGATATTGGGCTACTTCTGAAATTAGTTCATCTACACTATTCGTCAGAACATTATAAAAGTTTACTAGCTCCGGATTCAGGTCTGCTAAGACGGCCCTCTCAGGATTAAGTGAAAAGAAAAGAGCACCTCCACCGAAAAAAGGCTCAATATACTTATTGAAACTATGAGGTATGCGTGAAGTTAACTCTGGCAGTAGTTGAGTTTTTCCTCCTGCCCATTTTAATACGGGTTTGGTTTTGTTAATTAGTCTTTCTTCCGAAAGTACCTTCATAGCATGTCTTTACTGCTTCAAATAAACCGCAAATTCCATTTTATTATATGGGAAGCCACAAATCCACTTAATAATCCAAAGACCCTTTTTTCGTAGATTGCTACACTCCCTACAACCCAACGAAGACTGAAAAGAAACAAAATCATGGATAAGACTGACACGACAAGTTCGACCACAAGCAAGACTAAAAAGCATTTCGTTCTAGATGCTGAGGCTTGTAGATCAAAATCTGTTAATCCAAACACCTGAAACAAACAAACCAGTACAGTAATCACCCCCGCACTTATTAGAACCAGAACTGACCTGCGCAGATTTTCGAAGTGAGCCTCAGGGTGTACCTTAGGTTCAGGTTATTAACACTCCCTACACTTTCTTTCTGCCGTGTCTTGATATCAATAAGTCAAGCTTCTTAGTTTCTTGAGGAAGACCTTTTTTATGTATAGAGCAGGTTATATCAGCACCTATCAATTCTCTATGGAACTTACCAGTAGAATGGTTTCTCAAGACACCATAATTATTATAACTGGCATCGAATGCTTTCAGAGTCTAATTCGCGAGAAATTTCGAGCACTATCTTCTTTCAGTTAATTCATCTTTAGGGGTTCTTAGCTCTCCCCATCTGTGTAATTATGTATAAATCCCCAAATATTAATTGCGCCGCGTCCCTGTCAAACGCCTAGTTGCTATGGCTTCTCGTTTAAACATACTTCAAAAACTTCCCGACGAAAATTGTAATAACAATTCTTGCTAAACAAGCCATAATCCACTGTTAGACAATTAGGTTGACTGGAATTATTCCAGGGTTCTTCACCCACTCTTAGATGTGTAGTTTGCAGAATGAGAGGGAGTTATCTCGCTTTTGAGAAAAACTCAGGGCTCAGAGAGCCAAGACAGATAGATTAAGGTTGCACCCACACAAAAACGAAGCGGAAACTAAGGCCCTGCGCGATTACTTCTGCTCGGTAAACTCAGCATCTATAACGTCATCGCCTGAGGTGGAATTTCCCTGTTCGGAGGCTTGGCTTTCAGCCCCACCCTCCCCGGCACCCTGCGCGGCAGCCTCTTCCTGCTGCTTCTTGTACATCAGTTCCGCAAGCTTGTGAGAGACGGCGGTTATCTTTTCCGTCGCGAGGTCTATTTTGCCCGGATCATCCGACTTAAGCGCTTCCCTTCCCTCTTCAAGAGCCTGCTCAAGTTCTTTCTTCTCATCCTCGGAGAGGCCGTCGCCAAGTTCCTGGAAGCTCTTGTCGGTTCTGTAGACAAGCTCGTCAAGCTGGTTTCTCTTCTGAACCTGCTCGCTCTTTTCCTTATCCTTCTCAGACATCTTCTCGGCTTCATCAACCATAGAGTCGATCTCGTCGCTGCTTAGCCCGCTTGAAGCCTCAACTTTGACTTTCTGTTCCTTCTGGGTCGCATTGTCCTTCGCGGATACATGGAGTATTCCGTCAGCGTCGGTGTCGAAAGTCACCTCTATCTGCGGAATTCCTCTTGCCGCCGCGGGAATCCCCGACAGGATGAACCTTGCAAGCGTCCTGTTGTCGGCCGCCATCTGCCGCTCTCCCTGAAGCACGTGGATCTCAACCGAGTTCTGGTTGTCCTCAGCCGTTGTGAAAATCTGGCTTTTCTTTGTGGGAATAGTCGTGTTTCTCTCGATTATGGTAGTCATTACCCCTCCGAGGGTTTCTATGCCCAGCGAGAGCGGTATCACGTCGAGAAGGAGCACGTCGGTTACGTCTCCTCCGAGCACGCCCGCCTGTATAGCGGCCCCCATGGCGACCACCTCGTCGGGGTTTATCCCCCGGCTCGGCTCCTTTGCGAAAAAGTCAGTCACGACTTTCTGCACAAGAGGAATTCTGGTCGATCCGCCGACCAGTATTACCTCGGCTATCTCGCCCGGGCGAAGCCCCGCATCCCTGAGAGCCTGCTCGCAGGGCTTGAGGGTGCCTTTTACGAGATCCTCTATCAACTGCTCGAACTTGGAGCGCGTTATCTTAAGCACCAGGTGCTTGGGACCGCTCGCGTCAGCCGTTATAAACGGCAGGTTTATTTCCGTCTCGACAGTGTTTGAAAGCTCGATCTTGGCCTTCTCGGCAGCTTCTCTCAGCCTCTGCACGGCCATCTTGTCCACCCCTAGGTCTATTCCGGAATCCTTCTTGAACTCAGAAACGATGTAATCAATGACCCTCTTGTCAAAATCGTCTCCTCCGAGATGGGTATCGCCGTTTGTGGACTTAACCTCTATGACGTTGTTTCCGACCTCAAGCACCGACACGTCAAAAGTTCCGCCCCCGAGGTCGTAGACGACTATCATGCCCTCTTTTTTCTTGTCAAACCCGTAGGCAAGTGCCGCCGCGGTCGGCTCGTTTATTATGCGCTTTACGTCAAGACCGGCTATCTTTCCGGCGTCTTTTGTGGCCTGGCGCTGGCTGTCGTTAAAATAAGCAGGAACGGTGATAACGGCTTCTTGGACTTCTGAACCCAGGTAATCCTCGGCCGCCTTCTTAAGCTTCGTCAGCACGTGCGCTGAGACCTGCGGGGGAGAATACTCTTTTCCCTCAACCTCGACCCAAGCGTCTGCTTTGCCTGATTTAACTACCTTGTAGGCAAGGCTGTCAACTTCGCTCGATATCTCCTCGAACCTGCGGCCCATGAGCCTTTTGGTAGAGTAGACGGTGTTCTCGGGATTGGCCACGGCCTGGCGCTTCGCCGGTCCGCCGACCAGAACTTCGTCTCCGTCCTTTAGAAAAGCGACCACCGACGGGGTAGTTCTCGTGCCTTCCTCGTTGATTATCACTTTCGGTTCGCCGCCCTCAACGATGGCGACGCATGAATTAGTCGTTCCGAGGTCTATTCCTATTATCTTAGAAGCCATTTAATTCCTCCTGGGTTTTCTTCTTGTTACGGGTGAATTTCAAGTTCTTCGGCCATGTGTGCCCTGAGTTTCCCTATGGACTCGGCCTGTATCTGCCTTACCCTCTCCTGGGAAACCTCGAGGTCACTGGCTATTTCGTGGAGTTTTCTTGGAGGTTCAGTGAAATACCTCTCATTTATCACCTTTTTCTGCCTCTCTGAAAGCATCTCGAGAGCTTCGCGCAGGTTTTCCCTAGCAAGGCTGTCGAACCCGAGTTCGCCGAGCACCTGCTCCTGGTTATCCGACGGGTCGGGAAGCAGCTCCCCGTAAGTGGCCGAGGAGTCATCCCCTGCGGGACGCTCCGAGAGGGAGAGATCCCTTTTGGAAGCACGGACCTGCATCTCTGAGATTTCCTCTTCCTTAACGCCAAAATGGTCGGCCAGACGGCTTATGTCGTCATCTTCCATGCTGGAAGATGTTATCCCGAGCTTGCGCTTTGCCCCTTCTATTCTCTGGAAAAGCTTTCTCTGGGACTGCGTGGTTCCAATCTTCACGTTGCTCCAGAACTTCATTATGTGGTTCTGGATCCTTACCCTGATCCACCACACCGCGTAGGATATGAGCCTGTAGCCCTTGTAGGGGTTGAATTTCTGAACGGCGCGCATCAGTCCTATCGAACCTTCCTGAACAAGGTCCATCATCGGAAAACCGTAAGATCTGTACTCAGAAGCGATTCTCACCACGAACCTGAGGTTTGACACCACAAGTTTGTTGGCCGCTTCAAGATCTTCGTTTTCGTAATATCTCACCGCAAGCGCATGCTCTTCCTCTTTTGAGAGAAGCGGATGTTTTTCCATCTCTCGCATGAAAACCGAAAGAGAATCGCATGTTGCAACTGCCGTCTGCATCTAAACATGTACCTCCACTTGTCAAACTAATCATCAAAAGGGCTATGTCAAGGTTTTATAGCAAAACAAAAAAGAGGGAAAAATCAATAGGAATCGGATTAAGTATTTATTGTAATCTCCTGAAATGGACTGCCTTTTTTCACCATCGGAGGGTTAGCACTCATAAGATGCTTATTTAAAAAGTACAGCCCAGTTGATTTAACGTCAATAACGGATTTTAGCGGGTCTGCCAAGTTTTAACCGCCTGATCAGCGAGCCAAGACTGGTAGTCGTTAAGACTGACTAGATCCCAACAGTCATATTCTGCAATCTTCTTGGGCAACTTGAAGGGAGTTTTCAGATAGTGCGATTTCTTGGTGACAAAATCAGCACGTTCCAGACTGTCCTGTTGTAAAAGCAACATGTTCCCTAATCGATCTACAATATCATTTGCCCCCTCACCAAAATCCTGATACCACTCCGGATTTGGGTTGTATGGGCAAATATGCTCAAGTGTTGTATCAAGATATCTAACCTTATGACCTAGTTTGCTCTCTATCTCGGCCAGCAGAAAGCGGATTTTTTTGGATGAGCGTCGGCTGGGCATCTTATAATACTCAAAAGCGTTTTTGAATGCTTTATCAGAAGGATAGAGATTTTTATAATCAGAGCTGTTCTTAACGTGACTGGCGCGTTTGAATTCACCGCTGGCTATTTTCATGGCGATGTTGTTGTAACGCCTCTCTTGCTCGTTTGCTGAATACCCGCAAATCACGTTATAACGAATCGACAAGTAATAGAGGTACCGTAGCGTCTTGATGAACTCAACGGGTGAAAACTTCTCAAACGCTGTCATTAAGACCATATAGGGCTGCCGTATGCCGAAAAGCTTCAAGCCTTCAAGGAAATGCACAGCCTTTTTGTATTTTCCTCCTGCCTGCTGTTGCCACCACTCGTCATAAGGGCTAGATAAGAGCGCGTATAAAGGAGCCGAGTCTGTTAATGACCTTAGGTAACCATGTGCTTGCTCGGGCGTGGTATAAAGTTGCCTGACCGATTTGAACAACTCTCTTTTGGTTGAAAAAGGACTGCGGGAATTGTGGTGGTAACGGACAAAATCAGTAAAGTTGTTCTCTCCTAATTCGTCAAGAATCTTTGACCAAGTTTCATCAAGATCATCCAGTGTTTCGTCGGGCACGTCATCATTTTTAGTAACCACTGAAAAAATATAGTTTTTCAAAAGATCGGGTGTTGAAAGCTGTACCCCTCTAGCATTCAATGTTTCAAACACTTTGTAGGCGTTTAGATTATCCTGCACCACAATCTTTGTGAAAATCAGTCTGGACGAGAACTTATTGATAAATGTACCGACTTCCTCACCGCTACTTCCCAGATCCTTGCTGCAGAAAAATTCGAAGGCTTTGCTCAGCAGTCTGTTGGTTACGGTAATTCCCCGGCTCTTGGACGCGCGAAGATTGGAACAGATATCCTTGTAAAAACGTCCATTGTTGCGATTAAGTGTCAGTCTGCTGCTCACTCGCAATGAGACGATATCTTTTGAGCCGATATAGCGTCCAGTGATTTCTTTCAGACGCTCTTTGTTTTTCTCGGTATCTTTACCTTCCTCGGCCAATTGCTGAATGTGTCGCATTGCGGCTAGGACTAGCAAGGAAAGCGTAACTAAGCGTTGTTGGCCATCTATCACTTCAAAATCATTTTGGCCTTTGCGTTGCAATACGATATAACCCATGTAGTGAAATCCTTCCTGTTCTAGATTTTCAATATCTGTCCAGAGATCTTCCCACTGTTCCTGCTCCCAAGAATAATCCCGCTGAAAGTGTGGTACGGTATATTTGGCTGCGTTGCCTAGTAGTTCGGACAAGCTTTGATTGGCAGGTTCCATTAGCATAAAGTCGCTCATGTGGATATCTCCTTAACATATGATTCTAGCATTCTAATCTTGCCCGCTACCACTTGGGAGGTCAACGTGACATAGTGCCTAATTTAGGAAATTATATATAATTCTCTTGAAGAACTTTTAAGCTCCCTAAGTTATAGAATTAATCAATAACAAGAAAAGGAATTAGGTAACACATGATTGCTAAGTGGAAGGTATTCAACTTTAAATCTATTCGCAAAGAAACTGAATTAGATCTTGGACGACTTACGATTTTTGCTGGTGCAAACAGCAGTGGCAAAAGCACTATAGTACAGTCGATTCTTCTTATTGCTCAGACTTTGTCAAGCAAGTTGAGTTCTCGCTCGGTCGTTTTAAATGGAGCACTTACGAGCCTCGGCCAGTTTGATGATTTGAAATCAAACGGCAGTAAGTCAGATCAGATTACTATTAAATGTACTTGTCGTCCATCAGATGATTCTGGAGGACAAAGATCAGCAACTACTGCACATGAGAGAGCGTTCTACTACGATCCTGGATCAACTCTACAAGAAGTAGAATGCGAGATTTTATTTGACGCTAACCCTTTAAGTTCTCAGAAAGATGTCTTCCAAATACAACCCAGACTTTTTTCAAGTCAGTTGGTTTGCACCTCAAGAGAAGAGGAAATCAGGGGCCAAAGAGCAGAAATTTTAATCTGCCATTCTAAAAAAACATTATCCGAAGTTAAAAGCATAAGTTCAATTAGTGGAATTGATGATCAGATTCGAGCCGGTCTAGCCTACAGTGTTGAACTTGATGAGATATCAATGGCCGAGGTGAAAGAGGAGTTTCATTCGGCACAGCCTAAAGAATGCATCTTGCGACATTTTCTCCCCGACCTAATTATCTACGAAATTGACATGGTTGAAGAAGACGCCAAGGAGATTACAAGAGCCCTACAAGATGATATTTGGCGTGGCGCAAGGTTTAGGCGTCATTTAGGCAGAGAGATCCCTCTATCTGAAGAAGTAGTCTCCGTATTGCGTGATATACTCCAAGACACCGTCAGTTTTGACGAAATTTTTTATCAACCACAATCTCTATTTGGTGACAGACCTATGACATCTAGATTCTTGAATGAACGCCTTTGGAGATTGCCACCGGATATTAGGATCAAGATACGAGAAGCCTTACGACGATCAGACGATTTGTTTGATCGAATTCTTGAAGCACTACGGGCATCAGCTTCATTTTCATCGCAATCTCTTGATTTTATTCGAAAGCGACCACCACAACAGATTTCTGAGGCTGCCTGGTACTTGGATAATTTCTTTACATCTTCGTTGAAATATCTTGGCCCACTTAGGGATGCTCCTAGGCCACTTTACCCTCTTGCGCCGGCGGCAGACCCAAATGATGTTGGATTGCGTGGTGAGCACACAGCGGCAATCCTTGATTTGCATAAGAATAAAAAAATCAGATATATACCCTCAGAGCACTTCAAAACACCTGCAATTAACCGTGATATTGTCACGAAAACTCTAGAGACCGCAGTCATTGACTGGCTTGAGTACCTTGGTGTAGCCAGTTCATTGAAGAGTCAGGACCAAGGCAAGCTTGGACACGAGTTAAAAGTGGGGCTGGACAGTTCGGATGTCCTTCATGACCTTACTCATGTTGGTGTCGGCGTTAGCCAAGTTCTTCCCATTTTGGTTATGTCTCTTTTGGCTGATAGCGATTCGACCTTGATATTTGAGCAGCCTGAATTACATCTTCATCCAAAGGTTCAGACATTGCTCTCAGATTTCTTTGTCTCAATGGCACTTTGTGACAAGCAGTGCATTGTCGAAACTCACAGCGAGTATTTTATTGACCGTCTCCGATTCCGGATTGCCGCGGCATCCTCTAAGGACGAAATAAACAGCCAGACTAAAATTTATTTTGTTGAAAAATCATCCCAAGGATCATTGTTCCGCGAAGTTGTGATCAATGAATATGGAGCTATCTTGGACTGGCCAGAAGGTTTTTTTGACCAATCTCACCAGCAGGCAGAGGAAATCCTCCGGGCTGCTACGGTAAAGCGGCAGGGCAAGCGAAAAAACTATGACGCCTGATATGCCCAGTGTAACGATTGATGCCGGAGTGATTGCGGTACCTCAACCCTTTTGTACTTATGATGAAGTTTATGAGTATGTTCGTACGCTTCTGGATTGGAGCAAGCTTCTTGATGAGCCGTGGATTGCGATTTATATGAGTGAAAGAGCCTCAGAAGCCCTCATCAAAGACGGTCTTTTCCCTTTGAGAGACCAGCTTCGTGAATTGTTCCAAACACATGGAATAATAGAATATGGCGTGAAAGATGTCGCCACGATAGTTGACCGATTACTAAAAATCACCCCTTTCTTTGAAACCTACTATCATTTAAAAGATGTGCTAACTGAGCATCTTGAGACAGAACCGGACATTTTAAAACTAACCACGTACGATGGACTCCAAACTGACTTGGCCCGATGCGTCGTTCTAATCGCAATTCTCCGCAAGCACTGTTTACAACCCCTTGGAGGACATTCTCTGATATTGCAAAAGGCACCAAAGAATGTAATAAAAGTCAAGGCACAGGTTCACTGCCTTGAACACGAGCGGAATGACATCCCTGACCTGCCATCTCCTCCTCAAATTTTTGAGGGGGATGTTCTCGTATGCGACAACTTCAGGGAACTTGTAGAATGTTTAGACGAATCGGCTGTTTTAATTGGAGCTTCCGATAATTTGGGGATTGAATTAGCGATACGCATCGCCGTGTTCAAGAATGCTTTAATTCAAGGCGAGGAACCCGACTGGGGAACTATATTAGTTCCAGAGATTGGCACTGAATTTCGTGAAACGTGCCAACAGTGTTGTGGTGGGCAACCTGATTCCCTACCATTGAAAATACTTCGCTCAATTGTTAAAACTGTTCGACGCGACAACTTGCGCGCCACTCACACACTCAAAACAGGGCCTGGCGGTAATGATCCTCAACTTATGCGCGGGGATGATAAAGCGTGGCGGCGTGACATAGACGATGAGTTTCACCTACATTATTGGGAATGCTCCGATAGAACCATTGAGTTAGCTTCAGTAGTTTATCACAATAATTTTTCAATACCGGAATAGAGAAAAGAACCCGGATATTCACTAAAGAATCAAAAATATTAGACCTATGGGGATATAAGAAAAACCGGGAGTAAACTTGCCAGAAATTTAAGGAATTATGCTTAAAGAACAGAACGAACTATCTTAAACTATAGTTTCCTTCTGTTTAGATTAAATCAATCTCTAAACAATATTCACTATGAAGAAAAGAATAGTATCAATTGGCTTTAATATTCCAGGTTATTCCAAATACTTCCATAGATACAATTCTTCTCAGTCTCTGCTTGATGCAGATGTAGTCGTTTTTGAACCTAATTTTTCTTGCTATAGTCCAGACTCTACTTATGCAGGTAAAAAATATTTTGGTGAGAATATATCTTTTATCATCAGAGAACATACAGAGCATTGGGGCTCAGAAATCAAGATAGCCTTGGAAGAAGGGAAGACCGTTTTCGTTTTCATGGGTCAATATGAGGAGATTTTTGTTTATAATGGAAAAGACGATCGAAATAGGGATATACCTATTTCATATAGCAACTTTCATTTTTTACCTATACCCACCCCTCCTATAATTCCTAAAAAAGGAGCTGAAATAAATTTTAGTGGAAATAGTTTATTCGTAATGCTTTGGAGCGAATTTGAAAAGCACATTAAGTACGAATGTTACCTCGACGAAGAAATCAACACCCCTCTTTTCTTCACTAAAACGGGCAAGAAACCGGTGGGAGGACTATTCCGTCAGGGAAAAGGAAATCTAGTTCTGTTACCACCCATCAGATATTCAGAAGAAGAATTTACGGACTATAACGAGGAAGGGGATCGAATTTGGACCGAAGAGGCTATAGGTTTTGGCGACCGATTGGTTCAGGTTTTGCTCGATATTGACAGTACATTACGTAGCTCCACAGAGGCTTCTCCGCTTCCTGGTTGGACAAAAGAAGATCAATATAGACTGAGATCGGAAACAGAATTAACGGAGAAAACAATTACTCTTTCTGAAAAAATAGAAAAACTTACAAAGCAAAAAAAAACATTGTCAAATACGTTGCAAAAGGAAAGAAAACTTAAAAATCTGCTTTTTGAAAAAGGCAAGCCACTGGAGGATGCTGTTATTGAAGCTCTTAGGATACTAGGATACAAAGCAGAAAATTATGATGATGGCAGCTTAGAACTTGACCAGGTTATTGTTGGTCCTGACGGTGAAAGATATATAGGTGAAACGGAAGGAAAAGACAAAAATGCGATAGCTATCAAAAAATTCAGGCAACTTGAATCCAACATACAAGAAGACTTACAACGAGAAGAGGTAACTAATCCGGCTATCGGTATTCTATTCGGAAATGGCTTCAGAATTACCCATCCAGAAAAAAGAAAAGAACAATTTACGGAAAAGTGCATTAAAAACGCTGAGCGAGTAAACGCAATTCTGGTTAGGACATCTGATCTTTTCAAAGCAGCTAAATACATTAGAGAAAATAACGATGAGAAGTTTGCCGAGAAATGCAGAGAAACAATATCAAAAAGTAGAGGAAAAATTGTAGAATTTCCAAAAACTTGACCAAATATTTTATAGAGATCGGAAGGCAGATGGAGAGAGTGGCTTTTTAGACTTAATTACCGAACTTGAAAAAAGCTATTTACAGTCCAACAATCGGGGTCAAATAGCGATTTGAAAAACTTGAATCGCGAAACCGGTAACGGTGGAAAGCAAATTAATATTTATCGCAACTTGTTGAGATCAACTGGCTTTAGCAGCCTCAACCACCTTGGACGCAGCTTCTTTCATGTCGGCCCCGGTTTGGATGTCAAGACCTAAGTCAGAAAGGATTTCCCTTCCGGCTTCAACGTTGGTTCCTTCGAGCCTGACCACTAAGGGAACGTTTATTCCGACTTCGCCCGCGGCCTCCACGATACCGTCGGCAATGGTGTCGCACTTCATGATGCCGCCGAAGATATTAACGAAAATGGCTTTTACGTTCTCGTCGCTAAGGATCATCTTAAAGGCCTTCGTCACCTGCTCCGTGGTGGCCCCTCCGCCGACGTCAAGGAAGTTCGCGGGTTCTCCGCCGTGGTGCTTTATAATGTCCATGGTGGCCATGGCAAGCCCCGCGCCGTTAACAAGACACCCTATGTTTCCGTCAAGCTTAACGAAGCTTATCCCCGCGTCGCTTGCTTCAAGCTCAAGCGGGTCCTCTTCTTCCCTGTCCCTTAACCCCGCGATGTCTCGGTGGCGGAAAAGCGCGTTATCATCGAAGTTAATCTTCGCGTCGAGAGCCACTATGTTTCCGTCCGAGGTAAGAACAAGCGGATTTATCTCCGCGAGGGAGCAGTCCTTTTCGATAAAAACCCGGTAAAGGGATGAGATAAACGATACGGCCTGCCTCACCGCGCCGCCCGAAAGACCCATGAAATAAGCGATTTTCCGGCACTGGTAGGGCTGAATGCCAAGCGAGATATCGACATGCTCCTTTATTATCTTCTCAGGAGACCTGGCCGCCACCTCCTCGATCTCAACCCCGCCCTCGGGGCTTCCCATGACGACAACCTTTTCCCGGGAGCGGTCAATCACCATACCGAGGTAGAATTCCTTTTCTATGCTTGAGGCTTCCTCGATAAGCACGCTTCCCACCGTCTTGCCCTCCGGGCCCGTCTGGTGGGTGACCAGGTTCATGCCGATTATCTCATCCGCGGCCGCCATGGCGTCGTGGGAATTGTCAACCACCTTTATTCCGCCTCCCTTTCCCCGGCCGCCGGCGTGAATCTGGGCTTTCACCACGTATTTTGCCGAGTCAAGGGTATCTAGCACCTCAGACACCTCATCCGCGCTGAAAACGACCTGTCCCCCGGGAACCCTGACTCCGAAATCAGAGAGAAGCTTCTTTGCCTGGTATTCGTGTACGTTCAACCTGGTGCCCTCCCCTATTTCCCCTTTATCTTCCGCAAAAGCCAGGAAAGCGGATCATAGTACTTGTCAACCACCCTCTCCTTAAGCGGAATGATTCCGTTATCCGTTATGTGTATGTCCTCGGGGCATACTTCCGTGCAACATTTCGTGATGTTGCAGAAGCCGACTCCCGCCTCCTCGCGCGCAAACTCCCTTCTGTCAAGCACGTCCAGGGGATGCATCTCCCGCTCGGCGATCTTTATCATGAACCTCGGTCCCGCAAACGCGTCTTTTCTGTTGTGGTCGCGAAGTATGTGACACACGTTCTGGCACATGAAGCACTCTATGCATTTGCGAAACTCCTGCCCCCTCTCAACGTCCTCCTGGTACATGACCCACTCGGTGTCCTCGGCGGGGGTAAACGGAGGAATCTTCTTGCTTACTTCGTAGTTCCATGAGACGTCGGTCACGAGATCCTTTATCACGGGGAACGCCTTGATCGGGTGAACGGTAATCGTTTCGCCCTCGGCGAAACTGTCCATGCGCGTTTTGCAGGCAAGCTTCGGCTTTCCGTTTATCTCGGTGCTGCAGGAGCCGCACTTGGCCGCCTTGCAGTTCCATCTGATCGCCAGGTCGCCGTCGTAGTTGGCCTGTATGTAGAAAAGCGCGTCGAGGACCACCATCCCCTCATCTACCGGGACCTCGTACTCCTTTTCCTCTCCACCCTGCGCGTCACCGCGAAAAACTCTTAGCTTGGCTACCGACATCACTTATCCTCCGTAAACATTTTCGAAAGCTCATCGGGCATCTCCATGATCGGCCGCGTCTCGAAATCCATCGCCCCGTCCTTAATAGCCACTATGGAATTAAGCTTGCCCCATGTCCCGTCGTCGCTATCGGGGAAATCGACCCGGCTGTGGGCCCCCCTGCTCTCCTTTCTAGCAAGCGCGCACCTAGCGAGCGCCTCTGAGACGATCAGCATCGACTTAAGGTCCCTGCAGAGATGCCATCCCGGGTTAAACATCACCGAGCCCTCTATCTTTAGCGTCCCGGCCCTCTCCTTTAACTTCTCTATCTCGTCTATGCCCTTCTGTATGTTCTCCTCGGTGCGGAACACCCCTATGTAGAGCTGCATCACGTCCTGGAGATCCTGGTGGATCGTGTAGGGGTTCTCCCCCTGGGTGTTGTTAAAAGGCTCTCTGAGCTCGGTTGCGAATCCCTCTATGAGCTCTTCGGATACCGACGCGTGGGATTTTCCGCTTGCGTAAGCGGCGGCACCTTCTCCCGCCCTTTTCCCGAAAACCAGAAGATCAGAGAGCGAGTTTCCGCCGAGACGGTTCGCGCCGTGCATTCCTCCCGCTACCTCGCCCGCCGCGAAAAGCCCCGGGACGGTGCTCGAGCAGGTGTCTCCTTCGACCTTGACTCCGCCCATAACGTAATGGGTGGTCGGGAACACTTCCATCGGGCCTTTCGTTATGTCTATATCGGCAAACTCCATGAACTGGTGGTACATGCTCGGCAGCTTTCGCTTCACGTAATCGGCTCCCCTGTGCGAGACGTCGAGAAACGCTCCGCCGTGGGGAGAGCCACGGCCCTGCTCTACTTCCGTGTATATGGACCTCGCGACCACGTCGCGGGTCGACAGCTCCATGCGTTCGGGGTCGTATCTCTCCATGAACCGCTCGCCCTCGCTGTTTGTGAGTATGCCTCCCTCTCCGCGCACAGCCTCCGTGACGAGGATTCCCCTCACGCTAGGCGGCCAGACCATCCCCGTGGGATGGAACTGTATGAATTCCATGTCCACAAGCTCGGCTCCCGCCTCATACGCCATCGCGTGGCCGTCGCCCGTGTATTCCCAGGAATTGGAGGTGTACTTGTAGGCCTTTCCCACCCCGCCCGTCGCGAGAACTATGGCGTTCGCGCGGAAAAGAACGAACTTCCCGCTTTCTCTCCAGTAGCCGAAGGCGCCCACGACCCTGTCTCCGTCCTTTACGAGATGGGTTATGGTGCATTCCATGTAGACGTCTATGCCCGAATGTATCCCCTTTTCCTGGAGGGTCCTTATCATCTCAAGACCGGTCCTGTCGCCAACGTGGGCAAGCCTCTTCCACGTGTGCCCGCCGAATGCCCTCTGGTTTATCCCTCCCTCTTTGGTTCTGTCAAAAAGCGCTCCCCAGTATTCAAGCTCTCTCACCCTCTCGGGAGCTTCCTGCGCGTGGTAAAGGGCCATCTGCCAGTTATTGAGCATCTTCCCGCCCTTCATGGTGTCCTTGAAGTGGGTTTCCCAGTTGTCCTTCGTGTCGACGTTCGCCAGGGCGGCCGCGACGCCTCCCTCGGCCATTACCGTGTGGGCCTTTCCGAGCAGGGATTTGCATATGAGCGCGGTCGAGGCGCCCTTTGCGGAAGATTCGATAGCGGCCCTGAGCCCCGCCCCGCCTGCGCCGATGATTATAACGTCATGAGTGTGTGTTTCGTATTTTTCCACGTCTATATCAACCTCAGATCAGTGATTGTTCCGTTTGCGACCAGGAACACGTAAAGGTCGGTCAGAGCCACGAAAACAAGGCTTGTCCACGCCCATTTCATATGTACTTCGTTCTGGACGCTTATGGCGCCCCAGAGGCGAAAGCGGGTCGGACACTTTGAGAACACGTCAAGATTCCCTCCCATCAGGTGGCGAAACGAGTGGCAGGAAAACGAATACATGGTAAGCAGAAACGCGTTCGCGGTAAGAACTATGGTCCCGACGCCCACTCCGATCCCGTCATGGAAGAAAAAGGCTTCGTAGGAGTCAATCCACAAAAACAGCAGAATGACGATAGAGGCGTAGAGAAAAAACCTGTGGGCATTCTGCAGTATGAACGGAAAGCTTGACTCTCCGGTGTAGGAGCCCCTCTTGCCGACCGGTTTTACCGCGCAGCCCGGGGGCGAGAAGAAATACGCCCGGTAGTACGCTTTTCTGTAGTAGTAGCAGGTCGCCCGGAATCCAAGCGGCGCCCAGAGAATAAGTATTGCCGGGGAAGCCGGCCACCAGTCAAAGAGCAGAAGCGGGGAATAAAAAGGCGAGAGGTAGGGTTCGGTGTAGAAAAACTGGTTCGAAAGAGCCCTCCACGTGGAGTAGATTCCGAAAGCCCCGAGCACCACCCCGGTTATGAGAGGCTCAACCCACCACATATCCTTTCTCATGGTGAGCGCCTTGCTCGCCGTACCGTTAGCCATATTGTAGAAACCTCCAAAAAATATTTCCGGAGCGCCCGTCCGGGATCACAGACGGCGCCGGGGGGCGGAACGTGAGCGGAACCCTAAAGGATTCCCATTCCGTCAATTACTTCGCAAAGCTCTTTCACCTTGCCCGCCGAGACATGCAGGGCCTCCATCTCCTCACTGGATATCTCAACCCCTATTATCTCCTCGACCCCTTCTGCGCCGAGCCTAACGGGAAGGCCCACGAACGTATCCTCCACCCCGTAATGTCCGTCCGCGTACACGCAGCAGGGCAGCACTTTCTTCTTATCCTTTATGATCGCCTCGGCCATCTCCACCGCGGCTACCGCGGGGGCGTAAAAGGCGCTTCCGGTCTTAAGAAGCGCTACTATCTCGGCTCCTCCCTTCCTGGTGCGGTCAACCATCGCCTCGAGCCTGTCCGCGGGGACAAGCTGCGCTATGGGAATACCCGCAATCGTGGTATTGCTAAGAAGCGGAACCATCGTGTCTCCGTGTCCGCCGAGAACAGAAGCGTTTATGTTCTCAACCGATACCCCTAGCTCCATCGCTATAAACGCCCGGAAACGCGCGGAATCCAAAACCCCTGCCATCCCCATCACCTTGCTGTCAGAAAAGCCGCTTACCCTGTGCGCCACGTAAACCATGGCGTCAAGGGGGTTTGTGACCAGTATTAGTATCGCGTCCGGGGAATGAGCGACCACCTGCTCGGTGACGCTCTTTACTACCTTGGTGTTTGTCGAGATAAGATCATCACGGCTCATCCCGGGCTTTCTCGGGATGCCGGAGGTGATTATCACCACGTCCGAGCCTGCCGTGTCTTCGTAGTTGGTTGAACCGACGAGATTTACGTCGCTTCCCGTAATCGGGCACATCTGGGCAAGGTCAAGCGCCTTTCCCTCGGGAATTCCCTCCACTATGTCAATCAAGGCCACGTCGGCAAGTTCAAGCTGCGCGATCCGAAACGCCGCCGACGCGCCGACGTTTCCCGCACCTATCACAGAAATTTTCGCTCTGCCGTTCTTCAAGATCCCACTCCTTTTGAAAAGATTTGCTGTGCCGCGAGCCCCTCTAGTCCATTACCTTGTCCATGTTTGACACGATGGCCTCTCCGTACTCAGAACACTTAAGAAGGGTAGCCCCCTCCATCTGCCTCTCGAGGTCATAGGTAACCGTTTTCTGCTGAACAGTCTCCTCCATCGCCCTGAAAACAAGCTCCGCGGCCTCGTGCCATCCGAGGTACTGGAACATCATGACTCCCGAGAGTATTACGGAACCCGGGTTTACCTTGTCCTGCCCGGTGTACTTGGGAGCGGTTCCGTGGGTGGCTTCGAAACACGCCAGGTAATCGCCTATGTTGCCGCCCGGAGCAACCCCGAGACCTCCTACCTGCGCGGCGCAGGCATCCGACATGTAGTCGCCGTTAAGATTAGGCATGGCCATCACGTCGTATTCGCTCGGTCTCGTGAGAACCTGCTGGAACATGCTGTCGGCTATGCGGTCCTTTATGACGATCTTGCCCTCGGGCTGCTTGCCGCCGAAATCGTCCCAGAGTTCATCCTCGGTCAGGGTGACCTCCGGGAACTCCTCTTTCGCGATCTCGTAGCCCCATTCGCGGAAGGCGCCCTCGGTAAACTTCATTATGTTGCCCTTGTGGACTAGGGTGACGCTCTTTCTTTTATATTCTATTGCGTATTCGATTGCCTTTCTGACGAGCCTCTTGGTTCCGAAAGGACTTATGGGCTTTATTCCTATTCCGCTCAGCTCGCGGATGTTCACCCCGTAATTCTCAACGAGGTACTTCCTTACGGCGGCCGCTTCCTCGGTACCGCTCTCCCACTCGATTCCCGCGTACACGTCCTCGGTGTTCTCCCTGAATATCACGACGTCTAGCTTGCCGGGAACCAGAAGAGGGTTGGGGGTTCCCTTAATCCATCTTACGGGCCTTACGCAGGCGTATAGATCAAGTATCTGGCGAAGCGCAACGTTAAGGCTCCTTATTCCTCCTCCAACCGGAGTGGTAAGCGGGCCCTTGATGGCAACGATATATTCCTTTATCGCTTCGGTGGTCTCCTCGGGAAGCCATTCGCCGGTCTTATCATACGCCTTCTCGCCGGCCAGTACCTCAAGCCAGGATATCTTCTTTGTTCCTCCGTAAGCCTTCTCGACCGCGGCGTCGAACACTATCTGGGACGCGTGCCAGATGTCGGGACCTATCCCGTCGCCTTCTATGAAGGGAATTATCGGGTTGTCGGGGATTACAAGCTTTCTGCTTCCCTCATCAATCTGTATTTTTTCTCCGCTTGGGACTGTCATTGAACACCTCTCCTTTTGAACTAAACGAAAATTTAAATCTCAAAATATAATGGAAAAAACCACCCTTTTCAAATCCGCCTCTCCACTTACCCTGATATCATCTGACGCAGGACGGTCTGAAGTATCCCGCCGTTTCGGTAATACTCGACCTCAACCGGGGTATCGAGCCTGCACGTGGCGTGAAATTCCCGTTGCCCGCCGCCTGCGTCCGTCACGGTCACGGCCATCCGTTTGCCCGGGTAAAGATCCTCAGAGATCCCGCTTACGCTTAAGGTCTCAAAGCCCGTGAGGCCGAGGGATTCGGCGCTTTGTCCATCTTCGAACTGAAGGGGCAGAACCCCCATTCCCACCAGATTGCTCCTGTGAATCCGCTCGAAGCTCTCGGCTATGACGCACCTCGCGCCCAGAAGAGCGGTTCCCTTGGCGGCCCAGTCCCGGGAACTTCCCGTCCCGTACTCCTTCCCGCCGATTACGACAAGGTCCGTCCCGTCGCTCATGTACCTTGAGGACGCTTCGTAAATCGACATTTCCTCTCCCGTGGGAACGTGCACGGTCAACCCCCCTTCCTTTCCTCCGACCATTTTGTTTCTTATCCTGATGTTGGCAAACGACCCGCGGATCATGACCTCGTGGTTCCCCCTCCGCGATCCGAAGCTGTTAAAGCTCCTCTGGGAAACGCCCCTTGAGATAAGGTAGCCGCCCGCGGGGCCGTCCTTGGGGATTGATCCCGCCGGGGAGATATGGTCCGTGGTTATCGAGTCCCCGAGAAGCGCGAGCACGTTCGCGTTCTCTATGTCCCCGGGGTCTTCGGGCTCAAGCGGGAAATCATCGAAAAACGGGGGTTCCTGTATGTAGGTCGATTCCGTATCCCACTCGTAAATGTCTGACTGCGGGGCCTCAAGGGACTTCCAGGTCTCATCGCCCTCGAAAACCCTCGAGTACTGGTTGTTGAATATCTCCGGGGTGATTGACCGCGAAACGGTGTCGATTATCTCCTGCTGCGTCGGCCAGATGTCCTTTAGGTACACTTCGTCTCCGTCGCTTCCTACCCCGAGGGGCTCCGTGTAGAGATCGATTCCCACCTTGCCTGCTATCGCAAACGCCACCACGAGCGGAGGCGACGCCAGGTAGGCGAACTTGACGAGCGGGTGCACCCTGCCCTCAAAATTCCTGTTTCCGCTAAGAACCGCGGCGCAGGTAAGGTCGCCCTCCCTTATGGCCGCGTCCACGTCCTCTGGAAGCGGGCCGCTGTTTCCTATGCAGGTCGTGCATCCGTACCCGACCAGGTCAAAGCCCAGCTCTTCAAGGTACGGGGTAAGTCCCGCGGCGTTTAAATAGTCCGTTACCACCCTCGATCCCGGCGCCAGGCTCGTTTTCACGTAAGGCGAAACGGTGAGCCCTTTCTCGACTGCCTTCTTGGCGAAAAGCCCGGCCCCCACCATGACGGAGGGATTCGATGTGTTGGTGCAGCTCGTTATGGCGGCTATCACCACCGAGCCGTCCGAGATTCCGTTCGCGGCGCGCAATGCGTCTCCGTTTGCGGCAAGTCCTCTGGCCTCGAGGTTCTCGTGGTAGGAGGTTTTCATGTCCCCGAGCGAGATCCTGTCCTGCGGGCGGCTCGGGCCCGCGAGGGAGGGTTCCACCGTCGATATGTCAAGTTCGAGCGTATCCGTGTATACGGGGTCTTCCGCGTCGTCTGTTCTAAACATCTTCTGTTCCTTCGTGTAGGCCTTAACCAGCGCGGCGGCGTCCCCCCTGCCCGTCGTCTCTAGGTAGCGCAGGGTTTCTGCGTCTACCGGAAAAAATCCCATGGTGGCCCCGTACTCGGGAGCCATGTTCGCTATAGTGGCCTGGTCGGAGAGGGCGAGATTGCTCACTCCGGGCCCGAAAAACTCGACGAACTTGCCGACGACGCCCTTTTTCCTGAGCATCTCGGTCACCGTGAGAACCAGGTCCGTCGCGGTGACTCCCTGGGAGAGGCGGCCTGTGAGCCTGAATCCGATGACGTCGGGTATCAGCATGTAAAGCGGCTGCCCGAGCATGCACGCCTCAGCCTCTATCCCCCCTACTCCCCAGCCCATGACGCTTAAGCCGTTTATCATGGTCGTGTGGGAATCCGTTCCCACCAGGGTGTCCGGGTACGCCACCGACTCCGAGTTGACCTGCTTTGAGACGACCACGCTCGCGAGACACTCAAGGTTCACCTGGTGCACTATCCCGGTTCCCGGCGGCACGACCCTGAAATTGTCAAAGGACCCCTGGGCCCACTTTAAGAATGTATATCTTTCCCTGTTTCTTTCGTACTCGACTTCCACGTTCTTGCCGAAGGCGTCTCCGCTTGCGAAATAGTCGACCTGAACGGAGTGGTCTATGACGAGATCAACGGGAACTATGGGATTCACAAGCGAGGGGTCTCCCCCTTTTTTCTCGACCACCGACCTCATCGCGGCGAGGTCCACGACGCAGGGAACTCCCGTGAAATCCTGAAGTATCACTCTCGCGGGGTTGTAGGGAATCTCCCTGGCCTCGGCGTTCGAGGGATCCCAGTTGGCAAGGGATTCGACGTGGCGCTCCGTCACGGTCTCCCCGTCAAGGTTCCTGAGCACGTTCTCAAGCAGTATTCTTATTGAAAAAGGAAGTCTGGAAATAGATGCTCCGTAGCGCGATTCAAGCTTCGCGAGGGAGTATATCTTGTAGGTTCTGTCCCCGACCGTGAGGTCGGAGAGAGCCCCCAGGTGATTAGTTAAAGCCATGCTGTACCTCTCTCTCTTCTCTGTTCCGCATTTGCGGAGTTAGCGGGGTATTTTACCGAAACGAGCGGAAAAATAAAACAGTTTCTTCCCGCTTTATGCCGGAGAATCACGTGTGGAAGAATATTTCCTGTCCTGGTCTTTCCGGCAACGGTCCGACATTGATATCTGATAATATATCAAATATAATATTTTATATAGATTAGCACATTAATCCTTGCATATCTCTTTCGATGTGATATATTAGGCTATATTAAAAATCGTTTTCAATATAGAATTGAATATCAAAATAAACTACACGATTGAACATATAGCCCGCGAGCTCAGGGAGGCTCGCGAGGCAAAGGGGCTCAGTCAGCGTGAACTCGGGAAAAAAGCGGGCGTGCCGCAGGGCCATATCTCAAAGATTGAGAACGGCGCGGTCGACCTCAGGCTCTCAAGCCTGGTAGCGCTTGCCCGCACTCTTGACCTGGAGCTCGAGCTTGTCCCGCGCAAGGTTGTTCCCGCCATAAAATCGCTTGCGCGCAGCAGCCTCGCGGACGCGTTACGGGAAAGGGCAGCTCCGCAACCGCTCTACAGTCTTGATGAGGAAGGAGATGACTGACGTACATGTTCTGGATGTCCTGCTTTACGGCGACCCCATAGGCACGCTGACGCGCGTCGGCGACGACCGCGCCTTATTCGCCTTCAACAACTCCTATATCGGGGATGCCGCAAGGCCCACGCTCGGTCTGGGGTTCAAGAACCGGTTCGGAGAACTGATTACCGGGTTTCCGCCCACGCAGACGCGGCTGATACCGTTTTTTTCAAACCTGCTTCCCGAAGAGCCCATGCGTACCTACCTCGCGGAGCGAGCGGGGGTAAAACCCGTTCGCGAGTTCTTCCTGCTCTGGGCCCTTGGCGCAGACCTGCCGGGAGCGATCACCGTCGCGCCCCCGGGCGGTGAACCATGGCCGTCGGATGTCTCCGGCAAGAGTGGCCGCGGCGGCGGCAGGCGTGAGAGCGCCTTGCGATTTTCCCTGGCCGGCGTGCAACTGAAATTTTCAGCCGTTGAGAAGGCTCGCGGCGGTCTTGCCCTCCCGGCCGGAGGCGTCGGCGGTTCATGGATAGTCAAGCTGCCTTCGCTTCATTTTGCGGGCGTGCCCGAGAACGAGTTCTCGATGATGACACTTGCCCGGCTCCTGGGCATAAACGTGCCGGAGGTACGCCTCATCGGCGTTGACACGATTGAAGGCCTGCCCGAGGACATCGGTCGCTTAAGCGGACAGGCGCTTGCCGTAAGGCGCTTTGACCGGTCAGATGACGGCGGCGCGGTTCACGTCGAGGACTTCGCGCAAGTTTTCGGCGTCTATCCGGAGGACAAGTATAAAAAGGCAAGCGCGCGCAACATTGCTACGGTTATCGGGGCCGAATGCGGCGAGGGGGACATTGCCGAGTTTATCCGCCGCCTGACCTTCAATGTGCTTATCGGCAATGCCGACATGCACCTTAAGAACTGGTCCCTCATTTATCCCGACAGGCGCAACGCGGCGCTGGCGCCGGCCTACGATTTTGTTTCCACGATTGCTTATATTGAGGACAACGAGGCCGCTTTGAAATTCAGCCGGACCAAGCGCTTTGATCGCTATTCAGAGGACGAACTCTCCCATCTTGCCGCCAAGGCCCTGCTGCCGGAGAAACTTGTTCTCGACACTGTGCGCGAGACCGTCGCGTCGTTTCACCATTACTGGAACGCGGAGAAGGCAAATCTTCCGTTGCCGGGCAATGCCCTAAAGGCCATAGAGGATCATCTCAAGATTATCCCCCTGGCGATATGACACCTGCACGTCTTCCCCTCGACGGCAAGCAGCATAGCCCATCTCCCCGCGGCAAACCGGACAACCGGCATGCTCTGCCGCAATTATTAATAACAGCTCCGAAAGCTATCCGGCAAGGCCGCTCTATGCTTGCAGGGGAATTTCCAGCACAAACCGCATCACTTGCGACCTTGTTTTCTGTACTCTTCCAGACGGTCATCAGAAATCGGAGCAACTGTTTCCCTCATTCTGAGAACATTCTCAATTGCGTCCGCCGTCTTTTGCCTGGAAGCGGCCCTGCTCGGCACGAGGTCCGCAACGGGTTTGCCACGCAGGGTAATCGTAAAGGATTCACCCGCCCGCACCCGTCTCAGTATTTCAGGCAAATTGGTCCTGACTTCGTAAGACTCTATTTTCTCCTTAGACATTGGCCATACCCTCTTAAAAGGATCTGAACAGATCGGCATACCGGTCTATCAGATTAAACCAGCCGGGCGCCCGAAAAAACACCTGCTGATTCTACAGAGCGAGATTGTCTTGACGCTGCCTGCTCAGGCGAGGCAACTGGAAACCGCCGGGTTTTTCAGGAACTCAGCAGATGGGGTCAGCTGAACTTGCGAAGCGCGACGCTCACGTTCGTTCCGCCGAAACCGTAGGAATTGCTTAGCGCCACCTCTATGTCGCTCTCCCTCGCGGTGTGCGGTATGTAATCCAGGTCGCACTCGGGATCGTTCTCAAAGAGGTTTATGGTCGGCGGCAAAACGCCGTCCCGAAGCGCGAGCACGCAGATTGCCGCTTCCACCGCGCCCGCCGCTCCCAGCAGGTGGCCGGTCATGGATTTCGTGGAACTAACCGGAATTCGCCGGGCGTCCTCGCCGAACACTTCCTTGATCGCGTTGGTCTCGTTGACGTCGTTAAGACGCGTCGAGGTTCCGTGGGCGTTTATGTAGTCCACGTCCCCGGGATTAAGGCCCGAATCCGAAAGAGCCGCGTTCATGCAGCTGCTCGGTCCCTCAAGCGAAGGCGCCGTGATGTGAAAGGCGTCCGCGCTCATTCCCGAGCCCAGCACCTCGGCGTATATCCTGGCGCCCCTTTTTTTCGCGAACTCAAGCTCTTCTAGGATCAGCACTCCCGCCCCTTCTGAAAGGATAAACCCGTCGCGCCCCGCCTCAAAAGGCCTTGAAGCGGTCTCGGGATCGTCGTTTCTGGTCGAAAGCGCCTTCATGGCGTTAAAAGCCGCGAAGGTAAGGGGTATCAGCGGAGCTTCGGCCCCGCCGGCTATCATAACGTCCGCCTTGCCGTCCTTTATTATCTTGGCGGAAAGCGCAAGCGAGTGACCGCTTGCGGAACACGCGGTCGTCGAGGAACAGTTGGGACCCTTGGCGTTGAACCTTATCGAGACGTATCCCGAAGCCATGTTGGTCACTATGTTCGGTATGAAAAATGGAGAAACGCGGCCCGGGCCCTTGTTCTCCATCGTAAGCACGGTGTCGTAGAAGGTCTTCATCCCGCCGATTCCCGATCCGATAAAAGTCCCCGTGCGCCCGGAGATATCGTCGGTAACCTCAAGCCCCGCGTCAGAGAGCGCGAGCGCTGTTGACGCGATGGAGAGCTGAATGAACCTGTCGTTTCTCTTCGCGTCCTTGGGCTCCATGTAGAGCGTCGGATCGAAATCCTCAACCTGCCCCGCGATCTGGGTTTTAAGAGCCGAGGGATCAAAGGACGAAACCCTGCTCACTCCGGGGACCCCCTCGCGGATCGAAGACCACGTGGCGTCGTTCCCCACCCCGACGGGCGTTATGAGCCCTATGCCTGTAACTACTACCCTTCTTGACATCTTTCCTCAGTCATCCTCCGAAGCGGATTCAACTGAACTCTGGATAAAGTTGATCGCGTCCTGAACCGTTATGATGTTCTCCGCGTCTTCATCCGAGATCTCAAGCCCGAACTCATCCTCCATGGACATTATGAGTTCCACGAGGTCAAGCGAGTCGGCCCCGAGATCCTCTATAAAGGAAGAGTCGGGAGTTATCTCCTCCTCGGACTTGCCGAGGTGGCTCGCGACCATCTCCTTTACCTTGGCTAAAATTTCCGCATTATCCTTTGACATATGAGTCAAACCTCCTCTAACTTCGTTTTACATGTAAATTCCGCCGTTAACCTTTATAACCTCCCCGGTTATATACGAGGCGCCTTCGGAAACAAGGAAACACACAACGCTTGAGATATCCTCAACGCGCCCGAAGCGGCCGAGAGGTATGGCTTCCAGGTATTTCTTTCTCATCTCCTCATTAAGGTCGGCGATAATATCCGTTTCAACAAAACCGGGACTTACGGCGTTTACCGTTATCCCCCTTGGGCTGAACTCCTTGGCCGTCGATTTCGTAAAGCCTATTACCCCGGCCTTCGAGGCGGCGTAATTAGCCTGCCCCGGGTTTCCGGCCTCCCCGGCAGCCGAGATGATATTCACTATTCTTCCGTGACGGTTCTTGAACATCCCCCTTGAAACCGCCTTGGTGCAGTTAAACGTTCCCTTGAGGTTTATATCCATGACGCGGTCCCAGTCCTCCTCCCCCATCCTCATCAAAAGCCCGTCATTCCTTATGCCCGCATTGTTAACGAGTATCTGTATTCCGTTAAGCTCGCTTGAGAGTTCCCCCACGATTTTCTGAACCTCGTCGAAATCGGAAACGTCAAAGCCGACCACCCTGCCGCCGCCCCCGTCCCGCTCTATCTCCCCCAGGGTTTCCTCGGCCGCCTGCCGGTTGGTCGCGTAGTTAATCAGCACGTACGCGCCGCAGGAGGCGAGTTTCTTCGCGATGTCCTTTCCTATCCCCCGCGATCCGCCCGTGATAAGGGCGACCTGATCAGTCAGTTCAAGTTTCATGTGCTTTAATATGATGTAACTCGTCCGGTTTTTCAATACCGGCGCAACTAACGCCTTTAAGAGTTCTTTTCACAAGGCCGCTTAGAACCTTGGAGGGGCCGATCTCGAAAAACTCGGAAACCCCGGAGTTTTTAAGGAACTCAAGGGACTCGGCCCATCTCACGGGGCTTGTCACCTGCTCGACCAGTATGTCCGCCACCCTGGCGGAATCGGAGTTTGCCTCCGCCCCGGTATTCGTGACCACGGGATACTTGATGGGGTGAAAATCCACTTCCCCGAGAACGTCTCCGAGACGCGCGGCCGCGGGCTCCATAAGTGAGCAGTGAAAAGGCGCGCTCACCTCGAGCTCGACCACCCGTCTTGCCCCTTTTTCCCTGGCAAGCTCAGACGCCGCCTCGACGGCCCTGGCTTCTCCCGAGATAACGGTCTGGGTGGGCGAATTGAAATTGGCCGGGGAAACCACGCTCTGCTCCCCCGCGACCTCGGCGCAGAGCCCGCTTACTTGCTCGGACATGAGGCCCAGCACGGCGGCCATTTTCCCGACTCCCGCCGGAACGGCTTCCTGCATGAACTCCCCTCTTTTTCTCACGGTACGCACGGCGTCGCCAAACCCGAGGCACCCAGAGGCTACGAGGGCCGTAAATTCCCCGAGGCTGTGCCCCGCCACCAGGTCCGGCCTTACCTCCGTCTCCTCGAGGACCACTCTTAACGCCGCCACGCTCGCTGTAAGTATCGCCGGCTGCGCGTTCGCGGTAAGGGCTAGGGTCGCCGCCTCGCCCTCAAAGCAAAGCTTCGCCACGTCAACCCCGAGAGCGTCGCTTGCTTCCTCGAAAGTCCGCCTCGCGACCCCAAACTCGGCGCAGAAATCAACGCCCATACCAATGTACTGGGAACCCTGGCCTGGAAAAAGGAAAGCTATCATGGATTCAGTGTGTTCTTAGTCTTCCGCAACGACTTCGGTATCCGGAGCCTCTCTGAAGAAATTCCTTCCCTTGTAGTAACCGCAGGTGGGACACGCCCTGTGGGGAGGTTTCATCTCGTTGCACTCGGGACAGAATGAAGATCCCGGCACCGCGACTCTGTAATGGGTTCTTCTTTTTCTCGATTTCGACTTGGAAGTCTTTCTTTTGGGTAACGCCATCTCGGTCTCCTGGCTTGAAGCTATATCTTTATATCTTTAAGTACCGCGAAACGCGAATCTTCCTGGCGAGTCTCGCAGTCGCACTGCTGTTCGTTAAGGTTCTTCCCGCAACTGCTGCAAAGTCCCCTGCAATCCTCGGCGCAGAGCACCTTATAGGGAAGCGAAAGATTCACCTGCTCTCTCATGTAATCGTTAAGGTCTATTTTCCTCCCGCGGTAAGTTTCATAATCTATCTCCCCGCCCGCTTCCTCCTTCCTTTCCGTATCAGAAGGCGAAAGAATGAGTTTTACCTCAAGATTCGTATCGACGCTTACGTCGCTTAAGCAGCGGGAACACCGGGCGACTGCCAGGAATCCTATTTTCCCCCGCACGCTTATCTCGCCCGCCGTGCGCAAAAGATCAATATGAAACTCTATATCGGAATCCACGCTCGCGACCTCTGATTTCTCGGAACCGCCGAGCCATCCCGGCCCCCTCGTGAGATCAAGACTCAATCCCCCGTCCTTTATTTCCGATACGTTAACTATCATCGCGCGGAAACTCCGCCTGCAAAAATTGCTCTAATATAAACCACAATGGCTTTATTGCAAGTTATTCGGAAAAAAACAGTCTCCAGAGAAACAAGGGGAGCGCTCAGACGTTATGACAGGCGACGCTTCGCCCGTCGGCTCCTTTTTTCTCAAGCCGCGGAGTCTCCCTTGAGCACACCTCGGTCGCAAGAGGGCACCTCGGGTGGAAACTGCACCCCGAGGGAATCTCCGCAAGATTCTTTATTTCCCCGGATATGGAGACTTCCTCGCCGTTGCCGCCCTTGGTTGTTTTTATCTCGGGGATGGCGGAGATAAGCATCTTGGTGTAGGGATGCACGGGGTTTGAGTAGATATCCTCGCTGGGAGCGATTTCGACTATCTTTCCGAGGTACATTACGGCCACCAGATCGCTTATGTGCTTTACGACGCGAAGGTCATGGGATATGAAGAGGTAGGAAAGGCCGTGTTTTTTCTGAAGATCCTTAAGCAGATTTATTATCTGCGCCTGCACCGACACATCAAGCGCCGAGACGGGCTCATCGCAGACAACGAACTTCGGGTGAAGGGAGATGGCGCGCGCTATGGCTATTCTCTGGCGCTGTCCCCCGCTGAACTCGTGGGGGTAGCGACCCATAACGTCGGTGCCCAGTCCCACCTCACCGAGAAGCTGGGCCACGAACTCGCCGCGCTCTTCTTTCTTTACCGTGTTGTGGATGCTTATTCCCTCGGAAACAAGCGAACCCACGTTCATTCTGGGATTAAGGGAACCGTATGGGTTCTGGAATATCATCTGCATTTCCCTTCTGAGGGAACGAAGCCGGGCCGAGTCGAGTTCGGTAATGTCCTCTCCCTCGAAGAAAATCTTCCCGGCGGTCGGGGCAAGGAGTCTCAGCACCGTCTTTCCAAGCGTAGTCTTTCCGCTGCCGCTTTCCCCGACAAGGCCCATGGTGCTGCCTTTTTTTATCTCAAGTTCTACTTCATCAACGGCACGTACATAGTCTGAAACCCTTGAAAGAATTCCCTTTCGAACAGGGAAGTACTTTTTGAGTCCCTTTACGCTTACTATTGTCTCATTCATGGTTCATATTATAGACATCTATGGGGTTAATTCCCCGTTATACCACCGCTTGGTAAGTGTAAGGCGTTCAGCAATTTCACAACTCACTTTGATCTATGTCCTGCCAAGCTCCCATGTCTTCTGCAAATTCAGCCAAAGTTGCGGAGTAGTCCCAAAGTAACCAGCCAATCGCGATGCCATGTCCTTACTTATGTCCCAATGGCCGTTCAGTATCTTCGTGATCCGGTTTGCGGGTACACCCAATTCTTTTGACAATTCGGCGGCCGATAGCCCGAGCGTGTCAAGTTCCTCGCGAAGTATCTCGCCCGGATGTATGGGCCTCATTCCGTTCCTGGGATTCATTTGCTCCCTCCGTGGTAGTTTACCCCAAATAACATGACCTATCTTCGGTCCAACAGAAACACTGTACGGACAAACAAGCATATAATTCCACTTTAACAGCCTTTTCGCAGAGAAAATTCGGGAATCTAACCATCTATAGAGAATTATCCCGGTCCGTTCTTCAAAAACATCTCGTAGCGGAAACAGGCCGAACCGTGATAATCCGAAACACTGTAAAGATCCGGCTGCGCCTCAAAACATTTCCCTTCCGCGTACTCACAGCGGTTGTTGAACCTGCACCCCTCGGGGAACTCGCCCGGAGAAGGGATCGTACCCTTTATAGAGTGAAGCTCCTCGCCCTCCGACTGACCGGGAATCGAGTTTATAAGCCCTATCGTGTAGGGATGGGCGGGGGCGGAGAAAAGCTGCTCGACGCTCCCCCACTCTACCACCTTCCCCGCGTAAAGAACATAGACATCGTCGGCGACGTTCGAGATAACCCCGAGGTCGTGGGATATAAGCATAACCGCCATCCCCAGCCTGTCCCGAAGGCTTTTTATAAGAGAGAGAATTCCCGCCTGGATGGTCACGTCAAGGGCGGTCGTGGGCTCATCGGCTATCAGCAGCTCGGGGCTGCAGGCAAGGGCCATCGCGATCATTACCCTCTGGCACATGCCCCCGCTCATTTCGTGGGGGTAGCTTGAGTATCTCTCCGCGGGAGAGGGAATGCCGACTGTGTCCAGCAGGTCAACCACCCTCCTTTTCTCCTCTTTCCTCGAGACGTTCTCGTGAACCCTTATGACCTCGCCTATCTGGTCCCCCACGGTGTAAACGGGATTAAGGGAACTCATCGGCTCCTGGAATATCATGGAGATCCTGTTCCCTCGGTAATGCCTTAGTTCCCGCTCGGTGAGCGAAAGCAGGTTCTCTCCCTTGTATATGACCTCCCCCGAGTTCACCCTGGCAGGCGGCGCGGGCAGAAGCCCCATCACGGAAAGAGCGGTCAGGGTCTTTCCGCAGCCGCTTTCTCCCACGACCCCGACTATTCTCCCCTCCCCTATACTGAGGCTAACGTCCCCAAGGACCTCAAGCTCTCCGCCCTCTGAGGGAAAGGAGACGTTAAGGTTTTTTATCTCTAACAGCTCTGAATTTGCCATTGCTTAATATTATCTTTCCTTAAGCTTGGGGTCTATCGCGTTTCTGAATCCTTCCCCAACCAGATTAAGCGCCGTAACCGTAACGAAAATCGCAAGCCCGGGGAAAAGAACAAGCCACCACGCGAAATCCACGTACTTCTGGGACTGCGAGATTATCTCTCCCCAGCTGGGTTCAGGGGGCGTCACCCCGAATCCGAGAAAGCTGAGGCTCGATTCAACCAGTATCGCTCCCGCCACCCCGAAGGTGGCGCTTACAAGCACTGGCGCGAGGGCGTTTGGAAGCATGTGTTTTAATATAATCCTGCGGTCGCCGCTTCCAAGAGCCCACGCAGCCTCGACATAGTTCGTCTGGCGAAGCTTAAGGAACTCCCCGCGAACGAGCCTCGCCACGCCCGTCCAGCCCGTTATGCCTATCACTATCATGATGTTGTAAATGCTGGGCTCGGTAAAGGCGAGGATGGTGAGGATCAGGAAGAAAACGGGGAAGGTGATCATCACCTCTATCAGCCTTGAGATCGCAAAATCGATCCATCCACCGTAATAGCCCGCAATCGCCCCCAGTATTATCCCTATCACCATGGCTATCCCGACGGCGACCACCCCTATTGAAAGCGATATCCTGGCCCCGTGAATCATCCTGCTGAGAACGTCCCTTCCCCTGTCGTCGGTGCCGAGAAAATGGTTCCCGTCGGGAGCCGCAAGAACGGAGAAGAAATCGCTTTCCGTGGGGCTGTACTTTACTGGAGGGAAAATCGCGAACGAATCCGCGTCGTCAAGATACATGGCCCGAAGGTCCTCTCCGCGAAGCTCGGGATAATCGATAACCACGGGGAAATAGTACTTGCCCTCCTCAACGAGCACTATGGGCCTGTTTCCGGCGAGGAAACTCTCGAAAATCGCCGTCACCGCGAGGAGGACTATGAAGAAAAACGATGCGTACGCGAGGGAGTCCTTTTTGAACTCGATCCACACCCTGTCCCAGTATCCGATGCCTGCTGAGCCCTGCTTCATGATTTCCTCTCAAAGCCGATCCTGGGGTCAACCACGGCGTAGGTCAGATCCGATATCAGAATGCCGATCAGGGTAAGGAAAGCGGATATGGTGGCGACGGCCATTATGACGGGGTAATCCCTTGAAAGCACCGACTCAAAGCCGAGCCTTCCTATCCCGGGGATCGAGAATATGGTCTCTATGATAACGCTTCCCCCTATCATCGCGGGAAGAATCGAGGCGATTATCGTCACTATGGGAATGAGCGAGTTCCTGAGGGCGTGCTTGAAAAGCACCCTGTTTGGAGCAAGCCCCTTGGCCCTCGCGGTCCTTATGTAGTCCTCCCGCAGCACCTCAAGAAGGCTTCCCTTCTGGTAGCGCGAAAGCGACGCGAGGGAGGCGTAGGTAAGGCAGAACACGGGGAGAACAAGGTGCCAGAGGAAATCGAGAGTCCTCTCGAAGAAGGGAAGATCCTCGTATCCCCTCGAATGCACGCCGTATATGGGAAAGATGTCGAGAAACCCCCCGCCGCCGAAGAAGTAGATAAGCACCACGGCCATCCAGAAGCTCGGAATCGAGTAGAGAAGAAAAAGAACGAAAGTCGTGGCCCGCTCGGCGAAACTCCACTGCCGCACGGCCGACCAGGCCCCGATCGGTATGGCTATCAGGTAGACGAGCAAGATGGAAAGCGCGTTAAGTATGAGGGTGATCGGGAGCCTTTCCGCTATCTTGTCTATCACGGGGCGGTGGTCCTTGTAGGAATTTCCGAAATCAAGCGTCGCGATCTGGCGGAGCCAGATGAAATACCTCTGGTGAACCGGCTTGTCGAGACCGTAGAGTTTCTTGGTCTGCTCGACTATCTCCTTGGTCACCTGGTCGCTCTTTATCCCCTGGTCAATCGACATCCTGCTCTCAACGGGGCTCCCCGGGGCAAGCTGTATCACGAGAAAGGTGATCAGGGTGATTCCGAACAGCGTGGGAATCATCAGCAGAAGTCTTTTCAGGATGTAGTCTTTCATCGGAAAGAAACCTTAGCCGAGAAATTATACACATAACGGGACCGAAAAATCAGAAAATCCCCTGCACTATCTTTATCGCTGATACGCCAGGGTCCGGTTCTGCGGGCAAGCCGGGATAAAATCCGCTCACCGGAGAAAAGAATGAAACCTAAAGCAGTCCGGTTCCCCCCTGTTCTGCAACCTGCTCCAAAACCTTGAATTTTCCCGTAAAATCAGGTAACCTGCTTTGGTTCTTGGAATTCCAAAAGGTGATTAATGGCAAAGAAGATCAGCTGGAAAAAGGATAAAAGGCTGCAGAGGATCCTGAAGCAGAATGCGGAGCGCAGGGCTGAGGAACGCTACAAGGAGAGCAAGGGACTTGACGCAGTTGTCACGATAGTGATCTGTGTGGGCTTTATCCTGGGCTTGATCGTTGTGGTTGCGACAGGAATAGCATGGCTCCTCCTCACCCTTGTGGCCGTAATTATCTCGGCATTCGCGATTTCAAGCATATTCAAAGGTTAGCGAGTTCGGGGAAATTCAATAGAGAACAAATGCCGCCGAAAGTGGGCACGCTCCGGCACGACTGACCGGAATCAATCAGTTTGGGCCAGACTCTCCGTCCCGAATTTCGAGATGACTTCCAGCGTCTCGCGTACGTCGTTCCAGGTCGTCGAATAGTTGATGACGCACATCCTGAGGGCAAACGTCCCGTGAAGAAGTGTCGATGATACAAACGCGTGGTCTTCCCAGAAGATACGGGCGAGTACGGTCCTGTTGATTTCTTCAAGCGCGTCCTCGCCGAGGTCTGTGTCCGCGGGGCTGACGCGGAAGCACGCGATCCCCAGTACCGCGGGAGTCAACATCTCCAGGACGGGACTCTCCTCGACGTACTCCTCGATCCGGTGCGCGAGCTCCATCCCGTTAGATACGGCTCGCCGGAACGCGGCCATACCGAAGGTCTGAACCGACATCCAGATCTTAAGCGCCCGAACGGAGCGGCTTAGCTGCAGGCCCCTGTCCGAAAAATTCGGATGGTCAGCGCCCCAGATCGTGTCCTGGAGAATATCGTGCTTGCCGGCAAACGCCCGCTCAAGCGTGCGCACATCCTTCACCATCAGGCCCCCCGCCTCATAGGGCTGGAAGAACCACTTGTGCGCGTCTATCGCGACCGAATCGGCGCGCTCGATTCCACTCAAGATCCCCTTGCCTTCCTCGGTCACGATGGCAAAGCCTCCATGCGCGGCGTCGACGTGAAGCCATATGCCCTGGGCCTCGCAGTAGTCCGCCATCGCTTCAAGCGGGTCAGTGGCTCCGCTGCTGGACGTTCCGGCGTTCGCGCACACCGCGACGGGATTGAGCCCGGCGGCCCGGTCCTCGGCCACGGTCTCGACAAGCGCGTCCATGTCCATACGGAAACGCCCGTCGGTCGGAATCATGCGAATGCATTCCGGGCGAATACCTATAACCCTGGCCGCTTTTACGAGCGCACTGTGGCTCTGGTCGCTCATGTACACGCTGGAGCGTTCCGGGTTGCCTGCAGCCTCCCGCGCCGCGACAAGAGCGTCAAGGTTCGCCGCCGAGCCGCCACTCGTCAACAGTCCGCCCGCACTCTCCGGATAGCCGATCCAGCGCCGAAACCAGTCGATCACGACAAGCTCCAGCTGGCTCGGGCCGCTAGAAGTCAGCCAAGAGCACTGGTTGATGTTAAATCCGGCAATCATGAAGTCGGCCAGCACTCCGGGCCAGGTGGGCTGCGAAGGGATGAATCCAAAACAACGAGGGTGGTCCACGCGCAGCGCGACCGGAAGGATCTCGCGTGCGGCCTCCTCGATCACTTGCGAGGCCGAACGGCTCTCCTCGGGTGGAGGCTTAAGCAGGAGATCCTCAAGTTCCCGCCGGAACTCTCCCTCCCAGGCGCCTTCTCCGGGCAAGTTCTCAATGCGCTGCACCACCAGCTCCGCCGTCTGGCGCGCAAGCTCGAGCATCTGTTCCGGTGACATGCTGAGATCGCCATCGACCCCGCCATCACCGCCTTTTGCTTTGCTCATCTCTTTTAAGTTAACAGATTACCGATGTCAATTGAACATCGCAGGCTATGAAAGCTCCATAGAACCCAGCGGTGATCTTATTTTCCCGCCTAACTGTTTTCAAGTAAAGGTTAAGCTGTTTCAAGGCAATACGGAACATTTGGTGCTAACAAGCCGGGCGAGTTTTGCAACTGCCGGGTCTATGACCCCTTCCCGTGGCACACTAAACAGTACGGGACAAATGCCGCTTGACATTCGGCCTAAATATTACCAACATTTAGGAATGTCGCAGTATCAGATATTGCGGTCGATATGCCGGCATTTATCGCGGCAATTTACAGGAAAAACCGAATGAGTCCGACAACGAAACCATTTCACCTTATCATAAACGGCAGGAAGGTCCCTACCGGACGATGCTTTGAAGTGCTGAATCCCGCCAACGAAAAAGTGGCCGGACTTGCGTCGCTGGCAAGAAAGAAAGATCTGGATGACGCCGTGCGAGCCGCCCGGATGGCGTTTGAAAAATGGCGCGAAGTGCCCGAGTCCCAAAGACAGGCAGCATGTCTCGGAATTGCATCCAAGATCGAGGAAAACTCTGAGGAACTCGCCCGCATTCTGACCGCTGAGCAGGGCAAGCCTCTAAACGGCCTGGGCTCACGCTGGGAAATCGGCGGCGCGGTAGCCTGGACCCGCTATACAGCCGGCCTTTCCCTGCCGGTGAAGATCCTCCAGGACAACGATGAAGGCAGGGTCGAGCTTCACCGCAAGCCGATCGGCGTTGTGGGCTCGATTACTCCCTGGAATTTTCCGGTTCTGATCGCGATCTGGCATATAGTTCCCGCGGTTCTCTCGGGCAACACGGTGGTAAGCAAGCCCTCTCCCTTTACCCCACTGTCAACGCTGCGCCTTGTCGAACTCATGAACGAGGTGCTGCCTGAAGGCGTGGTCAACTGCGTCTCCGGCAATGACAGGCTGGGCGCGGCAATGACTGCACATGAAGGAATCGGCAAGATCGTTTTCACCGGATCCTGCGCGACCGGCCAGAAGATCATGGTGAACTCTGCTGAAACCATGAAGCGGCTGACCCTTGAACTCGGGGGAAACGACGCCGGAATCGTTCTCCCGGACGTCGACCCGAAGCAGATCGCCGAGGGGCTATTCTGGGGCGCGTTCATCAACAGCGGCCAGACCTGCGCGGCCTTGAAACGGCTCTACGTTCATGATGACGTGTACGACGAGGTCTGCGATGAACTGGTTGAACTCGCCCGGAAGATGAAGGTTGGAGAGGGTACGGACGAGGATGTCGTTCTGGGTCCGATCCAGAACCGCAAGCAGTACGATATCGTGGCCGACCTGGTGAGAAGCGCGGAGTCCAAGGGACGCGTTCTCCTGGGCGGGGATCCCGGAGAGATACGGAAAGAAACGGGCGGGAAGGGATATTTTTATCCGCTCACGATCATAGCCGACCTTGAAAACGGAGATCCTCTGGTCGACCGGGAGCAGTTCGGCCCCGTCCTGCCGATCATCCGCTATCACCAGATCGAGGAAGCGATCGAGAAGGCAAACGACAATCCGAACGGTCTCGGGGGTTCTGTATGGAGCCGGGACATAGAAAAGGCAAGAGAAATCGCCAGCCGGATGGAATGCGGTTCAGTCTGGATAAACAAACACGGAATGATTCAGCCCAACGCCCCGTTCGGAGGGGTAAAGCGCTCGGGCTTCGGAGTCGAATTCGCGGAGGAAGGTCTGGTGGAATATACGGATATTCAGGTTGTCTTTTCCTGAGTTCCCCCAGCATCAGCTTCCCTCAATCCTAGTATTTACGCAAACCCTTCGGAACAAACCACTTCCTGATATCAGAGTAAGAATTTCCGAAATCAAACGTTACGATCCGGGGAACCATATAAAGCCCCTCTGGTGAAAGGGTTTGTCGAGACCGTATAGAGCCTCCCTGCACGAGATGTGTCACAAGAAAAGTAATAAGAATGACCCCGAACAGTGTGAGAACCATCAGCAGAAGTCTTTTCAGGATGTAGTCTTTGATGGGGCAAGAAAATCTAAGAAAAGAAAATTATATGTATGACCTAATGAAAAAGTCTGAAAGATTTCCAACATGGCCCACACGTCGAAAATTGATTTTGCAATTAAGCCCAAATAGAATTTACCCGCTCATGCTGAAAGGGGACAGCTAAAGCAAGAAGAAAATTATTAAAAAAAAGACATGAGTGCTATTGGCTTACTACTAATAATTGTCCTAATCTACTGGTTAGTTACGGAATATTTGACTTATGTGATCATTTTGGGGGTTATTGCTTTTGGTCTACTTATATGGGCAATTATGCAGCAAGATATTCCAGAAGACCAAGGCAGCAAGAGAGGCCAACCAGGACCGCCACCGCCTAAGAACATCAAAGAATTACTTTACGAACAACAGAAAAGACTTTGTAACGGTTGCAAAATCCAATTCCCCTTACGTAATTTGGAGATTGACCATGTAGTACCAAAAAGCAAGGGAGGGTACCATACAGCAAGCAATCTGCAATTGCTTTGCAGCTATTGTAATAGAGTAAAGGGGAACCGGTCGCAGCAATATTTGTTGGACAAAGTCAGAGACCAAAAACCTTAATTCAATTCTGAAGTGTAACAACTTGGAAAGCAGGGCCATTCTCAGAGTTGAATCTATGAAGTATTGCTGTAGTATACATTTTGTTGTGGCATTAATTGGACCTAATTCTGTTTTCGCCCTACAAAGAATTTAAGTGTACGTCTAAACAAACGAAGATCTTGCTTTAAAATGGAATCCGTATCTATCTGTGAAGAGTTTGGTAAAAGACCTAAGCGAACAGCAATACTGTACGAGAATACTGAGACTTGCTTCCAAGAGGTATTATTAATGAGTTCAACTCGTGATCTTATTTGTTCACAGTTAATATTGAACTACGCAGAGTTCACATTCTCGTCAGACACCGAGCTGCGAAACATAGCCGGGATTGCTAGAAAGACCGATGGTTTTTGACGCACGACCCTTGGAGACATACCTATGAAATTCATCCATAGTCTTAAGATGCAAGGTCTGCTGTCGTTTCCACCTGACATGCCACCTTTTGAACTTCAGGATTTGAACGTTTTAATTGGACCGAATGGTTCCGGAAAATCAAACATCATTGAGGCAATCGAACTCCTTCATGCAACTCCAACGGATCTCGCTGCAGCAATCCGTGATGGTGGCGGGGTGACGGAATGGTTCTGGAAAGGAAAAGCAGCAAAAGGAATTGCCAAAATGGAAATCGAGACCGGTGATAGGACCACAGGCCTGAAGACTCCTAACGAAGGGCGGGCCCTTCGCTACTGTCTTGAGTTCGGAAGTGACAATGCGCGAGTTGAAGTGCTTGACGAGGCAATTGAGGAAATAAAACCTTTTCATGGTCATGAAGACCCTTATTTCTATTATCGCTTCCAGAAAGGACGTCCAGCGATTAACGTCAGGGACCGCGACCGTAGCGGACCGCCTCGAAAAATAAAGAGGCACGAGTTGCACCCGGATCAATCTGTTTTGGCACAAATAAGGGATCCTGATCTCTACCCAGAACTCACTTGGTTAAGTCGGCAATTTGGACAAATACAGATGTTGCGTGATTGGACCTTCGGGCGTTATACAGCACCCCGCCGCTCACAACCAGCGGATCTGCCCGAGGACCGCCTACTTCCCGACTGTTGCAATCTTGCCCTGATACTAAACAAGATCGAACACGATCAAGCGTCACCTGAATTCAATGATCTGCTAAAACACTTTTTTCCCCGTTTCGAACGTATGTCTACCAAGGTTTCCGGTGGCTCAATTCAGTTCTATCTGCATGAAGCGGGATTCCGCTCCCCGGTTCCAGCAACTCGTCTTTCGGACGGTACGATACGATTTGTTGCACTTCTTGCCACTTTGTTGGCACCTTCACTACCGCCTCTGGTATGCATTGACGAACCGGAATTGGGTTTACATCCAGACGCCGTATCCCTTGTTGCCGATCTCATGGTTCGTGCATCTGAACACACGCAACTCATTGTGGCAACCCACTCAGATGCGCTTGTGTCCGCCCTTACTAACAAACCGGATACCGTAGTGGCCTGCGAGAGATATGGAACAGGAACGACCCTACGTCGACTTGACTCCGTCAAACTCGCACATTGGCTAAAGGATTATGCGCTTGGTGACCTATGGCGTATGGGTGAATTGGGCGCAAATCCATGAACATTGCGATCTATATGGAAGGTGGTGGGAGGGGCAGAGACTCCAAAGCTAAAATGCGTCAGGGTATGGATATCTTTCTGGCTGAAATCAAGAACGCATTTCGAGAGAGGCACTGGCATTGGAGGCTTGTGTGCTGCGGTTCGCGCAACGAGACATACGAGCGTTTCCAGAATGAGTTTTTAAACGGTGACACAAAAATTGTCGTGCTTCTAGTCGACTCGGAAGCCCAAGTTAATAGATTACCTTCTGACCATCTCTCCATGCATGATGGATGGGATTTCCAAGGTGTTGACAACGATATGGTTCATCTCATGGTTGAGGCAATGGAAACATGGATCGTAGCCGACCCAGAAACACTCAAAGAATATTACGGTAAGGGCTTTCGGAAAAACGTTCTTCCTTCTCGCAAAAATCTCGAAAAAATTAGCAAGAATGAAATTGCGCAGATTCTGGATCGGGCAACCCAAGGGACGCAGAAGGGAAAATACCATAAAATCCATCATGGAAAAGATCTTTTGGAGCGCATGAATCCGACAACCGTCCATCAACGTTGCCCTCATTGTAAACGGCTGTTCAAGACACTTCTCCACATAGTCAGGCAAACTGACTGAACCCTTGAATATCGGATACAACACACACAAGCAAAAATCAGTGTTAATTATCGATACAATCAAAAGACTTGAGAGAACTGCTCTTTGAAAAGCTTAAGCAAAGATCCGGGGAACAGAGGGTTAAAGAGCAATCCTAGACACATTCCCTAGCACTGACTACACAAGGCCAAAAACTACTGGTCCGAGTATTTACGCAAATTCTTCGGAACAAACCACTCCCTGGTATCAAATCCAAGCGGATAGAGCCTTACGTTACTGAACCTTCTGTGCACGGCCACCGTGGATTTCCTCGCGAACAGAAACGTGTACGGCTGTTCCTCGTGGAGAATCCTTGAGAACTCCTCGTATTTCTTAATCCGCTCAGGCCTTGAGAACTCCTCTCTCGCCTCCTCGATCAGTACATCCGCTCGGGAGTTCTTAAAGCCCACGAAATTCGAGCCTTCCTCGGCCTGGGAAGAATGCCAGAGCTGGTAGGGATCGCTTTCCACCCCCAGGCTCCACCCCAGGGTCACGGCATCGAACTTCCGCTCGGTTATGCTCTGGATGAAAACCGCCCACTCTATCTTTCTTATGCTCATCTCTATGCCGGAGCGGGAGAGCTCCTCCTTCAGTATGGTCGCTATCTTCTCACCGGTTTCAGACCCCGTGGGCAGCAGAAACTCGAAACGGAAAGAAACCCCATCCTTGTCTCTTATTCCGTCACCGTCGCTGTCGCGCCAACCCGCCTCGTCAAGAAGCGCCCTCGCTTTCTTGGGATCGTAGCCGTGCGGCTTCACGTCCTTTGGGTATTCGGGGCTGTTAACGTAAAAAGTCGTGGTCACTATCTCTCCGAGACCCAGGAGAATTTCTCTCAGGATGGTTTCCCTGTCGACAAAATGGGTCATCGCCCGCCTTACCCTTTTATCGCTGAAAAAAGGCTTCCTCGAATTCCACCCTATGTAGTTGTAGCCCGGGGTAGTATAGGAGGACCTGTAGAACTTTTTCCGAAACGGTTTCCCGCAGCTCTGCTTTGACCACTGAAGCGGGAGAAGACCCCCGTAGTCAAGCTCCTGTTTTTTTAGGAGCTGAAGCTTCACGGTGGGATCAAGCACTACCTTGTAGACCACTTCACTTAGCAACGCGGGCTCGCCCCAGTAACCGGGGTTTTTCCTGACCCTGATCTCCCTTCCCGTCTCCCAGTGCTCAAAGACGTAAGGCCCCGTCCCGACGGGCTTTCTGCCGGCGGGATTAGTGTTGAAATCTCCCTTGCCGAAGATGTGCTTCGGCACTACGGGAATTCCCCCGCAGAACTCAAAGGCGCGGAAGTAGGGTTTTCCGTACTCGCATCTCACGGTATGGGAATCAATCTTGGTGTAGGATTTTACGTCCTGGTAGTAGCTTTGGAGGTGGGCGGCGGCGACTTTGGGGTTCCTTATGGATTCATAGGAAAAAACCACGTCATCGGCGGTAAAAGGAGTGCCGTCATGCCATTTTACGTCTTTTCTGAGATAAAAAGTGTAGGAAAGGCGGTCCTCTGAAACTTCCCAGGAACTTGCGAGAAAGGGCTCGAACTCAAGGGTTTCGTTATCCCTTCTTATAAGCCTCTCGTAGATTCCGCCGTTAACGATGCCCTCGTAGACATCCGTGGCTATAACGGGGTTAAGGGTCGCGGGCTCCTCGCCTAGTTCCCTTATGAGCGAATCCCCGGCGGAAAAAGTCTTCGGGTCAGCATTGCCTGTAAGCGAGGCGTTATCGTTTTTATCCTGACAGTCCGTGCTCCGTGAGCATCCGGAAGAGAGAAACCCCGCGGATGCGACCAGCAGCGCGAGTGCAAAGAGACGCAGAAATTTTCCCATGAAGTTTTACAAAGAGTTTCGGTCCGGCAGAAAGCTTATCGATCAGTCCTTTTCGTCTTTTGCCGTAAAGGCCTTCAGCATGTCAATCGGAAGAGGCAGGATGATGGTTGAAGCCTTCTCGGAAGACACATCGTTTATCGTCTGAAGGAACCGGAGCTGCAGGGAAACCGGATTTGCGGCCAGTATCTCCGAGGCTTCCGCAATCTTGGTCGATGCCTGGAACTCTCCCTCGGCACTTATAACCTTCGCCCTTCTCTCCCTCTCGGCCTCCGCCTGCTTGGCCATCGCCCTCTGCATTTCCTGCGGGAGGTCAACGTACTTGACCTCAACCATGGTGACCTTGATTCCCCAGGCGTCGGTCTGCTTGTCGAGGACTTCCTGGAGCTTGACGTTAAGTTTCTCCCTCTCTGAGAGAAGCTCGTCGAGCTCTACCTGCCCGAGGATGCTCCTGAGCGTTGTCTGGGCAAGCTGGGAAGTGGCGTAGAGATAGTTTTCAACCTGAAGGATCGCCCTGTTCGGCTCAACCACCCTGAAATAGACAACCGCGTTCACCTTTACCGAAACGTTGTCCTTGGTTATCACGTCCTGGGGAGGCACGTCCATGGTTACAAGCCGCAGACTTACCCTGACCATTCTCTCAAGAAACGGGATGACGATTATGAACCCGGGACCCCTGACTCCGACTATCCTTCCGAGACGGAATATCACGCCTCTTTCGTATTCATAGAGTATCTTAAGTCCCGAGATAACTATTAGAAAAACAATTACAAGAACTACAATCGCGGTTATCGACATTGTGCGTCACTGTTTGTCGTCATAATCTGAAACCCTGACGACGAGATCTCCTGTGCTCTCTATTACCTTTACTTTTTCCCCGGGTGAAAACTCGCGCTCCCCCGTCGCTTCCCAGTACTCTCCCCCGACGTAAACCTTTCCGCTTTTCTGAGACCAAGAAACAACTTCCCCCTTCTGACCCACCATCCCCTCGAAACCGCCCTGAATGGGAACTTTGAACGATTTCACGCCTAAATATACAATAAAAACCGAGAGCAATCCAATGGCCACGGCCACCGCCGCTATGGTCCCCCTGCTCACGCCGAGATCAGATTCCGGCGTATCGAAAAGCAGAAGCCCCCCGAACACAAGGCACGCGAGCGCAGCAAGGCTCAAAAGGCCGTAACTCGTCACGTACACCTCCGATATCAAAAGCGCCATGGCGACGAAAAGCAGTATGAGCCCGGCGTAATTGAAAGGAAGGATCTGAAGGGAGACAAACCCTATGAGCAGCGCAATAAGCCCTGCGACTCCGGGGAAAATCAGCCCCGGGTTGTAGAACTCAAGGAATATTCCGAGCGACCCCAGGGAGAGAAGCAGAAACGCTATGTCCGGGGTGCTTAGAATATTGACCACCTTCTGGCGCAGGCTCATCTCAAGGCGCTGCGTGCTCGCGCCGGCCGTCTCAAGGCGGGCGCTTTTGCCGCTCAGTTTCACTTCCTTACCGTCTATTTCTGAGAGAAGAGTGGGAATGTCGGGGGAGATAATGTCTATCACCTTTTTTTTGAGCGCCTCATCCGCCGTCACAGAAACGCTTTTTCTAACCGAATCGACGGCCCATTCCGCGTTTCTTCCCCTCTCCTTCGCTATGCTCTCCATAAAAGACGACGCGAAATTCTCGATTTTCTCGTTCATCACGTCAGAAGACTTATCGTCTTTTTTTTCTTCAGGCTTCTTCCCCGGACCCCTCTGGCCGCCTCCGAGCATCACGGGATGAGCCGCCCCTATGCTTGTCCCGGGAGACATTGCCGCCACGTGGGCGGACAGCGTGATGAAAACCCCCGCGGAAGTAGCCGTGGCTCCCCTCGGGTAGACGTAAACTATCACCGGAACCTCGGAATTAAGAATGATCTTCACTATGTCCTTCGTGGAATTAAGAAGCCCTCCGGGGGTATCAAGAAGGATAAGCAGGGCCGGGGCGTTGCGGGCCCGCGCTTCTGAGAGACCGGTTTTAATGTAGTCCACAGTCGAGGGGTTTATGGAACCGTTTATCTCTATCTCGACTATTTCTCCCGTCCGGGGAGAAGCTTCCGGGTCGGCGGCGGATACCTGGTAACCCAGAATCGCGGAGAGGAGCAGGAAAAAGACTGAAATGCGCAGAAGCGTACTCCCGCCCGCCTGGGGCATAGCGCTTTTTCGTCCGGACTTTCGGGCCGGGGAAGAAAACCTCAGCCGGTTCCCCCGATAATTCCCCGAGAGCCTTTGACATTGTCTTAAGAAACAACGTATCATGTTCACTCAAGAAATATTTTAACACAGCAGATAAATCCGGCATTAATGACACGGAATTCACAGGCTTGCCGCTTTTCTATAAGGCGAGAATTTACAACTCATGCCCAAGATAAAATATACGACCAAAGAACTTAAGCGCCCCGACAAATTCAGGGAGTTCCTGGCGGAATCCCTTGAAGGTCTCTCGGAGCACTTCAACAAGATACTTATCGGCATAGGCGTCATAGCGGTGGGCCTGCTCGGAGTCTGCTTTGTTTCCTCGCAACAGGAAGAAAAAGACCTCTTGGCAAACAAGCAGTTCCGCAAGGCTGTTACGAGCTACAACAGCGGAGAAATGGAGACCTCTCTTTCACAACTGCAAACGTTGCGTGAGGAACATTCCGGAACCGAGGTGTCGGTTCTGGCTCTTTACCAGATGGGGATGATCAATTACCAGCTTGGGAACTTCGAAGAAGCGATAAAAAATCTTGAGCTTTTCCTCGATGATGACCCCGAAGACGGTATTTTCCGCGACGGCGCAAACCTCGTAATCGGGCTATCTGCCTTCAGTCTAGAAAAATGGGACAAAAGCATAGAATACTTCTCCGAAGTAGACAGAAGTGAGAGCCCCTACTACATCCAAGCGAGAAGGCAGTTGAGTCTTGTGTACGAGGAGATCGGAGAGCCTGAAAAAGCGGAAAAAATCCGTAAAGAAACACCGAGCGGGACAATTCAATAAGCAGATTAAAACCATATCCTCAGATTGTCTTCGAAGTCTAAATAATTTCCTTTCGCCCGTTGAACATTGAAGTGCACCACCCCTAAAGTTTGAGTCCTTTTGAGGCAGGCGTCTCATTTGAAAGGGCCAAGTGACAAAGATAATCTCTAAGTTAGCAAAACGAAGGAGGTTATCCAATGCCGTATACACACTTGGCCCAAGAAGAAAGGTTCCTGATCTACAAGCGTTTGCAAGCCGGCGACTCCCGCAGAACAATTGCCGAAGATCTCGGACGCTCTCACTCCACGGTCATCCGGGAGATAAAGCGCAACACGGGCAAAAGAGGTTACAGGCACAAGCAGGCGGAGGAATCCGCAAAGCGCCGCCGCAGCGAAGCTTCCTCAGTTCCCCGCAAGATGAGCGAAGCTCTTTGGGCGACGGTGGAGGAGTTGGTGATACAACAACGCTGGAGTCCCGAACAGATAGCCGGGAGACTTCGTCTCGACGCAGTGGTCTCGGTGAGCGCGAAGTGGATCTACAATCACATCTGGGAGGACCGGAGAGCTGGAGGAGAGCTGTACCGCTACCTGCGAAGACGAGGCAAGAGAGCGAACCGTCGCGGCAAAGGGGGTTGGGGACGAGGCGTTATCCCGGGGAGAGTGGACATAAGCAATCGTCCGAAGGAGGCTGAGCACAAGAGCAGGGTCGGAGACTGGGAGGTTGACACCATAACGGGTTCACGACACCGCGGGGCGCTTGTCTCCCTGGTGGACAGGTGCTCCAAATTCACGTTTCTGCGTAAGATCGACACGAAGACGGCACAGGAGGCAGGGGAGGCGATATTGGGGTGTCTGGGAGGGGTTAAAGAGCTTGTGCACACCATAACGGCGGACAACGGCAAGGAGTTTGCCGGACACAGCAGGGTATCGGAGGAGCTTGGAGCGGGGTTTTACTTCGCAACGCCTTACCATTCATGGGAGCGGGGGTTAAATGAGCACACAAACGGTTTGGTGAGGGAGTTTTTTCCGAAATCTCAGGACTTGCGCAAAGTGGATGCCGAGGATGTAAGGAGGGTGGAGGAGCTGCTGAACAACCGGCCGAGGAAGGCGCTGGGGTATGAGACGCCCGCGGAGGTGTTCAATGAGGCGCTGGGGGAGAATTCGATTATATCTGAGCTGTGTTCCCTCAGGGAATGATCTGCGGGCTTTGGGGGACGAGTCGGTACTGGGGGAGGGATAAGATTGCCGCGGGGTTGGCGTAATACAAATTAGAACCCATGGACAATGCTCTTCTTCGCTCGGGCTCGCCCTCGCTGCGAAGAGCATTGTCCCCCCTCTATCCCTGTGCTAAACTCTCCTGAAGGAAGATTATCTGAGTCAGTGGTGCACTTTAAACTTCAAGTGGTGTTTGTAAAAAAGTAGGAATTTTTGGTTTTTGTTGTATAATTATCTAAGAAACCGGCGGTTTTGGAACCATGAAGCAGAAACAAATACCTGAATTCCAGCGAGCTACGGAATCCATGCATGTCTCTCTGCTCGATATTAAAAACAGTCTCGCCCAGACTCAGAGCTTGCAGAACAGTCTCGCTCAGACTCAGAGCTTGCAGAACAGGCTCGCCGAAGCCCAGCGCTTAAAAAACAGTCTCGCCCAGACCCAGAGCTTGCAGAACAGTCTCGCTCAGACTCAGAGTTTGCAGAACAGGCTCGCCGAAGCCCAGAGCTTAAAAAACAGTCTCGCCCAGACCCAGCGCTTGCAGAACAGTCTCGCTCAGACCCAGCGCTTGCAGAACAGGCTCGCTGAAGCCCAGCGCTTCCAGAACAGTCTCGCTGAAGCCCAGCGCTTAAAAAACAGTCTCGCTCAAACCCAGAGCTTGCAGAACAGTCTCGCTGAAGCCCAGAGCTTGCAAAACAGGCTCGCTCAGACCCAGAGCTTGCAAAACAGGCTCACCGAAGCCCAGCGCTTCCAGAACAGGCTCGCTCAGACCCAGAGCTTGCAGAACAGTCTCGCTCAGACCCAGGGCTTGCAAAACAGGCTCACCGAAGCCCAGCGCTTCCAGAACAGTCTCGCTCAAACCCAGAGCTTGCAGAACAGGCTCGCTGAAGCCCAGAGCTTGCAAAACAGGCTCGCTCAGACCCAGAGCTTGCAGAACAGGCTCACCGAAGCCCAGCGCTTCCAGAACAGTCTCGCTGAAGCCCAGCGCTTAAAAAACAGTCTCGCTCAGACCCAGAGCTTGCAGAACAGGCTCGCTGAAGCCCAGAGCTTGCAAAACAGGCTCACCGAAGCCCAGCGCTTAAAAAACAGTCTCGCCCAGACCCGAGGCTTGCAGAGTGGTTTGTCAAATATCAAGAAGCGTTTCCTTCTACCAGAAATCGCTGAAGCAACAAAGGGATCACTATCACCATTAATCTACGCCTACAATTTTGAAACAGGAATGCAAGAAGACGTACAAGAATCTGCCTTTGAGCGCAACAAGACGGCCTACGACTTACTCCAACGCTTCGAGGCTTGGTTACGCCGATTCATTGACGAAAAAATGAAGATAGCCTTCGGCGCAAACTGGATCAAACACCAAGTACCCGGTGAAATCCGCAAGCAGTGGCTCGAAAAGAAACAGAAGGCCAGAAACAATGGTGAGCCCGAACGGCCCCTGATTGCCTATGCGGACTTCACTGACTATGTGCAGATCATAACAAGAAAGGACAATTGGGAAAAGGTCTTTAAACACATATTCAGACGGAACATCTTTGTGCAAGAATCCTTCCAGCGACTCTACCCAATCCGCGTTTGCACGATGCACGCCCGGCCGATAACGCAGGATGAAGAACTTTATCTCTATGTCGAGGTAAAGCGGATTTTGAATACCATCAGGAGTCGTGATCTGAGTCCCAACGAAAAGGTCTAAGTCAAAAGCACAATAACATCTGACCGTACCTTACCAATCGCTGAGACCAAATCATCGTTGGTTAGTTTGGAGCTTTGAAACACCTTTTTTCGTGGAAATTTCTTACGATCCCCCAAACTCTTTAGAAGCTTTGAAGATTTTCACAAACTATCTTGTTTTCTCGAATCTAGCATCTTAGAATCTGCCGATGACTACAGTTACTTCGCTAGATATCTTGCACTTTTATAGTGCCAGTTAGTCCAAGCCTCTTTAGAAAAACGGCGAAACCTACGGCACGGTGCATCTGGCGCAGTTTCTGAGTTAGAAAAGATTGTCCGTGAAGAAAACATGTGGTGCCGAAGGCGGGAGTCGAACCCGCACGCCCGTAGGGCACTACCCCCTCAAGATAGCGCGTCTGCCTATTCCGCCACTTCGGCACAGAATCGGATTGTAAAAAGTATCACGCAAGGGACAAATTTCAAGCGCCGAACTTGCGAAGCCGCCCCGCGTGGGCAAGAAGAAGCGGCATTATCTCAGTCGCCTTTATGATCCCCAGATCACCGGACAGGCAGGACGATTCGGAGAAGTCCGCAACGCCCCCTCCCCGACAGTATTCAGAACTGATCATAAGAGGCACGGGGTGCCAGCTGTGCGACTTCATCGCCGCCGGGGTTGAGTGGTCGCCCGTGACGGCAAGAACGTCTACCCCGAGTCCCATGATTTCGGGAAGAAGCGAATCGAATTCCTCTATTACACCTACCTTCGCCCCGAAATCGCCGTCCTCTCCGTAGCTGTCCGTTTTCTTTACGTGGAGGTAGAAAAAGTCATAATCCTTGAAATTACGAGAAAGCGTCTCGATCTCGTCACTTATGGAATCCCCGGAAACCTCAAGAACATCCATCCCGAGCAGTTTCGACACTCCCCTGTACATCGGATAGGCGGCAATGCACCCTGCCCGAAGCCCGTAGGCCTCATCAAAGGTCGGAAGTTTCGGCCTCACGGAAAAACCCCTGAGAAGCATGTAGTTGGCCGCGGGCTCATCCCTTATCACTTCGCAGGCCCTGTCAACCAGTTCTCCCGCGATCTCGGACGTCTTCTGGGAACTCTTGTTCTCCCCGCAGGGTACGACAGGAGCTCTGCCTTCTGCCTGGGGGTCCGTGTCGCAGACAAGCGCGTCTGATTCGGAGAGCTGCGCCAGAAACGACAGAACCATGACAAACCTGTGCTCAAGACCCGGATAGAAATTCACCTTCACTCCGCATATCTCCTTGACGGCCGATGAAATCCTGGAAATCACCCTCCTGTTCTCCTCGGTGCTGATCCTGCCGGCCCTCCTGTCGGTAACGACCGGGGTATCTCCTTCGTATCTAACGGTGGCGAAGTTGCCCCTCACCGCCATGTCCGACGGGCCGAGATCAATGCCGAGGCCAAGCGCCTCAAGCACCCCCCTTCCTATCTCGTTTCTGACAGGATCGTAACCGAAAAGCGCGAGGTGCGCGGCGCCGCTTCCAGGAGTTATGCCCCTCTCGACGGGCACGTGCAGCCCCAGGGACCCGGCCGAAGAGAGCCGGTCAAGATTCGGGGTCCGGGCCGCCTCGAGTTCAGTTTTTCCGTCAACCGGAAGCCCCCCGAGCCCGTCAAGAACGCAGAGAACTATCTTCGAGGAATTTTTCTCAACAAGTTTTGATACAATATCCTGCATTTTTCTTCCTTGCCCGCCACCCGGGCGGGGACAGCATCAGGGGTCACTCAGCTCTATTTCGGCTCCGTCATACGCCGGCTCTATATGATCCGGGAGTTCCGCGAGGAGCTTTTCATACTCAAGCTCACACCCCATGTGGGTAAGAAGGGCCCTTTTGGGTCCCAGTTTTTCTATTTCCTCTACCGCCTGCTCTATGTTGAAGTGTGCCCTGTGGGGCTTGTATCTCAAGGCGCCGAGTATCAGGAGGTCAAGCCCCTTGAGTTTTTCATAGGATTCCTCGGGGATGGCGCTGCAGTCCGTAAGATAACCGAAAGACCCGATCCTGTAGCCGAGTATCTGCCAGTTGTGATGATATATGTCTATGGGCTCTATCCTGATTCCCTCGAATTCTATTATTTCCCCGGTTACCTCCTTGAAGTTAAGCCTGGGTTTTCCCCCCGCGGCGGGGAAGGAATCGAATATGTAGGCGAAATTCCGCTTTATGTCGCCCAGGGTAACGGGGTTCGCGTAACAGTCTATGTCCATTTTGTTTATGAAGTTAAACACCTTGAGGTCATCTATTCCGTGGGTGTGGTCAGCGTGGGAGTGGGTGTAGAGAACGAGATCGATCCTGGTTATCCCTTCCCTAAGGGCCTGGGTCCTTAGATCGGTCGAGGTGTCGATAAGTATTTTCTTTCCGGCCACCTCAACAACCACGGAACTTCTGGTACGTTTATTCTTAATATTATCCGATGTGCATACGTCACATGGGCAGCCCACTACTGGAACGCCGATTGAAGTGGCACATCCGAGCACTTTGACCTTCATAGAACACGCCAAACATGGTAGAATTAATGTTGTAACAAAATACATACAAATCTTCCGAAAATAAATTTACAACAGCCAAGCAACCAATATACTTTCTGTGTAAAGTGAAAAGCCGCATAAAACTTTTTTCCTTCCTCATAGCTTCTGTCTGCATAGCTTCCATATGTCTTCTTGCCCTCTCTTCCGCCGCGGCGAAGGAGAAAAACAAGGCCCTCTACGAAGAGAATTTCAAGCTTTACCGCCAGCTTGAATCAAATTCCGAGAAAGCCAAGAGAAGCGACACTTGGGATCTCGTGGGAAGCACTTTCTACAGGATATACTCTCAGGACCCCGAGTGGAAAAACGCCCCGCTCTGCCTGTTCGTCGCCTCCAGGGTGTACGAGAAAAAATCCCTGAGGTTCAAAACACAGCAGGACTCCGATAAAGCGCTTAAGTACGCCCGCGAGTTCATAAAAACATATCCGAAAGACAGCCTGGTCGACGACTCGTGGCTTCGGGTGGGAAGGATCCTTGAGCGAAGAGGGAAGAAAAAGGAAGCCGTCACGGCGTACCAGAGGATCGTCTACGGGATGGAGGAAGCAGACACCTACGAGATAGCGAAGAAGAAACTGGCGGCGCTCACGGGAGCAAAAACTTCAAAGAAAGCGGAGCCCGCGGCGCAGAAAAAAGCCCCGCCCAGAACATATCCCGAGGGATACGCAGTCGTAAAGAAAATAAGGCACTGGTCAACGGACGATTATACGCGGGTCGTGATAGAGGCAGACAGGGAGATCGAGTACACATCCAGGATGCTTCGCCCCGACCCGGAGCTTAAAACCCCTCCCCGTCTCTACGTCGACCTTGAAAAAACCGTCTTTTCGGATGAGGTCAGCATTGAACCCATCACGAAGGGACTTCTCGAGAAGATAAGTTTCGCGAGCAACCGCCCGGGAGTGTCGCGCATCGTGCTCTACATAAAGGATCTTGAGGGCCACAAGGTTTTCTCCCTGCCGAAATCAAAACAGAATCCTTCTTTCCGGCTCGTGATGGACATAAAGGGAGCGGGAGCGCAGCCTGAGAAGATATTCGCCAAGGACGCCCCTTCTTACGACAAGCAGGGACCCTCCCTTGAATCCAGGGTTCCCGAGGGAGAGATAGCGAGCCTCAAGCAGGCCCTCGGGCTCAAGATAAGAACCATAGTGATCGATCCGGGCCACGGAGGACATGATCCGGGCGCCGTAGGCCCAAGCGGCCTCAGGGAAAAGGACGTAAACCTCAAGATAGCCAAGAGGCTTAGGGAGAAGCTTATAGAAGAGGGAAAGAGCTTCGGCATAGAAAACGTCTACCTTACAAGAAGCACTGACAGGTTCATCCCCCTTGAGGAGCGCACGGCCATAGCGAGAAAAAGGAAGGCGGACATTTTCATATCCATACACTGCAACGGGGCGAGAAGGAAAAAGGCGCACGGGATAGAGACCTACATACTGGGCTTCACGGACGACCAGACCTCCCTGCAGCTCGCGGCCCGGGAGAACGCCACCACGACCAAGGGACTCAATGAGCTTGGAAGCACGCTCAAGCAATATATACTCAGCGCCAAGAAAGAGGAGTCCCAGGAGGTAGCCGGTTACGTGCAGAAATCCATAATCCAGAGCATTTCCGTTAAATACAAGCACGTAAACAACAAGGGGGTGAAAAAGGCGCCTTTTGTCGTGCTGATCGGCGCGGACGTGCCGAGCCTGCTGGTTGAAGCCTCCTTCATAACGAATCCCAGAGAGGAAAAAAGACTTAAGAGCAGAGCCTACATAGAAAGGATAGTGGACGGGATAATTCTGGGAATAAAGAAGTACTCAATGCAGACCCAGAAAGTCTCCTGAGGCCCCCGCGTATTTATGGACAGCGTAAACAGCGAGATCGCGAAGATATTCTCAAGGATAGCCGATTCTCTTGAGATCCTGGATGAAAACGGCTTCAAGATAAACGCCTACAGGAAGGCTTCGCGCAATATTTCCTCAATGCCCGATTCTCTTGGGGAATTCGACGGAGAAAAGGAACTCTCGACGATACCGGGAGTCGGGAAGGATCTTTCCCGGAAAATAATCGAGCACAGGCTCACCGGGAAGATCGCCTACTACGAGGAGATAAAAAAACAGGTTCCAGACGAACTCGCGGAACTTCTCGACATAAGGGGAGTCGGACCGAAGTTTCTCCGCACCCTCGTAAAGCACTTCGGGGTGACGGACATCGAAAGCCTGAAAGAGACCATCGCCCGCCCGGAGGTTCTCGAGGTAGACGGCATAGGAAAAAAGAAAATCGAGCAGATATCGCGCTCGGTGGAAGTCTTTGAGGGCGGGAAAAAGAGGATGAGGCTTGTAAAGGCCCACGCTCTCGCCACGGAGGTAAAAGAGAAAATAGAGGGAATCCCCGGCGTTCTGCGGGTCGAGCTTGCCGGTTCGCTTCGAAGGATGAGGGAAACCGTCGGAAACATAGACATAATCGCCTCGGCGGATGACGGGGCGGGAGTCATAGAGAAATTCACGGCTCTCCCTTTCATCAAGGAAGTTCTCCGAAGAACCGAAAACAGCGCACGGATCCTTACGCAGGCCGGGGTGCGGGCCGATCTTCTGGTTGTAGAGCCCCACCGCTACGGCTCGGCGCTTCAGAGCCTTACGGGCTCGCCCGCCCATAACGCAAGAATAAGGGAAATCGCGGCGGCAAAGGGTCTTGAGACGGGTCCCATGGGTATCCGCAAAGGTAATGGATACTTTGTCTCCGAGGAGGAAGTCTACGAATCCCTAGGGCTTGGCTACATTGCCCCCGAGCTGCGCGAAGACCGCGGAGAGATCGAGGCGGCGCGCGCGGGGGAGCTTCCCGCGCTGCTTGAGAGAAAAGACCTGAGGGGAGACCTCCACGCCCACTCGACCTGGAGCGACGGAGCGTCGACCATACGGCAGATGGCGGACAAGGCGGCCTCCCTAGGCTACGAATACATAGCAATGACCGATCACTCGCCCTCTTCGAGGATAGCGAACGGGCTCAGCATAAAGAGACTCTGGCAGAAAAAAGAGGAAGTGGAGAAAATAAACTCAGAGGGCGGAGCGGTAAGAGTGCTCATGGGTTCCGAGGTCGACATACTGCCCGACGGCTCTCTTGATTATCCGGATGAGGTGCTTCGGGAACTTGATTTCGTCGTCGCGTCGGTTCACAGCTCTTTTTTGATGGAAGAAGAGGAAATGACAAGACGGATATGCGGCGCCCTGGAAAATCCCAACGTGGACGCTCTCGGGCACCCGACCGGAAGGCTCATAGCGCAGAGAGAGCCCTATAAGGTCGATATAGACGCCGTTATCGAAACGGCGGGAGCTCACGACAAGGCGCTTGAGATAAACTCGTCCTACAAGCGGCTTGACCTCAAGGACGCCCACGCCAGAAAAGCCATCGAGGCCGGGGTCAAGATCATGGTGTCAACCGACGCCCACAGGACCGAGCACCTCGGAAGAATAATTTTCGGGGTCGGAACGGCAAGGCGGGGATGGGTAAAAAAAACAGACGTCGTAAACACTTACAGTCTTTCCGAACTCCTTAAATGGCTCGCAAGCCACGACTCGTAAAATGGCCCGACTCACCAAAAAGCAGGCCCGGGCGGAAGTATCCCGCCTGAGAGAGGAAATAAGGCGCCACGACCACCTCTACTACGCGGAGAGCAACCCCGAAATCCCAGATGCCGATTACGACAAGCTCATGAGAAGGCTCGTGGAGCTTGAGCGGGACTACGGTCTGGCCGTTGCGGACTCCCCCTCGCAGAGGGTCGCGGGAGAGGTGGCGGAGCAGTTCAATCCATTCTCTCACGTAATTCCCATGATGAGCATCGATAACGCGGTAGATGAGCAGGAAACCAGGGAGTTTGACAAGCGAATAAAAAGATTTCTCAAGACCGAGGAAGAGATCGAATACGTCCTGCAACCCAAGTTTGACGGAGTTTCGGCATCGCTTACCTACGTTAAAGGAGAACTGCTCCACGGCGCCACTAGGGGTGACGGAAAAATGGGGGAAGATGTAACGGCAAACATAAAAACCATACGGTCAATCCCCTTGGTTCTTTCGAAGCAAGGCCCCAAGCCGAATCTGGTCGAAATCAGAGGAGAAGTTGTATTCCCTCTAAGCCTGTTCGCAAAGCTGAATGAAGAGCGTAAAAAACTTAATGAAAGACTTGAAAAAGAAGATAGAATTCCCTTGAAAAGGAACAAGAAATCGAAACCTACCTGGGTGCTGTTTAAAAACCCGAGAAACGCAGCTTCAGGGTCACTTCGCCAGCTTGACTCTTCCGTAACGGCGCGACGTCCCCTGCTCTTTTACGCTTGGGGAGTGGGCGGCTGCGAAGGGGTGGATTTCAAAGACGAACTTGGAATATACAAGGCTCTTTGTAAATGGGGGTTCAACGTTGAAGAGACCAGAAACTGTTGGGGCATTGACCATGCTATCAAGTGGGCAAGAGAGCTTGAGAAAAAGAGGGACTTCTTTGATTATGAGATCGACGGGGCCGTTGTGAAAGTAAGGAGTAGAAGGCTCCAGGAACTCCTGGGGGCAACGGCAAAATATCCCCGCTGGAGCATGGCCATAAAGTTCTCTCCCAAGCAGATAACCACGAAAGTAATGGATATAACCGTCCAGGTCGGAAGAACGGGACACCTTACCCCGGTGGCCGAGCTTGAGCCGGTAAAAATATCCGGTATCGAGATAAAAAGGGCATCCCTTCACACGGAGGACACCGTAAGGGAAAAAGACGTTAGGGTCGGCGACACCGTGGTGGTGCAGAGAGCGGGAGACGTGATCCCGGAGGTTGTGGAAGTGGTTGCCTCGCAGGAAAGAGGAAAAGAAAGTTTCTCCATGCCGAAGAACTGCCCCCGCTGCGAAGCCACGATCGAGAGGGAGGGCTCCTTTCATCTGTGTCCTGACATCTCCTGTCCCGCACAGATCGAGGGAAGGATAAGCCTTCTCGCTTCGAGAAACGCTTTTGACATAGAGGGACTCGGGCAAAAAAGAGTGGAGCAACTGATAAGCGAAGGGATCCTGCAAAACATGGCGGATATTTTCACTCTTACAAAGGAGCAGCTTCTCGGACTTGAGGGATTCGCGGAGAAATCCGTTGATAACCTCCTCGAAGAGATAGATAAAAGCAGGGATATAAGTTTCGAGAGATTCATAAACTCTCTTAGCATAAAGCACGTGGGCACAAGGACCGCCCAGATCCTGGCCCGCGAGTTCAAAACCCCTGAGAATCTTATGCGAGCCACGGCCGAGGACCTTATCAGCGTGGATGGCGTAGGCGAGGAGCTGGCGCAGAGCATAATCAGATTTTTCAGGGACCCCGAGAGAAAAGTCGTGGTGGAAGCGCTTCTGCTCCAGGTGAGAATAGAAGAAGAGCCTGAACCGTCAGGGGAAAACGAAAAGATAGCCGGGAAAACGTTTGTCCTGACAGGCACTCTTTCGGTTCCCCGGGAGCAGATAAAAAGCGAGATAGAGAGACTCGGCGGAAAAGTGGTTAATTCGGTATCCGGAAAGACCGATTTTCTGGTTTCAGGAGCGGACCCGGGAACCACGAAACTTCAGAGAGCCCGTGAACTCGGAACGGATATCATTACGGAAGAACATCTGAAAAGCCTCATAGGGCTTTAGTTCCGTGCCTCTGTCTGTATACCTCGTAGAGAAAGATTCCCGCGGCGACAGAAGCGTTTAGAGATTCCACCTTCCCCTCTTTTGGAATGGAAAGAAGAAAATCGCATTTCTGCCTCGTCTTGCTCCGCATCCCCCTGCCCTCGTTCCCGATCACAACGGCTATATCGAGCGAAGCGAAGTCGCAGTCGCAGACCGCTTCCCCGGAACCCGCGTCGGCTCCCGCGACCCAGACCCCTTTTTTCTTAAGAGCATCGATCACCCTGCCGAGATTGGTCTCCCGGGCAATCTTTATGTTGGCCGAGGCCCCGGAAGAAACTTTCACCACCGTCGGATTCACGTCGCACGCCCGGTCAGCGGGTATCACGATGCCATGGACCCCTAAAAAATCCGCAGTCCTTATTATGGCCCCGAGGTTCTGCGGGTCTTCTATGTGATCAAGAACAAGAAGAAAAACCTTCTCCTGCCTTTCCCCGGCTACGCCGAGGATCTCTTCAACGGAGCTGTAGGTAAAATCAGAGATCTCGGCCGCTATGCCCTGGTGATTCGGGCTTTTGCATATATCGGTAATCGCGTTTTTGGTAAGATGGGAGAGTTTTATGCGGAATTTCTTAATCGGGGCGTTAATCCTCGGGTCAGAAGAGACGTCAAAGTTCTCCGAAACCATGATCCTCTTTATCTCCCGGGGAGAATTGCGGAGAAGCTCGGCGACTGAGTTCTTGCCGTAAACAATCAACGCGGACTTTCCCCTACCCCGAAATTCTTCTTAACGTAGTTAACCTTGTAAGATATGTTGTCCTTAATCCACTTGGCGTCCCACCACTCAAGCGGCCTCACCGGAACTCCCTGAACGTAGACCCCGAAGTGCAGGTGATCCCCGACGGCAAGCCCGGTAGTGCCCGTCCTTCCCACGATATCTTTTTTCCCCACGCTGTCCCCGACGTTCACATTCATCGAGCTTAAGTGGGAGTAAAGAGACATAATCCCCATTCCGTGGTCGACGATAACCGTATTGCCGTATATGCCGAGGTGCTCCGCGAATACCACCACTCCGCTGTTAGAGGCGGAAACAGGGTATTTTTTAGTAACCGAGAGGTCGTAGCCGAGGTGATACTGATTGTCGACCACGTTGCCGTCCAGCAGGTATTCCCTCTGGTCCGCGAATGTCGCGGCCACCTTGGAATTGCGAAGCTGGTTGAACTTCCCTTTCCAGAGAATCTTCTCCCCGCTCTGTCTTCCGACCTCGTATACCCTGTTGTCGTTTTCCTTTCTCATCTCGCTGTTTATCTTGAGAAACGCCTTGAGCAAATCGGGTTTCCCGTCATCCCCGACCGGGGAATAGCCGTAAACTTTGGTGAAAAGCGGGAGCACCTTGTTCCTTAGAAACCACTCCGAGAGGCCTATTTCATCCTTTACGTACGAGGCCCCGACAAGCCGGTAATAAACAGGCTCCCTCGCTTCGTTGCCAGCCGCGTCAGTTGCAAGAATTTCTATCTTCTCATCCCTGTCCGCATTATACGGGTAGGCGAGAAAGGCAAGGTATATCGAGGGGTCTTCAAAGTGCCCGGGGTAGCCTTCAAAGAAAAGATCCTTTACTTCAACGCCTGTTGAGACCGTGTCCTCGGAAACCTTGTAGATGACAACTCCCGCGCCCCCGTGTCTTATGTAAAGTATGGGGGAAAGTTCCTGTATCCGGGGAGGGATGAAATCCAGGGTTACCCTCTCGCTGAAAACAGCCTTTTTCCCGGGGAGAAGACCATTCATGAAACGGTCGGTCGCCTCTATTAAGAGTTCCGATGTGCCGCTTTTTATGCCGAGCTTCTCGGGGTTGATGCTCACGCTTATCACATCGCTTTTAGTTCCCTTCTTGTACTCTTTTTTAACAAGGACGGATTCCCCGTAAGCATCAAGCAGGGAGATGCGCACCTTGGCGAGCCCGGTGCCCTTGTCAGACACCGTCACCTCAAAGGGCTTTAAACCGAGAGTCTTAACATCCCGCTCAAGGGATATGACCGGAGGGCTCATCTCGGCAATGGAGATGACCTTTACGAGAGCGACGATCAGAAGCACAATCCCAAAAACGGCCGCAACCCGTTTTCCGGATACTTTCAGCATTTAAGACAACCTCCTTCGAATTACCGCAGCGGCTTCGCTTATCACATCATAAGAGCAGCCCGGACAGCGCAAGTTAACCGGAAAGAAACCCTGTCTCCACACCGCCCCAGGAACCTCAAACTTGCCTCTCGCACGATCCGGCTTCACGGGGGAAAACCCGCAGCAAACAGAACATTTCTTTGGAAAGGACCTTCCGGGCACCTCAATCTGGTTCTGTTTTTATTTGGCGGTTTTTAAGTATAATAGGCTTGTTAGGAAAATCCAGATCCTTACGGCGTAACCAAAAAGAATTCCCTGCTTTTTCACTAAGGACAGTGCGTAGAAGAACGATTTTTTTTATATTCACCGCAGTAAGCTGCGCTCTTGTCCTGGGGCTTTTTCTGTTCTCCCAGACCGAGCAAAGCCGCCAGTACGCGAAAAACCTCATAGAGCGAAGGCTTAACTCAATCCCCAATTTCAATATCAGCCTCGGAAATATCGAGGGGAGCATAATCTCCACAATGGAGATAAAGGATATTGAAGTGAAGATAGCCGGAGAGAGCTACATGAAAATCGAGAAGCTCTCGACCAACTACTCGATTCCGCTTCTTTACTCAATGATCTCGAGAAAGAAGCTCTACCTGTCCGACACGGAGATACAAGGTCTCAGGGTTTTTCTCGCAAAGGACCGCCAGGGGGTATGGGACTTCAAGAAACTGAAGAACAAGGACAAAACCGCCAAGGAGCCTCAAGGGGAGAGAATAAGCCTCATTTTCGCGGACAACATAATCCGCGATTCCCGCATTACGATTGTTGACCGCACCAGGGACAAGGTCTGGGAATTTGACCTGGTGGAAGAGTCCCTTTTCTCGATAAACATCATTGAACTGACGAAAAAAATCGAACTTGACGCAAAGGACATAAATTTCGACTACGTGTCCCCCAGGATCAGGATAAGGAACCTCAGGGGAAAAATCGACATAGCCTCCTGGGACTGCGTATTCGAAGACGCCGGATTCAAGGTTGAGGGCGTGCCGGTCAGGGGAAGCGGGATCGCGAGGGGTCTTAGAAACCCTGATTTCGACATGACCGTGTATTTCGACGCACTTGAAATAAACGAGAAGGGAAAGGTTAACCTCGAGGCAAAAACGAAGGTCAAGATGCACTCCGTTGACAACATGGTCGGCACGATGGAGCTCTCGACGCGCGATTCATTCCTTAACGGAAAGCCGCTTCGGACGGACTTAAAACCGGTCAGGATCAAAGGGACAAAGACTTTCATAGAGGGGACGGTAGGCGGAGGATTCGGGGAGGCAAGCCTCAAGGGCAGCGTCGACTTTAAGAAATGGCTCGCGAGGGGAGAGAGGAACTGGTTTGATTTCACCGCGGAGCTAAACGGCGCGGACACGGATGAAGTGACCGAGATACTTAACAGCACACCCTACCCGCTTAAGTTCGGAGACAGCTCAAGGCTTAGCTCGAATCTCAGGGTAAGCGGCAGCTGGGCGAGCAGGGAAATCTATTCCCTGCGGGCCGAACCCGATTATCTCGACGTAATAGACAGCGAGCAGAGCAACCTTCGGATCGGAGGTTACATGACGTTCAGAAACGACGGTACGGATTTCGATGTCACCTCAAAGGCAAAAGGATTCAAGCTGAAACTCGAATTCCCGGAGATCAGAATTGACAACTATGTTGACGGAAGCGCGAATTTTCGGGGAACGATACCGAAGGAAGGCAAATTCTTTGAAGACAAGTACCTGCGCGTAGACGCCGACCTGAAAACAGACGAATTATACGGAATAACGAATATAAACTCCCGGATAGACGGCAGCATTCAGAAAGGAACCCTGACTGTAAACAGGCTTAAGGTCCGGTCCGATCAGTTTTCCTTGTCCGCGGAAAAGACCAAAGAAACGCAGGAGGGTCTTGACTGCGCTTTTGAATTCAAAACGCAGGACCTGAGTTTTCTCTCCGAGATTGACGAGAGGATTCCTCTGGTTTTAGGAAAAATAGCCTCAAGCGGAAGAATCAGCGGAGACATTTCCACTCCTCTTATCGAGGCAAATTCGCACGTGGAGAATTTCGCATATGAAGAAGATTTCATAGTTCAGGACATGTCCGTCCGGTCAACCACCCGGATTGATTTAAAAAACACCCCTAGGGTATCGCTTGATATACATCTGCAGGGAGAACGGGCCCGCGTTCTCGGCAATTACTCAGACACGATCGAAGCAAAGCTTCGGGGAACGGAAGCTCACTTTGACGCGGGAGTTCTTTTGGGCAGGGAAAACGGTTCCTACGCCTCTTCAGAATTCAGCGTCAGCGGCTTCATGGAACGCGAGAGAAAATTAAGGATGACCTATCTTGAAGGTCTTCTGGACCAAAAGCTGTTTAAAAACAAAGGAGATATCCTCCTTGATATATCTTCGCAGAGAACAAGTATTCGGGGAGATGAATTCACCTACGGAGAGGGAAAAATCTCCAACTTCCTTGGAGAAATAGACAGGAAAGAAAAAACGATCGACCTGCGGGCCGACATGACAAACTTCAATCCGCTGATCATATCAAAGGTCCTGAATCTCAGACACGACCTGGGAGGAACTCTCGACGGAAAAGTCCGGGCCAGCGGTTCTCTTGTGGCCCCTTCAGTTCAGGCCGAAATAAGATCAGACGGCTTCTCTTACGGATTCCCCGCATCGGGAGACATGAAAATCAGGCTCGGCGGGGAAAAAGGAAGCCTTTCTCTGGAACTGCTGTCCTCAGCGGGGCAAAAGGAAAACCTGAGCTTGCGGGGAGACCTGCTGGTTCCGCGAAACGCGCAGAGCCCGCTGGAAGCGGTAATGGGAACTTCGATGGACCTTGAATTGAAGTCGGACGGATACGGCCTCGGTTTCATGAAAATCTTTTCAAATTCGATAGAGAAAATCGAGGGCAGCTTCTCATCCGCCGGTCTTTCTCTGAACGGCACCCTCTCAAAACCGCGCGTAAAAGGCGATCTTGAACTAAACGACTTGAGACTCTCTCTTACCCAGCTCAGAAACAGCCTGTTCACCGAGCACGCGGAGCTTTCGTTCAGCGGGGCCAAGCTCTCTTTGCCAAGGACGGAAATCCGTTCAAAAAAAGGAAAAGCCTACCTCAAGGGCAGGATGAACATCTCCGATTTCACCTACCGCGCCGATCTTGAAATGGAGAAAGTCCGGTTTAATCCTCATTCGATAAAAACGGATCTCTCCGGTGATCTCAAGATAGAGAAAAAAGACGAATTTCTGAAAGTAACGGGAAAGACCAAGGTCACCGCGGGTAGAATTCGCCTGTACCCGGGCAGGATAAAAAGCATAAAAGACATCAGCTTCATAGAAAAAAGCGAGAGCTTCGCCGACGAGTTCTCACTTGAAGCGCAGAACGAAACCGGCTTTTACAGAGAGAGGGTCGCAATGGATATCTCAGTCGACATCTCCTCGGGCACGTGGATTAAAACCAAGGAAGCCAACTTCAATACAAGAGGAAAACTGAGGCTCAAGAAACAACCGGGCGGCGATCTTGACATGCAGGGAAACATAGTGTCATCCGAGGGGTATTACACGGTCTTCGGGAAGCTTTTCGACATAGAGGACGCCACGCTTAACTTTACGGGGGCATCGAACAACCCGGATCTCAACGTCAAGGCCTATTACGACGCCGGCGATGTTGACGTGAACGTAAACGCCACGGGAGACCTGAGGGAACCGGACCTGTCTCTCTCAAGCAATCCGGATCTCGAAGAAATCGACATAATCTCCTATATAGTTTTCGGAGCCTCGAGCAACAGGCTCCAGAACCAGCAGAGGGCATTCATGGGAAAATTCGCGACCGCGGTTGCCGCGGGCGGAATCTCGGAGCTTTTAAGCTCTGAGATCGGTCTTGATCTCCTGAGCATCCAGGAAGGAGACCGGGGGTTTGAGGACAGCACGCTGAAAGTCGGCTCCTACGTCACAAGAGATATCTTCGTCGGCTACGAGAGATCGCCCTCCAAGACCTCGCTTGACCACACGGTGGAGATGCGCAACAAGCTCAACCTTGAATGGAGACTGAACAGAAGATTCTCGGTTGAGAGCCAGATGGGCGGAGAAAACCCCGGAGTCGATTTTTTCTACAATTTCAATTTTTAAAAGACCAGACTTCGGGCATATTCTTGCCAGGAACTATAACGGAGAAACGCAATGAACGGGCAAAAGCCGATAGTGGCCATAGTCGGAAGACCGAATGTCGGCAAGTCCACCCTTTTTAACAGGATAATAGGGTGGAACAAAACGATAGTAGAGGACATCCCCGGCGTCACAAGAGACAGGGTCTATGAAGACACCCGATGGAAGGAAAAGGAGTTCACCCTGGTTGACACCGGAGGACTTTCCCTCGGCGAAGACGACCAGGACTATTCTCTCATAAAAGAGCAGATAGACGCCGCTATCTCGGAAGCGGATCTCGTGGTGATGCTCTTTGACGGCAGGGACGGGGTCATGCCCCAGGATTCCGAAATAGTGCGGTATCTTCGAAAGACCGAAAAAAAAGTCATCTACGCCGTAAACAAAATCGACCATGGGAACATAAAGCAGGTGCTGAAAACATACGAATTCTACGGTACGGGCACGGATGATCTCATGGCGATTTCCGCGCTTCACAACAAAAACATCTACGAACTCGTGGAGCAGATCGCTTCCTGCATAGAAACCTCCGGGCAGCCGGAAGAAGAACCCGAAGGATCCGAAGAGACGAGAATCGCCGTCATCGGCAAACCCAACGTCGGGAAATCCACGCTGGTGAACAGGATACTCGGAGAACAGAGACTCATAACAAGTTCCACCCCCGGGACGACCCGCGATTCCATTGACTCCGTATATGAAAAAGACGGGAAGAAATACGTCTTCATCGATACCGCGGGCATAAGAAGAAAGTCGAGGATAGACGCCCCGGTTGAAAAACACAGCGTTTTCCGGGCAATAAGGTCCATCGAAAGAGCCCACATCGTGCTGCTGATGATAGACGGTCAAGAAGGCCCGACCCACCACGACTCGCGCCTCGCGGAACTGATTAAAGGCAGAAACAGGGCCATTATAATACTGCTTAACAAGTGGGACCTTGCCCCCGAGGACATAGCGGACCCCAAAGAGGTCGAAGAGGTGACGAAGGAAAAACTGATCGGGGTTGACTACGCCCCCGTGCTGACCATCTCCGCTCTTACCGGCAAGAAGGTCGGGAAAATCTTTGACGCCGTCGAGCGGGTGGAGAACAATTTCAGAAAAAAGATATCCACGGGAAAGCTGAACAGGTTCCTTGAGGACCTTACAAAACGCCACCCTCCCCCGGTCTACAGAAGGAAGGAAATCAAGTTTTTCTACATCTCACAGCCTCTTACCGCGCCGCCGACATTCACGATCTTCACCAATTCGGCAAAGGGCATCCCGGAGAACTACAGAAGGTTCCTTGAGAACAAGCTAAGGGAGTACGCGGACTTCGAGGGATCTCCCCTCAGGCTTCTGTTCCGGGACAGGGAAGGAAAGGAAGTCTAGATCACCGGACCGAAAGTATTATCTTCTGTATGTCCGCGGTCCGCTCAGACGCGGAGCACATTTCCATCACCCTGCGCCTTGAGTTTCGGCCCATTTCACCCCGGGCCTCCGCGTCCCGCACAAGAATCGAGACGCTCTCCCCCATCTTCTCAAAATCCCCGGAGGTGCAGAGAAAACCGGTCTTTCCGTCCTCAATGGCCTCCGCTATTCCGCCTATTGAGAACCCCACGACGGGAAGGCTGAACGCCATCGCCTCTATCACTGACCTCGGGAAAGGATCAGGATAATTGGACGGAATAACGAAGAGGTCAAAGTCCTTAAGATACGGCCTTACGTCCTTTCTGTATCCTGTGAAGATAAAGCTGTCCCGCACCCCCAGGCTCTCCGCGTGGTCCTCAAGTTCCCGCAGGTGGTTTTTCGGGAAAAACCACGGAGTATCTCCGACTATGACGAACTTTGTTTTCTCCTTGATACTGCCGTCTGAGACAAGTCGACTTACGGTGTCAATGAATTCCACGTAGCCTTTTCTCGGAACCACCCTTCCGGTGTTTCCGACAAGCACGGTATCCGGTGGGATGGAGAACTCCTCTCTCAGGGAACCCCGAACGGAATCCTTGTCGAAATCCGCGGGGTCAATGCCGTTATACACTACGTGAACCTTGCTCTTCGCTCTCTCAAACGGTCTGGCCGTGGCACGGGAAACGCATATTATCTTCTTCACGCACTGAAACCCCGAGAGCGTTTCCATCAAGGATTTCATAAATCGCGTCTGCTGTATGTTCCTTACGTGCCAGATAACGGGTTTCTTGTTTCTCTTTCCGATCAGGGTGCCCACGATTTTTGCGAGGGTTCCGTTGCAGTAGACAATGTCGATCGCGTTCTCCCTGATTATTTTAGGGGAGCCCAGGAGCAGGCGGAGCATATTCACTATGTTTACGATTATTGAGAAAACTCTCATAAGACCCGGGGCCCACGTGGTGTCCGCCACTATTGTTGATTTCTGTATGTTCTCGGGAAACCTTGGGTCGACTATGACGTTCTCAAAGATGCCCTCGGATTTCAGGCTCTCAGAGAATATGTCGTGCTTCGGCACGAGCACGAACGGGTTTATCTTATCCCGGTCAATGTACTTCAGTATGTAGAGAAGACTTCTTCCCGGTCCTCCGTCCCTTACCGAGTGATTGATGAAAAGTACATTCTTTTTTTTCATATCGGCTGATATTGCGGTACAATCCCCGGAGTGTTAGAGTGGAAAAGAAAAATAAACTAATACAAATTTCATGTTATCTTTATATGTTAGGCAAATTAAAAATCAAGGAATCTTAATGCACACAAAAACCCGCGCAAGCACCGTGAAAACCTACCTGTTTTTCCTCTTTATTTCCTTATTCGCAGTCTCGGGATGTGGCCTGGATGTCGAGTTCGGAGGCAGTGGGAATGGAGACGACGGTGAAGGATCCGAGAACATAGAAGGATTTATCATAGATGTAATTCCGCAGAGAGATAACGGGGTTTCAGATCTTGTCATAAGGATTGTGAATAAAGAAACCACCCAGAACTACCAATTGCTGAAAGACTGCAGGATGGGAGCGAGCAACTCAGAAGTGGAAAATCAAGAACAGACAACAGGAACCAATGGAGCCTTTTGCGTAGAGGGGGATTTTGACCCCGAAGCCGAGCTCAGAATTTCTGAAAGTGGGAACGAAGACTCACCGCTTGCGGTAACAAAGCTCACCGTCTTTCCCGGAGCAATGATTGACATTGGAGACATTCGCATTAGGGGTGGAAACATAGAATACACGGAAGATATCAACATAGATTTCAATATGGATTTCAGAGGACGTGTATCAACTGCAAACTGTCGTGATAATACTGGAAACATAGAAGTGGAAATTGATAGCAACAAAACGACTGATAATAATCCAATAGAAGTACTTGTTCAGATAAAATCAGATACCGAGATTGAAACAGCAAATTTTGAAAATCTTGGTTGCGACTCCATAACCGTGGGGGACACAGTCAGGAGATTAGAAGGAACCCTGGACGGTATCACTATCAAGGCAAATTTCATCGAAATAGAATAACTGGTCTGGTTTTTGCCGAGACCTGCTCCCTCTATCTTCCCTCCATGGTAATACGCGCCCTCTCCCTTCCTTTCTCCGTAAGAAAAAGCCCTCCGCCCGCGACAGCTATTTCTCCTTTGCGCTTCAGAAATTCGACCACTTTTGAGGCGAAATCAGCTGACCGAAACATGCCCCTGCTGTCGGGGTGGTTCTTTACCGCAACTCCTCTTTCCTGGTTGTAAAGACTCACGAGGAGCGAAGCCTCGGCAAAATCCATCCTCTGTTTCCTTTTTTCTCTCATTATGCCGAAGAGCCCCCTTTGAGGAGCAAGGAGAAAAACCACGAGAAAAAACAGCCCGCACACAAAAGCCATTGAACCCGCTATGTTGACGTCAAGCCAGTTGGCGGCCCAGAATCCCGAAACGGCCGCCGAGATCCCAAAGACCACACTCAGGAGAATCATCCTGAAAAGCGAATCCGTAAGAAGATAGGCGCAGCACGGCGGAATCACTATAAGCGCTATAACAAGTATCGAGCCCACGGCATCAAACGCGCCGACGCATGTAAGCGACACGACAGCCATAAGCAGGTAGTGGATGAGCCGGGGACGGAATCCTATTGACGACGCAAAACTCTCGTCAAAGGTCGACACCTTGAGCTCCTTGTAGAAAAAGCAGATGAAAAGCAGGTTCAGAAGAAGAATCGAACCCATTACGTAAGCCGACTTGGGCCCCAGGTCCACACCCGAGAGAATCAGGCGGTGAAAAGGGGCAAACGCTATCTCCCCGAGAAGCACCGAGTGGGTGTCAATATGCACGTTTCGCGCGTACCTGGAAAGCAGTATGACCGCCACGCTGAAAAGAAACGGGAAGACTATCCCTATCGAAGCATCCTTTTTTACCAGCCTTGCCCGGTTAACCGCCTCTATGAGCGAAATCGCTAGCACTCCGCTTGCGGCAGCTCCTATTATGAGAATCGGCGACGAGAGGTCCCCCACGAGAAAAAAAGCGAGGATTATGCCGAGCAGAATGGAATGGCTGATCGCGTCAGTCATCATGGACATCCTCCTCAGAACAAGAAACGCCCCCGGCATGGCGCATGAAGCCGCAACTATGATGGCTACCAGCTGTATGTCAAACTGATGCGCGCTCATACGTTACTCCCCACCGGCGAAAGCCTTCTGATTTCGCGAATGCCGCTCGGGGTAAGCCGCCAGTTCTCTTCCCCCGCTCTCTCCACGTATCCCGCCGCCTGCAGCTGCAAAAGACTTTTTCTCACGTTAAACCCCTTCCCGCTTCCAAGCGCAAGCAGCTTCTCGGAATGCGCGTAGCCGGGGTCGTTATGCTCAAGGGCCAGATCGTGCAAGGCTTTTAGGACGTAATCCCTTTTTATCTCCCTTCTGCTCCTTGCGTCCTTGAATCTCAGGGTGAAAAATCCGTTCGACGAGAAAAGAATCGAGAAAAAAGCGATAACGCTCACGCAGACTATAACCGCGGGTCCCGTCGGCACGTTCTCAAGCCCTGCACTCAGCGCAACACCGGTTACGCCGGAGACAGCCGCTACCGAGGCTGAAAGAATCACCATCGAGCCCATACTGCCGGTCCACTGTCTGGCCGCAACCGCGGGAGCGATGAGCATTGAACTCATAAGCACGACCCCTACTGTCTGCAGCCCGATCACTATCGCCGAAACTATGACGGCCGTGACGAGCAGGTCAAGAGACTTCATGGAAAAGCCCATAGTGCCTCCGAAATCCGGGTCGAAGCAAAGAAGCTTGAACTCTTTCCAGAAAAGTCCCACGACCAGAAGGGCGAAAAGCCCCGTAAGACCTATAACAAGGACGTCTTTTTCGACAAGGGCCTCCGCCTGACCGAAAAGGAACTTGTCAAGCCCCGCCTGGTTGGCATCCGGCATTTTCTGCGCGTAGGTAAGAAGAACGAGCCCAAGCCCGAAAAAAACAGAAAGGGCCATCCCCATCGCGCTGTCGGTCTTTATCCTTGAGTTGCTCGTAATCAGGTTGATCAGGAAAACCGCCAGGACGGCTGAGAGCGCAGCCCCGATAAAGATCGGCAGCTGTTCCTTGACTCCCATTATTATGAAGGCAAGCACTATTCCGGGAAGGGCCGCGTGCGACATGACGTCGCCCACGAGACTTTGCTTTCTGAGCACCGCGTAAGAGCCAACCACGCCGCTTACAATCCCAAGAGAAGCCGCTCCCAGGAGAATGGTCCTGGCCGTGTAGTCAGAGAAAAGCTCAACCGCGAATTCGAGCATCACACTGCCCTTCTGGCCGATTTCCTTTCGGGGAAAAAGGAGGTCTTGCCTCCGTAAGCCTTCATGAGGTTCTCGGAATTAAACACCTCATCCACCCTCCCCGAGGCCACAAGCCCCACATTCAGAATGGCGATCCGCTCGTAGTACTCGGAAACGGTGTTAAGGTCGTGATGAACCGCGAGCACGGTCTTTCCCCAGGCGGCGAGTTCCTTCAGTATCCTGACTATCGCTTTTTCAGTCGTGGCGTCAACGCCCTGGAAGGGTTCATCCAGAAGATAAACCGACGCACTCTGGACAAGAGCTCTCGCGAGAAAGACTCTCTGCTGCTGTCCTCCGGAGAGCTGGCTTATCTGCCTCTGGGCAAACTCAAGCATATCGACTTTCTCAAGAGCGCCGAGCGCCTTTTCATGTTCCCGTTTTCCGGGACGCCTTATCCAGCCCAGATCTCCGTAACTCCCCATCTTCACCGTATCCACTACGGAGGTGGGAAAATCCCAGTCCACAGAACCTCTCTGGGGAACGTAACTCACTTCCTTTCTTTGTCTCTCGTAAGGTTTGCCGTGGATTGAGACGACCCCCGCGACGCGCGGAACAAGTCCCTGGATGGATTTTATCAGCGTTGTCTTGCCGGCGCCGTTTGGTCCAACGACGGCGACCATCGACCCGCTCGGAATCTCAAGATCTATATCCCAGAGAACGGTCTTGTCGCCGTAAGCGACGGTAAGGTCCGTCACACGGACAGCCGGAACGGCCGGATTCTGCTCTCCGCTGCTCATTACCCGTCTCCGGCGGCTTCGGCTTTGGAGTCAGCAACCTCGATGCTGCGGACAAGAGACTCAACGATAGTGTCCACATTGCTTCTGAACATCCCTATGTAGCTGCCCTCTTCCGTTCCCGGGCTGCCCATTGAATCCGAGTAAAGGCTGCCGCCTATCCGGACATCAAAACCTCTTGCCTTCACCGAGGCCCGGAGGGCGCGCATGTATCTGGGGGAAATGGATGTTTCGACAAAAACTGCCGGAATTCTCCGCTCGGTGATCACCCTTGAGAGATTCTGTATATCCGCGACGCTCGCTTCGGAATCGGTACTTATTCCCTGAAGCCCCATTACCTCAAACCCGTAACCTCTTCCGAAGTAGTTAAACGCGTCGTGGGCCGTTATAAGCACCCTTCTTTCGTGGCTCACCGAGGCTATCTTCTTTCGTATGTAAGACTGCAAAAGGCTAAGTTCCTTGAGATAGGATTCGGCGTTCTGCCTGTAGATACCGGCGTTTTGCGGGTCGTAGAGCGAGAAGGCCTCCATGACAACCCTGGCCGCTTTTTTCCAGAGAGTGACGTCAAACCAGATATGCGGGTCGTAGTATCCTTCATATTCCTCGGGAGAAAGAAGCAGGGACTTGTCGATTCCCTCCGCGACGCCCACGGTGAATACCCCGCTTTTTTTCATCTGCGCAAGAACATCCGTAATCTTTCCCTCAAGGTGAAGTCCGTTATAAAAAATCATGTCGGCTCCGGCAAGCCTCTCCACGTCCCCGGCACTTGCCTTGTAAAGATGCGGGTCAACCCCGGTTCCCATGAGGGAGATGACCTCCGCTTTTTCCCCGGCGACGTTCCTCACGAGATCTCCGATCAAGGCGGTGGTCGTAACCACTTTTATCGTGCCTTCCCTTTTTACGCTTCCGCTGCTTTCAGCGCAGGACGCGCAGAGCACCAGCAGCGCAGAAAGCAGAAAGAACCTTATGCCCGTTATCGTTTTCATTTTTTCCTCTCTCAGTTGTTCGCTTTCTCAACCAGTATGTACTTGGCGGCGTTTCGCCCTATGGGGTGTTCCTTCCCGGTCAGCTCGATGATTATGGGACCCTTAAAAGGCTGCTTCGAGATAACCGTCATCTCGGTCTCGGGGTAAAGACCTATCCCGCCCAGATAACGAAGCAGTTCCGGGTCATGATCGCTCACCTCAACCACTCTCACCAAGGTGTCGGGCTCCACATCCACAAGGGCGTCGCACTCCCTCACAATCATGGTGCCGTCCCGGCGCGGAATCGGCGAACCGTGCGGGTCGGTCACCGGATAACCCAGAAACTTGTCAATCCTGTCTTCAAGATCTTCTGAGAGCACGTGTTCCCATTTCTCGGCCTCCTGGTGCACCTGGTCCCAGGGAACGCCGAGCGCCTCCTTGAGATAAAGCTCGATAAGCCGGTGATGTCTGATTATCTCAAGAGCTATCTTCCTGCCAGAGGGAGTAAGCTTCACCCCCTGGTAGCGCTTGTGGGTTATGAGCTTTTTCTCCGAGAGCTTCTTCATCATGCTCGTCACCGAAGCCGGAGACACGCCCAGTTTTTCCGAAAGCGCGCTGGTCGAAACCTTTCCTTCGGAGGCCTCAACCTCGTAAATGGTCTTCAGGTAATCCTCTATTGATTGTGAAAGCATCTTTTCTCTCTTTATCTCAGCGAAAACCGCCTGAGATTCAGACAGGCAAAAAAATATTTTAGCCTTATCTAAATTTGTTTTTAATTCTAGCAAAAACAAAACCGCTGTCAAGAAAAAACCGGGGTTTCTAAAGAGATATTTATGGCTTAGAATAAGCCCTATGCGGAAGCAGTGTCATAAAAGAGTAAATCCCCTTGCGGTCACGGCAGGTCTTGTGTGCCTTTTTCTCCTTGTTTTTTCCTCATGTTTCACGACGGAAAACAAGGGGTATTATCCCGGCGGGACCACCTTCAGCGTGCTCTACTCTTTCCCCCACGACCTGACCGCTTTCACTCAGGGATTTGTCTACAGAGACGGTTTCCTTTATGAAAGTACCGGGCTTCACGGGAACTCGTCTCTTAGAAAAATCAACCCGGTCACGGGACAGGTACTTGCCAGGGTAGACCTTCCCGCGAGGTTTTTCGGCGAAGGTCTTACCATTATAGGCGACAGCATATACCAGCTCACCTGGAGATCCAGGCAGGGTTTCATATACGACAAGGAGAGCCTGCGGCAGAAAGGGTCGTTTACCTATTTAACCGAAGGCTGGGGACTTACCGACGACGGAACTCAACTCATAATGAGCGACGGAACCGAAAAACTGTATTTTCTTTCCCCCACGAACTTCGGGATAACGAGAATCTTAAGCGTAAAGGAGAATGGATCGGCGGTTACTATGCTTAACGAGCTTGAATACGTGGAGGGAAAAATCTACTGCAACATATGGCAGTCGGACGACATAGTGGTTGTAGATTCCTACAGCGGCATGGTGGAGAGACGGATAAACCTGGGGGAACTCAGGGAAAGGCTGAGTTTTCCGGACAGAGCGGGAGTGCTGAACGGAATTGCCTGGAAATCCTCCTCCCGCACTTTCCTCATCACCGGAAAGAACTGGTCCGAGGTTTTCGAGATAAGATTCGGTTTCAACTACCCTTGAAGCGGGAACCCAAGCGGGTAGACTCATTTTCCCTTCTGTGTCCCCGTAGCTCAGTTGGATAGAGCGCAGGATTCCTAATCCTGAGGCCGCAGGTTCGAATCCTGCCGGGGACGCGCCAGCAAGAAACCCTACGAAAAAAGCTGCCTGAATATCATCCAGATGATCTTCACCCCGGCCATAAAACTTCCCGTGATTGTTCCGGTTATCTTTGAAGTCCCCATTCTCTTTCTGTAACTCACCGGAACCTCGGCGCAGCGGAGTCCTTTCTTCGCGGCCTTTATCTGCATCTCAACCGTCCATCCGAAAGTCCTGTCTCTCATGCCGAGAGAAAGGAGCTTGTCGTATCTTATTGCCCTGAAGGGACCAAGGTCGGTAAAGCTCACCCCGTAAAACAGTTTTATAAGCCTGGTAGCCACGTAGTTGCCGACAAGGGCCTGGGGCAAAAGCGCGCCTTTCTGTCTTTCGCCGATGGTTCTTGACCCTATGACGAGGTCGTATCCGTCCTCGGTTATCGGTGAGATAAGGTCTTTCATTTCTCCTGGATAATCAGAATAGTCTCCATCCAGAAATACCATGATATCAGGCACATATGAAGAACTCTTAATGTAACTTATCCCCGCAAGGCAAGCCTGTCCGTACCCCATCCTCCCCTCGTCTATGACCGTGGCTCCAGAGTCCGAGGCAACCTGCGCGGTGGAGTCGGTCGAGCCGTTGTCGACAACCACTATCTCCGTTGCGAGGTCCCGGGGAATATCCCCGATCACCTGCCCTATGGAGCGCTCTTCGTTAAGCGCCGGGATGATTACGACCGTTTTTTTCATGGGATTTTATATGGAGACAAGCTCAACCTGCGGGATAAGAACTATGTGGCGCGAGAGCAGGGGTTTTTCGAATCTTGAGAGTATCGCCTCGCAGTAACCGTCCATCTGCTCTTCGTAGTCCCTGCTGGCGTCGTCATTCATCGATTTTCTGTACTTGTAGTCAAAAAGTCGCATTCCCCCATCCTCTTCCGTCAGAAGATCTATCCTGCCTCGTTTCGGAGAACCCCTGCCGGGACCGAGGGTAAATTTAAGCTCCTTTCTGATTTCCTGAGCCGCGCTTATAAAGGAGAAGAGCTCGGATTCCAGGAAATTCGATGAAAGCTCCAGAAGCAGTTCTTTCATATTAGGGCTTGAGACGAGGAATTCCCCCAGAACAAATTCAATCTCTTTCTCGACGGTTTCCTCCCTGAAATCCCAGGTCTCAAGGAACCTGTGCATTATGCTCCCCGCCCTCTCCGGGTCTTTCAGGCGGTCGGTCGGGGAGAACAGGTCGGGAAGCTGGGAGGGTTCCACCCGTTTCGGCTTATCCTCCTTGCCGTATATAGGTTCCATGTACTTAAGATCCAGAGGAATTCCCGACTCCAGAGAAGAAGCATCCCATATGGAGTCAGGTTCTTCTGAAAGTTCATCTCCATAGAGTCCCGAGAAAGAGATTCCCCATGTGTCGTCCGTAAACCCTTGCGGCATCTCAAGACATCGTGAAGACAGGGACAGCTTTGAATCGGCAAGTTCCGCGAAGCTGTCTCTTTGCACCCGCATCTGCCTTACTCTACCCCTGCTGCCGCCGCTTAAGCATATGAAAAGCCCTTTCTTGGCCCGTGTCATGGCCACATAGAGGGCTCTTTTCTCCTCCTCGGCTTCTTTCGCTTCGGCGCGGGATTTAAGGTGCTGCCAGCTGTCCGATGAGAATGCCGGGTACCTTACTATGAATCCTCCTCCTTCGGTATCCGCCATTACCCTCTCGGACGTAACTACCCTCTGGTAGTTCGTGTGGCAGAGAAAAACCGTGTCAAACTCAAGCCCTTTGGCCTTATGCACCGTCATGAGTTTTACAACTCCGCCGTCGTTTACTTCCTCAAACGCCCGTTCTTCCTGCGAACCGCGAAGCGAATCAAAATGCTCCACCACCTGGTAAAGTCCGTATCCTTGCTGTGAAATAAGATCTTCTGCCTTAAGAAGGAATTTCCTGAGGTTAAGACGCTTTATCTCACCACCGGGAAGCGCCCGCACCGCGGAGGAATAACCAAGTCCGTTTACAATGAAATCAACCGTGCTGAAAGTGTCTCCGTTAATGTATTCCTTTCTTTTGAGATCGAGAAATCGCAGATATTCCCGGATCCTTACGGCGTTTCTATCCTCATTCTCTCCCCGGAAATGGGAGAAAAGCTCGTCATCCGACGCCCCGAAGTAGGGAGACCTGAGCACGGCCGCCTCCGCGATCAAGTCAAGGGGATCAAGAAAATACCTGAGCATGGACATAACGTCCCTTACTTCAGGGAGGTCGTAGAAATCGCGTCCCATAAGGGACTGGAACCTTATTCCCTCTTCCGTCAGGGCGTTTTCATATATAACCACGTTCGAAGACCTTCTGAACAGAAGGGCGATCTCTTCTCTGGATCTCTTTTGGAGTTCTTTTATTTTTAAGGCTGCGGCTTTGGCTTCCGCTTCTGCGGATTCCTTGGCGTTTTTACCTTCGCAGGCAATGATTTCCACGGATATACCAGGGTCGGGATCGGAGGAGGAAGCTTCCATCGTTTCGTAATATTTTTCGGAAAAGGTCCCAGCGAAAAAGAGATTGAAAAACTGTATGAGGCTTCCGCGGGAGCGGTAATTGGTCGCGAAGGATATCTTCTCGAAATTCTCATCTTCAAGTATGTTCCCGAATATCTCGGGCTGGGCACCCCTGAAACCGTAGACGGACTGGTTAACATCGCCCACCACGATAAGACTGCCGGCCGGGTCTCCCTCCGTAAGAAGTTCCATAAGCTCCAGCTGAAGAGAGTCGGTATCCTGGAACTCATCAACTATAATAAACTTTAAAAAGCTTCTGTAATAGCCTAGTATTTCAGGATTTTCTCTGAGAAGATCGATTGTGAAGCGTATCATGTCCTCATACTCTATTTTCTCCTCGGAGATTTTCGTCTCCACGAGAAAATCATACGCCTCGCCCGATAAATCAAGGTAAAGAGAATTGATCTCAGAGTCATAACGCTCAACCACCGAGAACACGCACCTCAGAAGCACCTGCCTCGATGTCTCGACTTCAGGAGTTTTTCTCTCATCCTTTATCTGTTCGTAAACCGCCTGCAGGTGGCGGATGTTGCGGTCAATACCCAGAGTCATATCTGTTTTTTCGCCGAGGTCGCTCAGGATAAGTTTTTTCTTCCTGGAGCCGGCAGGAAGGATGGCGGCATGCTTCTCAATCAGCCGACGAAGCTTCCCGCCGATTGCTTCGAGTTCATCGGCAGAAACTTCCCCGTGGCGCGCACCGCCTCCGTAATGGAGAAAAGGAGGAACCAGGTGCAGTTTCGCCGCTTCTTGCAGTATCATCCCTATTATCTTTACGGTCTCGGCGTAATCATAGGATTCCATCTCAAGCAGCCTCTCAAGGCGGGGGTCGCCCTCTTCTCTCCTCGTCCGAAGGAATTTCCCGATATTGCGTTCGAAAAAGGCCTGCTGGTCCGAATCTTCAATCACGGAAAAACTGAATGGAAGTCTGGAATCGAAGATATTCTCCTTAAGTATTTTCGTACAGAAGCCGTGAATCGTCGCTATGGGGGCGGAAAAGAACTTCCTGCGCCATCCCTCGGTCATGTTTCCCTCGGGTCCGTAGGTGGAGATATACCTTGTGATTTCAGAGCTTATCCTCGATTTGAGTTCCGCCGCGGCCGCTTCCGTAAAGGTAACGGCCACGATCTGAGGAATATCCGCTTCTCCGCTTTCGAGAATACGAAGATACTTGGCTATGATGGCCCTGGTCTTTCCCGACCCCGCTCCCGCCCTGACAGCGACTTTGCCCGCGGGGTGAAGTATCCGGGACTGCTCTTCGTTTAGTTCTAGAAATTCGGAAATCCTGTCCATAGTCTGTCCTTACAAGCGGCCGGTCTTTCTGGTCACCCCGTCTTTAACCCTGCAAAGATCCCTGTAATCGCAATAGGAACAGGGATGGTTCTTTGACATGTAGAGAGCATGTTCCTCCTGGTCAAGCTCCTTTTTCCCCACGTAGGGAGGGAAAAAACCATTTTTTATGCACTTTATGTAGTGGTGGCTGAGTAAAACCGCCTCGTCAAAAGAAGAGTCCTTGGGCAAAGAGCTGTTGTCAGCAGGCCTGCTGATTGAAAGATAACGGCCCCAGGAGGGGACAAAGCCCTCCTCGCACAGCGCTCTCAGGTAAAGCGGGAGTTGCAGATTTTCAAAATCAAAATATTTTCTGTCCCGCACCCTTCCGATCTTGTAGTCAATAACCGCGACGTTCCGCTTGTGAACGTCGACCCTGTCCACTTTCCCTCTTATTACCGCGTCGGCTATGCGGAACTCCACTTCCTTTTCAAAAAACCGGGGAGCGTGCTCATCTTTTTCGATCCTTAAAACCTCGTCCATTATAAAATTCGGCAGGATGCGCTCAAAGAATCTCTTCTTCTCAATTTCCGCAACGTTTTTTGGAAGATGGGAGAAAACGCCGGGCTTGGCTTCATGTTTCTTTTTTATGTCCTCATAAGCCTCAAGAAACCGGTCGGCCTCAACAGAACCGGAGCCCTCGGCGAAAACAGTTTCCATCAGCTCTTTCAGCATATTGTGAGCGAGCGAACCCAGGTCAAGCTGGGAAGCCCTCTGCTCATCGATATCTCCAGGCGCCTTGAGCCCGAGCACTCTCCTGGAAAAATACCTGAATGGGCACGTCCCATACTCCTCAAGCTCGGTGGGCGAGAAGGAATCCCGTTTTGGAGGGCTGCCGAGCAGAACACCTTCAAAACCCGTATAGGCCCCCGTGAGCTCCAGTCTCCGCCTCTCCGCGGAAATACCGCCGGAGAGATGAGCGACTATATCGGAACCATAGTGCCGCTTGAGGACCTCTTCAATCTTCGGGTCTCCATAACCCGCACCAGAGGGTGAGAAGCAGTGAAACAGGGCGTCTTCCCTTGAAAATGCCTCAGAGCCCGGAGTCGCAGGAGAAACCTCCATCCCCTCAAGGAAATCGGAGCGGGCTATCTCCTTTGATCTCTCGTCGTAGCGGAAGCGGGAGAGAAACACCTTCTCGGAAGCCGAAACGCCGAGAGTGAAAAAGATATGCTTTTCCTTCTCGTAATGGAGACCTTCCTCGTCAAACACCCTTTTTCCAAGCGCTCTGTTTATCTCCGCCTTCTCCCTGGGTTTCAGCACGGGGTCTGCCGGGGGAAGAGACGGGAAAGAAGCATCCGAAAGCCCCAGGAGGAAAACAAACCCGGGGTTTATGCCGCGCGCCGCGGAAAAATCAATAACGCTTACCCTTTCCGAATCGGCGTCGCAGGGAGTTTTATATGGAACTGTCCTCTCGCCCATAAACTCATCCAGGAGGAAAAGATATTCTCCGGAGTCAGAAACCCGGAAATCAAACTCGCCGTAAGAAAAGGAAAGCTCTCTCAGGAAAGAGAAAAACTCATCGAAACACTCCCTGGTAGTTTTATTCTCCTCTATAAGCACCGCGGAACTCTCGGAAACCCTGAGTTCCGAGAAGATCTTTCTGAGATCAGAGGTCATCGCGGCAAAACTCCTTCTGCCGAACTTCGACGATAAAGAATCAAGCACGAAGGCTATATTGCGGGCAGCCGAGGACATCCGGCCGTCCTGCTCCACTATATGCTCCAAGATCCTCTTCCAGCCCGTAATGCCGCTTACGGTCCTGTATTTGAGGTCCGCGGAGGAGAGCCCCTTTATCATGTTAACGCAACGGTGCGAGGATTCAGACTCTCCCAGGTAGAGGGCAAAAAACGGGTTGTGAAGAAGTCCCATCAGATCGTTTCTGTGAAAATTGCCTGACTTAAGGCGCAGAATATCACCCGCAAGGCGTCCGTATGCGCTTCCCGCCAAGGTCCCGGAATTCCCGAGATCGACCGCAACCCCGTTTTTCTCGAATATACGTACTATGGATCGGCCGCGCCTCTGCGCTGACTTCACGAGAACCTTAAAATCAGAGGCCTTGTGCTCCCCATCCAATATGAGCTTCTTGATCGTCCTTGAGACATATTCAATTTCGTCGTGAGAGTCGCGAAACTCGCTGAGCTCCCTTTTTGTCTCGCCTCCTGGAATTTCCTTTGTCATCGTAAAATCTTCTTCATAGGCCAGAGAAGCTTCGCTTAGCTTGTCTAGAAAGCTGTCTTTGTATTCGTCCAGGTCGCCGAAATCGCTTAGGAAGAAGAAGGTTTCTGAAACCACCGAGGAGAGGCTCTTTATCACGTCAAGTTCGCAGAGGGTAAAATCGGAGAAACCGAAAACCACAAGTCTCTTTGCAGACGGGAAGAACGGAGTAAGTCCTTCTCCGTCCAGTTCTTCTGAAACGACACGGACAGAATCCGCGTCGTCAAGAAAGCCTCTTTCCGCTACGAGCGCTTCGTATCTTTTGTAAACAAGCCCTATATCCGAGAGTTTTTTTCGAAGACCACGCGTTTTGATTCTCTTAGCGGAACCGGCAAGCTCCTCCACGGATACCTTGCTCTGCTTAAGTCTTGAAAGAATGGAAGCTGCGGAGTTAAGAAAGTCCCGGTTCTGGGAGAATTCCCCGAAAACCTCAAGGTCCCCCGATACCACCTCCGCCGCTTTTCTGGTTACGGATAAGACCTGGGTCCTTGATATCCTCTTCTTTTTCAGGTTCGGGGAGGCCTCGTTTACAAAATCGGAAAGTTCATAGAACGTGAGCAGGTTTTTTCCCCATACTCCTTCCCTAGAGTAATAATCCTCTATTTCCTGTACAACCGAGACGCCGGGGAGAAGGAAGAGGGTTGTCTCATCGCTCGGGTTAAGCCCGTATTCTTTGAAAAGATTTTTGAAAGTGAGTTCTTTGGGGTGATAAATGACTTTCATCTAGCAGAGAAACGCTGGAATCCTAAGGAAGACCGCTTTTGCGGTTGAAAACCCTCAAGTAGCAGAACCTGTCGAGTAAATTATATCTGAACTGTGAGAAGATTGATTAAGTTTTAAATATTCTTTCATCAATTGAATAAATTGGAAGGCCAGAACGCGCCTCGCCGCCCATTCGGTCGTTTCCTCGTAGATTCCTTGTTCTTTAAGGAAGTCCTCAAATAGTGTGCCGACTTTTCCCCTCTTAATATTTGCAGTCATTGAAGCATCCTGAATTCAGGAAATTTGCTGAGCCAGAATTCTAAGCCAGTCAGCAAGTTCCCTTTCCTCAATAATGCCTTGGGCGGCTTTAATCATCATGTCACCAGCTTCCACAGTGTCAAAATCCAGTTCTATACCGTTTATAGTCAAGCAGGTATCCATGGCCTTAAATGCGGTTCTCTTGTTACCGTCATTAAACGCATGACCAACTGCAATACAACAGGCGTAACAAGCGGCGAGTTCAAATACATCTTCGACCATGTCGTAGGCAACACGGTTGTCAACACGGGCTAAAACGGACTCAATGGACTTGTTCAGGGCCATGCCTTGCAGTTCGTCAGGTCCAAGAACCTGCTCATGCATGGCAATCACCTTCTCGGGTGATAGATATTTCATGCTTATTTATCTTTGAGGTAATCCAGTATCGGCTGTATCTTGTCTTTGCGTTTTGCAATAGCCGCATCAACTTCGTCGGGATCAGCAAGTTCAAAGCGGGATTCATCCACGACGGAATTGGTGGTCGAAGAGTCCCTGGGTTCATCACTGTCCAAAACAGCTAGAGATTCGTCGCCAGCTTTTTTGGCAACTTTTTCAGGATTGCCGAGATCACTCAGCAATGCGGTTTTTTCAGTCAACTTGTCTCCCATTACAACCTCACTGTCTTGTGACTACAAATATATGGAACTTCACCCGAAATATCAACTGAGATATCCCTAGGTATGATGATTTGATATAGAAAGTAAATTGACAAGATTTTGAATAAATACCAGAAATTTAAGAAAGGCCGTTTTTCTGAACTCTATCTTTCCGCTCCCACAGGAACCCGTAACGAGAAGATTCTTCCGACCCCGTTCTGACAGGAAGGTCATGTACTCCAAGCGAATCATGGGAATTATCCTTGAGAATGTCGCCAAAGGTTTCACGGTTTATACCCATGAGCATAAAAGCTACTCGGGCTTGGAGAAAAAGGGATATGAGCACGGAACCGTCCATCACTCCGCCGGTGAGTATGTAAAAGGCATGGCTCATACAAACGGCATCGAGTCCTTCTGGGCGTTATTAAAGATAGGCTATTATAGCGTAGTCCGTTAAGCACCTCCAGAGATACATAGACGAATTCTGTGGCAGGTATAATGTTCGTCAGATAGACACTATGGACCAGGTAGGTTCAACTATTCACGGGCTCATGGGAGCGAAGAAGCTTACCTACAAGGAGTTTGTCTCTGGATAGTCTCCATCCTGTATTCCAAATGAGAACAGCAATGATAGACACTGACAATGCACTTAAACATCTTGCGGAAGCAAGAAAATACCACGAAAAAGAAATAGAAGTTCAGACCGAGTTGAAATATATGTTCAAGTCTCTCGGCATGGGTCCGGTACTTGCGAGGTCTGTAGGGAAACGTGAGGCGGACATTCACATAACGGACTATAACTGCGTTGTTGAAACCAAGGCCACAGGCAAAGCGAACCCGGAGGCAAGAGGGTCCCGAGGGGAAACCCAGAGAGCACAGCTTTGCTCATATGTTGATGGCTTGAGAGAAAACCTGAGGGGGGAGTTTGATTTTGAAGAAATAGCGGAAAAACCTTGGGTGGGAATTCTTACCGATGGGCAATCCGGATGGGTATGGAAATGGGAAAATGAGAGTGTGAGGCACCCCAAAGAACTAGGGAATCTCAGATGGAATGAGAGCGACATAGATACAAAGGTCTTAAAAAACACCCGCATAGCTCTTGGTGACACTCCTGTGGGCAAGCAGTGGGCTGACCCTGAAGAAATATATGAAATATTCCGTAGAGACGAGCAGGAATTTTACTCCCTCTACGACGAACTTACAAAAGACCCTGGTCAGCAAATAAGAACGAAGTTCAAACTTTGGCTTGAGAGGTTGCGAGGGTCGGGCATGGCCCCCGAACATGAACTGCACCAGCACAACTTGTTTGTGAAGCACTGTTTTCTTGTGGCTGTGGCAAAGGCGGTTATCGCAGCTCTTACGCCCAAAACATATGATGATGACCCTGAGATTGTACTGGGGGAAGGATTTACAGCGTGGTTGGTCGAAAGCGACGAGGGGATTGAGAAGAGCAAAGCTCTTTTTGAAAAGGCTCGGAATTACAATTGGCGTTTCCGATTCGGAGACGTGCTCAGAAATCTTTATGAGCAGTGCATTGATAAGTCTGACCGTAAAATATACGGTGAATACTACACGCCGGACTGGATTGCGGAGCAGATGGCGGAAGAGATTCTCGATGATGACTGGATAGAGTCCGCGGCGACTGCGGCGCTTAAGAGTCTTAAGGGCGATGGGAAAGCTTTAAACGGTATCGGCGTGCTTGACCCCGCTTGCGGGTCCGGGACTTTTCTCTACCATGCCGCCCGACGCATCTCAGGAGCTAATATCCTGAGGACGGTGCCGCCCGGAAAACGCGCCTTGGCCGTGGCGAGGCTTGTGCATGGGATTGACATCCATCCAGTCGCAGTTGAGATGGCAAAAGCGACCCTGCTTAGAGCTCTCCCCCCCCCCCATTTCGGCGCGGAACTTCTCTACGCTTCTTAATATAACGCAGGGAGACAGCCTGCTTGCGACTGAGATTCAGGAAGGATTGTACAAGGAAGTTGTCGAACTTGTTTCCCCCAAGGGCAAGGAATTCAGGCTTCCTCGTAGGGTAATCAGAAATCCAGAATTCAGGAACTTTTTACCTAAACTTGTAGAAGCCGCATGTGATCATTCTCCTGTTCCCGATGAGGTGCCTGAGGAGTTAAGAACTTCCCTTCAATCATTTCTAAAATCCCTTACAAAAATTATTGACGATGAGGGAGACAGCGTCTGGACGTGGTATATCCTGAATACTCTTGGCCCTTCTTCTCTTGCTGAAAAGAAAGTGAACAGGATACTTGCCAATCCGCCGTGGGTTCGGGTGAGCAACATTCAAGTAGAAAGCAGGAAGAGAGAAGTTGAAAGTATGGCGAGGAAGCTTGAATTATGGGTTGGAGGAAAGAATGCGACAGGATTTGATATTGCTGCATTGTTTATACATCGGTGCGGAAACCTGTATCTGGGCGAGCGAATAAGCAGAGCGGCGTGGATAACAAACAATGCTGCTATTAAAGGCGGAAACTGGGAGGGGTTTCACAAGCGACATGGAAAATTCCTTACGCAGATAATTGACTATGGTGAGTTAAAGGAACAGCCTTTTCACGGTGCGAAGTCATGTGCGTTGATAGAGGATAAGCCCCCAACGCCGAAAACAGAGTTGTCCCGATTGGTAAATGCGGAAGGAAAAATAAATCGTTACCAAAAATGGGCAGAAATCCGAGACGTTACTTATTTGGAACCGGCACCAGAACCAATTCCAAAAGGAGAATCAGAGTATTTTGGCAAGTTCAGGCAAGGTGCCACAATAGTTCCCTATTGCTTATTAGTAATTGAGGAAATGCATAAGGACAAAGGCGGACAGGTAATGATTAAGATGCAAAAATCCCGTCAGAATCCTTGGAGGAACATAAAACCTCAAAAAGGAACGGTTCCAGAAAAATGGATAACTTCATGTATTTTTCCAAACGATCTATTGCCCTTTGCACTTCGTCCTGAGACCACTCAAGCACTCATCCCTCTTGGAGAAAATGGACTCCTTGAAGAGAATCCTGATAAAGAGCCATACTGGTCTATGGCAGACAAAATATATAAAGAAAATCGGGGAAAGGGCAAGATAACTCCTCACACTCTACTGAATCAAATTAATTTTAGTTCTAAGCTTGAGAAACAACTCCCAATTACAAGAGGGAGCCCGAGTTTATGGAGAATTGTATACAATAGTTCTGGACAGCATTTGAGAGCATCTAGGTGTGGTGGATTAAAGGCTGTAGTGCAACATGCGTTATACTGGTGGGAGGCTGGAAGTGAAGAAGAGGCACAATACCTAGTAGGGCTTCTCAATGCACAATGCCTCCAAGACGCATACAGAGAATGTAGACAGACCGACAGACACTTTACAACACATATATGGAACGGTGTCCCAATTCCATGCTACAACCCTGAAAACGACCACCACAGAGAACTTGCGGGTCTCTGTCTTGAGGCCGAGAATTTCGTTGGAGGGATTCTTGGGGAGTTAGATTTTAGTTGCAGGCAAGAAAAACTCTCAATGCAGATAAAAGACGCATTGAGACGGGTTGGAATCTCTGAACAAATTGACAAAGTTGTAAAAAAAATTCTGCCAGAACAAGCTAGGTAGAATAATCCTTCCACTTTCTTACCTCTGAGAACAAGGTGACCTGTATTATCCGAAAACTCGGTGGCGCTCAATGCCGGACAACAAGGCCACCAAGCAGATAATTCCCGACATGAGCGAGTATCCCAACGTTACTACCTCATGCGGAAGAAGTTTGCGGCTTGACGGATAGCATTCGATATCCGGGTCCCGAACAGCACGAACGATGGCCACACTCAGCATGGAGATTCGCCCCCTGAGCGGTTCCGATTTACGGTTCGTCTTGTCCAGACTGTTCATCGCCACGCTACTTCAAATTATTTAACTTCCGGAATCCTTTGAAGAATATGTATCTTCTTCGCCTTCATGATGTTCTTGCGCTTGGAAAGAAAATACCTTTTATGCTTGCTGTAGCGACCCCAGATCCTTACCCTGCTCCCGTTTTCAACGCCTTCCACGAACCCTCTTGCGTAAACGTTTATTCTTTTTTCCGGATCATTCTCAAAGAACTGAAACAGGGTGAACTTCCTTCCGTTCGCCATTCTCTTGAACCGCAGATCACCCACCTGCCCCTCGAGCGTGAATATTTTCCTATGAAACTCATCGCGGGAGGAGAGAACCTGCGAGATGGTTACGGCCGGCGGTTCAAGTTCTCCAATGTCGGTATAGGTCTTGTAGACCTCTTCTTTTCCGTAAGAAGAAACCGGAATCGCCAAAAAAAGCAGAAAAACTAAAAGAAAATTTCTCATTCTTCCAACCGCCGAAAATACCCTGTACCACCAAGCGGCCATCCGGGCCCATGACGCTATGAAACCGGCTTTGTCATCGACAGCGGGTCAAGGACCCTGTCAAGCTCCTCGTCTGAAAGCACTCCCTTTTTCCTAGCAACTTCCCTCACCGTGCTGCCCGAAGCGTAGGCTTCCTTCGCAATCGCGGCCGCGTTGTCATAACCTATGATCGGCGCGAGGCTGGTGCACATGGCGAGGCTCTGCTCGATGATCTCCCCGCAGCGCTCCTCGTCCGCCTCTATTGCGGAGATGCACTTGTCGACAAACACGGTGCAGACCCTGGATAAAAGCCTTATCGACTGAAGGAGATTATCCGCCATCATCGGCATCATAACGTTAAGCTCGAAATTCCCCGACTGCCCTCCGATCGTTATCGCCGCGTCGTTGCCGATCACCTGGGCCGCGACCTGCGTAACCGACTCCCCGATCACGGGGTTAACCTTCCCCGGCATAATGGACGAACCCGGCTGTATCGCGGGCAGAAGGATCTCTCCGAAGCCGCAGCGCGGACCGCTTCCAAGCCAACGTATGTCGTTTGCTATCTTGATGAGGCTCACAGAGACCGTCTTGAGAGCTCCGCTTGTCTGGACGACCGCGTCCTTTGACGCCTGGGCCTCGAAGTGGTTCTTAGCCTCCCTGAACTTAACCCCGGTGGCTTCGCTTATCCTTGCCGCCACCTTCTTTCCGAAATCCTTGTGGGTGTTTATCCCCGTGCCGACAGCGGTGCCTCCTATTGCAAGCTCCGAGAGTTCGGTTCTTACCCCCTTTAATCTTGAGATTCCGTGATCGACCATACTCGCGTACCCGCTGAACTCCTGGCCGAGCCGTATCGGGGTGGCGTCCATAAGGTGGGTGCGCCCTATCTTCACTATGCGGTCAAACTCCTTTGCCTTTTTGGAGAGAGCGTCTCGAAGGTACTCAAGGGACGGTATGAGGTCTTTTTCTATCGCCTCAAGGGAAGAGACATGCATGGCCGTGGGAATCACGTCATTGCTTGACTGGCCCATGTTCACGTGGTCGTTCGGATGCACCCGGGTCTTTCCCTTGAGCATCTCGGTCGCCCTGTTGGCTATCACTTCATTCGTGTTCATGTTGGTCGAGGTGCCGGAACCCGTCTGGAAGACATCCACCACGAAATGATCGTCGAGTTTTCCGTCGACAACTTCCCGCGCGGCCCGCGCTATGGCCCGCGCCGCGCCTTTCTTCAGATATCCGAGTTCTAAGTTTGTATGCGCGGCGGCCAGCTTCACAAGACCCATCGCCCTTATGAATTCCCTTGGAAGAGTGCGTCCGCTCACGGGAAAATTCTCAACCGCTCTTGCCGTCTGCGCCCCGTAGTAAGCGTCCGAGGGAACTTTCATCTTTCCCATCGAGTCGGATTCCACCCTGTATTTCGTCTTAGCCATTTAAGATTCCCTCCAGATAATTGTCAATTTGAGTCAAGGAGTTTATTATGCCACAAACAAAACCGGTTTCATAAGACCGGGGACCTTTTCCGGAACTCGAGCATGAGGCTGAAAACCGAAGGGATCAGAAACAGCGTGAAGACCGTGGAAAGAACAAGTCCGCCGACCACGACGCTTCCTAGGCCCTTGTAAAGCTCAGAGCCTTCCCCCGGGGCGAGCACGAGGGGAAGCATGCCGAATACGCTTGTGAGGGTGCTCATGAAAATCGGCCTTATCCTCACCCTTACCGATTCGCGTATGGCCGCCTGCTGCTCCATTCCCTCCCGCATGTTGTTAAGCGCCTGGTGAACTATGAGTATGGCGTTGTTAATGACTATTCCTATGAGGATCACAAAACCCAGCATCGTCAGTATATCAAGCGGCTGGTACGTGAACAGATTAAGCGCGAAGAGCCCCAGGAATCCTCCGAGGGAGGCAAACGGAACCGTGATCAGGATAACCAGAGGATGGAGAAAACTCCCGAAAAGAGCCGCCATCAGCAGAAACGATATCACTACGGCCAGGAGAAAATTCAACTGAAGCGCGTCTTTTGCCGTCGCGAGCTTGTCCGCGGTCCCGGAGAGGACAAAACCGGTCCGCCCCCCTACCTGCCCGCTTTCACGGAGCACGGAGATTATATTGTCGTTAATTGTCTCTATCGCCTCCTCAAGCGTAACTTCCTCGGGGGGAGTTATCTGTATCGTTATCACCCTCTGTCTTTCGTAGTGATTTATCTGTTCCGGGCCGTTCTCAAGGCTGACCCTGGCCAGTGCTCCCACGGTAATCACCTGCCCGCTAGGAGAAGTGATCATTATGTTCTCTATATCCTGGGTTCTCTCTGAGAAATCCTGCTCCGCCCGCAGGACTATGTCGACCTCCTGCCCCTCGAGGTTAAACTCGCTTGCCGCGACGCCGTCTATGAGGGATCTCACGGCAAACCCGAGCTCGCTGTTGGTGATCCCGACCCGGGAAGCCGCCTCCCGCTCGGTAACGATCCTGATCTCGGGGCTTCCGAGATCAAGGCTCGGGATCGGTCTTACCTGCGCCCCGGGAATGGCCTCCATGGACATGAAAAACACGCTTCTCGCGACCCTCAGTATCTCGTCGAGATCATCTCCCGTGACGTTAACGTCTATCGATCTCCCCTCGCCTATGTTGGCGTTGAAGATGCTGGGCTGGATTATCACGCCGAACGTCCCGGGAATCTTGGATACCGTCTGCTGAAGAACGGGGAAGATCTTCTTTATTTCCTTTCTGTTCTCGGCGACCGCGCCCATGAAAATCTGTTTCCCCCTCGCGACGTAGAAGAAATTCTTTATGCGCGGGAGATCTTTGCCGGCCGCGGTTTCCCCGTTCATGTAGGGTTCGAGATCAGCCTCGATCTGCTCTCCGATGGCGGTGTATTCCTCGACATTGTATCCGGGAGGCGGGATAAGTATCCCGAAAAGCAGGTTCCTGCTCCCAGTGGGCAAGTATTCGGTCTTGGGAAAGACGGCGATTATAAGCACTATTGACAGGAGGGTGAAGGAACCCACGAGAATCGCCCTTTTCCGAACGCTTGTCATTATCTGCTCGGTAAAGCGGTTTATAAACCCCGAGACCCTTCCCGCGAAACCGAACAGACGCGACATGATACGAAGGCGCTCAAGAGATTCCGCGCCCTTCGTGGAGAGGTACTTCGAAGATGCGGACGGTATCACGGTTATTGAAACAAGAAGGCTCAGTATGACCGAAACGCTTATGGCTATGGCTATGTCGCGAAACAGCTGTCCCGTCTGCTCCTCGATGAACATGATCGGAATGAACACGGCGGCCGTGGTGAGGGTGCTTGCAAGCACCGCCCCCCAGACCTCGGTCGTGCCGTCGTAGGCCGCCTCCACTCTCGATTTTCCCATCTGCATGTGGCGGTACACGTTTTCAAGGACCACGATCGAGTTGTCTATGACCATGCCGACGGCGAAGCTCATCCCCGCGAGACTGACCACGTTTATGCTGCGCCCGAGCGCCTCGAAAACTATGAAAGTCCCTACGACGCTTGACGGTATCGCGATTGCCACAATCATCGTGCTGCTCGCGCTTCTGAGGAAAAGAAGAAGAACCGTTATGGCAAGCACGCCGCCGATGATAAGATTGTTCCTCACAAGGTTTATCGCGCTTTTTATGTACCCGGTCTCTTCGTAGACATTGCGGAGGCGAAGCCCGCTTTCCTTGAGGACGCCTGAATTCAGTTCCTCAACGGCCGCGAAGATGCCCTCCTTGACCTCTATTGAGTTCGCCCCGCTTTCGCGAAGCACGTTAACGGCGATGGAGGGCTCCCCGTTCTGCCTCACGGTGTAGCCCGGATCCTCGTATCCGAGGCGGACAGCGGCAACGTCCCTCAGGTAAACGGGAAGCCCGCTTGGCGCCGTAGCGACCACTATGTTTTCTATGTCCCGCGTGGTTCTGTACTCTCCGACGGTCCTGACGAGATACTGCCTCTTGCCCTCGTTAAAGGAACCGGCGCTGAAATTCTCATTCTCCCTGTCAATGGAAGCGGCAAGCTCGGCTATCGTGATGTTTCTGTTGACAAGCGCGGCGGGGTCGAAAAGAACCTCTATGCGCCGCTCCCTTCCGCCGAACACGTTCGAGGCTCCGACTCCGGGAACCCTCTCAAGCCTAGTGCGGATTATCTGGTCCGCGAAGTCGTAGTAGAGATTTATATCCGCGGGATTGCCGGCAAGGGGCTTTAGGATAAACCACGCCATGGCGTTTGCCCTGGGATCGACGGTGGTTATCACGGGCCGCTCGACCTCGTCGGGATACTCCCTTACCTGGTCAAGCCTGTTTGACACCTTGACCACCTTGGAGTCGATGTCGGCGCCGGTTTCAAACTCGAGTATTACCTCAGAGGAGTTCTCCGAGCTCTCGCTGTCAAGCCTCCTGAGGCCCGTTATTCCGCGAAGCTCGTCTTCCTGCTCGTTTACCACCTCGCTTTCCATCTCAAAGGGGCTTGCCCCCCTCCAGAAAGTGCTCACGGTAACCCTGAGGGTCTCCACGTCCGGGGTAAGCTGAACGGGAATCCTGAAAAGCGAGATAACCCCGAAAATAACGAGGAATATAACGCCGACGGCTACGGTTACGGGGTTTTTTATGGAGGTCTCGACAAGATTCATTGCTCTATGGTGTCAGTGATCCTGACTTTCTGCATGGGCCTGAGTCTCTCGTTTCCCCTTACGACCACGCTCTCCCCCACGCTTACTTCCCCCTCGACGCGAGTGAAGCTCCCGTACCAGCCCTTTTCTTCAACCGGCACCTGGTGGGCGAGGCTCTCCCTCACGGCAAAAACCACAGAGCCCTGGGGAGACCTGACTATGGAATCTTTCGGTACGAGCTTTATTTTCTCGGTTTCGCCGATTCTTGCCATGATTACCGCGGAAGCCGAGGACTTTATCGTATGATCCGGGTTCTCAAGCACCACCCTTACCGGAAAGGACACGGCCCTGGGGTCCGCGTCGGGGATGACCGAAGAGATTTTCGCGGTAACGGTGAGCCGGTTGTGGGAGGGCAGCATGACCTCGACCTCCATGCCCTCGCTTATGTCATCTATGTACCTCTCGGGTACCCCGGCCATTACCTCTATCGTGTCTATGTCGACAAAGGAAACCACCTGGTCCCCCATACCGAGCCACTGTCCCGCTTCGGCGTGGTGCTTGGTCACGTAGCCGTTAAAGGGAGCGGCGATTCTCGACGCCGCGAGATCGTATTCGGCGATCTCGATGCGGCTTTCAAGGCTGAGCAGCCCGGCCCGGTCGGACTCCCTCTGGGTCCTCGCCCTGTCAAAATCTCCGTCAGAAACAATCCCTTTCTCGTAAAGCTCCTCCATCCTCGCAAAATCTTTTTCAGAAAGCTCGGCCCTAGCAAGGGCTTCCTTTCTCTGGTTTTTAAGCTGCTCGAGGGCAAGGCGGATCTTGTCGTTCTTTATCTCGGCGAGGGTCTCGCCCTTTTTTACGTACTGGCCCTCCTCGGCGTTTATTTTCCCGACGACTCCCTCGACCTCGCTTGATATGACGGATTTCCTAGCGGGAAACGTCGCGCCGACGAGTCTGAGGGGTTTTTTCACCTCTCTTTCGACGACCGGGGATACCACCACGGGAGCGTCCGGGGGCTGGGAGAGGGAGAGCCCGGGAAAAAGGCATATAGAGAAAAAGAGAAAAAACAGTTTTATCCGCTTAACCAAAGTTCACTCTCCATTATCTGAACACTCCTCTCAGAATAACCGCAAAGAACCCGCGCGCACCGTATTTAAAGCCAGGGACGGTATGCGCGCATTCTGAAATCTCCCAAATTATACACGACTAAGCGACCGGGACTATAAGCGACTGGCACTAGGGTTTTACGTAGCGGGATTTTCCTTTGCGGGGCAGGAACCTTTTTTCCGGGGTCTTTCTTCGCCGTCAATGAAGAGGTTGCATATTATTTCCGTACCGACCACGGCTTGAGTTATGACAGACAGTTTCTTGCGCATATCCGCCCGGGGACAGCTTGATGTTTTGCCGCCCCGTTTCGGGGTTGGTAAAAAGGTGCGTTCAAATGCCGGAAAAAACAAAGGGGCGATCCTAACCGAATTAAGATCATTCCCTTGTTAAGCCAGTGTTACCCGCAGAAAGACTGCCGGTATTACGAGAAAGTCTCTACGCATGTCTTCTCAGGAAAACAACAGAGAAGAAAGCGGACGCTGTCAGAAGCAGGCTGAGCAAAGCGGCCTGAGACCTATTGCTGGCTCCGGCGATAGCGCATCCACCTCCACCACCTGACGTCGTTTCTTCTGGCGCCATTTCTGGTGGATTATAAATTCCGGAACCGAAGATTAATAGCTCGACAGGAGAAGGAACCTGAGACTCTGTTAAAGGAGTAACGGCAGCAACTGCTTTGGGAACTCCTCCGTTTATGTCGGCAACCTCGATATAGCTTCTTTTAGGCGTTGTGCCGGGAACCTTTCCATCTTCGAAAAAGTTCGGGACGTCATCGTCTGGATCTGTAGGGTCGTCCCAGTGGTACTCGACATAGGCGGAATTTTCGTCTCCCAATGCGTTGTTAAACAGCCTCGCTATATTCTGCTCACCCGACAATAGATCATCTTCCAATTCGAGGTTGGCGCCGTTCAAATCAAAGTTGTTTCCGTTCACAAGTACTGTGGATTCTGTTAGATCTGTACCCATTATAAAAATATATATGTTTTCATGCTTGAAATCTCCACTTCCAAAACAGAAAAGCCGCTCTTGAATTCTTGCGGTTACTGTTCTATAAAGTTCTGCTTGTGTTGTCGGGTCTACCAGCGGAGCTAGGGTTAAGGGGTTCTGTAGATCAACGCCGTCCAGTTTGCCGATTTCTTCCACTGTTAGTCTTCCTACATCTTCTTGAATTGTTTCTATAACATCTTTTACGAAAGCTTCAAGATTGGCGTTGCTCGGGTCCTCGAAAACATTTTCAGCGGTGGTTTCAAGCGTGAGACCTGAACAGTCAGGTTCCCTGAAAACGGCGTCAAGGTTATCCAAGTCTTCCTCGTGATGAAGACCCGCTATGATAGTTAGATTTTCACCAAGGCCGCTCTCTACTTTTTCTGCACAGACTACCCTTTCATTGTTCTCGCCGTAATCTTCGCAATTCGTAGCTCCAGTAGCTGAATTCTCGAGTAAAGCCTTAAAGATCTCCGCAAGCGGTGTCCCGGCATCTGGATTAATCTTGTAATTTATCAATTCGGGGTATCTCGCGTGATTTGTTATAACAAGATTATCGGTTATCTCCATTGCGTAGATTTCACCGTGCCTGTAGTCTCCATCTTCTCGCCTGATCTCTCTGGAGAATATTGTCAGTTGTTTGTATAGCTCGACGCGTCTTTCCTCAAAGTCATCACCAATGAACGGGTCCCTAATTTGATTGTAGTGAGCCACTATATGCTTAATCAACTCTTTCATGTGCTGTTCATTTCCAGGTTCGACATCAGCTGCGGTTCTGCTCTGACCGTCATCGTGGCTAGCAGATGCCTCGATAGTGAATGAAAAAACAAGCCCTAATACAAAAAACAGAATCATTCCGTATGTTCTGAATTTCATTTTATTTATTCTCCAGTAATTTTTCCAATATTGTACTTACCTTGGTTGCAGACTTCCCGTATTAGGAAGATACGATTAGTCCTAGGTACTTATAGCGAGTTTAACAAACATGAATGTGCGCCGTCAAGCATTTATTCAGGCTTGTAGAGAGTACGTTATATGACCGGTTTTTGAGTACGTGAGTTGAGACTGTGAAGATATTCTCTGTTTCCCCGGGAACATCTTTTGCGGCACGCCTTTATATCAAGAACGGGGACGGTCGCGCAGCCCGCCGCCATAGTCGCCGTCCGGCTCGCGATAGATCGTGTGGACGTGATCCACGGGATTGCCGGCGTCGCTTCCCCCGCGCGAGTCATTCGCATACTCGACAATGACCGACGGTCCCTGAATGACATAGGAAACGTCGCTCCCGGCCGCGATCGGGCCGCTCCAGGCAAACCAGGTCTCGTCGAGCCCATCTGAAAACCGCTCCTTCCGCGCCCGCGCATGATGTGGCGGCATGAGGTCGAACCACTGTGAAGCCAGGGCGAGAAGCTTCTCCCTCTGCGCCCTGTTAAGCAGCCTGCAGGGAATGCCGACGGGCTCCGGGACGACACCGTCCCAACCGGGGCCGACCCGCAGGGCGCCGCGCCGGTCGGAGATCACGGCCAGGGCGCGCTGCTCCGCCGTCAGGCTCGCGGCCAGGTCGTGCGCGAGATCGGTCTCCGCGGCCAGCGGCCGCAGTTTCACGCCCGCCGCAGTGAAGGCTTGCGGATATGTGCCGATGAAGCTCGGCGACATGTACCAGGCATCGCCATCGAGCGTGATGTTGAAGGCGATATGATGCCCGTCCAGCTGCACCGCCCATCGCGACGTCGACGAGGGCGGACCGAACACGGAGAACCGAAACGCTTCGATCCCGACCCCCGGATTGATCTTGCCGTCGATGGTGGCGCGCAGATCGTCCCCCAGCATGACATCCCGTACCTTGCCGTAACCCTTCTCGCTCAGCAGTGCCGCGAGAAGGTCCGAGAACGCGCGAATCCGGGCCTCGTCCAGATCGCCGAGGGCAATGCCGCCGACATCTCCGCGTACCGGGGCATTGGTCCACCTGGTTCTTTCCGCGCTCGTCAGGCCGTGGTGCGCAGACCGTCTCTGCGCCTCGCTCAGCAAACCCAGGAAGCGGTTCGCCGCTCGCGCCGCGGTCTCCGGCGAGCGGTCCGGCGGGGACGGCCGATACGTGCCCAGAACGGCGCCGGCGCGGGATTCGTAACCCGCAAAATCCATGGCGGCGTCCGCGGCCCGGACTCCGCCCGCCACGGCCGACGGCGGGAGCAACATGCAGAGAAAAAGCAATCCGAACGACAGTCTCATCGGGACATCCTGCGTATTCAAGAATAAAGGGACACTCATTCCGAGAACAAGGGGGACAGCAAAACGCTTTCCCACAGGACAGACTTTAACACGCCTTAAATTTCCCTGTCAAATAACGAGCGAAAAGTCTGTTTTTTCCTGAGAATCACCCCTGTTTTTTTTCCTTTGCCAACCTGTTTTTCCATCTTCCCGGCCACAATTCTCTCCTTGTATTATTCCAGATTGGTATTAGCATATAGGCATAAAACCCCCAAAGGAGATTTAAATGGCATCCTCAAACATAGTCGAAGTAGTAGATTCCGTGTTCGATAAGGAAGTAATGGAAAGCGAAGTTCCCGTCCTGGTTGACTTCTGGGCTCCCTGGTGCGGTCCCTGCAGGGCCCTTTCCCCCGTCATCGAGGAGATCTCCAATGACTACGAAGGCAGCGTGAAGGTGGGAAAGGTGAATGTGGATGAGAACCCGGAGACCACGATGAAATTCAGCATAAGAAGCATTCCCACGCTGATAGTTTTTAAAAACGGCGAGGTCGCCGAGCAGATAATCGGCGCCGTCCCGAAAAGTGAAATAGAAAAGGTACTGAACAAGGCTCTGGACTGATAAGTTCCGGGCGCGGGCACGATAAGATGGGCAAATACATAATGCTTAGCAACCTCACCGATGAGGGCAGAAGGACCATAAAGATGAGGCCCGAGAGGATAAACGAGGTTAACAGGGAACTTGAGGAGATGGGCGCCAAGGTTGAAGCCCAGTACGCGGCACTCGGCCCCTACGACTTCGTGAACATAGTGGAGGCACCTGACAATGAAACGATCACCAAGATCGTGATAGAACTCGGCTCGAGGGGCACAATCCACATAGAAACCCTTGCCGCAATCCCCATAGGCGAGTTCGAAGAAAAGCTTATAAACGAATAGCCCCTCCCTTCCCAGAGCATTAAACGAAAGAAACTTTTTACCTGTATATAAATCATCGCAAAAAAACTGGACCGTTTAGCCCTGTTCTGATGTATAATCGTAAAGTACATCAACCGACCGGAGATTCGGTGATGGTGATACATATTTCAACTGGAGGTATATGGCTGTGAAAAGATTAATCATTCTGGGTTCTGTCCTGTTTTTGGTTTCCATGGGAATATTCTCTTCGGGGTGCTTTCACGACGAAGAAGATGAGGCAGTAGTGGATTGCGCGGAAGTTTTCTGCATAGGAACACTTCTGGCTGAAGGCGAAGGGTTTAACGATCCTCTTATAGAGGCCGTGGATCTCGCGAAAGGAGACATTAACAAGGCGGGAGGAAACATAGAAATCATAAGCGGAAACTCTTTTAAGGCAGCAGCGGGCGAAGCGACCGCAAGCGCGACGCGGCTTCTTGGAATGGGTGTACGCGGCATGGTAGCACCTTCATACTCTGCAGACTCTCTGGCTCTTCTTCCTTTTCTGGTCGAAAATAAAATAGTCGCCATTTCGCCCTCGGCAACTTCTCCCCTCCTTACCGATGCAAACAAAAAGCTCGTGGACGGCGGCAACCAGCATTTTTTCTTCAGAATACCCCCCTCTGACCGCTTTCAGGCACCAATACTGGCGACGAAGCTGTCTCGGGGCAACACGGTTATAGTGAATCGTGATGACGCATGGGGCAAAGCCCTCGCGAAGCTTGCCAGAGACGAAATAATGTCTGACGGCGACAGACAGGTCGAGGTTGTCAGCTATGACCACAGACGTTTTCCAGAAGATGCTGATGACGCTACGGTTTCAAGGAACGCCGCCGATGTGGTTTCAGACGTTGAAGCTGCAGTGCAACGAATCCCGGATGTGCAGTCTATAATCGTACTCGTTTTTGATGTAGAGGGAGGGAGAATAATCAAGGGCATGCTTGATTCTTCGGTGATTCCTGGGGAAGTCGGATATTACGTCGGGGACGGGCTCAATTTCAAGAAATCCCTTTTCCCCCATGTCGATGAGGAAGACGGTGAGATTGAGGGATTCAGGCGCATAGCTTCGGTTCCGCCTCCGGGCGAAAGGCTTGAAGAATTCAAAGACCGGATTGACTTTGGTGACTTCTCCGCGCACGCCTATGATGCGGTGGTCGTACTCAGCCTGGCGGCCCTAAGCGCCGGAAGCAATAACCCTTCTGATTATGTTTCCGAAATCCAGGGGGTCACGAGAGATGGAACAAAGTGCCACAGCTATGCTACCTGCGCCGCGGCGCTTACCGATGAAACCGCGATTAACGACGACATTGACTACGAAGGACTTTCGGGCCCAATCGATCTTAACGATAACGGAGACATAACCGATGGACTCTATGCGGTTGATACATACAACGCTCAAGGTGAAGTGGAGAAAAGAACCTATTTAAACTTTGAAGGCGAAGAAGTGAATACGAATTAACTTCCTCGGCAACAAGCCCGTATTGTTCGCTACGGGCCGGGGAAAACAGCTTCGGGAGGTCGGTCGAAAATGCCGACCTCCTGAGATTTCAGGCCTGTCAGCGGCATTCACTGACCTTCCCTCCCACGTACTTCCACAAGGGCGCTCTTCGGTGCCGGAAACTTTATTTTTGATTGAAGAGCGTATAATCTTAACCAACCCGCGGGGCTAACTGCTCACCCGGGAAAACTTACTATGAAAGTGGCCCGTCTTCACGGATTCAAGGACATATTCCACCCCGAAACGGAAAAACTGCGGCTCGTAGAGAGCAAGACCAAAGAGGTGTTCGAGCGCTTCGGTTTTTCCGAGATAATCATTCCGATCCTAGAGCTCTCCGGGGTCTACTCAACAGGGCTCGGAGACACCACCGACATAGTCCAGAAGGAGATGTACACTTTCGAGACCAAGGGCGGAGAGTGGGTCTCGATGCGACCCGAGGGGACAGCGGGAGTTGTAAGGGCCTTTATCGAGCATTCTCTTCACAGAAAGTCGCCCGTTACGAAGCTTTACTACTCGGGAGAGATGTTCAGGCACGAAAAACCCCAGGAAGGAAGGCAGAGAAGCTTTAACCAGATAGGAGCCGAGCTTTTCGGTTCCAGGGACCCCCTTGCGGATTCAGAGATAATCGCGATGCTCTGGCTTGCGATCACGGAACTCGGGCTCTCGGATCACGTGGAGCTTGAACTTAACTCAATAGGCAAGCCAGCTGAGCGCGAGCAGTACAAAAAAGCCCTTACGGACTACCTCTCCCCGAACAAGGACTCCCTTTGCGAGAACTGCCGGAACAGACTCGGCACGAACCCCCTTCGGATACTTGACTGCAAAACCGGAGTGTGCCGCGAGGTAACTTCCGAGATCCCCTTCTCGATCCGGGATTATCTCTCCGAGCAGAGCAACGAGCATCTGGACACTCTTACCTCCTCTCTCGGCGAGAAATCCATACCCTACAGACTTAACCCAAGGATAGTGAGAGGACTTGATTACTACACAGACACGGTCTTTGAGGTAACGACTGACAAGCTCGGTTCCCAGAACGCCGTGGCCGCCGGGGGAAGATACGACCTTCTGGTTGAGCGGATGGGGGGACCGGAAACTCCCGCAGTGGGCTTCGCGATGGGGCTTGAGAGGATACTGCTTCTGCTTGAGAAAACCGGGACGCGGAGGAATTCTCCGGGGAAAAAGCAGCTCGTATGCATCATCCATATCGGGGAGGAAGCCCGGGGAGAAGCAGCGAAAATAGCCGACGACCTGAGGAAAAAGGGCATGCGCGTTGAGACCGAATACGAAAACAAGAGCCTTAAAAGCCAGATGAGAAGAGCGAACAGGACCGGGGCGGCGTACTCAGTAATTATCGGAGAGGACGAGCTTCGGAGAGAAGTCTTTTCGCTTCGCAACATGAGAACCGGAGAGGAAAAGACGTTCCCCCTCGAAAAACTTGCCGACCTTGGGGGACACGGCGATTTCCGGAAACTTCTCTGATTCGCCCGCGACGGCGAAATCCCGTTTACACACAAAGAGCCTATGCTTAGAAACAAAATTTTTTACGGATGGATCATAGTATTAGCTGGACACCTGCTCATAACGCTTGACGGGATGGTTCTCTACTCGTTCGGGATATTCCTCCCTTACCTAAACGAAGCTTTCGGTCTCTCCACCGCCGCCGGATCGTCATTTTTTTCCCTGAGGTGCGTGTGCATGGCCTTTTCCTTCGTGTTCGCGGGAAGGCTTATAGACACCCATGACGCGAGGTACCTCACCTTCTTTGGAGGGCTTATAGGAGCATTCGGCTTTCTTCTCTCCGCTTATGCCCAGACCACCTGGGAACTCTACCTTACCTACAGCGTAATGGTGGGAATAGGAGACGGGTTTCTCTACATACTGCCGGTCACCATTATCAGCAGGTGGTTCGTTAAGAAAAGGGCGCTTGCCATAGGGATCGCCACGGCAGGGGTTCCGGTAAGCGGACTGGTGGTAAACCCGCTTACCACCTGGCTTATAGAATCATTCGGTTACGAGCGCGCCCTTGTTTATCTGTCCGTAATTTTCACCGCGATACTCTGCTCCGCGTTCCTGGTGAAAAGCCACCCAGAGGACATGAATCTCAGGCCGTACGGAGAGAACTCCGAGGATGCGGCAAAGGAGACGGGAACTTCTGACTGGAGTCCGAAGGAAGCGTTTTCACACTCAAGCTTCTGGCTTATGTACGCCGCCTTCTTCTTCGGGTTTAACACTTTTCTCATTATTATCGTTAACCTCTTTAACTTCTCGGTAGGATCGGGAATAACGCCGCTTGTGGCGGCCGGGGCGCCCGCCTTCATAGGGGTCGGAAGCATTATCGGGCGGATCTTCTTCTCGGGAGTGGTAACCAACATGCTCAGGGACGTGCGCATACTGTTTGTATGCTATTTCTTTCAGGCATGTTCAATAATCCTGATTCTGTCGGTCGTTGAGGTATGGTCGCTTTACCTGTTCGGCTTTCTGTTCGGCTTTTTCTACAGCGGATGGGTACCGATGTTTCCGACTATACTTGGAAGATTCTACGGCCTTAAGTCGCTTGGAAGTATCTTCGGCGTTTTCGGCACCGGGTTCTCCCTCGCCGCGATCAGCGGTCCCCTTATCTCGGGATTTCTCTTCGACATGACCCAGAGCTACCAGAACTCCCTTGTCGTGGCGATGGCGGCGTCTTTCATAACGGCCTTGTTAACGCTTCTTATAACAACTCCCGCAAAAAAAACTGAGAAATTCGGTACTTAGTCCCCCGGTTTTGGTTATATTAAAAGCTGGGAGAAAAAACCATGTTCGGACTTGGCACGGCTGAATTACTGATAATACTGTTTATCGCCCTCGTAGTTCTGGGGCCAAAGGAGCTTCCAAAAGTCGCAAGAACTCTTGGCAGGGGGATAAGAGAGCTCCAAAGAGCCAAGGATGATATAAAAAAGAACATAGAGTTCGAAGACGATACCGACGAGAAAACCAAGTTCCAGGCACCCGAAAAGAACGAGAACGCCTGACTTGTCAAAAGGACTTTCTCTGATAGTATTTTCCCTAATCGTTTTTTCCTTTGAGCCCTCTCTATGCCCAAGATAACCATCGACGGAATTGAACTTGATGTGGACGACGGACTGAACGTCATCCAGGCCGCCGCGGTGGCCGGGATAGAGATTCCCCACTTCTGCTATCACCCTTCGCTGAGCGTGGTCGCCCAGTGCAGGCAGTGCCTCGTGGAAGTGGAAGGCGTTCCCAAGGTGCTCCCCGCGTGCAACACGACCGTAAGAGAGGGCCTCGTGGTGAAGACTGACACCGAAAAAGCTTTTGAGGCAAGGAAGGCGGCCGTTGAGTTCACGCTGATAAACCACCCGCTTGACTGTCCCATATGCGACAAGGGCGGAGAATGCCCGCTCCAGATGACCACTTTCGATCACGGTCCCGGTTACAGCAGGGTCGGCGGTCCCGAGAACAAGAAGGTAAGGCAGAAAAGCTACCTGAGCGACCGCATAATGTACGACGCCAACAGGTGCATCATGTGCACTAGGTGCGTGCGTTTCACGGATGAGGTGACAAAGACCCACGAACTTGGAACCACGGGAAGAGGATTCCGGAAGAAAATCTCCGTTTTCCCCGGCAAAACGCTTGATAATGAACTTGCCGGAAACGTGATTGACATCTGCCCGGTCGGTGCCCTGCTCCCCAAAGACAACCTTCACGAAGAGAGGGTCTGGTACATGAAATTCACAGACTCCGTGTGTTCCCTCTGCAGCACCGGGTGCAACATTACCGTGGGCGTCGACCCGAGAAAGGGAGAGGTCTCCCGCATACGCCCGAGAATAAACGAGGAAGTTAACGGGCACTGGATATGCGACAGGGGAAGATTCGACTACAAGGAGGTACAGGAGTCGACCAGGCTTAAGGACCCCATAATGAAAAGCGGTGGGGACTACGAGATAGCCTCCTGGGAGAACGCGGTTAACAGCGTCGGGGCCAGGCTCTCGGGAATAAAGTCGGGCGACGCGGACACCTGCGCTATCGCGGGATCGGCCAGGCTTACAAACGAGGAGATGTTTCTCGCAGTGAAGCTCTCGTCCACCCTTGGGGACTGCCCGGCAATCTGCGCCACGGGAACCGGGGAAACAGAGAAAAAATTCAACCTTGTAAGCAACGACCCTTATCCAAACAGCGCCGGAGCCAGGAATTTCATGACACAGGCAAACGGAAACGATATAAAAGCCACGGTGGACTCGCTGCTTGCCGGCAGGATCAATACGCTGGTGGTTATCGAAGCCGACCTGTTCGAGATGGTTTCGGGCCACGAGAAATACGCACTTTCGCGGGCGCTTGAGAGAATCAGCTTCCTTGCGGTTATCGACTACAGACTAACCGAGACCGCGAGATACGCTCACGTAATACTTCCGGCGGCAAGTCCCTATGAAAAGAACGGGACTTTCACGAACGACGCCGGACGGGTTCAGAGAATAAGAAAGGCCATCCCTCCTCCCGGGAATGCCAAGTCCGCATGCGAAATACTGTGCATGATCGGGGAGCGGCTCGACAAGGCCCTGTTCAGCTACGGCTCCGCGTCGGAAGTGATGGATGACATAAGCCTCAAGGTCCCCAGATACGGGGGGGTCAGCTACGACAGGATAGGTACCGTCGGAAAAGTTCTTGAACACGGCGCGGGCGGATGACTCCACTTCTGATATCAATAGCGGTCGCAAAGATAGCGCTTGTCTTTTTCGTCGTCCTGACGGTTGTCGCCTACCTCACATTCGCGGAAAGAAGGTTAAGCGCCTTCATACAGGATCGCTACGGACCGAACAGGGTCGGGCCTTCCGGGTTTCTCCAGCCTCTTGCAGACGGCATAAAATTCATTTTCAAAGAAGACATCATTCCCCCGAAGGCGAACAAGACCATGTATGTAATGGCCCCGGCGTTCGCGCTCGTCACGGCCCTTGCGGCCCTCGCCGTGATTCCCATAGGAAAGGGGGTTCACACGGATCTTTTCGGATTTCTCCAGGACCCCGTGTTCATAAGGTTCCAGATAGCCGACATAAACATCGGCCTTCTCTACGTGCTCGGAATAAGTTCGCTCAGCGTGTACGGCGTGGTGCTCGGCGGGTGGGGTTCCAACAGCAAGTACTCGCTTCTGGGAGGCCTTCGGGCCGCGGCGCAGATGATAAGCTACGAACTCGCTCTGGGCCTGTCCATACTGGGGGTAATCGCCATAACGGGCTCGCTTCGCCTGGGGGACATAATCGAAGCGCAGGAGAAGATGTGGTTCTTAATCCCGTCCTTTATAGGGTTTGTGGTTTTCGTAGTTTCCGCGTTTGCCGAAACCAACAGGCTTCCGTTTGACATGCCGGAAGCCGAACCCGAGATAGTCGCCGGCTATCACACCGAATACAGCAGCATAAAATTTGCAATGTTCTTCATGGCTGAATATACTCATATGATAGTTGCTTCGTGCATGATAACTTGTTTGTTTTTGGGTGGTTGGTATCCCTTACCGTTCGGAGGGTGGTTCGGCATCGATATCAACACGCATTGGTATCTGCCGCCAGCTGTCTTTATTGGCAAAGTCCTTTTCTTACTCTTCCTGTTTATCTGGGTAAGATGGACTTTGCCAAGGTTCAGGTATGACCAGGTAATGGCCCTCGGCTGGAAGAGGCTTTTCCCCCTAGCAGTAGCTAATCTTCTCCTCGTAAGTTTTCTTATCATTCTTGGAATTCTTTAGTATATAATTGCGTTTATGAGGGATTTACACCTCGAGCATGACAGTTCCATACGAATGGCGGCGTTTGAGCATGTCAAAAAGCTGAGCGCAATCTATACCCATATACCAGCAAAAGAGATCTCAAAGGGTTTTATGTTTGAAGGAGAGAAAATCTCACTTGTAAACCCACGCGGTATATTCAAACCTAAAGAGATGAAATCTCTTCTCTCAATCAGAACAAGATTTCTAAAAAAAGGCCACAAACCCCTGTACGAAGACCAAATAGACGTTCACAGGAAAATTTTTGAAGGCACAGAATACATAAACTACGACTTTATGAAAAAGGGTGGTCCTGAAGCCAAGGAGAACCAACTGCTTCGCGAAGCATTTGAAAACCAGACCCCCATAATCTATTTTCTTGGAATTGCTCCTGGCCAATATCAGGCAATAGCACCCGTTTTTATCGGGGGCTGGGACAAAAATGCCCAGAAGGTCATGGTGTTCTTCGGCAAATCCAACCAGAAGGAAATGACTCCTCCTGAAACTTCGGAGGAAAGGCGTTACACACTACATACGGTGAAACAACGGGTTCATCAAGGACAGTTCCGCGAATCAATTCTCGCTGCCTACAAAGGACGATGTGCCTTGTCCGGCATTCCCGAAAGACGCCTGCTTGACGCAGCCCACATAATCCCCGATGTGAACCCTGAACTCGGTCAGCCGGTAATATCAAATGGCCTGCTGCTCTCCAAGATCCACCACGCGGCGTTTGATGGTCACCTGATAGGAATCGATCCTGACTATGGACTTCACGTTTCAAAGCGCCTACTCGATCAGGATGACGGTCCGACGCTTGAAGCGCTCAAACAGCTAAGGGGTAAGAAGCTAAGGCTTCCGAAACTAAGGCAGGATTATCCTGACAGGGACCGTTTGGCGTTGCGATACGGAGAATTCAAGGCCATGGAATAACTCTTCGCTTCCTGAGAGGAATTCTGCAAAGCCATTGGACTAAGTCCCCAAATTTGGCTTCCAATCACCTGCTGCCACATGGTTTTCTGAGACAAAACAGATTTTGACCCGTCGTATTGTTGAAATGAAAGTGACAGGTCGATTACACGCATTCCTCTTTGGTAGAATCCTTACATTTCCATCAGAAAAGACGCCATGTCCCGAAGACCGATGGCCTCGACATTTTTCGCGAGGAGATACCGGTCGGCACCCGCCGTGACTACGAATGAGCGCGCGGGCCCTATATCTTCAATAGCGTTTCGAAAACCCCTTGACAGGGTAGCGGAGAGAGAGCGCTTGATTTCGATCGCTATCGGACCGCGGGTTCCCGGAAGCTCCAGCAGCAGGTCGACCTCCGCGCCCGCGGAAGTCCGGTAGAAGCTTGCCCTTGTCCCCTGCGGTGCGACAGACAGGAGATTTTCCACGACAAAGCCCTCCCAGCTCGGACCGACGACCGGATGGCCGGCAAGAGAGTTGTAATCCTCTATGCCGAGCAGGGCGTGTACAAGACCGCTGTCCCGCACATAGACCTTCGGCGACTTCACGAGACGTTTCCGCACGTTGGCGTGAAACGGCGGAAGGCGGCGCACCAGCAGAAGATCGGCCAGCAGGTCTATGTATCCGCTTACAGTCGGAGCGCTGACCGAAAGACCGGAGGCAATCCTCGAGGCGTTAAGCAGGGTTCCCTGGCCATGGGCCAGCATGGTCCAGAGCCGTTCAAGTGTCTGGGCCGGGATGCGCCACCCGAACTGTGAAACGTCGCGCTCAAGATAGGTCCGGATGAAGTTGAGGCGGAAGGCAAGGCTGTTTTTGTTGTTCCGGGAGAGAAAACTGTCGGGAAAGCCACCGCGCACCCAGAGCGAGGTCACCAGATTGTCGTCGGGTGCCGATTCAGGCACGCTCAGGGGATTCAGTTCAACATGCTCAATCCGTCCCGCCAGACTCTCACCCGATTGTCTCAGCAGATCAACGGAGGCTGATCCGAGCACCAGAAAGCGGCCCGTGCGGTGACCCCGCCGTCTTCCCCGGTCAATCAGACCGCGCAACTCGGAAAAAAGCTCCGGAACGCGGTGAACCTCGTCCAGGATTACCAGGCGGTTTTCGTAAGGCTCGAGAAACAGCGCGGGGTCAGCGAGCTTTTTGCGGTCCGCGCTGGCTTCAAGGTCGAGATAGAGCGCGTCCCTCTTTTTGCCAATCTCAAGCGCAAGCGTTGTCTTGCCGACCTGACGGGGACCGATCAGCGCTACTGCGGCCTGCCGACCGAGAGCCTCCTCCACTTGATGGTATGCGTAACGTTTTATCATCCTTGCATTTTAAAAGATAAACTTTAAATTTGCAAGGATAATTTGAAGCAGGACGGCTCCAAGAACCTCATATATCCAGATTGCTCACCCTGAGGGCGTTTGACTCGATAAACTCCTTTCTGGGTTCAACCTGATCGCCCATGAGTTTTGTGAATATCTCGTCGGCTTCAACGGCATCTTCAACCTGTACCTGTTTAAGTACCCTGTTCTCGGGATTCATGGTCGTTGACCAGAGCTGCTCGGGATTCATCTCTCCTAGACCTTTATATCTCTGTATAAACTGACCTTTCTTCCCTCTCTCCATGATAAACTCAACGAATCTCTCAAGGCTTCCAACCTCTTTTTCTTCGCTGTCATCAACGATATGACAGGCAGAGTCCCAAAGTGGGCTGAGAGACTCGGCAAGCTTCCTGAGTTCCCTGAAATCGGGAGATGCGAGGAAGTTAAAATCAATAAAGCAGGAACTTACCCTTCCGTTTTCCCTGAAGTTGTACTCAATGCTGTTTGAATTATGTTCTGTGTCCTCTCCAAGCGTCCAGTCAAGATCGACTATGTCGGGATAGTTCTCCCCGAGCCACTCCTTTATTCCGACAAGATGAGCATCCAGGGAGGCTTCGTTGCCAATCCTGAGGTTGGTCTTGCCGAGATCGGCTCTTCTGGCGAAACCGTCAACTATCCCCCTGTTCCTCCCCCACCTGCTCATGCGGTCAAGAAGTTTTCCGTACCTTATGGCTTTCTGCACGAGATCGAAAAGTTTCTGTCCCTTGATCTGCCTTGCGTGGCCGTTTGTGCCCCCGGAGACAACTTCCAGGTTTTCAACCCCGAGCTTGACTAGGAACTCCTCGTATTCCTGGTCGTCCTTTAGGTAGGTTTCCTTTCTTCCCTTTCTCACGAGGTACAGAGGAGGCTGGGCGACGTAGAGATATCCCCTTTCTATTACTTCCCCGAAATAGCGGTAAAACAGCGTGAGGAGAAGGGTCCTTATGTGCGACCCGTCAACGTCCGCGTCGGTCATCAGTATTATCTTGTGGTAGCGTATCTTCGATATGTCGAACTCGCCCTCCTCGTTCCCTATCCCGGTGCCCAGAACGGTGATAGTGGTGCGGATCTCCTCGTTTGCGAGCATCTTGTCAAGCCTGGCCTTCTCGACGTTCAGGATTTTTCCCTTAAGTGGCAGAATGGCCTGGTTGAGCCGGTCTCTCGCCTGCTTCGCGGAACCGCCCGCCGATTCCCCCTCGACTATGTAGAGTTCGCTCTTCTCGGGGTCGCGTTCCTGGCAGTCGGCCAGCTTTCCGGGAAGCGAGCCGGACTCAAGAGCGCTTTTTCTCCTGGTAAGCTCCTTTGCTTTCCTCGCGGCGTTTCTCGCTCTCGCGGCCTCTATGGTTTTCTCCACGATGCGTTTTGCCACAGCAGGGTTCTCCTCGAAGAAAACCCGAAGCTTCTCGTTAAGCAGGGACTCGACTATGCCCCTTACTGAAGTGTTTCCGAGCTTGGTTTTTGTCTGTCCCTCAAACTTAGGATCCGGGATCTTCACGCTCACGACGGCCACCAGGCCCTCTCTCACGTCTTCTCCGGCGATTGCCATCTTGAGGTTCTTAAGAAGATTCTTCTCCTCGGCGTACTTGTTTATGGTTCTCGTAAGGGAGGTGCGAAAGCCCGAGAGATGGGTTCCGCCCTCTATGTTGTTTATGTTGTTCGCGTAGCAGAATATGGTTTCCCTGTAAGTGTCGTTATACTGCAGGGCGACCTCAACCGCGGTTGAGTCTCTCTCTCCCGAAACGTAAATCACCTCGGGGTGGAGCGCTCTTCTGTTCTGGTTAAGTTCCTCGACGAAAGCGACTATTCCCCCTTCGTAGAAAAACTCCTGGGACCTGTCCGCTCTCTCGTCGTTAAGGGTGATACGAAGGCCCCTGTTAAGGAAGGCAAGCTCCCTTATCCTGTGGGCGAGTATGTCGTAGTTAAACTCGGTGACCTCGAATATCCCAGAGTCGGGCTTGAAATGAATCTTGGTTCCGCTTTTTTTCGTTTTTCCGGTGTTCTTAAGGTCTTTTACCGCCTCTCCCTTTTCATACTCCTGGTACCAGACATCCCCTTCCCTTTTGATCTCTATCGAGAGGCTCTCTGAGAGCGCGTTTACCACCGTGACGCCCACGCCGTGGAGCCCTCCTGAAACCTGATAGACCTTGCTGTCGAATTTCCCCCCGGCGTGGAGCATGGTCATCACGACCTCAACGGCCGGTTTTCCCGTCTCTTCGTGGATGTCAACCGGAATTCCCCTTCCGTCGTCCTCAACCGTAATGCTCTCGTCCACGTGCACGGTAACGGAGATATTGTCGCAGAACCCCGCCAGGGATTCGTCCACGCTGTTGTCGAGAACCTCGAACACGAGGTGGTGGAATCCCCGGGAACTGGTATCCCCTATGTACATGTCAGGGCGTTTTCTTACGGCTTCAAGGCCCGGAAGAACCTTTATCTGCTCGGCTGTGTAATCGTCGCCGGAACCGTTATCCTGCCGCAATTCACCCATTATTTCGGATTCTTGAGACTCGCTCAAAACAAGTACCTCCCGGTTAGAGATATTATGATTATTATAATACCCGGAAAAAAGAAAAAAGTCTGTAATATCCGGCAGTTTAAGTAAAAATCAGAATTTTCAAGGAGATGATCTTCTCTGGCGACCGTCCATCGGATAGTGTCGTCTCCCAGAATTCCATATTATCAGATAGCGAAAATTGCTGGAAATAGATTATCTATAGTAAAAATTTGATATTCTCAAATGTTCGCCATATAATGATACACAAATATGATGATAGATAATATTAAGTAAAAATTGGAGAAAATCAAATTAAGACTGAAAAGAATCTAAAGAAATCCATGGTCGGAGTTGAGCTGGTCAGACTTCTGGCTTCCCGGGGAGACAGGATATTCTCGACAGAACGGGCGCGGGAAATGGCGCCTCACGTTGGTCTCAAGGATTCGTATCTTTGCGAAGCTCTTTACCATCTCCGACGAAATGGCTGGATAGTCTCGATTCGCAGGGGGCTGTACGCACTGTCCGTTCCCGGGACTTTTCCCGTGCACGAGTTTGAGATCGCGATGAATCTGGCAAGCCCTGCGGCGATTTCTCACTGGCTGGCCATGAATCACCACGGCTTGACGGATCAGATACCTAGAACGATTTTCGTCCTGACAACCACGGGAAGTTCCTTCCCGCGTGTTCGAGGGATTAAAAGCAGAGGAATGTCCTACAGAGGGTATAAGAGCGGGAATACTTTATACAGGTTTATTCAGGTGAAACCCGAGCATTTCTTCGGTACGGAAGAAATACTGATCGGAAACACTCTGGTATTGATAACGGATCCCGAGCGTACGCTTCTGGACGGCCTTTGCCGTCCTCAGTACTGCGGCGGCTTCGCCGAAGCGCTCCACGCCTTTAATGTCATAGGAGATAACCTCAACATGAAGCGAATAGTAAAGTATGCTCTTCGGCTGAATGTCGCGGTGGCAAAGCGCTTGGGGTGGATTCTGGAATACTGGGGTTACGATTCTTCCGAATTCAGCGAACTCGCAGAACTGCCCGTCAAGGGCTACCGCAAGCTTGACCCCTTGGGGCCGAGAAAGGGACCGTGCAACAGTCGCTGGATGATACAGGAGAACCTTCCCGGGAACGTTGACTCATGATAAAATCAGCCGCAAAACACCGACCGCCAGTTAAGCCTGCGAAATCTTAGGATGCGTGATGCCGGTCTGTTTCTGGTATTTCCCCTTCTTGTCTGCGTAGGATCTGTCACACTCCTCGTCACCTTCGAAAAAGAGCACCTGGGCGATTCCCTCGTTCGAGTAAATCTTTGCGGGAATGGGAGTCGTGTTCGAGATCTCAAGCGTCACGTATCCCTCCCACTCGGGCTCAAAGGGAGTGACATTCACGATTATTCCGCACCTTGCGTAAGTGGATTTACCGACGCACACGGTAACTGTGCTCCTGGGTATCCTGAAATACTCAACGGTCTTTGCAAGCGCGAAGGAGTTCGGCGGAATTATGCAGTAATCGTTCTCTATCTCCACAAAGGAGTTGGGATCGAAATTCTTCGGGTCAACAACCGCGCTGTGAAGATTGGTAAACACCTTGAACTCGTTGCTTACCCTTATATCGTAGCCGTAAGAGGAAAGGCCGTACGATATGACACCCTTGCTTACCTGGCCTTCCACAAAAGGGTCTATCATCTTGTGCTCAAGCGCCATTTTCCTTATCCAGTGATCAGGTTTGATTCCCATTGGTGTTCTCCTTTCTGTTTTCTCGAATCTTGTTTAACATCTGATTCGTATTACTCTCATATAAAAGATGTTTTTTAAACTCAGAAACGTTGTCTAATCCAGTCGTTTTCATGCACTGAAATGAAGCGGTCCATAAGAAACGGCGCCTCGCATATGACCGGGGCCCCGCAAAAGAATTATACGAACTGCCTCAAAAACCTTACGTCGTTCTCAAAGAAAAGCCTTATGTCGTTTATTCCGTACTTAAGCATGGCGATTCTCTCAACTCCCATGCCGAAGGCGAAACCCGAGTAGATGTCAGTGTTGTAGTTAACGCTTGAGAAAACCGCGGGGTCGACCATTCCGCATCCCATTATTTCAAGCCAGCCGGTACCCTTGCATACCCTGCATCCGAGGCCGGAACATATCTGGCACTCTATGTCCACCTCGGCGCTGGGCTCGGTGAAGGGAAAGAAACTCGGGCGGAACCTGACGTTCGTATTGTCGCCGAAAGTGAGCTTGACGAACTGGATGATGACGGATTTTAAGTTTCCGAAAGTTATCCCCTTGTCAACGAGAAGACCTTCTATCTGGTGGAACATGGGGGTGTGGGAAACGTCGCTGTCGCACCGGTAAACCTTTCCGGGAGCTATTATCTTCACGGGAGGCTGCTGGGTCTGCATGATCCGTATCTGAACCGGCGAGGTGTGGGTTCTCAAGACCATGTCGTCGGTTATGTAGAAAGTATCCTGCATGTCCCTCGCGGGGTGGTTTTTCGGTATGTTAAGCGCCTCGAAATTGTAGTAGTCAAGCTCGACCTCGGGACCCTCGGCTACCTCGAATCCCATCCTCTCAAAGTCATAGACGATGCGCTCCATCACCTGGGTTATGGGATGCTTGGCCCCGACCGGCATTCCCCGGCCCGGAAGAGTGAAGTCGGTTGCATCCTCAAGGAGCTTTTCATTCATCACCCTGCGCTTTATCTCGTCGGATTTTCTCTCGATCAGCTCCTCGATTTCCCCTTTGGTTCCGTTTATGAGAATGCCCGCCTCCCGGCGCTCGGAAGCGGGGAGGTCCTTCATGGATTTAAGAAGCTGAGTGAGAGACCCTTTCTTTCCGACGTAGCCTGCCTTCACCCTGAGAAGCTCGGCCTCCGTTGAGACCCCCTCAAGGTCAGAATCTATCTGGTTTCTTATCTGCTCTAGAGTTTCCTGCATGATGTGAACGAGTTATGTGTTTTCAGAAACAAAACGGGAAATATTTAACCGTTATGAGAGCGATTATCAAAGCGCGGAACCGGCTTTCGACGGGGCATCCGCCAAAGCGCGGCTTCTATATGGACTCCTTTCTTTTTCTCCAGTAGACCACGAAGGCGCTTGCCACGAAGATTGACGAGTAGGTTCCTATAACGACCCCTACCATAAGGGTAAACGCGAAATCGTGTATTACCGAGCCGCCGAGGAAAAAGAGCGGCAGGAGCACTATGAACACCGTTATGGCCGTGAGCAGCGTACGCGAGAGCGTCTGACTTATTCCGTCGTTAACAAGCTCCCTGAAGCCTTTTTCGGGGAAATTCCCCATGTTCTCCCTTATCCTGTCGAATATGACGATCGTGTCGTTAACCGAATAACCTATCACGGTCAGAAGCGCGGCCACGATCGCAAGGGTGAACTCCTTGTCCGCGAGCGATATGGCCCCGACAGTTATAAGGGTGTCGTGAATAAGGGCGATAACCGCCCCCACGGCAAAACCGAATTCAAACCTGAATACCAGGTAGGCAAGTATGCCTACGCACGCGATCAGTATGGATAAAAGGGCCTTGGTTATGAGTTCCTTCCCCACCCTGGGACCTATGTAGTCTATTCTCTGGATGGAGGCTCCCTCAAAATCTTGTGACGTGGCAAAGAGGTCCTCTAGCTTTTTCTGAAAATCACCTATCTGGTCAAAGGTCGCAAGCTCCGGCGCAAACTGTATGAGGTGCTCGTTGTCGCCCGGAAGGCCGAAACGCTGAACCGATTCCGAGGGAAAACCGTTCTCGGCAAGCGTCCCCTTGAGGATGTTGGTATCAAGGCTCTTTGCGAGCTTTATATGTATCTCCGTTCCGCCCGTGAACTCCACTCCCCAGTTAGGTCCCTGGTGGTACAGGAGGGAAGCGATGGAAATAACCGCAAGCGCGATGGAAATGCGCATCGCGCCCCCCATCTTGTCCACAAAATCGTAACTCAGTTTTCCTATAATCCGCACTCGCGCACCCTCAGATACTTACTTCCGTCAGTTTTTTGTCCCTGTAAAGCATGTTCGTAAAGACTCTCGCCACAATCAGATTGCTGAAAACGGTCGACACTATTCCGATTGAAAGCGTTGCCGCAAAACCCTTCACGGGGCCGGTGCCCAGCCAGAAAAGTATAAGCGCCGTAAGAAGCGTCGTGACGTTCGCGTCAAGTATGGTCCACACGGATCTCGCGTATCCCGTTTCAATCGAGTGAACCGCGGTTTTGCCCGCAACAAGTTCCTCTTTTATCCTCTCGAATATGATGATGTTTCCGTCAACCGCCATGCCGAGCGTAAGGACGAGCCCGGCTATGCCGGGAAGCGTAAGCGTAACGCCGAAAGCGGAGAGAAAGCCCATTATGAAAAGTATGTTGAGCACAAGCGCGGCGTTCGCTATAACGCCCTGACGCCTGTAGAAAAAGACCATGAACGCCAGAACAAGTATGCCGCCGACGATCATGGAGAATCTCCCCTTCTCTATCGAGTCCTGCCCCAGGGAAGGACCCACGGTCCTTTCCTGCTCAACCCTCACGGGAACCGGAAGGGAGCCTGATCTCAGAATGAGCGCGAGGTCTTTTGCCTCCTCCGTGGTGAAAGTGCCGGTTATCGTGCCCTGGTAGGTTATCTTGTCCTGGATTGTGGGCGCTGATTTTATCACGCCGTCAAGAACTATCGCCAGACGTTCGCCGATGTTGGCCTCGGTAAGCTTTCCGAACTTGCTCGCGCCCTCTCCCCTGAACGTGAATCCGACCGCCGGGTTTCCGTAATTGTCAAACGTTATCCGGGCATCCGAGATATATTCCCCCGTCACGCTCGCAAGCTTCTCGGTCAGAAAGAACTTTTCGTTCTCGTTCCCGGTGTCTCCCTCGTGGATGACAAGGCCTTTTTCCGCAAGCTGCCTCTCGGTCCCGGCTTCGGCGGCGGCAAGCAGGTTCTCCCGCGTCGCCCCGACCGCCCTTACGATCTTGAATTCCAGAACGGCCGTCTTTTTGATCAGGTTGACTATTCTCTGTCTGTCTTTTTTGGAAGCGCCCGGCACCTGCACCAGGATCCTGTCGTCGCCTGATTTCTGTATGCTCGGCTCGACGAGGCCGAAATCCTTAACGCGGTTCTCTATTATGTGGCGGACTCTCTCTATGGAGTTTTGCTCAAGCTCGTCCACATAGGACGGTTTTATCGAGAGTGTGACCAGAAAGCCGTCGGAATCTATATCCGCCACCTTTTCAAACTCCTCGCGCGCGATCTCAAGCGCCTTGTCCATATTCGCGCCCGGGAAAAGGCCGATCGTGAGGGTTCCGTCCGAAACAGAGGAGTTCTTGACGAGAATCCTCCCCTCCCTGAATTTCGATACCAGCGCCTCCTCAACTATGAGCATTTCCTGCTCCACGCCCTCTTCGGTCTCTACTCCCAGGAGAAGAAATATCCCTCCCTCAAGATCAAGCCCGAGGCTTATCCCCTTGCTTGAGAAAACCTTCCCCCACCACGAGGGAAGCTTGTCGCCCATGAAGGTAGGCGTAAGGAGTATTGCGCAGAGAAAAGAGAAAAGAAAGATAACGGTAATCCAAAGACGGGACACGCCTTTCATCTAATCAGCCGCCCCCTTTGGATTTGCCTTCAGCGGCCCCGGAATCGGTCTTCTCCGAGATTCCGGAGCGGACCATCTTTATGTTGATGCCCTTGGCTATCTCGACCGTGAGGTCGTCCCCGTCAACGTTTATCACCCTGCCGTATATGCCCCCGGTGGTAACAATACCGTCGCCTCTTTTCACCTCGGCGAGCATCTTCTTGCGCTCGCGGCTCTGGCGCTGCTGGGGCCTTATGATAAGAAAGTAAAAAAGGGCGAATATCAGAACGAACGGAAGTATGGCGGAGAACGGCGTCCCCCCCGATCCTCCCTGCCCGGTCCCGGGAGGCATGCATGATAAAAGAAAAAGGGCTGAAGTAGCGACAAAAGCTAATCTTTTCAATTACTGTTCCTCCTCAGCATCGCTGAGTTCCGAGCACAACTGCCTGAAGGTGCCGGTTTTTATTGATTCTCTTATTCTTCTCATCAGTTCGGAGTAATAATAGAGGTTACAAAGGGTCAGCAGCTGAAGAGAGAGAATCTCCCCGGCCATGAATATATGCCTCAGATACGACCTTGAAAAATTTTTGCACGTGTAGCAGCCGCAATTCTCATCAAGAGGCGAGCTGTCGTACGCGTAACGGGAGTTTTTTATAACCACTTTTCCCCGGCTTGTAAAGAGAGTGCCGTTGCGGGCGTTTCGGGTCGGGATTACGCAATCGAAAAGATCGACCCCGAGAGCTACCGCCCTCACTATGTCGCTCGGGTTCCCGATGCCCATGAGGTACCTGAGCCTGTCCTCGGGCAGAAGCCCGGCACAGAGTTCGGTAATCTCAAAAGTGGCCCCGCTTGACTCGCCGACCCCGAGGCCGCCTATCGAGTAACCGTCAAACCCTATGTCCACAAGCTCTCCCACGGAGCGCGCCCGAAGGTCTTCGTACACCCCTCCCTGCACGATCCCGAAAAGCGCCCTGGAAGGGTCCCGCCGCGCCTGCTTGCAAAGCCCCGCCCAGCGCGTCGTAAGGGAAACGGACTTCTCCATGTACTCGTAGGGGGAATCATGGGCTGGACATTCGTCAAAACACATCATGACGTCAGACCCCAGGTCCTCCTGAACGGCTATAGAGACCTCGGGGGAGAAAAAGTGCTCGCTTCCGTCTATGTGGGAGCGGAAGGAGACTCCGTCTTCCATTATCTTCCTGCTTTTAGCGAGGCTCAGGATCTGATAGCCGCCGCTGTCGGTGACGATCGCGCCGTCCCAAGACATGTAGCGATGAAGTCCGCCGAGGGAGCTTATTATGTCAGTGCCGGGCCTGAGGTAGAGATGGTAGGCGTTTGCTATAAGAACCCGAAAACCGAGGCGGCGAAGATCAAGGGGCGTTATGGCCTTGCCCGCTCCCTGGGTCGCCACGGGCATGAATGCAGGAGTCTCAATCGTTTCGTGTGAGGTGCGGATTTCCCCCAGTCTGGCGGAACCGCCCTTTTCCTTTTCGATAAGCCTGAACTGGTACATGGTGGATAAACGCGGCGGGGTCAGAATCCGAGCACGTCCCTCATGGCGTAGATCCCCGGAGGTTTTCCCGGAATCCATTTCGCCGCGCGAATCGCGCCCGCAGAGAAGTTCTCCCTGCTGGTCGCCCTGTGGGTAAGCTCCACTCTCTCCCCGTCGCCGAGGAACATGACGGTGTGATCTCCGACCACGTCTCCCCCCCGAAGCGTCTGGATGCCTATTTCCCCTTTCCCTCTGGCCCCTATACGCCCGTGTCTTTCGTATCTCGCCACGTCTTCGAGTTCTGATCCAAGGCCGGCGGCGACCGCTTCTGCGAGCGCGATTGCCGTTCCGCTGGGAGAATCGGCTTTCCCCCTGTGATGGGCCTCGAAAATCTCGGCGTCGTAGCCCTCCCCAAGGCAAGAGGCCACCTGCCTTGATATCTCGAAAAGGACGTTTACCCCGACGCTCATGTTGGGAGAGAGAACGCACGGTATCCGCCGAAGCAGCCCAAGGAGTTCCCCCCTCTGCTCCGGGGTAAAGCCCGTCGTCCCTATGACCATCGATTTTCCGTTCCGGACCGAATATTCGGCGTGGGCAAGGGTCGCCTCGGGAACGGTAAAGTCAATTATTACGTCCGCGTCACGGGCCGCTTCCGAAATACTGTCACTCACGCTTACTCCCGGCCCTGTGCCCGCGACAATATCCCCGAGATCCCGGCCAATCGAAACGTGTCCCGCCGCCTCAGTCGCCCCCACAAGCTCAATATCCCCGCCTGAGCCCGCAAGCGAAGCCACGCTCATTCCCATACGCCCGCACACCCCCACTACCGCAACTTTTATCACTCTAGCCTCCTCCGTTTCCGCCTTCGCCCTCCGGTCCGTAGCTGCAGTTCTCAATGCACTCGTCCTTCACTATCTTCCATTTCTTTTCGGGTATGGAGAGATCGTAGCGGTTTGTATATCTGGCCCTCTGACGCTTGTCTTCGCCCGGTTCCCTGTAGTCAACCTCCACTTCCGCGACCACTATGGCGGTATCCTTGAAAAGCTGGGTCGCCAGGACCCTGTAGTCAACTATCTTGATGTCATAGCGCTCGTAAAGAAGCTCGAACCTGCTCACGTACCCCTCGCGGTCCGAACTGAATATATGAATCTTGTCGTAAGCGGATTCAAAGTCCCGCTCCTTGAGCGCCTCGAGAAAAGAGCTGACGACGCTGGTGGCGGAAACCTTCGGTTGCGGCCTCCTCTGGTCCGAACCTCGCACAGGAACGGCGCAGGAGGCAAAAAGAAGCAGCAATGGCAGAATGAAAAGATAGGATTTTCTCATGGAGCGGAAACTGGGGGTCCTCTGAATGATCTAAGAAGTTAAATGAGAAAAATGGTACAGGCAAGTTCCGGGAACATGCAACGCGGTTTTCTTTCCTCAAATGGCGGCGGTTGCGAATTGGAACCCGTTGCGGGTATCCTGCTTGGGGGAAAAAAAAACGGATACAGAGATAAAGAGGAAACTATCTTGAAAAGCATGACGGGTTTCGCGGAATCATCCGTAAACACGGAAATCGGAAAGATCCTGGTGGACATGCGGTCTGAGAACCACAGGTTCCTTGACGTCAAGGCAAGCCTTCCCGAATCGTTGCTCCACATGGAGATGCCCATTGAGGACAGGCTGAAGAACTCTATTCAGAGGGGAAAGCTCCGCCTCAGGCTTTCCGTGCAGACGAACAAGAGGCAAAAGCAGCACTTATCAGAAAAAATTCTCCGGGAAAATCACAGTTCCCTTAAAAGAGTCAGCTCGGCGCTGGGGCTTAAAACGGAGATAGGAATCGAGCACCTGCTCATGATGGAGAACTCCCTTGAAGGCCATGTCTCGCCCGAGATCTCAAGGGAGACGGAAGCCAGGATCAGGGAAACGGTCTCAAAAACCCTCGTAAAGTTCAACAGAAGCCGAGAGGTCGAGGGACGAAAACTTGAAAAAGCCATCCTCGGGCGCCTTGAGTCAATAAAGAAAACCGTTGTCTCCATAAAGAAGAAGCGAAAGGAATTCGTAAAAAAATCCGAGAAGAAGACGAAAGAGAAAATCGAGAAAATCTTCCCCTCAAAGCACAAGAACGACCCCATTATCTCCCAGGAGGCCGCGGCAATAGTCACGGAGAGAAGCGAGATTGACGAGGAAATCGTAAGGCTAGAGGCTCATATCTCAAAGTTCGGGAAAACCGCCAAGAAAAAGGGGGCAGTGGGAAAGGAGCTTGACTTTCTGGTCCAGGAAATGAACAGGGAGGCGGGAACGATATCGGCGAAATGCAAGGACGCGGGGATCTCGCACCTTACCATAGGCGTACGCCTTGAACTCGAGAAAATACGGGAACAGATTCAGAATATAGAGTAGAGTCACGCCAGGGTCCGCTGTCGCGGGACGCAGCACCGGCAGAACGGCCCAAAAAACAGAGACCCCGATACGGAACCAGGCAATTTCATTCCAGGCAATACACAGCCGCTCCCCTCGGCCTCAACTGCCTTGGCCGGGGCGCCGGCGCCGACAAGCAAGCCCGGAGGCCGGTTTTGCTCACTACTTCTCATAAACGCTGACCACCGGTCGGATTTTCGTTTTCCGAAGAGCTTGACGCGCAAGCTTCGTTCGCAGGTAAGCGGCGGAAGTATCCTCTCCTTTTCTTATGGCTTCCTGATGTTCTTTACCCTGGACCAAAACGCATTCCTTGCATCGGCTGGAAAGACCGACCGACCTGCAGGGGTCGGAATGGAATTCCGACACGGGAAGTTTTCGCCAGCACCAGGAGCAGACGTGATGGCCACTGGCCTTGCGAGGATACTTGCGTCTCTCTCGCCGGTTCCTTTTTTTTGACCACCTGTTGTTAGACAGCAGCGGCGCTTCAGGATTGCTGTTGATCTGCCTTCCCCCAACATATCTGTTTATCGGTTTTTCAAGCTGCATGATCTGCTCTTTTTCTTCCCGGTCGGCAGCCCCCTGCTCGCGGCAGCGCGAGAGGATTTTCACAGTCGGCTTCATTATCAGAAGCTTGCTGTGTAAAATCGAATTGCATGGACTCAATCTGCGATGTTGCGAGAGCCGGAGGGAAATCGGTTTTCTTGTTTGACCAACATAAGCTGACCCGTCAGGAAAGCTGATTTTATATATTTTTATAATTGGTTCGTCCTTCCCGCGCGGTGGATTGCCGAAGACGCATATTATTCCAATTTATAAAGCAATTTAAACATGATACGAAACAATTAGTCCTAGGAATTACCGATCGATCCACCGTCCTGGACCCAGCGGGAATTTTTTGGGGACCGCCGCCAGCGGATCTTGCGAGAAAGTGTTTAGGGGCGGTGAAAAATCCTTTGCCGTCCCTGCAGACCCGGGACAAAAGACTTTGAAAAAACGACCCGGGCATGTTATAGTACGCCCTCATTTGAAGAGCAATGAAACCCACCAGGGAGAACCGGGAAAATAAGCATTCTTGTAAATAAAGACTCAAGAGTCCTCGTGCAGGGGATAACGGGAAGCGCCGGGCTTTTCCACGCAACCCAGTGCCGCGAATACGGAACCAATGTCGTTGGCGGCGTAACGCCCGGAAAAGGAGGAAGCAGCGTCGAGGGATTCCCGGTTTTCGACACCATGGATGAAGCCGTGCGGGAAACCGGAGCGGACGTCTCCCTTGTGTTCGTTCCAGCGGCGTTTGCGATGGATTCGATGCTCGAAGCCCTTGATTCAGGCGTCGGGCTCGTAATCTGCATAACCGAGGGAATACCCACCCTGGACGTTGTAAGAGTAAAGGAGTATATGAGGGGTTCTGACTCAAAACTTGTGGGACCCAACTGCCCGGGCGTAATAACCCCCGGGGAGGCCAAGGTGGGAATAATGCCCGGGTACATTCATAAACCCGGAAGAGTGGGAATAATCTCAAGAAGCGGAACGCTTACCTACGAAGCCGTCTGGCAGCTTACCAACCTCGGCATAGGACAATCGACGTGCATAGGCATAGGCGGCGACCCCGTTATAGGGACCACGTTTATCGACGCGCTTTCCCTCTTTGAGAACGACCCTGACACAGACGCGGTGATAATGATAGGGGAAATCGGGGGATCCGACGAAGAAGAGGCGGCCGAATACATAAGCGGGAACTTCACTAAGCCCATAGCCGCATTCATCGCGGGAGCCACGGCTCCCAAGGGGAAAAGAATGGGCCACGCGGGAGCCATAATTTCAGGGAGTTCGGGAAGCGCCGAGGACAAGTTCCAGGCACTCGAGCGCGCCGGAGTCACTACCTGCAAGAGCCCGGCCGAGATGGGAGAAGCGCTTAAAAGCGTAATCTCGTAAAGTCCCCAAGACTTGACTGCCACTGCGAACCCTGCTTCTCACACGGGTAATCCTTAAATTGGTTATTATCTTGCCCGTATGGAACTAAAACTTTTTGAACTCGAGATCTTCAACAACCTTCTCGGAACAATCGCCGAGGAGATGGGTTCTGTTCTCGTAAGAGCGGGATTCTCTCCCAACATAAAGGAAAGAAGGGACCTTTCCTGCGCCATATTCAACTCAGACGGAGAAATGATCGCCCAGGCTGCCCATATCCCCATACACCTGGGATCAATGTCGTTTGCCGCAAGATCGGTAGCGACGGAGAATCTCTCCCCGGGAGACGTCTTCATACTTAACGATCCTTTCCGCGGCGGAACGCATCTTCCGGACGTAACGTGCGTAGCGCCAGTGTTCGTCGACGGGAAGCCCGAATTTCTGCTCGCCTCGCGAGCCCACCACGCTGACATAGGGGGCGACACCCCGGGGTCCATGCCGCTTTCAACGACAATCCACGAAGAGGGAATCATAATACCCCCGACCAGGATACGGGAAGAGGGAATACTGCGTGAAACCCTTCTCCGGGAAATAATCCTATCGACCAGGGATCATGAGGAAAGAGAAGGGGATCTTCGGGCGCAGATAGCCTCGCTTGATACCGGGGAGAGAAGGATGCTGGAACTGCTCGAAAAATATTCTCTTTTGAAAGTAAACCAGGCCGCTTCCAGGCTTCTTGACTACGGTGAGAGGCTCATGAGAAACGCCATAGAGAAAATACCGGACGGCAATTATGTCTTTATTGACTACCTTGAAGACGACGGAGCGGGAACGAGGAATATACCAATACAGGTAAAAATAGAGATAAGCGGGGACGCGGCGGCGGTCGATTTCAGAGGAAGCTCGAAAAAGGTCAAGGGATGTCTTAACGCTCCCCTCAGCGTAACCACCTCCGCGGTTCTTTACTGTTTTCAGTGTCTCTCGGGCGAAGACACGCCCCTTAACTCGGGAACCCTGAGACCGATTGAAATCAGAGTCGATGAGGACTCGATTCTTAACGCCAGGTACCCGAGCGCGGTCGTCGGGGGAAACGTCGAGACGTCCCAGAGGATAGTGGACGTGGTGTTCGGAGCGCTCGCGGAGGCAATACCCGAAACGATACAGGCGGCAAGCGCGGGAACGATGAGCAACCTCGCGTTCGGTTCGCCGCAAGACGCACCTTCCGATACCTCCTACGCCTACTACGAAACAATAGCCGGCGGAATGGGAGGACGGTCGGGCGCGGGAGGAGCGAACGCAGTGCACACGCACATGACAAACACGCTCAACACCCCCGTTGAGGCAATCGAGAAGGAACTTCCCGTAATGGTGGAATCATACTCCGTAAGAAAGGGGTCAGGAGGCACCGGCAGGTTTCCGGGCGGGGATGGAATCATAAGGCAGTACAGGTTCCTTGAGGACTCTCATGTATCCCTCATAACCGAGAGAAGGGAGAAGCGGCCCTGGGGAGCCCGCGGCGGAGAAGACGGAAAAAGCGGGCGAAACACGCTTGTGTCGGATGGGGAAGAGAAAAAGCTGCCCGCGAAATGCTCTATTGCGGTAAAAGCCGGAGAAGCGGTAAGAATCGAGACTCCGGGAGGGGGAGGATGGGGAGCGCCCGTCCCGGCTAATTTTTTCACCATCGACGCTCACCAGGACATAGCCTTTCACGTGCGCCACTACAAAAGGGACTTCGAGAACCCCGAGGTTCCCTGCATGATAACCCTGCCCGGACTCAGACAGAGCGGGGCCAGGGTTGTTTTCAACACCGTTTTCATACACCCGAAGCACAAACCCGCGGGTTCCGTCGCGGAAGCCATGGCCCAGCTTGACGTGTACGACGGCATATACAGTGAACACTCAGAGAGCGTCTTCCAGATAAAAAACAGACGGGATGTAGACAGACTGCTGGAAGGCGAAAAAATCGGATTTTTCACTCTCATGGAGGGAGCGGACCCGATCTTGAACCCGGAACATCTTATTGAATACCAAAAAAGGGGCGTACGGGCTCTCGGCCTTTCCTGGAACAACAGGAACATCTACGCTTCCGGGCCCGAAAGCAGCGAAGGGCTATCCCCGCAGGGAAATGAGCTTCTGCGACAGATGAACGCCTTGGGCATCACGCTTGACCTCTCCCACCTTAACGAACGCTGTTTCTGGGAAAGCGTGGAGCTAACCGAGCTCATACCCGTTGCGACCCACTCAAACTCAAGAGCGCTTGTTGATCATCCCAGGAACCTGCGTGACGAGCAGCTTTGCGCCATTTCCGAAAGAGGCGGGGTAATCGGGGTTGTGTTCTACGGAAAATTTCTAAGAAAGGCGGAGGGATGCGCCACCCTCGAAGACATATACGCCCACATAGACCACATCATAAGCGTCTGCGGCGAGAACCACGTGGGAGTGGGAACCGACATGGACGGAGCGCCGGTAAAGGATTTCCCCGAAGAGATGAGACACATATCCAAACTCCCCGCACTCCCCGAGTATCTTCTGGGCAAAGGGTATCCGAGGGGGGTTGTGGAGAAAATAATGGGAATGAACTTCCTTCGGGTAATAAAAACGAACCTCGGAAAGGTACCGGACGACATTGAGTAACGCATCGCCGCCCTGCCTCCGCTTTACCCTTCCCTACCGCGTCTTTCCAATGGTACAGGCAAGTTTACTGAACAAGAAAAATGCCTTGATTCGTTTCCCTGCCGGAGATCTGTATCTCAAACAACTTTGTCAGCAACGCGAAAGTCGCTTTGCTTTCATGATCCCTAGCGTCGATGTAAAACCAGTGCCCGTTATGTCTGGCAAAGACCGAAGCGCAGTCTCCACCAGTTCGGGGACCTGAACAAATCATCTGAGGTTGCGTATCGCTTGATATGACTTCGAATCGCCGTCCGGCGGGACTGCAGTCCCAGCCATCTCGCTTTTCGCCCTCTTTATCGCAACTTTCGCTGTCGTTGATCTTTGAGATTCTGACTATTTCCCTGTCCCCGAGGGGCACTTTCACGTTCTGCGACAGATAGTGCATTATTCCGAATAATGAGCGGGTTCTCACTTTTATCTCGTTTGTTTCGGGGCTGGACCTAGCTTCAGAGTCGGTCAGTATTAAAATTCCTCCTCCACCTTTAATCTTCAGAAGATCCGTCAACTTTTTCCATTGCGGGTCACTATTGTTTTCGCACAAGCAATCAAAGTTGTTATCCAGAAAGCAGGCTATTATTTTTTTTGGCGATTCGCTTTTTTTGGTTTCGGTAGGGGAACAGATCTCATCAGGGCTGTCGGCATTGAAAAACCTTAATTTATTCTGTTGCCTCAAATCTTTTAATGCGTCAAGTATATCATCGTATTTGTTGAATTCTTCCTGTTTTGGCAAACGCTTCGGCGTAGGTCCGGATGCAAACGGGGCATTTAATGCGGGGCCGAAACGCTCAACCGCTATAGCCAGAACGCGTTCTACCGAGAACCCTGACTGGGTAAGACCAAACACTGTCTCAAGCCCCAAACGTTGATTCATGGTCGTATTCAGTTCCTTGCCTACAAGCGGACTGTATTGCAGGGTAGTTTCACGGGCACCGCCTATTCCCACCTGCCCTGAGAGACTATTTTCGTTTCCCACGCTATTGTCTACTGAGGAGCCAAGGACGCTGGTTACCGCGCCGGTTAATGAAACCTGACTCGGCGCCTGTTTGTATTTTTCCGTTACCGTTCCGACGGTCGTAAACACGGGCGGTTCTCCATAACGCATGCGCACCAGGTTTTTAAGCATCTGGCTGTCTCTGGCCACAGCCATCTGATCAATAAAGTTGCTTTGCCATTTTTCGTTCCAATTCATAGTCTGGCAGCCGGCCAGCGCCAAAGCGACTGACACGACAACTGCAAACAGGATAAAGGAACTGATTCTACGGTTTTTGGACATGGTTATAGCTTAAGCTTTTAAAAATCCAAGAGCTGTTTGGATGAAAAAACCAGTGAAGGCAGTCAACCCAGGTTTATCCTGTACTTTCCGGGGCCGGAAATCATCAGCACCACGTAAACGAAAAGGTATTCAATCGCGTGTGAAGCACCCTGCCATCCCGCCGCGGGTGACTCCTCCGGAAGATACAGGTGAAAGAGAACCGCTACGATCATGTTAACGGACAGAAAAAAAGTCGCAGGCAGAAAGAAAATCCCCGCGATTATGAAAACCGAGCAGAAAGACTCGGCAAAAGCCGCCATAAAGCCCCAGAAAACCGGATAAAAATCAATGCCGAAGGTCTGAAGTGACCCCCCGACTTTAGCCCATCTTTCGGGACCTCCGATCAGCTTTCCGTAGCCGTGAAAAATAAGCATCGAGAAGCCGAAGCCCACTCTGAGCAGAAAAATTCCTAAATCCCAGTCCCTGTCTCTGCCGTAACTTAACATGCTTTATACCTTATACTAATAAGGCTTGTTAGACAAGGTCTCCCGTGGTAAACCCCCACCAAGTGGTTTTATCAAACAAGATCTTCCCCGCCGTCAACCCCTATCACGTTACCCGTGATCCAGGAGGCTTCGTCAAGAGAGAGAAGCGCGATGGCTTTTGCCACATCTTCCGGTGTCGTCAGTCTTCCTGAAGGGTTCGCCGCGAGAGCGTGGTCAATGAGCTTATCGTTTCCCGGGATCTTTCTCAGCGCTGGTGTATCTGTTACCCCGGCCATTATTGAGTTCGCGGTAATGCCGCTCGGGGCAAGTTCGACGGCAAGCTGGCGTATGTGGGCCTCTATGGCCGCCTTTGCGGCCGATACGGCGCCGTAAGTAGGCCATACCCTGTGGCTCCCCGAACTCGTCATGGCAAATATTCTCCCGCCCTCGCCCATTAACCCTTCCATAACAAGGTCCTGGGCCCAGTAAACGATGCTGTGGGCCATAACGTCAAGTGTCATGTCAATGTTCCTGCTGTTAAGAACGTCCCTGCGTTCATCCGCAACATAGCGTTTCAGCGTCCCGAAGGCAACCGAATGTATCATCACCTTTACCCGGGAGCCATCCTGCCCCACCACGTCCTTCATGTCCGCGATGACTTCCTGCCTTTTCTCAGCGTCGGCCACGTTTACGTTATAGAACCTGACATCGCTTCCCGTGTTTTTTATCCCCTCAACTATGCCCTCCACCTTCGCCATCGTGCCCCTTCGGTCAAGGTGCACGCCGAAAATATTCATTCCCCGGCGCGCAAGCTCAAGGCTGCAGGCCTCCCCGAAGCCGCTTGAAGAGCCGAGAACAAGCGCCCAACTGCCTTTAATAGAGTTCTCAAACAATCTGTGCTACCTCTCTAGATATCGAATTTAAGAAGTGGAATCGTACACGATTCCCCCTCCTTTTTCTAAACGCGACGGATCACTGCAACCCCTCGTCCGTCTCCTTGCCGGAAGAAACCGCGTATTCCGAGAGTTCGGACCTCTCCGAGAAATCAGGGGGAAGTTCCTTCGAGGTTTTTATTCCTAGCTCCTTGAGATCCAAGGCTCTTTTCACGAGGTTGCCCTTGCCGTCTCGAAGACTGTTCATCGCTTTCTGATAGGCCTGATCGGACTGTTCTATGCGCTTTCCGACTTCTCCAAGATGCTCAGTGAAAGTCACGAACTTGTCGTACATCCTGCCGGCGCTCTCGGCTATCTCCCTGGCGTTCGCGTTCTGGTACTCAAACTGCCAGATGCTGTGTATTGTTCTAAGCGTCGCGAGAAGAGTCGAGGGACAGACGATTATAACGTTCTTCTCGAAAGCCTCGGAGTAAAGATCCCTCTCGGTCTCTATGGCCAGCATGAAAGCGGATTCAAGCGGAACGAACATCAAAACGTAGTTGAGGCTCGTGATTCCGGGAATATCTTCGTATGCCTTGGAACTGAGTTCCTTTATGTGGTTTCGAAAAGAGAGAACATGCTGCCTCAGGTAATCCCCCCTCTCCTCCTCATTCTCGCAGGACATGTATCTCTCGTAAGCGGTGAGCGAGACCTTGGAGTCGATTACGACGTCTTTTCCCTCGGGAAGATGAACTATCACGTCGGGTCGGAGCGTGTTGCCGTCCCCGCCCGTGTAGCTCGGCTGTGAGTGATACTCCCTGCCCTCGGACAGGCCCGACATCTCAAGGGCCCTCTCAAGCACTATTTCCCCCCAGGCGCCCTGGGTCTGCGACTCTCCCTTGAGGGCGGTGGTGAGGTTAACGGCTTCGCGGCTCATCTGCTCGCCCAGGTTCTTGAGGTTCTCTATGTGGGCCTTGAGGGAAGCCATGTCGCTGCTCGCATCCTTGTGGGTATCGGTGACTTTCTTCTCGAAATCCTTTATCTGCTCGCGGAGGGGATTAAGCAGGGTTTCCATATCCGTCTTGTTCTTGTCGGTGAATTTCTTGGTCGTATCCTCGAAGATCCTGTTTCCGAGGTTCTCAAACTCGTCTCCGAGCCTTTTTTTAGCTTCATCAAGAATGGACAGTTTTTCCTCGAAACCCTTTCTTTCCTGCTCTATGGTCGTGCTGAGCCTTGAGAGAAGGCTTTCTTTTTCGGTAATCTGGGAAGTGAGTTCCCTAACCTGTCTTTCGAACCCGGAAATCCTGGAATCACGATCCGCAATGGCAGTTTCTTTTTCTTTTACGCTGGATTCAAGGGAGGCTTTCTCGGCATTAACGGTATTCGCGGCATCAACCGAGTTTTTAAGTTGTTCTTCAAGTTGAGCACTTTTGCTCCTTGTCTCTTCAAGTTCACCGCTGATGAAAGAAAGCTTGGTTTCAGCCGACTCGCGCCGGCCCCTTTCCCTAGTCAGATAGTAGGATAACGCGAGGGCAACAATCGCCATCGCTCCCAAGTGGGTAAGTAGGTCAGGGATATTCATTGCAGATTTTATATTGTAAACTATCCGGGCTGATAACAAAAATCAGCCTCCACACAGACTTGTAAAAAACCGGCACGCATTTTATCAGGAGGAAGTAGATACATGACAGGTTCGAAAACCAAGCATGTTTGGACCATCGCCGAGGCCAAAGCAAAACTTTCCGAAATACTGAGGCTCGCCGAGACGGAAGGCCCGCAATGTATCGGAGTACGCAAATCCTTCATTCTGATACCCGCTAAGTTGTGGCAAGACAAAAAACCGCCTAGAAAGCATATGGGTAAATGGTTAGTTGAAAATATGCCGAGGGGGACAAACCTCCCGGTCCCCGACCGTCGCGAGCCTGAACGCGAAATCCCGTTCATTGATGAGAACGACTCCGAATGATCGGGGTTGATAATAAAACTCCTTTATATATACTAGACCATACTAGACTAGCATATATAAAGGAGTTAGAACTATGAACACTTCCAAAAGCCAGCATGTCTGGACTGTCGCCGAGGCCAAGGCGAAGCTTTCCGAAATATTGATGCTTGCCGAGACGGAAGGTCCGCAATGTATCGGAGTACGCAAATCCTTCATTCTGATACCCGCTAAGTTGTGGCAGGACAAAGAATCACCTAAGAAACCTATGGGTCAGTGGCTTCTTGAAAATATGTCCCGGGCAGGGGAGTTTGAAATCCCGCATAACCGAGAGTCCAAACGCAAAATCCCCTTCATAGAGGACGGTGAGGAGTGAGCGGTTACATTCTGGACACCAACGTTATATCGGAACTGACCAGAAAGTACCCTGATCCAAGAGTGTCAACATTCATATCAGCGCAGAAGGAACAGCTCTGGCTGTCGCCGGTCGTTCTGCATGAGCTTGAATTCGGTCTGCAACTTCTTCCAGAGGGAAAGCGTCGTTTCGAGTTGTATAGCCTTTTATCAGAGTTCGTCTCTGGACACGAAGACCGTATTCTGCCGCTGGCAAGAAAAGAAGCGGAGTGGGCAGCGCGGTTCAGGGCACAAGCCAGAAAGTCTGGTCGCGTGCTAGACCTAGGCGACGCACTAATTGCGGGAACCGCAAAAACGCATGATCTCTCTGTAGCCACGCGAAACATCGGGGATTTTGCCGGACTGGATATCAGAATCACAAATCTCTGGGAAACGCAATAGATAACACTTTCACGGGGAAGCCTTGCTTATGAAAGGTCGCCTTCAACTTGGGGAGAAACCCTTGGCAACTGAATATAACGCTGAGAAAAATTGTGTGCTATGTTGGTATCGAGAATTTTCAAACCTCGCAGTAAGCCTCACGGTCGGTTAGTACTCATCAGCTTAATCCCTCACGGGACTTACACCCTGAGCCTATCAACCTCGTAATCTTCAAGGGACCTTAAGGAACTTACGTTCGGGAGATCTAATCTTGAGGCAGGTTTCCCGCTTAGATGCTTTCAGCGGTTATCCTTTCCGAGCATAGCTACCCAGCACTGCCGCTGGCGCGACAACTGGTACACTAGAGGCTCGTCCACTCAGGTCCTCTCGTACTATGAGCAGATCCTCTCAAATCTCCTTCGCCCGCTACAGATAGGGACCGAACTGTCTCACGACGTTCTAAACCCAGCTCGCGTACCGCTTTAATGGGCGAACAGCCCAACCCTTGGGACCTTCTCCAGCCCCAGGATGCGATGAGCCGACATCGAGGTACCAAACCTCCCCGTCGATGTGAACTCTTGGGGGAGATAAGTCTGTTATCCCCGGCGTACCTTTTATCCGTTGATCGATGGCCTTTCCACACAGAACCACCGGGTCACTAAGACCTGCTTTCGCACCTGCTCGACCTGTCAGTCTCACAGTCAAGCTCCCTTATGCCTTTGCACTCTTCGCTTGGTTTCCAATCAAGCTGAGGGAACCTTTGCACACCTCCGTTACCTTTTAGGAGGTGACCGCCCCAGTCAAACTACCCGCCTAACATTGTCCTTGATCCGGATAACGGACCTAAGTTAGAATTTCAGAACTACAAGGGTGGTATTTCACCATTGCCTCCACTCCGCCCTGAAGCGAAGTTTCACAGGCTCCCACCTATCCTACGCATGCAGCACCAAAACTCAATGCTAAGTTATAGTAAAGGTGCACGGGGTCTTTCCGTCCCGTAGCGGGTATCCGGCGTCTTCACCGGAACCACAATTTCGCTGAGTCTTTGGCCGAGACAGTGCGGCAATCGTTACTCCTTTCATGCAGGTCGGAACTTACCCGACAAGGAATTTCGCTACCTTAGGACCGTTATAGTTACGGCCGCCGTTTACCGGGGCTTCGGTTCTGAGCTTCTCCGAAGATAACCCATCCCCTTAACCGTCCGGCACTGGGCAGGAGTCAGACCCTATACGTCCACTTGCGTGTTTGCAGAGCCCTGTGTTTTTAGTAAACAGTCGTTACCGCCAATTCACTGCGACCCATTTCCGCTCCAGCCGCGAGGGCTTTCACGTACATATGGGTACCCCTTATTCCGAAGTTACGGGGTTAATTTGCCGAGTTCCTTAGCCAAAGTTCTCTCACGCGCCTTAGTATTCTCAACTCACCCACGTGTGTCCGTTTCGGTACGGGCACTCGGTCGTCAACGTTTAGAAGCTTTTCTTGGAAGCATGGACTCAATCACTTTACGAGGCTATTGCCTCTCGTACTCACTTCTCAGAGTATTGAAAAGAGGTTTTACTTGTCTTTTCCTCCTACAAGCTTGAACCGGGATATCCAGCACCCGGATGACCTATCCTTCTCCGTCACTCCATCACTCAAACCGAATGGTACGGGAATATTAACCCGTTTTCCATCGACTACGCCTTTCGGCCTCGCCTTAGGTCCCGACTTACCCTGGGAGGACGAGCCTTGCCCAGGAAACCTTGGGTTTACGGCGAGGTGGATTCTCACCACCTTTATCGCTACTCATGCCTGCATTCTCACTTCCCAACAGTCCAGGCTTCCTTACGGTAACCCTTCGACCCGTTGGGAACGCTCCCCTACCGCTGCGTATAAATACGCAACCCGCGGCTTCGGCAACGGACTTAGCCCCGGTTCATTTTCGGCGCAAATTTGCATCGACCAGTGAGCTGTTACGCACTCTTTAAAGGGTGGCTGCTTCTGGGCCTACCTACTGGCTGTCTATGCCAATTCACCTCCTTTACCACTTAGTCCGTATTTAGGGGCCTTAGCCGGCGGTCTGGGCTGTTTCCCTTTCGCCGATGGGACTTATCTCCCACCGACTGACTCCTGTGCTAACCCAGCGGCATTCGGAGTTTGTCTGGGTTTGGTAGATCTTTCGACCCCCTAGTCCAATCAGTGCTCTACCTCCGCTAGTCATCACACAAGGCTATACCTAAATATATTTCGGGGAGAACCAGCTATCACGAATCTTGATTAGCCTTTCACTCCGATCCACAGCTCATCCGACAGGTTTTCACCCCTGACCGGTTCGGGCCTCCACAAAGGTTTTCTCTCTGCTTCACCCTGGCCATGGATAGATCGATTCGCTTCGGGTCTATCCCCAGTGACTGGCGCCCTATTCAGACTCGCTTTCGCTACGACTACACCTATTCGGCTTAATCAGGCCACTGAAGATAACTCGCAGGCTCATTAGGCAAAAGGCACGCGGTCAGGCATTTCCATAAATGGACATAGCCCTTCCACTGGTTACAAGCAGATGGTTTCAGATTCTATTTCACTCCCCTCACTGGGGTTCTTTTCACCTTTCCCTCACGGTACTGGTTCACTATCGGTCAACGGCACGTATTTAGCCTTGGATGGTGGTCCACCCAGATTCCTCCAACATTCCACGTGTGCCGGAGTACTCGGGATCCCTCTAGGGCTCATCAAAGTTTCGCGTACAGGGCTATCACCTTCTGTGGCAAGACTTTCCAGGCTATTCTGCTACTTCTCAAAGTCCCATACTGAGGTCCCACAACCCCGAAGAGAAAATCTCTTCGGTTTGGGCTCTTCCCCGTTCGCTCGCCGCTACTAAGGGAATCTCGGTTGATTTCTTTTCCTGGGGGTACTGAGATGTTTCACTTCCCCCCGTTAGCTTGCCATCGCTATATATTCACAATGGCATGACCAAGGTTTGCTCGGTCAGGTTTTCCCATTCGGAAATCCTCGGATCAAAGCCTGTTAAGCGACTCCCCGAGGCTTATCGCAACTTACTACGTCCTTCATCGCCGTCCGTTGCCAAGGCATCCACCTTCTGCTCTACATATCTTATCTGCGAGGCGTGAAAATCCTCGATAATACTAACAACACGATCAATTCTGTTTCTCAGCGTTATATTCAATTGTCAAAGATCAAAAAAGCATTCGAAATTCTTTTTTTATATGGAGGTGAACGGGCTCGAACCGTCGACCTCCTGCTTGCAAAGCAGGCGCTCTCCCAACTGAGCTACACCCCCTATTGGTGGGCCTAGTTGGATTTGAACCAACGACCTCACCCTTATCAGGGGTGCGCTCTAACCAGCTGAGCTATAGGCCCCCTGTTGCTTTTTAAGCGCGGGAAATACTTTTTCGTAAAAAGCAGACGACGAGCGAAAAAAAGACAGATATCTCCGTGAAAAAGGAGGTGATCCAGCCGCAGGTTCCCCTACGGCTACCTTGTTACGACTTCACCCCAATTACCAGCCCTACCTTAGGAACTTGCCTCCCGAAGGTTAGCACGGCTACTTCGGGCAGAACCGACTTTCGTGGTGTGACGGGCGGTGTGTGCAAGGCCCGGGAACGTATTCACCGTGGCAATGCTGATCCACGATTACTAGCGATTCCAACTTCATGCAGGCGAGTTGCAGCCTGCAATCTGAACTGAGACTAGCTTTGATGGGATTGGCTCACTCTCGCGAGTTCGCGACCCATTGTACTAGCCATTGTAGCACGTGTGTAGCCCAAGACGTAAGGGCCATGATGACTTGACGTCGTCCCCACCTTCCTCCGGCTTGTCGCTGGCAGTCTCTTCAGAGTGCCCACCCGAAGTGATGGCAACTAAAGATAGGGGTTGCGCTCGTTACCGGACTTAACCGGACACCTCACGGCACGAGCTGACGACAGCCATGCAGCACCTGTGATAACTGTTCCGGGCAAGCCCGGAACCACCACATACTTTCGTATAGGCTTAAGTTAACATGTCAAGTCTTGGTAAGGTTTTTCGCTTAGCATCGAATTAAACCACGTGCTCCACCGCTTGTGCGGGCCCCCGCCAATTCCTTTGAGTTTCAGCCTTGCGACCGTACTCCCCAGGCGGGATGCTTAATGCGTTAACTACGGCAGGGAGAATTAAATTCCCCCTACCTAGCATCCATCGTTTAGGGCGTGGACTACCCGGGTATCTAATCCGGTTTGCTACCCACGCTTTCGTCCCTGAGCGTCAGTACCAAGCCAGTTGGCCGCCTTCGCCTCTGGTGTTCCTCCCGATATCTATGCATTTCACCGCTACACCGGGAATTCCGCCAACCTCTCTTGGACTCTAGTCAGGCAGTTTTGGATGCAATTCCAAGGTTAAGCCTTGAGCTTTCACAACCAACTTGCCTGACAGCCTGCGGACCCTTTACGCCCAGTAATTCCGAGCAACGCTTGCCCCCTCCGTATTACCGCGGCTGCTGGCACGGAGTTAGCCGGGGCTTCCTCTGGAGGTACCGTCAAGACAAAAGTCCCATCGTCCCTCCTGACAGAGGTTTACAACCCGAAGGCCTTCATCCCTCACGCGGCATCGCTGGGTCAGGCTTTCGCCCATTGCCCAATATTCCCCACTGCTGCCTCCCGTAGGAGTCAGGGCCGTGTCTCAGTCCCCATGTGGCCGTTCACCCGCTAAGGCCGGCTACCCGTCTTAGGCTTGGTAAGCCTTTACCTTACCAACTACCTGATGGGGCGTGGACTCATCCAAAGGCGATAAATCTTTTACCGCTGTATCCTTGGATACTGTGGTCTTATCCGGTATTAGCCCCGATTTCTCGGGGTTGTCCCAGACCTTAGGGTAGATTATCCACGTTGTACTCACCCGTTCGCCGCTTTACTCGCGACCGAAGTCACTTTCTCGCTCGACTTGCATGTGTTAGGCGTGCCGCCAGCGTTCGCTCTGAGCCAGGATCAAACTCTTCATAAGAATTTAAAAAGAATTTACGGATACTGCTCTAGTTCGCCCGCTATCGTCTGCTATTAAATTTTCAAAGATCAAGTTATCAAAATGGGTGGAATATAGTACTCACCCACCGGAAATTGTCAATTTAAAAAGAACAAGAAAAACAGAACAACTTCAAACAAAAAAATGAAAGTGAGCCATCATACTAACGGACGGTTTCGGTTTGGCAAGGGCTTGTTGAAAATTTATTTTTCTGAGCCTTCCCGAGAAGGTACACTTGTTCTGGTAGGAAGCGAATGTCTGTAAACCTGATCATCGCGGTAACGGATAACAAATGGTTTGAAAATCTGAGCCGCAGGACGGGTCTGGACGAGGTCAATTTCTGGACACCGTCGGAAAAACGCTTCAGGGCGTTAAGGCCGGGTGAACTGTTTCTCTTCAAGCTGCACTCTCCGCTTAACTTCATAGTCGGCGGCGGCATCTTCGCTCACGAGACTCTCATGCCGTGCAGTACGGCCTGGGATTTTTTCGGCGAAGCCAACGGCGCCGCGTCTTTCCACGAGATGCGCGCCATGATCGCCAAGTACCGCAAGGTAGACCTGGAAAAACAGAATGATTTCCAGATAGGTTGCCGGATTCTTACCCAGCCGTTTTTTCTGCCTGAAGACCGGTGGATTCAGGTTCCGCGAAGCTGGTCCCCCAGTATCATGGCATACAAGAAATACTCCACGGAAGAGTCAGAGGGCCTGGAACTCTGGAAAAAGCTAAGCAGGGAATTGGCCATTGTTCATCCCGACGAAAAAACTCCGGCGGAGCGATTGGGAAAACCCCGAATTATACGACCCCGCTTGGGTCAGGGTACGTTCCGGTCAGAAGTGGTTGACGCCTACGGGAGGCGGTGCGCGGTTACGCGGGAGCGCACCCTTCCGGCTCTCGACGCGGCCCATATACGCCCCTACAGTGAGGGAGGGGAACACGAAATATCAAACGGCCTTCTTCTGCGCCGGGATATCCACAGCTTGTTTGACCGGGGCTACGTCACGGTAACGCCTGACCTCAAGTTTGAGGTCAGCAGAAAGATAAGGGAACAGTTCGAAAACGGTCGGGACTACTATAGCCTCCGCGGCAGCAAGGTTCACGTTCCGAAGAAGTCCTTGTCTGTTCCCGAACCCGGGATTCTGGAGTGGCACAACGAGAACCGGTTCCTGGGCTAAGTAAGGATACCGGAACCGCCAATTTAGTTTTCTCGTTGTATTTTTGTGAACTAATTACCAAGCCGGAACACCGCCCCGCCTGTTCATGTCCAGATTGAGGAGTAAAGGTAATCCATACTATATATCACCGGCGTCCGGGACATATTTCGATTCTACCATTGTTCGTTGCCCTGAGGCGGTCCGGTATCCTGCTCCGTATGGAGATTGTCTTCTGTTATCCGGGCCAGCAGATCATCCAGACTGGGGTTTTCCCTACGAATAACCACACGGTCTCCAGACGGCACAATCTCTACTGCGGAACCTTCGTGAATACCCAACTGTTCGGCTACTGGCTTGGGGATGCGAACAGCCAGTTCCTCACCCAGCTTGGCAACATGCAACTTAGGAAGCATCTTTTAACCCCCCTACCCTAATCCATATAAGTACATGAAAGTGGATTGTCAAATAACTTAAGGGTGATTTTACGCTTGAGACCGGCTTGTCTCTTGAATTTAGGGAATGAATACGTACAATTTTCCCTTCGAAAATACTGCGGGACAAGGAAACCCTGCTGCTACCTCCCCGAAAACATGCGAAAAGAACTTCCCAAGATAAAAATCTATAATTCCCTCTCGCAGAAAAAAGAAGATCTCGTTCCCTTTGAGGGAGACAAGATCCGGATGTACGTGTGCGGCCCCACGGTATATGACTCAGCCCACCTGGGACACGCCCGCTCCGCCGTGTCTTTTGACATAATACAGAGATTTCTCAGGTACGCCGGCTACGACGTGCTGTTCGCGAGGAACTACACCGACATAGACGACAAGATAATAACCCGTGCAAACCAGGAAGGGGTAAGCTGCGATGAGATATCCGAGAAATACATAAAGGAATACAGAGAGGACATGGCTTCGATAGGGGTTGAGACTCCCGACATCGAGCCCCGGGTAACCGAGCATGTGGGGCAGATAGTAGCTCTCATAGAAAAAATAATTGAAAAAGGCTTCGCTTACCGCTCGGGCAACAACGTATTTTTCTCCGTGAGAAAATTCCCGGAATACGGAAAGCTCTCCTGCAGGTCGCTTGATCACATGCTTGAAGGCGTGAGGATAGACGTTAACGAAGAAAAGGAAGACCCTCTTGATTTCGCGCTCTGGAAGGAGTCAAAATCCGGCGAGCCCGCATGGAAAAGCCCGTGGGGAGACGGAAGGCCCGGATGGCACATAGAGTGCTCCGTTATGAGCATGGAGTACCTGGGAACGAACTTCGAGATACATGGAGGGGGAAAGGATCTTATTTTCCCGCACCACGAAAACGAGATAGCCCAGTCAGAGGCAGCCTCCGGAGAGCCGTTTGCAAAGTACTGGCTTCATAACGGCCTGATAAGAATAAACAAGGAAAAAATGTCAAAATCCCTGGGAAACTTTTTCACGCTCTCTGAGGCCACCAAGAGATGGTCCCCCGAGGCCATAAGGCTTTTCTTCCTATCGCATCACTACCAGAACCCCGCAGATTTCTCGGAGAAAAGCATGTACGACAGCGAGGCGGCGCTTGAGAGGATATATCTCACCCTGCTGAGAGCCGCAGAAACTGGGGAAGCCAAGGGTTCCGATCCCGCACTTGAGGGTTCTATCAGGAAATTCGAGGAGGACTTTCACTCCTCGATGAGCGATAACTTTAACACCGCCGACGTGGTGGGAAATCTCTTTGACCTGATACGCTCGATTAACAGGTCGCTTGACTCCGTGGGAAAGACTCAAAGCGCAACCCTAGCGCTTGAGAAGATAAAGGAGATATGCGGAGTGCTCGGGGTGCTCTCAGAGGAGCCGGCCGAGTACATGGAGAGAAGAAAATCCACCGCGAATCTCTCGGACATAGACCCCTTCGAGATAGAAAAGCTCATAGAGGAGAGGAACTCGGCCAGGAAGGAGAAGAACTGGAAAAAGGCCGATGAAATAAGGGACTACCTAAGCTCCAAGGGAATCGTGCTTGAAGACCGCCCGGGCGGAACCGACTGGAAAGCGCAGAGATCCTGACGCTGTTCCATGAAGAAACATCGTCTTTTCTTGCTTCGCGAAAGCTTGTGGAACACAGTCGGGCGAAGCGGGAAAAACACAGACAGGAGGCAACAGCTATCTGGGGAGCAATCATTGGAGACATCGCAGGTTCCATCTATGAGTGGAACCCTATCAAGACGAAGGAGTTTGAGTTCTTAAAAGACGACTGCTTCTACACCGACGACTCGGTGTGCACCGCGGCGGTCGCTGAGATCCTGCTTGACAACCTGCCCGCCGCGCCCACCCTGCAGCAGTGGTGCCGGGACCATCCGGGCCGCGGCTACGGCGGCATGTTCAGGGACTGGATCATGCTTCCTGATCCCGAGCCATATCACAGTTATGGAAACGGAGCGGCAATGCGGGTGTCGCCATCTGCCTTTCTGAATCGAAATCGTCCGCTTGAAGAGGTGCTTAAGGCCACAGACCGGGTAACCGGGGTCACTCACAACCACCCCGAGGGAATGAAGGGAGCCAGGGCCGCCACGCACGCCATCTGGCTCGCCTTTCAGAAATATGGACCGGAGCACGTACGCCGGACCATCGAACGCGAATACGGATACGATCTCTCCAGGGCAGTCGACGAGATCCGACCTGGATACTCCTTCGATGTAACCTGCCAGGGAACCGTTCCCGAAGCTATCACGTGCGCGCTTGAATCGACGAGTTTCGAAGACGCCATTCGAAACGCAATCTCACTTGGAGGGGACTCCGACACGCTTGCGGCGATTGCCGGACCGATTGCAGAAGCCATGCACGGGATTCCCCATGACCTGGTGGCAATAGCGATGGACCTGCATCTCGCCAACGACCCGGACATTGTCAACGTGATGACAAGAATGTACGAGGCGGCGGTCTGAGCTGGGAAACAGCTGGAATTTTCTCTTGGAAAACCATTTCCGGGCTTGCGGCAAAATGTCTCAAACAACATGTTCTTTGTTTTTTGCCGCAAGGTAAAAAATAGTTTATCTTTGCCATTGTCAACTTTGCAAAGAGGTACAAAATGCCAAAAGTCAGCCGTAAAAGACAAATCACGCTCCCGGCCAGCCAGTGCAATCAACTTGGCATTAAGCCTGGCGATGATATTGAAACCTTCGTTGCTGATGGCCGCTTGACCATAGTTAAAAAGGTAAAAGGGTCCGCCCAGAACCTGCTGCAGCATGTCAAGGGTGATCCTTCAATAACGGATCAGGAATCCCTGGAAGACTCCTTCACTTCATGATCGCGGTCGATACCAATGTGCTGTTGCGTTATCTGCTGAATGATGTGACGCAGGGCTGTTCATTTCCCGATTCCTATACTTTTGATAAAGCCGCCCAGAAGCTGCAAGGGGCAAAAAAATCATAGAACGGTTGTTGGTCACGCATCCTTCCCTGCAACTCAACCAAGTCCGACAAAGACTGGTTCAGATTAAACACACAGAGTATTGAAAAGGACCCCAGACGTCCGGGCTAAATATAGATTCCCATGTATTCCATGGCCCTTTTGACGTTAGCCGGGCTCTGGGTCTCACCCCTGCAGCTGTACCAGCAGGAAGTGCACTTGGTTTTTTCGTAAAGGTCCGGCTTGTATTCGCTGTAGTGGGCGGCGACGGGCATCTCCGAGCAGCGTTTCAGGTGCCCGCTCGGGGTAACATGTATCTGGTTGAGGCCGGCCAGGCAGTCGGGGACGCTTCCCCTCTCGAAATAGCCCGGGATCTCCCTCAGGTAGTACTCGGTTGAGAGTATCGTTCCCTTCCACTTCTTTCGAAGCGCGATCAGTTCCTCTACAAGGTCGCTTACCTTCGAGAGGGCTTCCTTTTTCACGAAGTGGTCTTCGTTGTTGGTTTTCATGACCGAGTAGGAACTGAAAGATATGGCTATGCCCCACTCTCTTGCCTTTTTCGCTATCTCGACCACCTCGTCGAGGTTGTCTTCCATTATTATGGTGTTAAGCACGAGGCTTTTGTCAGGAAACCGCTCCGCCAGTTCAGGCAGGGTTTCCGAGAGTTTTTTCCAGAGGCCCGGAATGCCCCTGTATGTATCGTGCTTTTCTCCCGGAAAATCAAGGGAAACGGCGATCTGATCCATCCCCGCGTCGAAAAGCTCTTCGGTTTTCTCTTCGTTAAGGAAATCTCCCTTGGTGACCATGGAAGTGAAAATGAATATGGAGCATCCCTTTATCTGTCTCACGATATCGGGAAGATCCTTTCTGATCATGGGTTCCCCGCCCGTGATAACAGTAACGAGGGGGTTTATCTTCTTTATTACCGGAGTGTAGTCGGAAAGACGCTCCTCGTGCTTTGTCTGCCAGTAGTCGCAGAAATCGCAGCGGGCGTTGCAAAGCTTTGTTATCTCAAGATTGAGGAGTTTCGGCCTTCCGGTGGCCTTGATGTAGAAATATTTTAGTGTGCCGTTTACGGCCTGTCTTGGATGTATCATTAACTCTATCCTTCCCGTCTATTATAAATTATCCGCGGGATTTACCAAACGCCTACGTAAAACTGTATAATTAATCGAGAAACCAAGGGGAGGTAAAGCACTTGTCAGTAAAAACAATAGAGGTTGAAATCTACCAGTGTGATCACGTAAGTCCCGGAGGGGAGCGATGCGAACTTTCGGGAGAAAGAAACCAGATCAAGCAGTGCGTCAGGTGCGGAATGGATATCTGCAGTCGCCACTACCAGCTGATCACGGTTAACCGAAGCGGCGGCACCCTTCTTTCCTACTACTTCTGCTTCGATCACGCAGAGGAATTCATCAACTCGCATATAGAGGACCTCGGAGACACAAGACCCACCGGAGCGGGCGGTATGGGGAAATAGGCAAATCCGGGAAACCGGCCCCAGAGGACCATGAAACTCTCAACCAAGCAGATCTCAAGGGAAATAGACCGAAGGACCATTGAGGAATTCGGAGTCTCGGGCGTCGTGCTGATGGAGAACGCCGGAAGAGCGGTGGCGTCGGTCATCCTCGCCGAGTGTTCCTCCGCAAAGAAAATGGCGGTTATCTGCGGCGCCGGAAACAACGCCGGGGACGGTTTTGTAATCGCGCGCCATCTTATTTCCTCGGGAAAAGAGGTAAGCGTCCACATCACGGAGAAAAAGGAACGCTACAGGGGTGACGCGAAAGCAAACCTCGACTCGCTTCTCGAGATCAGGGCCGACGTAAGGGAACTCGGCGGAAAGCTCCCCAGAATAAAAGACACCGAAGTCATAGTCGACGCCATCTTCGGTACCGGGCTCGACAGAAACGTGGAAGGTTTTTACGAAAAACTTATAAAATTCATAAACCGCCAGAGCGCCCGGCGTGTCTCCGTGGACATACCCTCGGGACTTGACGCAGACACGGGGCGTCCTCTCGGGGCAGCGGTGCAGGCAGACGTCACGGTCACTTTCGCCCCGGCCAAGCTCGGCATGTGCATTCACCCGGGAGTGGATTACGCGGGGAAGCTCTGCGTAACGGACATAACAATTCCCAGGAAGCTCTGGGAGGATCTCCCCCTTGAACTTCTCACGTTTGAGAAATGCCGGGGACTAATAAAAAAAAGGGCCACCGATTCACATAAGGGGACCTACGGACATCTTCTCGTGCTCGCCGGCTCTCCCGGAAAAAGCGGGGCCGCGGTCCTCTCCGCCGAGGCGGCACTTCGCGCCGGAAGCGGACTCGTAACCCTGGGGGTCCCGGACAGCATATTCCCGGCCGTCGAGGAAAAGACAACAGAGGTAATGTCCGTTTCGCTCAAGGACTCAAAGGACGGGACCTTCCATCCCGGCGCGCACGAAGGGGTGCTCAGGGAACTTGAAGGGAAAAAGACGGCACTTGCCGTCGGCCCGGGGATATCGACATCCAAAGGCACGGGAAAGTTTCTTGAAAAAGTGATAACCGGGTGCGAAGTGCCGGTTGTGCTCGACGCAGATGCCCTTAACATAATTTCAAAAGACCCCGGAATGCTCAGGAAAACAAAAATCCCCGCGGTAATAACTCCCCACCCCGGGGAAATGGCAAGGCTCTGCGGCACAAGAACAAAACAGGTGCAGGATGACCGCGTCGGGATCTCGACCCGGTTTTCCGAAAAATACGGATGCTACGTTGTCCTCAAGGGAGCGAGAACGGTCGTCTCCACCCCCGACGGGGAGGTGTTCATAAACCCGACCGGAAATTCCGCCATGGCCACGGCCGGAACCGGAGACGTGCTTACGGGAATAATCGGGGGACTCGCGGCCCAGGGATACGACCCCCTTCAGTCCTGCCTGCTCGGCGTTTTCCTCCACGGCCACGCGGCCGACCTTCTTTTAGAAGAGATGGGCACCGCGGGCTTTACCGCCTCTGAAATATCACGTAAAATCCCCGCTTCAAGAAATTCCGTCATCTCATCCACGAAGGAAAGGCACTTCGCCACGGTAAGATAGTTCCCATGGACCCCGCATTCCTACTAGAAGTAAGCAAACCCGAGCAGACTATGCTTTGCGGCGAGATAATGGGGAAGCTCATACCCCCGGGCTCGGTCGTGGGACTCACGGGAGATCTCGGCGCGGGAAAAACGGTTTTCGCCAAGGGTCTTGCCCGCGGCCTGGGAATAGAGGAGGAACCCAACAGCCCCACGTTCGTCATAATGAACTGCTACGAGGGCAGCGTGCCTCTTTTTCACTTCGATGTCTACAGGCTTTCGGGAGGCGCGGAGTTCGAGGATACGGGCTATGAGGAATTTTTCTACGGAGACGGAATTTCCGTAGTGGAATGGGCGGACAAGGTGCGGGATGTATTACCGGGAAACGCTGTTATAATTGATATCCAATTCCCGTCCCAACGGGACGAGGAATCGAGAACAATAAAGGTTGCAGGTAAGGGAAAATGGCTCTTGTCGTTCAGAAATACGGCGGAACAAGCGTTGCTAGCATCGAAAAAATAAGGCGCGTAGCCGAGCACATAGTAGCGACGAAAAAGAAGAAAAACGACGTGATCGCGGTGGTCTCCGCCATGGCGGGGGAAACCGACAGGCTGGTCGGCCTCGCAAAAGAGGTGATGGATCCCCCCGATGAAAGGGAGTTTGACGTGATAACCTCAAGCGGGGAGCAGGTATCTTCCGGCCTTGTGGCCATGACGGTAAAATCGCTCGGGCAGGACGCGATATCTTTCCAGGGACACCAGATAAGGATCACCACCGACAATATTTACTCCAAGGCGAAGATAAAATCGATTGACGACAGGAACATCCGTATTGCCCTGGGTGAAAAAAAAGCGGTCGTGGTGGCGGGATTCCAGGGAGTCGACGAGAACGGGAATCTCACCACGCTCGGGCGGGGAGGCTCCGACCTGACCGCCGTGGCGCTCGCGGCCGTGATGGGGGCCGATGCGTGCGAGCTCTACAAGGACGATGTGGACGGGGTTTACACCACGGATCCCGGGATCTGTCCCGACGCAAGAAAACTCAGCCGGATTTCCTATGACGAGATGCTCGAGATGGCGTCTCTGGGCTCCAAGGTGCTCCAGGCCCGCGCGGTTGAATTTGCAAAAAAATTTAAAGTGCCTATACATGTTAAGTCAACTCCAAGACCCGGGGAAGAGGGGACGTGGGTTCTGGATGAGGAAAAAGTTATGAAATCCATGGAAGAAGTTGTGGTATCGGGAGTCTCCTACGACAGGGACCAGGCCAAGATCACCGTGACGCAGGTGCCCGACCAGCCCGGCATAGCGGCAAGGCTTTTCTCGTCGCTTGCCGATGAGAACATAGTGGTCGATATGATCGTTCAGAACGTGAGCACGGAAGGGTTTACCGACCTCACGTTTACCGTGCCCAAGTCGGATTTCAAAAAATCAATAGAACTCTCGGAGAAGATGGCCCGGGAGCTGGGGGCAAAGCAGGTGCTCTCTGACAACCTCATCTCCAAGGTATCCCTGGTGGGAGTGGGGATGAAGACCCACTCCGGAGTGGCTTCGCGCATGTTCAGGACGCTTGCAAACGAGGGAATTAACATTATGATGATAAGCACTTCGGAAATAAAGATCTCCTGCGTGCTTGAGGAAAAAGACACGGAGACTGCCGTAAGGACTCTTCACAACGCCTTTAATCTTGGAAAGACCGATGAGTAATTCGAGAACCGTTGAGATATACGACGTGACCCTGCGCGACGGAACCCAGGGGGAGAACATATCCTTTTCCATACACGACAAGATCCGGATAACGCAGAGACTGGATGACCTCGGGGTGCATTACATCGAGGGCGGATGGCCCGGCTCCAACGAGAGGGACAAGGGGTATTTTGAGGAAGCCAAGAAGCTGGGGCTTAAAAACGCGAGCGTCGCGGCTTTCGGAAGCACAAGACGCGCAAGGAAAAGCTGCGGGGAAGACGCGAGCATACAGGCGCTTTTGCAGGCCGAAACCCCGGTCGTGACGATTGTCGGGAAAAGCTGGGACTTCCAGGTCACAGAAGCTCTCAAAATAGAGCTTGAAGAGAACCTCGAGCTCGTACACGACTCGATCGAGTACCTGAAGCGCCACGTGGACAAGGTGTTTTTTGACGCCGAGCATTTCTTTGACGGCTGGAAGAGAAATTCCAAGTACTCGGCGAAGGTCCTTGAAACCGCCTACGGGGCGGGGGTCGACACAGTCGTTCTCTGCGACACAAACGGCGGCTCCATGCCCTGGGACGTCGAGGGCGCCATAAGGGAAGTTAACGGCATGTTCGATAACCCGAGCCTCGGAATACACACCCATAACGACAGCGAAGTCGGAGTCGCTAACACGCTTTACGCGGTAAGGGGAGGAGCGTCCCAGGTACAGGGAACCATGAACGGCTACGGGGAGCGGTGCGGAAACGCCAATCTCTGCGCCATAATACCGAATATAGCCCTGAAGCTCGGGATGAAGTCCCTTTCCAAAAAAAACCTGAAAAAACTTTATTCCGTGTCGCATTTTATCCATGAACTCACCAATCTGCCCCCTCTTAAAAAGCAGGCGTTTGTCGGCGAAAGCGCCTTCGCCCACAAAGGGGGAATTCACGTAAGCGCCGTCATGAAGAATTCAGACACCTACGAGCACATAGAGCCCCGAAGCGTCGGCAACAGGAGGCGGGTACTGGTCTCTGACCTCTCCGGCCGGGCCAACATAGCCTACAAGGCCCAGGAACTGGGAGTGGAAATAGACCCCAAGGACGAAAGAGTTCTTGAGATACTGAACGAGCTTAAGGTTCTCGAGAACCAGGGTTACGAATTCGAGGGGGCGGACGCGTCTTTTGAGCTGCTGGTGAGAAAAACCCTCGGAACCTATAAAAAGCGGTTTTATCTCAAGAACACCAGAACTCTGGTCGAAAAGAGAGAGGAAGACGAAGAACCGCTCTCAGAAGCGACCGCGGAAGTGCAGGTAAACGGCGTCACGGAATACACGGTGGCAAGGGGAACAGGTCCCGTAAGCGCGATAGACAGGGCGCTTCGGAAATCGCTTGAGAAATTCTTCCCAAGTCTTAAGACCCTGCGGCTGCTGGATTACAGGGTAAGGGTAGTGTCGAGGTCGGGCGGAACGGATTCCGTGGTGAGGGTGCTTGTCGAATCGGGAGACGGGGAGAAGACGTGGAGCACCGTGGGAGTCTCAGACAACATAGTGGAGGCAAGCTGGAAGGCCCTTGTCGACAGCATAGACTACAAGATCCTGAAAGACGAGCTAGGCACCTGAGATTATCCCAGCGCCTGTTCCACGCTCCATCTCTTCATTACAGCCCCAGATAATACAATTTTCTCCGTCAATTAATGACAGCCTGTGCGATGCAGGGGACAGCAGACCCCAGCAGGCAGTCTCAAGCAAACAGACACGGAAAAATAAAAAACGGGACTATCCAGATCAGCCGATCCAGACAGTCCCGTTCACCCGCGGAAAACCCGCGTTTTTTCTTCCTACTCCCCTGCTGGCCTGCTCCTCAGACAAAGCGCGAAACACAGCGAAAATATTACCATAAACATGTTGAGCATGGCACTTCCCGCATGGCTTGCCGATGCCCCAGCAATGGCGCATCCGTCGTCGCTGCCGCCTTCTTCCATCATGTCCTCCGGATAAATACCTGAACCGAAAATAAAAGTGCCAAACCGTTCAAAGCCTTCATAGCTCCTTGCTTCAACATAGGTCAGCTTCGGAGATGTTCCGGGAGACTTGCCGGCCTCGTTAACCTCGTCTCCGGGTATAGCAGGATTGTCCCATTTATACCGCACAAAACCTCCCTTCCCATGGGCTCCGGCCACTTTAAGTATCTCCTTCTCGATGTTGACTCCGTCTTCATCAAAAACGTTACGAAAAGTGCTACCGTTAAGCTCGGGATTGTTCCCGTTAAATACTACTCTAGACGTTTCGGCGTTCATCACGAAAACATATACGGAATCGGATTTCCAGGGCGACCCCCTGCCTTCCCTGGCATCAGCAATACACTGAATTTTATCAAGAGCTGAGCTTCCTTCGCTGAGAGCATCACCGACCTCATCCATCGCCTGTCGTACGAACCTCCTCAAATCTTCCTCTCTCTGACTTTTCTCCAACTGCGCGGCGGTTATCTCGAGACTCTCTTCTTCACATTCAAGGTGTTCTATAGCCTCGTGGTTCTCCGCATGATCAAAACCTGCGTAATAGACGTATGACTGACCAGCAGGAGCAATTGCGCATGCCCATCTCTGGGTCCCTTCAAGATCGTATGAAATACAAACTGGCCCTAGCGTTCCATGCTCTTGCTCACCAGCGCCTGGCTCATTTTCCAGCATCCTATCCAATTCGCCTATCTCGTGAACACCTGACAGGTCGCTCGCCCACAGTGATCGTAGATGCTTGCCATGACTGTAAACCTCGCCACTCAAGGTTGCAATCAGGTAGACAGATTCATGCTTCCATACCCCGTCCTTCCTCGTCTCCCTTAAAAAAGCTTCTTGCCGGCCCGAAGCCGCCGTACCCTCGCCGACATGATAACTTAAATGGTGAAGGAAATCCTCCATCGCCTTCTCGGTATTTTGTTCGTAAGCCTCTTGAGCAGTCGTTTGGGGATCTTCATGCCCCTCGTGGGCAAATGCATAGGCTACAGAAAGACAGACCAGAAACAGCGCCATACCCACCGTAGCCGCGAGATTACCGAATCTCTTCATAGCTTTCTCCTCTTGGAAAATTCAGGATAACTCAACACCCTGCAATCTGAGAATTCCTCCATCAGCCCCTTATTTTTACCGCTGACAGAGATGACCCGTCAAATCTAATTTCTCTTCCCATTAAACCAAAAGTCCGCTATAAGATCAAGTATTTTGCAAGGAGGAGACGCTTGCGCTGTCAGGTTTTCGCGCAATACGTAACCAATAACATCTCTACTCGCGGTTTTCTCCGTTGCCGGCGGGCTTGTGGGCAACGGATTTCCCCCGGAAAATCTGCTTTATCGCAACAAGCAGGGGGGAGGTTTTTGCCCCACCCGGAAACCCTTGATATATATACATATACTCAACAGCGCAAACGCCTCTTGTTAATAGCAAATTAAAATATCCGGTTCCTTAACAAGTGAATTCAGGCTGTGAAGATCGACCGATTCCTGTATTCTTTCCGCGCAAAAGTTTTTTCATCTTTACCGATTTTTTGCTTTTTAACTGACTTATACCCTTGGCAGTTCTTTAGGCTTAAAGGACAAACTTAACGCCAGAGATTAACCCTGCGCCCGCTTCGCACTCCCTCTTTTTATTACGGCCCCGAGATGTCTGCGGTTTCTTTCTCTGGCAAGTCTCATCTGCTTCTGTCTTTCCTCAAGCGATGAAATCCTCTCGGGAGTAAGCTTTGCGTGGCAGCGGGGACACGATATTCCCTCGCGGAATTCCTTGGATTGCCTGTCCTGCGGAGACACGGGCGCCCTGCAGTTCCTGCACGTGCTCCAGATTCCCTTAGAAAGGTCGTGGCCGACCGAGGTGCGGTCGTCGAACACGAAACACTCCCCTTCCCAGAGGCTCTGCTCGCGCGGAACCCGCTCGAGGTAGGAAAGCACCCCTCCTTCAAGCTGATACACGCGCTGAAATCCCCTCTCGAGAAGATAGGATGTCGCTTTCTCGCACCTTATCCCGCCCGTGCAGAACATCGCAACTTCCCTGTGCTCCGCGGGGTCGAGGTTTTCCCTCACGTATTCGGGAAACTCCCTGAAGTGCCCAGTCTCGGGATTCACTGCGCCCCTGAAGGTTCCGACGCGGTTCTCATAATCGTTCCTCGTGTCTATAACAAGCACGTCGGGGCGGCTTATAAGCTCGTTCCATTGCTCGGGCGGTACGCGCTGCCCCGAGAGGCGCTGCGGCCTTATGCCGCTTACGCCCATGGGAACCAGCTCTTTTTTGAATTTCACCTTGAGGCGGTGAAAGGGGCTTTTCTCGTTGTAACTGAGTTTGTACCGCGCGCCCGATAGCCTCGCGTCGCTCTCAAGACAGGCAATGAGCCCCTCTATACCCCCGCGGGGACCCGCTACGGTGGCGTTTATTCCCTCAGAAGCGAGAATGAAGGTGCCGTTTATGCCGTTTTCCCCGCAGAAGGAGAGCAGGGAGTTCTTTATTTCCAGGAGGTCGTCAAGATCAACGAACTTGTAGAAGGAGAGGACCGCGACGCCTTGGCTTTCCGGCTGCCTACTCATCCGCCCCTGCCCCGCTAAGGCTCTCCCACGTTGAGAGGTAAGCCAGAAGATGCCGGCTCCTTTCGGGGCTCTCGGCCTCTTGTTTTATCATACCGCGAAGCAGGCGCTGTTCCTCCGCGTACCGCTGCGAATCGAGGTGTCCTATCGAGTGGGCCATCCTGAGCCACAGAAGATAGGTAGTGAGAGCGTCGCACTCGTTATAAGCGACTATCTCGTCAAGTCTTCCTTCAAGCCACATCGGAGCGACCTGCTTTCCGTCTACTCCCTCCATCTTGCCCGGGATTCCGCTTACGACCGATATTTCGTGAAGAGACGGGGTGCCCTTCCCCCAGGCACTCACGCAGCGCATCAGATCGACGTTCCAGTCGCTTCCGCGGGCGAAAAAATCGGCTCCTTCCCAAGGCCTGTTCGGTCTCTGGGTGAAAAAACCGCCCCCGAGCCCGTGCTTGATCATTCTCTGGGCAAGAATCGGTATGTCGGAACCCGAGGAGTTGTACCCCACAAGCTGCGGGCGGTGCTTGTCGAGAATCCTGAAAAACTCTTCTATGATCCTTCTCTCCGAGCAATTCTCTTCAGAAGTCGGAATTGACGGAATGGAGTGAAGCTTGAGTCTTGAGACCGTTCCGTCCCTTTCTTCCTCCCGGAACACCATCGAGATGGAAACTATTTTCGAGAGGACCGTCTTTAGAAACGGCATCGGCTCTTCCTCGGTCGCCCCGCCCTGCTGCCACATGAACTCGATCACTTCGCGGTCGGGCATATCCCCCGGAAGTCCGTACGCGGTCTTTCCCGACTCGGGGTCGGGAACCCATTCTATGTCAAAGGCAAGAACCCGGGATTTTACTTCTCTGAACATCCGCCGCGGTCAGCTCCTTATGTAGGTGCGCATGAAAAGTATTATCGCGAAAAGGGTCGGGACAAGCAAAAACGCCTGGGAGACAAGTATTCCCTTAAGCCTTGTTATCTCGAACCCGCGTTCAACAACCAGGGTGTAGCGGGGTGTCTGCGAGGCGGCGCTTGCAAAAGACTCGATCACGTAACCTGTCGGCCCGGGGTTTTCAAACTCGAATATTTTCACTCCCCTCCTTCCCATGTAGCTGTATCTTTTCTGAGAATCAGGCACCTTGAGTTCCACGCTCTCCGCATTGGAAGCTTTTCTCAGGTAAACAACTATCGAGCCCTGCTCAACGGAGTCCCCGTTTGTCTTTTCTTCCTCGAAAGCGCTTTCATACTGGTGGTAGATTGAATAAAGCCCCTTTTTCTCAAGCCGGATTGGGTGGCTTCCCGGAAAAGCGTATTCGCTAAGCGTTGAGCCGAGACCGGTAAAGCTTTTCACTACGTTATAAAAGAAAAGTCCCCCTCCGAGCAGAAACAGCACTATGCAGAAAATGTAGATTCTTCTTTTTTTGTCTTCCATTGATTCTATACCTACTTAAGAATCCGCTTTGCGCGGATTTGAGATGCGCTTAATTATACTGCGAAAAGTTTTGAGAGCCATAATTTCTTTTTGGATACACTCAAGATTTTATTTCGAGAAGAAAAGAAATACCGTTTGACAAAGCGTTTTTGCTGTGGAATACTCCCGCGGATATTAAATTTCTAGAGGTAGGTATTGTAATGCAGGGAACTGTAAAATGGTTTAATAGCTCCAAAGGCTATGGATTTATAACATCCAACGAAGTGCAGGATGATATTTTTGTTCATTACACCGCTATTGAGGGCGAGGGTTACAAGACTCTCAATGAAGGTGACGAAGTAAGCTTTGAGATCACTCAAGGTAAGAAAGGACCCACCGCAACAAACGTTGTGCCTGCTTAAGAATTCGCTTTGCGCGGATTTGATATCCTCGCAGGTATACGGCGAAACACTTTGAGAACTACTGTATGTCTTCCTCCGCATCCAGGATTTTCTCTGGAGACGGAGGAGCTACAGTTTGACAAAGCAATACAGGTGTGGAATAATCCCGCAAATATTAATTCAGAGGTAGGTATTGTAATGCAGGGAACTGTAAAATGGTTTAATAGCTCCAAAGGCTATGGATTTATAACATCCGACGAAGTGCAGGATGATGTTTTTGTTCATTACACCGCTATTGAGGGCGAGGGTTACAAGACTCTCAATGAGGGTGACGAAGTAAGCTTTGAGATCGTTCAAGGCAAAAAAGGACCCACCGCAACAAACGTAATAAAGACTTCCTAAGGGAATTCAGAATCCGGTTATTTTGTTTCCCGGGGAAAAATCCCGTTTCTTGACTGACGGGAAAGTTGCGTTTGCGGTTTGAAAATACGCGAATCATGTACTAACTTTAGTATCTGAATATTTTAGATCGCAAGGAAGGTATTTAAAATGGACCTGAGCAACCAGGAGATAACAAGGTACAGCAGACACCTTATAATGCCCGAAGTCGGCATTGAGGGACAGAAAAAACTCAAAAACGCAAGGGTTCTGTGTATCGGCGCCGGAGGGCTCGGATCTCCGCTTGCTCTCTACCTCGCGGCCGCGGGGATAGGCACCCTGGGAATACTGGACTTCGACGTTGTGGATTTCAGCAACCTGCAAAGGCAGGTTATCCACAGCGAGAAGACCGTTGGCACTCCCAAGGTGGAATCCGCGAGGGACCGTCTCCTTGAGCTTAACTCCGATACAAATATCGTTACCTATAACGAGATGCTGAATTCCGATAACGCCATGGACATAATGAAAGACTACGACGTTGTCGTTGACGGAACGGACAATTTCGCCACGAGGTATCTCACAAACGACGCCTGCGTTTTCCTGGGAATTCCGAACGTCTACGGAAGCATCTTCAGGTTCGAGGGCCAGGTAAGCGTGTTCGACGCGAAAAGAGGCCCCTGCTACAGGTGTCTCTATCCGGAGCCCCCTCCCCCGGGACTCGTGCCGAGCTGCGCCGAAGGAGGAGTGCTTGGAATACTGCCCGGAGTTGTGGGAACCATGCAGGCAGCAGAGGTCGTAAAGCTTGTAATCGGAGAGGGAGAGCCGCTTATAGGGAGGCTTCTCTTCATTGACGTCCTCAACATGGAGCCGAGGATACTCAAGCTCAGAAAAGATCCCGACTGCCCCGTCTGCGGCGAGAACCCAACGGTGACCGAACTCATAGACTACCAGGAGTTCTGCGGCATCGGCCGGGGCGAAGAGCCTGAAGAGGAAAAACCCAAGGTCGAGGAGATAACCGTCGAGGAGTTCAGCTCCATCAAGGAAAACAAGGCCGACTTCGTTCTGATCGACGTGAGAGAGCCCCATGAGTACGAGATATGCAGCCTGGAGGGATCAAGACTCATTCCCCTGGGCGAACTCAAGGACAGGACGGACGAACTTGACCCCAAGGACGACATAGTCGTTCACTGCCACCATGGCGGGAGAAGCATGAAGGCCGCGACTTTCCTTGTCGAGCAGGGCTTCAGCAAAGTTAAGAACCTCAAGGGCGGCATAGACGAGTGGGCTGAGAAGTACGACTCGGAAATGGCCAGGTACTGAGGATCAGGGGTTTTAGGGAAAGGGAGGAAAACTCTTTTTCCTGGGCGGAGAGGGAATCGAACCCTCACGGGCCAAAGCCCAACGGCTTTTGAGGCCGTCGCGTCTACCTATTCCGCCACCCGCCCTTAAGATAGGGGACTATTATTCTCGCTAAACCCGGAGAAATCAACAGGGTCACTCCCCGAGGAAATAAAACCCGAACGCCGCTATCACTATGCAGTGATCTATGGTGCCTTCCCTTATGTATCGTTTTATTTCCCGCGGAGAGACAAGCAGGGTTTCTATGTCTTCTGTAGTGTCAAAGGACGGTTCCGACGTCCGCTCACAGTCAGATGCGAGGAAGGTATAGCATGAGTTTGACATGAATGCGGGGTTCGGCCTGACGCACCCTATCTGCTTCCACCGGGTGGAGGCAAATCCCGTTTCCTCAAGCAGTTCCCTGCGCGCGCACTCAACGGGGCTTTCTCCCGGGTCGATCATTCCGCCCGGAATCTCAAGGGTGATCTCCCCGGTGCCGTGGCGAAACTGTTTTATAAGAACAATTTCACCGGAGTTTGTAACGGGGATAATGTTAACCCAGTCGGGAGCGTCGATTACGTAGAAGTCGTGTGTGGCGCCGTCTTTGGGCGAGACGGTGCTTTTCTTTTTCGTCGAAAAAATTTTGTAATCGCTGAGCGGAGTGCTTTTTTTAAGCTTCCATTTTTTCGGCATTTCTGTATTTTAATAAACCCGATTCTCTTGTTAAACTAGAAAGAGTTTCTCACAAACTGCGGGAAATTGCTTATAGAACTCTCGAAAGAATAATCCACGGAGTGTAATTACAACGATGATCATGGGGAGAGATGACCGAGTGGCCGAAGGTGCACGCCTGGAAAGCGTGTAGGGGGTTTACGCTCCCTCGTGGGTTCGAATCCCACTCTCTCCGCCAGATTCAGCTGGTCCCATGCACGATTATTTTATAAGCTCTATCTTGTCTTCAAGATTCGGCACAAGACACAGAAACTCAAAAGGCTCGTCGCCATCGACTTCATACCAGTGGGGCACCCCGGCAGGAATAAAGACTACGTCATCCTTCTCGACGTTATATACATCATCTCCGATTCCAATACGTGCCTTGCCACCAAGCACATACTGCTCGTGCTCAACGGCGTTGGTATGAGCGGGGATATCGCCTCCAGGCTGCATAACAAACTTTCTCATCGCGAAGTTCGGACCTTCCTCCGGACTGATAAGGACCTGCCTTGAAGTACCCTGCCCTGCTCCGATAATCGTGCTTTCGACTTCTTTAACCTTCTTTACATACATAATATTTCTATTATAGCACAGAAAAGACGGATTGTTCCATAGACACTTAGGGGGGTTATATGCAGTCCCAGCAGCCCTTAACGAGCGGGCATCGGTCTTTCCTGTCTTTTAACGGAGCGACTACTCTGCGAAAACCATCTCGGTGTCTTTATTCGGCAGAACCGACAGAAGCTCAAAAGGTTCCTCTCCGTAAGCTTCATACCAGTGGGGCTCTCCGGCGGGGATAAAAACCACGTCGCCCTTTGCCACTTCATAAACCTGGTCCCCGATTCCGACCCTGGCCATGCCGGCAAGAACATACTGCTCATGCTCGGCGCCGCTTGTATGAGCGGGAATGCCGCCCCCGGGTTCAATGACAAGCTTTCTCATAGAGAAATTAGGGCCCTCCTCGGGACCTATCAGCATCTGTCTTGAAACGCCGTCTCCCGACTCCAGGACCTCGCTTTCTATATCGTCAATTCTTTTTACATGCATGCGTTTTTACCTCCAACTGATTCCGACTTTTACTTATAGTATTCCATAATTTTATATACAGATAATTTATTAAAATCTTATTTGCCTTTCGTTTAATGCTGGTGAAGTCACATTAAACGGTAAACAAAACAGGAACCAAACGGAAAAGACGCTGCGGCGGAAATTCCGCCAGCCTGAATATTGCGCTGTTTTCCCCTGATACGCAACAAATTTCGCTATCCCGCATTTCTAAAAAATCGGTTTTTGTGTAGATTGATTAGACTGGACCGCAACGGTTCACCTGTTTGGAGAATAAATCCAGTGGCCGGGCCCGTACGACTGAGGCTTGTGAATCCCGCCAGGCCCGGAAGGGAGCAACGGTAGCAAAAACCTCCGTGCGTTACGGATACCTGGTCGCTGGTTTTGATATCATGGCATACAGAGTACTTGCCCGCAAGTGGCGACCCCAGACTTTCGAAGACCTAGTCGGTCAGGAATTCCCAGCCGTAACGCTCAGAAACTCTATCGAATCCGGGAAAATAGCCCACGCCCTCCTGTTCGCCGGCCCGAGAGGCACGGGCAAGACATCCACGGCGAGAATCGTCGCCAAGGCCGTAAACTGCGAGGAAAAAGACGGGGAGAAGTACCCCTGCTCAACCGACCAGTGCTCAATCTGCAAGGAGATATCAGAGGGGAAATCGCTTGACGTGCAGGAGATTGACGCCGCGTCGCACACGGGCGTGGCCGACGTTCGCGAGATCATAGAGAGCGTGAAATACTCCCCGGCTTCCGCGAAAAAGAAAGTCTACATAATCGACGAAGTGCACATGCTCTCCCAGTCGGCCTTTAACGCCCTTCTCAAAATAATGGAAGAGCCCCCCGAGCACGCGATTTTCATACTGGCGACCACCGAAGCGCACAAGGTCCCCCCGACCATCATGTCCCGCTGCCAGAGATACGACTTCAAGAAGATACCGGTCGAGAAAATAAAGGAATCCCTCGAGAAGATAACAAAGGCGGAGGGGATAAAGATCGACACGGAAACCCTCTACCTGATCGCGAGGGAATCGGAGGGAAGCATGAGGGACTCGCTGAGCCTGCTTGACCAGCTGACGGTGTCCTTCGAAGACAAAATAACCCACACAGACGTGATAAGCCTGCTCGGCATACCGGATAACGAGTCGCTTAAAAGCATCCTTAGGGCCGTTTTCGCCAAGGAGCCGGCAAAATGCGTGGAGCTTGTGCGAAACGCCGAGTCGAAGGGAATAAGCCCGAGGAGAATGGCCCAGGACATCATCTACATGATGAGGAACCTGCTCTACCTTAAGATCTGCGGCAAGGATTTTGTTTCCGACCTGTCCCCGGATGAAAAAGACGAACTTTCGGAACTTGTAAAGAACGAATCCACAGAAACCGTGGAACTCCTTTTTAACGTAATAATCGAAGGGGGAGAGAAGATACGCGGCTCCTTTTACCCGGAAATAGTGCTTGAACTTGCGCTTGTAAAGATGAGCACGGTCGGAAAAGTCGAAAAGATAGACGACATCCTGAAAAGGCTTGAGAGACTGTCTCCGCAGGGCTCCGGCACGGGGAAACCACCGGGTCCCCAGGGAGGACAGAGGAAAACCGCGGCGCGCGGTTCCGAGAAACGGCAGGACAAACCCGCAGAGAAAAAGAGCAGGCACGTTGAAGAAAAAGACGCGGGGGAAAACGAAAAACCGCCAAAGCAAACACCCGCGCCCGCGACCGGGGAGCAGACCTCGGGCGGCGGTCCCGCAAAACAGGAGGTCGTTGACTTTGTGCACGGCAAAGACAAGTTTTTAGCGAGAAAGCTTGCCCAGGCACACCTCCTTGAAGTAAGCGGGAACCGGGTGAGCGTGAAATTTCTTAAAAACGGCATAAATCATGAAAAAGAGCTTAAAAAATCAAGCAAACTAAGAGATATACTAAGTGAGATGCTCGGCGCTGAGAGAGTAAGGCTCGATATAGATACCATAAACGACGAGGGGATTAACGGAACCGGCAAAGCCTCGAGAAAGCCTGATCCCGCGGAGGACGAGATAGTTAACTACGCCATCCGGCAGTTTGACGCCAGCGTGATAAAAAGAAAAAATTTAAGCCAGGGGTGAAAAAATGAAACTAGGCGGAAACATGAAGAACATCATGAAGCAGATGGGGAAGATGAAGGAGCAGATGGAGCGCCTTCAGAACGAGGCCGGGGAAAAAACCGTGGAAGCTTCTTCCGGGGGCGGAATGGTCACGGTCACCGCGAAAGCAAAGGGGGAGATAGTATCAATAGTCGTAGAGCCCGAAATAATAAGCGAAACCGACGTTGAGATGCTCCAGGACCTTGTGATCGCCGCCGTAAACGAAGCCCTTTACAAGGGACAGGAGCTTATGAAAGACGAAGTCTCGCGCTTCACCGCCGGCATGGGACTTCCGCCGGGGCTTATCTGAGATGCAAAGAACCGGCCTTCCCGAGCCGATCTCAAGACTTATAGAAGAGCTTTCCAAGCTTCCGGGAATCGGCGAGAAAAACGCTACACGCCTCGCATTTCACATATTCCGATCATCAGAAGGCTACGCGCGCAGTCTCTCAAGCGCGATAATCAGCACCAAATCCGACGTAAGGATGTGCAGCAGGTGCTTTAACTTCACGGAAAAAGACCCCTGCGCGATCTGCTCCGATCCTTCAAGGGACCCGCAGACCCTCTGCGTCGTCGAAGAACCACTTGACCTGCTGGCCATAGAGAGAAGCGGGGAGTTCCGGGGGCAATACCATGTCCTCCACGGGGTGATCTCTCCCCTTGAGGGCGTGGGCCCGGAGGACCTCAGGATAAAAGAACTTCTGGCAAGGGTCGATCGCGAGGATATAAGGGAAATAATAATCGCGACCGGCACTAACGTCGAAGGCGAGGCTACCGCGGTTTACCTCTCAAGAACCATAAAGCCCCTAGGGATCAGAACCTCGAGAATAGCCTACGGAATACCCGTCGGCGGAGACATAGAGTTCATAGACGAACTCACGCTCGGCAAGGCGCTTCGGGACAGAAAGGAGATGTAGCCCGGCGTCTCACCCCTCGCCCGTGGTTTTCCTGGATACGAACGCAGCTTCAAGAATCAGCCAGACGGCAAGAACGAACATTATCACCGAGAGGCTGAAAAGAAGCGTGTTATGCAGAAAATACTTAAGGTTGAAAAATATGGAGGCCGTTGTCATGGCCACCAGGAAAATCATCGGCACGAACGTGTAGATAAACGGTTTTTTCAATCTTCTCAGGTAAAGGGTAATCAGAAGCAGCGTGATTCCGGCTATCAGCTGGTTTGTAGCGCCGAAAAGAGGCCATAGCAGAAATCCTCCCGAGCCCGGCCCCTTGCCGGGAACCTGCGCGAAAAGCGCCAGGGCAAGCGGAGGCACGATGGCGAAAAACGCCCCGACATACCTGTTTTTAAGAGCCTTTATTCCGTAGGCCTCCCCCAGTTCGCCTATGACGATCCTCTGTATCCTGGCCCCGGTATCAAGTGAAGTCGCCGCGAAACTTATCACTATCACGCTTATAAGTGTGGTCCCCAGTATCTCGGGGATATGTATTGAGGTAAGAAAGGTCGAAGCCCCCATGACAAAATTCGCTATGCTGCCGCTTGATGCCGCTTCCCACGAATGATAGTGCTTAAGCCATGCGCTGCGTTCTATCCCCGCCGCGACCGCGAGAGTCGCTATCATGGCTAGCGTGCCCTCCCCCAGCATGCCCCCGTAACCCACGAATCTTGCGTGCGACATCTTGTCAAGCTGCTTTGAGGTGGTTCCGCTCGCGACAAGACCGTGGAATCCGCTTACCGCTCCGCACGCAACGGTTATGAAAAGAAACGGAAGCACTGGAAGCCCGTCGGCGGCAAAGTTAATGGCCGGGGCCTGCATCTCGGGATGCGCGACCATTATCCCGGTTATAAGTATCGCGAGACCCACGAAAAGATGGATTCCGTTTATGTAGTCCCTGGGCTGAAGAAGCATCCACACGGGAAGAACCGATGCCACGAAGGAGTAGACCATCAGGATGATTACCCACGTCACCACCTGGCTTCCCATCACCTCGGGGATGGTCAGGGGAACTTTGGTTCCCGCCCAGATCATGAAATAAAGAAGCGCAAGCGCGATTATTGACGGCCAGAGTATGGGAACGTTCTTCCTGTAGAAGAGAAATCCGATAACAAGCGCCACAAGTATCTGGAAGTTCACCGGAAGCACGCTCTCGGGAAAGCTTACGAAAAGAACCGCGATCGCGTAGGCAAAAACCGCTATCACGAAAAAGACCAGAAAGCAGACTATGAGAAGAAAAAGGGTTCTTCCCCTCGGGCTTATGAGTGTGCCGGCGAGGTCCCCGACGGATCTTCCCCTGTTTCTCGCCGAGATGACAAGAGCGCCGAAATCATGAACGGCCCCGATGAAAATCGTTCCGAACACGACCCAGATAATCGCCGGAACCCAGCCCCAGAACACGGCTATGGCCGGCCCTATTATAGGAGCGGCACCCGCTATGGATGCGAAATGATGGCCGAAAAGAATGTGCCGGCCAGCGGGCACGTAGTCCACTCCGTCTCGCAACTGGTGGGCGGGAGTAGGCTCCCCGTCTTTTACTCCGTAGACTTTCTCGGAGATGAACTTCGAGTAATACCTGTACCCGACCAAGTAAAAAGCTATTACGACTATCGCTATTACGGCTGCGTTCATCCAGAGTTCCCTTAAATCAGATAACCGGAGATTTTATCATTATAAAGAAAAAACCGCAGGACTGAAACCAGGCTATTCTCAACTGAAATTCTTGCGCATGTGCTCGCTCACCTCATCCCACCTGCCGTAAAGAGCAGAGAGTTTCGCCTCAAGTTCGCCGAGCTGCCTTGTTCTTTCTTTCCAGTCAGTACCTTGGGGAGAAGTCTCGGGATTCGCAAGAAACCTCTCCACCTTCTCTTTTTCAATTTCACATTCCGATATCCTGCTCTCAAGATCCGAAAGAGCATTTTCCATCTGTTTTCTCGAAAGAAGCGTCCAGTTCTCCATGTTCTCTATGCCTTTTTCGCGAAGTTCCCTGTAAAGCCGGTTTCGCCGCTCCGCCTCAAGGGCTTTTGCGGTTTTCTTCCTGGGTTCGTCGTTCTGCATCTCGGCAGGCACCTTTTGGTCATCGGAGTCGCGGGCTTTTTTCTCGAGAAATTCCGAGTAATTGCCTATAAAGGTCTCGACTCCTCCCCCTTCCACATACCATGTCCTGTTCACGAGGCTGTCAATGAAATACCTGTCGTGGCTTATCAGCAAGAAGGTGCCGGAATACTCCCCGAGGGCGTGGCGAAGCACTTCCCTTGATGCCATGTCAAGATGATTTGTAGGCTCATCGAGAACCAGGAAATTGGAGCGGGAGACCAGAATCTTTAGAAGTGAGAGGCGGCTTTTCTCGCCGCCCGAGAGGACCGAGACCTTCTTGGTTATATCGGAAGCGCCGAAAAGAAACGAGCCCAGAAGCGTTCTTGCCTCGGTCTGGGAAAAAAGAGGATAAGCTCCGATGAACTCTTCGTAAACCGTGTTCCGCGGATTAAGCATCTCGTCCTGGTTCTGCGCGTAGTAGCCAAGGGTTACGTTGTGGCCTAGGCGGCTTTGGCCGGAGAAGCCCTCCACACCAGCAATCATTTTGCAGAGAGTGGTCTTCCCCTCACCGTTTTTCCCGGTAACGGCTATCCTGTCTCCTCTTTCCACGCGAAGCGCGGGGGAGTTTTGAAAAACGATATTTCTCGCGCCGCCGGGAGTTTCATACTCCTTTGAGAAATCGCTTATCTCATAAACCACTCGTCCCGCGCGCTCGGGGGCGGGGAAATCAAACTCAAGGGTTCTTCGGGTCTCCGGAGACGAGGCTTCGGGCTCCATTTTCTCAAGCATCTTTATCCTGCTCTGCACCTGCCTTGCCTTTGAAGCCTTGTACCTGAACCGCTCTATGAAACGGCGCTGCGCCCGGAGTTTTCTCTCCTGGTTTTTGGCAGTCGCCTCGGTGACCGCGGCAATCTGCTCTTTTCTCTCAAGGTAAGAGGAATAATCGCCCCGAAACTCCCTTATCACCCCGCCTTCAAGCTCCGCTATCGTGTCAACCATGCGGTCAAGGAGATATTTGTCGTGAGATACCAGGACCACGGTTCCGCGGTAGTCCCCAAGGTACCCTTCAAGCCACTCTATGCTTTTTATGTCAAGATGGTTGGTCGGCTCATCGAGAAGAAGAACCTGGGGTTCCAGAAGAAGTATTCTCGCAAGCTCAACCCGCATTTTCCAGCCGCCCGAAAGAGAAGAGACCTTATGGGAGAGCTGCTCACCCGTAAAACCCAGTCCGAAAAGGATTTTCTCGGCTTCGTGAACAGGTTTTTCTGAACCGTCCTCGCCTTCGCCGCGGTCGCCCGCGCGGGCCGCCGAGAGCACCGTAAGATCACCCGTTTCCAGATCCATTATCTGCGGCAGATAGCCCACGGTCAGCGCGGAGGGAACCGAAGCCTGTCCTTTTTCCGGTTCCATGAGTCCCATCACGATCTCAAGCAGCGTGGTTTTACCCGAGCCGTTCGGACCTACAAGACCGTATTTTCTTCCCTTTTTTATACCCCACTCAAGGTTTCGGAAAAGTTCCTTGCCGGCGAAGGAATGACATGTGCCTGACAGACTGATCATCTCAACAGAAATAAAAAAACCTGATGCTATTTTTCAGCGATATCAACCCTGTTCCCCGGCTGCAAGTATGGAAAAAACCTGAGTCAGAATCCAGCAACTTAATTGTGGATATGTCAGCAAGAATCATGAAGGCAATCCGGTATCATCATCGTATAGGAAGTTATCGGCTTCTGCTGCGGCAACACCGTCTAGACGCTTGGTCTTGGACCCTGCTGCTATCCTTTGAATTGCGGACAGTTTTTCGGCAGGGCTTTTCTTTCCGGCCAGAAGCGGCCTTATTTCAGCCACGGGCCTGCCGTGCTTCGTAAGAATTACCTCTTCACCTGCCAAGGCCGCATTTACTAGTGCGGACAATTTCGCCTTCGCTTCACTAATAGCTATTTTCATTATATACCTCTGTATATGTGGGATTTTAACTGTTGCTTGCAATCCCACATGTTAGAACAAAAAAATTATCTTTTGGACTAAAAGTGCGGTTTCTTGAATAAGGGATGGAATTTTAAATCTGCATCTTGAACAATTATCCACATAAGAAGTATATAGCCCATAAAAGTGGAATCCAATTCGAGGAAAGTTCTAAGAAGCACTAACCTTAATATTGAAGGTGAGTAACTGTGGTTATGTGTTATCTAGTTAACCTTTAGATTGTAATCTCAATGGAGCAAAGAAATGTTCAACCCATTCGGGAAGTGATTCCGTCTCTTTCACGCATCTCACTGCTTCGGTAATTTTTTCAGTTGACATCAAAGAGAGAAAAGCCGGTGTTGGTACCAAGGCTCTGTTCAGGTCATTGGGTTCAAATTTGTCTAGAGAGTCACCATATTTACGCATTGAAAGCGAAATAATTTCCCTTCCGGCTTGCGACAAAAAATAGAGAAACAGGTGTTCCACATAGCCTAAACCAAACAAATTGGGCTGAAACCCATGATAACAAGTCAGATTTAGTGCTCTGGTTCTGTTTAATATGATTTTGTATGCTCCACGGGAAAATACACCAAACAAAAGAGGGGATGGGCTTCTTCTCTCCGTCTTGTACCAAGGTTCTCTATTTTTCGTCAGGAAGCGCTCATGATAATTCTTGCTTTCTCCAAAACTGATGTATTCCTCGACACCCTTAGAGAGCTTTCCATTAACGGAGAAAAGATAAACAGGCTTATCCAAAGTAGCTAGATCTTCAAAATCGGAATCTTCAAAGACAGATTTTCTGATCTGCGAGCTCTTGGTAATACAAGGAATGCACTCCGTTTCAAGGTCAATGCTTTTTGCTTCTGCATTCGTAGGTTTCAGGACGAAGAACTCATTCGCCCCGGTGGCGATTCCTCGACTGAACCTACCAAAATATTCAAGTGTTGTTGTTCGACTGCCGTCAACTTCAAACGATTTTTTCTGGAAATAAGGCAGCCATTTCTCTTTCGCATCAAGTTGATTAAGGGAAATTTCAGAGACAGCCTCAAGCGTTTCGAATACTAATAGTTCATCAAGAGTTTTGATGTTGAAGAATTTTACCGAAGAATGCCGGGCTGCTTTGTCGTATAAGATTATCCCAACGGATGTTGTAACGTCTGGGAAGATATTTTTCTCGCAGTCAAAGCTTAGAATTCCGTAAAGATGTCCCGCTTCAGCAAGTCTTTGTTTTATCATGGTGCCGTAGCCGGTATTCAGGAATTCAAGAGGCATTATGTAGGCTAAACGACCGCAGTCAGTCAGTTCTGAAAGAGATTTTAAGAGAAAAGCAGAAGCGATATTGGTGTAACCAGAAATTCTGATTCCAAGATGGTTTTCAAATTCCTGAAAAACCAAGTCTCTGTTCAAAAATTTCTGGAAGCGCATGTAGGGTGGATTACAGACAATACACTCGTGTTTCATATTCCAAGAGCGCAAATAATCCGCAACAAAAACAAAGTCAGATGGTTTGCCCTTATTAAGTTCCCAAAACTCAAGTATTCTGGAATCTATTTCACATGCCGTGAATTTAACTTCGGGCCGATCATTTACAGCATCATAAAACGCACCTAAGCCGAACGCAGGATCAAAAAGAGATTTTGTTCCCGAATCCAGCACCCAGTTAACCATAAAAGCCGCAACCTCACTGTGTGTAAAAAACTGCCCGAACTCCTTGCGGTGCTCGCCACCTACTTTCTCATGGTAATCAAGCATCTTTAATTATTTCCTGAGAAAAAACTTCGGAATCTAGATATCCACGTCCTTCTTTGAACGTTACGTAGAAGAGCAGTCTCCCGCGATTAAGGATCTTCAACTTGGAATAATGTTTAGGCATATCAATACGTCCCAATACTTCTTTACCTACCCGAACATTAATTTTTATCGTGGTTTTTCTCTGATTCTTTTCATCTTTCTCAACAGAGAAGAGAGCCCCCTCGTTTTGGGGATCGGAACTGATCGTAAGAATATCCTTAAAGGGAATTATATAAGCCTTATCAAAAAACACCTGAAGATAAAAATGCCTTACACCAAAATTTTGTATCCAGCGGTTCACGAGTGCCAAATCTTCAAGCTTAGGAGTAATGCTCAAATAGTCTCTTTTATGTAACACTTTTATTTGCTCTTTCAGCAACTTCAGTAATTGGCTTATACGTTTCAAATCTTCTGACGAAGACCATGACCTTGCGCGGAAGTCAAGTTCACAAAAAGTATCGTCCGTTGCAAACTTAATCAAATTATGCAGTTGGGGGCTTTTCTCAAGAAGAAGACCTGACAGTGGTTCTTTCATAAGTTCTTTCTGAATACCGCGGAATTCCTTTTTTGCCTTGCGAACCCGGTCATCCATGAAGGAAGAATATTTGTTTACAAGAAAACTGCTAGACCGAATCTCAATAGCTGCCACCGCTTTCTGGACAATGTCATCGCCGAGACTTGAGGGATCCATACCAATCAAGTCGGACCGCCTAAAAATCAAAAGATCTGGTTTCTTCCCTGTAACGTTTAACTCGTCCTGATATTTTGAGTAAAATTCCTCAAAATCCGGGTCACCGGCCGCAATATTTTCCCTTCTCCCGTAATTTACTGCACAGTAATCAATGGAGTTTTCGTTTATGGCGTTTAATACTATCTGCTCAGCCCAATCGCCCTGTTCTCTATTGGTGAGGAAATTCGAACTAGCCAGCGTTGGTGCTCTCCCACTCATCTGAATATCCGTATCTATATCAAATGGAAGTGAGGCAATTAAGGATGCGATTGTTTCTTTGTATTTCATTACGACTTCCAGTACCGTGTATTTATTTACCTACCATCTTTGCCTTGTCAAAAATTTAGACACCCGAGAACCGACCCAGTCAGAATAGATCACCGTTCCGTTTTTTGCAAAGCCATTACTTAAGAATACAAACCCTTCCCTGTTGTTGGGTTTATATGTCACCGTATGTGGCAATTGCATTTTTCTGCCGTTAAGACAATTTGCTCTTGATATTGCTTCTCTCTTTCCCCTATCCTAGCATCTAATCAGGCAGTGTATCCAGAGCTATGGAACTCAGGGTATAGGAAATTCCCATCCGGGTTCATTCGAATGCTTGCCTAAAAAAACTCCATCTCGACAAAAATAAAAAGAAACCTGATACTATTTCCCGGCGATACCCTCTTTGCTCGCCGGTCGCGGATAATGAAGGTACGAAAAAAGCTATCCAAAAAATCAACCGCATTCCAGATCTGCCATTCGATAACGGAAGTCGAAAAAAAAGAATACGACTCCATCCAGCCTGATAACAACCCCTTTTTCGAGTTTGATTTTCTCTTCGCTCTCGAGAAATCCGGATGCGTGGGTCCCGGCACCGGATGGGAGCCGCGCCATCTTCTGCTGCGCGAGGGGAAAAAGCTCGTCGGGGCGGTTACGTTCTATCTGAAGACCGATTCCTACGGCGAGTACATATTCGACTGGCAGTGGGCGCGGGCATATCAGGACGCGGGGCTGAGATACTATCCCAAGGCGGTCGCAGGGGTGCCGTTTACCCCGACAACCGGCCCGAGAATAATCGTTCGCGAAGACTACGATTACGAGACGTGCGCGCGGGAACTCGCAAAGAAACTGGTTGAGATATGTTCTCTTAAGAGCCTCTCTTCAATACATTTTCTGTTCGTAACAGAAGAGGAACAGGAACTGCTCTCTCACTGCGGATTCCTCTCTAGACTCACCCACCAGTACCACTGGCATAACTCGGGTTATCTCCGTTTCGATGACTTTCTCGCAGACCTCCGCTCCGGAAGAAGAAAGCAGATAAGGAAGGAAAAACGCCGCCTCGGCGATCTGGGCGTTGAGATCTCGGTGCTTGAGAAAGAACAGATACAGCGCGAGCACATAGACTTAATCTGGGAATTCTATGTGAATACTAATTCAAGAAAATGGGGAAACGCCTACCTTAACAGGGAGTTTTTCGACCTGATGTTCGAGACGTACAGGGAAAAAACCGTGCTTGTGATCGCGAAGATGGATGGCCATCCGGTAGGCGGCACAATCAACTTCAGAAAAGGCGACAAGCTCTACGGCAGGTACTGGGGATGCAGCATCGAGGTGCCGTACCTTCACTTTGAGTGCTGCTACTACAGACCGATAGAGTTTGCCATAGACAACGGAATAAATGTCTTCGAGGCCGGAGCTCAGGGCGAGCACAAGTTCCTCCGCGGTTTTGAAGCGGTACCGGTCTACAGTTCCCACCTGTTTTTCAATCACGGGGCGCAGAGATCCATAGACAACTTCCTTCGGGGGGAAAGACCCTACATGCGCTCGCTTATCTCAGAGTACAACACACACTCCCCGCTTAAGCGGGTCCGCGGTGGCAAACCGGAAAAAATCGTATAGAATACTCCCCATGTCTGAGCGTGAGAATCCGACACATACAAAGGATCCTCAGCAGGTCGTCAGGGAGGATATCCGGGTAAAAAGGCCGGACATGTATATGATAGTCCTGCTGAACGACGATTACACCCCGAGGGATTTTGTAGTCTGGGTTCTCATGAAGGTGTTCTTCAAAAATGAAAACGACAGTAGGACAATAATGCTTGAAGCTCACACCAAGGGGAAAAGTGTTGTCGACTGCTATACCTACGACATAGCTACCACGAAGATAAGACAGGTAAAAGACCTGGCGGAGAAATACGAACATCCGCTGAAATGCATACTTGAAGTTCAAAAGGCGGGGAGCTGACATGGTAGCATCGGAAGAACTTGAGAAAACCCTTTACCGCGCCTACCAGCAGGCAAAAGACCGCAAGCACGAGTTCATCACCCCGGAGCATATACTCCTTGAGCTCACAAGGGACAAGGTAGCCGCGGAAGTGCTGATAGAATGCGACGTCGACACCGGGCTTCTCGCGAACGATCTTGAGGAGCACCTCACCAAGAACGTTTCCTCGATCGATTCTCCCCATCTTCCCGAACCGACCTACTCGGAGGGAAGCAAGTACATCTTCAGAGTGGCCTCTATGCACGCCGAAAGCGCGGAAAAAAAAGAAATAACCGGGGCTAACATACTGGTCGCCATGTTCAGGGTCCCCGAATCGCACGCCGTGTACTTTCTCAATCGCCAAGGACTTACCCGGTTTGCCGTTATAAAGCACATATCCCATGGAAAAGGCGAGAGCACCGAGGAACATCAGGAAAAACCCGCAACCACCAAGGAGCAGCAGAGGGAAACAAAAAAGGCCGAAACCAAAAGCCCCCTTGAGCTTTACTGCACGGACCTCATGGAAAAAGCCCAAAACGGAAGCATCGATCCCCTCATAGGAAGAGAAAAAGAGGTCCAGAGGATAATCCACATTCTCGGCAAGAGAAAGAAGAACAACCCCGTGCTCGTCGGGGACGCGGGGGTGGGAAAAACGGCGATCGTCGAAGGGGTGGCTCACCGCGTGGTTTCCGGAGAAGTCCCCGAAGCGATGAAAGACCTCAAGATACACCTTCTGAACATAGGAACCCTTACGGCCGGAACGAAATACAGGGGAGACTTTGAGGAAAGGCTTAACGCCGTCATAGACGAAACCAAGAAGGACCCGGACAACGTGCTTTTCATAGACGAGATCCACACGGTCATAGGTGCCGGAGCGGTTTCCGGCGGAAGCCTTGACGCGTCCAACATGCTAAAGCCCGCCCTTGCCGGAGGAGACATAAAATGCATAGGAACGACGACGCTTAAGGAATACAGGATCATCTTCGAGAAAGACCACGCGCTCTCAAGAAGATTCCAGAGAATAACCGTGGATGAGCCGTCGGTTGAGGACTGCGGAAAAATCCTGTTCGGACTTAAGCGCCATTACGAAAAGTACCATAACGTGAAATACTCCCGGGGAGCTATAAAAGCGTGCATAGAGCTCTCAGACAAGTACATAATGGACAGGAAGCTTCCGGACAAGGCGATTGACATCATGGACGAGGCCGGAGCCGCCGTGAAGCTCCGCAACCCTGATCCCGAGATAACGAGACAGGTAAAAGTGTCCGACATGGAGAAGCTGGTCGCGAAGATCGCGAAAATCCCCACCAAGTCGGTAAAGGTCGAGGACCGGAACCTCCTCCACGACCTCGGGGACAACCTAAAAGAATTCATCTACGCCCAGGACGAAGCCATAGACAAGCTCGTAAACGCCATACAGATGTCGCGCGCCGGCATAAGCGAGCCGGAAAAGCCCGTGGGCTCCTTCATGTTTTCGGGACCTACGGGGGTCGGCAAAACGGAACTCGCGAAAAAACTCGCAGAGATACTTGGAGTCGAATTCATACGCTTCGACATGAGCGAATACATGGAGAAACACACCGTCTCCCGCCTCATAGGCTCACCGCCTGGATACGTCGGCTACGACCAGGGAGGGCAGCTTACCGAAGCCATATACAAATCTCCTCACTGCGTCCTTCTGCTTGATGAGATCGAGAAGGCGCACGAGGACATATACAACATCCTGCTTCAGGTAATGGATCACGCGACACTCACGGATTCAAACGGAAGGAAGGTGGATTTCCGCCAGGTAATTCTGATTCTGACGACGAACACCGGCTCGAGGGAAAGCATGAACAGGAACGTCGGGTTCGCGAAAAAAGAGTTTGAGGACAAGAGTCCGGAAGCCATAGACAGGTACTTCTCTCCGGAGTTCAGAAACAGGCTGAATGAAATCATCAGGTTTAACCCTCTTGATATAAAGATAGTGGAGAGAATAGTTGACAAGATGATCGGAGAGCTTCAGCAGAGGCTCGTTCCGAAAAAAGTGACGATCAGTCTTACGCCGGAAGCGAGGCTTTTTCTCGCACGCAAGGGCTACGATCCCCAGCTCGGCGCAAGACCCGTGCAGAGAGTAATAAACTCCGAGGTGGCGGAACGGCTTTCAAAGGAAATCCTCTTCGGCGAACTCTCAGGCGGCGGCAAGGCGATTCTCTCCCTTGAAGAAGAACAGATAGTTCTTCGGGCGGAAACTGACTGAACTTCTCCCGGAGCGTACCCCGCGGCGGCGCGCGGCAACGAAACCCATGATCTCCATACGCGAAACTGCTAACAAAATGGTCCAGTACGTGCTTCCCGAACACTCCAACAACCACGGGACCCTGCACGGCGGAATACTTATGGACTGGATTATGCTCACGGGCAGCATCACGTCTTTTAAGTTCACAAACGGGCCCGCGGTCCTGGGAGCCACAGACAGCATAGATTTTCTTAACCCCGTAAAGATCGGGGAGATAGTAGTCCTTGAAAGCTGGGTTGAGTATGCCGGGAACTCGTCCATTGAAGTCGCGGTACGCGTGCACTCAGAAGACGGGGAGAGCGACGAAAAAAAGCTCATAACCCTCTCCTACATGGCCTTTGTCGCCGTGGACGAAAACGTAAAGCCGAGAAAGATAGAAGCAAGCCTGAGCGCGTCCAGCACGGTTGAACGGGAGCTCATAGACCGGGCGGAGGAAAGGAAGACGCAAAGGCTTCCGGAAATAAAAAAAAGGCAAAGAAACGTCTCCAACGTAGCGGATGAGACGGAAAATTCGAGGCTCATTTTCAATACCACCAAGATGGTACTCCCGGAAGACGCCTTCTACGGGAAATTCATGTCCGTAGGGAAGCTCATGAAGTATATTGACGAGAGCGCCGCCATTTTGGCGAAAAGGTTTTCCAAGGGTGTTCTGGTTACGGGGTCCCTTGACGATCTTTTTTTCTATTCGCCGCTTAATGTCGGAAATCTGATTGAATTCAAGGCGGGCATCACCCATGTGGGAACAAGGTCGCTTGAACTGGCGATCAAGGTTGATTCCTATGATACCCGGACCGGAGAGTCTTCCCACGCGTGCACGGCCTTTCTAACCTACGTGAAAGTCGACGAAGAAGGAAACCCCGTCCCGGTCCCCGAGTTCACTCCCGAGACTCCTTACGAAATCCGCCTCTGGAAAGAAGCGGAAAAAAGGAAAGCAAGGAGAAGAGCGAGGGTGGAGAGAGCCAGGAGTCTTGCCGATGACTACCTGAACGAATACAAAAAAGTAAGCTCGAGATCAAACAAAAAGAGTTGATTGCCTTCTCCGGCGGACCTTAAGACCTGTCTTTTCTCACCCCGGAGCAAGCATACAAACACGACGGCAGAGTTATGGAAGAGAGAAAAAACCAGGCAATAGGAATTTTTGATTCGGGAATAGGAGGACTTACGGTCTCAAAGGAGATAATGAATCTTCTTTGCGGGGAGAATATCGTATATCTCGGCGACACGGCCAGAGTCCCTTATGGAACGAAATCCCAAAGAACCGTAAGAAAATACGTTGAGAGCACCACTAATTTCCTCCTGTCAAAAAACATAAAGCTTCTGGTCGTGGCGTGTAACACCGCGTCTGCCTACGCGATAGAAATGCTGAAAGAAAATCTTGAAATCCCCGTGGTGGGAGTAGTGGAACCGGGAGCGAAAAGAGCCTCGGAACTCACCGCCAACGGCAAAATAGGAGTCATAGGGACCCAGGCGACAATAAAAAGCGGTTCCTACGAGAAAAAACTGCGGGAATTCTGCTCCTCCCGGGTCGAGATACACTCAAAACCCTGCCCGCTTTTCGTTCCGCTTGCCGAAGAAGGATGGGAGAATGATGAAACCGCCGTCCTTATAGCCGAGAAATATCTTGGAGACCTCAGGGAATCAGGAATAGACGTGCTGATACTCGGCTGCACGCACTACCCCATTCTTAAAAACACCATCGCCGGGGTTATGGGAGAAGGAATAAATCTCGTTGACTCGGCCGAAGAGACCGCGAAGCAGACCGAAAACATACTAAGGTCCCAAGGGCTGCTGAGAGGAGACGGCAAGGCGCGGGAGATGTCTTTTTACCTTACCGACGATTCGGAAACCTTTACCTCAATCGCGTCCAGGTTCCTCGGAAGACCCATGGAAAAAACGGAAGTCGTCGATATAGTGTGACGGGGTCCGTTACTCGGACAAGGCTTTTTTGAGTTCCTCGGTAAGCGGGGGAAGAACCTGGAAAAGGTCTCCGCAAATTCCATAATCGGATTTCGCGAAGATCGGGGCTTCCGGATCCTTGTTTATGGAAACTATAACTTTCGATGAACCCATGCCGGAGAAATGCTGTACCGAACCGGATATGGCGACCGCGACGTAGAGTACGGGAGACACCGCCTTTCCAGTCTGGCCGACCTGCATGTCATATGGACAGTATCCCGCGTCGACTGCGGCTCTTGTCGCTCCCGCGGCCGCACCTAGCAGGTCCGCGAGATCGTATATGTGATTGAAGTTCTCCTCGCTCCCTAGACCCCTGCCGCCGGAAACCACCCTCTCGGCCTCGGTAAGCTCGGGCCGGTCGGATTCCTTGGTCTTCATTTCAATGACCTTGATTCTTATGTCGGCATCCGTGATCCCGGCATCTTCGTTCACCACCTGCCCCGCGCCGGCCGACTCTTCCTCCTTAAAGGAATTGGGCCTTACGGTGGCGATCATCGCGCTTCCGTCGCCGTTGAACTCCTGAGTGGATATCGCCCTGCTTGAGTGTGAATACCTTTTTATCCTAAGCCTTCCGTCATCAGTCATGCCTATGTCCACGCAGTCCATGGCAAGTCCCGAACCCACTCCCGAAGCCACCCTGGGAATGTAATCCTCGGCAAAAGCCGTGTTGCCTGAAAGTACAACCGCCGGAGAGTGTTTCTTTATAAGTTCGCAAAGGGCCTTCACGTAACCGTCGGGGTTAAAATCCCTGAGGTTGGGATTGTCAACCACGTAGATTTTCTCAGCTCCGTAGCCCGCAAGCTCAGAAGCTCTGTCCGAAACGCTGCTCCCGAGCAGCACCGCGCAGACAGGACCTCCAAGTTTTCTTCTGGCCTCGGAAAGAACCTCGAACGTCACCTTTCTTATCTGTCCGTCAGCCTTTATATCAGCAACAACCCAGATTTCACTACTCATTTAATTCAAGCCTCCTAGCGATACTTTCTGATAAAGCAATCCCGGATATCCCGGATTATATGACCTTCGCGTCATCTCTCAAAAGCTTAACGAGTTCCCTTGCGGACTCGGCAATCTCGTCTCCCTTGACCGTAGTCTCGTCGCTTCCCTTTATGATCCTCAGTTTTCTCTCCACTTCGGGAACCTCAAGACTCACTGTTTTTATCTTCGCCCCTGATTTGCCCACGGCATCCCTGCTGATGCCGAGAGAACCGAAATCCACATCGTCTAGGGAAACTGTTTTCATCGGTTTTCTCTTCGCTTTCATTATGTTGGGAACGGACGCGTAGCGGGGTTCGTTCATAGCGTCGGGACAGGTTATAAGGGCCGGGAGAGAAACCTCGACGGAAACGCTTCCGCCGTCGATCTCTTTCTGGCAGACAAGCTTTTTCTCGTCAGGCTTTACGTCAATCACCTTGCTTACAAGCGCAAGGTGCGCAATTCCAAGTTCCTCGGCTATCTGTATACCCATCTGCACGGATTCCTCGTCGATGATCTTCATCCCCGTGAAAATAAGATCCACCCCCTCGATATTTCCAAGTTCCGACGCGACAAGCTTCGAGAGAACAAGGGAATCCACGGTCTCCCCGAGAGCCTCATCCGAGACATGCACCGCGGAATCCGCGCCCATTGCAAGCCCTTGGAGCAACGCCTGTGAAGCGCGTTGCGGGCCCGCCGTGATCAGAACAACTTCGCCCCCGTATGCTTCCTTGGTCCTGATGGCTTCCTCGACGGCAAATTCATCATAAGGATTCATGATCCATTTCATGCCTTCTGTGTCTATGGAATCGCCGGAGGAACCGACCTTTATCCTTGCTTCGGTGTCCTGCGTCTGTGTTATAAAAACCACTATCTTCACCTGATACTACCTCCATGCTGGACTGATTTAATAGAGATGAAAATCTAAGGAAAAAGCAGCGGAAAAGCTGACTCCTTAGCTAGGCGTATGATTATAAATACTAGGGAGTTGCTGTCAAGAACAGAAAACCCTCTGTAGGATAGTCACCTCCCGGACAACTTGGGCATCGTGTTGCCGAATATGTTTCGGACCGCGCTCAGCCGTCTCCCTCCATTTAATTGGAGTATCTCAAGATCGAGTCGCTCGGTCAAGACCAAGCAAAAGCTAAGCGTTATATTAAGGGCACCTCTAAGAATTGGTTTGCAACTCGAGATTATGAACCGTGGTCTGGTCTTTTCTCTCCATTTGGGTTGCTTTTGCCTTTCAAACCGAAATCCGGTTGTCCCATGTTCCTGCATCCGGTACAGCTTTATCGCATCTACACTCGCTGCCCCGTAATTTGACAAGGGGGGGGGGGGTAGTCAGTTAGAATAACCAGTTAGTATCAAAAACATTATGACTAGAGAGGTTTTACTATGAGGACGATTCTGTCTTTGTTCGTAGCATTGCTTTTTGTTGCCGGTTGCGGGGGGTCCGATAACACAGAAACACCTTCCCCTATGTGGCAAGAAGGAGTGTTTGCTCCCAGCGACGACTTCCATCAAGTCTGCGCTGATCCAAGTAAGGCCTATGACCAGGAAACCGCCGTCCAGGGAACATACGTGGATGAAAACAACTGGTTGCGATCGTTCACTAACGAAACCTATCTTTGGTATGATGAAGTTGTGGACACGGACCCGGCATGCTGCAGTACGCCTGAATATTTCGAAATGATGAAGACCTTTGAGACGACTTCTTCAGGCACCCCTAAAGACCAGTTTCATTTTTCAGTAAATACCAAAGAATGGGAAGAATCACAAAGGGGTATAACGTTCGGATACGGCCTTAATCTTGCAATGACCTCAGACGGAAGAGTTTTTATAATTTATGTAGAACCCAACTCACCGGCGGACAACGCGGGGTTGAGGCGCGGTATGCGTATTCTTGAAATTGACGGTGTCCCGATTGAGCAGGTGTCCGGCTCAGCCTCGTCTAAACCTGAAAGGCGTGAGTTTACTGTTTTGAGGCTTGGAGAATCACAGCCATTCTCCGTAACTATGACGTCCAAAGAGATAATTACAAGTCCTGTTCTGGTGGTGGACATTCTAGTTGGTAGCAATTCTGGTAGTCGGATTGGCTACATGCTTTTTAATGATCATATTGCTCCTGCAGAACCAGATTTGATATCTGCTGTAGAGCATTTCGATTCTCAAGATATTGATGATTTGGTGCTTGATCTTCGCTATAATACTGGCGGTCTCGTTTATATTGCAAGTGAGCTTGCGTTTATGATTGCCGGACCACGCGCTACTGAGAATAAACTCTTTCTAGAAACTATCTATAACGTCAAGCACCCTTCAGAACCGTCCCCGTTTCACAGTACCAGTTCAACCGGCCTTCCTTTGCCGAGTCTTAATCTGGAGCGAGTATTCGTTTTAACCACATCTAATACCTGTTCAGCAAGCGAAGCTATAATTAATGGGTTGCGGGGTATTGATGTAGAAGTTGTTTTGATCGGCGACACTACCTGTGGTAAGCCTTACGGCTTTGTTCCGGAGGACAACTGCGGCACTACTTACTTCACAATTCAGTTCAGGGCCGTGAACGATAAGGGGTTTGGTAGTTATGCGGACGGTTTCCAGCCAACCTGCCAAGCAATAGATGACATAAGATATCCGCTTGGTGACCGCAGAGAGACTAGTTTGAGGACAGCTCTTGATTATTTAGATTCGGACCAGTGCCCTGCTTCTCAACAGACAACCAAGCCAGAGGAGGGTGAGGCGGCGAGAGTTTCTTCAGATCAGTTGGAGCCTCCTGATATTATTGAAATATGGCCTCCCGCAATACCGAGTATGATTCCGGATTAAGCTAGTAGTGGCGGCAGCCGGTCACCTTTCAGACTCTAAAAAACTGCTTATTTCAGGCAATGATTAAGAGAAATTACCGGCTGTTGTCGAGAATATAACGGTCTGCTTCTTTTAAGCTTGCAAACGGTTTTATCGAAACAATCCTACAAGTTTGTCAAACGCATGTAGATGGAATCATGTGTGCAAAACGCAGAGATGCTGGTGAAAACCTGCCTCCCATCAGGTTCCCAGTTGCCTTCAGGTTACTCTGCTGAGCAAAAACTCTCAGTAGGGTAATTCACACCAATCAGCAGATCGTTTGACCCCGTGATGTTGCCACCATATTATGGTATAGACTTATATGAAAATGAGTCGGCATGCTTTTCGATCTGAGAAAGGAGACCCCGAAGATGAAAATCGCTGTTGGAAGTGATGAAAAAAACGCCCTCACCGACGAGGTAATAGAGGAGCTTCGCAAAAGAGACATGGAAGTCGAGCTCTTCGGGCCTCTCGCGGACAAAAATGAGGAATGGACCGAAGTCGCCGAGCAGGTGGCCGAAAGGGTTTCTCAAAAAGAGTGCGATCAGGGGATCCTGTTCTGCTCGACGGGAACGGGGGTAAGCATTGCCGCGAACAAGGTCCCGGGAATAAGGGCGGCCTTATGCACGGACTCAAAGACGGCCGCGGGAGCACGCATGTGGAACGACGCGAACATACTCGCCATGAGTTTGCGTCTTGTATCCCCCGACGTAGCCAAGGAAATCCTTGACGCGTGGTTCCAGAGCGAACCTGATCCTTCTGAGAGGGAAAACATAGAGAAAGTGGCAGGAATCGAATCAAAGTACCGCAACCGGGCGGACTGATCAGAAAATGGAAAGAAAAGAAAAATACAACGTGGCGATAGCGGGAGCCACGGGCGCCGTGGGACAGGAGATGATGCAGATACTCGAGGAAAGAAATTTCCCCGTGGGAGAACTGCGCCTTCTCGCTTCTGAGCGGTCCCGAGGAAGAAAATACAGCTTCTGCGGAAGGGAGATAGCCGTTTCGGTGCTGGGCGAGGACTCCTTTCGCGGCATAGACATAGCTCTTTTTTCCGCGGGCTCCGAGAGAAGCAGAAAATACGCGGACCGCGCCGTCGCAAGCGGGGCGGTGGTTATCGACAACAGTTCGGCGTTTCGGATGGACCCAGAAATTCCCCTGGTAATACCCGAGATAAACGCCCGGGCGGCCGCGCTTCACGAAAAAAAGGGGATAGTTGCCAATCCCAACTGCACGACCGCGGTAGCCGTCATGGCGCTTAAGCCCATTCATGACGTATCAAGAATAAGAAGGGTGGTAGCGACGAGTTTTCAGGCAGTCTCGGGAGCGGGGGCCGGAGGGATAGCTGAGCTTGAAAGCCAGGTGCGAAGCTGGTCTGAGAGCGGAGAGCCCCCTAGGGAAACAAACACGTTTCCCCACCAGATAGCCTTTAACGTGATCCCGCACATAGACTCCTTTACGGAGAGCGGCTACACGAAGGAAGAAATGAAGCTTCACAACGAAACGCGCAAGATACTTGGGGATGATTCCATAGTCCTCACGGCGACGACCGTTAGGGTTCCGGTTTTCCGGTCCCACTCGGTTTCACTTAATCTTGAGACGGAAAGAAAAGTGACAGTCGAGGAGGCAAGGGAGGCCATCAGGAATTTCCCCGGGGTCTCTCTCGTTGACGACCCGGAGAATTCCGACTACCCGATGCCGGTTGAAAGTTCCGGGAAGGACGACTGCTTTGTCGGAAGAATCAGGGAGGACTACTCGGTCAAAAACGGTCTTTCCCTGTGGGTAAGCGGAGACCAGCTAAGGAAGGGCGCGGCTCTTAACGCAGTGCAGATAGCGGAGCTTCTGGTCAGAAACCATGGCTGAAACAGGCATTTTCAAAAAGCTTTCGGATTTTTTTCTCGCGCCGCCGAAGATCGATTCCGACGAACTCAGGGAACTGCTCGGGGAGGACGATTCCGTGCTGCTTACGGTTCAGACCCTCAGCTGCACTTACAAGCCGAGGGCGTGGGTAGACAGAAACACTTTTTTCAGAAGCATCCTGATGCTTACGGAAAAAAGGATCCTGCTACTTAAAAACAGTTCCAAAGTGAACGTTCTGAGGGACATAGAATTTGACACCATAACGCATCACAAGTTTGGTTCCACCAGAAGCAAGGGACTCAAGCTTGAAATAAAGACAGTTGACGCGGAAGACTCGATAATGTTTCACCAGCAGTACAGAAATGAGTTTGAGGAGCTTTCGGAAAAATTCGAAGAAGTGATGGCCCAGGCCATTGAACTCTCCACGGAGACTGGAGAGACTTTTTTCTGCATGCACTGCGGAGCAAAAATTCCCGCCGCGAGCGTCTTCTGTTCTTCCTGCGGGAAGAAAGTTAAGGGACTTATGCATTCAAGTTGACGGATTAGATTCAAGCTGTAAACCGAGTATAATGTAGTGATGATAAGAACTTACAAGTGCAGGGTGAAGCTGTCCAAAGCTGGTCACGAACGGTTGACCGGTATATTCGCAATGTCTGCGGAACTGTACAACGCGGGTTTAGAATCCCGCATTGACTGCTACAAACGGACAGGCGAAGGTCGCTCGTATTATGACCAGTGCAAGGAACTTGTTCAGGTAAGGGCGGAGCTGCCGGAGTTTGAGTCGGTGTCCAGTATTGTGTTCCGTGGCGTGCTCTCAAGGCTTGACAAGGCGTACAAGAGGTTCTTCAAGCATGGAGGCTTTCCCCGCTTCAAGAGCCGGTATCGCTGGCGGACGATAGAGATAAATGACAAGGCATGGAGTATGCTCAAGCGGGAGGGAAACAAACTGATTCTAAAGGTCAAAGGGCTTCCCCGCATTGCGGTGAAGCCTTCCCGGGAGCTTCCCCCGAACGCCATGCTCAAGGCGATTCGGATTACCAGAAAGCCTCTGCGGACGGAAGTGGCGTTATCGTACGAATTGCCGACTCCCGAGACAAAACCAGTCAGCAGCCCCGTTGGAATAGATATGGGCATATCGAAGCGTCTGACGCTGAGCGATGGGGGAACTGTGGAAAAACGGGAGATATACAGAAAGAAACTGATACGCCTCCAACGTTCCGTATCCCGCAAGGTGAAGGGCAGCAACAACAGGCGTAAAGCAGTGCGTCTGCTCGCAAAGGAATGGCAGAGGTTATCGGACGGGGAAAGAGATTATCTTCACCGCCTGACCAGAGAGATAGTCAGGATGTACGACTTCATAGCGGTAGAGAAACTAAGGACAAAGAACATGCTTCGCGACAAGAATTTAGCAAAGAGTATTTCCGAGCAGACCTGGGGCACTGCTATTACGCTGCTTAACGAGAAGGCTGAAAGTGCTGGCGTTGGGATGGTGGCAGTGGACCCCGAGGGAACTTCTCAGGAATGCTCTGCTTGCGGAGCAACGGTAAAGAAAGACTTGAGCGTGCGTGTCCATAAATGCGACTGTGGTTATGTCGCCGACAGGGACGTAAACGCTGCAATTAATATCCTTCATCGAGGCATCTCGATTGCGGGCGGGAATGTTACCCGCATGGTCGGAAGGATTAAAGATAAGTCAGAAGTTGTTCTGACTCGGCCAAGAACAGTGTATGAAAGTGTCAACTTAAATACATAATTCCCAAAGTTAAGGTATAGCCTCTCGGGACGGAGAAAAAATTGATACACGGTTCAACAGTAGCGATAGTAACGCCGTTTAAAGACGGCGCCGTTGATTACGGACGGCTAGAAGAGTTGATAGAGTTCCAGATAGAGAGCGGAACCCACGGCATAGTTCCGGTCGGAACCACGGGGGAATCCCCCACCCTCTCTCACGCTGAGCACGAAGAAGTAATAAAATTCACCGTGGAAACAGTAAAGGAGAGGATTCCAGTGGTCGCGGGCACGGGATCAAACAGCACAGAGGAAGCCCTGCGCCTCACGAAATTCGCGGAGCGGGCCGGCGCGGACGCGGCTCTTTTGGTAACCCCTTACTACAACAAGCCAACCCAGGAAGGAATCTACCGGCATTTCCGCACGATTGCAGACGAGACATCCATTCCACTGGTACTCTACAACGTGCCCGGGCGCACGGTCGTAAACATAGAGCCGGAGACCGTGGAGAGACTTTTTTGCGACTGCGAGAGCATAATCGGCATCAAGGAAGCCTCGGGCTCGCTTGAGCAGGCAAGCAGGATCATTTCTCTCTGCGGAGAGGACCTGATTCTTCTCTCGGGGGACGACGCGGTTAACTATCCCCTCTTAGCGGTCGGAGGCAAGGGCTTCATAAGCGTAACGGCGAACATAGCTCCCCAAGACGTATCGGAAATGTACAACTCCTTTGCAAGGGGGGAGCTTGAGAGGGCCAAGGAGCTTCACTGCCGCCTTCTCCCGCTCAGCAGAGTTCTCTTCGTGGAATCAAACCCGATACCCGTAAAGGCCGCTTTGGCCGTGATGGGGAAAATAAGCCCCGAGATAAGAGCCCCTCTTTACGAGCTTTCGGGAGAAAACCTAGAGAGACTGAAAAGGGAACTTGAGAGCTACGGGCTCACGTAACACGGAAATTGTCTGAATCCGACTGCCTTTTACACACTGAAGATGGAATCCCAGTATCCGGGAGAATCGTGGCCGGCGTCGACGAAGCCGGGAGAGGATGTCTGGCCGGGCCGGTCGTGGCGGGGGCCGTAATACTTGATGAGAACCGGCCTATTCACGGACTCAGGGATTCAAAGGCGCTTTCCGAAAAAAGGCGCAATGAGCTTTTCGAGCAAATCCGGCAAAAGGCCCTGGCTTACTCGGTCGGGATAACCGGGGCTGCGGAGATTGACCGCATAAACATCCTGCAGGCGGCGCTTTTGGCAATGGAAAAAGCCGTTCTGGACCTGGGGAAAAAACCGGACTGCATTCTCATAGACGGCAACTCGAAGACTTCTCTCCCCATCCAACAAAAAACGATAATAAAAGGTGACTCAAAGTGCGCGTCAATAGCAGCCGCTTCAATTGTCGCGAAGGTGACAAGAGACCGCATCATGACCGAGATTGAAAGTGAATATCCCGGATACGGCTTCTCCCGCCACAAGGGTTATCCCACAAAAGAACACCTCGGTGCCCTGCGAAACCTGGGGCCCTGTCCGATACATAGAAAATCCTTTAAAGGTGTCTTATAACTGATTGACATAATTATATCTTGACTTTTTCCCGCTATTGAAATGATAATATAAGTATGTCTGGAATGCTCTCAGATTTGTCTCTGCCGGACAAGCTTTATTTCAAGATAGGAGAAGTAAGCGAGATCATAGGAGTGAAGCCCTATGTTCTCAGATACTGGGAAACCGAGTTCAAAGAGGTAAGGCCTATCAGGAGGAAGTCCCAGAGACTCTACGACAAGGACACGATTTATCTCTTCCACAAGATAAAGCACCTGCTCCACGATCAGAAGTTCACCATAGCGGGGGTTCAGAAAAGACTCAGGGATGAGAAAAGCGGAAGCGGAAATATATCCCCCATTTATTCGGACAAGGCGCTGTTGCGCGAAATTCTAGATGAGTTAAAATCCCTGAAGCAGGATCTCTGAACGGGCCGCTTCGCGTCCTGTTCGCCTCTGATCCGGTTTCTTGTTAAATACGGGGTGTGGCGCAGTTGGTAGCGCACCGGTCTGGGGGACCGGGGGTCACCGGTTCAAGTCCGGTCACCCCGACCAAATCAAACCCGCAAGTCAGTTTCCAACGCAAGTTCCGTTGTCCATGCGACTCTCTCAGTACGCAGGGATTGGCTGTTGCGAGAAATCCCTGATGGGTTAAAATCTAGCCGGAACTTTTTGTTCGGGGTGTAGCGCAGCTTGGTAGCGCACCGGCTTCGGGAGCCGGGGGTCACCGGTTCAAATCCGGTCACCCCGACCATTCCCAGACATGAAACCTAAGATACTGCTCTCAAATGATGACGGGGTGAATTCAGAAGGCCTAAAAGCGCTTGGAGAGGCCCTCTCTCACCTGGGAGAAGTCTACACCGTGGCTCCAGACCGCGACCAGAGCGCCTCGAGTCACTCGCTTAACCTCATGAGACCTCTCAGGATCGAGGAAATTTCAGAAAGAGTGTTCTCCGTGGACGGAACTCCCACCGACTGCGTGAATCTCGCAGTGAACGGAATTCTGGGTGAGAGGAAACCCGATCTCCTGGTCTCGGGAATAAACATGGCCGCCAACCTAGGAGATGACATAACGTATTCGGGGACCGTAAGCGCCGCCATAGAGGCGACTCTTATGAAAATCCCCGCAATAGCGGTATCGCTCGCGGCGAAAAAAGACTTTCTGTTCCAAACCGCCGCCCACTACTCAAGGGTGGCCGCGGAATTCGTTCTTAAAGCCGGTCTTCCCGAGAACACACTGCTCAATGTGAACGTGCCCAATCTCCCTCTTGAGGAAATAAAGGGAATACGGATTACGCGCCAGGGCAAAAGGGTTTACGAGGCTCCAATAGTCGAGAATACGGATCCCAGGGGGAAGAAGTATTACTGGATAGGCGGAAACGAGCTCGATTCCCTTAGAATTGAAAACTCAGACATAGTGTCCGTTCTTGAAGGCTACGTCTCCATAACCCCGATAAAGCTCGATATGACGGATTACGGGTACCTCGAAGAGCTCAGGGAACAACTAGAGAACCATGCTTAAAAGCCTCTACGAATGGGTTCTGGGCTGGGCGGACAGAAAGCACGGTCCCTTCGCGCTTTCCCTGGTCTCCTTCACGGAAGCATCTTTTTTCCCCATCCCCCCCGATCCGCTTCTCATGGCTCTCTGTCTCGGAAACCCGCGGAAATCATACCGTTTCGCTCTTTACTGCTCCGTTTTTTCCGTACTGGGAGCGGCGGCGGGGTATCTCATAGGGTACTGGGTGTGGGAACTCGTCGGGGACTTTTTCACATCGCACATCATAACCGCAGAGGCGTTCACGATTGTAGGCGACAAGTATTCGGAGAACGCGTTTGAAGCCGTTTTGGCCGCGGCCTTCACCCCCATACCTTTTAAGGCGTTTACAGTGACGGCGGGAGTCTTCAAGGTCGACTTCCTCGCCTTCATCGCCGCCTGCGCCGTGGGAAGAACGGCCAGATTCGCGATAATCGCCTTCCTTCTTTCGGTTTTCGGAGAAAGAGTAAAATTGCTTATCGACAAATACTTCAACATATTTACGGTTATATTTTTTATACTGCTTTTGGTTGGAGTATTGCTTCTAAAGAAGCTGGGCTGAAGTGTCTGGAAAAAGCTTCGCGGATATGCGGGCACGGAAAGTGATTTGCTGGCACGTAACTTGCCACATAAAAACATATATGTTTCATAGAAACCCGGTTTCAAACTGTATCATACGTACAGATTATGAGCGCTAGAAAAGTCGTTTTAATCCCGGGAGACGGCATCGGCCCGGAAATCGCCGAAGCGACAAAGAACGTCATTGCCGCTTCAGGAGCCAAGATCGAATGGGTCATAAGAGGAGCCGGCGTGTCGGCTCTGGAAAAGTACCGGGAAGTCCTGCCGGAAGTCACTCTGGACGCCATAAGGGAACATAAAGTCGCGCTCAAGGGCCCATGCACGACCCCCATAGGAGAGGGGTTTTCATCGGTAAACGTGGAACTGAGGAAGAAACTTGACCTGTACGCGGCCGTAAGGCCGGTACGAAACATTGAGGGCGTGAGAACCAGGTTCTCCGACGTTAACATAGTCATCGTGCGCGAGAACACCGAAGGTCTTTACAGCGGTGTTGAAAACACAGTTTCCCCCGGGGTCGTTATGAGCATGAAGGTCGCGACCGAGAGAGCGTGCGAGCGAATCGCCAGGTGGGGTTTTGAGTACGCGAGAAAAAGGGACAGAAAGAAAGTAACCGTGTTTCACAAGGCCAATATAATGAAGATTACCGACGGGCTTTTTATCAGCAAGGCAAGGGAGGTAAGCGAACAGTACCCGGATATAGAGTATGAAGAATACATCATAGACGCGGGATGCATGAGGCTGGTTCAGGATCCGGGCATGTTTGATACGCTGCTGCTTGAAAATCTCTACGGCGACGTGATGAGTGACCTCTGCGCCGGCCTTGTCGGAGGACTCGGCGTTGTTCCCGGCGCCAATATAGGGGACGAGTACTCGGTCTTTGAAGCGGTGCACGGGTCCGCGCCGGACATAGCGGGACTCGAAATAGCAAATCCGCTCGCCCTGATAATGTCAGCGGTAATGATGTTGAGGTATCTGGCCGATTCAGAAGGAAGAGAGGATATGAGAGAAGCGGCTGACAAGATAAAAACGGCTTACAACATAGCCCTTTCAAACGGCGACAAGACCCGGGACCTGGGAGGCGACCTCAAAACGGCCGATTTTGCCAGGGTTCTCATACAGAATATACTCAAGATATAGACAGGCTCCGCCTCGCGCGCGCCGAAATGCTGGTAAACCCCGATGAACAGGAACAGAAAAGTCCCCTTTCCGGTTTTTCTTCTGATCTCAACCGTGCTGAATCTCCTGCTGATTCAGCTTCTTTTCTCAGAAATACTGCCAGACCCCGAAAGTCTTAAGGACCCGCTTGAGAGAACATACATAGAACTTATCGAGATACCGGTCAAAGAGACCGAGCCTCCCGACAAGCCGTCAAGACTCGCTGATAAGTCTCACAGGGCGGAAAAAGAGACTACGATAGATGACACGACGAAACTCTCAAGGTCCGTGCCCCAGCCGACAAAGAAAAGCACCGTGCAAAGAAAACCCGCGGGAGCCATTCAACCCGGAGAACAGGAAAAGAGCGCGGAGAGGTTCTCTCCCGAAAAAGACCGGGTCGCCATTATACCCGAGGGAGAAAGAAATAAACCCGAAAAAAGAAAAACCAGTCCCGACCAACCGCCCGGAAGCAACCCGAGTGCCTCCGCCTCGCAGATGGTCAATCCCAGGATAGCGGACGTTCCCTTTGACTACAACACAGAAGAGCAGCTCCTTGGAACCAAGGACGTCGAGAAGGAAATCACCGTTGATCTCAACACGACGGAATACAAGTACATCTCCTATTTCACGAAACTGAAAGAGAGAATTTACCAGGTCTGGAAATACCCCAAGGAATCGCAGATAAGAAGGGAACAGGGAAACGTGCAGATCGTCTTCACCCTCAGAAAAGACGGATATCTTGAAAACGTGAGGATAATCCACCCCTCCGGTTTCGAGAACCTGGACAGGGAAGTGCTGCGCACAATAAGAGTGGCTTCCCCCTACAACCCATTTCCCGAGAGCTGGGATGAAGAAAAACTCAAAATACCCGCCACCTTCGATTACAAGCTTCCGAAATGGGTAAGGAGATACTACAACTGAGTCTGTGTTCTCAGAGAATGCGGACCTTGGTGTCGGTGGCGCCAGCTTCTTTTATCTCGCCGATAAGGTAAGCCGCTTCCGACAGATCCCGCGCGAAGGACAAAGCTTCTTCGGCCTGCTCCCGCGGCAGCACCGCTATCATTCCCACCCCGCAGTTAAACGTCGAGTACATCTCGTCGCGGCTTATGTTCCCGGTTTTCATTATCAGGTCAAAAATGGGAGCAGCTTGCCAGCTTTTGCTATCAATTGCCGCAAAAAGTCCGTCAGGAATTACCCTTGAGAGGTTTCCCGGAATCCCCCCGCCCGTCACGTGGGCAAGGGCTTTTACGTCAAATTCCGCACAGAGCCCGAGAATGGCTTCCGAGTATATGACCGTGGGTGTGAGAAGTTCCTCTCCAATGGTTTTTGAGAGACCCCGGGGCTTCGAATCAATGGAGTAGCCTCCGACATCGAAAAGCACTTTTCTCGCAAGAGAGTAGCCGTTTGAATGAAGACCGCTTGAAGCAAGCCCGATTACCGCGTCGCCGGGCCTTACCCCTGCGCCGTCAATATAAAGATCTTTCTCCACCACCCCGACACAAAAACCCGCGAGATCAAACTCCCCCTCGGCGTAAAATCCGGGCATCTCAGCCGTCTCGCCCCCGATGAGCACGCACCCCGCCTGGACACATCCCTCGCAGATACCTTTTACCACCGCAGCTGCCTGCCCGGAGTCAAGCTTCGAAGTAGCCAGGTAATCAAGGAAGAACAGAGGTTTCGCGCCGCACGTAATCACGTCGTTAACGCTCATGGCGACCAGATCTATTCCTATCGTATCAAATTTGCGCGCGGAAAAAGCCGTTTTGAGTTTCGTGCCGACGCCGTCTGTGGCCGATACAAGCAGGGGCTCGCGGAAAGCATCCGTATCAAGCGGAAAAGCGCCCGCAAAACCCCCGAGCGGGCTTACTTTGCTTTTGCCGTAGGTCGACTCGACCAGAGGCCTTATAAGCCGCACGAACCTCTCGCCTTCCTCAACGTCAACACCGGCACTTTTGTAAGTAGTCTCTTCCGACACGAAAAAAGAGGCCGTCTGTTAATTAACGACCTTCATGGACAAAATAGACACCGTCTCGACGGGAACATCTCCCGGTCTGGTCTGAACAGCGGCGATTTTGTCAACAACTTCGATTCCCTCAACCACTTTCCCGAACACAGCATAGCCGAAATCGCGCGCGCCGTGATCAAGGAAAGAGTTGTCCCTGTGATTTATAAAAAACTGCGATGTCGCGGAGTCCACAACGGCGGTCCTGGCCATCGCTATGGTGCCGCGTTCATTTTTAAGACCGTTATCGGCCTCGTTTTTTATCGGGGCTTTAGCAGGCTTCTGCTTCATGTCCGCAGTGATGCCACCGCCCTGTACCATGAAATTATTTATCACCCTGTGAAATATGGTGCTATCGTAAAATCCTTCTTCCACATAGGAAAGAAAATTCGCCACGGTAATCGGCGCTTCTTTTTCATAAAGCTCGAGTTTTATGTCGCCCAGCGAAGTTGAAATAAGAACCATTGGTTTTCTCCTTTCTTTCTTGCCGCTCGATTTAGCGGACGTATTTTTGTTGTGACTGTGATCAGAATGAGAGTACCCCTCCCCAGGAAAAGCAATAAAGATAAAAACAAAGCATAGAGCGAAAACAGTTGCGTTTTTCATTGGAAACCTCTGGATCGTAGATTTAAGAAGAAATGGAATTCGTTCTATCTAAAACGGGCGGCAAAAAGTTCCTCAGACACTGTGGGCTTTCTTCTTCCCGTCGCCCGTAATGATAGCACAAAGAAGTGAAACAGTGAACTTTTATTTCCCTGCCCAAGTGAGCAAAAGAGGCAGCGCCGTGTTTACAGCGTCCCCGGCTAAAGGGATAATTACCCGTGCGCTTTACACCCCGCGCGAACACCAAAAAACGGAGACAGACAATGAGCAGACCCGAATTCGGAGTAATGCTGAGGCAGCAGAAAATAGATTTTGAGGATATAAAGGCCGCGGCGCAGTTATGCGACTCGACCGGATACGATTCCGTTTGGTTCTACGATCATGTTCTAGGTCAGGGAATAATAGGCATAGACATCTATGAACCCTGGACTCTGATGTCCGCACTCTCGACAGCAACGGAGAACATTAAGCTCGGAACGATGGTGCTCTGCAACCCGTTCAGGCACCCTCCCCTGCTTGCCAAGATGGCTTCAACGCTCGATGTGATAAGCAACGGACGCCTGGAATTCGCAATAGGGGCCGGATGGTTTGAGGAGGAATTTCGCGCTTACGGGTATCCCTTTCCCTCAACGAAAGAAAGAATAGAGATGCTGAGAGAAGCGGTGACGATACTCAAACTGATGTGGACTGATGAAACCGCCTCTTTTTCGGGCAAGCATTACAAAGTGGAAAACGCGTTTTGTAACCCCAAGCCCGTTCAGCGTCCCCACATTCCCGTATGCATCGGAGGTTCCGGAGAAGGGTTCCTCTTAAGGGCAGTGGCGGAACTCGCCGATGAGTGGAACTGTCCCGCGACAAGCGCGATTGAATTTGACCGCAAGCACTCGATACTCCGCAGACACTGCGAGGAGGTCGGGAGAGACATAGAAGATATAACGATATCCCAGCAGACCGTCTGCGTTCTGGTTGAGGACAGAAAAGATCTCCCCGAAAAACTCGAAAAGGCCCAGAGACGCTACGGATTCTTCGGAGACATAGAAAAACTCGGGATCGTGGGAACCCCGGAAGACTGCGTAGGGAAGATCAACGCGGATCTGCAAAAGGGAATATCCAAATACACGATTTTCTTCTCCGACGTGATGAAGCCCTCGACCATAGAGCTTTTCGCAAAGGAAGTAATACCCGAATTCAGATAAAGATCAGGCTGTTGGAGTTCCTCACTGATTTGCAACCTCTCCTGCGCAATCTGCTTCTTTTGAACCTCCGCTATTGAAGTTTGAATTAATAGTGAATAGTTTATAATTAGGATGTGGACACTATGAAGACAGCATTGCTACTGGCAACATGCATCGCATTGTTTCTTACCGGCGGTGTGGCGAACGCTCTCTCCACATGTCCAATGAACATGGAGAAGGCTTCCGCCGAAATGCAGATGGACGCCAACATGGACATGCCTTGCCATGAAACAAAAGATTCGGAAGATCGAAGCTCCGAACAATGCGATGGCTGTGACTGCCAGCATTGTGTCCAGATAAACGCATTGCCGCTTGAAGAATTAAAAAATCATCACGGGGGATCTGCTGTCGGAATTCTTGCCGGTCAGCTTCTGTCCTCCCGCCAGATCGAAACCCATTTCCGACCTCCAAAACACCTCTCCTGAGCAAATCGCGCGCACCCGCGCGCTATACGGCGTCGCCTCGGCGTCGCCAAGCCATAATCGATACTCAGGAGGAAACATGAAATTAACAGTTTTCACTTTATTCTGCGTGATCCTGATGGGATACGCCCCTCAGTCACTGTCCCGTCCGGTTTCATATCCGGGCGGCTGGACGGTCATGCAGAAAAACGACAAGAACGCGCATTCTCTTCAAGTTCATTATTCGCCGACGGCCAAGTATTCAATAGGATACAGAACCGAATACTGGCGCGGGGAGGAGTGGCAGTTCCACGGCGCACAGCTTAACTATCTGGTGAAGCGCCATAATGCAGCGACCTCGCAGGCAAACTTTTATCTTAAAGGCGGTCTTGGCGTGGCCTACGATGATCTCGGAGTGCCCGACGGCGAAGCTCAGCCCGCCGCCTTTGCTGATATCGCCCTTGACTGGGAAACCCGGCGGTACTTTACGAGTTATGAGAACCGCGTCTACTACTCTGAAGACATAGCGAAGTTCTTCAGGCAGAAAGCGCGGGTGGGAATCGCCCCTTATATCGGGGACTACGGCGATATCCACACTTGGCTGATGCTGCAAGTTGACCACATCACGGGAGAGAGAGATAACATTTCGTTTACGCCCTTTGTACGGTTTTTTAAGAACGAGTATCTCGCTGAGGTCGGAATCAGCGACAAAGGTGGGATTTTGTTCAATTTAATAATAAGATTTTAAGGAGAAAACTATGAAAATATCAATCACAGCGATTCTTTTTGTGACGTTTTTCTTTGTGTTCCCAATCCTTGCGCAACATGAAGAACACGGACATAACCATAACCATGAAGGTCAGGTGGCTGAGCCCTCTGCCGCTTCAAACGACATGGAAAACGCCGTCTGTGAAGACACCATTAATGTCAAGGTCAGCGGGCTTGTATGCGATTTCTGCGCCCGTTCCCTGGAAAAAGTCTTCCTGAAACGCGGCGATGTTGCGGGAATCAAGGTTGATCTCGGCAAAGGTTCCGTAGCGGTCGCTATGAAGTCCGGATTGACCATTGACGACGCAACGCTTACGAAGCTTATCACGGACTCCGGGTACAACGTGAGTGCCGTCCACAGGGGGTGCGAGCATGGATAACACAAATCCCGGCTATGGAGTCAAAGAAACGCTTCTGCCCTCGCTCAGCCTGCTTACGTCCGCTGGAACGCTGGTGTGCTGCGCTCTTCCCGCATTATTAGTGACGATCGGCGCCGGCGCGGTTCTGGCGGGAATCGTAGGCACCGCACCCTGGCTGATCGCGTTGTCAAAATACAAGATCTGGACGTTTGGAATCTCTGGCGTAATGCTTCTAATCGCCGGAGTCGCGCTCTGGAGAGCAAGAAACGCCCCCTGCCCGATTGACCCGGCTCAGGCAATGGCATGTGCCAGATTACGAAAGACAAGCAACTGGATATACGTGTTATCCGTGCTCCTTTGGTGCGTGGGGTTTTTCTTCGCTTTTATCGCCGTGAGAGTTTTTTATTGACGCTCAAATTCCCAATGGCAGAAAATGACGTGACGGTTTGAGGGTCAGAAGAACTGTATTCTGAGAACATGATTGTCAAATCAGGAAGTAGATTATTCCATTTTCCTGTTGCCAGCATGACTGCAAAAAACACCGAAGTATGCGATAAAACGCATCTTGGATGTCATCTCGCTTCCTGTGGCTGGAATTCAGGATTATCTCGGAGTTCTGCCTCGCTCTCTCCTTATAAGCGAGACGATTTCTTTTGTGGATATGTTCGCTTTCACGGAAGGAACGTCCAGAGGAGAAGCGGGAACGCGTTCCGGCACCAGCGCGTATGTCCTGCCATCCCTTCTGCGTATCAACACCTTTCCAGTTGACTCAGCTTTATCAAGTACGCTTGAAAGTTTCTGCCTGGCTTGCGAATACGTATAGATTTCCATCGTTATGCCTCCATGTTCAAGAGATTGATTCCGAGCTTCTCCGCCGCACTTCTCATTTTTAGATCCAGCGTCAGCAAGGGTGCGTGATTCCGCAAGGCACAATCCAAAAAATACGCGTCGTATGCGTATGTACTGAATTTAGCGGCAATTGACACGGCGTTTTCCATGTCAATATCAACATACCGAAGCGGGATGCGGTCGAAAATCTGCAAGCCTTTGAGTGCTTCCCCCGCTTCAATCCGGCCCTGTTTCATCATTGCCGTAAAAGCATTTCCAACTTCCCATGGTATAGAACCAGGACCGATAAGGCCCTTCCCGGAAGTAGCAGAGGCAATAAAGTCTCTCTCCGGTTCTCCCGTAATAACCGCTATAATTGCCGACGTGTCGATTACGATATCCAATGTAACCACCTCTTGAAATCGAATTGTACAATTGTCTACAGCAATGTCAAGCAGTCTTTTCCGAAACCGAATCCTCCTGTAATTTCTGCCGTTAGGAGTTCAGGACCTCGGAAATCATTATTTCACCGTGCAGATGGCCCCGTCGTTGGATATGAAGCAGGAGTACGCGGAATGAGGAGACCTCGATCAGGAACTCTCCTCTCCTTGAAAGGACTCGAGAACCATCTCGGCGAACTCGCCCGCGAATTCTCTTATTCTGTTCGATATCTTGGTCTGGGAAGTAGCCCTTTCGTAAGTATCGGCCATTCTCATCATCGTATAGTAGAAATGGTAGTTCATTTCGCCCACTTCCATCTTCTTCGTCCAAAGATCTATCACAAGAGATTCCTTCTTCTCGGCATCCCACATGGAGAGGAAAGCCGCCTCGCAGCGTTTTTCTCCCGATTCCTCGGATTGGGAAGCCTCCCAGAAAAGCTCTTCGGGAACATTGTCGTCCCCCAGTATTACCTTCAGTTTTATTTCAGCGTCTTTGGACATAGAAGACTCCTTAACAGATGGTTTTATGAAGAACGGGAAAATCCCGCACGGAAATTATATACGGTTTCGAGCAAAGCGTCTTAAGGCATATTCTGCGGCGCCCGGTTAACGCGCGATGGAAGGAAAGAACGAATCACCAGGGAAGCTTGCTCATCAAGGGAGCTATCTTGGTGCCGAAAAGTGCTACGGTAGCCACTATGCCTATAAAAGCCGCGATACCGATAGCCACTTTCACGGTGAAAAGCAGAACTATTTTGTCGAGCTGTTCAGGAGTAAGTTTCATCTCAATGCCCTCCTCCTTTCGATTTGCCGTCAAAGTACGGGTCGCCAAAAGGTATTACCGGGAACCTGTTTATAAACAGAAGGAACGTTGCCACAAATCCCGCAAGAAAACCAAGAGTGATCAGGAAGTGATTGATACTGAAAACCAGCTCGTTGGTAAGCGAGGGGATAACCAGCAGGAACTTGTCCATCCAGAGACCCGAGAAAGAAACCGTAGCGATAAAGACGGCTATCGGGGTAATGATCTTGTGTGAGCGTGGCAGCAGGGAGACAAAAGGAAATATGAAGCAGCATGTGAGAATAGCCCACGCAAACGAGCGGAATGGCTCATCCACCACCCTCTTTATCACAAACCCGGTCTCTTCAGGCATGTTCGCGTACCAGATCGTAAGAAGCTGGGAGAACATCAGGTAAACCCAGAAAAGAGAAAAACCCTGAAGTATCTTTCCCATATCCCAGTAATGATGAAGGGAAAGATAGTCGTCAAGCCCCAGGTAACGCTTGAGGGGAACCGAAAGTATTATCGTCGCCCCTATGGCCGCTATGAGGCTTCCCATAAAGTAGTAGGGTCCGAAAAGCGTGCTGAACCAGTGAGGATCAAGCGACATCATGAAATCCCAGGCGAAGAGGGAGAAAACAATGGCGTAAACCCCGATAACGGCCGGGGCAAGCTTCTTTAACTTCACGATGTTTTCCCTGCCGTCGAGATCCTGACGTATGGATGTTTTCAGGTAGAAATAATTGAGCACTAAAAGTCCCGTAAAACCTATCACGTTTCTTGCCATCACGAAATTCATGTTGAGCCATATGTCCTTGGGACTGTGATAGTGATGATGGGCGTAAGGAAGCACAAACTCCTGTCCGATGAAAAGAACCAGCAGGAGCACCAGTGAGACCACCGTGAAACTCGCAAAGCCCTCGCTTATGCGAAGAAGTCCCCTGCCCCACCTGGCGTTGGTTATCCTCAGTATGCAGGAAAACACGAGCCCGCCTTGGGCGACTCCCGTCCAGAAAAGAAAATTCACCAGGAAAAGCTGCCAGGCCTCCTCGGCCCTCTCTCCCCTGGCGTTAACTACAAAAGCCACTACACCCACAGCCGCCAGAGCAAGGAAAACCTTGAATACCCAGCCGGGTATCTGGTTTCTTTTCGCGAGTATCTCCTGGTTTATGGACTGATCCATGTTCTACTGACTCTCCTTGACAGAACCCGGGTTCTGAAGTTTTCTCACGTAATTGACCACGTGCCAAGCGTCCTGCTCCGATATGTTCTCGCTGTAAGAAGGCATCATCACCTTGCCCCCGTAGCGTATATAGGCGTAGATGTAACCGTCGGTTCTCTGCGCCACGGCCGGCGTGGTAAGGTTAACCGGGTAAAAACCGAGCCCTTTCTTTATTATGATTCCGTCCCCCAATGCTCCGGGGCCGTGACACACGGCGCATTGCTCTTTGTAAACCTTCGCTCCCCTGGCAACCGACTCACCGCTTCTGGGAACCGGTCCCTTTTTTATCTGCTCGATCTTGTTTCTGTCTTCAGGCCTCGTTTTGCTGCCGTCGGTGGAAATCGAGTTGCGCGGAAAAAGCACGGGCTCTTCGTAGGGCTGAATCGAGTCCTGAGACCACATGTCCCAAGACCACGGAAGCGAGTGGGCGGAGGAAATGGAAAGCGCAACCGCAAAAGCGACAGCGGTACATACTTTCAATCCCCCGAGGAAGTTAAAACCCCAAGCTCCTCCCGGGACTATCCGAGAAAAGTTTCTATGCTTCATCGAACTTTATTTCTTCAGCTCCCGTAGAATTTAATATCGCTTCAACCGCGCCTATTTTTTCCTTCTCGCATATAACGGCGACGCCGAACTTGTCATCCGAAAAACGCTCGTCATAAAGCCTCACCGGGGTTCTTTGTCTTATAAGGGAATTTATTATCAGCCCCAAAAAGGTTGAGAGCGCGCCGAAAAGCACCGTAAGCTCAAAAACGATAATCATGTAGGGAAGTATCGAAACTATGGGCTTGGCGCTCACCGCTATCGGCCAGGAACTTGAAGTAAGAACCGTAAACCCGATTCCGCAGGTGGCCCCCAGCAGGCCTCCGAAGAGGGTGAAAAACCGCACGGGGCTCTCGGGCAGATCAACCGCCGCCTCAATTTCGTGGTCCGGAAACGGGGAGAACACCCTCATGTTGCGGTAACCCGCTTCCTTGAGTTTCTCCACGGCCGAAAGAACCGAATCCTGATACGAGTAAATTCCGACTACGCCCTGATCCATTTCCTGCTAACCTCCCTTCTTCGGCACCGGAAGTATTTCCTTCATCTCCGCTATGGAGACTGCCGGAAGAGTCTTCACGAACAGCAAGAAGAACATGAAGAACCACGCGAAACTTCCGATCGTTATGCCGGCCTCGACGAATGATATCTTGTATATGCCCCACGCGCCGGGCTCAAAATCTCTTGAAAGCGATATGACGATGATATTGAACCGTTCGAACCACATTCCTATGTTTATCAGTATGGATATGGCGAAAAGGGCCTTTATGTTCTTTCTCACGCTCTCCCACCAGAAAGCTATCGGAACAACGCAGTTACATATCACCATGATCCAGTAGAAAAGCGCGTACTCTCCAGTCGCCCTGTAAACGAACTGTCCCCACTCATAAGGACTTCCGCTGTACCACGCCATGAAGAATTCCGCAGCGTACGCGTAGCCGACTATGCAGGAAGTAAGAATTATGAGCTTCGCCATGCCATCGTAGTTATCAAGCGTTATGTAGTCCTCGAGATGGAAAATCTTCCTTATCGGTATGGTAAGAGTGATAACCATCGCGAGACCCGAGAAGATAGCTCCCGCAACGAAGTACGGCGGGAATATCGTGGTGTGCCACCCGGGAACGTTGCCCATTGCGAAGTCCCAGGACACGACGCTGTGAACCGAGAGGACAAGAGGCGTGGCGAGGGCCGCGAAATAGAGGTAGGCCCTCGTGTAGTGAAGCCATTCCTTGTTTGACCCTTTCCATCCGAAGGAAAGAATCGAGTATATGATCTTTCTCGGAGTTTCCTTCACCTTGTCCCTTATTGCCGCGATATCGGGAATCATTCCGACCACGAAAAACACCGAACTTACCGTAAGATAAGTGCTTACCGCGAACACGTCCCAGACAAGCGGTGACTTGAAGTTTATCCACAGTTCCCTTGAATTGGGGTAAGGGATCAGCCACAGGAAGTTCCACGGTCTTCCAAGGTGAATTATGGGGAAAAGCCCCGCCGTGAGAACAGCGAAAACCGTCATGGCTTCCGCGATTCTGTATATGGACATCCTGAACCTGGCGCGGAAAAGATAAAGTATGGCCGAGATAAGGGTTCCGGAGTGCGCTATTCCAACCCAGAAAACGAAATCGGTTATGTAGACTCCCCAGAAAACCGGGTGACGGTAGCCGGCGACTCCAAGTCCCTCCGCTACCTGGTAGAAAAAGCAGGTGACACCGAGTCCAACGAGCGCCACCGTGGGAAGAAAAAGCGCCCACCATTTCGCGGACGGCTTGTCGACCATCCTGACTATGTCTTCAGTTATTCTCGCGTAAGTTAAAGGTGTCTGCTGCGTCTGGCTCATTACACTCTTTCCTGTTTGACTTTCTTAAGATAGGTAATCGCGGGCTTGGTGTTCACCACTTCGAGAACCTTGTAACCCCTATCGTCCTCAGAGAGCACCGACGCCCTGCTCTTGTCGTCAAGCAGATTGCCGAACACTATTGCGTCGCTCGGGCAAGCCTGCTCGCAGGCCGTGAGGACCTCTCTGTCGCGAAGGAGCCTTCCTTCATCCTTGGCCAGATCCTTGCCGTAACTTATTCTCTGAATGCAGAAGGTGCATTTCTCCATGATCCCTTTCGACCTTACGGTCACGTCGGGATTAAGCTGCCAGTTAAGCGGCTCGGGGAACTTGTAGGTATACCAGTTGAATCTTCTTACCTTGTAGGTGCAGTTGTTCGCGCAGTACCTGGTTCCAACGCACCGGTTGTATATCATGCCGTTTAGTCCCTCGTGATTGTGGTAAGTTGCGAAGACAGGACATACGGGCTCGCAAGGGGCGTTTCCGCACTGCTGGCAGAGCATGGGCAGGAATCTTACGTCAAGGCTTCCGTCGCTGTTTTTCTCAAAAAATCTCTCTATGCGAATCCAGTTCATTTCGCGACGTTTCGCCATCTGCTTCTTTCCGACAAAGGGAATATTGTTCTCCGCGGAACACGCGGTCACGCAGGCTCCGCAGCCGGTGCACTTGTTGAGGTCTATTGCCATTCCCCATCTGTATTTCGAGTATTCTTTTTCCGGATAGAAGTCAGGGTGCTCCGAGTGGTCCACTCCATGGGCGCCGTTATGATGACCGATCTGGTCAAGAGCGACGGTCTTGGCGACATGCCTGTCTCCCTGGGTTTTCGTGTACTGCGTCCTTACGAGCAGATCCCTTTTTCTGAGAGATGAAACGCTCGCCTTGGTTGAAAGGAGCGAGAATCCCCCTGAGAGCGCGTCGGTAGCAGCCGGCAGCAAGGCAAAAGGATTAACTCCCCTTCCCTTCGCATACCTTCCGTAGGAAGTGTGCCCCTGCCCCAGTGGAACGGCTATCGTATCGGGCCTTATTCCCTCATAGACGAAAACCTGGACATCAAAGCTTCCCCCGGGGACATCCACCTTCACGTAGGAACCGTCCTCAAGGCCCATTTTCGCCGCAACCGCGGGATTTATCTCAAGCCACGAATCCCAGACCGAAGTGGTAAGAGCTTCGGGAAGCTCCTGAAGCCACGGCTTGTTTGCCCCCCTTCCGTCCAAGAACCTGTATGACGGATAAGCGATCAGGTGAAAATCTCCCTCTCCGCTAAACCGCGGACCCTTGAACGAAACAGAACTTATCTTCGGTGAAAGAGCGACGCTGACGGGGGCAGGAGTGGTCGTGACAAAACCTTTTACGACAAGATTCTCCCAGAACTTCTCAAAGCCCGTTCCAGGGGAGATTGTCGCGGCTTTTTCCTTCCAGGCGTTTCTCAGATAGTCATAATATTTTTTCTCGGCAAAAGTATTTTTAAGCCCCTCGACATTCTTTGAAACCGATATCAGGGCATCACCCGCGGATTTGGTATTGAAAACGGGTCTCATAACAGGCTGAACGATACCGGTTACGCTTTTTTTCGGGCTGTAGTCACCCCAGCTTTCAAAATTAGTGCTTTCCGGAAGTACGAGATGGGCTTTCTCGGAAGTTTCATCAAGGAACGCGGAAAGACTCAAGACAAACGGCACTTTTTCAAGCGCCTCAGCGACTTTCAGCTCTCCGGGAAGAGTGAAAACGGGGTTAACGTTATGAACGATGAGAATCTCCACCTTGCCCGACCTCATCTCCTCCACAAGCTTGCTTATATCGCCGAAAGTGTTCGCTCCCGAGATTGAGAGCGGATCTGAGAAATCAACCGTCTTGCCTATGTTTCCCGCAAGGTAGTTCAGTATGTTCACGGCAACCATGGTTTCGGTAGCGTTCGATCCGGTGTTGGCGGCACCGCCGCCTATTGCGAGACTCTTGGAAGCCGCGAAGTCGCGCGCGATTTTCTGTATCGTGTCCGCGGACACTTCGGTAAGCCCCGCGACTTTTTCGGGCGTATAGCCGGAAACCATTGCTGCTATCGGCCCCGGAGCAACCTTGTTAAGACCCTTTGAGATCATAACGTTAGCTATTCCCAAAGCGAGGTACTGTTCGGTACCCGGTTTCGCCGCGATCCATGTATCGGCATTTGAAGCGGTCATTCCGGAGCGCGGTTCTATGTGCACAATCTGGCCGGTTTTTCCGTGGTCTATATCCCTCAGTTTTGAATGTCCTATGGAGTTTGAAACCGTGGATAGCCACGTCTCAAGATAATCCGCCCCGAAGGAAAGAAGATAGTCCGCCTTGTCTATTCTGTAGGAAGGTATTTCGTCTCTTCCGAAAACAATTGAATTCGCCTTTCTGATGGGTTCGTGGGAAAAAGTCTCGTAAACGTAATGCTCTCCCCCGAGGGGTTTCAGAAACTCGGCCACCAGCTTTGAGTAAGTTCCCGATATGTCGTTGCTCAGATAGACGATCTTCCCCGAACCGAGGGAATTTAATTTCTCCGCGAGCAGTTCTTCACCCCGATTCCAGCCTATGGCTTCGAACCTCTGGGTTTCAGGGTTGCGTACAAGCGGGGAGCGGACCCTGTCGGGGTTGTAAAGGCCCTGAAGGGAAGCCTGGCCCATGGCGCACGTCTTACCCTTGTTTATGGGGCTATCGGGGTTGCCTTCAACCTTTATGGCGCGACCCTCGCGGTTTTTCACTACAAAACCGCAACCGGATGAACACTCCCTGCAGGTCGTCGTATAGAACTTGGGGACTCCTGGGATGATGTTTTCAGGAGGAATGACGTATGGGATTATCTGTTCGACGGGTTCAGAACAGCTTCCTGCAACGGCGGCCGTACCGCCGGCTACCCCGAGTACTTTCAGGAAATCTCTTCTTTTCATCCCCTCTTTCCCTTTCTTTTCTTTCCCAGACATATATCCCCTCCGGCCTAATAGTGGCAGGTCAGACAATCCTTAAGTTCAGTCTTGTGCTGCTCGTTGTCAGCGTTTTCTTCATGGCACGATATGCAAAATCCCATAGTCAGGTCTTCTGCCTTGTGCACCACGTCCATTTTCTCAACTTCCCCGTGACAGGTGCTGCACTCAAATCCGCGCTTTATGTGCCTTTTGTGGTTAAAACGCACGAACTCCGGCATTCCCGCAGCGGTCGTGCCGTACATTCCGGTAACCTTCACCCACGGTATCGGTTCCTGCCTTCGCCAGTAGCCCTTCACCTTGTTTATTTCTTCCCTTATGTTGATCGTCTGCCCTCCCTGGGTGGTGTATTCAACGTCCCTTCCGGCAACGTAGGAATGACATCCCATGCACTTCTGCATCGAGGGAATACCGGGATGGGGAGAAACTTCCGTGTAGCTGTGACAGGTCTGGCATTGTATCTGGTTGTCGCCAGCGTGTATTTTGTGGCTGAAAAGAACGGGTTGCGCGGGGCCCTTGTCGCTACTTTCGGCGTTTTCCGCGTAAAGGTAAAAGCCGGCTATTATAAACAAAACGGTTATAGCAATACGCAGAAAACTCTTTCTTTCTCTCTTCATGTTAAAACTTGTTGAAAAACGGGTTAATCAATCAGGAAGTAGATTTGATCGGCTAGTATTATTACAAGTTCTTCCAATCTGTCAAGAACTCGGAAACCACGTGTCAGTAATAAACTAATTGTCCGGTTTCTTAACAAATGAACTGTCCGGTTTTAGATTTTTCCTTGTAGGAGGGATCTATGAACCGCACAGAGCTACTGCAGAAGATACGGACTATGCAATTCGAGCAGATATATCGCAAGTGGAAGAACAAGGAACTGAGGCAGGCAGACGCGGCAGAGATACTTAACATGAGCGAGAGGACATTTCGTCGTTACGTCCTTCGCTATGAGAAGGACGGCGGAGAAGGTCTTTTGGACAAGCGCATAGAGCGCAGCTCCCCCAAGAGGGCGTCGGCCGAAGAAGTGAAGGCCGTGGAGTGTCTTTACCGGGAACGCTACGCGGGACGTAACGTGGTCCACTTCTACGAGGCGTACACGCAGAGCCACGGGGGCAAGCGTTCCTACAACTGGGTCAAGAACTGTCTTCACTCCGCGGGGCTTGTCGCGCCGTCCCGGCGCAGGGGACCGCACCGTCAGCTCAGGGAGCGTAAACCCCGGGCTGGAATGATGCTGCACCAGGACGCGAGCAGCCACCGATGGGTTCCCGGGGAAGTATGGGATCTGGTGGTTACTATGGATGATGCCACCGGGGAGATATACAGCGCTTTCTTTGTTGCCCAGGAGGGCACGTGGAGCAGTTTTAGAGGTGTAAGGGATGTGCTGGAGAGCAGGGGTATCTTCTCGAGCTTCTACAGTGACAGGGGTTCTCACTACTGGAGCACTCCGGTGGTCGGGGGACGGGTGGATAAAGATAACCCTACGCAGTTTGGCCGAGCGATGGCGGAGTTGGGGGTGGTGATGATAGCCGCGTATTCTCCCCAGGCTCGGGGGCGCAGCGAGAGGATGTTCGGGACTTTGCAGGGCAGGCTTCCCCAGGAGCTGCGGGAAGCTGGTATCACACGTATGGAGGAAGCAAACGAGTTCCTGGCGGATAAGTTCATTGCGGCTTTTAACGAGAAGTTCTCTGTGCCCGCCAGGGAGGAGGGAAGCGCGTTTGTACCGCTGCTCGGAGTGGGGACAGAGGACATACTGTGTTTGAAGCACCGGAGGGTTGTGGGCAACGACAACTGCGTGAGCTACAAGGGGATGAGTCTGCAGATTCCCCCGGTTGAGGATCGTTATCACTTCGTGAGGGCGAAGGTAATGGTACATGAATACCCCGAGGGGGGCATGGCGGTATATCATGGCAAGCGCAGGGTGGGAGTTTATGACAAGTCGGGAGGTTTAATTCTGGGAGCGGAAGAGACCGGCAGGGCGGCGGCGCTGGGATAGAAGCGCAGTTTCAAATCAGACTCTTCGGGCTCGCCCTTCGAGTCTGATTTGAAAAAGCAAAACCGGACAATTCATTTGTTAAGAAACCGGACATTTTAATTTGCTATTAACAGAACTCGGAAACCACGTTGGAAAAACCGCGGAGCTTTAGAAAGAAAAAGTTTCCGACAACTGGTTACAGGCCGGGAAAAATCACCGTTCCGCTTCCCCGGAGAGTTCCTCTAAAAAGGCATCCATTGAGAATTTCCCACCGAAAAGTGGGGAAAAACAGTCATCCCCTGCCCGTTCAAGCCCCGAAAAAGAGCCGCCTTCGACGTCAAGCCCCGGGAAATGGGGAATCACCCCGAGTATGTCCACCGAGAAGACATCCCTCAAGACGGCCGGATTGGTCGCTGAAGCCACGTCCGCGGGTTCCGGGAACCCGTTTATCACCACCCCGAGCACCTGCGCGCCCCTTTGCCTCGCGTACTCAAGAGAAAGGGCGGTATGGTTAAGGGTGCCGAGCCCCGGGCGCGCGACTATAACCATCGGAGCATCAAGATCAACGGCGAGGTCAGCCATCATGTAGCTCCCGGTAACGGGCACGCAGAGACCTCCCGCGCCTTCAACGAGGGTTACGTCGTTTCGGGATATATAATCCCGCGTATGTTCTATTATGTCCTGAAGAGCTATATCAGCCCCTTCAATCGCAGCGGCTCGATAGGGAGAAAGGGGAACTTTCAGGCGGCAGGGAGAGACCTCGGACAGCACGCAGTCCCTTCCCAGGAATTTGTAGATGAATTCGGCGTCGCTCAGACCTTCGAGCTCCGTTCCGGTCTGAAACGGCTTTATTACACCGGTCGCAACACCTTTTTCCAACAGGAGAGCCGCAAGCGCCGCGGTGACCGCGGTTTTCCCCACTCCCGTGTCGGTACCGGTTATGAAAACGGCTTTGGGAAGGTCTTTCATCAAATTCGCGGCAGGAAAACTACAAACCCAGTTCTCTTACCTTCTCGGTTACCTCTTCAGCGTGAGAGGAAGTTTTCACCTTGTTCCAGATATGGGCTATCCTGCCGCCTTTTTCTATAAGGAAAGTGACCCTGCGGGCGCTATCGAACTTGCTTTTTACCCCGTAAAGATCCACTATCTCCCTGCTTTTGTCGCTAAGCAGCGGGAAATTGAGCGAAAACTTGTTTCTGAAGTTCTCGTGGGACTTAACCCCGTCTGTGCTTACCCCCAGGACCTGCACTCCAAGGGACATAAGTTCCTCCTCCGCGTCGCGAAGCGAGCAGGCCTCCTTGGTACAGCCCGGAGTGTTGTCCCTGGGATAGAAGTAAAGCGCCACGGTTCCTTTCGAGTAAAAGTCACTCAACCTTACTTTCTCCGCTCCGTAGGTTTCGGCTTCAAAATCAGGAGCCTGGCTCCCTGTCTCAAGATTCTCTGCCATTTCTAACCTCCTTGGTCCCGGCAGCAAAGCGGGGAATCAGAACATTCCCAGGCTTTCTTTTGCCGCCTCGCTCATCTTTCCCGGATCCCAGGGCGGATCCCACACGATCTCGATGTTTACTTCCGAGACTCCGTCAAGTTCCTCGACAAGGTACTTGGCCTCGGCAACTATCTGCGTTGCGGCGGGACATCCGGGAGACGTCATGGTCATATCGATATTCACCTGGGAACCTTCTACGGCAACCCGGTAAACAAGCCCCAGATTGACTATATCTATCGGTATCTCGGGATCGTATATGTCGCCGAGAACATCCATCACGTCATCTTTTGTAACTTCGAATTTTTCAGTCGTCTCGCTCATCGAAAAAGACCCTTACCTAAAAAATATCATTCCCCGGCCTGCAACTCAACACCGCATCTGGGACAGAAGCCGTCAGACTCTCCGTATTCGTAGTATTCGCCGCAGTAAGGGCAAAGCTTTACCTTGGGCCTCGTTATGAGCCACAGCGGCAGAAACAGTATGAGGACGAAAAACACGCCGAGGAACCATAAAAACGCCTTCCCCGTGCTCTTGCCCCTGTTTTTCGCATCCGTATAAACCCAGAAAGCCGCTATAAACGCGATTGCCAGTCCAAGAAATTGCATGGTAATCCTTATTCCCTATCGAAAATTATATACTTTGTTCACCGTTCAAAGACCTAGTTCCTTTACCTTGCCGAGTATCTCTTCTGCGTGGGACAAGGGTTTAACTTTGCGCCAAATATACGCTATCCTGCCACCTTTCTCTATAAGAAAGGTGGTCCTGCTGGCAATGAGGGGGAAGAACTTCCGCTTTACCCCGTAAAGATCCACTATCTTCCTTCTCTTGTCGCTCAGCAGCGGGAAGTTGAGCGACAGCTTGTCTCTGAACTTCTCATGGGACTTTACCCCGTCTGTGCTTACCCCCAGAATCTGCACTCCAAGAGACGCAAGTTCCTGCTCCGCGTCGCGAAGCGAACAAGCCTCCATAACACAGCCCGGAGTGTTGTCCCAAGGATAGAAGTAAAGCGCCACGGTCCCTTTAGAGTAAAAGTCGCTCAGCCTTACCTTCTCCGCCCCGTAGGTTTCGGCTTCAAAATCAGGGGCCTGGCTCCCTACCTCAAGCTTTCTTCCCATAATTGTCCCTTAATTTTATGAAATCCTTGGTGAATTATCTATATGATTTCCCCTCTACCCTATTGATTTTATCACCTCAAGCGCCGCATCGTAATCCGGCTCGTTCACTATATCTCCCACGTACTCAACGTGCTCGATCACGTTATCAGGACCCACAACGAAAATCGCGCGGGCAAGAAGCCTGTTCTCCTTTATAAGCACCCCGTAGGCCTCGCCGAAAGAGGCGTACTGGTAATCTGACGCCGTCCCCACCCTTTCCACTTCGGCGGCCGCGCAGTAGCGGCTCTGCGCGAACGGAAGATCCATGCTCACCGTTACTATGCGGACCGAGTCAGAAAGCGCCGCCGCTTCCTCGTTGAACCTCCTGATCTGAACATCGCAGACCGGCGTGTCCACCGAGACCACCACGTTAAAAACCTTCACGTCACTGCCGAAGTTCTCAAGGCTTATCTCGCTTCCCAGGTTTTCCACGCACCTGAAATCAGGAGCCTGGTCGCCTTTTTTCAGTTCAGGACCGATAAGGGTAAGCGGAGTCCCCTTCAGTTTTACCGCATTTTCTCTTTCCATTTGTCTTTTCCCTCCTTATGACTGTTTTTCTTCAATATCAAGATTTATTTTCCTGGCCGTCGCGTTCGCGTCGTAAATTGATATCCCCGCGATGAAAAGCGTCGCAAGAGAATACCCCGCGACGAGATTAAATGTAGAGCGGGGAACGTCTTCAAGCGTCTGGGTGTCCGCAAACTCAAGGAAAACCGCAAGCGGTTCGCGCGAAAGCATGTTCACGATGATTATGAGAGCGAATATCGAGACGGCCTTTGCGAACTGTCCGTTGTAGAGCTGTCCCAGTCCCGGGAAAAAAAGGGAAAGCAGAACTGCCAGCCAAGGTTTCTTTCTTCCTTCTCGACGCATGCTCCAAAAGCGCTCCATCAGCAAAGAAAACCGCGAAGAGCCTCCCCGGGACTCTCGGCTTTCATAAATGTTTCTCCTATAAGAAAAGTGTCTATACCGCAGGCCGCAAGTCCTTCCATGTCCTTAACCGACGATATGCCGCTTTCGCTTATTATGATTTTCCCTTCAGGCACCATGGCGGAGAGCCTCTTTGAGACGTCAAGCGAAACGTCAAACGTCCGAAGGTCCCTGTTATTTATGCCGATTATCTCGCTTCCCGCCAACAAGGCGGTCTCAAGTTCCTCCTCGCCGTGCACCTCCACGATGCAGTTCATCCCGAGGGAACGCGAGAGAGAGATATATTCCTCTATCTGCCCGCGGTCGAGCACGGCGACTATGAGAAGCACGAGGTCGGCCCCGTGGCACCTTGCCTCATAGACCTGGTAGGGGTCTATGGTGAAATCCTTTCTAAGAATCGGAAGCGCAGAGTGAGCTCTTATATCGGAGAGATAGGAAATGTCCCCTCCGAAGAACTTGCGGTCGGTAAGGACCGAAAGCGCGAAAGCCCCAGAGGTTTCATACTCCCTGGCGATAGAGAAATGATCGAAATCATCCCTTATTACGCCCTTGGAAGGAGAAGCCCGCTTTATTTCCGATATTATTTTCACCCCCCGGGTCTCTGCGTGAAGAGCGGCAAAGTCAATGGCCGGGGAACGGTCCGCGGCGGCGGACACCAGTTCTCCGAGAGGAAGTCTTTTTTTCGCCTCATCCAGTTCCTGCTTTTTATACGCAACTATGTCGTCAAGGATCATTCGGCTGGTTCCGGTTGGTAATTTCAACGAGCATCTCAAGCTTTCCAAGGGCGGCCCCGCTTGAAAGAGAATTTTTGGCCAGAACGAGCGCTTCCGCAAGGCTCCCCGCCTTGCCCGAAACGTATATGGCCGCCATCGCGTTAAGCAGACTCGCGTCTGTTTTCGCCCCGTTCTCCCCTCCTCTCAGCACAGAGAGGGTTATCTCGGCGTTCTCAGCCGCGCTCGCGCCGCCCCTGAGTTCTTCCCGCGAGCGGGTTTTTACGCCGAAATCTTCGGGGTGCAGATCGTACCCGGTGATTTCGCCGTCACGAAGTTCGGCTACTTTCGTATCCCCCGTAACGGTTATCTCGTCCACGCACCCTTCACCGTGAACCACCATGACCTTTTGCGAACCCAGATTTTTAAGCACTTCGGCAACGGGAACTAGAAGCTGCGGCGAGTAGACTCCCATAACCTGATTTCTCACTCCCGCGGGATTCACCACGGGACCTATCAGGTTAAAAACAGTCCTTATTCCGAGTTCCTTTCTGCACTTTGCCACATTTCTCATGGCGGGGTGATATACAGGAGCGAAAAGAAAAGCTATGCCCGCTTCCGAAAGACATCTCTGCGCGAGAGACGGGGGAATGCCTATTTTCACTCCGAGCGCTTCCAGTACGTCCGCGCTTCCGACAGGGCTTGAAACCGACCTGTTTCCGTGTTTTGCGACCGTGACTCCCGCTCCCGAGACTATGAAGGCGGCGGTTGTGGATATGTTAAAGGTTCCGCTTCCGTCACCGCCGGTTCCGCAGAGGTCCACTGCCGTTTCCCGGTCGCAGTCTATCTTCTCGGCCTTACGCAAAAGGGCCTTTGCCACGCCGGTTATCTCGGAAACGGTTTCCCCCTTCATGCGAAGCGCCGTAAGAAAGGCGGCCATCTGGCTTTCGGGAAGTTCCCCCTCCATCATAAGGTCAAAAACCGCGGTTACCTCTTTTTCCGAAAGATCTCCGCCTTCCACAAGTTTCGAAATCACTTCAGTTATCATCGCTGAACCCGTCCTCTTCCATATTTTTTCCGATCTTATCGAGAATGCCGTTTACAAACGCCGAGGAGGTCTCCGACCCGAACTCCTTGGCCACCTCAATCGCCTCGTTTATAGTAACAGGCAGGGGTATGTCGCTCAAGAAGATCATTTCGTAAACCGAGAGGCGCAGAATGTTCCTGTCTATCGGGGACATTCTCGACACCTTCCAGTGCTCGGAATATCTGTTTAGGATGCCGTCTATGGCTTCAAGATTCTCAAGAACGCCCCGGCAGAGCAGAGACGCGAATTCAAGCATTTCACGGTCCGCCGCTTCGTGATGAAGCAAACAGAAAGATTCAAAACTGGAACGTAGGTTGGATGACTTTGGGGAACTTTCCCCGGAGGCTGAATCAACCTGATAGAGAAACTGAAGGGCGGTTTTCCTTGATGACCTTCTTTTCCCCATCTGGAAAATCAGGAAAGCGCTTTTACGAGATTAACCATCTCAAGCGCGCTAAGTGCGGCCTCGCTTCCCCTGTTTCCCGCCTTGACCCCCGCCCTCTCAATGGCCTGCTCGGTGGTTTCAGTGGTTATTATGCCGCAGCAGACGGGCACTCCGGTCTCAAGAGCCACCGCTGAGAGATCCTTTGTCACCTGCGAAGCGAGAAAATCAAAATGGGAAGTCTGCCCCCTTATTATGGCCCCGATCGCCACGACGGCATCGTATTTTCCTGACAGCGCCGCCTTTTTCACCGCCAAGGGCACCTCGAAAGAGCCCGGCACCTTTATCACGTCTACTGACCTCTGCGCCGCGCCGTGACGAACGAGGGTATCGACCGCTCCCTCCGTCATTGGGTTCGTGACGAAACTGTTGACCCTGCTTGACACGACGGCGAAGCGGAATTTCCCGGCGCTCAGTTTTCCTTCTATCGTTTCAGGCATTTGCTCCCCTCTTACTTTGATATTGACAAAATATTACCGTAATCAGCGCTTTTTCCCATTGCAATTTCCTTTTCCGTGTAATCCGAGATGTCTATGGGAACGCTCCCGACCATTCTGAGCCCGAATCCCTCAAGCCCCTTTACCTTTATTGGATTGTTAGTGAGAAGCCGTATGTCGCGCACTCCGAGATCTCTGAGTATCTGGGCTCCCACTCCGTAATGCCTGAGTTCAGCCTTGAGTTCCTGTCTCTCCGGAACAAGGGTGGGCATCTCCTTTATCTTTCCGTTTGAATAGCGGTTTATCTTTTTCGCGAACCCCCCGTTGCTTGACTCCTGGTTTATGTAGACGAGGACTCCGGAGCCGTTTGCCTCTATCATCTTCAGGGACTGAGTAAGCTTCGCCCTGCTGTGGCAGTAAAGAGAACCGAAAATGTCGCTTATGGCGCAGTCGGAGTGCACCCTGACGAGTGTCCCCTCCTCGGGGCTCAGTTCTCCCTTCACAAAGGCCATGTGCTGAAGGCCGTCTATTTCATTTTCAAAAGCGATGGCGCGGAAAACCCCGTATTCGGTAGGCACTTCCGCCTCGGCCACCCTGCGCACGAAGCTCTCCTTGCCTATCCTGTATCTTATGAGATCGGCTATAGTGGCGATCTTTATGCCGTGCTTCTTCGAGAAAACCATCAGGTCCTCAAGACGCGCCATGTCGCCGTTTTCCTTCATTATCTCGCAGATAACCGACGCCGGGTGAAAACCCGCCAGCCTTGATATGTCGACCGAGCCTTCCGTGTGGCCGGCGCGGACAAGCACCCCGCCCTTTTTCGCTATAAGCGGAAAAATATGTCCGGGACGCACGAAATCCTCGGGTCTGGAATCCCGGGATATCGCTTGTCTTATCGTAGAGGCCCTGTCATGGGTCGATATGCCGGTCGTAACTCCCTTTTTCGCGTCTATGGGAACGGTGAAAGCCGTGTGTTCGGGAGCTTCGTTGTACTCAGGCTTTATGGGCTGAAGAGCCAGGCGGTCCGCGTCTTCCTGGGTAAGGGAGAGACAGATAAGGCCACGGCCGTGGGTGGCCATGAAATTGATCACTTCCGCGCTGGCGTTTTCGGCGGGTATGACGAAATCTCCCTCGTTCTCCCTGTCTTCGTCATCGACCAGTATTACGAGTTTGCCCTGTTTTACGTCATCAATAATTTCTTCGATGGAGTTCATCTTCCTATATGCCCTTGCGTCGCGAAAAACATCTAAAACACAAACAATTTCTTTAAGCAGGATATAGAATAGACAGCGTCTCTGTCAACAAACGCGCGGAGCTTTACGTACGGAAAAGACCAACCTTCTCCTTTATCTCTTCCATGTTCTCTTCGGCTATCCGTTTCGCCCTGAGGGTTCCCTCGCGGAGTATGTCCCTTACCTCGTCCGTCCTTTTTTCATACTGCGCCCTTTTTTCCCTGATGGGTTCAAGGAGAAGATTTATGGCGCGGGCGAGTTTCTTCTTCACCTCTACATCCCCGACGTTTCCGGTCCTGTAGCGGTCCTTGAGATCCTCTATCTCCCCGTTATCGTCGTTGAAAAGATCGTGGTAGATAAAAACCGGGTTGCCTTCCACGGTGCCCGGTATGTCGGCCCTTATTCTCTTGGGGTCGGTATACATGCTCCTTACCTTGCGCTCAACTTCCTTTTCGCTGTCGCTTAGGTATATGCAGTTGTTAAGGCTCTTGCTCATCTTCCTGTTCCCGTCGGTGCCTACGAGGCGGGACGCTTCGCTGATGAGCGGTTCAGGCTCCCCGAAGTAATCGCCGTAGAGAAAATTAAACCTCCTGGCAAGCTCCCTCGTAAGTTCCACGTGACTCAGCTGATCCTCGCCCACGGGAACCTTGGTCGCCCGGAACATCAGTATGTCGGCCGCCATCAGCACGGGGTATCCGAGAAGCCCGGCAGAGTAGTTGTCCCCCACTCCCATATCCTGAATTTTCTCCTTAAGGGTGGGGATTCTCTGGAGTCTCGGCACGGGGCAAAGCATCGAGAGTATGGTAAAGAGTTCCGTTATCTGAGGCACCTGGGACTGGACATAAAAAACCGAGCTCTCCGGGTCCATTCCCACCGAAAGCCAGTCGCACACCATCTCGATCGTGTTTTCCTCAACCTCAACGGCCCTGTCGTAATGGGTAGTCAGCATGTGGAGGTTGGCAACCAGAAAAAAACAGTCGTATTCGCTCTGAAACCTGATGCGGTTTTGAAGCGAACCCACAAGGTGTCCCAGATGAAGTTTTCCCGTCGGCCTGTCGCCGGTAACCAGAATGGGTCTTCCGCTCACTTTAACCTCCGAAAATCGATGCGTGGCGGTAATGTTACTCAAACAGCGAAGATACTCAACATGAGGTACGGGATTAGGGGCCGTCGGCCCAGGCTCTTGTCAGGTTCCTGCAGGAAATAAAACTCCGCCCCGACCAAACCGAAGACCTCGCAGCCCCGATCACATCATTGACACGGTACTTTCTCGTGTGGTAGGTTAAATGATAATATTTCTCATTTACCTATGCAGATGAGCAGAACATTTTCCTTATCGCTTACAATCGCCTTTCTGGGGGCGCAGATGCTCTCCTTTGCCCATGCGGCCGAGCACGGTTCCTGGGAACACGAGCATGAGGGAGTTTCCTGCGAAATCTGCCTGAGCGTCAAGTATCAGGACTTCTCAAGTCCCGGCGCCGCGAGCGGGCCCAGTGTTCTTCGCCACGCGGAATACGTCTCGCAGTCACCCGCTGGCGCTACAATCGTTCGGGACGATTACGGTGAGGGAATTACCCGCGGACCTCCCATCCCCTCCTGAGCCGTAACCAGACTTTTTATTCCCCGCGCATACGTGCGGGCAGCGGAATTTTCTTTTCAAACTTAAGGAGGAAAAAATGAATATATTGCGTTTCGCGGTAATAACTGCGTTTTTTGCCGTCTTGCCGTTTTCTCATATCCCCGCCTTCGCCGCTTCTGATCAGGAGATAGAAGCTTTAAAGAAGGAAATACAGGAAATGAGGTCAGAATATGAGAACCGGATTTTAAAGATGGAGGAAAAGCTTGCCGAGATGAAGACTGAGGCAACCGTGGATAAAACGAAAACGACTTACTCAAAGAGTAGGGACAGCGCCTACCCCGGCAGAGCCGTTTACAACAGCACCCTTAATCCTTCAATCGGAGCGGTACTGGGCGGACGCTTCGCCGCATTCTCTTCTGACGAGGGCGAGATTCCGGGGTTTGTCCTGGGACACGAAGGAGAACGCGGAGCGGAGGGAATTTCCCTCGGGGAAACCGAACTCAATTTCTCTACAAGCGTCGATGATAAATTTTACGGTCACATAACCTCGGCTCTTGCGGACCATGGAGACGGGGTTGAGATAGAGCTTGAGGAGGCATACGTGGAAACCCTTCCAGGTTTCGGGCTTCCGACGGGAGCGACGATAAGGATGGGACGCGCGTTCTGGACTTTTGGATACCTGAACGAGCATCACGCCCACGCTGACGATTTCGCCGATCGTTCCCTGCCTTACAGGGTGTACCTCGACAAGGGCTTTAATGATACCGGAGTGCAGATTTCATACGTGCTTCCAACAGATCTCTATGTTGAGGCGGGAGGCGGTATTTTCCGCGGAGACGATTTCCCGTTTGCGGGAGCTGAGGGTAGCGACATAAACTCATTCAGCGCCTTCCTGCGGGTAGGCGGCGACATAGGAAATAATTCATCCTGGAGAATCGGAGGTTATTTCCTTGACGGAGAGGCAAGCGGTCGCGGCGGCGGACACGGACACGCAGACGAGCATGGAGAAGAACACCTTGCCGAAAACGGCCATGAAGATGAACACGAAGATGAACACGAGGATGAACACGAGGATGAACACGGAGATGAACATGGATATGAGGAGTTCTTCAGCGTCGGCATGTTTACGGGCGACACGAGGCTTTACTCGGTTGATTTTCGCTACGTCTGGGCCCCCACTGGAAACATCCGCCAGAAAGAGGTGCTTCTCCAGGGTGAGTATTTCTGGCGTGACGAAGAAGGCATCTACACTCTTGAGGAAGGAGGCGAGGTCCACGAAGAGCACCTCGACGGAGGAAGCCACGGCTGGTATGCACAAGGGGTTTTCAAGTTCTCGCCGAAATGGAGAATCGGCACCCGCTATTCCCAGATCTACTCTCCCGAGGATTCAGGGATAGATCACGACCCCTACGCGGTAGCGGTCATGGGCGACTGGTCAAACAGCGAATTCTCGCGCATACGCCTTCAGTACAACTATGAAAAACTGGGAGAGGACCTGAGCGACAACCAGTTCCTGCTCCAGTACATAATGAGCATAGGCGCACACGCCGCGCATAAATACTAAGAGCAACCGTAGCGTGAAACGCTACCTGGTTTTTCTCTCTACCCTCATGCCGGGGCCGCTTTTCGCGGCCCCGGCATATTTTTTGGCAGCCGGCCGAGGGAATCGGTGGAACTGACGGCCCGAAGTACGTACATCATTGACACCGTACTTTTTAGTGTGGTAGGTTAAATGATAATATTTCTCATTTACCCATACAGATGAGCAGAACATTTTCCTTATTGCTTACAATCGCCTTTCTGGGGGCGCAGATGCTTTTCTTTGCCCATGCGGCCGAGTGCGGTTCCCAGGAGCACGAGCATGAGAGAGTTTCCTGCGAAATCTGCCTGAGCGCCAAGTATCAGGACTTCTCAAGTCCCGGCGCCGCGAGTGAAGACCGTGTTCTTCACCGCGCACGGCACGTCCCGCAGCCACTCGCTGACGCTGTCGTCGTTCGGGACACTTGCGAAGCGGGAATTACCCGCGGACCTCCCGTCTCCTCCTAAAGCAGTAAAGAGACATTTTCAGGGTTCCCCGGGAATACGCACGGGGAACAGCGTTTTCTTTTCAAACTTAAGGAGGAAAAAATGAATATATTGCGTTTAGCGGTAATAACCGTGTTTTTTGCCGTCCTGCCGTTTTCTCATATCCCCGCTTTCGCCGCTTCTTACCAGAAGGTAAAAGTATTTGCCTGCGAACCGGAATGGGCGGCACTGGCCCAAGAAATCGGCGGTGACAAGGTGGAAGCGTTTTCAGCCACCTCGGCCACACAGAATCCACACTACATAAGGGCACGCCCAAGCCTGATATCCAAAGTGCGCAAAGCCGATCTGCTGATCTGCTCGGGCGCAAGTCTTGAGGTAGGCTGGCTTCCGGTTCTGCTCAAGAAGGCAAGTTCTGATCTCCAGCCCGGCTCCCCCGGTTACATTATGGCTGCAAATCTGGTCACCATGCTCGAAGTACCGGTTGCGGTCGACCGCAGCATGGGAGATGTACATCCGGAAGGAAATCCCCACTTGCACCTGAATCCGTACAACCTGATAATTGTAGGCGAAGTGCTTGCCGATCGCCTTTCGGAAATCGACCCTGGGACCGCCTCTTTTTACAAAAACCGGTTCCAGGATTTTTCATCACGCATGCAAAAGGCCATCTCCCGGTGGGAATCCGAGGCCGCCGAGCTTAAAGGGAAGTCGGTGGTGGTTCATCACAAATCGTTTAGTTACCTGATTGACTGGCTCGGAATGAAAGGAGTGGGGGCGCTTGAACCGAAACCCGGAATTCCCCCCACAGCTTCTCACTTGGAGAATCTGCTGCAGCAGTTAAGAAGCAGCCCGGCGGATGTGATTATCCGTACCCCTTACGATCCGGGCGGCGCGAGTAAATGGTTCTCGGAGAAAACCGGGACAAGGGCAGTCGTGCTTCCTTACACCATTGGCGGTGACAGCCAGAGCGGCGACCTGTTCGCGCTGTTTGAAAGGACTATAGCTTTGTTAAAATAGACATATAATGTTAAGCGGTGAACTTCTGGAAATCATCGGGCCGGCAGTGGCTGCCGGCCTCATGATTGCACTTACCCACGCTCCCTTGGGCATCGAGGTGCTGCGCCGCGGCATCATCTTTATTGATCTTGCGGTGGCGCAGATTGCGGGACTCGGGCTTGTAGTCGGCAACATGTTTATCCATCACCCGTCTCCGTGGCTGATCCAGCTCATGGCTCTTGGCTGCGCGGTCGCGGCAGGACTGTTTTTCCGCAAGGTGGAAACGGTGATGCCCGAGCGACAGGAAGCGGTCATAGGGTGCACTTTCATACTTGCCGCATCGACGGCGCTTCTGCTGCTGGCCGACCACCCCCACGGCGGAGAAGAGGTAAAGCACCTGCTTTCGGGACAGATGCTGTTTGTGACATGGACAGACGTGGCGAAACACTCGCCTGTTTACACGTTGATACTGCTGGTCTGGTTCTTCAGGCCCCAGGTGCGGAACAACGTTGGATTTTACCTGCTCTTCGCCCTTGCCATCACTTCGTCGGTTCAGCTGGTCGGCGTCTATGTAGTCTTTGCGAGCCTCATACTGCCGGCTCTGGCCGCCGTACACGTAAGACAGCCTCATCTTGTCGCATGGCTCTGCGGGGTGGCGGCGCTTCTGTCAGGCATCGCCTTCGCCGTAGCGTTCGATATGCCCGCCGGACCGATTATTATCCTGTCATACACCGCGACGGCCCTGACTATACGAGGGGTCAGGATGGCAAACCGGGATCAGAGAACTTAACAAGAGTTTAATGCTCTATATCAGGAATATTTCAATGAAACAGTTGTCATTAAGTAAATCCCCTCGATATGAAGCATTAGGAGGTCAGAGAGATGAGGCAATTTGATGTTGTTATTGTTGGAGCCGGTCCGGCAGGGATAGGGATTGCCGCTATGCTCAAGGATCTGGGTGTAAAGCGAATGATTGTTCTTGAGAGAGAAAAAGTCGGCGCGACCTTCGATAAATGGCCGAAGGAAATGCAACTCCTAACCCCTTCATTTACAACTAACTTTTATGGTCATCTTGACCTTAACGCGGTTATATCCGGGACCTCGCCGGCATATATGCTTCGAAAGGAACACCCTACCGGCAAGGAGTATGCCCGGTATTTAAGAGAGGCATCAGAATATTTTAATTTGCCGGTCGTTGAACATACAAACGTAGAGAAAGTGCTTCACTCCGAAGGCTCTTTTAAGATTCATATTACTGAAGGAAAGCCGCTGGAGTCCCGCTTTTTGATCTGGGCGGGCGGAGAATTTCAGTACCCGGATACAAAGTCTGTTCCAGGTGCTGAATTGTGTCTGCATAACAGCCGGGTGGAAAGCTGGGAACACGTTAAAGGCGATGAAATTTATATTATCGGCGGCTATGAGAGCGGCATTGATGCAGCCATCCATCTGAGTCGACTGGGCAAAAAGGTTCGCGTATTAGACCGCGACGGGCTTTGGAGCAAACAAACAACTGACCCAAGTGAAAACTTATCGCCTTTTACGTTGGAGAGGCTGAAGCAGGAAATGGTTTATAAAAGGATTGAGCTTATTGATAAATCCATGGTTAGTGAGGTAAGGTTGAAGCGGGACAAGTACTTGATTTATGTCAGGGGCAGATCATCGCCTTATCAAAGCGCCGCACAACCCATTTTGGCAACAGGGTTTAAAAGCAGCCTGGTCGTCATCAAAGAGTTGTTTGATTGGGAAAAGGAGAAAGATTACTGTTTGCTGAGTGAGCAGGATGAATCAACCAGAACTCCCGGATTGTTTCTCGTTGGTCCACAGGTTCGCCATGATGATCTTATTTTCTGTTTCATTTACAAGTATCGGCAGAGGTTTGGTGTTGTCGCCAATGCAATTGGAGAACGACTGGGCATGAATACAACGCCGCTTGAGACATATCGCAATGAAGGCCTCTACCTGGATGACTTGAGCTGCTGCGGAGAAGAGTGTGTTTGCTGATGCGAAAAGAATTAGTTCAGAAAGAAGTTAAGACCAATATAAACATACAATGGTTATGCCAGTTGATCGCCAGTTTGTCCTGGTTCACTTCCGTTATTGTTTACGGATCATTTGAACTGGGAGACTGCCTGCAATTGTTGGCCGCATCCGCGTGGACCGTATCTAATATTGCGAACTATTTCAGCAACAAAAACTATGTCAGAAGCCAGAGCACGTGACGGTGGAGGCAGAAGACAAGTGTCAGCAGAAGCGGTTTCTGGCGCATACGATGCCTTTAAGTCTGGAACTCCTGAACAAAGACGCCGGTTGATGAACTTTGCGTTTTCGAGTCTGGAGCTAAAGGGATTAGCCCTTTGTTATGTCTCGCCCCTTGAAAAAACTGTTTGATAGGTTCGTAAATGCGTCTGATATTGAACAGTGGCGCGCCCGGAGGGATTCGAACCCCCAACCTCTTGATCCGTAGTCAAGCGCTCTGTCCAGTTGGGCTACGGGCGCGGAAAAGCGATGCCTCCTAATGGTTCCTGAGCCAGGTGGCGCAGTCAACCCGGAAAACCGCGGGAAAAATTAACAACACGGATTTCTGTATTATAATAGTCGTTTTGAATTTTATTCCGGGAAAAACGAAATGGAAAAACTCGAAGTGCTTCTCGACATCGAAGTTGAAACCTATCTTCAAAGGGTAAGGAACAAAGAAGAGGTAAAGGATCTTGTTTCAGGGAACCTCGCTAGAGAAACCTACGCAAGATTCCTGTTCACTTTTTATGTAATCGAATTCCTCAGTCAAAGAGCGGTCAACATGGCAAGCATAAACACTAAAGACTCCGACCCCTACCTGAGCAAAAGGTTTCATTCCTGCGCGCAGGGAGAACTCGGGCATGCAGAGATTGCCCTTCGTGACCTAAAGGACCTCGGTGAGAAGGAAATCAATCCTTTCTGCCTTGAGATCGTAAGGGAATACGACGAGTTCCTCCAGAACGCCGCCGAGCAGTTTCCCCTAGCGATACTCGGACACTCCTACCTGTTTGAGAACGTGTCGGGGCTTCTTTTCCCTGAACTTGAGACAGTTCCCGACCCCTCAACGTTCATAGAGGTTCACGCCAAGGAAGATCCCGCGCACTCCCTGGCGATAAAGAAAACGGTAAGAAGAATCGAAAAAGATCTCGGCGAAGAAAAGATCGAAGAAATAGTCCGGTTCAGCAGGCAAAGCGGAGACTACCTGATGCGGCTATTTGACTCCCTCGTTTAAACCCAGAATCTCTTCGTAGCGAAAACACGAGACCAGGTGATCGTTCACCACCCCCGTCGCCTGAAGATGGGAATAGACGATAATGGGACCCATGAAGCGGAAGCCTCTTTTCTTAAGGTCGCGGCTCACCGTCACCGAAAGTTCCGTCGAGGCCGGTATTTCCGAGAGTTCCTCCCAGGCGTTTATAACCGGGACTCCGCCGGTAAATCCCCACAGGTAATCGGAGAAGCTTCCGAACTCATCCCGTATCTCAAGGAACCGCGCGGCGTTGTTTATAGAAGCCTCTATCTTCTTTCGGTTGCGTATTATTCCGCTGTCGGACATGAGCTTCTGTATCTTTTTCTCCCCGTAGCGGGCGACTTTTTCCGGATCGAACCCGTCGTAAAGACGCCTGTAGTTCTCCCTTTTTCGAAGAACCGTAAGCCAGCTGAGCCCCGCCTGGGCGGATTCCAGGACCAGAAACTCAAACTGCTTTTCGTCGGAGAAAACGGGCACTCCCCACTCGTTGTCGTGGTAGACCCTCTCAATATCGGTGCGCTCGCACCAGGGACATCTTCGCATCTTATCTCCCCCCACGGTTCAAAGAAAGGCGTTATAGAGAAACCCGAAGAAAAGCACCTGGGGGACAGCCACCAAGGGAAGGAGCAAGGCTGTCTTCCTGCCTATGTTAGTCCAGAGAAGACCGATCTCCGTATAGTCCGTTACGACCCCCGCCATCAGGAAAACAAACGGGTTTCCAAATGCCTGGACCTTGTCGTAGATCTCAAACGCAACAACCGAACTTCCCTCGCTGCAGACCTCGATCACGGTGGCTCCCGCAAGGGTGAGCAAAAGACCGCCTGTGTCCGGACCAAGATACTGCATAAAAAATTCTCCGGGCACGTATACGTCTATCAGGACCGCCGCGATAAGGCCGACTATAAGCCACCAGAGAACCATGTTGGAAAGGTCGAGACTTCCCCTCAAGACCCCCGTGACGCTTTCCCGGAGGGAGAAGTTCCTTATCCTCTCCCACTCGTATCCTTCCTCCATGTCCCCGACATAGCTTTTCTCCAGGTAACCGCCCCGTTCAAGGATCCTGAAGATAAAACCCGTGACAATCGCTATGAACCCGGCCGTGACTATGAACAGCACGCCCTTCCATCCGAAAAAGCTTATGAGAAGAATGGTTACGGGGAAGTTCGCCCATGGAGAAGCGAGAAGAAAGGTTATAACCGCCGGGATGCCTGCTCCTTTTTTGTAGATTTGAATCGCTATTGCGAGTATTCCATGGGAGCAGGAGGACATGAGAAACCCCCCGGCAAGAGCATAGAAAAGAGATGAATTCCCCGTTGCACCAAGATACCTGTATATAAACCCCTGGGGAACGAAATAATCTACGGCTCCGCCCAGAAGAAAACCCACAATAAGCGGGATGGCAAGCAGCTTCAGATAACCCAGCAGAGAAGCATTAAGGGCCAAAAGCGGCGGCAGGAAGGAAACGGCAACCAGACAGAGAAGCAACGCAAGGGAAATTTTCAGGTTTCGGCTGATCCGCAGAGGTTCCCCCGGAGGAGGGGTATGGCAGCAGGAAGGCTGATCAATATGTCCTTTAGAAATCGTGTGCACAGCTATACAAGACCTAAAACCATTTAATTGCCGGTATAAATCAGAAAAAACCAGTCGCTAATATTTTCCACCCCACCCCCTTGCAATGTGATATTATACCCAAATAATACGATCTGAATTAATAAGAATTTCCATGCATTTAAGGAGGTTATTCATCATGCGGTCAGGAAGTTTCAGCGCTCTGGCTTTGTCAGCAGTGTTTTGCCTTGCGGGATTGCTCCTGCTTTCATCTTGTGAAGATGAAAATGAAGCAGAACTCATGGAAATGAGAGGGTTTTTTCTCAGTATCGATGAGGTAGAGGTAGACGGGGTAGATACGTTAAAGATAGATTGCGGTTACGAAAACGCCGATGTGTATTTAAAGGGAGATGAATCTACAGGGAGACTTGATGTCGAAATCGTTTCCACAAGCCCCACTTTCCCCGACTCCGAATTCAGCTATAAAGGAACAAAAGTCATCAAGGACAAAGGCGGGAATGTGGAAAAAATTATTGTAGCCTCCTTTGTGATTGAAAGTGGCGATGGAAATCTCTTTCCGTCAACATTCAATGTCGTTTCAAGAACCGATGATGAAATCGGCGACGGGACTACTATATTCACCGGTTACTGGAACGGTGAAGCCGTACGACCCGAAGGCAATCCTGTGGTAACGTGTCCGTACGTGCTTGTACCGAGAGAAGCGCTTTCCGCAGACAGTTGCGGAGGAGAGGGAACGCCAATGGCCGAGGGGCTGAGGAAATATCTTGGCAACCCAGACAATCCAACGGAGTTGGGTAACTGCTACAGGCAGCTTACTGCTGAAGGCAGGTTGTCCCCGATGGTAATTGGAGGGGCGAACTGATCACACAAATTAAGGTGAGGGAGCCCAGTTGCCTTGAGAATATCCTTTTGTTTTTTCTTATCCTAATTTCTCCGTTTGTCCGCTTTTTTTTCTAGGGTAGAATCCTTGCGTGATGGGAAAGAGAATCGTAGTAGCCATGAGCGGAGGGGTCGACAGCGCCACCACTGCCGCCCTTCTTAAGTCCCAGGGGCATGAAGTCATAGGAATGACCATGCAGCTTTGGGATTACGGAGAGAGCGAGGGGGGATGCTGTTCCGCGGACGAGGTCTGCGACGCGAGAAGAGTCGCATACGAGATAGGCATACCTCACTACGTGGTAAATTACATGGATTCCTTCAGGGAACTCGTGGTCTCCGATTTCGTAAGCAAGTACGATTCCGGAGAAACCCCCATACCCTGCGTGCTCTGCAACCAGTTCATGAAGTTCGATTTCCTTTTGAAGCGCGCTCTTGAGCTCGACGCGGACTTTCTCGCCACGGGCCACTACGCGAGAATATCCCGTAGCGCCGAAACCGGCGAGTATTCCCTCGCGCGGGCCGTTGACTCCTCAAAAGACCAGTCGTACTTTCTTTTCACCCTCGGTCAGCGGGAACTTCAGAGGCTCATTTTTCCTCTGGGTGACAAAACGAAAACCGAGGTGAGGAAAATTGCCGAAGACATGGGACTCAGGGTAGCCGCGAAGGCAGAGAGCATGGGCGTCTGCTTCATCACGGGAAGCAGCTACAGGGAATTTCTTGAGCCTTACCTGGAGAGAGGAAAAAGAGAGGGAGACATAGTGGACATGGAGGGAAACCCCGTTGCAAGGCACCGCGGAATCGCGTCTTTTACAATCGGTCAGAGACGCGGACTCGGTTTCGCGAAGGGAAAGCCGATGTATGTCGTCGGTATCGATGCAGAACGAAACGAGGTAAGGGTCGGAGAGGAAAAGGACCTCTACAGCAACGCCCTTACTGCGGGAGATCTCTCGTGGGTAAGCCTGCCTCCGGAGGGAGAGATCGAAGTGCGCTCAAAAATAAGGTACCGCCACGGCGCGGTTCCCTGCAGAGTAACGGTCACCGACAACGGGAAGGCGACAGTGAATTTCCCGGAGCCGCAGAAAGCCGTAACGCCCGGCCAGGCAATTGTTTTCTACAAGGATGAAGCGGTGATGGGCGGCGGCTGGATAAAAGAGGCGCACATGCAATGAGAAAGATCTCCGTTGTAACCCTGGGGTGCAAGGTTAACCAGTACGACACTGCCGCCTTGCTTAACCACCTGCCATCTTCAGAGTTCGTAAAGAACGAAAAATTTGACGAGCCGGCGGACGTGTACGTAATAGACACCTGCACCGTCACCCACAAGGCGGATTCGGAAGCCAGGAACTACATATACAGGGCAAAAAGATCAAACCCCCACGGCGTTGTAATAGTCACGGGCTGCTACGCCCAGGTTTCCCCCAAACAACTTTCCGCAATGGAACAAGTCGACTACGTAATCGGAAACTCCCACAAGTTCTCATCCCTTCTCGGAGCAATACGCCGGGGCAAGGTTCAGAGTGAACCGAAGGTTCTCATATCGGATATCTTCAAGGAAAAGAAGAGAAAATTCGACACCCCGGACATCAGGTTCTTTCCCGACAGGACAAGGGCGTTCCTCAAGGTACAGGACGGGTGTAATTACGCCTGCACGTTTTGCGTGATCCCAAGGGCTCGAGGGCGCTCCAGGAGCTTGGAGACAGATGAAGTGATCTCGAGGTTAGGAACTCTCGCACGTGCAGGTTACAGGGAAGTCGTTCTCACCGGGGTTCACCTCGCAAGCTACGGAAGGGACATAGATTCGGATCTTGTCAGCCTGCTTGGAAAGATTGAGGAATCCGGGGCGATACGCAGGATAAGGCTGAGCTCGCTTGATCCCGCGGATACTACGGAAGAGTTGATCAATTTCGTCTCCGACTCCGAAATCGTCTGTCCGAGCTTCCACGTAGCGCTTCAAAGCGGAGACAGGGATGTCCTCAAAAGAATGAGAAGAAGATACAGCCCCGAGCAGTTCCTTGAGTGCACGGACACCATACGCAAGGTATTGCCGGAGGCATCAATCGGTACGGACATAATGGTCGGGTTTCCCGGGGAAACGCAGGAACAGTTTGAAAATTCCCGCGATGTCGCGGCCGCATCGGAACTCACTTATTTCCACGTGTTTCCGTACTCAATAAGAAAGATGACCCCCGCCGCGAATATGAAAGACCAGATCTCCCCGCAGGTAAAAAAGGAAAGATCGGCTGAACTTCGCGCCCTCGGAAAAACAAAAAAAGAGAATTTCTACAGAAAGTTTATCGGCAAGACCCTTGATGCCATTGTCGAGAGCAAGTCGAACTGCACAACGGAAAACTACATAAGCGTAAAGCTGATTGAAAGCAACATCAATGCCGGATCAGAAATAAAGGTAAAGATAGAGGATGTAAGAAACGAAGTTGCCTACGCAACAGCAGTGTGAGCTGTTTCCTGGAACTATCCGGTTGCCAAGCGCCTTGAATTCACCCTCGGAAAATTTCCCGCGTCGCCCGAATTCCTTGTTTTTACCCAGAAATACCTTGCAATTTCGGAGTCTATCTCCTAAAATACACACATGTTAGAGAGATGGTTTACGGAAAAACTCGAAAAAATCATAAACCGCGTTCCCGCGGTTGCACTTCTCGGACCACGCCAGGTTGGCAAAACGACATTGGCTCGGGAAATTGCCAAAAAGCGAAGTTCTGTCTACCTGGATCTTGAGTCACCTGAAGACCTGCTTAAACTTCGCGACCCCTTTTCTTTTCTATCCGGAAACAGTGACAAGCTGATTATTCTGGACGAGATACAGCGCTTCCCCGATCTGTTCATGATTCTTCGTGGCTTGATTGATCAGAATCGCCAAGCGGGCAAAAAAGCCGGGCAGTTCCTGCTGCTTGGTTCCGCAACAATGGACTTGCTTCGTCAATCTTCGGAAAGCCTGGCCGGTCGCATCCATTATGTTTACATGAGCGGCTTTAACATCATTGAGGTGCCTCACGCAAACCCTGATGACGTTCACAGGCTGTGGCTGAGAGGTGGTTTCCCCGAAAGCTATCTGGCACCATCAGATGCCGAGAGCATGGAATGGCTTGAAATGCTGATCCGTACATATCTGGAGCGGGATGTTCCACAAATGGGATTCCGAGTGCCCGCCAGTCGCTTAAGGCGCCTTTGGACCATGATTGCGCATCTGCAGGGAGAAATGCTGAATTGTTCAAAACTGGGCAGCAACCTCGAAGTTGGCGGCAAAACCGTTACTCATTATCTGGACATTCTCGTTGATCTGCTGCTTGTGCGGCGGCTGAACCCTTGGCATGAGAACGTTAAGAAGCGACTGGTCAAATCGCCTCGATTCTATATACGGGACAATGGAATACTGCACAGACTGCTTGGCATCGCAGATTATGACGCGTTGCTTTCCAACCCGGTTCTTGGAAAAAGCTGGGAGGGGCTCGCAATTGAAAACATAATCTCGATTCTGCCAAACAGCGTAGAACCCTATTTCTACCGTACATCTGGCGGCGCAGAGATTGATCTTATTCTCAGGATATCAAGCAAGGAGTTGTGGGCAGTTGAAATCAAGCATGGCGTTGCGCCTAAGATAAAATCAAGTTTTCATCAGGCATCAGAAGACATCAAAGCCACCCGAAAATTTGTTGTTTATGGTGGTGATGACGAGTTTCCGATTGAAAAGAACACAACTGTGCTTTCCCTTCCAAGACTGATGGAGAAGCTGCTTGATCTATGATCCTAGTTAAAGGTCTCCGGCTGGCTTGCAATTCCCGTTCTGGGAACGGAAAACTGTATCAATGGCGGAGAGAGTGGGATTCGAACCCACGAAGGGGCTTTCACCCCTTACTCGATTAGCAATCGAGCGCCTTCGACCACTCGGCCACCTCTCCCCGCTTGGTGGAAAAATGATAACCCAACGAAAAACAGAGTCAAAACTCCACCTCTGTGTGTTGTTTTCAACCCTTAACAGAAAGAATCTCAAGAATCAGCAGAATACCGTCTGCTTTGTTTTCAACGGTACAGTTCGCCCCGTTTTCAAGAAAAACGGTCTGCCCTGGGCAGAGTTCATCGCTGCCTTCATCGCCGATTATCAGGGCTTCTCCCTCGAGAACCAGAAGTCGGAGATCTTGAGAAGATGTGTTCTCCGTCCTTACGGATTGGCCGGGAAAAACAGTCGTTTTAATTACTTTTGAGAATTCTCCTTTCTCAATTTCCTCCCTGCTGCCCCAAGAATAATGAACTACTTTCGGACGGTCTGCCTCATCCCTCCCCCGCTCTCTTAATTCCTTCGCAAACTCGCCCGCTTCATTCGAGCGGTCAAGATCGGAGATAAAAACGGCGTCCTTAGTTTCAATCACGGCAACGTTGCGAAGGCCGGATACGCAGACAAGCCTAGAGCCGCTTTTTACAATGGAATCCTCCGTGCCCTTCAGGATTACGTCTCCTTCAAGCACGTTGCCCTCGGAATCTTTCGGGAAAAACTCGTAGAAAAGCCGCCATGACCCTATGTCGCTCCACGGAAAAGAAGACGGCACCACGGCTCCGCGCGAGGTCTTCTCCATTACCGCCCGGTCTACAGGGATTGAGGGAAGCGCGGAGTAAATGTCCCTACCGACTTCCCCGCGGGAAGTCTCACATATCGGCTCATAAACCTCGGGGCAAAGAGCCGCGTATTCCTCGATCATGGTCCGGGCCCGGAAAACGAACATTCCGCTGTTCCAGAAGAAGTTTCCCGAAAGCAGGTATTCGCTCGCAACCTCGGCACTGGGTTTTTCGACAAATCTTTTTATTCCAAGCCCGCCGTCGCGAAGCAGCTCCCCTCCCTCGATGTAGCCGTATCCGGTCTCGGGTACTGAGGGAGTGATTCCAAAACATACTATGTAATCGTCTTCGGCGAGCGAAACCGCCCTTCGAACGTGATCGCAGAAATTCTCATCGTCCCCGACCACATGGTCCGAGGGGAAAACCATTATCACCGCATCTTCGTCTTCTGAGGCAATCCCGAGCGTCCCGAGCAGAATCGCCGGAGCAGTGTTTCTGCCCACGGGCTCGGTCACAATTTTTATCTTTCCCGAAAAATCCGTGTAGCGAAGATTGTCTTCAATCAGAGGGCGCTGTTTTTCCTCAAGCACAACCAATATGTTTTCTTCGGCGACAATACGGGAAGCCCGCTTAAGTGTTCCAAGCAGAAGCGATTCATTCCCGTTTATGCTGAGGAACTGCTTGGGCAGAGACTCTCTTGATAGAGGCCAGAGCCTGGTTCCCCGTCCCCCGGCAAGAATAAGGCAGTAAAGATTTTCTTTAGGCATTTTGAGAATCGAGTTCCACAGAACAATGTCTGAGTTTTAATCTACCTGATGCGGCTCCTTCAGAAGATCCCATACGGTTTTCACGGGATTAAACGTTGTGGAGGGAACTTCCACGAAAAGGGTTATCCACCCGGACATGGAACCGTTCCAGAGCCCGGGAAGCTCAAGCGCTTTTATCTTTTTTGTGCCTAAGGTCTTTTCGGTAATAATTCCGGCTTCCGTGTCGACAAAGCCGGCCAGATTAAATTTCTCCCCCCTGAAATCCTTTACTCCGCAGACAATATCCACGGGATTAAAATGGGTTGAGTTCTCCCAGATATGCCGTTGGGAAGAGGAGTCTCGGTCAATCTCGGCACTTTCAACTATCTGAAGGGATCCCTCCCCTTCTCCTTCCACCCGGAACGGACCGCCGCCCGGCTCACCCATGTTCTTTACGACACCGCATACCCTGATGGGCCTGTGAAGTGTCCGAAACAGAAACTCTCTCCTGCCGGCTCCAGACAGCCCTGAAAGTTCCCGGGAGAGGTCCATGAAAAGTTCCTCCCGGCAAAAGGAAATTATCTCCCGCTCAAGTGCCTCGGAGGTCCAGGAGGAAGAAAGAGCTTCTGTGTAGAGAAAAACTCTTTTCTGTATAGAGAGAAGAATTCCCCCCAGGGTCTTTTTCCACTTAACCGTATCGGGGAGAAGCTCCTCTTTCGCCACGTTATCTATGTTCTTTACGAAAATACAGTCATAGGAAAGTTCATTCAGGTTCTTCAGCAGCGCTCCGTGCCCGGCGGGCCTTCTGAGCAGAGATCCGTCGGTGTCAGTAACAGGCGTGTTGTCCATTGCGACCGCGATTGTATCCGTTTCGGGGTCCTGAACCGAGTATGTTACTTCAAATGAAACCCCTTCGCGGGACAGAAGAGAATCTGCCTCCTTCTCCTCCAGGGCGAACCGCTCCGCAAAGGCAGGCGGAATAGTAAAATGCATTGAGACTGTACCGTGTGAGTTTGTATACCCTATGGCTTCTCTGAAATGTTCGCAAAAAGCTGTCCTCCGCTCCCCACCGTAGCTATGAAAAGGCACAAGCCCTTTGGGAATGTTTCCGTAGCCCAGGCCGTCGGTTCCCAAAAGGGTGTCGAAAACAAGTCTGAAGTTCCCCGAAGAGGCAATCTTTTCTATTTTTCCCCCAAGCCTTTGCTCAAGGAGGTCCGCGAAGGGAAATCTTGCCGCGTTTGAGAGGAATTTCTCAAGTATCTTTTTCCCTTCGGGATCCAAAGCCGCTTCGTCCGAGGAAAAAGTTTCCCGAAGCATGCTGAGGTCCCGAAACATTCTCGAGGCCGCTCCCGATGCCGGAACGAATTTGCACACGCTAATTTCAGGAAGAGAGTCTTCGTATTGCTGCTGAAGTAACCGGGACTCATCCCCTTTCAGTTTTCTTATGCCGTCGCCGACTGTCGCGGGGCGAATGAGCCTGCGGAAGGAATAACCCTTTTTGAAACGCTCAATCTGTTTTTGAATATCCAAAATACGAATTTTCCAAAAGAACGAGGAATTGCCGGAAGCGCGACCACCTGCTATTTCCCCTCAGTCGAATCCGACACCAAAACTATACATAAAAAAGCTAAAAGAGTTCTTAAGCCTCTAAGGAATGGACTCCAAAAACCGAACAGGAACTCAAGTTTAGGTATATAGTTCCCAATAGATTTTTAATATCCATATGTTAGAGTGGTAATATGAAGCTTATAAAAAACATAGTTCTATTGCTTTTAGTGCTGGCGTTCCCAATGAACTCCTACGCCGTTGCATCTATGGTTCTATGTAATTGTGCTAAAATGGCACAGAGCGAAATGACACATGCTGAAATGTCGGATAAAAAGACTCCGTGTCATGAAATGGCGAAAGCCGACACGGATAAAGCCAGCATGGATATGGAACGGGCAAATGATCAGACAAACCAAGATCAGGAAAGATCAACCGCGTGTAATAAGTGTTCCTGCGGACACTGTAAATTTCCTACACAAGCCTCACTTCTTAGCGATAAAGCCGTAAATGATCATCTCTCAAAAGATCTAAAACATCCCATACATGATTTGGATGAATCAATTTACCCTTACGGCATTGAATACCCTCCAGAACGTATCTCCTAGATTTGTTGACACCCTTAGTGTGTCTCCCAACAAGATTGGTGTGTCTATAAGATACTAAAACCATCGATGAACTAGGAGAAAATTATGAATATAAAACGCCTTTTGGTGGTGGTGATATTAGCCACGTCCATGGGGGTAGCCCAAGCGAAGACTGAAACACTAGATAACTATGTCGAAAAGCTGGCAGAGCATCCCCAAGTAACACAAATATTAGAGCAAAGTACCCGCTTTAAAGAATTATCGATCGGTGAAATGGGATTACCAGATCCGCAACTTATAATCGGCGTGGATAATGTACCCATTGATAATCCTGGATTTGACAGGTTCTTGCCAACCTCAAAAGTTTTAGGGTTTAGACAACAAATACCAAGCCATTCGCTTCGTAAAGCCAAGTCCGGGAAACAGGAAGCGCTATCGAAACGGCAGCAATTAATGGCTGATTACACACGTAACCGCCTAGAAGCCATTTTGATTAGCCAGCTCATTGAACTGGATAAAGTCAAAACACTGGAAAAACTGGCAGACCAACAGCTTGGTTACTACCGATTAATGGAATATGACCTAGAAGGCCAACTTGAAGCCGGTAATCCTGTCTATGGACGATTTTCAGAAATTGACGTTGAACGCACAGAGATTAAGCAACGCCTGAACGATCTTAAAGCTGAACGTATTGCCGTTGAAGAAGATCTGATCCGTCTTGTTGGTGAAGTGCCGGAGGTAGAGCTTCCATCTGTGCTGGACGCTGAATGGAATCGTGAAGCAGAGATTTTATACCCCGTACGCATTGCCAGTGAAAATATCAATGTAGCTTCTAAAGATGTTGATGCTGCTGATGCCGCTTTTGGGCCTAATTACAGTATTCAAGCCATTTATAAGCAACGCGAAGACGGGCCTAATTTCTCCGGTGATGATTGGTTTAGTATTCAAGCAACTATCTCTATTCCCCTTTGGTACGGGTCTAGTCAAAAGCCCAAATTACGTGCAGCACGGGCCGGAAAGCGCAGTGCAGAATTTGCTTATGACGATACACGGCGCGAGTGGATTAAGCGTATGTCTGTCTTGAAATCCGAGCGTGATATCGCACTCGATAATATTGAGCTTTTAAAAGAGAAAAGAGCATCGCTCAAGCAAGTAGTGGAAGCGGCTAACCGGAATTATGAATCCGGCAACGCGCCACTAGAAACAGTTCTGGATGCGCAAATTGATGAACTCGCCATAGAGTCGCAGCTTGCAACTATGCGCAGCCGCCACACGCGCTTATCCGCACAATTTAACAGCCACATCATAGGAGGAAATCACAATGAGAATGATTAAAGTACTCCTCGTAATCTTAGCATTTACGGTTAGTCCGGCGTGGGCGGAGGCGCAAAAATACACATGCCCGATGCACCCACACTACATTGCCACTGAAATGGGAACATGCCCGATTTGCGGCATGGATTTAGTGCCCGTCGAAGGTGATAATGAAGCTGTAGAAGAAGATCATCGCGCACATAATGATGATGCCCGCAAAGTTGTCACCATTGCACCGGAAATTATTCAAAATATTGGGGTGCGTACAGAAAATGCGGCAATAGCAAGTTTTGGCACAGACGTTAGAAGCTATGGCCTTGTCACGGAAAATGTTCGTTTAACCCAGGCAATTTCAGTCCGCGTAGCCGGTTGGGTTGAAGATTTAAAAATTACCGCCGTAGGTGATGAGGTCAAAAAGGGTGATTTGCTCTTTACGCTTTACAGTCCCGATTTGATCTCAGCCCAACAAGATTATATCGCAGCTATAGAAACCGGCATTGAGAGGCGTATTAATTCCAGCGCAAAACGCCTGAAATCCCTCGGTGCAGATGAAAAAGCAATTGCACAAATACGGTCGAACCGCGGGAAGCTAGAGCGGTTACCGTTTTATGCAGAAACCGATGGCATTGTCAGCCATTTGATGGTGAACCAAGGCAGCTACTTGAAGCCTGGAATGCAAATTGCCACCATTCAGGATTATAGCAGCGTATGGATTGAAGTCAGTGTCGCAGAAAAGGATTTGCAGTTTTTAGCAAAAGACAGCGAGGCCACTGTTACCTTCCCAAACTTGGGGGGTATCGAGCCAACAGCAAGGATTGATTATATTTACCCCACTATTGATGAAGATAGCAGAACCGGAAAAATCCGGCTGGTATTAGAAAATACGGATGGCGCATTGAAACCAGGGGCATACGCGGACGTTAATTTTGAAACAAACATTGATAAACGCCTCAGTATCCCGTCAGAAGCTATTTTAAAAAGCTCCGAAGGTGATTTTGTAGTCATAGCCCTAGGCGGCGGCAAATTTCAGCCACAGGCCGTGCAAACCGGCATTCGTAACAAAGGACGAACTGAAATTACGCGCGGCTTGGAAGAAGGTGACAAGGTTGTCGTAAGCAGTCAGTTCATGATTGATTCCGAAAGCTCTTTGCGTGAGTCCTTCCGTAAATTGCAAAAAACACAAGCGCCATTGGCTTTAATTGAAGTCACCAAAGACCAGCAAGCCATGATCGATCATCTGGTTGATGCCGCACTATATTTGCATGAAGCCCAAACAAGCGGCTTTGAAACTGATACAAGAATGTTGATGCCGGCACTTAAGCTGAATGATCACCTGCTACCGAAATTCCGTGGCACTAAGCTTAAGTTTGTCCTGCAAGATGCTGAAAAAGCATTGATGGGCGCAAAAGAAGCCATCACGGACCAGGAACGCAAGCAGGCTTTGGCTGAACTGGTTATGGCCCTGAAACCTTGGATTACCGAAGGCAAGCCCAAACACTACAAAGACAAAGGCGTAAAACTCTATCTCGATCACGGCACAGGTTATTACTGGCTGCAATTAGATGATAAGCTGGCACACCCTTATGGTGATGGCCATGCGGTAGAGGTTGAGCTGCCTGATGAAGTGGATGTGGAAATCCCCACAGCAACAGCACCAGTGGGAGGCGCGCATGCAGGACACTAATTACTTAAGCCGCGATCCAACAAAATCCGGCGTTGCCAAAGTCATTGAGTGGTCGGTTAGAAACCAGTTCCTTGTGATTGTCGGTATGATCGTCCTACTGGTCGCGGGTTGGATGTCAGTTAAAAACACCCCGCTGGATGCAATACCGGATTTATCAGACACGCAAGTCATTATCCGGACAGATTTCCTAGGGCAATCACCGCAAATTGTCGAGGATTTGATCACATACCCGCTTTCCACTACCATGCTTGGTTTGCCAAAAACCAAGGATGTGCGCGGCTTCTCGATGTTCGGCACATCCTTTGTTTACATCATTTTTGAAGATGATGTTGATCAATACTGGGCGCGAAGCCGCGTTATCGAGGCTTTATCCAAGATACAGGGAGATTTGCCGCAAAACGCAATTCCGCAGATTGGACCGGATGCAACCGGTGTTGGATGGATTTATCAATATGCCGTTGTTGATCGAACCGGCAAATATGACCTGTCGTATTTGAGAACGCTGCAAGACTGGTTCTTAAAATTCGAGCTGGCCACCGTTGAGGGTGTATCAGAAGTCGCCTCTGTCGGAGGGTTCGTTAAAGAATATCAGGTGTTGGTCGACCCCAATCGTCTCCGTGCTTATGACGTTCCCTTGCAACGCATAACCCAAGCCGTACAAGCGGCCAGCAAAGAAGTGAGTGGCCGTGTCATTGAGCAAGGTGAAATGGAGCTAATGATACGCTCCAAAGGTTATATCACCAACCTAGAGGAACTAAAAAAAGTGGTAGTGTATGCCAAAAGTGGCACACCGGTTCTTCTATCAGATGTGGCGCGTGTGATCGAAGGTCCAGAGCTACGCCGAGGCATTGTTGAGCTTAATGGCGAAGGTGAAGTGGTCGGGGGCATCATCGTTATGCGCTCCGGTGAAAATGTCTTAACGGTTATTGAGGGTGTAAAGAAAAAGCTGGAAGAATTAAAACGAGGTTTACCCGAAGGCATAGAGATCGAGACAGTTTACGACCGTGCCCCACTGATTGAAGGCGCTGTAAAATATCTTAACCACAAACTGATTGAAGAAGCGATTGTCGTGGGACTGGTATGTTTGATTTTCCTACTCCATGTCAAGTCAGCTTTTGTTGCAATTATTACACTTCCCTTGGGTGTCTTAGCGGCCTTTATCGTGATGTCCATGCAGGGCATTACGGCCAATATCATGTCACTTGGCGGCATAGCGATTGCGATTGGTACGATGGTTGACGCGTCCATTGTGATGGTAGAAAATGCGCACCGCAAGCTCTCAGAAATGTCGAAAGACGCAACTACGGCAGAAAAGCGCGATGCAATCATTCTATCGGCAAAAGAAGTCGGGCCAGGACTGTTTTTCTCTCTGCTGATTATTACCGTGTCCTTTTTACCGGTATTTGCACTCACCGGCCAATCCTTCCGTTTATTTTCACCGTTGGCCTTTACCAAGACCTATGCAATGGCTTTTGCATCCATTCTTTCGGTGACGGTTGTGCCAGTGCTGATGTTGTGGCTGGTACGGGGTAAAATTAGGCGCGAAAAAGACAACCCGATTAATCGTTGGTTTGTTCATCTCTATACGCCGATCTTGAATCTAGCTTTAACACGCAAATTTGCGATAATCGGTGTTGCAGTCGTATTGCTTGCAAGTATGGCTATCCCGCTATCACGAACAGGTTCTGAATTTATGCCCGCTTTGTATGAAGGTGAGCTGCTTTATATGCCGACCACTTTGCCTGGGGTGTCCATTACCAAGGCCAAAGAAATCTTATCACAATCAAACAGGCTGATTAAAACCGTACCAGAAGTACATCACGTATTTGGTAAGGTTGGCCGCGCAGACACGGCGACAGATCCAGCACCAATTTCCATGATTGAAAGCTGGATCAAGCTCAAGCCCAAAGATGAGTGGCGCAGAGGTTTAACGGTCGAGGGTCTGGTTAAAGAACTGGATAAAGCCGTTAAGCTGCCAGGCCTGGTTAACAGCTGGGGCTATCCTATCAAAATTCGCATGGATATGATTTCAACCGGTATTCGCACGCCGGTGGGGATTAAGATATCTGGTGCGGATCTCAATGAAATCAGTCGCATTGCCTTAGATGTAGAAGCAGCAGTGAAGGGCATTGAGGGAACGCGTTCAGCCTTTGCGGATCGTGTGGTTGGCGGCAAATACCTCGAAATTACGCCAAACCGTGATGAACTAGCACGGCGAAACATAGACCTTGGCATGTTCCAGCGCGTCATCCAAACTACGCTTGGCGGCATGAAAATATCAGAATCCGTGCAAGGGCGTGAGCGTTACAATATCATGCTTCGCTATGAACGCCCTTTCCGGGAACACTCTGAAGATCTGGCTGATGTTTTGGTGTCAACCCCAATGGGTCAACATATTCCACTAGGTGAGCTTGCAAAGATTGAATTTGTTGAAGACCCACCAATGATTAAGTCGGAGAATGCAAGGCTTACAGGCTGGGTTTTCGTTGATATCGCGGACCGTGACATTGGATCATATGTTGAAGATGCGCAAAAGATCGTAGCGGACAAGGTTAAGCTTCCAGCTGGTTATGCGATTGGCTGGTCAGGTCAATTTGAGCAAATGCTTGAAGCCGAAGCCCGTATGCGCATTGCCGTACCCTCAGCTATTCTAATTATTTTTATCCTGCTAATGCTGCATTTCGGCAGGTTAGACCGCACGTTGATGGTAATGCTGTCATTACCATTCGGTTTGATTGGCGGCGTGTGGGCGTTGTACCTGGCAGGATATAATTTCTCAGTAGCCGTAGGTGTTGGTTTTATCGCCCTTGGCGGAATTGCCGCAGAAACCGCCGTGGTGATGCTTCTGTATATCGATCAGCAAGTACGACAAAACCCACCAAAAGATCTTAAAGGTTTGTCTGATGCAGTGATGCACGGCGCAGTTTTAAGGGTGCGGCCAAAACTCATGACCGTGTTGACTATATTTGTGGGACTTGCGCCGATATTCATAACCGAAGGTCTTGGCTCTGATGTGATGCGGCGTATCGCACTGCCAATGCTTGGCGGTATGACCAGCACCACAATCCTTACACTCGTTGTTATTCCAGTCGTTTACTACCTCTGGGAAAGCAGACATTTCAAGAATTCAACGAAGGAAGTCTAAAATGATGGACAAAAAAACATATGTAACCATTATTCACTACTTAGGACAAGGAGGTTCACCATGAGAAATATATTTAAAACCATATTATTAGCGTCTGCGTTGATATTGCCAATAGCAGCTTATGCCGATCATCACAAGCATGATCACGGAAACCACCAGCATGAAGCCATGCAGAATGAAGATGTTGTCATGGGATCTGGTGTTATTCACAGTGTTAGCCGAATGAATAATAAAATCAATCTGACACATGCGCCCATTCCTGCGTTGAACTGGCCTGAAATGACAATGGATTTAGATGTGGCGGAAGGTGTGGATTTGAAAAGCCTATCATCCGGCCAAAAAATCAAATTTCACATCGAACTTGGTGAAGACAAGGTATATCGCATTACCAAAATTATAAAAGTTGATGATCATCACACCCACGATGCCAAGTAATGTATGCAAGATGAAGATTGATCGATACATGAAAGCATGAAGCATGGTGGCTAGGATGATAGCCACGCTTTCACAAATTGTTCAGATGGTAAGGGACAGTAAAGCGTCCTTATTCTTCTTCTCGGATACATTACAAAGAGGATCATTTTGTTGCCCTCCTTAGGCACTTGAACCAAGGAAGGATAATTCTCTAATCGGGGTGGCGGGACCGACGGGATTTGAACCCGCGACCTCTGGCTTGACAGGCCAGCGTTCTAACCAGGCTGAACTACGGCCCCGTTTAAATCAGATGGTGGGCGGTACAGGATTCGAACCTGTGACCCCCTGCTTGTAAGGCAGGTGCTCTCCCGCTGAGCTAACCGCCCGCAAAAACGCAAAAAAGCAGGCAATCTGTATAACCGAATAAAAACTCTTTGTCCAAGACTAAGACACGGAACGGCTAAAGTCCATGCTCTTCTATGAACCTCTCGGCGTCCATAGCCGCCATGCACCCGCTTCCCGCCGCCGTTATAGCCTGTTTGTATCTTGTGTCCTGTATGTCTCCGGCGGCAAAAACGCCGGCAACGCTTGTTTCAGAAGTACCGTTACTGGTGATCAGGTAGCCGTTATCGTCCATATCAAGCTGTCCCCTGAAGATTTCGCTGTTGGGAGTGTGCCCGATCGCTACGAACATGCCCTCACATTCCTTAACGTAACTCTCCCCGGTCACGACATCCTTTATCCGCACCCCAGTTACTCCGTCCTCTCTTGAGCCCAGCACATCCTCAACGACACCGTTCCATATAAAGTCTATTTTTTCGTTTGCTCTGGCCCTCTGCTGCATTATCACCGACGCCCTGAGCTTGTCGCGCCTGTGAACCACCGTAACCCGGGTTGCGAACTTGGTAAGGAAGATGGATTCCTCCATGGCACTGTCACCTCCCCCAATGACCACAAGCTCCTTGTCCCTGAAGAAAAACCCGTCGCATGTGGCGCACGTTGAAACCCCGTAGCCCACAAGCTCACGTTCGGAAGGAAGGCCGAGCATCCTTGCCGTGGCGCCCGAAGAAATAATGAATGTTGAGGCAAGTATCTGCTCGTCTTCCGTCGACACGAGAAACGGCCTTTTGGAAAAATCGACGGCGGTTACGGCCTTCTGCACGCACTGCGCCCCGAAACGCTCGGACTGCTCCCTCATAAGGTCCATGAGTTCAGGACCCATGATTCCTTCCGGGAACCCCGGGAAATTCTCAACGTCGGTAGTCGTGGTAAGCTGCCCCCCGGCTTCCGGACCTTCAAATACAAGCGGCTCAAGATTCGCCCGCGCCGTGTAAAGGGCCGCAGTCAACCCCGCAGGACCGGAACCCATGATGACCACCTTGTAGCTTTCTTTCAGTTCACTCACTTCGCACCCCTGCAATTTCTTTTTAGAACAGGGACTTTATACTACATTCAGGAAGTGGTTTTTCAAGAGATAAAACAAACGAAGGAGGCGGCCAGAACCCCGCCCCGCAAGCGCTTACGCTAATGGAATCCGCGAAGAAAACTCCGCTTTATGAAAGACACGCAGCCCAGGGAGCTGTATTCGGCGAGACGGGCGGATTTTTTCTTCCGAAAAGCTACGGTGACCCGGAAGGAGAAGCAAGGACCGTAAGAGAATCCGTGGGCGTTATAGATATTTCAAGCAGGGGAAAACTCATGCTGTCGGGAGCCGACCACATAAAATTCCTGCAGGGAATGCTCACAAACGACGTAAAGGAAAACCCCCCCGGGACGGGGGTCTACGCGGCAATACTCACCCCCAAGGGAAAAATGATTTCAGATATGAGGGTCTTTAAAAATGAGGATTCTGTCTACATGGATACAGAACCCGGCACGGGCGGGAACATAGCGGAGCTTCTTCGCAGGTTCAGGCTTTCATACAAAGCCGAGGTGCTCGACGTCACTGAAGATTACTGCGTTTTTCACGTGTGCGGTCCCGGCTGCGGGGAATTAATCGAAAAACGCCTCGGCGTTGGCATTAGACAGATGAAGGAATATGATCACCGGGCCTGCGCCGAGGCGACCGTAATGAAACTCAACAGAACGGGAGAAACCGGTTTTGACGTTCTTTTTGAAAACCGCAGTGCTCAGAAAATCTGGGAACTCCTTCTTGAAAATCCGCCGGTCCCTGGACTTTGCGGACAGGAGGCTCTCGAAACCTTGAGGATAGAGGCCGGAATCCCAGTTTACGGAAAGGATATGGACACCTCCACCATACCAATTGAAGCTGGCATATGGGATGCCCTTGACTTTGAAAAGGGATGCTACGTGGGGCAGGAAGTAATAGCAAGGATAAAGTGGAGAGGAAGAGTAAACTGGCATTTAGCGTATTTCGAGGCGCAGCAAGGCGGCAACGCGCTACCAGGAGACACGCTCTGGGTTAAGGAGAAGAAAGTGGGGAGAATAACCTCTTCAACATACTCTCCCACTCTGGGGAAAAATATCTCCATCGGCTATATAAGGAGGGAATTCTGTGATTTTCAGGAAGAAATATTCATTGGCGAGGAACACCTCGCCGACAAAACTCCAAACACGGTAAAAATAATGGAAAAACCATTTTATAGCCGCTTTGAATAGTTAAAAAAAATGCTATAATGCAAAGGTTAACTACTTGGCTGTGGGCTAGTCCGTCTTACAGGGGTATAAGGCGAGTATTTCGGGTTTGATTATGTTTTAACCTAAAGAAGAGGTAATTATAAAATAATGATACTGGACAACCTTCTGGAATATTTTTCAAATGATCTGGCAATCGACCTTGGGACTGCGAACACCCTTGTATACCTCAAAGGTAAAGGGATAGTGTCCAACGAACCGTCGGTGGTAGCCGTGCAGCACATTCCGGGACAAAAATCAAGGCTCATCGCTGTAGGCAAGCAGGCCAGAGAGATGGTAGGAAGGACCCCCGAGTCGATTAAAGCCATAAGACCTCTTCGCGACGGTGTTATCGCTGATTTCGAAGCGGCTCAGAAAATGATCGAGTATTTCATAAAAAAATCCAACAACAATAAAAGAAGCTTCGTGCGCCCGAGAGTAATAATATCGGTTCCCCTTCAGATTACCGAAGTGGAGAAAAGAGCCGTAAGAGAATCGGCCGAGGCGGCGGGAGCCAGAAGAGTATATCTCATCGAGGAAACAATGTGCGCCGCCATGGGAGCAGGGATAGAAGTGCACAGACCCTCGGGCAACATGGTGGTCGACATAGGAGGCGGTACCACGGGAATAGCCGTTATCGCACTGTCCGGGATAGTTGTGAGCAAATCAATCAAAATAGGTGGAGACAAGATGGATGAAGCCATACAACAGTGGCTGAGAAGAAATCACAACATAGTAATCGGATACAGGACAGCGGAAGAACTTAAGAAAAAGTTCTCTTCGCACCCGGAAATAAACGGCGGCAGAAAGATGCAAATGAAAGTAACTGGAAGAAACAACATTTCCGGTGTTCCTTCAATGCTCACAATTGACTCAGAAGAAATCCAAGAGGCGTTAGAAGAAACAATAAACCAGATAGTCGATGCAATTATGCAGACTTTGGAGAGAACTCCGCCGGAACTCTCCGCAGATGTCTTTGAGTCGGGAATAGTGCTAGCCGGAGGCGGCTCGCTTCTAAGAGGACTGAGCAGCCGCATAGAGCAAAAAACCGGCATACAGATAAAAAAGGCCGAACAGCCGCTTGATTGCGTCGTTATGGGATCTGGAAAAGCTCTGGAAGATATAGATCTTCTAAACTCCGTCGCTATATAAATTGTAGAAAGCCAGTGATATCGGGCAGATTCCGTAATGTCCCGACTATTGAGCCGCAAGTGCCGAATTCGGCCTTGATTTGCACCTGCTTTAACAATCAGGCTTTAATACGGATTGCTTATTTTTCCTTGAAACCTAAATTGTTTTGTGTTATGGTGGTTAATGGTAGTTTTTTGTTTTAGTGCCCCGTAACTTCTTGCAGTGGCTATCATTATGTGGACGATGATTTTTTCCGCCACCTGTGAGAATCGTAATTAAGCATTTCCGACCGGAAGGGAAACTTAATGAAGAAGCTTTTTAGCAAAAATCAACTATTCCTGTCCTTTATCCTCATAATTGCTCTAATTCATCTGTTGCCCGTCACTTTTGATCTGGCAAAAAAAGAAAACAATTACACAACAAAGTTGATGCTAAGCATCAACTACGGTTCCGGTGCTTTCGCAAACTATGTCAAAGATGGCGTAAGATACTACTGGGACCATTATATTGACCTCGTCGATACAAGCGTTGAAAATTCCCGACTGAAGGCTCAGCTACAGGAAATGGAAGCACAAGAGCTGATGCTAACGGAAATAAGACTTGAGAATGAAAGGTTAAGAAGTCTTCTTAACTATAGAAACTCCTTTAAGGGAAAAGTCGTTGGAGCAAGGGTCATAGGCAGCAGCCCTTCGCTGGTTGGGCCCGGCTTCCTTATAATAGACAAAGGATCGTCTTCCGGAATAAATGAGGGGTCCCCGGTGCTTAACAACGTCAGGGCTATAGGAACCATACACTCGGCAAATGAAAAAACCTCCCTGGTAATGCTAATGACAAATCCCTCAAGCGTAGCGGATGCAATTGTACAAAGGAGCCGCGCACGAGGGATAGTTGCCGGAGCGGGAAACCATTACGTTATGAAGTACATTGAGCAAGAGGAAGATATCATGGTCGGAGACAAGATCATATCGTCCGGAAAAGACAATGTTTTTCCAAAAAATATTGTTATAGGAACCGTAACAAGAATCGAGATGGACAGAGGACTTCAAAAAGCCATCATAAAACCGGTAATCGATGTGAGCAGGGTTGAAGAGGTGCTCATACATCTCAATTAACTCTCCCAACTGAATCCAGTTGGAATATGATGAGAATAAACTTCTCTTTCCTTTTCTATCTATTCTGCTCTTTCCTTTTCATCGTTATCCAGACATCAGTAATCCCGACATCTTCTCTGGGCAAGTTCACCCCTGATCTCAACCTGATCTTAATAATCTGCCTGGCAATCAGGACCGAAATACCTTATCTGTTCACACTTGCCATGCTGAACGGGCTTTTAATGGATGTTTTTTCGGCCGGAGCTTTGGGGCTCCATACGGTCACGAGATTCGGCGTGTTTCTCACTCTGCGAGTGAGCATGCACAATCTTAATTACAACCGCGACAACCCCCTCCTGCTACCTCTGGCACTTTTTATAGGAACCCTGCTCATGCACTTGCTGTTACTGATATTGCTTCTGTTTAAGCAAGATAGCGGACAGGTGGCATTTCTCAGTGTTGAGCTAGCTTTCTATCAAGCTATCATTAATACAGTGGTCGGCGTTCCGATAATAATACTTCTGAGGAAACTAGATGGGATTCCTAAATCATAGATTCACAATAGCCTCCTCCCTAATTGTGCTGTTTTTTCTCGTCTTCTCGGCGAGGTTGTTTTACCTCCAGATATACAAGGGCGAGGAATACAGAAATTTTTCGGAAAGAAATATCCTGAGGGCACTTGAACTTCCTGCGCCCAGGGGACGCATTTTCGATAGAAACGGCGAAAGAATCCTCTATAACAAACCGTCTTTTAACATACGAATATTTCCAAGAGAAATAGCAGATGTCGAGGAGCTCGCAGAAAATCTTGCGGGGATAATAAACGTTCCAGAGAAGGAACTTCTGAAAAAACTTCGGGAAATAGCAAACCTCAAAAGTTTCTATCCCGTTACAATCGCCAAGGACATAAGCAGGGAAGAGCTTCTTCTGGTCGAAAAAAGCAAGGAAGGTCTAGAGGGCATATTTCTTGAAGTGGGGCACAAGAGATTCTATCCGCATGGAGAGGCGGCCGCCGTGCTTCTTGGATACACGGGAATCGCTGACGCAGAAGAGGTAAGAGCCTACAGCCGGATCAAGGCGGGAAACGAACTTGGGAAGATGGGTATTGAAAAGGTCTTTGACAGCGAACTCAGAGGAACAAACGGTCTTGAATACGTAATGGTAAACGCGCACGGAGAGATAATCTCAGACTCTGCTGCCGCACTATTGCCAACCCGCAAGAGCAGGGAAATGGTTCAGGGAAAAGATATACACCTCACCATTGACGCGCAACTGCAGAAGGTCGCCTATGACGCTTTGGGCAAAGAGAAAGGGGCCATAGTGGCAATGGATGTAAAAAGCGGAGAAATCCTGGCAATGGTAAGTCGTCCATCCTATCGTCCTGAGCGCATATTCAGGGAACTTTCTCCTGACCAAAGAAGAAAAACAAAAAAGAAAGAACCCTTTTCCCTTCTAAACCGCTCAACCCAAGGAACCTATCCGCCCGGATCAGTGCTCAAAATAATCACCGCCTTTGCGCTGCTAGAGGAAAAAACTGCTGATCCGAAGTTGTCCGTAGACTGCCCGGGTCATTATTTCATAAGCAACAAACGTTTTAACTGCTGGCGCGAAGAAGGCCATGGGCATATAAACCTCCACAGGGCGATTGTCGAATCATGTGACGTATATTTCTACAAACTTTCCCAGAAGCTTGGTGTTGACCGCCTCTACCCCTACCTGAAAAAATTCGGGCTTGGAGAAAGAACCGGCGTAGCACTGCCCGAGAAACGGGGAGTGAACCCATCCAAGACATGGAAAAGAAAGCACTTTAAAGAACCCTGGTACCCAGGTGAAACTGCAATTCTGGCAATAGGCCAGGGATACGTTACCGTAACTCCCCTTCAGATAAATGTTATGACCTCAGCCATAGCAAACGGAGGCATTATAGTCAAACCGAAGATAAGAAAAACAGATGAAAAAAAACCATCCCGGATAACCGGGGCGGTTCAGCGTCTTGACGCAAAGTCAGTCTCTTTTCTAAAAAAAGCACTTTACGGCGCCGTGCACGAACACCGAGGTACCGGGATTTACGCAAGATCAAAGATCACGTCCGTCTCGGGTAAGACGGGGACAGCTCAGGTTGTCTCGGCAAAGTTTGAATCGACAGAAAAACGGTTCAAAGACCACGCCTGGTTCACATCCTACGCACCGTCGGATTCGGCGGAGATATCCGTAACCGTCCTCGTTGAAAACGGAGGAAGCGGAAGTGTGGTCGCAGCCCCGATAGCAAAAAAAATCATCGAAACCTATTTCAGGCTCAAGAAGGAACGAGATGAAGCTCGAATTGCCAAATCTGAGTAGACACTCCTGGCTGTTTCTGCTGACCGCTTTGCTTTGCTTAGCGGGACTCGTCAATCTCTACAGCGTATCTTTGTTGGCTGACTTGGGTGCATTCAAGAAACAACTCATATGGGTTCTCGCGGGACTTTTGACTGTGGGGGCTATTAGTCGCTTAAGACCCCTCACGCTGAAGAACCACTCGGTTACCTTCTACCTGTTTTTCCTCGCGCTACTGGCGTTGATTTTCGTATTCGGGAAAACGGTATCGGGATCCAGGAGCTGGTTCCAGATAGGTCCGGTCTCCATCCAGCCATCCGAATTTATTAAAATCGGCATAATAATGGTGCTTGCTAATTACTACGCAAACGAGGTGGTCGCGAAGAAAAATTACAATTTGTGGGAACTCCTCAAGCCTTTAGCTCTTCTGCTTGTTCCTACCGCAGCAGTCATTGCCCAGCCCGACATGGGAACCGCGATCACCATTCTTCTCACAGGTTCAAGCATCATCTTGCTTATGGGAATCAGCAGAAAAGCACTGCTTAAAATAATAATCGCAGCGCTGATATGCATCGTGCCGGCCTGGCATCTCCTGATCAAAGACTATCAGAAGGAAAGAATATATTCATTCATGGATACCTCCACTGATCCTTTCGGTATAAGCTACAACTCGATTCAGTCCCAGATTGCGATAGGTTCCGGCATGGGTTACGGAAAAGGCTTTTCCCTGGGTTCGCAGTCTAACCTGAATTTTCTTCCCGCACACCATACGGATTTCGCATTTTCGGTGATTTCCGAGGAATGGGGATTTCGGGGTTCAGTGTTTGTTCTTCTTCTATATTTCTCCATAATCCTTTTTATCCTCAACATAGCAACATCCCTAGAAGATCGCTTCTCGATGATCGCATGCTTTGGAATCGCGGCCATGCTCTTCTGGCACGCCGTGATAAATATCGCCATGGTAACGGGACTTATGCCGATCATCGGCACTCCTCTTTTCTTCATCAGTTACGGCGGTTCGTCAACCCTTACGGCCTTTATCGGAATCGGTATAGTTCTCTGCCTGAGAAGGAAATAAAACGGGTCCAAAACACCGGACAAGCCCCAGTGAAACCAAGTTCTTGACAGAGAATTAACATCAGATACAATCTACGCCGATTTGAGAAGAGAGAAGAGAAAAAACTTTTTAACATCTTAAGCCCTCAAACGCTTTTCATTAAAAAAACCGCCAGAAAACGGCTCCTTTCATGCGGAGGTTCTTCATTTTTGTCAGTGTTATGTGTATCTCAAGCACGGTTCCGGTTCTATTCGCATCAGATGTTCGCGCACTTTCTAACGTAAATGACGTGGAAGAAATAGGTTTTGACGAAAAGCTTGCGTCTTCCATAGATCTTGAAACTGAATTTCGCGGAGAAAGCGGTGAAGCGGTAAGTATTTCCTCTTTTTTCGGGCAAAAAAAACCGGTGGTACTGAGTCTCGCATACTTCACATGCCCAAGGCTCTGCATTCTCGGGACAGACGGAGTTCTGGAAGTCATAAACCAGCTAGATTCCTTCAGGCCGGGCAAGGACTACACCGTGGTGACCGTAAGCTTTGACCCGGAGGAACCCCTTGATGTTATCGGCGAGAAATCCGCAAGATACAAAAAAGCGCTTGCGGGCGGGGTTGAGGAAGCCAAGGAGTGGTACTTTCTAACGGCAACAGCGGAAAACATACTCAGGCTTACCGATTCAGTGGGATTCCGTTTCAAAAAAGACGGCGAGGAGTTCGCTCATCCTTCGGGAATAGTCATACTCACGCCGGATGGGACAATCTCGCGATACCTCTACGGAGTTCAGTATGATCCCCGTAACTTCAAATTATCTCTGATAGAGGCTTCTGAGGGAAAGATAGGTTCCTCGGAACTTCTTAATAAAGTGCTTATGTTCTGTTATCAGTTTGACCCTGTGGGGAAAAGATATGCGCTTGCCGCTCTTAACGTCGTCAAGGCGGGAGGAGTGGTAACCCTTACGGTTCTCGTAGCGTTTCTCTGTCTGATGTGGAGAAGAGAAAGAAAAACCCATTAACTATTGCGGAGGTTGTAAATCATAAATGTCCACCTGGATACCGGAATCAGCTTCAAATCTCGCAGCAAGCGTTGATAACATAACCCTGTTCGTAACAATCGTATCAGTATTTTTCTTCGTCCTGATTTCGGCCGTACTCGTAGGCTTCTCAATCAAGTACAGGCGGAAAAGCGAGGATCAGGAAACCGCCTACATAACTCACAACCCGATCATCGAAACCATCTGGACCATAATCCCGACCATACTGCTTATGGTCATCTTCGCATGGGGATGGATAGCTTTCAAGGAGCTTCGCAACCCGCCCGCGGAAGCAATCGAAGTTAACGTCGTGGCAAAGCAGTGGCTTTGGGAATTTGAGTATTTCACCGGGAAAAAGTCGCTTAACGAACTGTTCGTTCAGCAGAACAAGCCCGTAAGGCTCATAATGAGATCAGACGACGTTATTCACAGCTTCTTCGTTCCGCAGTTCCGGGTAAAGCAGGATATTCTCCCGGGCAGCTACCAGCAGCTCTGGTTCACTCCAACCAAGGTAGGAACTTTTGACCTTCTGTGCGCGGAATACTGCGGTTCCGGGCACTCGCAGATGCTCGCCACGGTAAAGGTCCTGAGTCCGGAGGCATTCGCGAGATGGGAAAAAGGAGACGAACTTGAAGACGGAACCGCCCTGGCGGCAATCAGCTTATCCCCGGCGGAGAGAGGGGAAGAGCTGCATTCCCAGAGGGGGTGCCTCGCATGCCACAGCGTAGACGGCAAGGAAGTCATAGGGCCGACTTTCAAAAATCTTTACGGAAAAACAGAGAGTCTTGCAGACGGTTCCTCAGTCCTTGTGGACGAGAACTATCTCAGAGAATCAATTTATGAACCCCAGGCAAAGATGGTGGCGGGCTACCCGCCGACGATGCCTTCGTTCAAAGGTATATTATCCGAGGATGAAGTAACCGCTCTTATCGAGTATATAAAGACGTTGAAGTAGCAATATCAAGGAGAAAAAGATGGCAAACGGAGTCATGACGCAGACCCAGCATATACCGTATTTAGCCCAGAAAGGGTTAAAATCGTGGATTTTGACGACGGATCACAAACGCATCGGGATCCTTTATCTCGTTACGATCTCGTTTTTCTTCATGATCGCCGGCCTGGCGGCTCTGGGAATGAGGTACGAGCTTATGACTCCCGAGCTTGACTTCTTCAGAACCGCAACGGAGTACAACGTGGCGTTTACGCTTCACGGTTCCCTGATGGTTTTCTTCTTCATCGTCCCGGGAATCGCGGCAAGTTTCGGCAATTTCCTTATACCGCTTATGATCGGGGCCAGAGACGTGGCGTTTCCCAGAATCAACCTGCTGAGTTTCTGGATATATCTTGTCGGGACGGCAATACTGCTTACAGCGCTCGCGCAGCCGGCTGACACGGGCTGGACGTTCTACACTCCCTACAGCATTCAGACGGGCACCAAGGTAATAATGATAACCTTGGGAGTCTTCGTCCTCGGATTCTCATCGATTCTCACCGGAATGAACTTCATAGTGACTATCCACAAGCTTCGGGCGCCTGGGATGACGTGGTCAAGACTGCCGCTTTTCATATGGGCGTCCTACGCGACCGCGATACTGCAGCTGCTAGCGACGCCGGTTGTGGGAATCACGCTTCTTCTGCTGATAGCGGAGAGGGCGTTTGACATAGGCTTTTTTGATCCGGCCAAGGGAGGGGATCCCATACTCTTCCAGAACTTTTTCTGGTTCTACTCCCATCCCGCCGTCTACATAATGGTTATTCCCGCCTTCGGGATTATCTCCGAGATAATCCCGGTCTTCGCAAGAAAACCCATCTTCGGATACAAGGCGATCGCTTATTCAAGCTTCGCGATAGCCATAATAAGCTTCTTCGTCTGGCTGCACCACATGTTCGTAAGCGGCATATCGGAAACGGCGGCGGCGATATTCTCATTTCTGACCATGCTTGTCGCCATCCCGACGGCCGTAAAGGTGTTTAACTGGACCGCGACTCTGTACAAGGGATCAATAGACTTTCACTCATCCATGTTATACGCGCTGTCATTCATAGTGCTTTTCACGGTCGGAGGGCTGACCGGTGTTTATCTGGGTGCTCTGGCCGTTGATGTGCATCTGCACGACACGTACTTCATAGTTGCTCACATGCACTACGTCATGATAGGGGGAACCGTGATGGGATTCTTCGGGGCCCTTCACTTCTGGTACCAGAAATGGTTCGGGAAAGTATTCAATGAACTGATCGCAAAAGTCGCGTGGTTCCTGATTTTCGTAGGGTTCAACGTAACGTTTTTCCCGCAGTTTTTCATGGGTTTCCAGGGAATGCCCAGAAGGTATGCGACTTATCCTGAAGAGTACATATCCTATCATGCCCTTTCGACCTACGGATCATGGATACTCGGGCTCGGAATTTTAATAATGACCGTGAACCTGCTTATACCGCTGTGGAAAAAAGGGTGGCCCGAATCGTCAAACCCCTACGGCTCACTCTCTCTTGAATGGCAGGTTCCTTCCCCGCCGCCACATGAGAATTTTGACGAAATACCAACTGTAACTGACTGGACTTACGCTTACGGGAAAAAATAGAGATTATATCATGGAGTTAGGCATAATATACTGCAATGGTTAAGGAAATACGTACCGTAGAATTTGTCGTTCTGCCTATAACTAAGACCAAGGCAAGAAAGTTGTTCCAGATAGCGGGAGCCTGCCGATATGTCTGGAACCATTTTCGTGAGAAGAATCTTGCAGACTATCAAGCATTCAGAGGCGGGAAGGGGGAAAAACCGAAGACCAGTTATTTCTCCCTCGGCGTGGAGTTTACCGAACTTAGGCACAAAACGCAGTGGATGCTTGAACTCCCCGCCAACCCAATAAAGCATACTCTCAAGTATTTTGCCGACGCACTGAAAGAAGCTATGCTTGGCAAAAAGAGTTTCCCGAAGCCAAAAAGCAGAAAGAGAACCGCCCCTAGCTTTACGCTCCCTAGCACGGGGCAGTTCGGGATAAGGAAATTGAGCGGCAAGTATGGACTTCTCCGTATCCAGGGTGTGGGCTGGGTAAAGATTACCCGCAGGGGAGGCAATCCTTGGGAGAAAGGAACTCCGAAACAGGTAGTGCTTCGTCATGATGGGTACAGGTGGAGGGCTTTTATCTTCTATGAAGTTGAGGTGAAACAGAAACCGGACGATGCCAAAGTTCTTGGCGTTGATATGAACACACGCCAAATTGCCACTTCTGACGGACATTTTTACTTCCTGCCCGATTTTGAAAAGAAAGAGAAACGAAAAAAATGGTATCAGAGAAAGATGGCAAGACAGATTAAGGGGTCTAACAGAAGGAAGGACACAAAGAAGAAATTTGCCAAGGTAAGCAGAAAGATAGCCAATATAAGGAAGAACTGGGTTCACCAGACGACAAGTGAGATTGCGGATAAGTGCGGAACCATAGTCGTAGAAGACCTCAAGGTAAAGAACATGACGGCTTCCGCCAAGGGTAGTGTAGAGAATCCGGGAAAGAACGTAAGGCAGAAGGCTGGACTTAACAGGGCAATGCTTGATACGGCCTTAGGGGCAACAAGAAGAAATCTTGAGTATAAGTGCGGAAGAGTGATAGAAGTAAATCCCGCTTATACAAGTCAGAGATGCTCCAGTTGCGGGCATACAGATAAAGAGAACCGTAAAACCCAAGCGCGGTTCCTGTGTGTGAATTGCGGCTATTCATCCAATGCGGACACAAATGCGGCAATAAACATCCGGCGTCTGGGAGTGGCGCAACTGCACGGGGAGGGCTCTGGTATTAGCACAGTCCCGATGAACCGTGAAATTGATACGAGATTGCCCTATAGGCAATCAAGCATATAATTCCCCAAAATAGATCGGAGGCTAACGTAAAAAAATGAGCAGCACAGCAGAACACGCCGAAAGCCACGCGCACGGACACGGTCTCGGAGAAACCGTAACGCACAACGCGGCAAAATTCGGGATGTGGCTTTTCCTCGGAACGGAAATTCTTCTTTTCGGGGGACTCTTCGCGGCGTACGCGCTTTTCAGGGCCAAGTACCCGGATCTTTTCTACGAATCGCACAAGAAACTGGACGTGACTCTGGGCGCCATAAACACCATAGTGCTAATCTTCAGCAGCTTCACGATGGCTCTTGCGGTGTCGGCCTCGCAGAAAAGAAACAGGAAATGGCTGATAATACTGCTTTCCGTAACTTTCATATGCGGAGCGGCTTTCGGGGTAAACAAGTACTTTGAGTACAGCGCGAAGTTCGACCATCATATATTTCCTGAAACGAACATATTCTTCGCCCTTTATTTCATGATGACCGGACTTCACATGCTCCACGTGTTTGTGGGAATGGGCATAATTTTCGCCCTGATAATAATGGCCAAGCAGGGAAGATTCAAGGAAGGAAACAGATACACCCCGGTTGAGGTCGGAGGGCTTTACTGGCATCTGGTTGACCTGATCTGGATATATTTGTTCCCGCTATTGTACTTAATCGGATAAACGGAGAAAGAAAATGAGCACACATGATCACACTGAGGAACATCACACCGGTCTTCGGGAATACACCGCCGTATGTCTTGCGCTGTTCGTCCTGACGGCAGTTACGGTTTACGTCGCTAAGTTCGATTTCGGCGACTTCAACATCGTCGTAGCAATGTTAATAGCGTCGATAAAAGCATCGATCGTCGCCCTTTATTTCATGCATCTTAAGTTTGAAGACAAGCTCACGTGGATATACGCCCTATATCCTCTTTTCCTGCTCTTCCTTCTCATCGGTTTCACCATAATGGAAACCTTCACAAGAGTGCCGGTAATAAAGTAGCCATAAAAAAACGGTCTTGCTTGGGGAATCATAAAGGAAATTCGACAAAATCAGATTTCAAACGATCAGAGATATAATATAGCGATGATAAGGACTTACAAATGCCGCGTTAAGGTGTCCAAGACGGGGCATAAGAGGCTGCAAAAGATATTTGCAATGTCTGCGGAACTCTACAACGCAAGTCTAGAGTCCCGCATTGACTGCTACAAACGTACAGGCAACAGACGTTCATACTTTGACCAGTGCAAGGAACTCACCGAGGTCAGGGCAGATTTGCCGGAGTTTGCGGCGGTGTCGAGTATCGTATTCCGCGCTGTTCTGTCGAGGCTTGACAAGACGTACAAGCAGTTCTTCAAGAACGGCGGCTTCCCTCGGTTCAAGAGTTCCCGGCGTTGGCGCACTATAGAGATAAACGACGCTTGCTACAGGATGCTCAAGCGTGAAGGCAACAGGCTTATTCTTAAGCTCAAAGGGCTTCCCCGTATCGAGGTAAAGCCGTCAAGGGAACTTCCTCCGAATGGTCTTCTCAGGGCAATTCGGATTACAAGAAAACCCCTGCGGACGGAAGTGGCGCTATCTTACGAACTGCCAGATGTTGAAACTGCCAAAGAGATAACCAACTCCGTGGGAATAGACATGGGAGTGTCAAAGCGCCTCACCATGAGCAACGGGGAGATTGTGGAGAGAAGAGATATAGACAGAAAGAAACTGATACGACTACAACGCTCCGCCTCCCGCAAGAAGAAAGGTTCCAACAATAGAAGAAAAGCCGTGTCCTTGCTTGCCAAAGAATGGCAGAGAGTAACGGACAAGGAAAAAAATTATCTTCACCGGCTGACCGCTTCGCTTGTGAGAACATATGATTTTATAGCGGTGGAAAAGCTAGAGACAAAGATCATGCTACGCAATAAGAATTTGGCGAAGAGCATATCTGAGCAGGCTTGGGGCAAGTTCATTATGCTCCTTAACGAGAAGGCCGAGAGTACTGGCGTTAAGATGGCGGAAGTGGATCCCAAGAACACCTCTCAAGAATGCTCTAACTGCGGAGCAATGGTGAGAAAAAACCTGTCCGTCAGGACGCATAAATGTACTTGCGGACTTGAGATAGACAGGGATGTAAACGCGGCGTTGAATATCCTTCATCGAGGTCTTATCTCGATTACGGGCGGGAATGCTACCCGTATGGCCGGAGGGATGAGAGATAAACGGGAGATTACTCCCGTTCGGCCAAGAACAGTGTGCAAAGTTATCAATTTTGCTACATAATTCCCCATGCTTGCAAAAACTGCTCTAGGGCTTCTGTTCATACTTCTTATATGGGGAAACGCGGTGTCGGGACTCAAAGCCGGACTTGCATGCCCCGACTGGCCGCTTTGCCACGGGGAAGTGATCCCGCCTTTCAGGTGGGATATATACGTCGAATTCTCCCACCGCGTAATAGGCGGCATAACGTCCATAGTTCTTTTCATCCTCTGTTACAGAAGATTTCGCACATACAAGAAGAATTACAGAATACTTCCGCTACTTGTGGTTTTGTTTCTTCTCTTTCAGATAGTCCTCGGGGGAATCGTGGTCCTCGCCAAGCTTCCCGTGAACCTCACGACGATTCATTTCACAAACGCCATCATAATCTTTTCAATTACCCTTTATATGGTGTATTTCGACGGCGTCATCAGAAAGCCCGATTTCCGTTTCTCGGGACCGGCCGGACTTTTTTTCGCGCTTTTTCTGCTCGTGTTCATCCAGGCCTCTCTGGGGGCTTACGTAAGGCACCTCGGAGCAGGGCTTGCATGCCCTGATTTTCCCACGTGTCTAGGCTACTGGATTCCGCCCGAGCTCTCGGGCAAGGTGCTGGCGCACTTTACGCACAGAGCGGTCGCTTACCTTCTCACAGTGATATTTATCTTCGTGCTGATTCTCTCCAGAAAATCCGAAAGGCTCAAGGAAGCCCGGAAAAACATTTCTCGCGCAGTTGCCCTGCTCTTCCTTCAGATCGGACTTGGAATTGTGGTAGTAACCTCAAAACTTGTCTTTTACGTCACCGCCGTTCATCTCGCAATCGGTCTTCTGATACTTTCCCTCTGCCTTCTCACCTGGTTCGTGTATATAAGTAAAGACACCGTCGCAGAGAAAACTTTTTAACAATGAGCGAAGCGCAGAAAAAATCCGTGGGAAACATGGCGGTTTCCGCCGTTATCCTCTCCAAGCCCGGAATAATTATGAGCGTGGCGTTTACGGGCCTTGCGGGAATGGTGGTAGCCAACCGCGCCCTTCCCTCCGGAGAGGTAATTCTTCTATGCGTTGCCTCCCTTCTTCTCAGCGCCGGGGGAGCGGCAATTCTGAATAACCTGCTCGACAAGAAAATCGACAAGCAGATGACCCGTCTCAACAAAAGGGTGGAGGCCCTGAAAGTCCTTGGAGACCGAAACGCGTGGATAATCTCAATACTCATGATGACCGTGGCTCTCTTTATCTCGTTTTCTTACTTCAATTATGTAAACGCGGCGCTTATTCTCCTCGCGATTCTGAGTTACACGCTCATTTACACCCTTTTTCTTAAAAGGACCTCCCCTTTCGGCACCGTGCTCGGGGGAATACCGGGCGCCCTTCCCGTCCTTATAGGCTACACCGCCATAAAACCCGTTCTCCAGCTCGACGCGATGATAGTATTCATATTCATGATGCTCTGGCAGCCTCCCCATTTCTGGGTACTCGCGCAGAAATACAGAAAGGATTATGAGAAAGCCGGGATAAACGTTCTTCCCGTCGCCCTGGGCACAAAATACACCAACATGCTGATACTCATTTACTCCCTTTCCCTTATACCCCTGACTTTCGTACTCTGGCTCACGGGAACAAATACCGTCTATTTTGCGGCCTTCGCGGCAATGGCGGGAATATATTTTAATTACCTGGTAGTAAGGAGCGTTTTCGCCAACCGCGGCTACGGAAAGGCTTTCTCGGCTTCAATCATCTACATGCTTCTCATAATGCTCGGCATAGTGATCGACATACTGGTTAAGTCGCTCTCCCCCGTGGAGCGGGTTATCGGAAACCTTATGTAGCAACCGAGGTTTTATATTTATAATTTTCTCTTTTGAATTCACGAAAAATTTATTTCTCTTCTCGCTAGCTAAACACCTACAAGTGATACTTCTAGGACTCATAAGGCATAACCTCTTTGGGGCGATTCACAGACCAGAATCTTTACGATGCATTTCTAGAGCCTCGGCACTGGGTTGCTCTGCTGGGTTCTGAGGTATGTGCACATGAGTTCCATGAAGCACCCCATATTCACTGTCCTTTAAGTGGGGCGCGACAAGTACGGTCATTGTTTCGGAGTCGATAGCTACGAGTCCACAATCAAATAAGGTGTGAATATCAGAACGGAGTAGAAGTCCGTTGGTTACTTTATTTGTGTCGGGGCCAAGATACGGATGGATATGCGCTGCTTCGAGAACATCGAGAATGGAGCAGCCAGTAATCGCGCATTGTCCGCCATAGGCAGCAATTAGAGCATTGCGAAATGGCTTTTGCCCGCGTCGCTGAGTTATCGAGCGTAAAATCTTCTCTCGTGCATCCTCCAAGCTTGTCAGATCGAAAACATTATCATCTGCGGTATCCGATGAGGTGATCATTGTAGAGTTGCGTCTGCGCTGTAGCACAAAGCTAGTTGGCTCCTTCTCTGTTTCTGTGCGATGCACTGTGTGGCTTAGATAGACGAACGGCCCGAGATATCGAAAGCCCCCCGCTGGGTACTGGTTCTTCTTCTCGCGAAAAAACACAAGCAGTTCCATACCCTTAGCTTGATGGTCGATTATCAGCTCGTCGGTACGACCGGACATTTGTCCCTCACAGTAAAGGATATCACCCTTGAGGCGATCGTTATAAGGTGTACTGTCTATTGTCTTATTCTCAGTTATAAAAAGCCAGACGGATGATGTTTCCTTAGGATGAAATACTCCATTATTGTTGAGTTTACCGTCTGTAATCTTGAAGAGGCTTTTTAGATGAGCACGAGTATAAATTTTCTCCGGCGTCAATTGTTCAGACGTCAAATTGATGGTCGACGCAGTTGTATCATCGACTTCGACTCTGAAACCCAGCTGCTCGAGCTTACGCCGAATGGAGGCTTCACCACCCGAAAATTCACTTGCCTTCAAAGGACCTAAATCAGGTCGCGCATAACCATGAGCCGCACCAACAATGGCCTTAGAATCGTATCGCTGGTTATCATGGACGAGCCAATAAGAACGTGAACGGCGAAATCCATATTTTTTCAGGAATTGGTCAGGCTTGAGGCGGTTGAACTCAGCTATAGCATCAAGAATAGGCTGACGGCTAGTGATATCGGATAGGCTCATCTTTGTTCTCTCTTTGATTTGAACTGTAAATGTTATTCACAGTACCTTTATTGTCAATTAGCTATTACTAGTTGCTGTAATTAGCAGATTAAATTGGCCGATTTCTTAACAAATGGAATGGGACTGTGAAATTGTTCTGGATCATTGCATTATTTGCGATGCACTAAAACTAGAGAGTATGACGAAGGTACAAAGATTGTTAACCTTCCTCACTGTACCTTCTTGCTTGAATTAGATTGGGATTATTAGTATAGTAAAAATAGAGTTTAGGATTATAGAGATAACTTGTTTCACAAACTTTTTGAAAAGCAACTCGCTTTTACTGTACTGATGTCGAGCGACTGATCTTTTAAACTTCAACCGAAATGATTGCTACAACAGCCGGTAATCAATCTGGACCAATAAAGACCTTCGCTGACTTATTCTGTGGGGTTGGCGGTTTCCATTTAGCCGCCCAAACACTAAGCTTAGAATGCGTTTACGCTTGTGATATTTCCCAACCAGCTCGTGAATGCTACTCGTTTAATTTCGGACTGACTCCTACCGGCGATATTACTCAAGTAAGTCCGGCGGAGATTCCGAAATTTGATTTGCTTTTCGCCGGGTTTCCTTGTCAGCCGTTTTCGATTATCGGTGACCGTAAAGGAATGGCGGATCCGCGAGGTACCCTGTTTTTTGAAATTATCCGCATTGCAAGAGCCAAGCGTCCGCAGGCTATGATCTTAGAAAATGTTCGCCAATTGACCACCATTCAGAGCGGAATGGTATTTGATCGCATCTTGTCAGATCTTGAAGGTTTGGGCTATTTCGTGGATTGGCGGATATTGAACGCACTTGATTTCGGCTTGCCACAGAAAAGAGAACGGGTTTTAATCGTGGCTACAAGAAAGCGATTTAAGAAATTTTCTTGGCCAGAGAAAAAACAGCAGATGAAACCCCTTGCCGATATTCTAGAAAAAACTCCAGATTCTCGCCACTTCGTATCTGATAGAATTAGGAACAGAAGGCTTAAGTCTCATAAGTCAGAATACAAGCCAGGCATTTGGCACGAGAACAAAGGTGGCAATATCAGTAGTCATCCGTTTTCGTGCGCCCTGCGCGCCGGCGCATCCTATAATTACTTGTTGGTGGACGGCGAAAGAAGATTGACGCCCCGAGAAATGTTTCGCCTACAGGGGTTTCCTGAGAAATTCAAGATTGTGGGCAGTGACGCTCAAGCCCGTCGCCAAGCGGGGAATGCCGTTCCAGTACCTATGGTAAAAGCTGTAATGAAAGGGATACTCGAAATTTATGGACAAATTGAAAGAAAAAAAACCAAGGTTGAGGGGCGCATCCAAGCGGCGTAAAGAACTTTATCCGCTCGGTGAAATACCCGATAGAGTAATTATAGGCATAGGCAAGCAAATCGTTCACCGGTTAGCTATTGGACATGAAGATATTACCGGCGACGACTTCGGTGAAATATTCGCAGGAGCGATAGAAGGTGAACACAGGAACAGTCCTTTAGGCGTTGCGGATGTTGTTAGCAATGGATGCGCTTGGTCGGTCAAGACCGTAAAAGCCGGCAGTCCGTTTACAAGCAAGAACATACGGATCATATCTGGTCGGAATTCCCCTGATTATTCTCTAGGCATATCAGATCCTCGAAAGGATATCGGTGCGACGGGCCGTGCAGTACTGTCAATATGGAACGAGAGAGTCAATGAAGCGATGGGAAGTCACGACCAGTTGCGAGTGGCTATATTTATTCGTAATATGACAACGAGGGAATTTGTTTTGTTTGAACAGGAAGCGCAACGATATATCGCGGACGATTACGATTGGGAAATTAACAGACGCGGCAATTTTGAAGGACGAGATAAGATTACGAAAGATCGAATGTTTACTTGGCAGCCTCATGGTGCGCAGTTTACGATTCATAGGAGAGTTCCTGCCACGGCTCGTAAGTTCAGAATCGTTCCAGAAATTCCTATTGTTAAAGCCGAGCATATTCTACGACTTGCTCGATATTCTGATGATTGGATCGAAAAAGTGTATGACGCTGAAAACAACGAGGAAAAAAGGGATGACTTGGTTGATATTCCGATGGTTGGAACGAAATCTATATAGGTTAATTTTTATTAGAGCATATCTTGTGTGAAGTTACATATTAATTTCACGCGATATTCAAAAATGGTGTGTTGTCCTAATTTGTCTTTTCAATCTTTTCCCAGCTGAAGACATCCTCATATCTCAATGCCAAACGCTAAAACTCGCTCTCTTCCCCAATTCAAGACTCCCCGTCCTCATATGACCCGAGTCAAAACGAAAAACACTGCGCCGGAACTAAAGCTAAGACGTTTTCTACTAGATATGGGTTATCGTGGCTACAGAATTCATTATGACAAATTGCCAGGAAAACCTGACGTAGTATTTACGAAACGCCGGAAAGTAATATTCGTACACGGGTGCTTTTGGCATGGGCATGATTGCAAGGCAGGCAAGAATACTCCAAGAACGAACAAGGATTACTGGGAACCAAAATTGCAACGCAATGTTGAAAGAGATAAAAGGTATTTAAAAGAAATAAGAAAGGATGGATGGAAGGTTCTAATAGTTTGGGAGTGTCAGTTAAAAAACCCCGAGTCTACGCGGAAGAAACTCAAAAAATTTATGCGTACAAGTTTATAATCTTCTAAAGAGGGGGGGCGTCGTAGCCATTTTGAAGAAATAGACGCCCTTCTTACAGCAATTCTTTTGCGCACTGCATCGATACAGCTTCCGCAAGGTCGCATGGCAAAGCATTACCAATTATGTCACAAACATTTCCCATATATGGCGTATCGAAATAATAATGTTCTGGGAAAGTTTGTAGCATCGCAGCTTCTCTTACAGAAATTGTCCTGTTCTTTTCAGGATGTCCGAACCGGCCCTTGCTGAAAGTAGTACATCCTCCTGTAATTGTCGGCGATGGTTGATCCCACCTCATGCGTCCATATACGTTCGGAAATCCCACATAACCATTGCGGTGACATTTTGGTCTCAGGTTTTCGGGAATATCTTTCCATGTTCCTCCTGCTACAGCGAATTTAATGCGCTCTCGATTCTGAGCAGATAATGTTCTTATCACATGCCAACTCAATTCTTGCAGATTCTTCTCATTTTGAATATCTGCTAAACTAACAGGTTCGTTCATATTACCGATAGAGTCTCTTACCGTTTTCCAGCAAGGCAAGCTGTTTTCGCCGTTTTTAGAGTGCGTAGCCTTCGGCATGTCTATATTAAACTTAAAACCGGCAAGCAGTACTAAGCGCCGTCGATGCTGCGGAACTCCATAATCAGCTGCTTCCAGTATGTCTTCTTTGATTTTGTATTTCAAAAGCTCAAGTCTACGCTTGAATTCCTCATATACCTTCTTGCCTCGTTGCATCAAACCAGGAACATTCTCCATCATAACCGCCCTAGGCCGCAGTTCTTCAATCAAGCGTAGCATCTCAAACACGAGGGCGTTTCTAGGATCCTCTCTTTTGTGTTTGCGCGTTAAGCTTGTAAAACCCTGACAAGGAGGACAGCCTGCTAGCAAGTCGATTTTTCCCTCTCTAGCAATTTCTTTTAGTTTTTCTCCTGAGACGGTGGTTATATTTTGTCTGAGAGCCGGAACATCTGGATGGTTGGCTTTATAAGTAGCGTATGAGTGTTTTTCTATTTCTACTGCCGCTACGACCCTAAAGCCCGCTCTCTTTAGTCCTACGGTCAGCCCGCCACCGCCTGAAAAAAGATCTATCGCAGTAAGAGACAAAGTTACATTTCCTCCTTCGAGACGATAGTTTGAAGAGTTTTTTCAGCTACCTCAAGAAAATCATTATGCGCTTGCTTTACGCGTAAAAGAAAAGAAGACCAATTTATGTGGGTTAATATCTCTCGAGAGAGATATCCTTCGTAAGCTTCTTCTTGTGCACTTGGGCTTGGCAGATTAATTTCATCGCAGACCAAAGTAATATGAAAAGCATTAAAGAACTGAACGAAAGGTTCATTTTTTGAATCCCGAAGAAAATTTTCCATGGAACGACGATAATTGATAATCCTGTCCATCTCCTCACTGGTTAGGGCATGTCCGGGACGCTTAATCTCGACAATCTGTACCGTGTTGCCATAGGTTAACAAAACGAAATCAGGCTTTTTCCTTGTATCATCGAAATTCGATAAAGATATACTTTTTCCTGTAGTTTCTTTATGGTATTTTTCGAATTCTTTCCTTAAGGTATTAAGCGTTTGATTTGCGGTTACGGGTGCCCATTCGGGATTGATAAGCCAAGGCGCACCCTCAATAAGCTCTTGTAGCTGGGGTTCTGTCGTACTATCGTCGTTCTTTAGCCTTTCTAGACTCTCTATCACCTTAATACGTTGTTCCGCGACTTTCCCAAAGGATGACAATTCGGCAATGCGGGCGGTGCGAAGGAGCGAAATTACAGCTGATAGCGTCGTTCGATTTTCCTTAGACGCTTCTCTCATGGCATCATCAAGTGTAATCGTGGGTGCTATCATAATGCTCAAATCGACTAGATCGTTCACGACTTCCTCATCTTCTGCTTCCGCGCGACTAATCGTCTTCCCAAGCATTTCCGCAATATCTAGAGCTTGGCGTTGAATCATTTGATCATTTTCTGAAGGGTAATTTTCTCGCACGCGCTCTTCTACACGACCAGTTTCGAAAAAGAGTTCTTTCGTCGTTTTTCTCAATGGGTCACGTGACAGTTTTCCAACGCGCGACACTATTTTCTGCCCCCATTGCTCAAAAGCGGCGCAAAGTTCCTCCGACCACATGATATCTCGCCTATCGGTTTGTATCAGATCTTGTTTTTCGTCAAGCCAGTCAGCATGTAATTCACCGACCATGTATGACCGAACATTGTGTTCACCTGTAAATCCAGCAGTTTTGTTAAAAGTGGATGTCTGGGAGGCAATTTTGCCACGACAATAAATCCTTACACCAGCCATCAAATCGTCCTTGTATGGACTCTTTGCATAAGCTACCCAACCTCTCACTTTGTAGAACTCCTCGTCGTGCTCAAATCCTGGTTTAAGATCGTTAATTGATTCGCCGTTTGGACCGATAACACGAAAATCGGGACCAGCGTCTGGATTGAAGCTAATTTTGGTGTTATCCATTAAAGAGATATCGAAATCTCCAACCGTTTGACAAGCTTGCTTGGCCCCGGGTTCAGGGTTGTTATCTTTAAGAATAATTTCCCAATCCTGGGATTTTATTCCAAAGCGTTGGGCAGTTTGGCGAGAGAGCGTCTCAATTTTAGGAACTCTCCTGTGATTGAAATCTCGTAAGATTATTGTCGTACCCCGGTGGTCTCTTAACTTCATATCAAGAGACCCAATTTTAGGATAGTAAGGACCATCAATTGCATCAGAGACAGCATCTTCATGACTCAGAATTATATGTGAAGTAAGATATCCTTTTATTTCAGTACCATTTTCTCTCCTTTTAACTTCTTTACCACCGGAACTTATAACTTCTATGGTGTTGCAGATACCAAAAGGTGCCAGCTTTCCTACTCCCTTTCTCCCCATAACTTTGCGTTGAAGAATCTTTGATTCTGAACCTTGGCCAGGATTTTTTCGCCTCTCAGCTCCGACGACTAAAAAGAAATTTTGCATCTGCTCAGGGAGCATCCCAACTCCATTGTCTTCAATCTTTATTTCAAATCCTAGGTCGGAAAGCTCATCTCTCTGCTTCGTAGCGAGGAGTTTGCCCATTGGTGCAGATACTACGACTTTGGTCGCGTCAGCGTCATAAGAATTAGCGACAAGTTCAGCTATTACAGCTGAAACCTTATCGTAAAGCTTGACCCCGAGCTTATCAAGCGTAAGCCTCGAGATTTTCATTTCGTATTTTATTCCAGACATTTCTCACCCCGATGTGAGGATAAAGGTTCAAATATTATAAGCAGATTAGTGCCAAAAAACACCTGATTTAAATTTTGTTAAACAAAGTTTATAATTCCCTAAAATATTGTGAGCTACAAAGAAGTACCCAGAAATGAAAGACTCAATCCGCCTACTCTACAACGACACACCGCCCTATTTGTACGGGCACATTAAAATCGTAGATAAAAAAGGTAACCATCGATCGAGTTCGCCATTTATCATATCAGAGAAGATTGACGCCGCCACCACCGTATTTTATGGCAGTGTTCAAAACTTACTCGAAAAGTTGGTTCGACTGCTTGAGACTTTAAGAACATGCGATACAAAGATAGCTGAGGAGTTAAAGAGAAACGAAGTACCAATTAAAAAACAACATGACGATCTCGGGCGAGAAATTGTACAATTGCCATTGACTGATACTTCCGGGCAGATCTTCCAAAGATACACGACAGAGGTAGAGAATGTCATATTATTGACGGGGTTATACTCCAGAATACTTTTTGAAATTATCCCCGAAGTAGGGAAATCCAAAATCCCCGTCTATGACTACAACAGTAAAAGGGTAGGAAGAATAACTTTGGACGATATAGCTGATCTATTTTCGCATCATAGATACCTATTCATTGACGGAGAATACATAAAGGATTTATTTACTGATCGTAAATATTTACCAACTGGTTTCATGGGAGGAAAAGTAATATGGCAAGAGTATATCAATTCTATAGAGGAAGCCATCTATTCTATAAAGATACGAGATCTTACCAAGATTTTATCATCAAGCATTAAGAAAATGTCAGGAGCTTCACCATACGGAAAGATCGTTTTTCTTGTACAAAACATGGAATCCTTGACCAACATAATGAGCCAAAAAATTTCCGATGCAAGATACAGTAGTATGCTTAATCTATTATTTGACAAGAAAGTTGATGAACTCTTGGATTCACAAGGAAAGAAAAAGTCGGTAAATGTTCAAGTTCTATTTAAAAATCCTCATTTCCAGATAGGAAGTGAATTATCGCAAAAACAAATCAACGTTACAGTTTCAATGGAAATTCGGATTGGAAATTCATCCCAGGAACCCCTTAATTTAGAGACACACCATATCTATATTGGATATGAGAAATTTTTTCGAGAAATTAACAATCTGTTTGGGGATGATCCGCTGTTGCCCAATCCAGCGTAGAACTGCTTCTAATCTCCGCTAACCAAAGGCAGAAGTTCTTTGAACTCCTCAAGCGGTCGTGAGAGGGTAAGAATCGCCTCTTTCCAGAAATCTTTGCTCGTTATATCGTCCCCGATTGACCTTTTCACCGCCCCCTCCGCATCGTCCGAACCGGTGAGAGCGAGAAACTCTTCGTAAACCGGAATAAATTCCTCCCCATGCCGCCTGAATTTCTCGAAAAGAGCCCTGCTAAGCAGATAGCCGAAGGTGTAGGGGAAATTATAGAAACTGACGCCCGTTATGTAGAAATGAAGCTTTGAAGCCCAGAAAAACGGGTCGCATTCCAAAAGCACGTCTCCGAAAATCTCCTTCTGGGTCTCAGTCATAAGTTCCTTAAGCTCGCTCACTGTCAGTTCCCCTTCGGCACGCTGCTCGTAGAGCTTTCTTTCAAACTCGTACCGCACAGGTATGTCCAGGAGATATATGGCCCCGTGGTTTACTTCCGCATCCCTCACAAGCACCTTGTCCTCAACGCTGGTTGAGGGGTCCCGCAGCAGTCCTTCGGCAAGCTGCATTTCCCCGAAAGTCGAAGCGGTTTCGGCAAGCGTCATGGGATAGAACTGAGCGTAGGGGCGAAGATCTCTCATCACGTGAGAGTGGAAGGCGTGACCCGCCTCGTGAGCGAGGGTAAGTATGTCGCCTACCCCGCCGTTATAAGTCATGAATATCCTTGACTCCCCGGTGAGAAGAGAACCCGTGCAGAAACCTCCGGGCCTTTTCCCTTCTCTTATCTCCCAGTCTATCCATTCGCTCCGGCATATATGGTCAAAAAACCCTCCGAGGCGCGAATAAGCCGCGGAAAAGGAATCGGAAACCATGGATTTCGCTCCGTTCCAGTCAACCCGGCCGGTTGTCCCAAGATTCATAGGAGCCCCCAGATCGTACCACGACACCCCCTCAAGGCCCATCGTCTCGGCCTTGAGCCTCAGGATGCTTCTTGGAAGCTCTACTGTTTCCCGTATAGCCTCCATCATTGAATCCAGGGTCTGTCTCGAAACGGCGGCGTCAAAAAGCGCTACATTGAGAAAATGATCAATCTCCCTGTGCCTGTAAAGCGTATGCCTGGTTCCCGATATGGCGTTTATGGCGCCGGCAGCCACATCTTCAAGACCTTCCCAAGCCGCGTTGCCGCCGGAAAAAGCCGCTTTTCTTATCTCCCTGTCGGGACTTTCCATGAGCGACCTTCTCTGGGACATGGGAAGCCTTTTTTTCGTCCCGTCGGGGTAAACCATTTCAAACGTCATCTTGGAGGACACGGTATCGTAGATCCGCCCCCAGGCGCTTATCCCGTCAACTCCCAGTTCAGAAGCCAGAATTTCCTTCGGAGCGGACATGGTGAACCGGGAATTTCGCCAAACGCGCCTTACGTAGTAGGAAGCCGACTCGATATCCGGGAAAGAGACGAACTCGGAAAGCAGATCTTCGTCGGCATCCCGAAGCGCTCTTTGCAGCTGAACCTCAAGCTTCTCGAGATCCGAACCGAGAAGGGAAATTGCCGCCTCCTCGCGCAGATAATCCTCCCTGTTGGAATCTGAAGCGCTGAGACATCCCACGTAGGAACGGATATGGGAATACTGGCTTATGAGCTTCTCGGTTTCTAGGAAAACATCTTTCCAGAATGCAAGGTTCTCTCCGCAAAGAGGTTCAGAAACCGAAGCCTTCTCATCGAGATTCTTTATGCCTCCCGAGAGATTTTCCTTGAACTCTTTATATTCAGTTCCCTGAAATTCGGGGAAATAAGAAGTGAGATCCCAGTTCATATCGGTATTTTCGCCCTACATCAACAACGGTAAGCTTCCAGATGTAATCGCTCCTTAAGGCCAAGAATAATACAACAGAATTCGCTAATTGAAATAAGCCGGGTTTCCACAGAGAGCATTTTGGAACACTCCATCTTAATCTCCACGGGAAAGTAACATTTGACATTACCACAGGCATATATATTTTAACCCCCTGAACAATGAAAAAAGCTTACCTCGCGTTTGAAGGCGGAAAAGTATTTGAAGGCACAAGCTTCGGAGCCCAAGGAGAGGCAGCCGGCGAAGTTGTTTTCAATACCTCCTTAACGGGTTACCAGGAAATACTCACGGATCCTTCCTATAACGGTCAGATCATCGTAATGACCTACCCCGAAATAGGCAACTACGGAATCAACCCCGAGGATTTCGAATCAGAAAAACCTCACCTAAGCGGTTTCGTCGTAAAGGAATACTGGGATCACCCGAGCAACTGGAGATCGAAAGAGAGCCTCGACAGTTTTCTCTCAAGACATGGGATACCCGGCATACAGGGAATCGACACCAGGGAACTTACAAGGATCATACGAATTGGTGGAGCGATAAAGGGCATTATCTCAACTGCCGATACAAGCCCTGAGGCCCTTGCCGAGAAAGTCGACTCCTCGCCGGGAATAGTCGGACGCGACCTTGTAACAGAAGTAAGCTGTCCTCAGCCTTACGCATGGGACGAGGGAACGGGAAAGTGGCGCCACAGCAGGGACAAAAACTCAGAACCCTCCAGAAAATTCAAAGTCGCCGTCTACGATTTCGGAATAAAGAGAAACATACTCAGGGAGCTTCACGATCTTGGATGCGAAACAACGGTTTTTCCGTCGAAAACGGACTCCAAGGATATACTGGCTTTCGACCCCGACGGGATTTTCCTCTCAAACGGACCCGGGGACCCGGCCGCGGTTAAATACGCTTCGAAGAACGTGAGAAAACTCATCGGGAAAAAACCCATTTTCGGAATCTGCCTGGGACACCAGATACTGGGTCTCGCGCTCGGAGGAAAAACCTTCAAGCTAAAATTCGGGCATCGCGGAGGAAACCAGCCGGTTAAAAATCTTGCGACAGGAAAGGTTGAGATAACTTCGCAGAATCACGGCTTCGCCGTGGATCCCGATTCGCTTAAAAGCAATGTCGCCGTCTCCCACGTAAACCTGAACGATCAGACCGTCGAGGGACTGAAACACAAGGACTATCCCCTCTCCTGCGTCCAGTATCACCCCGAAGCCTCTCCCGGGCCACATGATTCATCCTATCTTTTCAGAGACTTCATCGAGATGATGGAAGATTTCTCGGCGTAAGCGCTCGGGCAGGGAACGACAGATACTCGGCATTGAAGATGCAATAGAGTCTCTAGGCTTAATCTTCTGAATCCTGCCCTTTCGTCGCTCTCCGATGAGATTCTCGAGATGAAATCAACTCGCGGTTGATGATAGTCAACGGGTGTTCATCACCTTCCAACACGAAACCTTTAGCTTCAAGCTCCCGCGAGACGCGCTCGTTGTGTTCCCAGAATTCATTCTCAAGCCGCTTGTTCTCTTCGGGGTCGTCTGAAACTCTCCGCATGCTGCAATATGAATCGAGACTTTTGGAACCGCCGTCGGCGTACAGGCGGACATGCCTGTCATTCGTCATGCGATGAGACGCGTAATAATCGAGATACTCCCCGGCGTCGTCTCCACCAAACAAATACCAGATAGCCCACCCTCTCTTGACGATCTTGCCCCGTTGTTGATTTCTGACGGCCTCTTGTGGTAGTTCGATACCCCAGATTTCAAAAGACCTATTGAAATTTACGATATGCTGATCCATAAGACTGCTCATCTGGGGTTAACTCCTTACGTATCATCCTATTTCTTCCCTTTCCAAGTGTCTTTCAAAAAATTCTATTATCCGCAAAGTAAGCTCCGCTCTCTCATCAAACCCATCAAATCTTTCTTCTTCCATTTTTGCGTTGAGCAATTTGTAAAGACGATCATATATGTCCGAAGGAGTTTTTATCTTCTGTTCCTGCATATTATGTCCCTCCCTAGAGTAATATGAGTTTAACCGACCGGATACTCCCATTTAGGAGTATGCGGGGCAATTTATCCGCACACATCTTTTTTGAGCGAAGCGACATATTTATCTGCAAGCCTCGTAGGCTCGGGAACCCTGAAACCGCGCGAGCACTCAAGGGCAACCATAACGGCGGTATAGAGATCAGTCCTGTTACCAATAGACACGAAAACCGGTTTAACGCCTTCTCTGGTTCTCAAAGCAGCGCCAACGACTTCACGGTCCTTGCCTCTTACTAACTCTCTTTCACCCTTCTTGAGACCCGGTTCACTGAAACCCCCGTAAAGACATTTTTTCGCGACGCCTATAGCCGGAATACCAAGCAGAACCCCGACATGACAAGCAAGTCCGAATCCTCTCGGATGAGCAAGTCCGTGTCCGTCTATCATGATCATGTCACAGCGCTCTCGAAGCTCACCGAAGGTCCTTATGACGCAGGGCGCCTCCCTGAAACCCAGAAGCCCTGGAACATAGGGGAACACTTCATCTGAGACAGTCCACACCCTTTCTATCTCTTCCAACTCAGGGTAGGAAAAAAGAATCATTCCGCAGACAAGCTTTTTTTCCTTAACGCAGATAGCGATATCCGCACCGGCGATCGTGTGAATAGGCTTCGGGCCAGGAGTCCGTACAACCCTTCGGGAAAGCTCTTTCTGAATACGAAAAGCTTCCTTGATGGACGGAGGTTCCCCGGAATAAAGCACTCCAAGGTCTTCTATCAAGTTATTTTTATGCCGCATGAAGACGAAATAATTGACAGTGGTCACAAGCTCTGCTTATAGGCGCTCGCTTACCCAGCTTCTCGCAATGGCTGCAACCGTACTTGCCGTAGAAATCATCGGTAATCATTTTTACTATTTGTGCCGGGTTAGATTTAGAAACTGAAGGTCTGTTCTCTGTCGTTTTTACCACTTTAAGTTGGGATCCGGAAAGGCTTTAGGGGTTCTGATCCGTCTTCCTCGCACGAAGCAATATACTCGTCAATCGACCGACGAAACTCCTCTCGTATCCCCTCAGCATCAGTCGCTTCAAAAGAGGCGATTGAATAACTCCCGCTGTTAATAACTCTTCCATGAAAACGCCCTACGGAATCGTCAAATTCAACCTCTGCAATATACCCCTTGTATTCAATCATGGTTTCACTCCCGCGGCTTTGAGGAAAGCGGTTACGTCTGGTTAGAATAGAATATACGAAAACATGTTCGGAAAAAACTTCAAAAAGCAGAAAATCCAGACTCCCGAAGTCGAGATAAACACCGTGTGGGGAGGAAAAGGAAAACCCTTGCTTCTTCTGCACGGTTATCCGCAGACGCATGTTATGTGGCACGCGGTAGCGCGTACGCTCGCCTCGAATTTTCTGGTCGTGTGCCCTGATCTCCGGGGTTATGGAGACAGTTCTAAGCCCGCCGGGGAAAAAGATCACTCAAACTATTCAAAAAGAGCCATGGCCGCGGATATGGTTTCGGTAATGGAAGCTCTGGGTTTCCGTGAATTCTACGCCGCGGGACACGACAGGGGAGCCAGAGTGCTTCACCGCATGTGTCTTGATCACCCTGAAAAAGTCCTCAAGGCCTGCGTCATGGACATAGCCCCTACCCACCACATGTTCAAGACCGCGGACAAGCACTTTTCCACGGGTTACTATCATTGGTTTTTTCTCATCCAGCCCGACGGACTTCCGGAGAAAATGATAGGGGCGGACCCGGAATACTACCTTCTTGAGAAACTAAGACGCTGGAGCGCTCCCGGTGCGGAATTTCATCCCGAGGCCGTAAAAGAGTATGTGCGCTGTTTCAGCGACCCGCGCGCAATCCACGCGAGCTGCGAAGACTACAGAGCAGCGGCTTCCATAGATATTGTTCACGACGAAGAAGATATGGATGCCAAGATAACGTGTCCGCTTCTTGCCCTTTGGGGTGGAAGGGGGTTCATTCACAGAACCTACGACATGCTTGACGTGTGGAGAGAAAAAGCACTCAGCGTTTCGGGAAAACCGCTTGACTGCGGCCATTTTCTCCCGGAGGAAAAGCCCCAGGAGACCTCCGCTGAATTGTTGTCATTTTTCAGGTAACGGAATTCCCCAGAGCATTTCAACTTCCGTTTTCTTTGCGCTATCCGATCTCTGCACCTTTCCTGTCGGAGCGCTGCGTTTCTTCTCCGCTCCATTCCTGCAATCCCCTCGAACATAAGAGGAACATATCTCCGCCTCAAGTGCCACCCAAGACAATAAGCACACACAGAAACACATGCCCCCTCACCTGACTTTCGGTGTACATATATACGGGACGCGCCTGAAAACACACGTGTTTTTATCGACCGAAACTTCCTCTCCGCAGTCGAGAGACCCTTTTAGGCTGAAACAGCCTCCCAGTTCCTAATCAGTTTCTGCTGTTATGAAATACGGCAGAGAATATAATATAATCTAGCAACAAGCGGGGAGAGAAAAGATGCCGTTAGAGAAACCACTTGCATATTTCAGGAAGCACCAAGAGAAATTTGCCAGCGAGCACCATGGGGAATTTGTGGTTATCTATGAAGAAGATGTGGAGGGCTTCTACAAGAGCGAACTGGAAGCATACACAGTCGCAATAAAAAAACATCCGGACGGATCGTTTCTTCTTCGGCCATGCCTAAGGCCCGAAGAGGAAAGCGTGGCGAGATTCCACTCTAGGGTTGTCGGCTAATTATCTCCAGAAACGAATCATTCGGCATTCACGAGGAAGGATTGCGACAAAGGTAACCGCAACCTGTAGCAATTCGACCGCAATCATTTTTTTAACACTCTGGGGATGGCTGGATTAAGTCTTGATTTGCCCTTGTCCAAATAGAAAACATTGCCCCTTCCTGTGCGTCTGAACTGCCCCGTCGGTGCTGGCATATCTTGTCATATACCATCATGTGGTATATACTGTCATATACCAACGCAGGAGGTAACCATGCACATCGCAAAGATCTTTAAGAACGGCCGTAGCCAAGCTGTCCGTATACCGAAAGATTTCGCCTACGAAGGCGTAACGGAACTGACTGTGCAGAAGGTCGGTGAAAAGCTGATCCTAGAACCGGTGCGCAAGTCCTGGTTAACCCTATATGACGAGATTGAACCGCTAGGAGCAGATGATGATTTCCTGGCTGACCGCCCTGACCTGTTCGCTATTGACGAAAACAGGGTGAAGTTTAAATGAACTACATGCTCGATACAGACACCTTCAGCTACATCATGCACCATCACGCTTTATCAGTTGTCAAAACCCTAGACGAGAAAATGCGTGCGGGCAATATTGTCTGCATTTCAGTGATCACTTACCAAGAACTGCGCTTTGGGGCAGAACGGCGTGGTTCTGCGAAATATCACAACTTGATCGATACGATCTGTGGCCGACTCGATTATATAGCCGAATGGAACACGATATGCGCTGACCGTTTTGCCGTCGTTCAGTCCTCCCTGCTGAAAAAAGAATCGCCGATCGGCTATACCGATGCTATGATCGCTTCTCACGCTATCTCTCTTGATGCCACACTGGTGACAAACAACTACAAGCACTTTTCAAACGTGGACGGTTTGTCTCTGGATAACTGGGTTACGTCTTGATTTACCCTCTTTCAACCTGTGAAAAGTAATTTTTTCTCTTTCTTTTAAATCCCCGCAGGGATGTTGTCCGTCCACATTGTTTTGTATAGAGTATCACCATGTCGAAAATGCTTTTCGTAATGGACCCGATCGAATCCATAAACATAAACAAGGACACCTCCTTCGTTATAATGCTTGAATGCCAGGCGAGAGGACACGAGATCCGCTACTGCGAACTCAAAGATCTTTTCGTCAAGGACTCTATGGCCTGGGCGGATTCAACAGAGCTTCGTCTCGAGAGAAAAAGCGATTACTACGCCAAGGGTTCCACGGAAAGTTCTCCGCTTGACGACTTCGACGTCGTATGGATGAGAAAAGATCCTCCCTTCAACATGGACTATATCTACTCAACCTACATACTAAGCAGGGTTGACGAGTCCGCAACTCACGTGATCAACCATCCGGCCGGAATAAGGGAATCTAACGAGAAAATGTACAGCCTTAATTTTGCCGACTATATCCCCCCTACCCTGGTTTCAAAAGACATCGAAAAGCTAAAGGAGTTTCTCTACGAAACCGGCAACGAAATTGTGGTAAAACCGCTTGACGGTTACGGCGGGGAGGGGATTTTTCTCGTAAGAGCCGAGGATCCTAACCTCAACGTCATACTCGAGAACATAACCGACTTCGGGCGGACCTACGTGATGGCCCAGAAATTCATAAAAGAGGTTTCGCAAGGAGACAAAAGGGTTATAATTTTAAACGGCCAGCCCATAGGAGCCGTGATGAGGGTAGCCGCAAAGGGAGAATTCAGAAGCAATTTCCATTCCGGAGGACATCCCGAGAAAACCACGCTTACGGAAAGGGATCTGCAAATATGCGACGGCCTCAGACAGAAACTCATAGAAGACCGGCTCTATCTGGTCGGAATCGACATAGTCGGAGGGTATCTGACCGAAGTCAACACCACGAGCCCGACATGCGTTCAGGAGATAAATTTTTTCAGCGGGACCAAGCTTGAATCGCAGATAGTCGATTTTGCGGAAAGTATTATCAGTGGGGCTCCAGAGAACCTTTAGGAAATTCCTAGGCAGGAAGCTAACGCAGGACTCTGACCATGAAAATATCAAAAAAAGACGTGCTCAACACAGCCGAGCTTGCAAGGCTTGAGTTCGATGACGAAACGCTTTCGAAATTCACCCGTCAGCTCGGGGACATCCTCGTCCACATAGATGAGCTTGCCGAGCTTGATACGAAAGACGTGGAACCCACGTCGCATGTGCTTGAACTCTCAATCCCCTTCCGAAAAGACAAAGTGAATCAGCTAATAACGGCTGAAGATGCCCTTAGCAACGCGCCCAGCAAAGAAAACGATTTCTTCACGGTTCCAAAAGTCATAGAGGACCAGGGCTAACCCAATGTCCATTCCAAAAACCATAAAAGAGGCAGCCGCATTAATAGGAAAAAGAGAGGCTTCCCCGGTGGAACTAGCCGAACTTTTTCTCGAGCGCATATCCTCTGAGGACGCAAAAATAAACTCTTACATAACCGTCTGGGAGGAAGCGGCCCTGGAGGCCGCCAAAAAGGCAGAAAAAGAGATCTCCGAAGGGAACTATCTGGGTCCTCTCCATGGAGTCCCAATAGCGCTTAAGGATATTTTCGTGACAAAGGACTCGCGGACGACCTGCGGGTCAAAAATGCTGCGGGATTTCGTCTCCCCCTATAATTCCACCGTGGCCGGGAAACTCATGGCAAGCGGTTCCGTAGTACTCGGAAAAAACAACATGGACGAGTTCGCCATGGGATCTTCAAACGAGACATCCTACTTCGGACCGGTAAAAAACCCCTGGGACACCGACAGGGTCCCGGGAGGATCAAGCGGAGGAAGCGCTGCCGCCACGGCGGCAAATCTGTGCGTCGCGTCGGTCGGAACAGACACCGGGGGTTCCATAAGACAGCCCGGTTCCCTCTGCGGAGTAGTGGGAATGAAACCCACCTACGGAAGGGTTAGCCGCTACGGCATGATCGCATTCGCTTCTTCCCTGGATCAGGCGGGACCGCTTGCGAAAACCGTGGAGGACGCGGCCATAATCCTCTCTTCCATAGCGGGCCATGACCCGATGGACTCAACATCCGTAAACCTTCCGACCGCTGACTACGCAAGCGCGCTCAGTGAGGACATAAAGGGGCTGCGGGTAGGGATACCGAAGGAATACTTTGTTTCGGGGATGGACCCAGAAGTGGAAAAATCCGTCCGTAAAGCCATCGCCGAACTTGAAACCCTGGGAGCGGAGATTGTGGAGATTTCGCTTCCTCACTCCCGCTACGCGGTTTCAACCTACTATATAATAGCCCCTTCTGAAGCAAGTTCGAATCTAGCGAGATACGACGGGGTAAGATACACATACCGCTGTGAAAATCCGGAAACCCTGAGAGACCTGTTTTTCAGAAGCCGCTCGGAAGGATTCGGAGACGAAGTGAAAAGAAGAATAATGCTTGGGACCTATGCCCTTTCAACGGGCTATTATGACGCTTATTACCTGAAAGCCCAGCAGGTAAGAACACTTATAATAAGGGATTTTGACAGCGCCTGGGAAAAAGTTGACGTCATAGCAAGCGCCACTTCCCCTGAAACCGCTTTCAGAATAGGTGAAAAAACAGACGACCCCCTTAAAATGTACCTCTCCGACATACTTACTATTCCCTGCAACATAGCGGGGCTCCCCGGAATATCAGTCCCCTGCGGATTCAACTCAGAAAAGCTTCCGATAGGGCTTCAGATAATGGGAAAGCCGTTTGACGAGCAGACGGTGCTCAACGTCGCGTACGCCTACGAGCAAAGCATGAAGTGGTACGAAAAAGAAGTGTCCCCTCTTGGATAATCGCAACCCGGGATACACCTCGGCGCAAAAGCATGTTATTATCGAAAATATGAAGCTTCTTTTCACGGGACGGCGGGGCAACTCATGAATGAATGCCTTGGATACCGTGAAAAGCAGTACGTACCCCGCGGGTGGTCATAATTCGTCTGCTCATTTTCACTGCGGATGTGCTATAATGGCAGTATAGTCTTTAACAAGGAGAAACAACCGTGAGTAAAGACAAGAAATGCATTATGTGCGGCAAGCCTTCTCCTGATAGCATATGCGACCCTTGCAAGGCAAGCGTTCAGGCCGAAGCCGCCGGGGAAAAAGCGAAAATGGAAAGGAGCGTAAAAGTCGGCGGGAAAATGGCCGACGAACAGTCCAAACAGCGTTCCTGATCAATCAGCCTCCCCTGACTCGAAAAACCTTTCTTTATATTCGACTTTAACTTGTCGGATACATAAGAGAGCAGTTCGTTAATCTTCTTCACTGTTTCCAGATCGCAATTTATTATGTTGACAAGCATAATGTTGCTCTGCATAATAAATTCATGGATTTTATTGATCGACTTGAAGAAATGCGCAGACTCGATAATGCGCTACGTCGTCCGGGCGGATTCGCCGTTATCTGGGGCCGACGTCGGGTGGGGAAGTCGCGTCTGCTTATCGAGTGGTCCAAGCGTAATGAGGGTCTCTACACCGTCGCGGATCAGTCGGCTCCCGCCGTGCAGAGACGCTACCTGGCGTCTGCGGTGGCAAAGCGGTTCCCGGGATTTGCGGATGTCGAGTATCCGGACTGGCGGGCGTTTTTCACACGTCTCGCAGCCGAAGCAGCACGCACAAAATGGCAGGGCCCCTTTATTCTGGACGAACTGCCATACCTGGTTGCGGCTGACCCTACCGTGGCGAGCGTTCTTCAGAACTGGCTTGACGGTCCCGGGCATCGGCCCTGCGTAGTAGTCAGCGGATCCGTCCTGCGGATGATGCGCAGTGCGGTCCTTGATGCTGACGCGCCGCTTTACGGGCGTGCGACGGAATCCTTCGCCATTCGTCCTCTCAGACCCGGACATCTCAGCGACGTATTCACCGTATCCGCTCCCAGGGAACTTGTTTCCCTCTATGCGCTTTGGGGCGGCATGCCAAGATACTGGGAACTTGCCGAGTCGTTCGGTACGGATTTTGATTCCGCCGTTGACTCGCTGGTTCTTGATCCCTCGGGACCTCTGCACAACGAGCCTGACCGGCTGTTGCTTGAGGAAACGCCGTCTGCGGTTGCCCTGCGACCGCTTCTTGACGTTATCGGCTCGGGCGCGCACAGGGCAAGTGAAATCGGCGCCCGCCTAGGTCGCCCCGCGTCAAGCCTTCCGCGACCATTGTCGACGCTCGCGGAAATGAACCTTGTAATTCGCGAGGTTCCGTTCGGAAGCGACATCCGTTCCGGCAAGCGAAGTCTGTACAGAATCGCCGATCCGTTTTTTCGCCTGTGGTTTCGCGTCGTTGCGCCCCACCGCGCCGCCATGGCGGAGGCTCCGCGCGAAACGCGTCTTAGTTACTGGCACAGGTACAGGACGGGGCTTGAATCAGCCGCCTGGGAAGAACTTTGCAGAATGGCCGTACCCTTTCTTCACCTAAATGGCGGTCCGCTGGCTGACCTTGGCCCCTGGGAGCCGGCTCAGCGCTACTGGCACGGCAATGATCCCGAATTTGACGTTGTCGCCCGGTCAGTTGACGGAGTCAGGACACTGGTGGGCGAGGCCAAATGGGGAAAACGCGCGGCTAAACCGCAGCGCGGCAGTACGGATATCCTTCCGGGCGCGACAGGAAGCAAAGTAGTAAGGGTTTTGTTTGTTCCTGACGCAGACACTGTGTCAGGCACCGCGGACAACACCCATATCGTTGACGCAGGTGCGGTTATGACGGCCCTTTGCGGCGACAGTTAAAACAGCCGGCGGGAGAGAAGACTGGAGACGAAACTCTTTTCCTTTTTTCACGGAACCGGCCCGTCGCCGTCCCAGATTTCAAGAGCCACTCTGTATATTCCGTTTTTAGAAACTCCGAAGGCTCCGCTTACAAGGGAAACGGCTTCACTCAGCGAAAATCCCTTTTCCCTGAGAAGCCGGAGCGTCCTCTGAGCCGCATCAGCAGACGTCTCGTTACGCCCATCCCCGCTCCCTTCCACAACTACCGTTACCTCCCCTTTCAGAGTTTCTCTTTCCGAAAGGACAGAAATCACTTCCGAAACTGATCCTCGAATCGCCTCTTCATAAAGTTTTGTCATTTCCCTCGCGACGCAGATATTCCTGTCGCCGAGAATCTCCAGCATAAGACTCAATGTACGTGAAAGTCTCCTGGCGGACTCGTAAAAAACTAGGGTGTAAGGATAGCGGCCTACATCCTTTAGAAGCTCTTTCTTCTTGCCAACTGTCTTCGGAAAAAATCCGAGAAAGAGAAAACTGTCCGTGGGAAGTCCCGAAACAACAAGTGCTGACAGAACGGCCGAAGGACCGGGCAATGGAATCACTTCTATATTGTTTTCAACCGAGAGATTTACAAGCCTCCACCCGGGGTCGGAGACCGAAGGAGTTCCAGCGTCCGAGACAAGCGCCACGTCCTTCCCCTCTTTGAGCTCTTCAAGCAGCGTCTGCGACTTTTCAACCTCGTTGTGTTCATGATAGCTTGTGAGTCTGGTTTCAATTCCGTACCGGGCAAGAAGTTTTTTTGTGGTTCTAGTATCCTCGCACGCTATAACGTCGCAATCTTTAAGGACGTTCACGGCCCGCAAAGTTATATCTTCAAGATTTCCTATCGGGGTAGAGACCACAAAGAGCTTTCCAGCAATGGGTTTATCCATCGGAATCTCTTAGTATATGGATCAGAATTACACTGTTCAAGGTTGGTTGTTCGTCAAATCTTTATAATCAGGCATAACTTCATTGATAGGAATGACTTTGTTCGTGAAGAACAACAAATTCCTTCTTGGAAATATCAAAAAACCGATCAAAAAAGCTTCTCAATTTGGAGAGAACATTCTCTCGTTTCTGGGTACGTTCACCACCCGGAGAAAAGCGAGTCACCGGAGGAATTACCTTTGCGATCGCTGTACCGGTCGTTGCAACATTTCCATCGCGGAATGCATTTCGTACAAATGCGTATGTTTCGTCATGATTTAGTCCCTCGCTTTCAATGATATCCTCAAGTTCTTCAATTTTTTTCTTTTCGACAAACTTCTGCCAGTCATCATCTACTACAGAGTGAACATCAAGTGTTGCAATGAACTGATCAATGAGGTCTTTCTTATTCCGAAGTTCAACGCTTGAATTGATCGCCTTTTTAATATCGATCAGCAGTTCTCGATCCTTGGTGTGATTTTCATGGTACTTTTTGATAAGCCCTAGGATATAGTCAATATTAATCTCTATCTGCTTGATAAGTTCCATCTCAAAGACCAAGTCGTCGTTAATGTTCTCTTTCTCACTTTCAGTGCCTCCGCGAAATTCGTTGTACAGGTCTATGTACATGCTGTGGTAGTCCTGCAGGTCACGGGCTGAAAGTATTTCATTGCCGGCAAATTCATCGAAAGTCACCAAGATGTTTTGTACGCGCAATATATCGCCATAGAGCTTGATAAAGTTTTTCTGGTTCTGTTCTCCCAAGATACGCTCACCAACAGGAAATTTATCCTTAAGCTCCTCAACCAAACTCTTGTAGCCACGTACTTTCTTATCGCCATCCCTGTATCCATTGTAATAATCATCGTATGCCTTCAGGAGGACAATACCTCTTGCTTCCTTGTCTCCAAAAAGGGCAATTGATTTGTTTGTCGCTTCCTCCAAATTTCGGAAACACACGATATTCCCGAAGGTTTTGACGCTGTTGAGAATGCGGTTAGTACGCGAATACGCTTGCAACAGTCCATGCAATCGCAGGTTTTTATCAACCCACAAAGTATTGAGCGTGGTCGCATCAAACCCGGTCAAAAACATATTTACCACAATGAGAATATCGATCTCTCGGTTTTTTACTCGCTCGCTTACGTCCTTGTAGTAATTCTGAAACTTGTCAGAAGATGTACTATAGGATGTTCCAAACATCGCATTATAGTCAGCGATGGCATTCTCAAGAAAATCCCGCGAACTCTTATCAAGTCCACTCGTATCCTCTGAGTTCTCGTCTACCATCCCATCTACATCCTCTTCGTTTACGCCGAAACTGTAAATCAATGCCACTTTAAGCTTTTTGTCGCTTGGTACGTCTGCGAGTTGCTTCTTAAACTCGGCATAATATTTTTTGGCTACTTCAATTGAAGAAACAGCAAAAATTGAATTGAACCCGGCAAGTCTTCGATCTTTAAGCTTGTATGAACTCTTTCGCTTGGTCTTCTGATCAAAATGTTCACGAATATAATCCACAATATTCGTCAGACGATCAGGCGAAGCAAGTGCGGCCTCACGGTCAATATCGCTTACTTTCTTATCCTCAATATCTTCCGCTTCACGAACCGTTGAGACATAATCGACCTTGAAAGGCAAAACATTTCTATCTGCAATTGCGTCTACGATCGTGTACGAGTGTAATCTATCCCCGAACGCTTGTTCGGTAGTCTTGAGGTTAGCACGGCTACTAGAAGAAGCGTTTACCGCAAAAATCGGCGTGCCGGTAAAGCCAAAGAGATGATATTGCTTAAACGCCTTGGTAATCGCTATGTGCATATCACCAAATTGCGACCGATGGCATTCGTCGAAAATGAGCGCCACATGACATTCAAAGATCGTGTGACCTCTATTGCGACCGACGAATCGGTCAAGTTTCTGAATCGTTGTGATAATGATGCGTGAGTTCGGATCTTCGAGTTGTCGCTTTAGAATTTTCGTGCTGGTATTGCTGTTGGCAGCACCTCTTTCGAACTTGTCATATTCCTTCATTGTCTGATAGTCCAAGTCCTTTCGGTCTACCACGAACAGCACTTTGTCTACATATGGCAACTTGCTCGCAAGTTGCGCCGTTTTGAAACTTGTGAGCGTCTTGCCCGAGCCAGTGGTGTGCCAGATGTATCCGCCAGCCTCCAAATTGCCAAGTTTTTTATAATTTGTACTCACTTCAATACGGTTCAATATCCGCTCAGTTGCAACAATCTGATACGGACGCATCACCAGGAGCTGGCGTTCGGTCGTGAAAACACAATAGCGGGTCAAAATGTTCAAGAGTGCGTGCTTGGCAAAAAACGTCTTCGCAAAATTCATTAAATCAGCAATTGGCTTGTTGGTTGCATCTGCCCACCAGCTCGTAAACTCAAAGCTATTGCTTGAACGCTTGCCCCGCTTAACTCCTCTCTCATTAGCTTCCTTGATGTGCTGAGAGCGTGTTGTGTTGCTGTAATACTTGGTATGCGTGCCGTTTGAGATAACAAAGAGTTGGATGTATTCATAGAGTCCCGAAGCAGCCCAGAAACTCTCGCGCTGGTAACGGTTGATCTGATTGAACGCTTCTTTAATGGCAACACCGCGGCGCTTAAGCTCAATGTGCACCAGAGGCAATCCGTTCACCAGCACTGTTACGTCATAGCGATTTACGCGTTGACCCTCGTCGGTTGAGTACTGGTTGATGACCTGCAACATATTATCGTGAATGTTGTCCTTGCGGAGAAGGTAGATGTTCTTTACCGAGCCGTCGTCACGAGTGAGGTTTTTGATGTAATCTTCCTGGATTGTTGCAGTTTTTTCTTCAATGATTTGGTTAGGATTTGCCAGCTCATCCGCAAAGAATCGTTTCCATTCGCTGTCGCTGAAGTTGTAGTCATTGAGTTTCTCGAGTTGTATACGCAAATTTGCGATCAGATCAGTTTCATCTGTGATCGGCAGATACTCATACGCTTGGGATTCAAGCTGTTCAATAAACGCGCTTTCTAGTTCAGCTTCACTTTGATACTGCTCAGCGCGCTTTTTCTCCGGCGAATACTCCGCTACGACCGTGCTCTGCGGATTCTCCACCACCAAATTGTACTTATTGTTAACTGACATATTCACTGAATGTTAAAAGCTTGCCGCGATAGTATTCATACTGCTTTCGTCGTGCAGCAAGTTCGGCAGGTAAACCGATAGAAATGTCGCTTACAAGTGCTTCAAACTTATCAAGGATGGAAACAATGCGTTTCTGTTCGGCAAGCGGTGGGATGGGGATTTTGATTTTTGCCAAATCTTTCGCATGCACTCTAATGACTTTTGCTCCTTTAGCATACTTTCTTTTTTGATCCGCAAAGCTTGGCGTCTGAAAATAATATGCTAAATATTTAGGGTTCTCATTATGTTTGAAAATCGCTGAGTCTCCACCAGCAACAATCTCCTGTTCTCCAAGCCAAGCAACTGCTTTGCAGACATCTTGAACGTTTTCACTAGTAGTGGCAATAACCAAGTCTCCTTTTTCAACCTTCTTCAACTTCTTGGCTAACTCTTTTGATACAAACGATTTTGTTTTATCGGTAAAAGTCCCATAATAGGTGTAAATCTGACCGTAATGAATGCAACCAACGCCACTCTCCACAAAGTCTTTTTTCTGTAATCCACTTCCTCTAACCATAGTCCCTATTTCCCCTAACGCTACCCCCCCCCTATTTTTGTCGCCAAACGTTAATAGTTCATTGCGATAATACTCATACTGCTTCTTTCTTGCTTCTAGCTCTGCTTCTAGCTCTGCTTCTAGCTCTGTAAAGGTATCAAGGATTTTTACGATCTCTTCTTGAATTGCAAGTGGTGGGATGGGGATTCTTATTGTGTTGAGTGTTGCCTTTCTTACACCCTTCAACGTACTACCAACGGACTGACTTTCATACTGATTTTTCACAAAATCAGAACCTAAAACATACATTAAGAATTTTGATACTAGAAAATTCTGGTTTGGCTTGATAACAAAAACGCTCTCGCTCACATTCCAATTATCAACTGGAATATCTACAAGTGCTGTCTTTCCGACCGTGCCAATACCCGAAAACAGCACATCGTCCTTCGCAAGGTTTGAGCGATTAGCAATAATCTTTAATGCTCCATCATTTACTTTGTCGGTCTTGTTGCTAAATCGCACCTTGCCAGTTGTGATTTCTTTGACGGTGACATAAAAGTTTGCAGCATCTGGTGTGTTCAACCTGAAGTTCTTTCGCGGATTTAATCCAGTCTTTATAGAGTACACGACCTCTCCTAACTCCTTAAATTCCACCCCCTCGGGACATAGTTCGGCGATTAGCTTTTCAATTTTGTTCATGTGTTTTACCATAACTATTCTTTGCTATTTTGTTCCTTCTATATCGTCGACAATAGCATCAATCGCCTCGCGCAACTCTTGCTGTCGTACAACGATCTCCGCAATTTTCTTGTTGAGTTCAGTGATGTCTATCACCTCGCGAGTGTCCTTGCCTTCAACATAGCTTGATACAGCAATATTGTAGTCATTCTCAGAGATGATCTTGTTGTCGACTAAAACAGCAAAGTGTTCAATATCTTTACGGTTGGTAAATGCGTCGAGTATCTTAGCGCGGTTTGCTTCACTTAATGTATTCTTGTTGCCACCACGAAAGAACTCAGCAGATGCATCAATGAACAATGTTTTGTTGTCCTTCTTGCTCTTTCTGAGCACAATGACGCACGTCGCGATAGTGGTTCCGAAAAAGAGATCTGACGGAAGTTGAATAACCGTATCAATGTAATTGTTTTCCACCAGATACTTGCGTATTTTTTGTTCAGCTCCACCACGATAGAGCACACCTGGAAACTCAACAATAGCCGCAGTGCCACTCGTGGAAAGCCACGAAAGCATGTGCATTGTGAAAGCAAGATCGGCCCTGCTCTTTGGCGCAAGTACGCCGGCCGGAGAAAAGCGAGAGTCGTTAATGAGGATCGGATTCGCGTCACCCTCCCATTTGACGGAATAAGGCGGATTGGAAACGATTGCGTCGAACGGTTCATCATCCCAATGTTTTGGATCAGTGAGAGTATCACCGTGTGCGATATCAAACTTCTCGTAGTTGATATCATGCAAAAACATATTGATACGGCAGAGGTTGTAGGTGGTAAGGTTGATTTCCTGACCAAAAAACCCTTGCCGAACCTTATCTTTGCCGAGAACCTTCGCAAACTTAAGCAGCAGCGAACCGGAACCGCAAGCTGGGTCGTAGACTTTATTCACTTCTTTTTTGCCTACGGTAGTAATTTCTGCAAGTAACTCACTGACCTCCTGAGGCGTGAAGAACTCGCCGCCGGATTTTCCAGCGTTTGAGGCATACATGGTCATCAGAAACTCGTAGGCATCACCGAAAGCGTCAATGGAGTTGTCGGCATAATCGCCGAAACGGAGCCCGCCGATAGCTTCAAGGAGCCTAGTGAGTTTCTGATTCCGATTTTCTACGGTATTGCCGAGTTTGGCGGAGTTGACATCAATATCGTCAAACAACCCCCTGAGGTCATCCTCGCTCTCGGTGCCCTTGGCAGAGTTTTCAATATTGTTGAAAACAACAGCGAGCGTTTCGTTCAAGTCTGAGTCGTGGCGTGCGTTTTTTGCCACATTCAAAAACAACTCGCTGGGGAGCATGTAAAATCCTTTTTCTTTTACGGTGTCATCTCGACCGAATTCAGCCTTTTGGTCTGAAAGCATTGCATAATCAAAGTCTTTAGTTCCAGTGCGTCGCTCTCCTTCATTAATGTAGTTTGTGAGGTTCTCGCTGATGAACCGGTAAAAGAGCATCCCGAGCACGTATTGCTTAAAGTCCCAACCGTCGACACTTCCGCGCAGGTCGTTGGCAATCTGCCAGATCGTGCGGTGCAATTCTGTACGTTCTTGCTCTCTGCCTACTTTTCCATTTGATTCTGTTGCCATAATTGTTAGTGAGAATTTGCAGTTGTTTCGTTCAAAACACGTTGGCGGAGGGCGAGGGATTCGAACCCCCAAGTCCTTTCGGACGCCGGTTTTCAAGACCGGTGCAATAGCCGTTCTGCCAGCCCTCCGGCAAAAGTCAGATTATACAGATAAACCAGACATACTTCACTGATCTTTCACTGTAACAGTTATTTTCTCCGAAAGCACGGGAGGTTTATGAGGTATGTGCACATAATTACCCAGCAGCAAACGCAGTGTATGCTTCCCGGGGGCGAGGGTTATCTCCGTTTCCGTCTGTCCGCCTCCGAAGTGCCTTACGTTTTCGCTGAAAACAAGAGGCTTTTCCATGTCCGGCAGATTCTCAAGATCGATTAAAAGGTGGTGGTGTCCGGTATTTGGAACCTTGACCCCGGCCGGAGCGACTCCCATGTTCACAAGCCCGAATCTCACGGTGAAAGTCTTAGCGACAACATCCCCGTCTTTCGGGGAAATGATATATACCTCGGCGCCGGGAGGAGATTCGGAAAGATGCCCTTCCGCAAAGGCCGTGCTCCATGACATGGCCACGGCTATGAAAAACAAAAGAAATATTCTGTTCATTGTTATCGTCTCAAAAATCTTAATTGTGAAAACATTTCTGTGTTTAAAATACATGTTTTTTTCAGGAAAGATCAACCACAACCCTCCCAACCTGACCGCCTTTCAGTATAGTGTCTATCTCGGGGTCAAGACCTTCAAGGGAGACCGTTCTGCAGATACGCTCAAGGATATCGAGCTTCCACTCGGCGGATATCTTTTCCCATACAAGCCGCCTTCTTTCCATCGGACAGCTTGCCGAATCTATGCCCACAAGCGTAACTCCCCTCAATATGAACGGATAGACGTTCGTGTTGAGTTCATGGGAAGCTACATTGCCGCATGTAGTCACAACGCCTCTTTGTTTCGTGGACTTAATGGCGGTGGCAAGCATCTCTCCTCCCACGGTATCGACCACCCCGGCCCACTGCCCCTTAAGCAGCAGTCTGCCAGAAGGGTCAGTTAAATCCTCTCTCCCGATTACTTCCTCCGCTCCCAGGTCTGCCAGAAACTGCTTCTGCTCCGTTTTTCCCGTCGAAGCCGTCACGCTGTAGCCGGTCTTTCCAAGAATAGCGACGGCCATGCTGCCGACCCCTCCGGTCGCCCCGGTTACGAGAATCTTTCCGTCTTGAGGCCTCACTCCGCCCTCCACGATTCTTAACACTGACTGTGCCGCCGTAAAACCCGCGGTTCCGTACATCATCGACTCTTTCAGATCAAGTCCGGCGGGCAGATTAACCACCCACCCAGCCGGAACCCTCACGTACTGTCCGAATCCTCCGGAGGTATCCATTCCCAAGTCGTAGCCATGCACTACAACCTTGTCTCCGGGTTCAAACTCCGCACTCTCTGAATGCTCGACTACGCCGGCGGCGTCAACGCCGGGCGTATGGGGGTAATTTTTGGTAACACCCCTGTTTCCTATGGCCGAAAGAGCGTCCTTGTAGTTAAGGGATGAATACTTTACGTTCAGCAGCACTTCCCCGTCGGGAAGACTGTTTAGCTCTCTGGTTGTGATTTCCCTAGTGAATTTCCCGTCTTCACCCCTGCTTACAACCATCGCCTTGAAATTATCAGAACTCATTTAAAACCTCCTTCAGTTGCGGTTTTCGTCTCCGCAAAGATCCTCAAGCGCAAGTAAAAGCGCCTGCGTTCCGAGCCTCCCGTGCCCAAGCGCGCTCGCCCTTTCATAAAGGGACTTAACAAGCGCAAGCCCCGGAAGATCAATTCCCATCCGCTGCGATTCCCCAAGAGCAATCTCCATGTCCTTTATGAAATGTTCAACGAAAAAGCCCGGGTCGAAGTCCCCGTCCATTATTCTGGGGCCAAGATTATTCAGAAGCCAGCTCGAGGCCGCGCCGCTCCCCACGGAACGGAGCATGGTAAGGGGATCAAGCCCCGCCTTCCGGCAATAAATCAAGTTCTCGCAGATCCCTATCATTACTCCCGCTACCGTAATCTGGTTGCACATCTTCGCGTGCTGACCTGAACCCGCCTTCCCCTGGTATACAATGTTTTTTCCTAAAAGCCCCAGAAGCGGCTTTACCGAACCAAAAACTTCCTCGTCCCCTCCAACCATTATTGAAAGCTCTCCCTTAACAGCGCCTACGTCTCCCCCGGAGACCGGAGCGTCCAGAGAAGCGCAGCCGAATCCAAACGCCTTTTCGTATATCTCTCCCGCAAGAGTCGGTTCGGTGGTGGTCATGTCAACGAAGATGCGACCGGGCTCGGGCTCGATCAGAAGGCCTTTGGGACCGAAATATACTTCTCTTACGTCATCCGGATAACCGACAATGGTAAAGACTACATCGGCCTGGCGGACAACCTCGGCGGGAGAGTCACACCAGGTTGCCCCTTCACTCAGCAGTTCTCCCGCCTTTTGCTTCGTTCTGTTAAAGACAAAAACGCGGTACCCGGCACGAACGAGGTGTCCGCACATGGGCGCACCCATGATCCCCGTTCCTACCCACCCTATCGAACTTTGTTCGGCACTTATTTCATTCATTTGCGCTGAGAACTACTGCGATGCGACGCTTTGTTGCTTAAGCATGGGAAGATACTTCCCGCCAAGGAGGATATGACCCTCGCTTGAACCTGCAAGAAGTCTTTGCACGAGATATTCCCTGTCAGGCCCGAGAACGTTAACCCCGTGGTCCGATTCAACAAGGCACAGAAGCTTTATGTCGCTGCCGTTTTTGGTCGCGGTTTCATAAACCGCGGAATAGTTGAGAAGAGCGGCTTCCACGGTGCCGCAGGGAAGAGAGGGATTCCGGGCTCCGGCGTGGTGTTCGCTCACGCCGAACCAGCATGGGTCAGGGTAGCCGTGAAAATGCAGAATAGACATTTCCTTCTCAATCATAGAAGGGGCGTAAAGAGCGGAGGAAAGCGCCTGGGCAAGTATCACGTAAGTATCAAAAGACGGTCTTATGTCCTTTCTTCCCAGATCGACTCCTCTGGGTATCTCGAGATGAAGTTTCCCCTTTACAAGGCCGATTCTGACTATGTCCGAATCCGGATTCAGGTTTGTCTTGTCGCATCCCGACCTTGAGGTGACAATCCATATGTCCGGAACCTGCTGATATACGGTACTGTCGGCAAGAATGGTCTTAACATACCACCTGTCATTTGAGGCCGCCCGTACCTCGTCAGGGTTGTAATTCGGAATTTCCTGCAGGGAATTCCACCTGTTCTCGTCGATGTATTTCTCCCCATCGTATCCGGGAGGTTCGGCAAGCGCTATGAAGCCGTATGAAACACCGGTTCTTCCGTCAAGTATCTTGTTCGCAACATCCCTGTGCGAGAGGCGCTTTATCGCATCTGAAAACTTTGACCCCTCGGGAAAAAGATCGGTGCTTTTGAGGTCAGCCCCCAAAGCAGACAGCTTCCGGGCGTATTCAAATTCCTGCGGGTCGTACTCGCTTACGGAAAAACGCGTCAGAACGGGCGGTTTTATAGGGGCGTATATCTTCGGAATAAGCGAATAGAGCACGAAATCATCAAGCTGATCATGGGTATATATGGAATCGGATAAATTCATGTTTGTTATCCCGAACTTGCTGTGTGAAACACCTATCACGATCTCCGACATGTTGGTTATCAGGTTTTTCAGCCCTATGGAGATTTTCTCATCATAGGTCGTATCCTCGTTCTCAAACTCAGGGTCAAGGGAAATTATCGTTATAACCTGAGTATTGTAAGGATCCTGAAGATATCCCACAGTGAAATCGTCCGCCCAGCCGCTTATCTTGAGGATACCGCTGACGGAGAGGCTGTCCTTTCTGGCAAGTCTGTAGATGTTCTCCGCTATATTGCTGAGAAACCATCTGAGAGGAGACAGCTTCTTTTTAACGTCTATTACGGCGTTTACCTTCCTCCTCACGGACCTGAGCCCCATGAGCTTGGAGAACGCTCCGTAAGACCCGTCCTCTGTTGTCGCATCTTCCCAGGAAATAACGTTGACCCCGTTGCTCAGAAGCGAGTTTCTGAGTCTCTCCCTGTACGCGCTTATCTCGGTGTCCGGGTAATTCTTCGGAATCGGCTTGAAGGTTACGGTAACCCGCTCCGACATCTCAGTGGGATTCTTGGGATTAACCAGGTTTTTTATCTTCGGCATTCCGGCAAGTGCCGCTATGGTCCGCAGATCTAAATCCGCAATTCCCTGACGATCGTTCATAAAAAAGACAACCTCACACAACCCGTATCAGAGTACAGGTAAAGGGGTAAACAAAACAGAGCAAACGAAAGTTCCAACCAAGCCCGGACAACCTCTAGAGTTTAACGATTGCTACGGATTTTTTCAATCTCGCGAAGCATCTCTTCCCGGACCACACCTTCAAGCTTCTCCCCACCCTCCTTTCCCTTTGGAAAGCTTGCGGTATCTACAGGAGGAAGAATTCTGACTACGATATCTCTGTCGGTATTAAGTTCGTAGGAAGCCTTTTTTCTTATATCCTTGCCTCCCCATATGATCATCGGCACAACCGGCACCCTTGAAAGCGAGGCCATAAAAAAACCGCCCTGTTTAAAAGGAAGAAGTTCTCCGTCCTCGCTTCTTGTGCCCTCGGGAGCAATAATCACCGAAGGTCCATTTCTTATTTTCCTTACGATTTCCCGGACTTTGTTCGTATCTCCAACCGAACCGTCCCTCGCAACGAAGTACTGTCCGCTAAGTACGCACACCCAGCCGATAAAAGGAATCGAGGCAACTTCATTCTTCATGACCGCCCTCCACTCGAAAGGCAGCACCGCGGAGAAAACAGGTATGTCTAGGGAACTCTGGTGGTTGAACATCACTATGAAAGGAGCTTGCGGGAAATTTTCAGTCCCCTTTACGTCAAGCTGAACTCCGCAGGACCAAAGGACTGTTTTTCCCCAAGGCCGAACGGAGTATTTTATAAGATGCCTTACAGCGAGAAGCGACATCACAACCCCCACACTGCCCCAGAACGCCGTGAACAGGGACGAAAGAATTATCGCCATAATGCTTCTTATTCTCTTCATCACTGCTACTCCGTCACCTCGCAAAAAGAGCTTCCAGAACCCCGGCCTATGCGGGAACTATAATGTTTACTCCCTGCTCCTCAATCCGTATATCATGTTTTCCGGAACGAAGAAGGAATGTCTCCCCGTCCATGTGAGCCGGAAGATCGGTAAAGGTTTCAAACCGCAGTTGCTTCGCCCTTACTATACTGACCTCTTGAAGTCCCTCGTGGCGACCCTTAAGCACCTTTTGTATCTTAAAAAGCCTCCCAACAGGACTCATGTCACTTATTATATGGATATCAAGATATCCGTCGAATATATCAGCCTGGGGAGCTAGGTTGAACTTTCCACCCTGAAAAGGGCCGTTTGAAGCGCCGAAGAGAAGCAGTTTTTCATCCGCGGCGCCGACTTCTCCATCCATCTCGGAAAAAAACCCTTGGAACCGAAATGCCTCGATCACCGCTCCAACAATGTAACCGAAGGAACCGAAACGCCTGAGTCCCAACTCTCCGAAATCGTGCGCCACGGCCCCGTCCATCCCTACCCCGAAACCGTTTATAAAGCATTTTTCGTCGACAAAAGCCACATCAGCTTTTCTCGTTCTGCCAGAGAAGACATTGTCCACCGCTGCATGCGTATTAAGCGGAATACCGGCTGCCTTGGAGAAATCGTTCCCGCTGCCGCCCGGAATAATTCCCAAAATGGCTTCGGTTCCGCGAATCGAACTTACGATCTCACTTGACGTACCGTCTCCTCCAAGAGAAATCATGTGGGTAAAGCCCTCACAAAGCGCTTCCGCGGCAATCTTCGCTGCGTGCCCGGGGAACTGGGTAAGTCTCACTTCGGGGATAATTTCTTTTGCTTCAAAAGCATTACGAACTTGCACAAGCGTTCCGTCAAGCGCTTTCTTACCAGCTTTGGGATTCGCTATCACGAGATATTTCATCTTGTCTTCTTCAAGCTTCCGGTATTGGTGGTATGCAACATTATCATACCCAACAACTTGATTAATAATTGTTTTTCTGGTATTAAAACCTGATTTGTAAAAGGAATTCGGAGGATAATTAATGACAGAAGAAGTCGCAGTTGGCGAAAAACTCAGCATGAAAAGCCTGCTTGAAGCGGGGGTACATTTCGGACACCAGAAAAGCCACTGGAACCCGAAAATGAAATCCTTTATCTTCGGAGCAAGAAACGGCATTCACATAATCGATCTTCAGCAGACCGTCACGCTTTTTAACAGAGCGTATACTTTCGTAAAGAATACAGTGGCGGACGGAGGAACCGTTTTGCTGGTGGGGACCAAGAAACAGGCCCGGGGAATAATCGAGGAAGAATCGGTCCGATGCAGCATGCCCTACATAAACACGCGTTGGCTGGGCGGGACCCTTACCAATTTCAACACGATACGTTCGAGGGTTGATTACCTGCTGGAACTGAAGAAACTTGAGGAAGACGGGCAGATGGAAATGCTTCCGAAAAGAGAAGCCAAAAACCTCAGAAGGGAGATAGTAAAGCTCGAGGGGCTTCTGGGTGGAATAGTAACCATGAGGCGGGCTCCCGACGCTATTTTTGTCGTAGATACAAAAAAAGAGCATATAGCCATAAAAGAAGCGAGAAACCTCTCGATACCGGTCATAGCAATCGTGGACACGAATTGCGACCCCGCAAATGCGGATTATCCGATTCCGAGCAATGACGACGCCATAAGGGCGATAAAGCTGTTCACTTCAAAAATAGCGGACGCCTGCATTGAAGGAACTCACATATACCAGGAAAAACTGGTGAGCGGAGAGGTTGAACAGGTACAAGAAGACAGCCTTGATGGCGTAGTGGTAGAAAGGAAGGTGTTTGTTTTCAAGGAAGCTGAGTCCGACGACAGCGAGGAAAATTTTGTTTCCGTAGCGATCTCCGAATCTTCGCAAAGTGAAGACGCTCGGGCACAGAAAGAGATATCGGAAAATGCAGAAGAGAAAAAAGAGGATTAAAAATGGCTGAAATCAAGGCAACAATGGTAAAGGAGTTGAGAGAAAAAACTGGAGCTCCTTTTATTGACTGCAAGAACGCACTTGTGGAAACCGACGGGGACTTCGAAAAAGCTTCCGAGGTCCTGAGAATAAAAGGCGTTGCGAAAGCTTCTAAAAAAACTACCAGAAAAACCGACCAGGGAATCATATCCTCATACGTTCACGCGGGCGGCAAGATCGGCGTAATGCTCGAAGTTAACTGCGAGACGGATTTTGTGGCCAGAAACGACGAGTTTCAGAACCTCTGCAGGGAAGTCGCGATGCAGATAGCGGCAAACAATCCTAGTTACGTAAGGAAGGAAGAGGTTTCGGAAGAAGAAGTGGAAAAAGAAAGGCGGATTCTCAAGGCGGAAGCTATGGAATCGGGAAAACCCGAGAATATAGCGGAAAAGATGGTTGCGGGAAGAATAAACAAGTTTTTCGAGGAAATATGCCTTCTTGAGCAGCCCTACATAAGAGACCCCAAGATGAAAGTCGTGGACCTTGTAAACAACCTGATAGCCAAGATCGGCGAAAACATAGTTGTAAAAAGATTCGTAAGATACCAGCTGGGCGAATGAAAAAACTGGACAATGGGATCCTCTGAAAAAACCATCCCGGAATATAAGAGAGTACTGCTGAAACTCAGCGGAGAAGCTCTTCAGGGTCCCGGCCAGTTTGGTATCAGTTCCGATGTAATTGAATACGTCTCCGAAGAAATAAAAAGCATCTACTCACTCGGCGTACAAACAGCCATAGTCATAGGCGGAGGAAATATCTTCAGGGGCGTTTCCAGCTCCTCAAAGGGAATGGACCGTTCCACGGCCGACTACATGGGAATGCTCGCAACCGTGATAAACGCGCTTGCGCTGCAGGATTTTCTGGAGAGAAAGGGGCTTCTGACCCGCATACAGACCGCGCTTGAGATAAAACAGGTTGCCGAACCCTTTATCAAGAGAAGGGCCATACGTCATCTTGAAAAGGGAAGAATAGTCATATTCGCCGCAGGTACCGGTAATCCGTTTTTCACGACCGACACGGCTGCAACCCTGAGAGCGTTGCAGATGGGAGCGGATATCATAATGAAGGCAACCAAAGTTGACGGCATTTATGACAAAGATCCCGTTAAAAACAAAGATGCTTCGAAGTTCACCGAGCTCACATACATGGAAATTCTCAAAAAAGGGTTAAAAGTTATGGACGCAACTTCAATTTCTCTTTGCATGGAAGGGAATATTCCCATAGTAGTGTTCGATCTTTTTGAGAAAGGCAATATAGAGAAAGTCATAAGAGGAGAGAAAGTAGGTACTATTGTAAGGAGCGATGCGGAACAATGAGCGAAGAACTGTCTGTTGAAGAACTTTATATTGACGCCGAAGACAGGATGGACAAGACAGTAAGCGTTTTCGATCAAGAGCTCTCCAGAATAAGAACCGGCAGGGCGTCAGCAGCTCTTGTCGACACGATGAGAGTTTCCTATTTCGGTGCCCAGACACCGATTAATCAACTCGCCAACGTTTCGGTGCCCGATAGCTCGACCATACTAATACAGGCTTGGGATCCGGGCGCGGTCGAGGGAATCCAAAAAGCAATCGTGCAGTCTGAACTCGGAATAACTCCTTCAGTCGACGGAAACACGATCAGGCTTACTATACCTCCCCTGACGGAACAGAGAAGAAAGGAGCTCGTAAAGCACACGGGAAAAGTCGCCGAAGAACACAGGGTGTCCGTAAGGCAGATAAGAAAAGACGCAAACAACCTCATAAAAAAAGCCGGAAAAACAGAGAACCTTCCAGAAGATGAAATAAAAAAGGCCCTCTCCGAAATACAGCAACTGACAGATGAGAGAATAAGCAGGCTAAACGTCCTGCTTGAAAAGAAAGAAAAAGAAATACTGGAAATCTGAGAACCGCGCGGATTATCGCCTGATAACCCTGACACCATCCATATAGGGAACCAGCACTTCGGGAATTTCCACCGTCCCCTCTTCGGTCTGGAAATTCTCAACAATCGCCAGCAGGGCTCTGCCCACAGCCACCCCGGAACCATTAAGAGTATGAAGATAGGCCGGCTTGGAGCCTTTTGATTTTCTGTATCTTATGTTGGCACGCCTCGCCTGAAACGCCTCAAAATTGCTGCAGGACGATATTTCCCTGTATCTGCCTTCGCTCGGCACCCATACTTCAAGATCATAAGTCTTGGCGGAAGAAAATCCCATGTCTCCCGTGCAAAGAACAACAACCCTGTAAGGAATGCCCAGAAGTTCAAGAATCTTGGCGGCATCAGCAGTCAGCATTTCAAGTTCCTCGTACGAGTTCTCCGGGTCGGCGAAGCGTACAAGCTCCACTTTGTTAAACTGATGCTGCCTTATTATCCCGTGCACGTCCTTCCCGTAAGAACCCGCTTCCTTTCTGAAGCACGGAGTGTAAGCCACGTATTTAATCGGAAGCATCTCCGCGGGAATTATCTCGTCGCGGTGAATGTTGGTGACGGGAACCTCGGCAGTGGGAACCATGTAATAGTCCGTATCGCTAAGCTTGAAAAGATCTTCCTCGAATTTGGGGAGATTTCCCGTTCCAGTAAGACTCTCCGCGTTAGCTACGAAGGGAGTGAGGACCTCTGTGTACCCGTGCTGTTTGGTATGAAAATCGAGCATGAAATTTATAAGAGCCCTCTCAAGCCGCGCGCCCGCGTTTTTGTAAAGCGCAAACCGCGCGCCCGCAATCTTCGCCGCCCTCGGAAGATCCAGTATATCGAGCTCAGCCCCCAGCAACACGTGGTCCTTTACCTCGAAATCAAAATCCCTTGGTTCTCCCCACTTCCTTATCTCGACGTTTGCCGTGTCGTCCGGACCCTCGGGAACCGAGGAATCGGGCATGTTGGGAACGGTCAGGAGAAACTCCCTGAGAAGCCCCTCCGCATCCGCTTTCTTCTCGTTAAGATCCTTTATCTCATCCGAGAGAGCCTTGAGTTCGGGCAGAAGTTCCGAAAGTCCCTGCTGATCTCCGGACCTCTTAAGGGCACCTACCCTTCTTGAGCCCTCGTTTCTCCGGTGTTCAAGAGTCTCGACCTTCTGTATTATCTCTTTTCTGCGGGAATTCAGTACGGCAAATTCCGAGAGATCGGTCTCAAAACCGCGGGTAGCGAGTTTTTCACCCACAAGGTCGATATTTCGCTCAATTAATTTGGGATCCAGCATTTAAAACACATGTTCCGCAAGAACTTGAAAAAACCAAAAGCCAAGTGTCTACTCTACACTCACAGCCGATATTTTCAAACAGCCCGGCACTTTGCACAAAAGGTTCTTTTCGGGTTTAATAACCGGATATATTAAAGCTCAAAGAACGTCAAAAAAGGGAGCAACTAATGAAAATACTGAATAACGGAATAGAAATAACCTACTTTGGACATTCCACTTTCTCAGTAAAATCGCCCTCTGGAAAAACGGTGATGATAGATCCGTGGATTGAGGGAAACCCATCGTGTCCGGAACAACTCCGTGAAGTCGGTCATGTTGATATCATAGCAGTCACACACGGACATTTTGACCATATAAGTGACGTGATTCCTCTATGCAGCAAGTACAACCCCAAAGTGGTGGCAAACTGGGAGATCTGCGACTGGCTTGGCTCAAAGGGAGTTCAAAACTGCATGCCGTGTAACAAGGGAGGCAACGTGGTCATAGACGGAATAAGGTTCACAATGACCCACGCCCAGCACAGCAGCAGCATGAAAGAGGAAGACGGAACTGTCATCTATGGCGGGGAACCGGCAGGCTACATAATAAAGTTTGAAAATGACTACACGATATATCATGCCGGAGATACCAACATTTTCGGCGACATGAAACTTATATCGGAGATATACAAGCCGCAGCTGGCAATGCTGCCCATCGGAGATCTCTTCACGATGTCTCCGCTTGAGGCATCATACGCATGCAGGCTGCTCAACGTGAAATGGGTCGTCCCCATGCACTACGGAACTTTTCCGCTCTTGGTGGGAACTCCTGATGAACTGAAGTCGCTGACCAAGGGCATAGATTCGCTGAGCGTAGTTGCCTTGGAACCGGGACAGCAGATCACATGACCCGCAAAAAACTTTTACTTCAGAGCTAAAGGAGCTTTTTTGTCCTTGTAAAAAGAAAGCTTCATAAAAAAGAGTTATGAAAAACCCGACAAAATTATTAGTCACCATCGCCCTGCTCCTTGCGGTTTCCTGCGGGGGAAAGCAGGCGATTTACGAAGGATCGGCAGAGCAACTTAATAACGAAGTGCTTGAAGAACTTAACAAGGAAGGCGGTTTTCCCTGGATATTCGGCGGAACAAATTACGACAAAGTATTTGACATCCTAAAGGAAATACAGATCCGCTATCCCTATACCAAGTACGCCGCGCTAGCCGAACTCAGAAGCGGTGATGTTTATTTAAAAAAAAAGGAGTACACTCTGGCCGCTGAGGAATACGAAAATTTCATAACGAACCATCCGGGTCACAAGGAACTTGATTACGCGATGTATCGCCTCGGACTTTCCTACTATAAGATGAAAGCGGGAAAGGACAGAAACCATTCAAAGCGGCTTCAGTCAATAAAGTGGTTTACACTGCTTAAGAAGACTTATCCCGACTCCCCGTACGCTGAGCAGACACAGGGTAAAATCGAGGAATCCAGAAGAATGCTCGCGGAAAGAGAAATCTACATAGGGAAATTCTACCAGAAGAAAAAGAACTACGAGGCGGCGGCGCAAAGGTACAGAAATGTTCTTGAAAATTACTCCGATACCGAATACGCCGAGAAAGCCAGGAAGCTTCTCAGAGAGACTGAGGAGAAATTATCCGAGCAGTCATCCTAGCAACAGGAGAAACCTTTCCCCGAAGCTGCAGGCAAGCAATCCGCCACGTGAACTTAGCCACACGATAATTTGCCGGGCGGCTGTGCGTATCGGTCCGGAACATATGTCTTGATCAAACGATATAATTCCATTCAAACAAAAAAACAGAAATGGTGACGACATACAAGCTGCTTGCATATCTGGTTGCGGTTATCTTTCTCGCTTCCTGCGGGTCTTCTGATGAAGAGAAGATAAATCTAATTCTGGACAAGAGAACCAGCGCCTTTGAGCTAAAAGACCCTGAAATGTATTCTGAGTGCATACACGAAGATTACAGGGTAGCTTCAGAGGAAGAAGTAGTTGACAAGCACAAGCTGGTAAGCAGGTTCAAGGATCACGTATCCACCATTGACACCGTATCATTCGGCGAATCCGAAAGATACATATACATCAGCGGAACAGACGCAAGGGTAATGATGCTCTCTTCGATTGACGTAAAGATAGATGGTTATTCAATGACGTATAAAGCCAGAGAGGTTATTAACTTATCGAAAGTACTGGGAAAGTGGAGAATAACCAGAGAGTCTATGCTTAATCTGCTGAGCGGAACTATGATTCTCGATAACTAAGAACTAGCCGAATTTCTTTTCAATATCTTCCTGCTCTTCCTTACACTCTAGGCAAAGAGTAGTCTCCGGTCTTACGATCAGTCTCTGCTCCGAGATCTCCTCTTCACACATCTCACAGATTCCGTAAGAACCATTCTCAAGTCTCGCGAGCGCGTCGCGTATTTTCCGAAGCAGCTTTCTCTCCCTGTCCCTTTCCCGAAGCTCAAGAACCCTGTTTGACTCGGATAGCGCCCTGTCAAGTGGATCCGGGAAAGAATTGGAACCCTTGCTCATCCTGTCAACAGTATCATATGCAATGCCCAGTATATCGGACATCTTCTGAATCAGGATGGTTCTTACCTTCTCCCTGGTTTCTGGCTTCATGAAGAATATTATATATACCCACGGTCTTTTGTAAATTTGACGAAACGCGACGAATATAGTTGATTATCCGCCATGGCGAGAATGAAGAGACTTACGATTGAGTTGCCGGGAGAAATGGCCGCACTTGTTTCGGATCTGCTCCTGGGTCTTGAAACCGGAGCCGTTAGCGAGGAGCAAAGAGAACACAGAGAACCATTAATTCATGCGTATTTTAAGGAAGAAACGGATCTTGCGGGAATCATAACAAACTTAAGGGAGTTCTCTGCGCTTTTTGGCGAAAACGCCGAGGCGATGCGATTCACCACCCGATACATCAATCAAGCGGACTGGGAGGGTTGGAAATCCTATTTGAAACCGGTAAGGGCGAGTCGTCGAATAGTTATCAAACCTCCATGGGAAAAACAATACAAGGCGGAGCGGGGAACCAAGGTAGTTGAAATAAATCCGGGAAACGCTTTTGGCACGGGACATCACGAAACAACAAGAATATGCGTAAGTTATCTGGATGAAATTATCGAAAAATCCCCTGGATGTTCTGTCTTTGACGTGGGATGCGGGAGCGGCATTCTGGGTATCTGCTCAATTAAGCTGGGAGCATACATTTCGTTCTGCGCAGATATTGATTTCAAGGCCGCAAAAGAAACCATCTCGAATTCCGCAAGAAACGCAACTTCCGACAAGGTGAAAGTCTGGTGTGGCTCTGCGGACTGCACACGGAAAAAATTCGACGTGGTTGTTTCCAACACATCCAAGGATACTCTTATCTCAATGAGGGAGAATCTAAAAGAGAGACTTCTCCCCCCGGGACATCTTATAGTGTCCGGCATACAGGCAAACGAGAAAAGTGAAGTGGCCGAAATTTACGGAAACTCGGGTTATGATATTGTCAGCGGGAAGGTCGAGGGCGGGTGGGCCGGACTGCTCCTGAGGTTAAAAAAACGAGGAAGCCTGCAAGATGAACTCCTTTAAAACTATAGAATGGAAAGACAACAGAGTCTTAATGATTGACCAGAGAAAGCTTCCAGGGGAGGAAGTCTACGTTGAATGCACCACTTTTGAAGAGGTGGCTGAATGCATAAGGAAGCTGGTTATCCGGGGAGCGCCGGCGATAGGAATAGCGGCCGCCATGGGAATGGCTCTCGGGGCCACGAGTATAGGAAACGATTGCTCCTACGAAAATTTCGAAGAGCACATGAAAGCCATATCGGAGCACCTGGCCCTGACGCGACCGACAGCCGTAAATCTGTTTTGGGCCATCAGCAGAATGAACAGACTGATCTCCAAGTGCAGAGGCAAGGGAGTTGAAGAGATAAAAAGCCTTCTCGTAACCGAGGCAATTAACATACAGAAAGAAGACCTTAAAACATGCATGCAGATCGGGGAAAACGGATCCAAACTCATAGTAGAAAACTCTGTCATCCTCACGCACTGCAACGCCGGAGGACTCGCCACCGCCGGTTATGGGACAGCTCTAGGGGTAATAAGGTCAGCCTTTAGCCAAGGCAAGAATATAAGCGTAATATCATCAGAGACAAGACCCGTTCTCCAGGGAGCAAGGCTCACTACGTGGGAGCTTGAGCGGGATGGAATCCCGGTCCGTCTGATAACCGACAGTATGGCCGGGCATCTGATGAGCAAGGGAATCGTGAATTCGGTCGTGGTCGGGGCTGACAGGGTAGCTTCAAACGGAGATACGGCAAACAAGATAGGAACCTATTCCCTCTCCGTCCTGGCTAAGCATCACGGCATTCCCTTTTACGTAGCGGCCCCCACTTCAACGATAGATACTGAATGCTTAAGCGGAGAGGATATTATAATTGAGCAAAGAGGGCCCGAAGAGGTAACACACATAGACGGGAAACGAATAAGCGCGGAAGTGACCGCAATCAATCCCGCTTTTGACATCACACCGGCTGAAAATATCGAATGCCTGATAACTGAAGTCGGACTGTTTAAAAAACCCTATACTGAATCTCTGGGCAGACTCAAAAAGAAAGATCAGTAATCTCCCCTTTCGATTTCCTCCTGGGCTTCGACACTCAGTTTCGTAAAGGGCATAACCTTGAGTCTTTCTTCCCCTATTTTCTCCCCTGTAACTTCGCAGAAACCATATTCCCCGTTTTCAATCCTCTTCAGAGCATCATCTATCTGATGCAGTTTGCTGCGCTCCCTGTTCGAAAGAGTAAGGGCAAGTTCTCTCTGCCTGTCTTCGGATGCGTGATCATAAAAATCTCCGACATTGAAACGCAGATGATCCGATTCCTCTTTGATTGATCGGGTTACATCTTTAAGCAGTTCCTCTCTCATCTCTTTAAGCATGGCAGTCATCTGGTTAAGGAACTTCTTTGTATATTTTCTGGGGTTGGTTCTCCTCGACTTAGCTTTTGTTCCGGTCGCCGCGGAAGAACTTTTCTTCAAGGTCTTTTTTTCAGGTTTTTCCTTTTTTACTCTGGGCACGATGACTCCTCTGGCAATCAAAGTCTAGATTTTTCAAGGGTGAATTAAGATAAAATTATTATTCCTTTTGTCAATACCGATCATTGCCAACAATTAGTGGTTATTATCTTGTCATATTTCCCGCCTCGGTGATAATATAATTTTCTTGATTGTTACCCTTCCGAAATGAAAAACAGCTCTAAGAAGAGAGATGCCTGGGCGACCAAAACAGGCCTTATATTAGCCATGGCGGGCAACGCCATAGGCCTCGGCAACTTTCTTAGATTTCCAACGCAGGCCGCAGAAAACGGCGGCGGCGCTTTTATGATCCCCTATTTCATAGCATTTGTCCTGATAGGAATTCCGATCATGTGGATGGAATGGGGAATGGGAAGGTACGGAGGGTCTCGCGGGCATGGAACAACCCCCGCGATATTCAATCTTTTCTGGAAAAGCCCAGTTTCCAGAACCCTTGGGGTTATAGGACTCTGGATACCCCTTGTCGTAACAATTTACTACGTTTACATTGAATCCTGGACTTTGGGATACGCTTTGCACTTTCTCCTGGGAAGCAATCCCAGTCTTGATCCGGGGTCAGTTTCAAACGCCGCGGAGTACGTAAAACCCTACAGCAGCTTTCTTGCCGATTATCTCGGCGCGGGAGACGGAGTGTTCCTTACCCCTTCCAAAATGGCTATTACCGCCTTTGTAATCACAATCGCTGCAAATTTCTACATCATGATGAGAGGAATATCGGGAGGTATAGAGATATTCGTCAAGTATGCCCTCCCCATGCTGTTTGTTCTGGCGATAATACTCGTAGTAAAGACTCTGACGCTCAAAACTGATTACGGAACCGCGGTAGAGGGACTTAACTTTCTCTGGAATCCTGACTTCGAAGCCCTTAAAAATCCGAAAGTATGGATAGCGGCGGCCGGGCAGATTTTCTTCACGCTGAGCCTGGCTTTCGGAGCAATAGTTGCGTACGCATCCTACATAAAGATCGATGATGACGTAACCTTAAGCGGCCTGACTTCGGCAACTATTAACGAAACAGTTGAGGTGATTCTCGGGGGGTCGATAGCCATTCCGGCGGCAGTGGCGTTCTTCGGAGTCGCAAGCGTGGTCACCGTAGCACAATCAGGTGCCTTCAGCTTGGGATTCATAAGCCTCCCCGCAGTGTTCAGCAGTATTTCGGGAAGCCTGGGAGGGGTTGAGGCGGGCAGAATCTTCGGATTCTTATGGTTTTTTCTCCTGTTTTTCGCCGGTATGACCTCGTCCGTAGCTATAGCATATCCCGTGGTAACTTTCCTTCAGGATGAATTCGCCATCTCGAGGCAAAGGGCTGTCGTATATACCATGCTGATAATAATTGTAAGCGTGCTGCCGGTGATACTGATAAGCCAGGTCCTTGACGAATGGGATTTCTGGGCCGGCACCATAATGCTCGTCGTATTCGGATTCATTGAAATAGTAATGTTCATGTGGGTATTCGGGGCCGATAAGGCCTGGAATGAAATAAACTCGGGGGGATTTATACAGGCACCGCGGGTTTTTTACTACATTCTAAAATATCTGACACCGTTTTTCCTTCTGGTTCTCATATCGTGGTGGGGATACAGCAGCCTGCCTTCGGTAATCGGAGAAACCAGCTGGAATATCTGGTTCGCCAGGCTTTATATTGCGGGGTTGTTTGTTTTCCTCTCAGTTATGGTTTATATTGCCGGCAGGAGGGAAAGATAATGGATTTCGCGGCCGCGCTCTTCATGTTTATCTCTTGGGGAAGCGTCTTGAGTCTTCTCTCTTTCTGCCTTATAAAATTCCACAGAAACCCCAAATAGCCGCCGCGGTAGCAGCTCGAAAATGTTCTGTGACCCCGATTGGTAACCAGCAGGTATCTTGCCTGCTTAGCCCTGTTCCGTTTCTTTTTGAAGAACTTCCTTGGGTTTTCCAACACGGAAAATCTTTACGACATCTTCAAGCTGATGTATCAAAAAGAGAGTAAGGACAAAAGACGTAGCGAAAAGGACTAGAGAATTTCCTCCGATTATCGCTATGAGAACTAACCCGGCCGAATAATAATTTCTTCTCCCCAAGAAACGAAGACGGGCAAGCAGTTTCCTCGGGAGGGAAAGTCCCTCGGGATTGATATGCTTGTCGACTTCAAAGTACGCAACCAGACTGCCGGAATCCGTGTACTTTATCAGAAAGTAAAACGACCATATAAGAAACAAGATGAAGACTATGATGTTATAGCTTCCGAGGATGATCGCAAGGGTGCTTCCGGTCTGAAGATAATATCCAACAGGAACTCCGATCAGGAAGGAAAGCACTGTGAACTGGTCACTTATGGTGTCGACCCACTGCCCTTTTTTTGTCTCCATAAGCTTTATTCTCGCAACTTCCCCGTCACACCTGTCCAAAACAGTTGCCGCCTGCATGAAAAGAGCCCCCAGAACCGGATGACCAAGGGCGTAAAACGGCCCGCAGAGCACCCCTATCAGGTTAATCAGAACGCTAACAGCGTTAGGCGTGAGAGATGTTTTTATCAGGAGCTTGCTCAAAGGAAGAGACATCCGGCCGTTTATATTTCTGGCTATCCATCCGGTGGCCGTTTTACCTACGTGAGAAAAAATGATTCTTTCCGCTTCTTTCCGAGATTCCTTGGTATCGGAGAGACGGTACCAGTACCCGCTGTCGGCACTGAAGATTCTCATGCGGTTCCGCGTGGCCTCGTCACCAAGCCAAGTATTGAGCCCGGCAGCCGAAAGCACGGCTGGGACTTCTGTGAAGTTTACGGAGAAAGCGCCAAAGACGCTGCTTCCTCCACCGAAATACTTGGTTACGTAACCGGTTTCCCTGTCCATGCCGACAACGGGGTCAGCGTCCTGCTGAACAAGCACAGAAAACTCATCCTCGGGGCAACCAGATGAATCATGAATGAATTTTTCAAGGGAATTGGAGTTTGTGACAACCAGGGAGGATTCTAAAATAAGAACCCTGCCCGAATCTATCGACACCGACTCTCCGGGTGGGACCCAGTTTATGTCCGATGTGATTCTCGGGTCATCAATAAGAAGGTTTTTGAGAAAACCCGCGTTATTGGTAATTATATAAAACCGCTCAGTTCCGGCGCGTTGACAATTTATTATAATTCTTTTGAGTTGAGGGACTTGCGCTATCGGTTTGCTTGGGAATTTGGATAGATCCTCGCCATTTGTTCCTGTGCCAGAACAAAGTACAATAGCGTCTTTCATGGCAGATTATTCAGAGGAGTCAACAACTCTGAGAAGATTTGGGGCACGGTATTCCTTTTTCAAGAATCTGTCAGCCTGTTTTCTCGCCCTGAAAAGATCTAGTGGACAGTCGACATCCATCCAGTAAAGTTCGCCTATATCGAGGGGCTTGATTTTATACCCCTTGCTTATAAGCCTGTGTATCGAGGAAATGTACCATTTGCCTTCGGCACCGGGATTCCTCATCTCTTCCTCAACCGCCCTTTTGAGCAGTTCAACCCCTGTATCCCTGAACACTCTTATGCCGACTGATTCAGCGGAGGTCTCGGAGTTTGAGATTTCCTTGCTTATCTTCGTGATTCTGCTGTCGTTGACAACAACTTTCATGTCCTCTCTTTCATATCGAGATCTCTTTTTTATGGGAAGACAGATTTTTTCATCCCTGACCGCAAGCGCCTCGTCCAAAACACCTATCTCGTACACATCGTCTCCGTTCATGACCACTAAATCTTCGTCAAATTCGCTTCTAGCTATCCAGAGAGACACAAGGCTGTTTGTAGATTGGTAGAATGGGTTGTAAAGGGTGTTGATTCTCATTCCCAAGCCATCGTAATTTCTCAGGAAATCCTCCACTCTCTCAAAACCAAAACCCACGACGATCACAACTTCGTTTATGCCGCAGTCCCTTATAAGGTTTATCTGGTGTTCAAGTATGGATATATTCCCAATATCAAGAAGACACTTGGGCTTGTCGTGAGTGTAGGGATATAGTCTAGTTCCCCTACCCGCTGCAAGTATTATAGCTTTCATAAGTCAGATTTTTAAACAGAAAGTCATACACCCGTAGAATCGAGAAAAGCAGGGGATAATCCCGGTGAAAAACACGAGGAATAACGCCCTACTTCTCCAACATCCTCCGGGAGCTAATGTAACTATAGGAACTAGGTATGTCAAACAGAGCTTTAATCCGCAAGCCTTACGCAGGTTTTGGCTGAAGCAGAGGGAAGTCACCCATCGGTCGCAAGTTTAAGACCGTTAATTCCAGATTTTATGCTGATTATATTGTTCATCTCATCAACGTATATAAGCTTGGGTCTGTGTGTCTTGCTCTGTTCTTCATCATAGATTGCAAAATCCGCTATTATCAAGCAATCGCCTTTTCTCGCAAGATGCGCCGCCGCACCGTTTACACAAACTATGTTTGAACCTCTCGCGCCTTCAATCACGTAGGTTGAAAAACGGTGGCCATTGGTCAGATTGAAAATGTGGACCTCTTCATAGGGAAACAGATCCGCCGCGTCCATGAGATTTCTATCAAGCGTAAGACTCCCCTCATAGTCCAGCTCGGCATCGGTTACCGTAACTCTGTGTAGTTTGGATTTAAGGAGTACTCTCTGCATTACCAACCTCTTAAAGCACAATATTATCGATAAGCCTGGTATCGCCCAGCCTCACGGCCAGCGCCACCAAGTCACCCTCCACGGCTCTGTGCCGGAGCTCAAGGGTTTCAGGGTCTCTTATCTCAATATAATCAATATCATTAATTTGGGCCATACGCAATACCCTATCTGCCTCGGCAAGCAGAATTTTGCAGTCATCGCAACCGCTTTTGAACTTCTCTCCGACCTCTCGCAGGGCTTTGCTCACCGAAGCCGCCCTGATTCTCTGTTCCGCGCTGAGGTAAGCGTTTCTTGAGCTCATAGCAAGTCCGTCAGATTCCCGTACTATCGGCATCTCCACTATCTCAATGTCCATATCGAGATCCCGTACCATCTTCTGAACAATCTTAAGCTGCTGGTAGTCCTTTCTTCCAAACACCGCAAAATCCGGACGGACAATGTTAAACAGCTTAAGCACGACCGTTGCCACCCCGTCAAAATGTCCCGGCCTGAAAGGACCGCAGAGGCAGTCCCCAAGGTTTCCCACAGAAACCGTGGTCTGAAAGCCGTCGGGATAAATATCGCTTATATCCGGATAAAACAGGTAGTTAACGCCGCAGCGCTCAAGTTTTTCCACGTCGCCTTCGTAGTCCCTTTCGTAACGATCAAAGTCCTCACCGGGTCCGAACTGCGTGGGATTAACAAAAACACTTGCGACTGTCACGTCCGCCCTTCTAACCGATTCCTCAACGAGGGTAATATGCCCTCTGTGCAGGCCTCCCATAGTGGGAACAAAACCGAGTTTTCTGCCCGCTTTCCTGCAGGCATCGGAAATCCTCTTCATGTCGGAAGGGCAGCTGAGCACAGAAAGCGCCCCCGCACTATCCATAAGACTGCTCCCGTGAAGGAAAAGTCCCTTTTTTTACATCTTCCACGTATCTCTTTGTTGAATCGGAGATTGTCTCTGCAACCTTCGCGTATTTCTTGACGAACTTGGGGAGCGGCTCCGGCGTCAGGCCGATCATGTCGTTTATAACAAGCACCTGTCCGTCGCAATCCCCCCCGGACCCTATCCCGACTGTCGGTATTCCCAGACTCTCGGTAATATCTCTGGCCACCTCAGACAAAACGCTTTCGACAAGCACCATGAAAGCGCCCGCCTGCTCACAGGACTTGGCGAGGTCCAAAAGCGTTTCGCGCTCGCCCGGCAGACTTCCCTGTACCTTGTAACCACCCATTACGTGAACAGACTGCGGACAAAGTCCTATATGAGCAACAACGGGAATCCCGGCCCTCTGGATGCGGTATACGGTATCTACGTATGCATCATTTACCTCAAGCTTAACCGACTCGGCTCTCCCTTCCTTTAAAAGTCTTCCGGCGCTTTCTATAGCATCTTCGGGAGACTTCTGATAGGAAAGAAATGGCATGTCCGAGCACAAATGAGCCCGGTTCACGCCTCTTGAGACAATCTTCGTGTGATAAATCATTTCATCCAACGTAACGGAAAGCGTATCTTCAAGGCCTTGAACCACGTTGCCAAGAGAATCCCCAACCAAAACCACATCTACTCCCGCTGCGTCCACTATCGCTGCAATGGTAGCATCGTACGCAGTTATCATGGCGATTTTCTCGCCCTGCTCTTTCATTTTGCGAAAATCAGTTGTTCGAAGCTTTTTCATTATTCGACCCTATCTCTTTTTCGAAACTGCGAGGGATCACTCAACATATATTCTGGCTGAGTATCCCCGCTTCCTCAAAACTACGCGAAGCATCTCGGCGTCTTTCCTTTTCTTGAACCTGCCAACCCTCACCCTGTAATAAGTATTCCCCTCAAAGGCAAAAGATTCCACTCTCACATCCTCGTCCGTGACACGCGAGAGCTTTCTTTTAAGTTCATTGGCCGCCCCCTTGCTTCGAAAAGAGCCGGCCTGGACTGTGTAGAGGGAGACGAAAAGGCTTTCTGACCTTTCAGAGGGCGTCGACAGCACCTCTACCTTGACCTCCGCAACACCACTTCTGACAAGTCCGATGGATTTCGCGGCCGCGTATGAGAGATCTATCACCCTGCCCCTTACGTAAGGGCCCCTGTCATTTATCCTGACTTTTACCTTTCTGCCATTCTCGCGATTGGTAACGCGTACGACGGTACCGAAAGGAAGCTCCTTGTGCGCCGCGGTATAGGCATTTCTGTTGAATACCTCGCCACTTGCGGACCTCTTTCCATGCTCCTTGTCCCCATACCAGGAAGCCTTGCCGTACTGTACGGTATCCGTCGACCTGGGCCGCTGAAAATCCCGGCTTTCCCACTTAGGGGAACCTGAGAAAGGAAAGCAACCGGCCGCAAAAAACGCAATCAGAAGGGCAAACCTGATCCAGATCATAAGATTCTATTTTACCATAACGAATTCCCTCGCAGACACTGACATGCTGTAAATACCCGTTCTACCGCCCGCAATCTTGAGATTATAAGCGGTTATAATAAAATACTTCCACCAAAAAATAGGCAGATACGATGAACCGGCTGGATCATAATTTTTCCCTGATAAACCGAATCCCCCCTTATGTGCTCGGCGTAGTCAACGAACTTAAACACCAAGCGCGCGCCAGGGGAGAGGATATAATCGACCTCGGAATGGGGAATCCCGATCAGGCAACGCCGGACCATATAGTGGAGAAACTGCGCGAGGCAGTAGGAGAACCCAGAAACCACAGATACTCCGCTTCCGCCGGATTGCCCAAACTTCGTCTGGCCATAACCGACTGGTACAGAAGAAAATTCGACGTTGACCTCGACCCGGATTCCGAAGCTGTCGTCACGATAGGATCAAAAGAGGGCATATCGCATTTAATGCTTTCAATACTCTCCCCGGGAGATATAGCGATAGTCCCCGACCCCAGCTACCCGATACACAACTACTCCGTAATCATAGCAAGAGGAGACACTCACAGTTGTCCCATGGGGGGAAAAGAAGAGCTGATACAGTCAATAGAAAAAACGATAAAGGAAGTGTGGCCGAAACCCAAAGTGCTTATTCTTTCGTTCCCCAACAATCCGACTACACAGGTCATGGACCTTGATTTCTTCGAAAAAATCTGTGACCTGGCACGTCAAACGGGTCTTATAGTAGTGCATGACCTGGTTTACGCGGAACTGTGTTATGACGGATACGAGGCTCCGAGCATAATGCAGGTAAAGGGAGCCAAAGACGTTGCGGTGGAATTCTATTCGCTTTCCAAAACCTACAACATGCCCGGCTGGAGGGTCGGCTTCATGGTGGGGAACCCGGAAATCGTTTCCGCACTCAAAAGAGTAAAAAGCTACCTTGACTACGGAATATTTCAGCCGATCCAGATAGCCGCAATCACCGCTCTCAACGGACCGCAGCAACCCATAGAACATATAAGGGAAACCTACAGGTCCAGAAGAGACAAGCTGATCGAATCATTTGCAAGGGCCGGATGGAAAATCCCAAAACCAAAAGCGACGATGTTCGTATGGGCACAGATACCTGAAGAGTTTACGGAAATGGGGTCGCTCGAATTCTCGAAACTTCTTATAGAAAAATCAAAAGTTGCCGTATCCCCCGGAGTGGGATTCGGAAACTACGGAGAAGGATTCGTAAGACTTGCACTTGTTGAGAACGAGAACAGAATAACTCAGGCGGCAAGGGGAGTCCGGAAGCTCCTTCAAGGCGGCCGCGACTACTAAAAAGCCTGCCCTATGCTTATAAAAATCTTGAACCTGTCATTTCTCTCCTCGTCCTCGGGGTTTAGAAGGTAGCCGAAATCCGCCCTGATCGGTCCGATAATCGTATGGTATCTCAATCCAGCACCGGCCGCGTATTTCAGGTTGGAAACACTGAAGCCGAAACTCTTTGAATAAACATTTCCGTAATCGAAGAAAGCTACCGCTCCAAGCTTGTTGAAAAGCCCGAAGCGGGCTTCAGCGTTGCCGACGATCATGGAGTTGCCCCCCAGAGGGTCCCGGTCCGAATTAAGCGGACTCAGGTGTTGAAATGAATAGCCCCTCATGCTTGCACTGCCTCCGGCGAAGAACCTCTTGAAGATCGGCACGTCAAGCGGGTCAGTTTCCCCAAATGTGGCTATATTTCCAATCGTCGCCCTTTTTCCCAGAACGATCCCGAAAACGTCCTTGTAGTACCTTAACTCGGCCAGAAACTTCAGGTAATTGGTGCGGGCGGAGCTAGTGGTCTGAATCGGTGTTTCCATGAAGAAAAACAGCCGCATTCCACTGGTAGGATTTACAAGGCTGTTGGTCAGATCATACTCAACTCCCAGATCAACAGCCGTCAGGAAAACGTTGTCGCGGGCACTTTCAATCGGCGTTCTTACCACCTGAGAATCTATATCCGCGAATACGACATTCAGTGAACTGAAAAGTGTAAGATAATCAAAAAACTCTTTGGACAAAGTACTGTTGAAGTCGAAACTCAAACCCTCATAGCCCGGGAAATCATCCCTTCTCACGTCAAGCAAAAAAGCAAGACTGGAATTCCTGCCGACTAAGTGGGGCTGATCAAGTCTGGTCAGCAATCCCCATGTCAGGGATGAATAACTGGAAGTGATCTGGAGGGTCCTTCCGCCGTCGAAAAAATTCCTCTGGCTCCAAGATAGCTGTGCCCTTAAATTCTCCTCCGTGGCGTATCCAGCTCCAAGTCTTATCGTTCCGAGTTTTCTTTCGGTAACGCTGTATATAGTCTGGACCTCGAACTTCTGCTCGTCGTAATCAGTATCCACTATAACGGAATTAAAAAGGCCTGTTTCAAAAATGTTCGCCCGCGATTTCTGAGTCTCTTTAAGAGAAAACAGGTCCCCTTTCTCGTACTCTATCTCCCGCTCGAGAAGTCTGGTGGCAATATCGGAATTTCCCCTGAACATCACGTCGCCGAAATAATATTTCTGGCCCGGATCGATGGTGAATTCAACATTAACCTCCCTGCTCCTCAGGCTCACAATCGCTTCGGATTTTACATCCGCCAGAGGATAACCCCTGTCGGAAAACAACTCCGTGATAAGAACTTTTGACTTCTGGTAGCTTATCTGGGAAAAAGGTTTCCCTTCTTCCAAGAGGATTACCTCGGCGACGTCGGAGACGTAATCATCCGGGTGATTACCAAGAACTGCTATGTTCAAAGTCTTCACTATTACAGGATCTCCTTGGTACACTCTTATTTCTATATCCACTTTTCGGTTTCCATCCCGGAAATCCAAGGTATGGGTTACCGTAGAACCGTAATAACCATGTTCCCTGAGAACCTGCTCTATTCTTTTTATATCGTCCTCAAGGAACTGCTCGTTGAATTCCGGACGCTTTCTCCATGGTCTCCTTGAGGGAAAGGAAGTTATCATGGAGTCCTTTATCCTCTCGATCTCTATATCTTTTAACCCCTTTATCCTGATCCCGGAGATAAAAACCGTTTCGTCCTTCTCCGCTTCCTCGGCGCTAACGTCCAGAGTCAAGGGAAAAAGGACGATAAGAAAAAAAAGTCCCGAAAGCAAAAAAACGACGAATTGAGGTATGCAAAGGAATTCGCGCGGGAAGTTGCTGGTATAGCTGCGGTCAGAAAAAGAAGATATAGATCTATACATCTCTATTAATGTTAACAAGGACAAACTGACTTTAACAAGAACAAACTGAAAAAAACCGGCGGGTCAGAAACAGACGCAGCCACTTTAGCTGTACAAAAGTCAACGATAACCGGCCGCGCGCGTAAAACCACATGCAGAACAATTCCGGACTAAAAGACAGTTGACAGAATTGCCGGATCCACATCGCCCAAGAAGCAACAATTCGCATGTACAGCCGCAAAAAACAAGACCGCTTATATATAATAATACGGCAATATGATATTATTTTTACCGAGGTCGTTTAACCATGGAACTTTTGCTGCTCATTCTGTTTGTTCTCCTCGGATTTCTCGCCGGCACATATATACTGGGGACTTTCTTCTCCCTTGTTTTCATGCAGTTGCCGGAGGCTTTCAGATCAAGGACCAGCGGGAGTTCTGAAGTGCCGGTGCAGAGGCTTGCGCATCTAATCTTGGAAACCATAGGATGGTTCCTGCTGCTTCTCTCGCTTATATTCCTAGTAAACAAGTATCTTGCCGGCTATCAGAAGCTTTTTCTCTGCGGTATATACGTAGCCTTGGCTTTCCACATAGGGACGCTTCTGAATCTTTACGGAAGACCTTCGTAAAGTGCAAAGAGAAAAATAGGGAGAACCGCTTCGCTTTCCCGTGCCGTGTCAGTATAGGTGCGCTCTCAAACTCAACTAATCCGGTTTTATGAATTCGCGACAGGTCGGAAGATCCAAGGAAAAAACTACTGTTTTTGCGGGTTAGCGCTTTTTCTGCGCTGAAAAGTTGCTGTCAATAAACATCTGCCTGGCAGGATCTCCTGGATCCTCCCTGCGTTTGCGGCGCAGGTCCTTCGCCGTCTTTTTTTCCAGAACAGGCTTATGAATATATTCAATTTCTATTGTTCTTTTTTTAGAGTTCACGCTTGCAAGTACTACTGTGTCCGAAAGATCCCACGACAGAACCTCGTAAGAAAACATTTTCTCCCGCTCGAAAGCGTTGCCGAGAACATCAGCGAGATCACCGACAAGCTCGCTTTTTGCGAACGCAAAACGGGTCTCATCCTCAAAACTGAACAAGATGGAACTTGACATAAGATTGTCTTTATAAAATTCAAGCCGGGTTTCATGGTCTGGCGGCGGGTCAAGAGCAACTCCCGACAAGGAACCGTCCAGAACGACTTTTCGTAGATTGTTTGAGTATTTGCGATCAGAAACAATCTCGAGTTTAGAAAATTCGATCAGATTAAGTGCGTCCTTTCTGGAAATCCCGAATTCAAAACCGTGGGGAATCCTGAGATTCACCTGGCTTCCCTCAAGAGGAAAGGGGAAGAGGAAGCAAACTGAAAAAATAAGCGTAAGCCAAGTTCTTGTGTAATACATAAGGTTTTCCCGTGATATAAATCGCCTAAACCCGTGGTATACTTTGGAGCTTGTGATTTTAACCGTTTTATACAAGCTTGTTAAACGCAACGCGGTGAGACTTTAATGGAAACGATCATAGGAGTAATCGGAGCGGCAAACGCAAGTGAGAAGGAAAAAAGAACTTCGGAAGAAGTCGGAGTTCTGATTGCCAAAGGGGACTGTTTTCTGCTTTGCGGCGGAATGGGAGGAGTTATGGAAGCCGCGTGCCGAGGAGCGAAATCAGCCGGGGGCACCACAATCGGAATTCTCCCCGGCCCCGAAGCCTCATCGGCCAACAGATTCATCGACATACCGATAGTTACGGGGATGGGTGAAGCAAGAAACGTGATAGTAGCGAAGTCAAGTCATTCTATAATCGCCATTGGAGGCAGTTTCGGCACCCTGTCGGAGATATCGTTCGCGCTTAAGTCCGGAATTCCCGTCATCGGGCTTGACACCTGGGATGTCTCTGAGGAAATTATCAGATGCGAAACCCCGGAACAAGCAGTGAGAACAGCCTTTGAGCTATCCTCCCTCAGGGAAAAGGCCTGATGAAAACCTCCCCGAACAAGCAAAAAGAAATGGCGCTGGAAGAAATCGAAAACCAAATCAGACGCGTTCCCGATTTCCCGAGCAAAGGGATACTCTTCTACGATATAACCACGCTTGTTAAAAACGCCGGGGCTTTCCGAAAATCCGTTGACATGATGGCGGAAATACTCGCCGGCAAGGAGATAACCTCACTTGTCGCGCCCGAAAGCCGAGGCTTCATATTCGCTGCCGCCCTATCCTACAAGCTTGAAAAAGAATTAATCATGGTAAGGAAACCCGGCAAGCTGCCGAGCGACACCGCAAGCGTTTCATATGATCTTGAGTACGGGAAAGACGTTCTGGAGATTCACAAAGACGCGATAAACGGCAAAAGCAACGCAGTAATCGTCGATGATCTTCTGGCCACGGGAGGAACGGCACACAGCACCGGGCGTTTGGTGGAAGAACTGGGAGGAAGCGTCGTAGGATACCTTTTCCTCGTAGAGCTTGCCGGGCTCAAGGGGGCCGAGGCCCTTTCCCCCCACCCTGTCTGGTCCTTACTTAAAATGCCGGGGTAAAGATTGAAAAAGATAGCAGTCAAAGTCAGTTCAAACGAAGATAATTCCTATGAAATACTGATCGGCCAAGGTCTTGTGAGTCAGATTGCGGGTGATCTGACCGAGGCATCCATAGCCCACTCCCACGCCCTAGTAACCGATTCAAACGTGGCGGACCTCTACGGGGCGAAATTTCTGAGCGATCTTGAGGAAGCACTCCCGGAAGCCAGGATGATTGTCTTCCCGGCGGGAGAGCAAAGCAAGACCAGAGAAATCAAGTCTTTCATAGAAGACAGGATGCTTGAATCGGGATTCGGCAGGGATTCTTCGGTCATAGCACTAGGCGGCGGGGTCGTGGGAGACATAGCAGGATTCGTGGCCGCCACTTACATGAGGGGAGTACCATGCGTTCAGGTACCCACAAGCCTAGTTGCCTGCGTTGACAGTTCGGTGGGAGGAAAAACTGCTGTAGACACCCCTCACGGAAAAAACCTCATCGGTTCCTTCTATCAGCCATGGCGAGTGTATGTGGACACAGACACGCTTAAAACCCTCGAACCGAAACAGCTGGCGGAGGGACTTGCCGAGATAATCAAATACGGCGTAATAAGCAGTGAGGATTTCTTCCAGTACCTAGAAGCAAATATCGAGAAAATCTACGAATTCGACGACGAAGCGCTGCTTAAGGTAATAGAGACAAGCTGCAGGATCAAGGCGGAGGTGGTTGAGAAGGATGAAAAGGAGCAGAACCTGCGGAAAATCCTTAATTTCGGGCACACGGTCGGCCACGCAATCGAGCAGCTATCCGACTATACAGTCTCCCATGGAGAAGCGATTTCCGCGGGAATGGTAATTGAGGGAAGAATCGCTCTGGGTGAAACAGGGTGGAGTGAAAAAGAGCAGGACAGGCTCACCCTTCTTCTGGAGAGGGCAGGACTTCCCACTGAGCCTCCACGCGGGGTAAACGTCGGGAAAATAATCGACGTCATGAAAATCGACAAGAAAGCCAGAAAAGGCAAAATAGAAATGTCGCTTCCCGAGCGTATAGGCAAGATGAAAGAACATGAGGGAGATTACGGAATAAAGATCGGGGAGCAGATTATAACTTCTGCTTTTAGATCCTGACACGGAAAATGAAGTTAACCGACCCCGCGGTGGACATCTCCTTGTTTTCGCTTCCCATCGGCAAAAAAGACATCTTCTGCGACGAAAAACCCCTAATACTTGAGATTGGCTTTGGAGAAGGAGAATTTCTCATAAACGCAGCGCAGTGCGACGCAGACAGAAACTACCTTGGTATCGAGATCAAGAGAGGAAGATTTCGAAAAGCGGTGCGTGCTGCGGAAGAGTTCTCTCTGGAGAACTTAAAATTCCTCCACATTGAAGCTGAGATCGCACTCAGACAGGTCTTCAGACAGAGAATGTTTGATCTTGTCCTAGTTAACTTCCCCGACCCTTGGCCGAAGAAAAGACATTCAAAACACAGAATGTTCAACCGGGAATTTATAAGCTGCCTAGCAAAAGTGCTTACGAGAAGCGGGAGGACCATAATAAAGACCGATCAGTTGAGTTACATTGAGCAGATAGTGTCCGAATTCAATAGAAGTTGCTTGTTCCGTCCCGCACACCCTCCACCCGGTTTCGTTGAAGCTCGAAGAGGAGAAACAGAAACGAAGTTCGAAAAACATTTCAGGGAAACTTCGCAAAAGATATTCAGTGCCGTTTTTCTAAACCTTCGCTAGCAAACAGGCTCAATACGTCGATATATAAAGACATTATAATTGACATTAGGAATGTTCTATGTATTAAGTTTGTCCGTTCCGCACAAAACATGGAGGTTCTTTAAATGATAGTAGTAATGAAGCAAAAGGCGACCAAGGAAGACATAGACAAGGTCAAATCCGTCATAAAGGAACTTGGCTATTCGCCGCATTCAATCGAAGGAATTCTCAGGACTGTCATCGGAGTGGTCGGAGACGATAGAGGAAAGCCTCATGACCTCGACGTCCTCAAACAGCTACAGGGAGTCGAAAAGGTCGTTCCTGTGCTTCAGCCCTACAAGCTGACAAGCAGGGAAGCGAACGATGAAACCTCCGTTTTCAATGTGGACGGCGTTACAGTAGGGGACAGGAATATCCCCATAATCGCAGGACCGTGCTCGGTTGAAGACGAAGAACAGATAATGACAATTGCAGCTTCCATAAAAGATTCAGGAGCGTCAATGCTCAGAGGCGGCGCGTTTAAACCCAGAACTTCCCCCTATTCTTTCCAGGGTCTTGGAAAAGAGGGACTGGAACTTCTCATCAAGGCGAAAGAAGTGACCGGGCTGCCCATAGTGACCGAAATAATGAGCCCGGACGATCTTGAACTGGTCGAGGAATACGCTGATGTGCTTCAGATCGGAGCGAGAAATTCCCAGAACTACTCGCTTTTAAGACATGTCGGCAAGTCAAAAAAGGCCGTCTTGCTAAAACGGGGGATGTCAACAACTATAAACGAGTTTCTCATGTGCGCAGAATATATACTGTCGGAGGGCAACAGTAACGTAATGCTCTGCGAACGGGGGATAAGGACCTTTGAGACTGCGACCAGAAACACTTTCGACCTGAACGCTATCCCGGTACTCAAGGAGAAGACCCACCTGCCTGTTTTCGCCGACCCAAGCCATGGAACCGGCTACTGGCAGTACGTAATTCCAGTAACTTTAGCTTCAATAGCCGCCGGAGCGGACGGAGTAATAGTCGAGGTTCACAATAACCCGGAGATTGCCGTCAGTGACGGAGCTCAGTCGCTTAAACCGAAAACATTCAAAAACCTGATGGAAAAAGCTGCCCCCGTTGCCGAAGCCATTGGAAGAACCGTTTAGAGATTTCTCGGGTCTCAGGAGGAAATCAGGACTTTTCTTCCACTGAGAGTCAGGTTTCCCTCGCAGAAAAGCCTTATGGCTTCGGGCAGTATCCTGTGTTCCTCAGCGTGGACTTTTTCAAGCAGAGTCTCTTCCGTATCTTCCTCCGTAACCGGAACAACGGCCTGAAGAACAATGGGGCCCGCGTCAACTTCCTCTCTCACGAAATGGACAGTACAACCCGTCTGTTTCACTCCGTAGTCAAGTGCCTGTCTTACTGAATCTGTTCCCGGAAAAGAGGGAAGCAAGGAAGGATGAATATTGATGATACGGTCCGCGAAACGGCCTATGAAATAAGGAGTAAGTATCCTCATGAACCCGGCAAGTACGACAAGTCCTATTTCATATCTGTCGATTTTCGCAACTATCTGTCTTTCGAACTCTTCCTTTGATTCAAAATTCCTGCTGTTTACGAGTTCGACGGGAATGCCGTGTTTTCTAGCCCTTTCAATCGCCATGACTCCAGGGGTATCACAGACAACCACGGCTATGTTTGCGGATTCTATGCCGGAATCTATCACCGCCTGAAGATTTGTTCCGCTTCCGGAAACAAACACGGCAACGTTGGTCTTTGACATCGCAGGCACCGGAAACTTGAGAAAGCAAGGAAAGAAAGAAAAGGGCAGCCACCTACTTTCCCACTCCTGAAAGGAGCAGTATCATCGGCCTATAAGGACTTAACTTCCGGGTTCGGGATGGGACCGGGTGCTTCCCCTTCAGCATAGCCACCCTAGACGGGAAAAACTATCACTAAAAAAAATAATGTCAAGCTAGAATGTCAGTCAGTATTAAAACCCCGTATTGGAAGAGCTCTTCCGAACCTTTTGAGCTTCTTAATGGCCTTTACCTCGATCTGTCTTATTCTCTCGCGGGTAACGTTCAATTTTTTTCCTATTTCTTCAAGGGTGTATTCCTTGTCCTCATCTATCCCGAAACGCATTTTAACGACTCCTTCCTCCCCGTTACTGAGGTTGGAGCAGAGCGCGTTGCGCATGATGCGGTTCAATTCTTTGGTTTCGAGCATGTCAAGCGGAGAAGTGGAAGCCGGGTCCGAGATAATATCCATCAGCCTGCAGTCGTCCTCGCCAATCGGGGACTCCAGAGAAATCGGATCACGTGACACCTTCATAATCTTCAAGACCTTATCAAGAGGTACGTCCATTGCCTCGGCTATCTCTTCCGGTCTGGGTTCCCTCCCCAGTTTCTGCATCAGGGATCTCGAGATCTTGTTTAGCCTGTTTATATTTTCGGTCATGTGAACGGGAATTCTAATAAGACTTCCCTGGTCGGCTATTGCGCGCGTAATTGCCTGCTTTATCCACCATGTGGCGCAGGTTGAAAACTTGTATCCCATTCCATGTTCGAACTTTTCAACCGCTTTCATCAGCCCCATATTGCCTTCTTGAACTAGGTCGAGAAACGGCAGCCCTCTGTTAACGTATTTTCTCGCTATACTGACTACAAGTCTAAGGTTGCACTCGATAAGTGTTTTCCTAGCTTTCTTAGTAGCCTTCTTCGCTTTTTCAAACCTTCCAAGCACCCTTTTAAGAGAAGCGATTTCCTCCTCGGAATATTCAGATTTCGAACCATTGCCAATCGCGTGGTCTGAACCATCCATCACGCAGTCACAATCCCCGCCCTCAACCCTGTCCACATACTCGACGGCCAGATTGTATATCCTGTTGGCCTGCGTAGAGGAGAAATCGATTTCGTCAAGAAGTTCTACGGTCCGTTCGTTGTTCTTTCTGATTTGTTTGGAGATCTTCGCGCTTTCCCTATCTGAAAGAGTTGCAGCATCAAGTTTCTTTCTCAGTTCTTCGGTCTCAGCAAAAAGTTCTCTTATCGGTAGAAAGTTCTTTGCGTAATTTCTATATGTTTCGCCGTCAGCGGAGGATTCTATGTCCTCGCCTTGGTAGCCCGCACCGAGCGCCCCTTCTTTTATCTCTTCTTCGAGTTTGAGAACCTTTTTCATCATGAAGGGGTTCTCTATTATCATTCTTGCGATTATTTTTTTGCCTTTTTCAATCTGTCTTGCTATCTCAACCTCTTCCTCCTTGGAGAGGAGGGAGTGCTGCGCAATAGCGAGAATGTACGATCTTATAGGGTCTTGATCGGAATCGTTGCTCTTTACGTGTTTGAGCTTGTCTTCCGCTCGAGAATCAGACTGGGCATTTTGGAAACCCTGTACGGACTCAGAAAATTCCCTTTCGTCCTGTCCGTCGATTTCGTTTCCCAGCCCGTTAGTCTCGTCGTTTGGATTCAACTTGCAGTTCCTCTTCTGGTCTTTTCCATACTCACCAAGTCCCTGTATTGCTCAACAAGCTTTCTTTCAAGGGTTTTATCCGAAGAATCACGCTGCTTGCGGATTCTCTCTATTACCTGATTACGCTTAAATGCTATATCTCTCAGTTCAAGCTCCTTCACGCAATCATTTAATATTTTCTCCGAAGTCGTCTCGTCTATCAAATCATCCGAAGAAAAAACTAACTCGCTCAGCAGTTGCTGCATCTCGATTTTCTCAAAAGAACTCATCAGGGAGGAAACTTCGGTAAACTCCCCTTCACCCACACGGTTGAGAATAACCTTTAAATCGCCATTTTCAAAATCCCTGCTGACATTTTCAATCTTCTCGGCGCTCATCAGGTGGGGGAATTTAAGCAGTATCCTCACAATTTCTCTCTCATGAATGTTTTTTTCCGGAATCAAAGCCGCCGGCGCAAGCGACCCGCGGTTTTTCCCCGGATTCGAGGTTTTTACCAGGGAGAGAAACTCAGACTCTCTTATCCCGAAAAGCCCTGTTGCCTTGGAAACAGCTTCGGCGCTTCGGACCGGGTCTTTTATTTTTGAAACCAAGCCCACAAGCAATTTTATCGACTCTCCGGAAGATACTTTCTTTTCCCTGTACCTTGCGAAAGTATCGTCAATAATAAAATCTGAGACATCAACGGCGGTCGCGATCAGTTCGGCGAGATTCTCAGGTCCGTGTTCCTCCAGATAATCATCGGGGTCGAGGCCATCGGGAATACGGCAAATACTTGAAGAAATCTCCTGCTCAAGAAGAATCTCTCCGGCCCGAACGGCGGAACGTATCCCAGCGGTATCACCGTCGTAGACAATCACCACTTCCTCACAGAAACGCCGCAGAAGCTTGGCGTGATCATTCGTAAAGGCCGTTCCCAAGGTGGCAACCACGTTGCGTATTCCATTTGCGTAGAGCTTTATGAAGTCCATGTAGCCTTCAACCAAAACAGCTTTCCGTTTTCTTCCGATTTCACTTTTCGAGTGGTAAAGTCCGTAAAGAACACTCTTTTTGTCGAAAACAGGGGATTCGGGGGAATTCATGTATTTCGGCTGTTTGGGTTCATCCTCGCTCAGGGCTCTCCCGCCGAAACCGCAAATTCGTCCTGTTATCTCGTTTATTGGAAAAATAATTCTGTTTCGAAACCGATCGTAGTGCCCGCTCCCGCGCTCTCTCGCAACGACAAGACCAAGCTCTTCGAGTTCCTTGACACCAATATTGTTTTTTGAAGCGAATTCCACGGCGGCATCCCAGCTGTCGGGAGCAAAGCCGAGCTTGAACTCCTCGATTATCTCCGGACTGATTCCCCTTGATTCCAGGTACTCTCTAGCCCGCGCGGAGTTTTTTCCTGAACCGAGGAGATTCTCGTGGTAAAACGAAGAGACAAGAGAATTTATCTCAAAAAACCTCGCCGAAGCGGCCTCTTTTTTCCTCTCGCTTTTGGTACGCGGACGCGGAGCCGGGAGACTGACTCCGGCCTTGCGCGCGAGTTCTCTTAAGGCTTCGGGGAAACCTATATTGCTGTATCTCATCAGGAAGCCGAATACATCTCCTCCGGCTCCGCAGCTGAAGCAATGGAAAAAGCCCTTCTCATCATTTACGTGCATGGAAGGGTTTTTGTCGTCGTGGAACGGGCAGAGCCCGATATGGTTTTTTCCGGATTTTTTAAGGGAGACAAAGCCCTGTATGACATCTACTATGCTGAGCCTTGCCTTTATATCCGCTATCGCTGATTTGGAAGAATAGTTCTTCATTCAAAGCGACTTAATCGGTGGGGCCTTCAGAAATAACTTCCGGTGAAAACCGCGCAAATTGAAACGATTTATCTTCTCTTCCTGCTTGAACTGCGCTTTTTGGCGGCAAACAGCTTCTTTTTTTTCTTTTCGCTCGGTTTTTCGTAGTATTCTCTCTTCCTTACTTCAGAGAGAACCCCACCCTTCTCAACCTGTTTCTTAAACCTTTTTAAGGCGCTGTCAATACTTTCGCTGCTACCTACTGTTATTCCTGGCAAAAAATCAAAACCTCCATCCTCGTGGGGCTGAAAATCCTAAAGGATAAAAAAAACGTTGTCAAATCACCCGCCGACCGCTCTCTCCCGCCGACTATTTCGATTGTTCTTCCAGAAGCGGGAATTTTCCAACCATCTCCCGGTTCTTTTTTATCTCTTCTTCGATTTTGCGGGCGTTTCCTTTCTCGAATTCATGGTCGTAGGGCTCCTCGAAAGCTCTCTGCTCCTCTAATCTCCGGCTCCAAGAATCCCGCCTGTTTCTGATTTCATCCACAAGTCCCATGACAATCCTCTTTCAGGTGATTTCTCCGCAACCGTTTCAGTTCAAAGCGGCCGCCGATATTTTCATGAATTCAACCTTTTTCTCAATTTTGGGCAGATACTCCCCAAGAGCGTCTATAGTCTGCGGGTAAGGATGGCCTATACCTACCGCTATACCGTTTTCCTCAGCGATCCTTACCAAGCGGTCAAGCTGCTCTATAGTATATTCCTTGCCCCGACCACCCTGGTCAATAAAAACATCCCTTTTAAGCGTCTTTACTCCAAGCCGCTTCGCTACGCTGTATCCACGGGAGTTGGGAGTCGTAAGGCTGTCAACAAAGTAAAGGTCCCTGGACTTCAGTTCCCGCATTATCATTCTTACCGGCTCTTCGTTCTCCATGAACTTAGAGCCCATATGGTTGCTGACTCCGACTATGTTGGGGACGGCCATGATGTTTCTTCTGAGTTCCTCCCTCATCTGGCCTATCGAGAAGCCGAGCAGTAAAACTCCTTCCCCAGCGTCATCGGCCGTATAACCGGAGGAATACTTGGGTTCCATGGGAAGGTGGAGAATCACGTCCTTTCCCCCGCGGTAAGCAGAACGCGCAGCGTACAGGGAATGGGGAAGATGCGGAAGCACGGCCAAGTTAAGCGGCTGCTTGATCCTGATGAGCCTGTCAACCGATTCTCTGTCCTGGCCCAGATCATCTATTATGAGGACAACCGCTGGACGCCGGGGCTTTTTCTCCGCAACCTTGTCCGCCGCAGTAGGTGTAGCCTCCCGGGGTGACCATCCGTCAAAAAATCTTTCGATATGCTTGAGGCCGAAAATCGAAAAGGCAAAAAAGAAAATCAGGACCAGAACTGCGTGGGTAAGTCTCGTCGTGCGTTTTTTATCGCCGGTTTTTGCCGTAGACTGTCTTTTTCTCGTTCGCTTCTTCTTCAGACTCAAGCTCTTATTTCCTCACATGTGCCTTACAGTTTCTAACGCCCTTGCAAGCTGCGGGTCCAATGGGACGTCCTTGTCGCCACCTTCAACCAAAATATCAGGTTCTATGCCCTTGTCATCTATCAGAATCCCCTTGGGGGTAAAGAGCCTCGCCGTGGTTATCTTCACTCCCGTTTCCCCCGAAAGTTCTATTACCGACTGAACTGAACCCTTGCCGAATGTTCTCGTACCGACTATCTTCGCCCTGCCGCTGTCTTTAAGTGCTCCGGCAAGAACTTCGGAAGCACTCGCACTCCCCCGGTTCACGATTACGGCAACGTGATTGGTCGGTATATCCATTCCCTCCCTGGCGAAATATTCCTTCGAAGTCATTTTGGACCTTCCCTTCACGTTCAGGATAAGCCCTTTATCCATGAACATGTCGCTAAGCGCAAGCGCCTGTTCAAGCAATCCTCCAGGGTTGTTTCTGAGGTCAAGCACAAGTCCTCCGAGCCTCGCGCCGTTTTCCTTTTCGAGCCCCCTGTAAGAACTGAGGAACTCATCAGCAGAATGCCTGTGGAACTGCGAGAGTTTTATATAACCTATATCCTTTTCGATCAACCTGGACTCGACACTTCTAAGTTTCACTATTCGTCTTGTGATGGTGAACTTATGGGTTTCCTCGGTTCCGTCTCTTCTGACAACGATATCAACTTCAGTTCCTTCCCTACCCCTTATGCGGTCCAGAGCGTCAACTATGTTGGTCTTCTCGGTACTTTCTCCATCTATGGAGACGATCACGTCTCCCGATTTCATGCCGGCTTCCTGCGCAGGACTTCCTTCAATCGGAGATATAACGGTCAAAAACCCGTCGCGCACCGTAATCTCTACTCCTATGCCCTCAAACTCCCCCATAGTCCCTATCTCAAGGTTTCTCAAGCCCTCAGATGAAAGGTAAACCGAGTAGGGATCAAGGGAATCGAACATGCCTTTTATGGCACTTCGGGTCAGCTGCTCGGAGGAAACTTCTTCCACATAGTTTTCCTCTATGAGGTTCAGGGCCTTCGCGAAGTCGGAAAGGCCTCTGTATGTATCTTCTTTTGCGAGAAGAGGGGTTGAAAAAAGAGAAGCCGGAATTAACGCGTATACTATGAGAAAAAAGCGGAATTTTGTCATTGCGATCTACGTTTTCTGTAGTTTACCTGAAAGGAATTTTTTTTGACTAACAGTCCCCTTCGCAGACCACTATGCACAGAGTCACAAGCAGTCTGGACACGCGGGAGTTTCAGCCAGTGCTCGCGCGTTACTGCGGCGCCTGCCGTTGGCTACACCGACTTCGTTAAAGAGCATGGCCCGCCCCGTTGAATCATCAACGGGGCGGGCTTTTTCGTTTGACTTCACTCCCCCATCCTGTAAATTCTTTACCAAGATGCGCGGCAAAGTCTCCGCCGCCGTTACGGATTGGGGCAATCCTGGAGCCCGACAAAGTCGCCCCACCATAGGCAGGAGAGGGAGTTGGAGTCCTCTCGCGTATCCCGAGGGAACCAGGCGACCCCTCATTCTTTTTCTTTCCTCAGCACTTTTCCCACCTTTCTTGAATCCTTCCTGTATTTTCCATTGTCGAGAGGGTCGAAGAAGGAGTTCATGTTCTGCCCTCTCTTTCCTACTAGGAGCGGTATAACGTACTCCGCATCCCCTGTTCGTCTGAAGAAAAGAAAATCGGCCGCCCCCTGGGATTGGTGACAATCTCCCCCTTCTCGATTATGTCCTGCACCTTCGCAATATCCCCGGCGGCGATCTCCGCGTGCTTCCTGTCGTCGCGGGTGCGTTTCGGGTGAAGCGCTGGACAAAGAAGGTAAAGACGGACGCGCAGAGCACGGAGTACGCTTACGGCATCACGTCAGTGGATGACAGAAGAGCGACTCCCGAGCAGATGCTTTCATGGAACAGGGGACACTGGTCTGTAGAGAACAAAAATCATTACATACGAGATGTTACCTTCGGTGAGGGAGGACGGATGCCGTTCGCGTGTGCGCTGTGCTCCGGCGAACAACGCGGTGTGCGCCAACATAGCGCTCGCGATCATATTCGGGAGGGATTTCAGGATCGCACCGGAGACAACAAGGCATTTTGTTCTTAACAGGAAAGACGCTTTTGAGGTCTTGCTCGAAGCGGGTTAGGAATCACCTTCAAATCTGCGTGAAAATCTGAAATGTTACGAGAATCGTTCGTCCAGAAGACGGCAGACTGTGTCTTAAGAGAGGAGTGTCCGGGAGCGATCAGGGAATCTTGCGGCAAGAATCAGAGTTTCTCTGCGAAAAATCGCTCCACTCTGATATTGCCCCCCAAATCCCACTCACATGTACGGAATCACCGCGGCGGGGGCGGAAATCAGATTGACTTTTTCCCTGCTTCCTTATATTTTTAAGGCGAGGGTACCCGGAAAAATGAGCAAAGCAGAAAGAAATCCGTTGCTGATGACCGAGAAAGGGGCTACCCCCCCCCCCATTTTGTCTCTCCTGCAGGTCTGATTCCGCGGGGGGGACCATGATTCCCCCTGTTTCGTCCGTAAGCGCGTTCCGGCGCCTTTGCTTTCTCCTGTTCCTGCTGCTCGGGGCGTTCTCCCCGTTCGCCGCCGCGTCGGCCTCCGCCGACGTGCTGGTAAGCAACACCGGGCAGACCAGAAGTTCCGCCTTGCCATTCTCAACAAATGGTATTGTCCCCTCTCAGGGGTTCACGACGGGGAGCCACGCCCGTGGCTACACGCTGAGCAGCATCGACGCGGTGGTCGGGACCACCCTGACCGCCACCGAGCGCGCGACCGTCCGGGCGGAGCTGTGGTCCTCGGGCACCGACGGAAATCCGAAGGCGAAGCTCGCGGACCTGACGGTTCCCTCGACCGTCTCGGCGGGCACAGTATCCTTCGCGGCCCCGGATGACACCACGCTTTCGAAGGACACGACGTACCATTTTCTGCTGTACACTACCGGCACCGCAAGTCTGGAAATACACCATACGTCCTCCGACGACGAAGATTCGGGCGCCGCGGCCGGCTGGAGCATCGCGGACCAGGCTAACTCATACTTTGCTAACACGCCGACCGGGCAGATCTTCTGGATTGGCTCTGGTAGCTCCCTGGCCATCCGCGTTAACGGCCAGGCCAAGGCCCTCTGGTCGGCGACGCTGACGCCGCAGAGCAGTAACAATGTGATTGGGTGCACGTCCAAGACCGACTGCAATACGCGGCTGACGGACAACAGTTTCACGGTTGGCGGCACCGCATATCATTTCACCGAAATAGCGAGCTCCTCCGGCCTTGGTCTGGGGGTGAGTTTCAACGCTGCCCCGAATGCCGCGCTCCGGGCGCTGAAGTTCTGCGTCGGCTCGACCGGGTATTCAATCGGTATTGCTCCCAGCCAGATTCTCACCAGCACCAACCCGGGCTGGACCGTCGGCACCCCGGTCTCGCTGAAGATCGCCGCGTCCTGCGCGGCCTCGCCCCAGTCCACCAACACGGAGCTGAGCGGTCTGACGGTGAAGAGCGCGGCGAGCGCGACGGGGACGTTCTCGGCGCTGTTCGTCGGAACCTTCGACAAGAACATCCTGTCCTACAGCGCCTCGGTGGCGAACAGCATCACGCACGTGAAGCTGACGCCGACTGGAGCGCACAGCGGCGCCTCGATCAAGGTCGGCAAGGGGACGAGTCTGACCGCGGTGACCAGCGGCACGGAGAGTTCGGCCATCGCGCTCTCGGTGGGCTCGAACGCGATCAAGGTCGAGGTCACGGCCCAGGACGGCACGACGAAGCAGACCTATACCGTCACCGTGACGCGGGCGGCGGCGGCCAACAACGCGCCCGTGTTCGCCGCCGCCTCGCATACCCGCAGCGTGGCTGAGAACAGCGCCGCGAACACGAACATAGGAGACCCGATCCCCGCGGCGACCGACGCGGACAGCGACCCCCTTACCTACACGATGGAGGGAACCGACGCGTCCTCTTTCACGTTCGACGCCTCGACCCGTCAGATCAAGACCAAGGCCTCCGTCACCTACGACCACGAGGCGAAGTCGAGCTACTCGGTGACCATCAAGGCGAGCGACGGCACAGCAAGCGACACGGTGACGGTGACGATCAGCGTCACCGACGTGGCGGAGCCTCCCGCGAAGCCCTCGGCGCCGACTGTGTCGGGGGCCTCGACCACGAGCGTGAGCGTGAGCTGGAGCGCGCCGACCAACACCGGCAAGCCCGCCATCACGAACTACGACCTTCGGTACCGGGCGGGCAGCAGCGGCAGCTGGAGCAACGGTCCCCAGAACGTGACCGGAACCACGGCGACGATATCGGGCCTGACTGCGAACACGTCCTACCAGGTGCAGGTGCGGGCGACCAACGCCGAGGGAGACGGCCCCTGGTCCGACGCCGGCACGGGCAGCACCAACACAAACAACGCGCCCTCGTTCTCGGCTTCCTCCCATACCCGCAGCGTGGCTGAGAACAGCGCCGCGAACACGAACATAGGAGACCCGATCCCCGCGGCGACCGACGCGGACAGCGACCCCCTTACCTACACGATGGAGGGAACCGACGCGTCCTCTTTCACGTTCGACGCCTCGACCCGTCAGATCAAGACCAAGGCCTCCGTCACCTACGACCACGAGGCGAAGTCGAGCTACTCGGTGACCATCAAGGCGAGCGACGGCACAGCAAGCGACACGGTGACGGTGACGATCAGCGTCACCGACGTGGCGGAGCCTCCCGCGAAGCCCTCGGCGCCGACTGTGTCGGGGGCCTCGACCACGAGCGTGAGCGTGAGCTGGAGCGCGCCGACCAACACCGGCAAGCCCGCAATCACGAGCTACGACCTGCAGTACCGGGCGGGCAGCAGCGGCAGCTGGAGCAACGGTCCCCAGAACGTGACCGGAACCACGGCGACGATATCGGGCCTGACTGCGAACACGTCCTACCAGGTGCAGGTGCGGGCGACCAACGCCGAGGGAGACGGCCCCTGGTCAGACGCCGGCACGGGCAGCACCAACGCGCCGAACAACGCGCCCTCGTTCGCCGCCGCCTCGCATACCCGCAGCGTGGCTGAGAACAGCGCCGCGAACACGAACATAGGAGACGCGATCCCCGCGGCCACCGACGCGGACAGCGACCCCCTTACCTACACGATGGAGGGAACCGACGCGTCCTCTTTCACGTTCGACGCCTCGACCCGTCAGATCAAGACCAAGACCTCCGTCACGTATGACCACGAGGCGAAGTCGAGCTACTCGGTGACCATCAAGGCGAGCGACGGCACGGCAAGCGACACGGTGACGGTGGCGATCAGCATCACCGACGTGGCGGAGCCTCCCGCGAAGCCCTCGGCGCCGACTGTGTCGGGGGCCTCGACCACGAGCTTGAGCGTGAGCTGGAGCGCGCCGACCAACACCGGCAAGCCCGCAATCACGAGCTACGACCTGCAGTACCGGGCGGGCAGCAGCGGCAGCTGGAGCAACGGTCCCCAGAACGTGACCGGAACCACGGCGACGATATCGGGCCTGACTGCGAACACGTCCTACCAGGTGCAGGTGCGTGCGACCAACGCCGAGGGCGACGGCCCCTGGTCAGACGCCGGCACGGGCAGCACCAACGCGCCGTCAAACAACGCGCCCGTGTTCGCCGCCGCCTCGCATACCCGCAGCGTGGCCGAGAACACGGCCGCGAACACGAACATAGGAGACCCGATCCCCGCGGCCACCGACGCGGACACAGGCGACAGTCTTACCTACACGATGGAGGGAACCGACGCGTCCTCGTTCACGTTCGACGCCTCGACCCGGCAGATCAAGACCAAGACCTCCGTCACGTATGACCACGAGGCGAAGTCGAGCTACTCGGTGACCATCAAGGCGAGCGACGGCACCGACAGCGACACGGTGACGGTGACGATCACCATCACCGACGTGGCCGAGCCTCCCGCGAAGCCCTCGGCGCCGACTGTGTCGGGGGCATCGAGCACGAGCTTGAGCGTGAGCTGGAGCGCGCCGACCAATACCGGCAAGCCTGCCATCACGAACTACGACCTTCGGTACCGGGCGGGCGCCAGCGGCAACTGGAGCAACGGTCCCCAGAACGTGACCGGAACCACGGCGACGATATCGAGCCTGACGGCGAGCACGTCCTACCAGGTGCAGGTGCGTGCGACCAACGCCGAGGGCGACGGCCCCTGGTCAGACGCCGGCACGGGCAGCACCAACGCGCCGACGACCGTGTCGGCGCCGACGTTCAGCCCTGTCTCGGGCGCCACGGTGACCGACGCGGGGACGAACATCACCCTTACGTTCGGCGAGGCGATCAAGCGGACAGCCGGCGGGGCTGACTTCACCACCCACGCTCATCTGGCGGCGGTTCTGACGCTCAAGGTCTCAAACAACTCGGGAGCGGACATCCCCTACGCGGCGACGATAAACAGCGCCAAGACCGTCATCACGATCAACCCGTCGTCCGATCTTGTCGACGGGCAGGTGTACGTGGCGATCTCAACCGGCTACTACGACACGAACGGCAACCAGGGCACAGCGGCCACCGCCACGTTCACGGTGGACACCACCGGGGTGGCGGCGCCGACGTTCAGCCCTGTTTCGGGCGCCACGGTGACCGACGCGGGGACGAACATCACCCTTACGTTCGGCGAGGCGATCAAGCGGACAGCCGGCGGGGCTGACTTCACCACCCACGCTCACCTGGCGGCGGTTCTGACGCTCAAGGTCTCAAACAACTCGGGAGCGGACATCCCCTACGCGGCGACGATAAACAGCGCCAAGACCGTCATCACGATCAACCCGTCGTCCGATCTTGTCGACGGGCAGGTGTACGTGGCGATCTCAACCGGCTACTACGACACGAACGGCAACCAGGGCACAGCGGCCACCGCCACGTTCACGGTGGACACCACCGGGGTGGCGGCGCCGACGTTCAGCCCTGTTTCGGGCGCCACGGTGACCGACGCGGGGACGAACATCACCCTTACGTTCGGCGAGGCGATCAAGCGGACAGCCGGCGGGGCTGACTTCACCACCCACGCTCACCTGGCGTCGGTTCTCACTCTGAAGGTCTCAAACAACGCGGGGGCGGACATCGCCTACGCGGCGACGATAAACAGCGCCAAGACCGTCATCACGATCAACCCGTCGTCTGACCTTGTCGACGGGCAGGTGTACGTGGCGATCTCAAACGCCTACTACGACGCGAACGGCAACCAGAGCACTGCGGCCGCCGCCACGTTCACGGTGGACACCACTATGGTCTCCCTTTCCGCATCCCCGAACCCTGTGACCGAAGGCGGGGATGTGACGGTGAAGGTCACGCTCTCTTCGGCGGCTACGAAAGACCTGAGAATCCCGGTTACGGTGACGGCGGGCACGGCGGAACCGGGGGATTACACGGCGGGGTTCACAAGTTTCGACATCTTTACCGGCAACACTTCCGCCACTGCCATAATCGGGACTAACCAGGACACAGACACAGACGACGAGACGCTCACCGTGGCGCTGGGCACTCTGCCCTCGGGAGTGACGGCGGGCACATCCAGTTCGGTAACGGTGATCATCACCGACGACGACTCTCCCCCCGGGGTTCCCTCGGGTCTCACTCTCGCCGGGGTGGACCGCAAAATCATCGCGCAGTGGACGGCTCCTTCCTCGGGCACGGTGACCCGCTACGAGATACAGCACAGGGAAAGAGGGTCCCCCTGGCCTTCGGGAGACATCGACGTTACGGGGACGAAACACGAGATAGGGGGGCTTGTGAACGGAACCGCGTACGAAGTGAGGGTGAAGGCGGTCAACTTAAACGGAGAGAGCGCGTGGTCCGATGTGCGCGGCGCGACTCCGAACGCGGCCCTTCCCTCCTCGCTTACGCTTACGGTCAATGGAGAGGCGAGAGAGGGAGAGACGGCGATCGTGGGGGCCAGGTTAAATTCCCCGGCCCACGGAGACACGGTGGTGACGCTTTCCTTCTCGGGAAGCGCGGACAGCGGGAAGAACTGCGCGGGAGACGCGGATTACTGGACGGGTACCGACACGATCTTCATCGGGGCGGGAGATACCGAAGGCACCACCGCGGCCGTGTTTATATGCCGCGACTGGAAGAGCGACGAGGGGGAGACGATAGAGATAGAGGGAACTATAGAGGAAACTAGCAACGTTCCCGCGCTTGCCGCAACGCTCACGCTTGAGATCGGGGACGACGGAGAGACGGAAGTGCCCGAAGAAGCGCGCCTGAGCGATCTTTCGGTGATGGGAGCCGTGGGGAGGGACGGGGATTACACGCGGGAGCAGGAACTTGACCCCGAATTCAACGGGGCGAGGGAGACCGACTACGAGATTTTCCGGACGGATGAAGGGGTGACCCACATCAGGGTGACTCCGAGCGCGGCGCAGGGAGCTTCCGTCAGGGTGTCGGGCTGGGGGACGCCACGCCACGCCGTGGCAAGCGGGGAAAAGAGCCGTCCCTTGGAGGTCTGCGAGGGGACAAACGACCCGATAGAGATTGAGGTGAGCAGGGGCGGGAAATCACAGGTCTACACGGTGACGGCGAGCAGGGATTTTCTCTGGCAGCGGCCGGATTCCTTCTTTTTCCAGCTGTTTGCCTCCCCCGGCGGCCAAAAGGCAGGTATGCCCGAGGGCGACAGGGGCACAAGGGGCAGGGGCTGCGTCACGGCGACGGTTCCCCGGGACGCGAAGACAGTGGATCTCTACGCTTACTGGGGAGGAGAGGACTACCGGGTCAGCGCCGCGTCCTCCGCTCCCGGCGGAAGGGTGTACGCGGCTGAGAGTTACGTTACGGATTCGCACGAAACGCCCCTTCCGCTGGAGCTCGCGCTCGCGCCTGGCGGCGCCACGGTCGTGACGGTGAAGGTGACCCCCGTGGCGGACATGGAGAACGAGCAAACCACCACTTACCGGGTCAGGCTTGAGCGCGCCTCACAGACCACCGCGCGGACTCCGACGACGGGAGGAGGAGGCACCCCGGGCGGCGGTGGCGGTCCTCCTTCCGGCGGTGGCGGTTCTCCTTCCGGCGGTGGCGGTTCTCCTTCCGGCGGTGGCGGTTCTCCTTCCGGCGGTGGCGGTCCTCCTTCCGGCGGTGGCGGAGAAGACGGTCCCGTGGGAGGGAATCCCCCTCCCGGAGACGAAGAGCCCCTGTCTTCAGACGCTTCCCTGAGGGAACTTCGCGTCTCTGAAGGAGACCTGATGTTCAGCCCCGAGACGCGGGACTACGAAGTGACGGTGGGCCTTGAGGTGAGCGAATTCTCACTTACCCCAGAGGCCGGTCACCCTGACGCGGAAATAGAGATAAACGGCGTCTCCGCGCGAAGCGGAGAGGAAACGCGGATTGATCTCGGGGAGGACGAAACCGTCTCGATAGAAATAACGGTCACCGCTCCCGACGGAGAGACTGAGATAACCTACACGGTAAGGGTTACCCGGGGGGAGGAGTGCGGGATAAACGACAAGGAGGCCCTCACAAGGTTCTACGGGGCCGCGGGGGGAGACATGTGGGATGAGAACGATAACTGGAACAGCGGAGAACCCCTTGGGGAGTGGTACGGAGTGAGTGCCGATGAAAACGAAAAAGCAGTATCTCTTCTTCTGGCTGACAACAATCTTGAGGGAGAGATTCCCAGGGAGCTTCTGTGCCTCGCGGAACTCAAGGAGCTCGCCCTCTGGGGCAACGGGGGGCTTTCGGGGCATATACCCGAAAACCATGCGCTGGCGACAGAGAGGGCCTCGCTTCTTTACATTGCGCGCGCGCTTTCGCTCAACGAGGAGTGGTTCGGGTCCTACGATGACCCTTATGATTTCTCCATGTGGCACGACGGCGTTACGACGGATGACGACGGCAGGGTGACGGAACTTTCCTTCTCGGGGGAAGACATAAGCGGAGTGATTCCCGTAATTCTCTTAACGCAGCTAAAAGAGCTTGAGACCCTTGACCTTGAGTGCTCGGGCATCACCCTTGAGGGAGATGTGCCCGAGGGGGTTGAGGTAAAGGAGGGCTGCGATGAGGAAGATGACCTGCCGGGCGGCGGCGGGGGAGGAGGCTGCGCCCTCGGCGGCTCAGACGGAAGCGGCGCGTCCGGGGCCGCGCTTGTCTTCCTGCTTGTGGTCGCGGCGTGCTGGAGAAGGCGGGCGACTCAAACGTCCTGACTTGACCCGTTGCTCCTTAAGAAGAGTTCCCGATGAACCGTGAAACTGATTGACGCGAGGATGCCTGTGTTGCGGCGTGAGGGAATTACGACGTATCTGTCAGGCCTGCGGGGCGATTCCCCCGCGTTTATAACGAAATTGAGGTTTCCGGGGCATTCGGTATTCTTTTCCTCGGGAAAGATGAATATCCCGTGGCTTCTCACTTTAAATTTACACAATTATTGTGCGGCTTTTTTCCGGAATGCCGGATTACAGACGGGTCGCCGCGCCGGACGGCGCCTGGTCCAGAGAGGCCTTTTTCTAAATACCGTGCTTCCCTTGTTTCGAGGTAGCAGGGTTTTCGCCCTTGATGAAAAAAGGGGAATAAGATAGGTTTACGGTAGATCGGTTCACTCATATGTCCACACTTTTTACTGGAATAATATCAGGATTTGTCAAAAGCTGCGTTTCCGACCTTCCCGAAGCATCCCGGGAGTGGGTTCCGCTGAAAAGAGCCCTTTTCTACCTGGGGGCACTTCTCATATACCCGGTCGCCCTGATCGTGGCCATGGTGGTAATTGCTACGGTCGTTCTGATCGCATATCCCGTTTCTTACATCTATCGGGCGGCGATCTGAAACGACGGTTATCAGCGAAGCTCTCAAACAGTGGCTCGTAATGCAGAAAAACCATAACATTTCCACACCGGGTCCTATCCCCAGACACGTTGTCATAATAATGGACGGCAACGGAAGATGGGCGAGTCGAAAGAATCTCGACAGGCTGATAGGTCACAGGGAAGGAATAAAATCGGCAAGATCGGTGGTCCGTGCCGCGCGGGAGATCGGAATAGAATATCTAACCCTTTACGCGTTTTCCGCCCAGAACTGGAATAGACCGGGGGAAGAGGTTCTCGCCCTTATGGACCTTTTAAGGGAGTACCTCTCAAATGAAGGCGAGAAGCTGCTTGCGCAGAACACCAGGCTAAACGCAATCGGGAATCTCTCGAACCTCCCCCAGGACGTACGTGAACTTCTCGGGCGCGTGATGAAAATGACCGAGAAATGCGACTCCCTGACGATAACTCTGGCTCTTAGCTACGGGGGCAGGGAGGAGATAATCAACGCCGTGAACAGCATAATCGAGGAGGGAAAGAAAAAACCGGTTTCTGAGAAGGATTTTCAGGAATATCTCTATACCTCCGGTCTGCCTGAACCGGATCTGCTCATAAGAACCGGGGGAGAAATGAGGCTTTCGAACTTTCTGCTGTGGCAACTGGCCTATGCCGAAATATACGTCACGAAGACACTCTGGCCGAATTTCAGAAGAAGACACCTGCTAAAGGCCATCACCAATTACCGCAACAGGGAAAGAAGGTTCGGACTGACAGGAGAGCAGATACGGGAGAAAGGGCGCTAGATTGAAAAAGATCTCCATACTCGGATCAACCGGCTCGATCGGGTCGCAGACCCTTGAGATAGTACGAAGATTTCCCGAGAGGTTCGAGGTAACGGGTCTCTGTGCGGGGAAAAACATTGATCTTCTTGCAGAACAGATAACGGAATTCTCCCCGAAGATCGTATCGGTTACCCGAAAGGAGGACTCGGAACGACTCAGGGAAATCGCCGGTCCGAAAACACAGATACACTACGGAGACAAGGGAAATATCGCAGTTGCTACGGAAGGCGATTGCGATCTGGTTATATCCTCCATGGTAGGTTTTCCGGGGCTTCTGCCCACACTGTCCGCAATACGGGCCGGAAGAAACGTTGCGATAGCAAACAAAGAATCTCTTGTGGTCGCAGGAGGACTTCTTATTTCCGAGGCGAAAAACCAGAACATTACCCTCCTCCCCGTGGACAGCGAGCATAGCGCCGTTTTCCAGACGCTTCTTGAAAAGGACCGCGAATTCCTTAAACGGATCATTATAACGGCATCGGGCGGGCCGTTTCGCAAAACCCCGAAAAAAGACCTGGAAAAGGTTACAGTCGCCGACGCGCTCTGCCACCCAACATGGAAAATGGGAGAGAAAATAACCATAGATTCGGCGACGCTGATGAACAAGGGGTTTGAAATCATAGAGGCAAGGTGGTTTTTTGACATGCCTGCCGAAAAAATATCAATCTGGGTACATCCCCAGAGCATCGTGCATTCAATCCTCGAATATGTTGACGGCTCGTTCATAACCCATCTTTCCGCCTCTGACATGAAAATACCGATAGCCCAGGCACTCTCCTATCCCGAGAGACTCGATCTCGGGCGCCCCGACGCCTCGCCGGACGATCTCTCGGACATCACGTTCGAGAAGCTAGACACGGATAAATTTGAGGCCCCCGCGATTGCGATTGAATGTCTCAGAATGGGCGGCACTTATCCAACCGTGCTAAACGCCGCGAACGAAGTGGCAGTAACAGCGTTTCTTGACGAGAAAATAAAATTCACCGATATAATCCCAGTAGTCAGGGAAACTCTCGAGCGTCACGACAAACTTGACTCGGGATGTCTTGACAATATATTAGAGGCGGACAGGTGGTCTAGGAGCACCGCCGGTTCTATAATGGAGAACCTTCTTTCTTAGTGATGACTACTATCCTGGCTTTTATCTTCGTAATAGGAGTTCTGGTCTTTTTTCACGAACTGGGGCATTTTCTGCTCGCGAAAAGAAGCAATATCAGAGTCGAGAAATTTTCTCTGGGTTTCGGCCCCAAACTCGTTTCTTTTGTAAGAGGCGAAACGGAATATCTGATTTCAGCCCTTCCCCTCGGGGGATACGTGAAGATGTACGGTGAGGGCAAGGAAGATAACGTAATTGTCGAAAACGTTTCGGATACTGAATCGCCGCTTGCCTCAGGGGACAGAATCACCGGGATAAAAGGATTCAGTCTTAAGGAATATGCAAGCTGGGAAAGGCTTCTCTACGCGCTAAAATCAGACCCGCACCAGGAAAAAGAACTCGAAGTTGAAAGAGACGGAAAAGTCTACACTTTCACCGTCAGCAGCCTGGCCCTCTACGATATAGAGGCTTACTACGAAAAGGACTACCAAAGGGGATTCTCCGGCAAATCTCTTACAGACAGATTCCTGGTGGTCATAGCGGGGCCGGCTATGAATTTCATAATTCCCTTTTTCTTCATGCCCCTTGTGTTCATGTTCGGAATAAGCGTCTCAGGCTATCTGGAAGATCCTCCTGACATAACTTACGTAAAGAAAGACTCTCACGCCCATCTCTCAGGATTCGCCGCGGGCGACAGGATACTCAGCATAAACGGAAAAGAAGTCAAAAACTGGAAAGACGTGAACATCGCTGTTCACTCAAATCCCGATTCGCTGCTTGAATTCAGGGTCAGAACCGGAAACGAAACAAGGGCTCTCACCCTTTTCGCGGAAGCCGGTTCCGACGGCAGGGTAGAGACCGGATTCGCAAGGCCCATAGCCGCAACCATAGCGGAGGTAGCCGAGGACCGCCCCGCCTGGAGGGCGGGGATACGTCCGGGAGACAGGATCAAGGCGATAGACGGCGTAGAGGTTACGGACTGGAACCATATGTCGGACATAATAGTCGAAAGCAGGGGTGAGGAACTTGATTTCACGATTGAGCGTGGTGGAGAAAAGATGCATTTTCGCCTGGCGGCGGAAATGCAAGAAGACATCGAACGCTACATAATCGGCGTCACACCAAGCACAGACAGAGTGCTTAAAAAGTACGGTTTCTTTGAATCGATTCGCAGGGGAATAGCAGAAGCGGCGCGTATGACAGTTGAGATTACCGTTCTTTTCTTCGGCTTCCTGTTCAAGCTCGTAACGGGAAAAATAGCGCTCGCAACAGCCGGAAAGACGGTCGCGGGGCCGCTTCTCATCGCCAAGGTATCAGGGGATGTCGCTCAAAGCGGCATATCGAACCTCCTCCAGTTCACCTCGCTTATAAGCATAAATCTCGCGCTTATAAATCTTCTCCCCATACCGATGCTCGACGGAGGACACCTGCTTTATCTGGCGATTGAGAAAATAAAGAGAAAGCCGCTTAGCATAAAGACCCTCGAGATAACCCAGCGAATCGGATTTTCCTTTCTTATTTTCATCATGGCGGCGGCTCTGTATAACGACATTCTCAGGATGCGTGGAGACATATTCTCGCAGTTCGGCAGAATTCTAGACCTTTTCCGGTAAAATTACCGTAGGAGCAAGCCGATGACCATGGAAAAGGACAGCGAAGAAATACTCAAGATCAACAACCTTTTTTACGAGGCCCTGGGAACCAGAAATCTAGAGCTAATGGGAGAGGTCTGGGTAAAGGACTCAAGGTCCGGCTGCGTCCACCCGGGATGGACAGCTCTTCGCAACTGGGAAGCCATAAGGCAGAGCTGGGAAAGCGTCTTTGACCCTGAGGATCAGGTCGACATCAGCATTTCAAACGTGACCGTGGATATAAACGACAACATCGCTTGGGTTACCTGCCTGCAGGAGATGGTATACATAAAAAGGGACCCGGTCATGTTTAATCTCTCTCAGTCAACCAACATATTCGAGAAGCAAAACGGCAGATGGCTTATGATCTTTCACCATGCTTCGCCGATTCCCATACGGGGTTACGAACCGGAGAAAAAGACCATACAGTAGCCGGAACTTCAGGAAGTCTCTTCCTTCTGACTCATTCGCTCAAGATAAACCGATGAAAGAATAGTTAGAACTAGATTACAAAAGACCTCAAACAATCATATGACAGGATATTGACAATTTTTTAGTTTTCAACAATAATCGTACAGTCATATGATTGCATTATACAACTATGTCAAAAAAGGATGTTTTGGATGTCGTCCGAAAAAAGATGCTTGAGTTGCTTGAAGCAGAGAAGTTCACTGATGCATGGTCAAAAGAACGACCGGTGGACTGGAATCCAGGTAAAATCATGGATCCCTATTCCGACATCGGCTTGGAGTTTACTCATACATCATGCTGGGACTTTATTGAACGACTCTTGCGAGACAGGCATCCAATTGAAGTTACCACTCTTGAGAAACCTCCGGGAGAAAAAGGATATGTAATGGTATTTAAAACTGAACCAGGGTATTCAGATATTTACATCAAACTACAGATTGGTAGAGACAAGCTGATAGGACGAAGTTTTCACTACAGTTACCGGTCGAAATAAATATCGTAAAAAAGGAGCGGCAAAATGGACAAAAACAGTAAAGTTCTTCCGCTTTCAAAAGAAAGCGTGACCTGTGTTGTTTGTGAGTCTTCCAATGTGGAGACCAAACAAGTGGATGACAGCTTTGAATACGGAAGTGTGTTTCTGAATGCAACTATAACTGTTCATAGCTGTGCTGAATGCTCTTTTGAATTCACCGGAAAGGGAGCGGACAGCGCGAGACATGAATCTGTATGCCGCCACCTCGGATTGTTAACCCCCGCAGAGATGCGCAGCATTCGAAAGGAGATGTCTATGTCTAAAGCGGAATTAGCTCGCCAGACAGGAATCAGCGAAGCATCTCTCAGCAGATGGGAAGGAGGTCGACTGCTTCAGAATGCCGCCATGGACAACTTTCTTTACCTATTGAGTATGCCTGGAAATCTTGAAATTCTGCGAAAAAGGCGGAGCGATTCTCCTGAGCGCGTGGAACCGATTTTCAGGAACATTCCCAGCATGGAAGAAGCAAAAAATCTGCAGGATGCATTCAGTCTCTGGCACTGAAGCCCTGAAACCCAACTTAACATATGTACACAGTAACGTTTTATTCATTCAAAGGCGGAGTGGGAAGATCCATGGCGATGATGAATACCGCATTTGCCTTGATCGCCGAAGGAAAAAAAGTTCTGTTGGTGGATTTTGACCTGGGAGCACCAGGTCTGGACACCTTTGCTCCTCTCAATTCGGCAAACAAGAATCTGGGTGTCGTTGACTTCGTATGTGGTTACATAAAGACTGGAATAGTTCCCGAAATTGATGAGTATATCTTCAGGAGTTCCACTGATGATTCTTCCGGGGGTCAACTGTGGCTTATGCCTGCCGGGAGGAGAGATGAAAAGTACGCTGACCTCATGAACTCCATTAACTGGAGGGAACTTTACGACAAAAGAGACGGTTACCTGTTGCTTGAGGACCTCAAAGCCCAGTGGAAAAATTATCTGAGACCTGACTATGTGTTGATTGACTCAAGAACGGGACACACTGATGAAGTAAGCATCTGCACCCGGCAGCTTCCTGATGCCGTAGTGTGTCTGTTTTTTCCGAACCGCCAGAACCTTATAGGGTTAACTCGCGTCGTCAACCAGGTAAGGAAAGAAAATGATATAAGAAAAGAGAAATTCCCCGGCAGAAGCTCTATAACTCTGCATTTTGTAACTTCAAACGTCCCTGACCTAGATGACGAAAACAGTGTCCTGGAAGAGACTCTGTCAGATTTCGGGGCCGAGCTGCAATACAGTGAGCTTGCCGCAACAATTCATCATTACCCCAGTCTTGCTTTGCTGAATCAGGAGATTTTCACGCGTGACAGACCCAAGAGCCGTCTTGCTGGCGAGTACAGTCAAATTGTAACAGCAATCCGGAAAAACAACCCCGAAGACAAAGAAGGTGTTTTCCGGCAATCTTCGCATTATCCCTCCTCCACTTGATTCCTTTCCTCTTCAGCTCTCTGGGCTATCATGAGGGTTTGTAGCGAAAAAAAGAGGTCTCCGTCTTTCAGTCCATCCGCTCAAGATAGACCGAAGCACCCAGTTTCTCAAGTTGCGCTGCCTTTTCCTTTACTTCGGAAGAAAGCTTCTTTTTGTGCTCCGCTACCGCGCGTGAGAGCTCCGGATCGGCGACGGAAAGAATTTCAACGGCAAGGATGCCGGCGTTTTTCGCCCCGCCGAGGGCAACCGTGGCAACCGGGACGCCTGAGGGCATCTGCAGAATAGAAAGCACGGAATCCCATCCGTCAATCGAATTTGAGGATTTTATCGGAACCCCTATGACCGGAAGGGGAGAAACGGAGGCCACCATTCCCGGAAGATGCGCCGCACCTCCCGCCCCTGCTATTATGACCTTAACCCCTCTTTTATGGGCTTTTTTTGAAAAATCCACAAGCCGCTCGGGAGTCCTGTGCGCCGAGACTATGGTAACTTCATGCCCCACGCCGAATTGTTCCAGAACCTCGACCGCTTCTGCCATGACCGGAAGATCCGAGTCAGAGCCCATGATAACGCTCACTAAAACAGGTTTCATGCTATCGCCCTCAGATTGTTCATTATGAATCTCGCCTTCTCAAGCGCGCCTGAAATATCATCGTCAAGCACGGTGACATGCCCCATCTTTCTGTAAGGCTTGGTAAGGGTTTTACCGTATATGTGGAACTTGGCTCCTTCAACGCCCATGCATCCGCGAAGTCCCTCGTACCTTACCTCGCCCTCAAAACCCGGTTGCCCCAGGATGTTAATCATAACAGAAGGAGTTTTTATTTCAGTATCCCCCGGGGGAAGATCAAGAATTGATCTAAGGCACTGCTCATACTGCGAGGTGTGAGCTGCGTCAATCGTGTGATGCCCGCTGTTATGGGGTCTCGGAGCGGATTCGTTTATGAGAATATCGCCTTTTTTGGAAACAAACATCTCAACCGCGAGTATCCCGCACATGTCAAAAGACCTTATCGTGCGCTCGGCAAGTTCACATGCCTGAGCGGACATTGCATCGTCAAGCTCGCAGGGACTTATCAGGAATTCAACTATGTTTGCATTGCTGTTAAACAGCATTTCCACCGGGGGAAAACATTTCGTTTCTCCGGTGGCGTTACGCGAGACTATAACGGAAATCTCCTTTTCCACGTCAACGAGGTCCTCAATGACGGACTCTCCTTCCAGAAGATCGTCGAGCTGTTCTTTCTCCCTTACGACGTACACTCCCCTTCCGTCATAACCCGTCCTTGAAAGTTTCTGGACGAAAGGAACTTCTATCTCCCCGGACCCGACGGCCGCAGCTATGGCCTCTCTCCCCGGAAAGACCGAAAAATCGGCTGTGGGGAGTCCCTTTGAGACATAGAACTCTTTCTGCTTCGCCTTGTCCTGTATGAGTTCAAGCGCGTGGGGCTCAGGTCTTATTACAACTCCTTCTTCCCGCAGCCGGAAAAGCGCCTGCAGGTTCACGTGCTCAATCTCTATTGTCAGGATGTCAACATTTCTGCCAAACTTGTAGACATCCTCGTAATTCCTGAAATCTCCATGGGTAAACCCGGTGCACACGGAAGCCGCCGGACAATCAGCGGAAGGATCGAGCACATAAGTGCGGAGGTTCCAGTTGCTCGCAACCTGACAGAGCATTTTCCCGAGCTGACCGCCTCCGAGAATTCCCAGTTTTACATGTTCAAAATCCATGGCTATCACGTGCCGGAAACTACAAGTCAATAATCGAGAGCAGTTCCATAGGAGTCTCTATCAGATGTTCGGCTCCGTTTTCACGAAGCTCGTCTCCCGTTCGAAAACCCCAGAGAACTCCCACCGGAAGCATACCCGCCCCGACCGCGGTAAGCATGTCCACCCCCGAGTCTCCAAGGTAAACCATCTGTGACGAGTCAATCCCGAGTTCCCTCGATATCCGCAACGCTCCCGAGGGATCGGGTTTTCTTGGAATTTCATCCCTCTGACCTATGACCACTTCAAAATTCCAGTCAGCAAGCAGGTTCTCCACGTATTTTTCGGTAAACACGTGCGGCTTGTTGGTAAGAATCGCCTTTTTCAGACCTCTTTCGGAAAGCTCGTTCAGAAGATCCGGTATGCCGTCATAAAGCGTGGTTTTTACGTTAAAGGCGCGACTGTAGATGCTGTTGAAATCGGCAAGGCACTTTTCAACGACAGCGTCATCGCTTCTTTTGTCCTCGGGGAGGGCTCTGGACACCATGACCTTTGGACCTTTTCCTATAAAGTACTTGTAGCACCCGGTCGCGCGCGGAGGAAATCCGTTTATTCCAAGCGCCTGGTTCACGGCATCGGCAAGATCCTCAAGAGAGTCAATCAGGGTTCCGTCAAGGTCAAATACAACTGCTCCGTAGCTCATAATCTTGGGAAATTATATCTTATGTACGTTCTTGCTTCAAAAAGGACCACGGCAGATACAATGCCCCCTCAATCTGTTACAATACTGTTTTAAAAGTTACAGGAAAAAATCGAACCTGCCCGAGCCTTTCTAACGGAAAAAACTTCTAGCACTCTAAAACCAAATTCGACCGGAGAAAACCAAAGATGTTACTCAAGATCAAGGACCGTGGTGTAAAAAGTTGTCAATAACAGTAATTGGCGCAGGACTCGCAGGGGTTGAAGCCGCAAACCAGATAACGAAGTTTGGAATAAGGGCTGCTCTCTATGAAATGAGGCCCCTCAGGAAAACCGCCGCGCACAGAACCTCGGATCTCGCGGAGCTTGTGTGCAGCAACTCCCTGAAATCGGCGTCCATGGAGAACGCCTCCGGAATACTCAAAGAGGAAATGAAGTCTCTAGGTTCGCTTGTCATCGAGGCGGCCGAGGCATCTAGGGTTCCGGCTGGGAAGGCCCTTGCGGTCGACAGAGAGATATTCTCGGATTACATAACAAAAAGAATTCAGGGTAACGAACTTATAGACCTAAAGAGGGAAGAGGTAACAAAAATACCCGGAGACGGGATCGTGATCGTGGCCACCGGTCCACTCACTTCGGATGCACTTTGCGCGGAGATCTCCTCGCTCACGGAATCCGAATACCTTTACTTCTACGACGCCATCTCGCCGATAATCGACGCGGATACAATCGACCGCTCGAAAATCTTCAGGGGATCAAGATACGACCACGGAGACTCAGAAGAGGGAGATTATCTCAACTGCCCACTCTCTGAGGATCAGTACTACGAACTTGTGGATGACCTGATTCGCGGAGAAAAAGTGGAGACCAGAGAGTTCGAGAAAGCAATCTACTTCCAAAGCTGCATGCCGGTTGAGGTCATGTGCGAGAGGGGGAGAGACACTCTTCGGTTCGGCCCCTTAAAACCCGTCGGCCTGATTGACCCGAGAACCGGCAAAACCCCCTTTGCCGTCCTGCAGCTAAGAACGGAGAACAGCGAGGAAACGATGTACAACATGGTGGGATTTCAGACAAAACTCAGGTACCCGCAGCAAAGAACCGTTTTCAGGAAGATCTCTGGGCTTGAAGGGGCGGAGTTCCTAAGATACGGAAGCGTCCACAGAAACACATACATAGATTCCCCCAGGCTCCTTGAGAAAGACCTTTCCCTGAGTTCCAGTCCAGACGTCTTCTTCGCCGGACAGATCACGGGAGTTGAAGGATACGTCGAGTCCGCCGCAACGGGAATTGTCTGCGGAATAAACGCCTCGAGAAAAGCGTCGGACTCGCATCTGCCCACGTCCCGAGGGAAACATCCATAGGTTCCCTGCTTGAGTACATCTCGACCCCCCGAAAAACCGGGTTTCAGCCGATGAACATAAACTTCGGCCTTTTCCCCAAGGTCGAAGCAAGGATGAGGAAAGAAAAAAAGCGTGAAATCATCGCTCAAAGAGCCATAGAAAGTATAGCTGCGTACGACTCTTCTTGCCGGGTATCCGTTTCTTGCTGAAACTATAGCGCTTGGTCTATAGCTCAAAAACTGGCAGGAATATGGGCTATAGGAGGTGTTTTTATCGCTCATGGAATGAATATGGCAACATTCTGATTGGCCGGACTTCACATTGGATCAGTCTGTTCTGATACCTTTCGAGGAGCGTTTTCTGCATGAGTCAGGGCGCACTAAACAGAACCGGACAGCGACGCCACACACGCTACTGGCTCAACTTGCCTCCCTTTGAGAAATCGGACCGTCATAAAACAACCGATCAACAAACAACCTCACAACAATCATGCCTGCAAATCATCGAAAGTACCCGCAGGTAAAGCCTTTACAAACATGTCAGCGTATTTGATTCTTCTATTTTAATGGTAGTATTTTGCCGGTCATGACATATCAGGAACTTATTCTGGCTCTTCAGGATTACTGGTCATCCAAGGGATGCTTGGTGGTCCAGCCCTACGATATAGAAAAAGGCGCCGGGACTTTTCATCCGGCCACTTTCCTGCGCTGCCTCGGTCCCGAGCCCTGGCACGTGGCGTATGTCGAACCCTCAAGGAGACCGACCGACGGAAGATACGGAGATAATCCCAACAGGCTTCAGCACTACTACCAGTTCCAAGTGATAATAAAGCCTTCTCCCGATGATATTCAGGAACTTTTCCTCGACAGCCTCAAGTCATTCGGAATAAATCCGCTTGAGCACGACATAAGGTTCGTTGAGGATGACTGGGAATCCCCGACACTCGGAGCTTGGGGCCTTGGGTGGGAGGTTTGGCTTGACGGTATGGAAATAACCCAGTTCACATATTTTCAGCAGGCGGGCGGAATAGACCTTGATCCGATATCGGCCGAGATAACGTACGGAACCGAAAGAATAGCTATGTACCTGCAGGAAGTCGAAAGCGTTTACGATCTTGAATGGACAAAGGGAATAACGTACGGAGAGATTCATCATCAGAGCGAAGTCCAGTTCTCAAAGTACAACTTCGAGGAATCCGATCCCGCGATGCTAAGCGACCTGTTTAACATGTACGAGCAGGAATGCAGGTCTCTTATCGAAAAGCAGCTTTCCCTCCCCGCTTACGAATACTGTCTTAAAAGTTCGCACACCTTCAACCTGCTTGACGCCAGAGGAGCGATAGGGGTAGCCGAGCGGGCCTCATACATAGCGAGGGTAAGGGCACTTGCGAACCTGTGCGCGACTTCGTATCTGCAGACCAGAGAAAACCTGGGATTCCCTCTTCTCAAAAACAACCCATGGAAAAAGAACTGATATTAGAAATCGGAACGGAGGAGATACCTGCTCTATTCCTTGAAAAAGCCCGGGAGGATCTGGGCAACATCCTAAGCGGAGAACTCCGTGACAAAGGTGTTGAATTCGAGGAAATGGAAATCTTTTATACCCCGAGAAGGCTTTCGGCCAGGGTAAGCGGACTTCAGAGAAAGCAGAAAGACCGCACGACCGAGAACTTCGGACCGCCCAAGCGCATAGCGTTTGATGAAGACGGAAAGCCCACCAAGGCCGCTTTGGGCTTCGCCAGATCCCAGGGGGTCGATGTTGAGGAACTCGTCATCGCAAAAAGGGATAACGGGGAATTCCTCTGCGTAAGGAAAACGGTAAAAGGAAAAAAAACTTCATCCGTTCTAAAAGAAATTCTTCCGGGAGTAATCTCATCGGTTCCCTTCCGGAAATCAATGAGATGGGGCAACGGAAAACTGACCTTCGCAAGACCCATAAGGTGGATAGCGGCACTCTACGATGACAAGCCAGTAAAATTCAGCGTTGAAAACATCAAAAGTTCTGACCGAAGCTTCGGTCACAGGTTCACTTCCCCAAAACCGTTTCGAGTGACATTCTGGGGAAATTATCTGAAAACTCTTGAGAAAAAAAACGTAGTAGCGGACCCAGAGAAAAGAAAGGAAATAATAAGAAGGAACACAGAGACGGCGGCCAAAAAGATAGGCGGAATCATAAAGGAAGACCCTGAGCTGCTTGAAACTGTGGTGAACCTGGTGGAGCATCCAACGGTTCTGGTGGGAGAGTTCGAGGAAAAATACCTGCGGTTGCCCGAGGAAGTTCTTATAAGCGTGATGAAGAATCACCAGAAATATTTCCCTGTTTATTCTGAGAAGACCGGCAAGCTTCTTCCCCGTTTCATCTTTGTCTGCGGAACCCCGGTTAAGGATAAACGGGTAATTATAAGGGGAAACGAGCGGGTAATAAGGGCAAGACTTAACGACGCCGAATTCTTTTTCTCCGAAGATACGAAGAAAAGCCTAAGCGCCTACACAGAAGATCTTGAGAGCATGGTGTTTCTATCTGATATAGGAACTTACAGGGGAAAAGTCGAGCGTATGAGGATGCTTGCCGCCGACATCTTTGCCAGTCCCGATCTTGAAAGGGCCGCGGAACTCTCAAAGTCCGATCTCGCGACCCAGATGGTCTTTGAATTCGCCGAACTCCAGGGTGTCATGGGCAAGTATTACTCACTTACTTCCAAGGAGAAAAAAACCGTCGCGAACGCGATCGAGGAACAATACATGCCGCTTACTAGAACCGGTGAACTCCCGCGAACGAAAACCGGAGCGCTTCTGAGCATAGTGGACAAAACGGATAATATCTGCTCGTGCTTCATCGCGGATCTCGCACCCACCGGGTCTTCCGATCCCTATGCGCTGAGAAGACAGACCCTCGGAATAATAAGGATCGCCATAGAGAAGAAGCTTGATATTTCTCTCTCCACGCTCCTTGAACGCGGCATAAGGCTCGTGCTCGATTCCATGGACGCGCAAAAAGCTCGTGACGGCAAACTGTCCGAAGAAGAACTTAAAGTGAACATTCTCGCGTTTTTCTCCGAGAGGTTCCGCAACCTGATGACAGAGTCAGGTTACGAGAGAAATGTCGTCGAATCCGTAATCTCGGCAGGTTTTGACAATCCCCTTGACGCCTACCGCAGAATAAACGCGCTTGGGAAATTCGCAAAACGAAAGGATTTTGAGGCTCTGGCTACAGGCTTTAAGAGGGTTTTCAACATAGCGAAAACCAGACCGTCTTCACCGCTTGACAAGAAGTTGTTTAAGCAAAAAGAGGAGAGGGACCTCTATAGAGCTTTTACCAAGACGCAGACAGCGGTTTTAAAGAAACTGGCCGATTCTGAAAAAGCTGCCGGGCAAAGCGATTACCTCAAAGCGCTTGAATCCATAAAGACACTCTCCGCACCAATAGATCGTTTCTTTGACGCTGTAATGGTCATGGACAAAAACAAGAAGATCAGAGACAACCGTCTGGCTTTGCTCAATGAAATAAAAGATCTGTTTTTCATGATTGCCGATTTCTCGAAAATCTGACCTGCGACCAGCCGACAGGCCCGGGCAGGCAATCCCGGTCAAAAGCAACGAATCAAAGTTGCGCGAATGGCAGAGCCACCGTGCCAAGGCCAAGAGGAAGTCTCATGTCGCCGGGGTGTACTACGTACCCGGACATCGCCACATCTCCCGTGTCTTTGCGAAACGCGTTTATGGACCTTGCCATGTGCCGACGCGGCGTCGCCGACAGTTTTACCTCCACCGGCACAAGTTTTCCTTCCGTTTCGATTACGAAATCCACCTCGTTTCCGGCCATGGTTCTCCAGAAAAAGACTCTCGGGATTTCTCCGCGGTGAACCAGAGTCTTCACGATTTCAGAGAGCACGGCGGTCTCCATGATGGCACCTCCCATGGGACCTGCGGCTGCGTGCTGCGGGTCTTTCAGACCTGCAAGGTAACACAAAGTGCCCGTATCGGTGAAATAGACCTTCGGGGTTTTGACAAGCCGTTTTCCGACGTTGGAGAAATACGGCTGAAGCACAACCACCTGATAAGTGGCTTCCAGCACCGAGAGCCAAGCCTTGACGGTGTTAACCGAAATTCCAAGATCACGGGCCACATCGGCAAGATTCAGCAACTGTCCGCTTCTTGCCGCCAGGACCTGAAGGAATTTCCTGTAAAGGGCAAGGTCTCCTATATGACGCAGAGAACGGACGTCACGTTCAAGATAAGTCTGTATATAGCCGCCGTGCCAGAGAAACTCGTCTATTTCAGGTTGAGCGGCAGGTTCCGGGTATCCTCCCCTCAGGAACTCTTTCCATAACCTGTCAAAAGCCCGTGAGTTGTCAGGAGACGGCACGGCCCCCGATTCCCAAGGCAGGGAAAGCCCCGGCGCCGCATCCAGTTCCCGCCTGGAAAGCGGCAGCAGACAAAGCACGGCAATACGCCCGGCCAGAGACTCGGTCACTTTTTCCGTAAGCGCGAGGTTTTGAGAGCCCGTTAACAGGAACTGGCCTTTTTTACCTCGATCGGCGTCGATTTTTTCCTTTATGTAGAAAAACAGTTCCGGGGCATATTGAGCTTCATCAAGTATCACAGGGGGCGGATAGGTCTCAAGGAATGTGCGGGGATCCTGCAGCGCCAGCGCGCGGATGTCAGGCAACTCAAGAGAGACGTAACGGTAACTATCGCCGAACAATCGCAGCAGCAGGGTCGTTTTGCCGGACTGGCGCGGTCCGCTTACCAGTACGGCCGGAAACTGCGAAACAGCTTTTATGAGTACGGTCTCAAGCGATCTTTTTATATACGGAAGTTCCATTGCCCGCTCTTTTAGTAGAAATTATGCATTTGAAATGCAAATTGTCAACTTCCCCTGCCCGTGCGAACCCGATAACCGCCAATCCTCAAGCGTCATCTTTTTTTGTCCGTTCGGAATATTCGGCGTACGCCGACTGTCGAATCTTGCCAGAATCTGTACGCAGTCGTAAGCATGTCAATCAATAAATACCCGGTATCAGAGCCTTGCGGTGCGGCGGATAATCCCTGAAGGTTTCCACATACCATTGATGATTGCTGCGCGCCCTGGGGACGAGGTTGGCGGAGGTGAACAGCAAAAAGGCGAGGCCGCTTGTCGACCACGTCGCTAGCGCCCAGCCCGCCCATTCGAGGATTTCGCCCATATAATTCGGGCACGAGACAAAGCGAAACCCGCCACCCCGCGGAACCACGTAGGAGGTCTCGCCTGGCCTGCGCAGACGAATGAGGATATTGTCGGCATGGAGGTTAATAGAAATCCCGACTAGGAAAATCCCGACGCCGATCAGGAAACGAGGATCGACAAGCCATCCAACTGTGTACTCGCCGAATTCGGAAATAAACCGGGCATTGACGTAGGCGTTAATCACATTGAAGAAAAAGCCCGACCCGACCACCAGCAACGGCGTCTTCCGCCCGCTTGCCCTGATCCGAAACGGGTAAATGAACGTCCGGTTGAGATAGTGGCTCTGCCACATGACCACAAAGAGCAGCGGCACGATGTTGAAAGCAGCCTTCCCGTTAAGATAGACGGCGAGGAAGACGACAACCGCCGGCAGCTCCATGATGATCCAGCCGAGCCTGCTGGAAATGTGCGGCCCCCATCCCGCACCTGCGTAATGACGGCCATAGGGTGCGGTTTTACGGAGCAGGTAAAAAAACGTCGGGACAGCCGCAGCAATGACTGCCCATACCATCACGCTGTGGAGCCGCTGCTCGGCCATCTCAACCATTCTCGCCGAGCATTCCCTGCTCGTCAAACCATCGACAGGTGCCCCTCACCAATACGCCAGGGGGGACGCGACCTGAACCCGAGTTCCGCCTGCGCAGACGTAATATCGGTAAATTCAGAGTATCATCCTGAAAATATTTGAGAAGCGGCAGTATTCGGGTATCATTCCCCTCAATATGTTCGGACAATTCGGCATATGGGAATTAATCCTGATACTGGCAATCCTGCTCATAATCTTCGGTCCGAGCAGGCTTGGAGATCTGGGGTCCTCGCTCGGCAAGGGAATAAGCGGGTTCAGAAAATCTCTGAAAGACGACGACTCAGACAACAAGGAAGAGGGAAAAAGCGACACCTGATCAGAAACCCTCTCCTCAGTCCTTTATCTTCTCCGCAAGTTCCACAAGCACTCCGTTCGTTGACTTGGGATGTATAAAGGCGACTTTACAGTTGTAAGATCCGGGTCTCGCATGTTCATCGATCAGCCTGACACCTTCTTTTTCGAGGGCCCGGAGAGAAGACTCTATATCGTCCACAAGGAAGCAGATGTGATGAACACCCTCCCCTCTTTTCTCCAGGAATTGCGAAATCGGAGAATTTTCGTCCAAAGGCTCGATAAGTTCTACCGCAGTGCCCTCTTCCGATTCGGAGCAAAGCATCGATGTTTTGACCCCATAGTTGACCACATCCTCTCTGTGGACAACCCGAAGCCCGAGCAGTTTGGAATAAATATCCTCAGCCTTCTTGATATCCTTTACGGCGATTGCCACATGATAAAGAAATCCGTTCTTACTCAACTTAGAGCCTTCCCTTCAACTAACCAGAATTCCCCTCTCTGGAAATGGTGTACTTTTCGAGAGGGTCTTCAACCGGTTTGAACTTTATCTTTACGCCCCTCTCCCGCTGGATTCTTCTCATGGACTTTCCTTCTATTTCTCTGAGCTTCGCTATGATTTTTCTGTTGGCCTGTACGACAAGAGGTCCTTCAGCGCTCTGCCTTGTCCATTGATCAATATCCCTCAGTATTTCGTAACAGGTGGTGTATATCGACTTTATCCGCCCGCTCCCCTCGCAGGTATCGCAGGGTTCGGTCAAGTCGGAAAGTATGCTTTCCCTGACCCTGCGTCTGGTAAGCTGGATTACGCTGAAAGACGATATCTCCTGGATCGTGCTCCTCGCCTTATCCTTTTTCATCTCATCTGTGAAAAGTGACTCTATCTTCTTTCTGGATCTGACGGGCTGCATGTCTATGAAATCGATAACTATGATTCCGACCAGATTACGAAGCCTTATCTGCCTTGCGGCTTCAACCGCGGCTTCTTCGTTCGTTTTCATTATTGTTTTTTTCTGAAATTCCTCTCCGACGAGTTTCCCGGAGTTAACGTCAATCACCGTGAGCCCCTCGGCCTCGTCTATGATCAAGTAACCTCCTGACTTCATCCAGACCTTTTTTCTGTACATTTTTTCGATCTGGCTCTCGACTCCGTATCTGTCGAATATGGGTTCTTCTTTGTCGTACATATCGACTTTAAACCCATCCTTCTTAATCTTGTCGGAAAAGTACCTGGTAATCCGGCCGTGAGCCTTAGGGGAGTCAACGACAATCTTCTTAAGTCCGTTTCCCATCAGGTCCCTTACAACCCTGATACAGCTATCGGCTTCCTGATGTATCATGCCCGGGTCTTCCGATTCTTCATATTTCTTCTTTATTCTTCTCCACTTTCTCACAAGCGCCTTCATTTCGGTCTTGATATCCTTCTCATCCGCCCCCACGCATGCAGTTCTCACTATAAAACCCATGTCCTCGGGTTTATTCTGCATGATTTCGGAAAATCTTTTCCTGCTTTTTCTGTCCGTTATTTTGCGGGACACGTTAACCGAGTCTGCCCCGGGAAGCAGAACAAGATACTTGCCCGGTATCCCGACATGGGATGTTAGCTTGGGGCCCTTGTTCCCGGTCGGTTCCTTTGTAACCTGAACCATTACTTCCTGGCCCTGGCGCAGCACCTTCTGTATCGGCTGGCGATTCTTTCTGGATGTCTTTTTCGTCTCTTCCTCTTCAAGGAAAAGTTCGCTAAGCGATTCCTCATACACATCCTCGGCGGAGAGAAACCCGGACCTGCCGTCTCCCATGCCGACAAACGCCGCCTGAACTCCGGGGACTATCTTTTCGACTTTCCCCTTGTAGATGTTGCCCACCATTGAAGAACTGGATTTTCTCTCAATGAAAAGCTCGATCAGCCTGCTCTTCTCCAAGACCGCTATCCTCGTCTCGTTAAAAAGCGAGTTGATAATGAGTTGAGTGTTCATAAGATGTTGAAATATAAGCCGATTATCCTAGCAAGTATAACCGCAAGTACTTAATGTGGAAAAAATTAAGCTTGTCAGACGGTTAAAATCTTTTCCCGGCGCTTCGCCGGAACGAAGCTAGCCCGGTGCTGTAGGCGGAAGCAGACGGTCTTTACGCGGTCTCGTGGAAATCAGGCGCTTTTTCTTCCAAGCTCGACAATTATGTCGAAATGCCTCTTTTCAATCCGCATGACCGAAAGCCTGCTCTGTTTCACAAGAGCAATATCCTCAAGTCTTTCGTCGCTTTTTATCTGCTTGAGAGATACGGGGTTCTCCAGCGTTTCCAAGGGCTTCAGGTCAACCACGACCCATCTTTCGTCTTCCGTAGTGGGATCCTGGTAATATTCCCTTATGACCTCGGATATGCCTACCACTTCAAGTCCTTTATTGCTGTGGTAGAAAAGGACGAGATCTCCCTTTTTCATCCCCTTCAGGTTGTTTCTGGCCTGATAGTTTCTAACCCCGTCCCAGTATGTCCATCCGTCGCTGAGAAATTCCTCCCACGAGTATTTAAACGGTTCTGATTTAACAAGCCAGTAGTTCATAGTCAATTGTACGGGAAGCGGGAACCTGACCGCCGTTTAACAACATGTCCGGAACCAGGTCACCACCCCTTCAGCCCGCTTGCGGATAAATCGTTACTTTCTTCGCAATCATCACCGAGACTCTGGTTAGTTGTGTCAGCCGCATTCCAGAAATTATTGCGAACAGTCGATAGGCATTCTTGATCCTGTCCTACCTGCTGACCGAGAAACTTCTGAGTGATGACGCGGCGGTGCTCCGGCGAATCCGTGAAATAGCCCATGATTTCATCCTGACTCTCATCCTGATTGAAGTAGTGCTTTATATCAAGACCCCCTCGGAAGACAATAACGTTTTCCGCGTCTATATCGGAGGCATCCGGAAACTCGAGCCTGCCGGTCTGCTCGATCAAGTAGGGACACACGCTCAGAAAAGTCCTGTAACCGACCAGAAAGCCGTATCCGAACGCCTCCTTGGTTCCGCCGCTGTCTCCAGGCAGCGGTTCATTCTTTACCCTGTCGTAACGGGAAAGGCTGTCCGGATCGGTGGCCCGGTTTATGCCGAAAGAGCAGATCATGGCGGTCCGGTTAGTTATTCCGGGAAAGAAATCAAGCCCGAAGAACCTTTGAAAAAGAGCAGGCCAACCGCCACCGTCCAACGGTGGCAACCCATACGTCTCTCTAGGCTGTTCACCAGATAGACTTTCATATCCCCTCGGCCCGTACGTAGTTATCACGGTACTGCCGTCGGCATGCGCTTTCGCGATTTCACCAATATATCTTATGGCCTTACCTACACTATTTTCTTCCTCTATAATGTGCACAATCCTGTCGAAAACCCCGCCTGAGTAGACTCGCTCACCGTCAATTTCGGCCGCGGTGGAATGATGCGCGTCCATAAATTCGCGAAAATTCATACGCATCCCCGGATAGGCAGCATTGCAGGAAGCATCGTCTTCACAAGCGCTGAAAAGAATATCCATCATGCGCGCCGCGTTATTAAGACCATCCGATATGGGGTGTTCGTGCGGAACCGTAACCTGTTCAAAAAAGACATTGTGAAGTTCGGGACTGTTCTCCTCGGCAAGCATGTGGCTCACGACGACACCTCCGAATGAACTGGTAAGCAGGTTCACCGGTGAGCGTATGGTTCCGGAAGGCACAAACTCCGATACTTTCATCACGTTCCCGTCAACGGTAATTTCCGCGTCACCGTCCGCGAGTAAACTTATTACGGAGTTAGCATCCTGCGCGTTGAGCTTAGGGTTGATTTTACTGAAAGTATCATGCTCTTTGAGACAGGAGATGAATTCCTCGCCCGGAAGACATTCCCACTCAGCGGTCAGGTTTGCGTGGCTTGACCCGCGGTAATTTATCGCGACCCAGAGAGTATGCACTCCTCCGTCCTCGCCGAGCAGGGAATCTATTCTGCTGCCCGTTCCGCCCTGAATTACGACGCCCATGCGCTTAATTGTGCCGGTCTCTCGAACGGAGACCCACACGTCTATGGAAACGCCATCGGGCGCGGTGTAAGTTCCGGAATACAGTCTGCCCCACGGATCACCTGCGTTCTCAGTGTTGAAAATCAATCCTCCGGCACCCGGCGGAGGCACATCCGGCGGAGGCACATCCGGCGGAGGCATATCCGGCGGAGGCATATCCGGCGGAGAACCACTGTCGGCCGAACCGCATCCCCAGACCGCCGCTAAACATATCAGAAGAACGAAGAGCCCTTTAAGAACGCGACACGGATCCGTAAAGAGGCAGGACATGCTGTCTGTTGAAAACATCCTTAACCCTCCTTAAACCGAGATCGTGAAAACATCATTCAGCAGTGACGTCAGCATACCAAAACAGCCGTTTGACGGTGAAAAACGGTTTTAAATCAAACCTTCTTGAGGCATTCCCGGGCAACTTGGCGTCCGGCCGCGGCGCATATTCCCGATAGTTGGGCGCTCAGAGGCGCAAGCGGGAAATACAGGCGGCTCGCGGCCGAACAATGCGCGAATTCAATCTGATTTTCCGTTAAAGGCTGGAAATCAACGCCTCACTACCTCACAATGTACAACAAACCGGAAACAGAATCAAACGGATTTGCTGAGATTCTTGCCTGACTTGAAAACCATAACGTTATAGTTTATAGTTTATTCCATGAAATACGAAAAATTGACCGCAAAAAAGAAACTGCTGGATAAATATGCACCGCTGCCCGGCGCCCTTCTAAGCAATCTGGACGATTGGTTTCGGGTTGAACTGACCTACACGAGTAACGCAATTGAAGGAAATACTCTAGGTCGCCGTGAAACCGCGCTGGTGGTCGAAAAAGGTCTCACCATCGGGGGTAAATCACTTCTTGAGCACATGGAAGCCGTAAACCACGCCCGCGCTCTTGACTGGGTCAAAGAACAAGCGAAAGGCAGACCGCATCCGCTGACCGAAGAGGATATCCTGCATATCCACCGTCTTATCATGAAGAGTATCGATGATCACAACGCCGGTCGTTACCGCGTGACGCCAGTGCGAATCTCCGGTTCGGCGGTAGCGCTGCCGAACCCGCGCAAAGTGCCGGACCTGATGAACGGGTTAGCGAAATGGCTCAAGCTGGCAACCGGCCTGCACCCGGTAGAATTGGCCGCCGAAGCCCATTACCGGCTGGTTACCATTCACCCGTTTACCGACGGCAACGGCCGCACGGCGCGGCTTCTAATGAACATGGTCCTGCTCATGTCGGGTTACCCCGCAGCAATAATACGCAAACGCGACCGGCTGGCTTATATCGACTCGCTTGAAAAAACGCAGCTGGGCGGCTCTAAAGACGCATACATGAAAATTGTCGCGCGGGCGGTTGGCCGTTCACTTGATATATATCTCAAGGCGGCTGAAGGCAAAACGGATACAGGCGATGATAATGCCCCCCTGCTTAAAATCGGTGAACTGGCAAAACTGGTCAACCAGAGAAATTCCACCATACGCCACTGGACCAAGGAAGGTCTGCTCGAAGTCGCCGAGATTACCGACGCCGGGTATCAACTCTATGCACAGGAGATGGTTAAAAGAATAAGGTTAATAAACAAGCTTAAATCACGCAGATTTACGCTCAGGGAAATCAGGGAGAAAATACCGCGTGATTCTCAGGACTGAGTAGAATAGCGAATTTAAATCGGTATTTTTTCGAAATATCCTTATAATAACTTCCCCGCTTGTGTATTATTTCCCGTGGCTTTTAGTTCAATGAGGTTCTAAATTGTTTATAATTCCCGCCATAGACCTAAAAGACGGAAACTGCGTGCGGCTTCTCAAGGGAGAAGAAGGCACGGAGACAGTCTTTTCAAACAGCCCTTCCGATACCGCGAAAAAGTGGGAGCGGTGCGGAGCCCGGTGGATTCACGTCGTGGATCTCGACGGAGCTTTTAAGGGTAATCCCAGGAATTTCGGCGCTGTAGAGGAAATAGTCCGTTCCGTCTCATCAAGCGTCCAGGTCGGAGGCGGGATAAGGAGCATCGCCACCGTCGAGAAGTACCTTGAAATCGGTATCGAGAGGGTGATAATAGGCACTTCGGCCTTTACCGACAGGGACTTTCTTGAGGATATCTGCGGGAGATTTCCCGGAAAAATAGCCGTCGGGGTAGATACAAAGGGAGGAAAAATAGCCCTGCGGGGATGGAAGGAAACTATAGACACGAACGTCGCTCAGACGATGCTTGAATTCCGCGACATAGGAGTATCGCTCGTTATTCACACAAATGTTGACAGGGACGGAACCATGGAAGGAATAGACGCGGCATCGACAAAGAATTTTCTCTCCATGTGTCCTCTTCCGGTAATCGTTTCAGGCGGTATCGCGTCGCTTGGCGATCTGAGCGATATACAGTCCATCGCAGGTGACAATCTGTTCGGAGCGATACTCGGAAAATCCATCTACTCAGGTTCCATCGATCTTGAAGACAGCATACGAAGGTTTCAGTAAACATGGTTTCAAAAAGAATAATTCCATGTCTTGACGTAAAGGACGGGAGAGTGGTAAAAGGGGTTCGCTTCGTTAACCTAAGGGATGCCGGGGACCCCGTTGAGGTGGCGAAAAAGTACAGCGAAGAGGGCGCTGACGAGATAACGTTTCTCGATATCACCGCCTCGCATGAAAAGAGAAAAACTATGATAGACGTGGTCGAGCGGACCGCGAGCGAGGTCTTCGTTCCCCTGACCGTCGGAGGGGGGCTTAGAACCGTGGAAGACGTAAGAGAGCTTCTGCTGGCCGGGGCGGACAAGGTTACGATCAACACGGCGGCCATAACAGATCCGGACTTCGTAAGACGGGCTTCTGACAGGTTCGGAAGCCAGTGCATAGTGGTAGCGATAGACGCGAGGAGAAAAGACGGCGGCGGATGGGAGGTATTCACCCACGGCGGACGCAACCCGACCGGAATAGACGCCGTCGGGTGGGCCGCGAAGATGGAGGATTTCGGAGCGGGCGAAATCCTTCTTACGAGCATGGACAGGGACGGCACGGAGGACGGGTACGATCTCGAGCTCACAAGAACCATCTCGGAGACCGTCGGCATTCCCGTCATAGCTTCTGGAGGCGCGGGACGGCTTGAACATCTGGTTGAAGCGGTGGAAGCGGGACGGGCAGACGCCGTTTTGTGCGCCTCGATTTTTCATTACGGCAAGTATTCAATAAACGAGGCGAAGGAATTCCTGTCGGAGAAAGGGGTACTTGTAAGACTGGTGTAAAAAGAGGTTCAGGATATCTTGCTCATACGAAAGCAGACCGAAGAAAACGAAAAAAAACTGCTCAGTCCGATGGCGACTCTGAGCTGCGAATCCAAGGGAAGAGCAAACCCGGAGCCCGAATGCGGCATAAGAACGTGCTTTCAGAGGGACCGGGACAGGGTAATTCACTCCAAGGCCTTCAGAAGACTCAAGCATAAAACTCAGGTATTCATCTCTCCGACCAACGATCATTACCGCACAAGGCTGACTCATGTAATAGAAGTCTCCCAGATAGCCAGAACTATATCGAAAGCACTTATGCTTAACGAAGATCTGACCGAAGCCATAGCGCTCGGTCACGACCTGGGCCACACCCCCTTCGGCCACTCCGGGGAGGAAGGGCTGAACGAAGTGTTCCCCGGCGGGTTCAGGCATGTTCACCAGAGCATAAGGATCGTGGATGTGCTGGAACGCGATGGAGCGGGGCTCAACCTGACGCATGAAGTCAGGGATGGAATAGCCAAACATTCCAAGGGGTGGGGAAAGGAGGGAATAGAGACCGAGGAGAACAGGCCCCTTACCCTTGAAGGCCAGGTAACCAAGATCTCGGATCTTGTCGCTTACACGAATCACGATCTTGATGACGCAATCCGCTCGGGTATCATATCCCCCGGCGATGTTCCCGCGGAATATATCTCGATCCTCGGAGATACGGCTTCGCAAAGAGTAAACACGATGGTAGTGGACATCGTTGAGCAGACCATCGAAAGAGGCGGGATGAGAATTCTGATGAGCGAGGAAGTGTTCGAAGCACTCTTGGGACTCAGAACCTACCTCTACGAGAATGTCTATGTAAGTAAGCGACTGCTTTCGCTTCATAATAAATCCAAAAAAGTGGTGAAGGAGCTTTACTTGTATTTCTGCGAGAACGAGAAGATCTTCCGTGAGAGTTTCTGCAAGATGCCCGTACGAGATGATGAAACGCTGCAGAGGGCGGTATGCGACTTCATCGCCGGAATGTCCGACCTTTACGCGCTTTCGCTTTACCAGAAGATATTTCTTCCGAGCAGGTGGACAAAAAGCCAGGAAATACAGGACGTTTACCTATGAGCGAAAAAAAGGGGAACCGGTCATTGATAAATCTCGGAGCAGCGCCTTTTCTTAACATGCAGCCACTCATTTATCCTCTGGAAAAAGGGGTTGTCGAGCACAGCTTTAATATAATGTATTTTGACCCTTTCCTTCTTTCCGACAATCTGTCGAAAGGAGTGGTTGATGTCGCCCCCATTCCCTCGGTTGAATTTCTAAGAGCCGACGACTACTGCATTCTGCCCGACATTTCCATATCCTCTTTCGGAAAAGTCGACAGCGTCATACTCAAGGCACGAAAAGAAATAACGAAAATAAAAAGCGTGTCGGTTGACAGCAGGTCCAAGAGCTCAACGGCCCTGCTCAGAATCGTGCTGGAGCTCTTCCTCGGTCTTAAGCCCGAATACGTAAAAAGAGAACCCGTAAACGGTTTCCTTGAAGGAGTTGACGCCGGGATGCTTATCGGCAACGCGGGTCTTCAGGCCCGTCACCTCTCCGCGGAAAAATCCCCCTTCACGTACGACCTGGGGGAACTCTGGACGAGGGAAACCGCCCTTCCCTTCGTATACGCGGTTATGGCGATCAAAAAAGGGGACGACGCCACAGCCGAAGGCTGTAAATGTCTTGTTTCAACGAGAGAACAAGGAGTGGAATTCATCCCGGAGATAGTGGACATCGAATCCCGAAAACTGGGCCTCAGCAGGGAGCATTGCACGACTTACCTTAAAGAAAGAATCAAGTATGACCTTGACGGCCCAAAAATTGACGGACTCATCAAGTATCGCGACCTTCTTTTCGAGCTTAACGAAATAGAGAAGAAAAACGAAATCGATTTCTACGCAGACCCTTCGGAGACGAAACCCGGAAGGAGAGGAGAATGGAAAAACGGATCATGAAACTGGGCCACAGTCCCGACGCTGACGACGCGTTCATGTTCTACGCCATAGCGAGCGGAAAGGTGGCTTCCGAAAAGATAGATTTCGAGCATGTGATTGAAGACATACAGTCACTCAACAAGAGAGCCATGAAAGGAGAGCTCGAAGTAACGGCAATCTCCGCCCATGGATACCTAAGCGTGCAGGACCGCTACCGGATTCTCTCCTGCGGAGCCAGCATGGGAAAAGGGTACGGCCCCATAGTGGTTGCCAAGAAGAAAATTTCTGACCTCAGGGGAAAAGCCGTCGCGGTACCCGGGAAGCTTACTACCGCATATCTTCTTCTGAGTCTCTACGCTGATGATTTCATCCCGGTTGAAGTGCCCTTTGACAAGATCATGGACAAGGTGCTCGGAGAAGAGGTAGACGCGGGTCTTCTTATACATGAAGGACAGCTTACCTATGAAGAGACGGGGCTTGATCTTCTGTTCGATCTTGGAGCAATGTGGGCCGAGGAGACCGATCTTCCGATGCCGCTTGGACTTAACGTGCTTCGAAGAGACATACCCCGGGGGCTTGATGCCGAAGTTCTTCGAGTACATAAAGAAAGCATAGAGTACGCCCTCTCGAACAAAAAAGAGGCTCTTGATTACGCGATGCGCTTTGGAAGGGGGATGAGCGAGGATACGGGAGAGAAGTTCGTGTTGATGTACGTAAACGAGTGGACCAGGGACCTTGGCGAAAGTGGAACCGGGGCGCTTGAGTATCTTTTTGAAAAAGCCCGCGCAAAGGGAATCATAGCCGAGAACCCAATGCTTGATATTCTCTGCGACTGATTTTTCTTAGTTTATGGAAAACCTCAAACTGTCTAGCGTTTGTCAAAAACCTCCTACTCACTAAAACAACAATAAGTGGTTCATCTGGAAATATAGTACCTCAGAATAGGGTCGAGTTTGGAACTAAGAGGCAAAGTGATAACCAAGTTAAAGATGAAAAAGGAAGTTACCCGAACAGCTTCGAAAGCCAAGCCATAAATGATGAATTTAATTGTGTTTGAGTAGTCAGGTCCCCCGCACCGATGGTGGCTCCCATTCTATTAGGTTTCTTTCTGGTAGCCAACCAAGCATAGAATTTTGCCTTATTTGATTTGGTTGGCAAAAACTTTTTATCATCCTCCGGAATGCTATCGATATAAGATTGGGCTAACGGCCACACCGGGTCATCATCTTTAATCATCTCTATTACGAAATCTTCGAGTTCCCCGCTTGCACTGTTATTGGGCATCAGCCAAACACCTACGGTAGGTCCGCTGTCACTGTTAATAATTATGCCACTCTGATCCAGGTTCTCCGGAGGTTCAAAATCTGCGTCAATAAGTTTTTCCCTGATATCTTTCCAACGTTGCTTCGGACAACTGTTGCTGTCCATAACAAAGCCGACAGATTTACGTCCAGCAACCTTTGTTTGCACACTGATCTGTTTTAAGATATTGGGGTATCCTTCACAATCTTTTATGTCAAACTCAAGATTCTGCAGACACCGGTCTCGGATTTGCTTGATAACGTGTTTATCATCCTGTCCTTCAACTACAAGAAGATATTCATTGCCAACCGAAGCCATTTCTATCTTACCTCTATATTGTATTCGGTGGCGGATTCAAGCTCGTTTTCTGAATACCTAATGCATCTCGTCCGCCCCTCTTCTCGTTCAAGACGGATAAGGACGCCTGAAACATCTTCGGCCTCGGTTGCGGCCCGCGCAAAACCTCTCACACAGTCGAAACTGTGGGTCGTCGCGAAAACCTGAATATTATTTTCTTGCGCCGTTCGAAGTATCATACTCCAGAACTTGTGTTGAGCAGTGTAGTGAATTCCATTTTCCGCTTCATCAATCAGAAGGAACCCGTTGCGACAGTTACCCATAGCAAGGGCAGTACTGAATAACCGGGTAGCTCCATCACCAAGACTTTTCAGTGAGACAGGGCCATGTTTTCCAAGCCTGACGACAGCTCGCCTGCCCCTCCAACGAGCTCGAACCCCTTCCTCTCCAATCATAGCTACGCGATCCACCGGATCATCAAGAACGAGGTTCAGAGCATTAATCGCAAGATCCTCATCTTCAGTAAGTGTGACTTCATCCCAGAGTTCGGCAATCGCTCTGTTAGATAAAATTTGAGGGCCCAGCCACTGTGATTTCATCGTTGCTGGTTTCTCATCCCTGTCAATAACATGCTGGATTCTTCGTTTCATTCTCCAGTTATTTTCAAACGAACCGAGAATCAGCCATTTCTTACCCCGGAAAGTTGTCCTGAATACAGGAACATCTCTTCCCGGAAAATCGTCGGCTACTAGTTCACGAAAGCGGGAAAGGCTTTTATCATCGGGAGCGGTCAGTTTAATTTTCAGCTTTCCGGTTTTGCCCTCTGGGCCAATTTCTATCTGCGCGCCCGTGGATGGTTCTCGTCCATGGAAAAGTGCCTTGAAATCTAGCAAATCTACTTTCTCGCCATCTTTATCAATGCCAGCAAGAAACTCTTCACGCCCTATGATTAACTCGGCCAGTACGGACTCATCTGCACGAGCCGCATAAACTTTTACCGCTTCAAGAATAGTAGTCTTTCCACAACCGTTTCTCCCCGTAAACAAGGTTACATGACCCAATTTTGGAATTGAGAGTTTGTCGAAACACCGAAACCCCTTTATTGATAAATCAGGGAGATGGAACCCTCTGTCATCTAGTTGTTTGGACATGGTATAAAATCCTTTGACGCGGATCCTGTAGCATGTTAACCGAGACTGGAAAGCAACGACAACCAGATTCGGACTTTCAAAACAGCCACGAAAAACGATACCGAGATATTTAAGGATTGCAAAGAAAAAATTCCATTGTGTAAGGCCGTGAAAAGCATGCATGGAATTGCAACCGTGGAAATATCATTTCAGAAACTTTCTTTGCAATTCTTCCAGCATCATTCTCCCTCCGCTTGAAAAATTAGTGTCAATATTCTCTGCGACTGATTTTTCCCGGCCCCCGCAGATGCCGCACCCTACCCGCCCTGACCCGTTTTCTCCGAGACCACTTTTTCAACAAATCCGAGAATAAACCCTATGAGACGGCGAAACTCACCTTCCCGTCTCCACGGCATCCTGAGCCTGTCGCTTATCTCAACCTGGATTGCGGGAACCGAAAACCGCTTCGCGGCGAACTTGGCCACGGTCATCTGCCTTGCGGCGGGGAATATATCGGCTCCTCCGGCCGCGATTTCATGTTCCTGCGCAGCAAGATAGAACTTATCAAGAACATCAGGAGCAGAAAGAAGAAACTCTCTCCCCGTTCCCACTCCCGGAAACAGATCCTCGGGCCTCTCGTTTCCGGTGCCGTGTATGTCCACAACCAGATCTATTTTCCTCTCGGACAGAACTCTCCCAAGCACAGCCTTAAACCCGCAGTCGTCATAGTAATTTGGGTCTGTTTCCTGTTCCCTGTTCGCGTAAAGACAGTGGCAGCCGAGAACTAGATGCAACACGGCTCCCAGAGCGGCTGTGTAGAATTCATGACGCTTCAGTTTCCCCATCCTGGTGTGAGCGGTCGAGTGCGGACAGGTAACCAGAACAGGGACCGTGCCTTCAAGAAAAATGTTTTCTTCAGAGCGACCGTCGGGACGCATCCTGTAATACTGTTTTTGGATATTCTCGAAACTGACGGCAAAAGAAAAAGGGTCCTCTCCGCAGAGGACGGGGTCCGAGAACCAGTTGCCGCTTTTTATTATGTCCGCATCGCTGATCTGGCTTCTGAGCTGCGGGCCGGGTTCATAGGCATAAAAAGACTCTTCTTCCAAGCGGATAACGGATCTTGAAAAAAGCTTTTTATCCACGCCTTCGAGGCAGTCCACACTCGCGATAAAGAGTTCGGAATCCGGGGGAAGCTCATAAAGCTCTCCCCTGACAGCAAGCGGGGAAGTCTCATCAAACACGGCCGCCGGATAACCAAAAGGCGTACGGTAAAGAATACCGGGAACTCTTATCATCCTGAGCAGCCTGCATCGCTCAAGGTGCCCGCTTCTTATCCCGCCCTTTCGCAGGGTTCCGTAGACAAAAAGCTTTTCGGGCTTCGATTCGGTCATCGCAGATACCGAGGGAACTAATGCTCACAAGGACCCCAAGGATCCTTTTTGTAGATTAAACTCCCTCCTACCATTGAGAACTGGAGATCCTCCGGTTTTGAAGACACTATGGAGGAATAAGAATCGGGGGCAATTCCCCCTTTGCAGCCAATGCATATGATGTCGGCACTTTTTCCGACCTCAAGACTCCCTGTCTCCTCCTCGATAAAAAGAGCCCTTGCTCCACCTAGGGTCGCAAAGTAGACCGCCAGACGGGCGCTTTGCCGTATTCCCTGCTCAACCATAATGTCATGCAGGAACCTGATTTCCCGAAAGAAATCAAGATCTGAGTTACTTGAAAGTCCGTCGGTCCCAAGCCCTACCCTTTCATGATCAAGCATCCGGCGCAGGTTCGGTTTACCCACTCTTAGGAGAACATTGCTTCTTGGGCAGAGAATAATGCCGATATCGGCGCCTCGGATTATTTCCATGTCTTCATCCATCACCTGGACCATGTGAACGGCGGAGAGTTTTACGTCCCCTCCGCGAAGAAATTCGTTTATGTAGCGTGTCGGAGTATCGGCCCGTGGCCTTTCGAAGGTTTCCTTTTTTATGAGCGGGAAGATTTTCCGTTCAAATTCATTGGGAAGGTTCTTCAGAAAATCGACTTCATCAGGGCTCTCGCCCAGGTGGATTCCCGTCGCGACCGCGTTTTCGCGCGCGCGGGAAAAGACCGCCTCCAGAAGCTCCGGACCACAGGAATAAGGCGCATGCGGGAAAGGTCTTTCCTCGTAGAGGTCTTCGCTTTGAAATTCAAGCGAGGAAAGTCTTGGTGAAATGCGGTCAAAAAGTTCGAGAAACGCGATAATTCTCATCCCCGAACTTCTAAGTATCTCCCTCCCGCCGAAATCCAAGGAAGATATTTCCCCTACCGTAGTGACTCCACTTCCGATGACGTCGCGAATCCCCATCCTCATTGAATCCTCCACAAAATCTTGATCAACCCCGTCGGCCTTAAGGGTGATCAAACGCTCAAGCCATCCGGTAAAATCTTCGAAACCCCTGATCTTCCCTTTTGTCCAACTGAGCTCAAGATGGGTGTGGGCGTTTACGAACCCGGGGAGTATTATCGAGTTCGGCTTTCTTATTTTCGGTAAGCCGGGATAGTCAGTCTCGATTCTATCTGACGTTCCGATGTCAACGATACGTCCCCCGTCCACGACGACGGCTCCATTGCGAATAGGCTCAGAGCTTATCGGAATCACCACATTCGCCTTTAAAAGCAGTTTTTCCATCAAAAAACGAATCGGTCGCTCTATAAGTTTATACTGGAAGGATTTCTCAGTTTGTAAAGAAGATCGTCGCTTAACATTCCCGAGAAAACTTCTTCCACCTCGCCGCGCATAGTGATTGCCCAGTCCTCACCGACGGTTATGTCCAGGTCTCCGCCAGGCATCAGCACCCTGAGCTTCCGATCCGTAAGACCGGACTTCACACACGCGGCGGCGACCGCGCAGGAGCTGCTGCCCGAGGCAAGAGTGTAGCCGGCCCCTCTTTCCCAGATCAGAATACGAACGCTGTCGCGCGAGATGACCTGGGCAAACTGGACATTAGTTCTGTTCGGAAAGACGGGGTGGTTCTCTATCTCGGGTCCGAGTTTTCTTATGAGATCTTCTCTTAGTTCTTCGAAGAAAATAACGCAGTGGGGGTTCCCCACCGAAACGGCGGTAAAATCAAACTCCGCCGCGCCGAGAGCCAGACGCTGCGCCACCACCTCTTTTTCTTCTATGTCTACCGGTATCTCGTCCGCCCTGAAAGTCGCCGTGCCCATCTCCACAGTGACGTGGTGAACCTTTCCGTCTTTCTCCTCAACTTCGGCAGTAACAAGACCACCGGGGGTATCTATGGAAAAAGTACTGCTCGAGGCGTTTTTTCTCTCGTAGAGGTACTTGGCGAAAATCCTGAGCCCGTTTCCGCTTTTTTCCGCCTCGCTTCCGTCAGGATTGAGAATCCTGAGCCCAAAATCCCCCCTTACGGGGGGGACCAGAAGCAATATGCCGTCAGAACCTATGCCGTAATTCCTGTGGCATATGAGTTCTATGGCGGACTTGCCGAGATCAAAGTCTATTTCGGCGCTGTCTAAGACGATATAGTCATTTCCCAACCCGTGTGATTTTACGAAACAGTTCATCACGTCGTTTTCAGTTTTGGGAAAATATTCCGTAAGGAGATGTCAGTCCTCCAGAATGAAGGTGATCCTGACGTGGGAGCGGTACTCGGTAATCTTCCCATCCTCTATGTGGGCGTTCATTTTCGTTACCTCGATTCCGGTAAGACCCCTTATCGTCTTGTTCGCCCTGTCAAGAGCCTCTTGCACAGCGTCATCCCATGATTTCTCGGATGATCCTATAACCTCTGTCACTCTAGCTACAGCCATGGTAATCCTCCTTAAAACAGTTTTTTGCCGTAATTCGGGGCCTATATTATAACGCTATTTCCAAATCTTTGTAAACCGTCCGCATCACTGAGGCGTGCGCGCTGTTGAGCACGCGCATATGTATCAAGTCCCCGAGTGCGAAAAAAAATTCTGCCCCGGGATTTCCTGTTTCTGTTCAGAGCTTGACCGGATGCGGGAATTCTGAGAGGCGCCCGAAAGACCTCGGGCAACCAATTTGAATTTATTCCCGCTTGCCGTTATACTGACGGTCGGAGGGTATACAGAAAGATGAGCAAAACAGAAAGAAATCCGTTACTGATGACTGAGAAAGGGGCTACCCCCCCCCCCATTTTGTCTCCCGCTAAGTTCTGATTCCCCCGGTTTTTCCCGCAAGTCCGCCCGGACGCTTTCCCTTCTCCTGTTCCTGCTGCTCGGCGCGTTCAGTCTGCCCGACGCGGCTTTTGCCCAGATTCTAAGGGTTGTTTATGCGGTAAAGGACCTAAGCGTGTCCGCGGTCGGCAACACGCTGCGAGTGTCGTGGGCTAACGACACTGATAACGGCTTTGACGCTCCTACTCATCACCTTGTGCACTACACCACCTCGGCCACCTTGAGAAGCGATTTAAGCAATGTAGGCTCAAACGTAGCCACCCAGTGGGTGGACGCGGGCCACAGCGGCACGACGACCTCGCACACGATCTCCGGTCTGAGCTACGGCACGACCTATCGGGTGCGCGTACAGAACCAATATGTAGGGAGTGATAGTCAAAATTCCAACAGCCTTTGGACAACCAGTAGCGCTACGACCGGGGCTGCCCCCACGACCCCCACGACTCCTGCGCAGACCGCCGAGCTTGGGGCTATCACGCCTGGCGCCGAGGGCGGAGTTCCGTCCATCTCGGTTTCCTACCGCCCCGTCACCTCCTCCTATATACAGATCGTAAAGAGCGATCAGCCCGCGTTCGGACCCGGGGACACCTGGCCGGAGCGCTACCGAGAGTGCCCCGGAAGAACCCTGCCCGGCGGCGTCGCCGCGGTGAGAACGGAGGACACGTTTACCCCCGGAGTCAAGCGAGTCATTTTCAAGGGGTTTGATAAGGATACCACTTACCTGGTGCGGACTTGCAAAGGTTCAGTCATCTCTCCCCAGCTTTCCGTCACCACCTGGACCGTTCCCGGACCGCCGAAGGACGAGAAGGTGGTTGGCAGCAACAAGGACGGGATCTGCGTCAGATGGGCTCCTCCCGACAACAATGGCGGCGAGGGGGCGAGCATAACCGGCTACGATCTCCAGTTCAGGGAGTCTGGTGCGTGGAATAGCGAAGAGGCAAGCCACCCAAGAGACGGATGGGTGACGGTTCCCGTCTTCGGAACCAGCACCAGCAAGGATATTCTCCGCCGCAGGGTGGATAACGGCAATGTGCTCTACACGGTGCCCGAAGGTCTGTACGATGTCCGGGTGCGGGCGAAAAACGGTATTGATCCCGGGAGCAAGTGGGTTACCAAAGAACTGGTGCAGGTGTCCGACCAGGGAACGGGTACCTGCGCCGCGGGAACATCCGTTCCCGCGCAGACTCCCCCCGCGCAGACTCCCCCCGCACAGACTCCAACGACGGGAGGCGGCGGCACCCCGGGCGGCGGCGGCACCCCGGGCGGCGGGGGTGGTACTCCTTCCGGCGGCGGTGAACCGCAACTGTCTTCAGACGCTTCCCTGAGCGGACTCCGCGTCTCTGAAGGAGACCTGATGTTCAGCCCCGGGACGCGGGACTACGAAGTGACGGTGGGTCTTGAGGTGAGCGAACTCTCACTCACCCCAGAGGCCGGTCACCCCGACGCGGAAATAGAGATAAACGGCGTCTCCGCGCAAAGCGGAGAGGAAACGCGGATTGATCTCGGGGAGGACGAAACCGTCTCGATAACGATAACGGTCACCGCTCCCGACGGAGAGACCGCGATAACCTACACGGTAAGAGTTGCACGGGGGGAGGAGTGCGGGATAAACGACAAGGAAGCCCTCACAAGGTTCTACCGGGCCACGGGGGGAGACGAGTGGACAATGAAAGACAACTGGAACACCGAAAATCCTCTTGGGGAGTGGTACGGAGTAAGTACCGATGAAAACGAAAAAGCAATATCCCTTCTTCTGGCTGACAACAACCTTGAGGGAAAGATTCCCAGGGAGTTTCTGTGCCTCGCGGAACTCAAGGAACTCGCCCTCTGGGGCAACGAGGGGCTTTCGGGGCATGTACCCGAAAACCATACGCTGGCGACAGAGAGGGCCGCGCTTCTTTACATTGCGCGCGCGCTTTCGCTCAACGCCGAGTGGTTCGATACTTACGAAGCCCCCTATTACGACTTCCCGGAGTGGCATGACGGGGTTACGACGGATGACGGAAGGGTAACGGAACTTTCCTTCTCGGGGGAAGACATAAGCGGAGTGATTCCCGTAATTCTCTTAACACAGCTAGAAGAGCTTGAGACTCTTGACCTTGAGTGCTCGGGCATCACCCTTGGCGGAGACGCGCCCGCGGGGGTTGAGGTAAAGGAGGGCTGCGATGAGGAAGAGGAGGAACGGCCGGACGGCGGGGGAGGCTGCGCTCTCGGAGACCAGGGGAGCGGGGGAGCGCCAGGCATCCTGCTTCTGCTGCTTGTGGCTGCCGTGTACTGGAGAGGGGCTTTTCTGAAAGTCCTCGGACGACCAGTTTGAATTTATTCCCGCTTGCCGTTATACTGACACTCCAGTGTCAGGTAAGGAGGTAGTACAGAAAGATGAGTAAAGCAGAAAGAAATCCGTTACTGATGACTGAGAAAGGGGCTACCCCCCCCCCCATTTTGTCTCCCGCTAAGTTCTGATTCCCCCGGTTTTTCCCGCAAGAGCACTAAAGCAATTTCCCTTCTTCCCGGACTGACCGGCGGCCATGGCGCCGCTCCGGCGGTCTCGCGCCGGGCCGCGTCCGCGTGGCGCCGCCCCGCCCTCCTCCCCGTCCTCGCGCTGCTGCTCGGCGTGTTCGGCCTGTTCGAGGCCGCGCCCGCCGCGGCGCAGACCCCCGTCTGGTCGTCGGTGCTGACGGTTAATGCGGAAGGCGCAGGCCTAGGCTGCGGCGTTGTAGCCGGCTGTGGGTCTCGGTTAACGGACAATAGCTTTACGGTGGGCGGCACGGACTTTGTTATTGCTTTATTGCAGGACTACAACAGTGGCACTTATAGCGGTCAACTGAGGTTCCAGTTAGATGAGAATCCGAATGATGCTCTGAAGGCCATGAAACTTTGTGTCGGGTCGACCTCATTTTCGCTGTCGAGCCCTTTTGGCAATCTGTACGCTTTCACCAACGCCAACCTGCCCTGGTCGGCCGGCGCCAAGGTGCCCCTGAGCATCATGGGCAGCGGCGCGTCCTGCCCGACGCCCCCGGTCTCGCTGGGCCGCGCCGGCAGCATGTCCGTCGACGGGTTCCACCCAATGGGACCCGGACGCATGAAGATCGCCGAGGGCACATCGATCACCTACGGCATCGTGATCCACCAGCCGCCCACCGCGGATCTGACCATCACGCCGCGACACCACAACGTCCGACCGGACGGCAGCGACTACCCCAACGTCGACACCAGTCTGCTCACGATCCACAACGCGGTCACCTGGAAAGCCGCCCCGCACCCCAACTACCTGAGCGGGGACTGGCAGCAGGCCAAATCGGTCGGGCTCACCGCCGTGGACGACAACGAGTGCAAGTCTCCGCCCGGCACCCGGTACTGGATCAGGCACCACGGCAGCGGCGGCGGTCCCGACTGGGGCGGGTGGGACCGGCAGGACCGGCACCATGGCCTGGTGATCTCGATCGAAATCATCGACGACGACTGCAAATATCTGGCCGCTTCCCCGGGCCAGGTGTATCCGGAGGAGGGCGCCAGCGCGACCTACACCGTGCGCCTGAAGACGCCGCTCGAGGACGCCGCGTACATTTCCCCGCGCATCAGCGTCCCCGGCGACAGCGACCCCGGCGCGATCACGGTCTCTCCCGAGCGGATCCGGGTCGAAGCGGGAGACACGAGCCCGAAGACGTTCACGGTCAGCGCCGGAAGGGACGCGAACTCCCGTAACGAGGTCCTGATCGTCGACCACAGCGTCGACTCGCCGGGGATCCCGGCGGATTACCTGGGCGCCCAGGTGACCGTCATTGTCCAGGACGAACAGAACGCGGCGAGGACGCAGGAGCGCGACGCGCTGAGCGTGACCGGGCTCGCGCTCACGGCCGGTTCGGAGGCGGTGGCGCTGAGCCCGGCCTTCTCGACGGATGTGCTGTCCTACCGGGCGCAGGTCCCGGCGGGGACGGCGGGCGTGACGCTGGCGCCGCACTGGAGCGGCGGGGCGAGCGTGTTCGCGGGCTCGCGCCGGGGCGATACGACCTTCACGCGCCCGGCGCGGGTGCGGCCCTCGGGGACGGCGGTCGCGCTGGCGCTGGCGCCGGACGGCGGCGCGACCGAGCTGTGGGTGATGGCGAGCGACGGTTCGAGCGGCATGACGACCTACCGCATCGAGGTGACCGAGGCGCAGACGCAGGCGCAGGCTCTGACGACGGGCGGAGGAGGCACCCCGGGCGGCGGTGGCGGTTCTCCTTCCGGTGACGGAGGAGGCGGTGGAGCCCCTCCCACTGGCGGAGACAGTCCTTCGCCCGAAGAACCCCAAGAGCCTGAACAGACTGATGAGTGCGGAGATAACGACAGGGAAAACCTTGTGAGACTCTACGACGCTACGGGCGGAGACAACTGGGATGAGGAAAAGAAGACAAACTGGAACTCCCCCGAACCTCTCGATCAGTGGTATGGAGTGGATACAGATGAAGACGGAGAGGTTGTATCCCTTCGTCTTGCGGATAACAATCTCTCCGGACAGATGCCGACAAAAGAACTTCTGTGTCTTAATGAAGACACGGAACTCAAGGAACTTGCCCTCTGGGATAACGACGGTCTCTCGGGAGAAGAGCCGGATGAACTTGTGCTTGCCGTCGAGAGAGCCGTGCTGAGAGACATAGCGGAAACGATTGACCTTAACCCCGAGTGGTTTGATGATTACGAGGAGCCCTTTGACTTCGAGAGCTGGCACTCAGGAGTTACGACGGATGAGGATGGAAGGGTGACGGGGCTTGATTTCACCGGGGAAGACATAGAGGGAGTGATTCCGGGGAGTGTTTTTGAGCTTGAAAACCTCACAGTCATAAGGAAGGGATGCGAAGTCACCCTTGAAGTCGAAGAGCCAGAGGGAGTGAATGTGATGATGGCTGAAGACTGCCCGGAGGAGACGGCACCTGAAGACATGGAAGAAATGGAGGAAGAGGAAACGGCAGCGTCCGGAGACGGGGGATGCGCCCTGGGTCAAGGGGATTCTTCTGTATCCGGCTTCGGCTTGTTCCTCGTGACTATTCTTGTCTTCGCGGCGCTTGTGAGAAAAAGGGTGCTGGTTTCCCGTCTGGCTGGGAACAGGCGGTAAAAGCTTTTTGCGTTGCACGATGCGATACGGCGCATCTCCTTAATCCCGGAGAGGCGCCCGCGGGGGTTGAGGTAAAAGAGGGCTGCGATGAGGAAGAGGAGGAACGGCCGGACGGCGGAGGGGGAGGCTGCGCTCTCGGAGACCAGGGGAGCGGGGGAGCGCAAGACATCCTGCTTCTGCTGCTTGTGGCTGTCGCGTACGGGAGAGGGGCTTTTCTGAGGGGGCGGCGCGGAAGAAACCTCTGAGAAGAGAGAATTCATCCGACAGGTAATCCGGGGATGTCGGGAAGCGGATTCGTTGCGGCGAAGCGCCAGGATTTTAACTGGCCGGCAAGTTTGAGGCGTGCGCGCTGTTGAGCACGCGCATATGTATCAAGGGTTTCCCCGGGTGCGAAAAAACTTCTGCCCCGGGATTTTCTGTTTCTGTTCAGAGCTTGACCGGATGCGGGAATTCTGAGAGGCGCCCGAAAGTCCTCGGGCGACCAATTTGAATTTATTCCCGCTTGCCGTTATACTGACGGTCGGGAGTTAGACAGAAAGATGAGTAAAGCAGACAAAGATCCGTTGCTGATGACTGAGAAAGGGGCTACCCCCCCCCCCATTTTTTGTCTCCCGCTAAGATCTGATCCCCCCGGTTTTTCCCGCAAGTCCGCCCGGACGCTTTCCCTTCTCCCGTTCCTGCTGCTCGGGTTTCTGTGCCTGATGAACGCCACACCCGCTGCGGCGCAGACATCCATCTGGTCTGCGACGCTGACGACGAGGCCGACAGATAACGGTAACCGGTTCACCGGCTGCCGGAATGCCAGAAGTGGAAACACCAAATGCAGCGATACCTCCACGTTGACGGACGATGATCTTACGGTCAGTGGCACGGATTATCAGATAATATCGATTTATGCGGAGAAGAGTCGTTCCAATTCCACTCTGGTGATGCAATGGGACCAGGACGTGAGAACCGCACTGGACAGCTACAAGCTCTGCGCCGGCACGAAGCAGTATGCGTTCGCGGACGCAACGCACGCTGCCAATGATTATACCCAGTGGCAGGCCTCAGCCCTCTGGTCTGACGGCGATATGATTTCCCTGAGCATCGGCACGTCCTGCCCGAGCTATGTCCCTCCCCCCACGGTATTGCTCTCGGCCACTCCGAACCCCGTGAAAGAGGGGCATCCGGTGACGCTGACGGCCACCCTGTCTGAGGCCCTTACGATCGATGTCAACATTCCGCTTAAGTTTATCAGGGGCACGACGGGCTCGTGGGACTACGGTGCTACGCCGCACATCTCGATCCCAAGCGGGCAGACTACCGGCACGGTCACGATCCCGACGCGGCCGGACCATGACCACGACGACGAGATCTTCACGGTGGAAATTTTCAAGCCAAACCTGACCGCGTTGCTGACTGCGGGCAGCATGACCTCCGTTATGGTGACGATCCGTGACACGCCGCCGTCGGAGCACCCGGCCGCCCCCACGGCGACGAGAAATGCCGGCCTGAGTCGTATCACTCTGCTGACAGACACCGCCAGTACCAATGCTGCTACGGGGAACATCCAGAAGCGCGTGGAAGACAGTCTCAGCCCGTCCTTCCATTCCGACATCCTCAACTACGCGGTGCGCGTGGACGCCGGGGTGAAGAGAATACAAGTGGGTGTCACACCCCAATACCCTAACTCTATAGCTTACCTCATCATCTACAGCCAGCCGGCAATCCGCTCCGCCCCCTACACCCGTTGGGTGGAACTGGACACGGACGTCAAGCGTATACGGATCTTGGTGGATACCCCGGGAGCTGCACAAAGGCGGATCTACGAGCTGACGGTGCTTCGGGGCGGTGTCGTGGATCCGTACGCGGAGGATCAGACCACAGTCTGGTCATCGACCCTGACGGCGAAGGAACTCTCATCAAGCTTGAGAGGTTGCGATGACTCTGATCAACTGGCTGCAAACAAGTGCTTGGAGGCCCTTACGGAAAATGAGTTCTCGTATTCGGGTACGCGCTATGGTGTCAGGTTGCTCTCACTCGGCTTCGTTAGCGGCGATTCCAACTTCCTTTTCGGACTCAACAAGGCCATCCCCAGCGCCATGAAGAACCTCTTGACGCTACACGTCGGAAAAGAACGGGCGCTCCCGCTTAGTTCCAGCACCTTTTCTTCCCAGAGCGGCAATACCCTCCAATGGTTAAGGTATGTCGTGGGAGGATGGGGAGTGGGCGGTACCGTTCTGCTGAAGCTGACGGGACCGACCTCGCCGGTCATCCCCGCGGTCTCGCTCTTGGCCACTCCGAACCCCGTGAAAGAGGGACATTCGGTGACGCTGACGGCCACTCTGTCTGCGGCGCTTCCGGTGAATACCTTCATTCCGCTTAAGTTTATTAGGAGCACGGCGGACTCGTTGGACTACGGTGCTACGCCGCACATCTCGATCCCAAGCGGGCAGACTACCGGCACGGTCACGCTGAAGACGAAAGTGAACGTGTACGACGACGACGACGAGACGTTCACGGTGGCGATTGACGAGGACAATCTGTCCTCGAGGTTGACTGCGGGAAGCCTGTCCTCCGTCACGGTGACGATTGAGGACTACCTGCCGCCCGTCCTGCGGGAGCTCTCCCTTTTCGCCGTGGACAACAGACCCTACGCGAGACGCCTGGGTTTTGTGGAAGATGATCTTGAACCGACTTTCCACGAAGACACCCTCAACTACACGGTGCGCGTAGACGACTGGGTGCGGTATATAAGGGTGGGTGCCGAAGCCCGATACAGTAACCCTGAAGACCCGACGAAGGTACTCGTCAACGGCGAGCCGAAGAAACCTTTCTCCAGTTTTTGGGTGGAACTGAAGGATGTCACGCCGATCGAAATCGTGGTGAGGACTCCGCTCGGGGAGTCGCGGACCTACGCGGTGAGAGTGCTTCGGGGCAATGCCGAGACTCCGCCCGATCAGACTCCGCCCGATCAGACTCCCCCCGATCAGACTCCCCCCGATCAGACTCCAACGACGGGCGGAGGCGGCGGTCCTCCTTCCGGCGGCGGTGAACCGCAACTGTCTTCAGACGCTTCCCTGAGCGGACTCCACGTCTCTGAAGGAGACCTGATGTTCAGCCCCGGGACGCGGGACTACAAAGTGACGGTGGGTCTTGAGGTGAGCGAATTCTCACTCACCCCAGAGGCCGGTCACCCCGACGCGGAAATAGAGATAAACGGCGTCTCCGCGCAAAGCGGAGAGGAAACGCGGATTGATCTCGGGGAGGACGAAGAAACCGTCTCGATAACGATAACGGTCACCGCTCCCGACGGAGAGACCGCGATAACCTACACGGTAAGAGTTGCACGGGGGGAGGAGTGCGGGATAAACGACAAGGAAGCCCTCACAAGGTTCTACCGGGCCACGGGGGGAGACGAGTGGACAATGAAAGACAACTGGAACACCGAAAATCCTCTTGGGGAGTGGTACGGAGTAAGTACCGATGAAAACGAAAAAGCAATATCCCTTCTTCTGGCTGACAACAACCTTGAGGGAAAGATTCCCAGGGAGTTTCTGTGCCTCGCGGAACTCAAGGAACTCGCCCTCTGGGGCAACGAGGGGCTTTCGGGGCATGTACCCGAAAACCATACGCTGGCGACAGAGAGGGCCGCGCTTCTTTACATTGCGCGCGCGCTTTCGCTCAACGCCGAGTGGTTCGATACTTACGAAGACCCCTATTACGACTTCCCGGAGTGGCATGACGGCGTTGCGACGGATGACGGAAGGGTGACGGGGCTTTCCTTCTCTGGGGAAGACATAAGCGGAGTGATTCCCGTAATTCTCTTAAGACAGCTTGAGCGCCTTGAGACCCTTGACCTTGAGTGCTCGGACATCACCCTTGGCGGAGACGCGCCCGCGGGGGTTGAGGTAAAAGAGGGCTGCGATGAGGAAGAGGACCTGCCGGGCGACGGAGGGGGAGGCTGCGCTCTCGGAGACCAGGGGAGCGGGGGAGCGCCAGGCATCCTGCTTCTGCTGCTTTTGGCTGTGGCGTACGGGAGAGGGGCTTTTCTGAAGGGGCGGCGCGGAAGAAACCTCTGAGAAGAGATCCCGACCGTGATATCATCCGCGCTCCTGAGCGGATGCGGGGTAAAGCCGCGACGATACCCGGCGCGCGCGTGGAAACGTCATAGAACACATAAACTCAAGGACAGTTCAGGTCCGAAAGGCGCTTTATCAGGGGCGAGGGAGGAGATGACCGCACGGGCGGGTGTAGCGTTGGCGGGGATGATGGCGCTTGTTTCGGGATGCCGGGCCAGGGTCGGATAGCGGTTCTCCGTTTGTTCAGGCAGAAAATTTAAAAGCAGGATTGTCCCAATAGCGGCTGACGTCGTGGCGGTGAAGTTCTGGCTGCGGAAATCCGAAGCCCGAAAATCGTTACGGCGGAAAAGGCCTCATCACTCAAATCTGTGCTGCCCCGGGAAAATATATCCCACAACGAACGTCGCCACCACGATGCAGAATCCGATCACGGCTCCAAGCGCCGCCCTTCTGCCCCTCCATCCGAGGGAAAGTCGTCCGTTTATCAAAAAAGCGTAAAGAAGCCACGTAACGGTAGACCACGTTTCCTTGGCTCCCCACGTCCATCCCTCGCTCCATATTTCTTTTGCAAGTACGAAACCGATCACGAGACTCACGGTGAGAAGCGGGAACCCGAGCAGGAGACTCAGGTGGTTTATCTTGTCGAGCGTTATTAGGGAAGGGAGTTTTTTCAGGTTGCTTCCGATTCTTTTCGATTTCAACTGGTTTTCCTGGAATATGTAGATCGCGCCCGCGAGACAGGATATCGCGAAAAACGCCTCTCCAAGGAAAATGGACAGTATGTGTGCCAGCACCCATGGGTTTTCAAGCGTCGGGTCCTGGGTAATCATCCCATCCGGAATGATCACGTAGGGCAGAGTTCCAAGGAAAGCCACGGGGAGCACGAACGCACCGAGCACGGGGGTCCTGAACCTTAACTGCGAAACTAAAAAGACAAGAGTTATAAGCCACGAGAAAATAAAAAGGGGCCTTGAAGTGCTTCCGGCCAGCACGTCGCCGCGCATGAGGAAAACAACGAGCAGCGCGGTATGAGTAAGCACCCCCGCAACAGCGAAATAAATGCCCGCCCGGGAGATTTTTCTTTTCTGCGACCAGAGGTAAGTGCCGTAAAGAAGGGAAGAAAGCAGGTAAAGGGCGGAAATCAGATATATGGCATTCATTGAAAGTATATTCTATTGCTTGGCCCGGCAAATACAAATCGGGAAAAGTCCTCAGCCCTCTGACAGATTCTTAAGGCTTTCGGCCTGAAAATGAGCCGCGAGAGGTTCCAGGAGAGGATCAAGATCTCCTCCAAGCACTGATTCCATCTTATGGAGAGTGAAACCTATCCTGTGGTCGGTTATTCTCCCCTGAGGGAAGTTGTAGGTTCTTATTTTTTCGCTTCTGTCTCCGCTTCCGACCTGGGTTTTTCTGGCGCGCGAGATCTCGCTTGCGCGCTTTCGCTCCTCAATCTCGTAAAGCTTCGCGCGCAGCATGCTCATCGCATGAACCCTGTTTTTCTGCTGCGAGCGATCGTCCTGGCACTGCACGACGATTCCCGTTGGAAGATGGGTTATCCTTATCGCGGAATCCGTCTTGTTGACGTGCTGGCCCCCGGGCCCCGAAGACCTGAAAGTATCTACCTTGAGTTCCTTCTCCTCCACTTCCACGTCAACATCGTCGGCCTCCGGAAGCACGGCGACTGTCGCCGTTGACGTATGTATTCTCCCGCCGGCCTCTGTCGAAGGTATTCGCTGAACCCTGTGAACCCCGCTTTCATACCTGAGCTTGCCGTAAACCTCCCGTCCTTCGATCTTTACCACAAGTTCCTTTATTCCGCCGATCCCGGTTTCGTTAAGCGTTATGGTTTCTACCTTCCAGCGGTGGTTCTCGCAGTACCTCGAGTACATTCTGAGGAGATCGGCCGCGAAAAGAGCCGCCTCCTCCCCTCCGGCTCCGGCCCTTATCTCAAGGAACACGTTTTTCCCGAGATTCGGATCTTTGGGCAAAAGGAGCTTTCTGAGTTTCGCTTCGAGCTCGCTTCTCTCCTCGGAAAGCTCTTCGAGCTCTTCACGGGCAAGAGGAGCAAGCTCCGCGTCATCAAGCAATTTGCGGTTCTCCTCAGCAGTCTCCGCGACTTCCTTTAGCCGCGAGTAGACAGATACCACGTCCTCAAGCTCCGCACGCTCCTTTGAACACTTGATTCTCTGCTGAGCGGAAATGTCAGGATCGCCGAGCGCCCTCTCAAGCTCAACAAACCTCCGCTCAATCTGCTCAAGTTTCTCAAACAGCTTCTCATCTTCAACAGGACTTGTCTGCATGGCAGGAATTATAGACAAAAAGTCCCAAAAACGTAAAAAATTCTCCTTGCGGCCCTGATAAATACGCTTGAGGCGCGATTCTTGTAATAATGTCACCATAGTGATACAATTCATTTTAATTATGGAATCATTGGAGATTCTTGAGAGAAAAATCAGAGAGTTTGTAGACAAAAACGCCAGGACTGCTGAAGAACACAACAAATTGCTTGAAGAAATTAAGGTGCTCAGAGAGAATGTCGCTTCGCTTGAAGCCGAAAAGGAGCGCCTCGGAACACGCGTTGACAACATGATAAGGGTAATTGAGCAGCACCTTGGCGAAGAATCGGTATGAAAGACAGGATAAAAGTAGTTTTCTTTGGCAAGGAATATTCAGTCCTTACAGATGCTGAAAAGAGTTACCTTATGAAAATTGTAGAGTACCTTGAACAAAGAATTGTCAAGGCAGCTGAAGACAACGCATCTATAACTGTCCCAACTCCCGTCTTTCTGGCTTCTCTTGAGATCGTCGATGATTTCTTCGCATTGCAGAGGGAATTTGATGAGTTCAAGAGAACCGCAGAAAGAAAAACAGAAAAACTGGTCGGACTGCTCGAATCACCCGGAAGCCAAAAAGGACCCGTCCTTATTGAAGAAAGCCCCGAAGACCCTTTCAGATCAAGAGGAAACAGCTTCTGAGACCCGCTCCGGTTCCACATACGTAAACGGTTCCCGGGAAACCAGCCCGCAGGGTCCCGTCCTTGAGGAAAAAGACAGGCTGAGAAGAGGCCTTCTTGAGAAAAGAAGGAATCTTCCCCAGTCTCTGCGCCGGGAGAAATCCGCCCTGATTCTCAAGATTCTTCTCTCCGAGAAGGTTTTCTCCGATGCATCCAGCGTCGCTCTTTATTTCCCCGTAAACGGCGAAGTCGACACACGCGAAATATTCAAAAAATGCGTTGATCTTGAAAAAAAGGTTTTCTTTCCGAAAACCCTAGGCTCCGATCTTGTTTTCCTGAGAACGAAAAATATTGAGGAACTCACCCCGGGGGCCTTCGCCATCCCGGAACCCCCGGCGGAAGCCGAACGCGCCTGCGGCGACGAGCTTGACCTCGTACTGGTACCTGGAGTGGCTTTTGATTTCTCCGGAAACAGAATCGGTTATGGAAAAGGTTTTTACGACAGGTTTTTAAAAGATATACCCAGACAGATACGCTTCGGGCTGGCCTACCGGTTCCAAGTGCTGGAAAGCGTCCCTTCGGATAAAACCGACGTTAAGACGGGTCGCATAATCACAGAAGACGGAGCTATTGACTGTCTGGCAAAACAAGGAGACTGAAATGCAAGCAAAATCAATACTGCTGTTTTTGGTACTCTTCGGACTTGGATTCGCTGCCCATCTGATTTACAAGATGATCATGGAGAAAAACGGAATCAGCAAAAGCCAAAAACAGGCACAGAGCATAATCCAAAAAGCGGAAAAACAGGCGGAAGAGATAAAAAACAGGGCGGAGAACAGAGCGAAAAAACTCGTTAAGGACAAAAACTCTCAGATGCAGAGAATGTCAAGCGAAAAGCGCAAGGAATTTTCCGCCACGGAAAAAAAGCTAAAGGGAAGGGAAGAGAAACTGGGCAAAGAATATAGCGAAATTGACAGAAAGAAGACGGAAATTGAGAAAACGCAGGCGGAACTAGAGAGCAAAGACCTGGCTCTTGAGGAGAAGCAGAGAACTCTTGATGAGAACATTGAAGAGATAAAGGGAAAAATAGAAGAGGTGTCAGGTCTTACCCGCGAGGCGGCGAAAGCCGAACTTGTAAGACTGGTTGAGGACGAGGCAAGACACGAGGCGGCGAAAAGACTCAAGCAGATAGAGGAAGAATGCAGTTCCTCGGCCGAGCGGAAGGCAAAGGACATAATATCCCTTGCCATCCAGAGATACTCCGGAAGCTACACGAGCGAGAAAACGGTGTCGGTCGTCAATCTTCCAAGCGACGACGTAAAGGGAAGAATTATCGGGCGCGAAGGACGGAACATCCGCTCCATAGAGCTTCGTACCGGGGTGGACATCATTATCGACGACACGCCTGAGACGGTCGTGATTTCGTGCTTTAATCCCATAAGGCGGGAAGTGGCGAAAATTTCGCTTGAGCGGCTGATAGCGGACGGGAGAATTCACCCCGCAAGAATCGAGGAAGTGGTGACCGAGGTTGAAAAGGAAATAGAAAGGGAGATACAGAAAGAGGGGGAACAGGCGCTTTTTGATCTCGGCATAAGCGGCATGCATCCGGAACTTATAAACAAGCTTGGGATGCTTAAATACAGAACGAGCTACTCGCAGAACATACTCAATCACTCGATTGAGGTAGGGTTCATCTGCGGAATGCTCGCTTCCGAAATCGGTTACAACGAGAAACTTGCCAAAAGAGCCGGACTGCTCCACGACATAGGAAAAGCGGTCGATCACGAGGTTGAAGGCTCCCATGTGGACATAGGAACGAACATCGTCAAAAAATACGGCGAACCCCCCGAAATTGTTGACACGCTTGAAAAAACCCATGACCCCCAACCCCAGGGAATCCTGCCGCTTCTCGTACAGGCGGCCGACGCCATTTCGGCCGCCCGCCCAGGCGCCAGAAGGGAAACGTATGAGAACTACGTAAAAAGAATCGAGAGCATAGAAGGCGTGGCGAGTTCTTTCCCGGGCGTTGAGAGATGTTACGCGATCCAGGCGGGAAGAGAGGTAAGGGTGATAGTGGAAAGCGACCAGGTAAGCGACGAGGAGGGAGCTATCCTTTCGCATGAGATAGCCAAGAAGATAGAAAAAGAGGTCGTTTATCCGGGACAGATAAAAATTATGGTCATAAGGGAAAGCAGGGCGACGGCATATGCCTCATAGCAAACACGCCAAACGCGGGATCTTTGTGGTATATTACACCGGCACTTAAAAACAGGCCGCAAAGCGGGAACCGTTTAAGGAGGAAGAAATGCGAGAACCACGAGACAAGGAAAATCCGGAAAAAACACTTGAGCGCTTCAACAAGGAAGCGCTTGATTTCATGATTGAGAACCAGAGCAGAATCGCCTGCGCAATCGTTTACGCCCTGTCTCATCTGAACCAGCCGCTAATCGCCGGATATCAGCGCTATTTCAACAACAACGTAATACTGAAATACGATTCAAAAGCCGTATTCGCCCATAACTCTGACCTTCCGGATTTTCTGTGCGCGTATTTCATTTTGGTGAGAAAACCGGACAAGGCCGACAAAAAGGAAATCATTGAAGACTCTAAGATATACGTCAACAATTTCCTGGAGTTTAACATGGAGATACTTTCCGGAATATCCTGCTTCATCTTTGACATAGAAAACGGCGAGATAATCGAAAGATTCGACCGAGGGAAAAAAGAAAGCATGGAATCCGTTGAGTTTCTGAATATCTGAATGCTCCGCTTATTGTTTCGACCCGCGCGGTGACCGGAAGGCAGAAACACTAACCTCAAGTTCAATATCCGTGTCGAGTTTGGGGGAGAACCCGCTCCAGACCCCGAGTCGGCGAGCCGGTTAAAAAGATCAATGAACTGCTCTCTTACGTATCCGACAAGCTGAAACTGAACTAGCTGGAACTTTATTTACCAATACAGGAAAACCACAAAAGATTGCAAACATACTGAACCCGAAAATACATGCAATGGAGATAATTTCATGACTCCTGAACAAATAAAAGCACTGGTAGCAAAAGGCGAATCCGAAACGCTTGAGTTCAAGCTCTCTACGGGAAGGCGCAGTGACGCAATGAAAACCGTGTGCGCCATGCTCAATCAACGCGGCGGGCACGTGCTGTTCGGCGTATCTCCGGAAGGAAAAATAGAAGGCCAGCAGGTGTCTGACCGGACCATTGAGCAGTTAAGCTCCGAAATCCGGAATATTGAATCTCAGGTTTTTCCCTCAATTGAGCGGGTACGCGTAAAAGGAGACCTCGAAGTGGTGGTAATAAGCGTGAAACCCGGCAATTCCAAGCCGTATGCTTACAAACGCAAAGAGTATCGCAGGGTCGGAAACACCACCGTAGAAATGTCGCGCTGGGATGTCACGCAGATGCTTATCGAGGAAGTGCACGAAAAATATCGATGGGAAAAACTGCCCGCCGAGGAGTGGTCGATTGAAGACCTTGACGCGGACGAGATTCGGATCACGGTGCAGGAGGCAATCAGGCAAAAACGCCTGAAAGCCCCGGTAAGCATGGAATTGACTGATTTGCTGCGCGGTCTGGAACTTCTTGGACAAGACGACGAACTGCTTCAGGCGGCGGTCGTGCTGTTCGGCAAGGAGGAACTCATCGCCCGCAGAATGCCGCAGTGCCTGCTGTGCGTCGCCCGCTTCCGAGGTTTTGATAAAATGGAGTTTCTGGACAATCGGCAGTTCAAGGGCAACGCTTTCAAGCTTCTTGAGGATGCGGAACGATTTCTGCGCGAGACCCTGCCCATCGCCGGACGGTTTGAACCGGGCCGCTTCGCGCGGATTGACGAACCGCTCTACCCACACGAAGCAACACGGGAAGCGATTATAAACGCGTTATGTCATCGTGACTACATCATTGCCGGCAGTTCCGTGGACTTGGCGGTCTATGATGACCGTATGGAGGTGGTCTCTCCAGGTCCGCTGCACTTCGGACTGACTGCTGAGAAACTGTTCGCATCACACCAATCCCAGCCGTGGAATCCTCTGATCGCCAGTACGTTCTACCGTCGAGGAATTATCGAGAAGTGGGGAACAGGAACTATCAAGATGGCGGAAATAATGGAGTCCGCGCATCTTCCGCGCCCCGAGATTGAGGATAATGGAAGAGATGTAACAGTATGTTTCCGACGCAACTTAATTGATTCGATTGAACGGCAGGAAGTAATTATCTTTTTGATCGACCGCCAAGCCGATGGACTTACCCTAAGCGACATTCACGCACAGATGCCTCCATATGTAAGTAAACGTCAAGTAAAAAGAGACTTAACCGTCTTGAAAGAGCGTGGTCTAATAGTATCTACAAAACCAGGTCGCTGGGGACGGTGGATTCGCACAAGAAACTCATAGACTTGTCATGCATATCCAAGATTCAATTCTATCAATAGGGCTGTTAAGGGGGACTATTGATACTTAACTACCTGTCAATTAAGAGTTTTTTAAGGTCTGCCAGATTTTCCAGGGGTCTGTTGAGGGGTCTATTGAACCTTTTCCCATCCTGACTTCAGCACATTTTCCTGGAATAGGCACTTAGCCTGTGCATTTCTCACAGAGGGGTATGGGAACGTCTGTATCTCTCAAGATTTTCTGATTCTTTTTTTCTTGCCCCTTCCTCGGTCATCCGTCGTGAAGTCTTTACTAGCGGATAGTGCTCGGAATTTTTTGCAAATTTAAGTTTTTGGCATTTCTTCAGTTTCCCTACCTCAATTCCATCCTTCCCGTCCATCTCCCTCAGCAAATCCATGTCCAGATATCTCCTTGCTTTCCCACTTCGTCCCGGAGATATGCCTCAGCTTGGCCGCGCACAACATAATTTTCTTTATAATCCTTTCCTTCGGATTGTTCGTCCGTATCCCCCGCCAGCGCAACAACGGGGACCGCTATCTCCTCAACGCAGTTCTCCAAGTACCTTACCGATGAAGGCAATTGATAATCAGGCTCCCATGATATATTGTCTTGGCAGGAGAAGTAGCATGACGGACAAATTAATTGACAGAAATCCGGGTATTCTGGGCGGAACTCCGGTGTTTTCCGGAACAAGGGTTCCCGTACGCATCCTGATGGAACATTTGGAAGCGGGAGACCGCCTTGACGAGTTTCTGGAAGATTACCCAACGGTAACACGCGATCAGGCAGTTGCCGTACTTGAACGGGCAAAAGCGATGCTCGTGGATAAAGTGGATGAAGCTACTGCTTGATGAATCCGTTCCAAAGAGGCTCGGTTCGTTTTTCCCCAGTGAGTTAAAAGTGCACACGGTCCAGCAGATGGGATGGGCCGGAAGCAGCAACGGCGATTTGTTGCGCCTTGCCTCCGCCCATGGATTTGACGCTCTGGTCACTGTGGACAAAGGTATTGAGCATCAGCAGCACCTTGGAAAAACTAAGAGACGATGGTCCGGTAATGTGCACGGGAACAGGCCCTCTAGCAATGTGGAAACGCACACAAAACAAATAAGCCTTTACCTTTAAGGAAATGGGTAAGACAGGGGGCGGATTAGCCTCTATCAGTCTTATATCCTTTACATATTTAAGTTCGCTAAAAATTCTCAACGGGTAAAACAGGGGGTAAAACTAAAATCAAGCGGGGGATCCAACAGAGGTCTATCAGGGGTCTAACAAGGGCCTATTAAGGGTCTATTTGTAGCCCTGTACCAAACTAAACATGCTTAAGCGAATCTATAAGCGCCCCAAGCGGCCTGTCCGATCCGGGGAACCTGTCCTTGAAAGTCCCCCCGTTCTCAAGCTTGAGCACGCCCCTGGGACAAACGGCCGCGCACACCCCGCATCCTACGCACGACGCTCTCACTATATTCTCGCCCTTCTGTGCGTAAGCCCTGACGTCTATGCCCATCTCGCAGTAAGTGGAGCAGTTCCCGCACGACATGCACTGGTCGCCGTTTGTGGTAATCCTGAATCTTGAAAGATACCTCTGGAAAATTCCGAGAACAGCCGCCATGGGACAACCGAACCGACACCACACCCTGCTTCCCATTATGGGGTAAAAACCCACGCCTATGACCCCGGAAAAAATAGCGCCTATGTAGAACCCGTACCATTTCTTAAGGGACATCGAGGATTCTCCGAACACCGACCCGGATGTTGCGGAGTTAACCCAGAGAAGAACCGTCGTAACGACGATAAACACAAGCACGGAATGCACGATCCAGCGCTCCATACGCCACGCCTTTTTTGATTTGTCGGAAAGCTGCCTCCACGGGTCTCCCATGGTTTCCGCAAGCCCTCCGCAGCCGCACACCCAGGAACAGTACCACCTCTTGCCGAAATAGTAGGTAAGAAGCGGAGTGGCTATGAAGGTCATCACGGCTCCCCAGAAAATGAGGAACATCCCAAGTCCGCCGGGATGGTTCACGAAGTAGCTTAAAGTGCCCGGGAACAAGTATTCAGGTTTAAGCGGCCAGAAGTAACTCAGGTAGAACTCAGGCTGGTTAAACAGCATAAGTATGTTGGGGATAAGAAAGGCGAACCCAAGCTGGAAAAACATCACCGAAGCCGTTCTGATCTTCTGGTAGCGGTTATGCCTGTATTTCATGAACATCCTTACTCCGAAGACGAAAACAGCTACGGTGTAGAGAAAACCGTAGAAAAACCAGTTGTTGGCCGGAGAACCTGAGAGGGCCAGAGAAAGCGGGTTTACGATCTTTATTCCACCCGCCAGGTATTCGGGAAACCAGTAGAGGGATATGTAGAAACCGGTGAATACAATGCCGATAAGCCAGCCGAGAACCCCTTTGTTGGTCAGCCCCCTGAAGTAGATGTTATCATGCTTTATTCCCGCAACGGTGCCCTTGAAGTTAAGGTAAAAGTAAAACGCCGTGCCGAAAAAAACGGGGAGGAATACCAGAAGAAATCCGGCCCATGTGCCGCCCGGAGGCATGCCCATGGACTGAAGGGCAAACATCAGTATTCCTAAGCCCAAAACGGCAAGAGAAATCCTTTCTCCGGTTCCAAGCGGATTGTCAGGGGCCTTCTCCGGTTCCTCAAAACCAAGGGTTTCTTCGTCAAAATCGTAATCTGTAATGTTTTCTTCCATCAGGCAGCCTGTTTCCTTATCTCCTTTATTATTTCCGCTTCGCATTTTTCGTAGAATTCCGGATCGAAATTGGCATCCCCCAGATGATCGAGCACATAGTCAAGAGATCTCTTCTCCGCCACCCAGCTCTCGCAAACCCTGTGGCTGTAGCGAAGGCCCATAACGTTTATGCCGCAGACGGCCCCGTCCTTCGTAACGATTCTTATCGAACGGCCGTGATCGGGATGCTCCCAGTACAAATTGTCCTCCCCCTGGGCGGGAACGTTTCTCACGGTACCGTAAGTCTGGTACTCAAGATCGAAGAATTTGGCCGAGTTATACCATATCCCGGGGTCATACACGCTCTTTAGGCCGGCTATCACCTCTCCCGCCGCTTTTCCCTGGTTCTTGCCCGTGTACCAGACCTGCTGAATAAGGTTCCTGCCCTCCCCCTCGGTGATTATCTCGGCGCAGTCCCCGGCGGCAAACACGTCCGGGGTATCTGTCCTGAAGCTCCAGTCAACCAGAATCCCTCTCCCCGTATTTATCCCGCTTGCCTTGGCGAGGGCGATGTTGGGACTTACCCCCGCGGTGAGACCGACGATCTGGCATTCGATGAATTCGTCCTTGTTGGTTACAACTCCCCGCACTCTTCCCGAGTCGTTCCCTACTATTTCCTTAAGTTCCGTGGTGAGCCTGAGGTCGATTCCCTGCTCCAGAATCACGCGGTTTATCATCCGCGATTCCTCGATCGGAAGGACGTTAGTCCAGTAGGACTCTTCTCTCACCAGGAAGGTGACGTGGATATTGCGAGAATGGAGCATCTCCGCGAGTTCGATCCCGATCAGGCCCCCTCCGACGATAACGGCACTTCGAGCTCCCTTTACGTTCTCGTAAAGAAGCCTGAGATCCATAAGGCTGTAGAGCCCCTGTACTCCCCCAAGATCCTGGCCGGGCCACCCGAACTTGTTTGACCTGGACCCCGTGGCGATAAGCAGCTTATCGAACGAAACGGGATCTTTTTCGTGCATGATGAGCTTTTTCCCGCCGGCATCGATTTCGGTAACCCAGCCCCGCAGGAGATCAATGCGGTTTTTTCTCCAGAGACTGTCCTCGTAGGGCTTGGTGTCCTTGTAGCTCATGTGGCCCATGAATATGTACATGAGCGCCGGGCGGGAATAGTGAAAAGAGGACTCCCCCGAGATCATGACGATCTCCCAGTCGGGCTGGAGCCTCCGTATGCTCAGGGCGGCCGCAACACCCGTTACTCCATTTCCGATGATAGCCACGCGCATGGCTTGTTCTCTCTCCTACCAAAAACCGAGTTAAACTCTACGCACAGGGCAGATGCTATTTCTCGAACCGCTCTCTCTGGTCCGGATTGTTCTCGAGAAAAGCTTGCAGATGCCTGTCCGAATAGGAACCCTTCGGGTAATACTGGTCATAGAAGTCCACGTCTATGTGCATCGCCTGAAAAACTAATCTCATGTACATGGGATCGATAAACGCGGGAAATCTGCCGTAAGTGTCATAAATGTAGTTCGCAACATCCCTTACAATCTGCATGGTAGTCTCCGTCGGTCTTGGGGCCTTCATGAGATGCCTGTCAGGCTCTGTGTACGGAAAAGGCTTGTCGGATTCCCACGCTTTCCACTTGTGGGCCAAGAAGTGATCGATCGCATCATCCATATTCTCATAGTAGGGCGGACAGTAGGCTTCAAAGACCCCGTCCTTTCCTACGGGAACGGTGGTGGGAGGATCGATCGTACCTTTCTTCGGCTGGACGAAACGGAATCCGAGCCCTTTGAACAGGTTCGGGGCAGCTCCCATGGCGAATCTCGGTATGAAGCCCGTAAACGCCCATCCGGCAAGTCCCAGAGGCTGGAGAGCAAGGGCCATGTTCTGCGTAATAAACGCCTGCTCAACGTTAAGTCCCGTTAGGATTCTTACCTCAAGGTCAAACAGAGAAAGTTTGATTTCACCCTTGAGTCTGCCACTCTCCACCCACTTCTCAACGCCCGCGGGCTTCCCGGTAAGATCGTCGATAATCGTGAATCCGTAGCTGTGAGCACAGTAAAGGGTAAGAAGATTCAGATATTCCTCGGTAACGTCGGTGACCGGAACAAAAAGCGTGGAGCCGGGCTTGTTTGCATTCCACTGGTTAAACTCGAAAAGCCCCGGCATCTTGTCGGGCATGTCCGCCCTTCCGTCCTCAAGCTTGTTAAGGCTTTCCCTGTAAAGTTCCAGGACTCTCGCGACTTTCTCCTCGCGGGAGAGCTTGAAAAACAGATCGATCTCATGCTCCTTGGGAAGCATGTTCTTCACGTCCACGTGGTAGAGGCCGTTGTCGTTTGTGAAAAAAAGCTCGGTCCCGTGGTTGTTGCACGCAGAAGGCCAGGTTCTTCCCGTCCACTGGCAGAGAAGGTCTATCCCGTTCTCAGGCGGCAGGTCGGCCAGGCAAAGCCCGGTGAGCCCCGTTCCGGCCCACACCAGGAGTGCTTCCTCCACCTCGGTAAGGGGCACGGGATCGTATTTCGACTTGAACTCAAGGGTGCTGTCCTTAAGCTCCATTCCAAGGCCGAATCTCCTTGAGCGCCTGTTGAATATGGAATCGAAAAGCGGGTACTTAAGCGCTTCCTCAATTCTCTCGTTCAGAACCGTTTTGTCGAGTTTGCCGTTTTTCATCGTTTGAATCTCCTTGAGTCTGGCTGAATAGTAAAGAGAGTATACCAAAAATCAGGCGGTTTTTCCCCTCTTGAAATCCCTTGCCCATGATTTGAGGGTTTCAAGGGCGAGGCGACTGCACTTCGGGCGGGTTACCATGATGTCCTTGCCGAGAAGTTCCCTGAGGTAGTCGGAATCAAGCTCTCCGAGCTGCTCCACGGTCTTTCCCTTTAAAAATTCCGTAAGAAGGGAAGCCGCGGCCTGGCTTATCGTGCAACCCTCCCCGTCAAAACTTATATCTTCTATAACTCCCCCATCGCCTGTGCGAATATAGATATTCAGCGTGTCTCCGCAATTCGGGTTACCGCCCCTGAGCGTCACCGTGGGGTTCTCAAGCGGGCCGAAGTTTCTCGGATTCTCGTAATGATCCATGATCATTTTCATTCTTTCTTCTTCAATCACATGACCGCTCCGTGTCTTTTTACCTCGCTTTTTATCCTCGCGTAAACCGCGCTTAGACCCCTTACCCTTCTTATACCAAGTTTTTGGGCCAGTCCGAGCTGGGAGATAAAGTCCACCGGCGCGGATTCGATCTCCTCAGGACTCAGGCCGTCAAAGGCGCTCACGAGAATCGACACAAGCCCCCTTACCGTCGGAAACGGTTCCGGGACATCGGCGAATATGCGCACCTTGCCGCCTTCCATCTCGACCCAGATAAAGACCGGAGTTTCGCACTCGTGTACTTGGTGGAGGTCTCTGTCCACCCGCTCGGCGAACCTGCTTGGAATCTCGGGAAGGTCTTCCGAATAATCTATCAGGAGCTCTATCATCCCCTGACGGTCCGCCTCCTGGAATTCCCTGACTATTTCCTCTACGCTGGCCATCTTCCCGCAGTTTCAAAAAAAAAAAAAGGATGCGAACCCGCAAGACCGCATCCTTTTTTATTTCCTCAAAAAATTCTTCTCCTCTTATCTCTCTATCGGAGCCCTTACAAGGTTTCCCCACTCGGTCCACGAACCGTCGTAATTCCTTACGTTTTCAAATCCGAGAAGATAGGTCAGGACAAACCAGGTGTGAGAAGAGCGCTCCCCTATCCTGCAGTAGGCAATCACGTCCTGATCCTTGCTTAGCCCCTGCCCCTTTTCGTATATCTCCACAAGTTCATCGGCCGAGCGGAAAGTTCCGTCCTCATTCGCGGCCGTAGCCCAGGGAACGTTTGCCGCACCCGGAATATGTCCTCCGCGAAGCGCGCCTTCCTGGGGGTAAGCCTCCATGTGAAGCAGCTCTCCCGAATATTCTTTGGGGGAACGGACATCGACAAGCGGCCTGCCCGAGCTGATGTGTTCAACGACATCACCGCGAAAAGCCCTTATCGACTCATCAACCACCGATACCTTGTAATCGGTTTTCGGCCTTTCGGGAACCTCTTTTACAAGATCTCTTCCCTCGTCAACCCATTTCTGCCTGCCTCCATCCATTATGAGGCATTTTTCATGTCCGAGCACCTTGAAGGTCCAGAACGCGTAGCAGGCCCACCAGTTGCTCCTGTCCCCGTAGAAAACCACCGCGTGGTCGTTTGAAATACCCCTTTGCGAAAGCAGTGCCTCGAAATTCTCCCTGCTCACGTAGTCCCTTATAAGCTGATCCTGAAGCTCGGTCTGCCAGTCGAATTTTACCGAATTTCTTATGTGTCCTATTTCATAAAGCAGTATGTCCTCATCCGATTCTACTATAACAATATCGGGATCGTCGATATGCTCCTGTACCCAGTCCGTGCTCACCAGAACGTCAGGGTTTGCGTAATCCGCCATTTCTGAAACCTCCGTTTGACCGCATAGCTTTGCGACCTTCTACAATATTCTGGTAAGTATAAATACACGGGACCGGGTTTTCAAGAAAACCCGCAAGGGCTGCCGACCCTGCGGGAAACTTGATTTTCAGGGAGGGTTGCGTGATAATTTCTTCGTACGCGCAGTCTCAGGAAACCTTAAAATGGCGGAAGCAGAAGAGCAGAAAACAGAAGAAATGGCGGAGCAGGAAACCGAGGCGCCGGATGAGAACGAATCGCCCCCAATAATCTGGTCCCAGAAGAGGGTTCCGAACATAGAAAAGGGATATAACCCAAGCGTGCCTTTTTACATGATGGGAATCTTCATCGCGCTCATAATCCTGAGCGTGATTTTCGCCAAGATCACGTCCTGAGAAATCCTTCAGCAAGTAAGTTCATATTCCTAACCAATAGAAAAGAAATCCTTAGATTTGAGTTGCTTAGTTAATTTGTTGGGACAAACTTCGGAAAACTGAAATATATAGCATGAGTTCAACAAACATAAACCAGATTAATAGACTTATGAAGGAGATTGCGGACCTTCGTAAATCGGAAGCTAGAGAATCCCGCAAGGAAGGTGACCTTTACCAGAAAATTAATCGTGCCACAAAAACGGTTAACAATACGAAAAACATTTCAACATTTCAGAGCAAGTTGAGAGAAATCGAGCGCGCAAATAAAGACCTTGCTACAGTACATAAGAAACGTGCGGACATAGCAAGTAAAATCGCCGACAAGTCTAAGAATCTGCACAGGTATCAGGAGAACCAAAAACGTGATGAGGATCGGGCGCGGAAAAAAATCGCAGAAGAACAAAAGCGACTAATCAGAGAACAGAAGGCACACCAACGACGGATTCAAACCAAAATTCTTGACCAAGCAAACCGGATGTATAACACAATTGATAGTCCCGAGATATCTTATGATTTCTTTATCTCACATGCAAGCGAAGATAAAGAGGAATTCGTTCGCGAGTTGGCTCAAGCATTGGAAGCGAAAGGCGCAAAAGTTTGGTACGACGAATTTATGCTAAAAGTCGGAGATAGTCTGCGTCGCAGTATTGACCAAGGATTGAAAAGTTCTCGTTTTGGTATTGTGGTGTTGTCAGAACACTTCTTCAAAAAAGAATGGCCCAACAAAGAATTGGACGGGCTGTTTCAGCTTGAAGCTAAAGGGGAAAAACGTATTTTGCCGATCTGGCATAAAGTTTCAAAGGATGAAATTATCAATTACAGCCCACTTATTGCTGACAAAGTTGCACTAAATTCATTGATGAGTAGCATTGAAGAGATTGCAGAAAAACTATGTGCTCTTCTCAAATGAATTTTGAGAAAATAAGATTAAGATTAGAGTCTACGGGGAAACATAATTCCTGAGGATGTGTATTCCTCGAAACGAAAAACTCCTCTCATTGGAAGCCATGGACGCAAAAAACCGCGCCCCATCCGTCGCAAAGAACCAGAGCGCCCTGAAAATAGTCTGGTCTGCCCTGCTGCTTGCCATGTTCGCCTATACCGCGGTGGTTTTCGTTTTCAAATCGCCCGAGGCGCCAGACGTCAGAGAAAACGTAAAGGCAGCTTTTCTTCTGGGAGGAGCGGTGCTCGGAGTAATTTCCCTTCTTATATACAGGTTTACGCTTTCTGAGAAATCGCTTCGCAAGAAATTTCTCTCAACCCAAGGCCAGGAGCCGGCAAAAAGGCTTGAGGAACTCTCAAACCGTCTACTGCTCCCGCACGTGGTTCCCTGGGGAATAAACGAGACCGTCGTGCTGCTTGGATTCGTGCTCGCGTTTCTGAGCAAAAATCCCCAGGATATGATTCCTTTCTCGGTAATAGGAATCATCCTGCATATCTACATGTATCCCAGGGTGGAGCAGCTTGTCGAGAGGACAAAAGATTCGGTTCAGGACGCGTGATCACTCAAAAAAGCGCCTTATCTCCATCTGGGTCTCCTCGATGGAACCGGAAGCTTCTATTACCTTGATCCTCGGGATCTCTTTTTCAATCAGCTGTCTGTAACCCTCATCCACCCGGCTATGGAACTCAAACGGTTCCTCGTCCATCCTGTTTCTCTCTTTGCCGCGGTCCTTGAGCCTCAAAAGCGCCTGCTCAACCGGTATCGAAAGAAAGAACGTGATGTCGGGTTCAACCCCGAGGCTTGATGCCGCGGCCATGCGGAAAACCAGGTCGGGATCGAGCATCCTTCCCGAGCCCTGGTAAGCAAGGGTCGAATCGTAGTACCTGTCGCAGATGACCGTGCAGCCGTCTTTGAGCTTCGGCAGTATAAGCTCCCTTACGTGCTGAGCCCTGTCCGCGCAGAAGAGACAGAGCTCGGCGTAGGGCTCGATATCGATGTCCCTTCGGTCGAGAATCTCGCTTCTGACCGCTTGGCCGAGCTTGCCCTCGCCCGGTTCCTTGGTGAAAAACACCTTGGTTCCCTTACTGGAGAGGTAATCGGCAAGAAGCCTCGCCTGGGTTGACTTGCCGCTTCCGTCTATTCCCTCAAACGTGATAAATCTGCTCACGCACACCATCCCGGCGTTTCGCCTTCATTGCGTAAAAAAAGCCCCGCCATTTCCCCGGTCTCTCGGCTCCCCGAAAACTCCGGCCGCTCCTCACTTGCCTTCGCAAGCATGCCGCATCTGACGCGGGAATCATATCGAGATGATCTTCTATTGATCATCGTCCGCTTCTGGAGGGTCCGCAAGCATGCCCCGCACATGTTCCGTTAACGCTTCCAGGTCCTTTACGGCCTTACCGCGGTCAATCGGGCTGACGTTGGGGGCAGCTATGTAACGAAATTGAACAGCGTAGGGATTGTAATCAATCAAAACCTTAAAACGCACCGCATTCGTATCGCACCGTATTAACATCTTCAGCAACCGTATCAAATCGTGAGTTGCGGGGTAATACTCACCCAGAAAAGCCAGCCAAGCCTTGAAGCTTTTCTCGGCCGCCTGCTGCGCGTGAAAACCGAAAATTTCATCGGTAAAGTCAGACTTGTCCCCCATTGCCCGCAGGGCTGAAAGATCCCTCTCGGCTGCATCCAGAAGTGCCGCAACCTGTTCAGGATCTCTCATAGAGAACCTTCCCCTCGCGAAGCGCACGAGCAAGAACATTGTTGATGGAGTTTCGCCAATATTCGACCTCGTCGCTGCTGTAAACCAAGATATCCTTAGGGACGGCGAAATCCGCCAACGCCCAAGAAAGACGGACAATCTCGGCACGCCGGTCTCTGTTCTGATCGAACGGGTCGGATTCAACGACCACCAGATCCACATCCGAGCCGGCCGACGCGTCGCCTCGCGCGTGCGAACCGAAAAGTATCACCTGTTCCGGGTCCGCTTCGTCGACTATAACCTTTACCATCTGCTGGAGAAGCGCTTCCGTAACCTCAACCTGTTTCATACCGTCACCTCGCAGGCTAAAACAGCCCGTTTGTCATGTTCAGGAACATCCCAAAGGGAATCAACAGAACAACCCTTTTCCCTGTAAAACGGCCTCCCTGATATTCCGCAGTTCCAATTGCTCCTTGCCACTACCTCCGCCGCCGCTTGGCAATACAGCGCGCGGAACATTTACCGGTAATTATGCTACATGAATCAAACTCTCAAGGGCAAGTTAGGAGTTCCGCTCCCTCGCCCTTGAAGGTGCCGGGGAATCTGACCCCGGGTTACGTTCAAGGCGTTTTTGAACCAAGCAAGCATGCTCATCGGTCATCGACCGTATTTTCATCCGTACCGCGGGACAGAAGCCCCGTCATCTTCCTAAGGCTCCTTAGTTCTCCTGGGCCAAGATCACGCCACTTTCCCCTCTCGAGTTCACCGAGACGCACGTTTCCGCACGAAATTCTCTTAAGCTTCGTAACCCTAAGGCCGAAGGCTTCGAAGTACTTTTTCACGAGATGCTTTCTCCCCTCGTGAAATGAAATGCTTGCCCGCGCGCGCGCTGCGGACACCTGAAGAACGCTCACTGAATCCGGTTTCGTAAACCGTTCCTCAATTTCCGTTCCTTCACCAAGTACCGTTTCGAGATCACCTGGCACCTCTCCCGAAATCTCGGCCAGATAAGTCTTTACCACCTTGTACCTGGGGTGATGTATCCTGTTCGCGAGCTCCCCGTCGTTTGTGAGAATCAGGAGTCCCTCAGAGTCGTAATCAAGCCTGCCGACCGGATAAACCCTCTGCTCTATGCCTCCCAGAAAGGACGTTATCGTTTTCTTCCCGCCTTCCATGGACTTAAGGGAAGTGAGGTAAAAAGGGGGCTTGTTAAGCATCACGTATCTTTTCCTCTCCTTATGAACGGGTTTTCCGTCAAGCGCCACCTTGTCGGAAGTCTCGTCCACAACGGAACCGAGAGTACGGACAATCTCCCCGTTTACGGTTATCCGTCCCGCCTTTATAAGGTTATCCGCTTTTCTTCTTGATGTTATTCCGCACTCGGAAAGAAATCTGTTAAGCCTCATATGATCAAACGCTCCAGAAAGGCAGGCATTCGTGCCCGTACCGTTTTGTTTTTTCACGACCCGTATAGATCAGAACCGATTTCCTGTTGTCGGGATTAAGTCTCTTATAGAAATTAAGTCCCTTGAAAAGCCCTGAGCTAAGGGTCTGGGTCGTTTTTATTTCATAGGAAAGAAGATCGACGCCATCCTGCTCCAGGAGATCAACCTCGTTGCCCGTGTTGTCTCTGAAGAAATACAGAGACGGAGATTCAACGTTGTTAAGTTTCCGCTTGACCTTTTCCATTACGACCAGATTTTCAAAAAGCATCCCTTTAAGCGGATGCGACTTCACGTGCTCAACTGTGCTGATTCCAAGCAGATAGGAAGCAAGTCCCACGTCGCAGAAGTAAAGCTTCGGCGTTTTCACGATCCGTTTCCTGAAATTTCTGTGGTGCGGAGGGAGGAGATAAATAATATAGCTTGCCTCAAGAACCGAGATCCACGCGTCTACAGTTTTGCCGTCAATCCCTATGTCATTGGCCATACGGGTCTTGTTGAGCATCTGCCCGACATTCGAGGCACACAATCTCAGAAAGCTCTCGAACTGTCTTAAATTCCTGATCTCCCTTATATCTCTTAGGTCTCTCTGTATATAGGTGTTGGTATAAAACGAAAGCGCCTCGGTAGGGTTCAGGCTCCTGTCAATTATTGCCGGATAGAATCCCCGAAAGATCAGACTTTCATACGAAGACTTTTCCCCCAGTTCCTCAAGCGAGAAAGGAAGCAGGTTTACAAGCGCCGTCCTTCCGGCAAGCGACTGGGAGACAATGTCCGTGAGGCTGAACTGATGACTTCCGGTCAGAATGAACTGTCCGGCCTGACCGCCGCGGTCCACGATCCCCTGAATATAAGAGACCAGATCGGGAACATGCTGGACCTCGTCTATAATCGTTCTTTCCGATTGGGCGAGGAATCCTCTCGGGTCTTTCCGAGCATGCTCCCGCACATCCGGATCTTCCAGGCTGAGATAGAGATGCTCTGGAAAACATTTCACCGAGACGGTCGTTTTTCCTGACTGGCGAGGTCCCGTAATTGTTATAACGGGGTACTGACGGGCCAGGCTGAGAAGCTTTCTTTCTATTGTACGGCTTATCATATTCTTTACAATTATGGAATATAATTCCGAATTTGTAAAGTTTTTTGCGTTCAGGCGGCACCAGTCTCTTTGTTTTTTCGTTGGAATCCATATAATGATACCGAACGGGCACATTTTGCACAAAGAAATACCAAAAATGTCTTTTGTGTTCGATCGGTATCAATTTGTTGATTTTTGGATTGAAACCAATATAATGATACCGAACGGTAACTAGAAATGAATGCTTGGATAAAGAACACTGAAGACTTGGGCAGAATTGTACGAAACGCGCGGAAGCTTCAAAAGCTGAGTCAGGATGACCTGGCAGGAATGGCCGGCACGGGGCGAAGGTTCATCATCGACCTTGAAAAAGGCAAGCAGACAGTACAACTCGGCAAAGTTCTGCGGGTACTTCGTACGCTCGGAGTATCCCTTTCCTCCGGAAGAAAATGGTATTGACCGATATGGAGGATCATTCAAGAAAAGAGATTCTGGACGTATATTTCCACGGCCAGCTTGCAGGCAGACTTTATTCCGATAACGCAACGCTCAGCTTCAACTACGACACGAAATATCTGGACAATCAGGACGCATCGAAGCTGTCGGCGTCGTTGCCTCTTGGCAGTACCGTCTTTGACCATCATGTGACATCTGCTTTTTTCTCTGCACTCCTTCCGGAGGAGGGTGTCCGCGCGCAGCTGGCAAAATGCCTGGGCATATCAGAAAGAAATACCTTTGCTCTGCTAAAAAAGATCGGCGGGGAATGTGCCGGTGCCGTTTCCGTTTATCCGCAAGGTGTTTCGCCCGAAGCGGATGACGAGCCAACTTATCGAGTGTTTGAGAATGACGAAGCGGATAATGTCCTAACCTCGCTTGACACAAGACCATTTCTTGCCGGAGAGGAGGATATCAGAATATCTGGTGCCGGCGCGCAGGACAAACTGATAATTGCCTTTGTTGACGGCAAGGTCGCCGTTCCAACCGGCAATACACCTTCAACGTATATCATCAAACCCCCGATCAAGGGTCTTGAAGAAACCGTACACAATGAGTTTTTCTGTATGAAGCTCGCAGATGCCGTTGGTCTAAAAGTTCCGAAAGTAGAAATCTTCTGGTTAAAGGAAAAACCCTATTATCTGGTAGAGCGCTATGACCGAAAACAGGATGAAAGCGGAATCATCAAACGTCTGCACCAAGAAGATTTTTGCCAAGCCATGCGTATTTCACCTGAAATTAAGTACCAAAGTGAAGGCGGCCCTACTCTGGAACAGTGCTTTGCACTGCTTGATGAGCGAATCGCGTCAGGTTATATGTCCGGCAGGAACAGGCTGTCCCTTTTTCACGGTGTCGTTTTTAACTTTCTAATCGGCAACGGGGACGCTCACGGCAAAAATTTTTCCATTCTTTACAAAGAAGGAGAAACAGAATCTCTTTCCCCGTTTTATGACCTGATGTGCACGGTTGTTTATTCAAACGGTTACAAAGCCAAAATGGCAATGAAACTGGGAGGAAAATACAAGTTCAAGGATGTTGCCGCACGGCATTGGGAAAAACTGGGCAGTGCGCTTGGGTTTCGACCGGACTTCGTAAGACGTCAAGTTCTAACCATGAACGACAGAATTGTCGAAGCGGCCGTGGTTTTGTCCGATGAACTGAACAAGAACCCTGAAACTGCATCTCCTATCTATAAGAAAATTGTTTCTGTGATAAACTCAAGTCAACCACAGATGAGAAACTTAAGGCAGAGTTAGCATGCTGATACATAAGTCCCAAACATTTCATCTAGTCCCCGACGCCGGAAGTTCTTTCCTCTTACTTTTCCGGAAACAGTCCCGGCAACCAGCGGGAGGCGAATTCGGCCGGAAAGGCGAGTCGCAACGGAGCGCGGGTGCTCCGTGAAACCAGAATTCCACGTTTCAGCAGAACAGACGTGACGCGACGGGCATGGCGAGGGCTTGAGCCGAGAAGGCGAGTGACTTCCCCTCTTGGAATCTCCCCGCGATAAAGAACATCTCTCATGATAATTCTGGATTGGGGAGGAAGTTTGCCGGCGTGGATTTCCTCTTCCGTCCAGAGCAGAATTCTGTTTAGCAGACGATCCGGCATCATGAGCTTCTCCATGAAATCCACCTGGTCAATGCAGGTGGTCAAGAAAAAACGCGTGAAATCCGCCAAGGCCTCCTCGCTCAGAGGACCCCGGCCGTCGAGATCATTGCGACGTCCCATGTCGCACGCCATCAGACGGTTCTTATACGCCTCCTCGTTCCGCGCCAGCCCCCTTGAGACCGACCATATGCGGACCGCGTCCAAGGCTTCCGATAACATGGCGTCGGACATGAGGCGGGCAACGCACCCGTTTCCGTCCAGAAAAGGATGTATCCAGAGCAGTCTGTGGTGAGCCGTTGCGGAAGCCAGGATAATGTTGGTTTTGCCAAGGCTTCCGTAGACACTTTCAAACCGCTCCATAAAACGGGGCACCGCCCCGGGACTGACGGGAACATGGCGTCCTACGCGGACATCGCGACTGCGCAGTTCGCCAGGAACAACGTTGACAACCTCCCCGGTATCCGGATTTTCCACCCGGAGCAGTTCCTGGGGAAGCAGTTCCCCGAACCGGCAGTGGATTTCCTGCAGGCTGGCAACAGCGGTCGCGGAGCACTTGAGGCCTCCTTCATCGATCCATTTCTGAACAGCTATATGGGCCCTGGCTTCAAGTTGAAGGTTGCGCTTTTCGATATCGGCGCTGTAGTCGTCTTTCAGCGCCTTCTCGATATCGGTCAGAGGGGTGTCATGACCCTCGATAAGATTGCTGTAGTAGCAGTTCATCGCTCTTACGAGCCCGGAAAGAGACTCAGTTATACCTTCCGGCAAACCACGGCGAAGACCCGCTGCGCGTTGCACCAGCTCAACAGCCAGATCCGTCAGTTCGCCGCGGTGTCCTGAAGTTTCGCTTATCAGAAGCGGCTCCATCCGGTTAACCGTCTCGCCCCGATCCTCCGTGGCGTATCCTATGGCCGGATTAATGTCCGGTTTTTTGTCCGGTTTTATACCATCCATGACATAAGCAATATCAGGCAATTAGATCTGTTTCAACTGCTTTTTCAGTATTTATTTTGTCCGCTTTCGAGTCCGCTTTGAATATGGATTTAAAATAGAGATATCTCAGAAAGTCCCACCATGCTCCTTACAATTACGGAACGCAATTCCAGATTTGTAAAGTTTTTATTACCTTCCCTCAGCCGCCAGCATGAAGGCCAAGATATCGGAACATTGGAAGGTTCAGCGGTTCATCCGGTTATCAATCAGGTCATCAACCACCGACGGGTCGGCAAGCGTTGAAGTATCGCCAAGATCAGCATAATCGTCAGCGGCGACGCGGCGCAGGATCCGGCGCATTATTTTGCCCGAGCGGGTTTTCGGAAGACCCGGCGCCCACTGTATAAGATCGGGAGAGGCGATCGGCCCTATTTCCTTTCTTACCCACTTAACCAACTCGCCGCGAAGCTCTTCTGAGGGCTCGGAATCGGCGTTAAGTGTCACGTAGGCATAGATGCCCTGGCCCTTTATCTCGTGCGGATAGCCCACTACCGCCGCCTCGGCGACGCTTCCGTGCGATACGAGAGCGCTTTCCACCTCGGCTGTGCCCATGCGGTGACCGGACACGTTTATAACATCATCGACGCGCCCGGTGATCCAGTGATAACCGTCCTCGTCGCGACGGCAGCCGTCGCCGGTAAAATACTTGCCCGGATAGGCGGTAAAATAAGTTTCGACGAAACGGTCGTGATCGCCGTAAACCGTGCGTGCCTGTCCAGGCCATGAATCGGCTATGCAGAGATTTCCCTCAGCCGCGCCTTCCAAGATGCTGCCTTCTGAATCAACCAGTTCCGGACGGACCCCGAAAAACGGCAGTGTGGCCGAACCCGGTTTCAGGTCCGTCGCACCGGGAAGCGGGGTTATCAGGACCCCGCCGGTCTCAGTCTGCCACCAAGTGTCCACTATGGGACAGCGGCCGTCGCCGACAATCTCATAGTACCACATCCAGGCTTCGGGATTGATCGGTTCTCCCACGGTGCCAAGAACGCGAAGCGAGGCGCGGGAGGTTTCCTTAACCGGCCCATCTCCCTCACGCATAAGCGCCCGGATAGCCGTGGGGGCCGTGTAGAAAATACTGACGTTGTGCTTGTCGCAAACTCTCCAGAAACGTGACATGTCCGGATAACCCGGCACCCCTTCGAACATCACAGTGGTGGCGCCGTTTGCAAGCGGTCCGTAGACGATGTAGCTGTGGCCGGTGACCCAGCCGACGTCGGCAGTACACCAGTAGATCTCTCCTTCGTGGTAATCGAACACGTATTGGTGAGTTATCGAAGCGTAAACAAGATAGCCGCCGGATGTGTGCAAAACCCCCTTGGGCTTTCCGGTCGAACCCGAGGTATAGAGAATGAAAAGCGGGTCCTCGGCGCCCATTTCCTCAGCCGCACAGTCGTCGGAAACTTCCGCCGCGGCCTCATGATACCAGACGTCCCGCTCACCATCCCAGGGAATGTCCGCTCCAGTGCGACGCACTACCAATACCTTTTTTACGGTCGAGTCCACGGCGGCGTCTTCAAGCGCCTTGTCCATGTTTACCTTAAGAGGCACCCTGCGAGCGCCGCGAAGCCCCTCGTCCGCCGTAATGACTATCTCCGATTCACAGTCAGAGATCCTTCCCCCAAGGGCCTGCGGCGAAAAACCCCCGAACACTACCGAATGAATGGCACCGATACGCGCGCACGCAAGCATGGCGAAGGCAGCCTCGGGAATCATCGGCATGTATATGGTTACTCTGTCGCCCTTGCGGGCGCCGAGAGACTTAAGCACGTTAGCCATGCGGCAGACTTCACTTTTAAGTTCAGCGTAAGTGAACTTTTTGTCTTCAGCGGGATCATCCCCTTCCCATATGATCGCGATTTTGTCGGGGGTCCGCTCCGCGTGGCGGTCGACGCAGTTTGCCGACACGTTAAGGGTTCCGTCGTAGAACCACCTGATTGACACTTCCCCGGGACCGTAGCTTGTGTCTTTCACCTTGGTATAGGGCCTGATCCAGTCAATCCGCTTGCCGTGGGCGCCCCAGAAACCCTCCGGATCCCTGACCGACTGACGATACATCCAGTTATATTCGTCCCTGTTTACCAGGGCTCCTTCGGTAACAGCTTCTGAGGGTGGAAAAACTTTCGGTTTTGACATGAATTTCCTCCTGACTAATAAACTTCCATTGTGATTATCCCGAGTTTTAAAACCGCCATGCTTGTACGGAAACTCCAAGGGACAAAACAGCTAAATCTTGGGGAACCGCAGAGGTAGTCATTTAATATTCAAGGGCTTTACATATCAAGCAGTTACGCTCGATCCCAGGCTTCAAGATGCTGAGTCGTATTGTAACTCCCGTGCTTTGAATTGACAATGTCTGAACTGATTTATTCAAACGGAACTATACCAATAACCAGATAAAAGAGGTCTCCCCTCCCAAAACCAATCCTGTTCCGCGCGGCCGGGCATCCTACCGGAATTCAAATTCCTCGTTGTGAACGCTCCTCCGGGACACGCCCTGCTTTCTCAATCCCCCGGAGACGGCCTCAACCATCGGCTTCGGACCGCAGAGGTAGTAGCTCCATTCCCCGAACGCCCCGCCGAGGTCGGCTCCTATCGCGTCTGTGTCGATCCGCGCTCCGGCGTCGGAGTCAAACAGCGTGACGGTCACGTCGCCAAGTTCAGCGGCCTGCGCCCGAATTTCGCTTAAAAACAGAGCTTCCCTTGCCGCACGCACGCAGTAGTAGAGCCGGACGGTCTTGCCGTGTCCCGATTCCATAGTGCGCAGCACGGAGAGAAACGGCGTGATCCCGATTCCCCCGGCAACCCATACCTGCTTCTCGGAACCCCCAAGGGGACTGAACCGCCCATAAGGACCCTCGACGGCGACATCGGCGCCCACCGTCAGACTTTCGCGCACCCTGCGGGTGTAGTCCCCGAGCACCTTGATCGTGAAGCGCAGCCTCTCCTCCTTCGCCCCCGAGGAGATGGTAAAGGGATGGGCTTCCCTGAACCCGTCGGCGTCAACCGTGATAAAGGCGAACTGCCCGGCCTCAAAGGAGAACATTTCGTCATTCGGCCGCAGCACAAGTTCGGTCGCGCGCTCGAGGCTGTTCACCTCGGCCAGAGTGAAGCGGTGCTTTTCTTTCCTCGGATAGAGAAACCGCCTGTAGAAACCGCCCGCCAGTCCCGCTAGCATCACAAGCGCGAGAAAAATGCCCGGAGCGGATAAAAACGGGATATCCTCGCCGTCGTAAAGCACCATGGAGACATGGATGCCGGCAACAGCGAAGAACACTCCCATGAACCGATGGGTCGCGATCCAGCGGTGATAGGGAATCTTGCGGTTAAGCGTGATAACGATCAGCAGCGTGAAACCGACCATCGCGATCATGCCGAAGAGGTCGATGGGCAGTTCCTCCTCTTCTTCTCCCGGAGGCTCCGCGGGCACCGCCTCGGCTTCAACGGACACGGCGGCGGTTGCCTCGACATCCTCATCCGGACCGCCCGGGACGGTGGCGTAGTGCGCGATGAAAAGCGCCATGGCGGCGATGCCGAGATACTTGTGCAGCTTGTACATCCGGTCAAGACCGCCAAACGACGTCTCCACCGCGCGCGGGCGCGCCGAGAGCAGCAGCCCAAGCGCCATGCAGATCACCGAGCAGGAAGCGACGAAATAGGAAAACTGCGCGCCAGGCGGCATTGCCGCCGTAATCACATGATGCCAGTACAGCGCGGCGTATACGGCAAACAGAGCCACAACGGCCCACACACCCTTTCGCAAATTCATGTCTTCACCTTGAGTCTCTTATTTGCCGCCGGATTCTCCCGTGGCGAAGCGGCAGAGTCGCCAGGAACCGCCGAGGCAATCCGCCAGCCGGCCCGGCAGTCCCGGGCGCCGCAGTTCGAGAGCCGCGGCGAGGAAAAGGAAAAACCATCTGGCGGAGGAAGTCAAGACTTCTTCCGAAAAACCGGGTCTACGGAATAAACCGGGGGAGGGAACAGAAATAAACCCCCATTGAGTCGGTTTATTTCTATGGGCTGAATTTTTCATGGGAAGCACTTCCCCTCTGATTGCAGAATTGCCATACTTAGGAATGTCCGGTTAATTTAATTACACATGGCGTAAACTGTCAAATCGTGCAAAGCAGTGAATCCGATATTGACAGGTGGAGCCATATAAGCGCAAACGCTTCGTATCGGTGTTTTTCAGGGCAGATAGAATGGAAGGGAACCAAAACATGTCTTGGCAGAAAATAAGCAGGTTCATTCTCTGCCTCTTGCTCCTGTCCGTAGCAGCATGCGGACAAGGGGGTGACCAGACGAATGACACGGACGATCGCGGCCCGTTTGAGGGATCGGTCTTAATCGACGACGATGTGGACGAAGCACTCAGGGCAAGCGACCCGTATCAACTCGGAATAGATGGCGACAATGAGCCGGTCATCGAAGACGACACGCTGACCCTCACAATATCGTACAGCGGCGGCTGCGCATCACACGATTTCACCCTCGTCACGAACGGCACCTTCATGGAATCAGACCCCGTCCAGCTCGTTGTCGCCCTGACACATGACGACAACAACGACCCGTGCGAGGCGTTTCCGACAAAACCCTATGTCTTTACCTGGAGCCCATAAAAAGGCTGTACCAGGACGCCTACGGGACTGCCGAAGGTGAAAGTGAAATCAGGCTGCATCTGCGGTACTTGCTGTATCCGCAGGAGCCGGGCGGGCAAGGCGTTTTCCAACTCCACTACACTTTTGCGCCGTGATTTTGATAAAGCCGCTACCCCGGCGCTTAACGGCAACGAACCTCTTACGAGCATCCCCGGTCGATTAAATCCGCCGCCAACGCCTCCGATTACCACATCCAGGCATGGCTATTGCCGTTACCCGTAACTCTCGGGTCCGGATGCGGTGGATCAAGAGCTTTCACAAAATTCCCCGGCAGCACAGCAAGGCATCATTAAAGGTTTTTCCAGAGCCAGGCCACCTGTTCTGACGACCGGATATGGTGGGAGAACTTTTTCCCCTCTCCTAAACGCGTACTGTTCTCCACCGAGTGCCTTTTAAGCAAGACCGTCAGAAGCAGCGCTAACGTCACCAGAAGCAGGCTGAGCACTCCGCCGCTACTGCTTCCTCCAACAGCGCAGCCTCCGCCACCGCTGCCACCGCCGCCGCCGTCACCACTCTCGTCGGGCTGTTCCATCTCCTCTACCGCAGGGTACCCTGAACCCACGATGTATACGCGGCCGTCTCCCTCATCCAAGGGAACTTCCACCCTTATGGCGTAACCCCTAATGAGCAGATCGCCCTCTCTATACTCAACAATCCCTTCGCCCGCCTCACTTATAAGATCTTCTACATGCCGCTTTGCGGATTCGTCCTTCTGCTCCCTTTCCCTGTCCTCACCGTCAAATATCACTCTCCCACTCTCATGCATAATGTAAACATGGACGTCCCCTTCTCTCCACGGTCCTTCCCGCCTCAGAATCCCCCGAAGCTCCACGGGGTCAATATCAGGATCCTCAACTGCTTCCAAAAGCACTCTTCCCGCATCATCCACGAATTCCCTTAACTCTTCGTCTGTGTCCACATCCCCTGCTTCTGTTGACGGTCCGCCAACCTCTCCCGTGAAAGACTCTCCTTCCGGGATTTCATCAAAACCGCCCAGAAGAACGAACTTCTCCTCGCCGTGCGCCAGAGGAACATACGAAGCTGAGAGCGGATGCGCGTAACCATTTCTCTCTTCACCGTACTCAATGAAGCATCCCTCTTGCGTGGCAAGCACGGATCCTCCCCCTTCGCAGAAAAGAACCCCGGACCAGTCAAGATCTTCAACTTCCCTGTCATTGGCGTGAAAGTACACCCCGCCTCTTTTAGTGAGAAGAACAAGGTACATGGAACCGTTATTCCAGCCTCTCTCGCTGTCCCTGAACTCCTCTAGGAGGCGAAGGGTTTCCTCAAAGGTGTCCGATGTTTCAATTCTCTCCGCCGCATCCTCCACGAATTCCCTTAATTCATCGTCGGTATCTACCTCCTCAGCTTCCATCATCGGGGGGGGGGGTGGAGGCGGAGGTGGAGGTGGGGGTGGAGGCGGAGGCGGAGGTGGTGCAACAACTTTACTTCCAGCCCCAGACCACGGGCCGTCCCCGTCAGAGTTTATTGCCAGAACTCGCGCCTGGTGTTGGGCACTAGAGTCGGAAACCGGAATCGTCGCGCTGGTGCCGATTATGTCGCCCTGTGGAACGTCCATCCAGTTGCCGCTTGTCCCCTGGCGATACTGAACCTTGTAGCCGGTTATCCTAGGCCGGCCAGCGTTATTCGGCGCACTCCACCTTACGTTCAAACTTGTCGCGCCCGCCGAAGACACAGAAGGCGCCGCGGGAGCCAACGGAGGTTCGAGCTCGTCCGTTACGTTTATGGTCACGGCAATCGTATCCGTGCCCCCGTTTCTATCATCCGCCTTTACCGTTACCGAGTAACTTGCCTTGGCTTCTCTGTCATAACTCTCTCCGACCCTGGTCCTGATCTGCCCGCTTCCCGAAACTATGGTGAATCTGTTGCTGTCTGTTCCTTCAAGACTGTAGGTAAGAGTGTCATTGTCGTCGTCCGTGGCCATCAGAGCTGCGCCCACGTTGCCCGCGTTCCGCACCGTCGCGTCCCCCACGGTCTCCGCAAAGCTTCGGGTCGCACTCGTACCCGAAAATTCGGGCGCGCTGTTCGTGTTCATCTGCTGCTTGAGCGTAAAGGTAAGCCTCGCCATGCGTACATTGGTAAATTTGCCCTGTCCCTTGAGACTTGTGATGGTTCCCTGGGGATTGGTGTCAGTAGCAGAACTGCCAAGCGAAAACTCTTTCCCATCATCGGTACCGGCGTCGTAGGCAAACAGGTCTCTCGTGTGAGAGGACCGCCAGTTATTCGATCCGTCAAGCATAGAGAGACTGTTTACGCCCACGAACCAGTCGGGGCTGGGGCCGATCATTGACAGGAGTGTAAGCAGGGGATGAGTACGGCTGAATTCGACTTCAAAGGTATTCATGCCGGTGGGGCCGCTGCCGGGACTTTCAGAGACGATGGATTTTACGGTTCCAGATGCTGCATTGCTGATTTCCGTCCTGAACGTGCCCGTGGAGCCAAATTCCGCCACAAGTTCCACGCCGGGGGTTGCCATGCCGCCCGCTGCCCAGAAAGTCACGCTGCTGTTGTGCACGGCGCCGATCAGCGTCGTGAAATGGGCGCCGCTCACAACCCCGCCGGGCGTGCTTTGGATGTTCCAGTTGCCTTCAAACGTCACCGTGTAGGTAGCGGTGCTCTGCGCGCGGGCAAGCTCCGGCTGCGCGCCGAGGATAATGGCTATAAGGAGAAGAAGACACGCCGCGGCCTGGACAACATTGCGGAAGATTCGGGAGAAACTCAAAAACCTCCCAAAAAAAGCGCAGATGCCGTCCCGGCGCAACGGGACAGGCGTACCCGGCAGTCTGTCAGGTTTCAGCGAAGTCATTTCAGGTAAAACAATACCTTGAATTCGGCATATTTTCGAGCAGGAAACCCCAAGATTCTTCTATAAACCTTCCATGCATTCCTTGACAAAAACGCCCTCGGTATAAGATACTTACAGGCGGGGTTGGCGGGATTAAAATTGCTTCCGCGCGGGAAGCGTAACGGGTGGTTTCTCCATATGACTCTTTTAGCTGATACCTGGGAAAAAACATTCGGCGCAAGCGAAAGCGCCATGCTGCTTGAAACATTCGGCGCGAGAAGCTTCTCTGAGCTTCGCCCATCCCTTAAGCTTGAGAGAGTAGTATCAAAAGCAATCGAGGGAGAAAACGTCACGCGCGAAGACGCACTCTACCTTGCGGAGCTTTTTCCCAGGGAAATTCCTTTTCTTCTTCTGGCCGCGTCGGCCATCAGGAACCGCTCGAAAGGGAAAACCGTAACTTACTCCAAAAATGTCTTCGTACCCCTTACCCAGCTCTGCAGGGACCGCTGCGGATACTGCACGTTCAAGATAGAACCGGGAGAGGGAGAGCTGTTCATGACCCCTGAAGAGATCATCGACATGGCGAAAAAAGGAGCGAAGGCGGGGTGCACGGAACTTCTTTTCGTCACGGGCGACAAGCCGGAACTCGCCTATGAGGTATACAGGGACGCGCTCGGGGAAATCGGCTATGAAACGACGGCGGAGTACCTGATCGACATGGGAAAGACCGGACTTGAACACGGAATCTTCCCCCACACGAACCTCGGGCTCTCAACCCCTGAAGAACTCTCCGGGTTCAGAAAAAGCAACCCCAGCATGGGCCTCATGCTGGAGAACATAAGCGAGAGGCTGCTTAAGCGGGGAAACGCCCACCACGGCTGCGCCGACAAGGTCCCGAAGCTCAGGATGGAGACCATGGAGCACGCGGGCGAACTCAGCATTCCCTGGACAAGCGGCATACTGGTGGGAATCGGGGAAACGTTCGAGGAGAGAATCGACTCGCTTTACGCGCTGCTTGAACTCTCCGGCAGGCACGGTCACCTGCAGGAAATAATAATTCAGAACTTCAACCCCAAGGAAGGAATAAAAATGGAGGAATACCCTCCCGCCGATTTTCTCGAGATGCTGAAGACCGTCGCCATCTCGAGGCTCATATTCGGAGGGGATATGAACATACAGATCCCCCCTAACCTCAACAACAGGAATTTCACTTTTTACCTGACGGCCGGCATAAACGACCTGGGCGGCGTGTCGCCTCTCACCATAGACTACGTCAATCCCGAGGCTCCGTGGCCGCAGGTTGAGAGAATGGAAAGGGAGGTAAGAGCTCTGGGTTACGAACTTCGGGAGAGACTTCCCGTCTATCCAGAGTACATAGACGAGCGCTGGATAGACCCCTATGTTCTCGGTAAGGTAATGGAACGCGTTGATGAGAGGGGATACGTTCCCGTAAACTGAAAAATGGAAGATATAAACAGGATAATAGACTCAATAGAGCAGAGAAGGCCTCTCGGCGTTGACGGGGTGATGTCGCGTATAAACGGCACGACGGGCCGCATAATCGAGGACGCGCTTTCGGGAAAGGAGATTTCGGTTGAAGACGGAATCCATCTTTTCAGCATAGAGGATACGGACGAGATATCCGCCCTTGCCCTCGCGGCCGACCGGATAAGAGAGGAAGATGTCGGGGACGTGGTTACTTACGTCGTTAACAGAAACATAAACTTCACCAACATATGCGATGTCTACTGTGGCTTCTGCAATTTTATGGCGGACGAGGGGGATGACAGGGCGTATTTCCTCTCCATGGACGAAGTCGCGGAGAGAACCGTTGAAGCCTGGGAGATAGGCGCGACGGAAGTATGCATGCAGGGCGGCATGCATCCCGAGATAGACGGCAATTTCTACGTCGAGCTTATAAAGACGGTAAAAAAAGCCGTCCCCGAGATGCACACCCACGCTTTCTCCCCCTACGAGATCTACTACGGCGCAAAGACTCTCGGCATAGAGGAAGAGGACTTCATAAGAAAACTCAAGGATGTCGGTCACAACACCTTCCCCGGCACCGCGGCCGAGGTTCTGGTTGAAGAAGTAAGAAAAGTAATCGCTCCCAGGAAGATACCGACCGAGGTATGGATAAGGGTGGTCAAAAAAGCCCACAGGGAAGGAATGAGAACCACTTCAACCATAATGTACGGTCACCTCGACAAGCGCCATCACTGGGCCATACACCTTGGAATCCTGAGGGACATCCAGAAAGAGACCGGAGGGTTCACGGAGTTCGTGCCGCTTCGGTTCATTCCCTGGAACACGAGGCTTTTTATTCACTCCAAGGGGAAGGTGAGAAAGGGGCCGACCGATCTTGACCAGCTGAAGATGTACGCAGTCTCCCGAATGATGCTTCGGGGATGGATAAACAACATACAGGTCTCCTGGGTAAAGCAGGGACCCGAGTTCGCGCAGTTCTCTCTCACCGCCGGGGCAAACGATTTCGGGGGAACGCTCATGGAAGAGCAGATATCCCGTTTCGCGGGCGCAAGTTACGGACAGTACTTCCCGCCCGAGGAGTTCAGAAAGCTCACCAGAGAAATAGGCAGGACCCCGGCCGAACGCGACACTACCTACGGGATACTGAAAACGTTTGAAAACGGCGAGGCCTGAAGACTCTCTCTCCCGCGCGCAGTCTTTTGTCCCTAAACGCTCCGGCCGGCACTGGTTTCCATGGAGAAATCAAAAATCGAAGATCTGAGCAGGGCGATTGGCAGGCAGATCCGGGGCGAGATAAGAAAAAGCCTCGTTGACCGGGCCATTTACAGCACGGACGCAAGCAACTACAGAATTCTTCCCGAAGCGGTCGTAATTCCGAGGACCCCCCAGGACATAGAGATCACGATCTCCGAAGCCTCCGCCCGCAACATACCGGTCACGGTGCGCGGAGCCGGGACAAGCCTTGCGGGACAGGCGGTAGGAGAAGGAGTGATCCTTGACCTCTCAAAGTACATGAACAGGGTGGTCGACGTGGACGCCGGAGGAAGGAAAGTCAGGGTGGAGCCAGGAATCTCGATCGACAACCTTAACAGAGACCTCTTGTCCCTGGGACTCATGTTCGGACCGGACCCCTCAAGCGCAAGCGTTGCCACCGTAGGGGGAGCCGTCGCGAACAACGCCACGGGAGCTCACTCCATACTTTACGGAATGGCGGGCGATCACGTGATTTCCTCAAACGTCGTGCTGGCGGACGGGTCTTCTCTTGAGCTTTCCGGGGAAAACTACAAAAGACGCGGCGGAGGACCCGGCATTGCGGAGAATCTTTTTGAAAAACTCGCCGCGCTTATAAAGGAAAGCGGGGAGCTTGTAAAAACCGATTTTCCAAAACACTGGAGAAGGGCTTCGGGGTATTCACTTAATTATTTTCTGGACGGAGAGTTCAATCCCGCGAAACTTCTTGCCTCCTCGGAAGGCACTCTCGCGGTCTCGACCGATTTTGAGCTTAACCTCGTCAAAAAACCTCTCTCAAGCGCGCTTTGCGTCATCCCGTTTCGTGAAATTCCGGAGGCAATGGACTCGGTCTCAGAAATTCTCTCCCACGGCCCCTCGGCGATAGAACTTATTGACGGAACCCTGATAGGTCTCGCGAGAAGAAAAAAAGGGTTCTCCCACTCCCTCTCCTTTATTGACGGGACCCCGGGGTCCATTCTGGTTGTAGAATTCCAGGGAGACGACGAAAGACAGACCGGGGAGAGGGCAAAGAACCTCGCGAAGTCCCTGAATTCCGCTTTTGCGCTGCTAGGACTCGAGGAGCAGAAAAAAGTCTGGGACGTAAGAAAAGCGGGGCTCGGAATCCTGATGAGCGACAGGGGCAACCAGAAACCTGTTCCGTGCATAGAAGACGTCTCGGTTCCCGCGGAGAACCTCGCCCGTTACACAAGGGACGTGATCTCGCTTCTTGCAGAGTTCGGTCTCAAAGCCGCTTTCTACGGCCACGCAAGCGCGGGATGTCTGCACATAAGGCCCCTTCTCGACCTTCGGGAGCAGAAGGGAGTAGCCGACATGGCAGCCCTTTCAGAGCGCACCCTCGAGCTTGTCCTCCGCCACTCGGGGGTAATGAGCGGCGAGCACGGAGACGGTCTCCAGAGAAGCTACCTTAACGAAAAACTCTTCGGAGAAGCTCTTTACTCGGTGATGGAGAAGGTAAAGGAGATATTTGACCCGCGGGGAGTGCTCAATCCGGGAAAAGTCGTCCGTGGGCCCGATTCTTCCCTGAATCTCAGGATAAGGAAATCCGCCGGGGGTATCACCACCTCTCTTGACTGGTCCCGGGAGGGGGGCCTCGCCGCGGCGGCCGCGATGTGCAACGGTCAGGGGGTCTGCAGAAAGACCGCCGAGGGGATAATGTGTCCCTCCTACAGGGCGACCCTTGACGAAGGCGATACCACGAGGGCGCGCGCCAACCTGCTCCGGGAACTTCTGCTGGGCCACATGGACGCAGACATGATCTATGAGAAAGGATTCTACGATGTTTTCGATCTCTGCGTGGGGTGCAAGGCGTGCCGCACCGAATGTCCTTCAGGGGTTGACGTCGGCAAGATGAAAACCGAGTTCCTGGCCCTCTACAAGAACAAAACCGGGTTTACGGCAAGGGACAGCCTGTTTGCCCGAGTGCACGAGATAAGTTCCGCGCGTAGCGCCCTTCCCCGCTTTTTAAACCGGGCACTTGAGAGTTCTTTTTCCCGAGGGCTGCTTTCGCTCGCGGGAATTTCCCGAAAAAGATCACTTCCCCCGATGGCCGAAGATACTTTCAGCGGGTGGTTCCGGAGAAGAGACAGAGAGTCTCGGAACGGAAAACAGGTGGTTTATTTCCACGACACGTGGTCTGAGTTTTTCTACCCCGAAATAGGAAAAGCCGTTATCGGGACACTTGAGAGCCTTGGTTTCGAGGTGCTTCTGGAAAGACAAAGAAAATGCTGCGGGCGGCCGATGCTGAGTACCGGCATGGTGGAGAAAGCCAGGGAGAACGCGGCTCACAACGTAAACGTTCTCTCAGGTTATGCCCGAAGGAACATTCCCGTGGTATTTTCAGAGCCCAGCTGCCTCTCCGCGTTTCGGGATGAATACGCCGATCTTCTTCCGGGTAACGAATCCCTTGACGCGCTCCTTCCGAACATACACTCGGTCTGCGAATTTGTCCGCGCGCAAGGTGATAATTTCCTCGACCCAGAGAAGCAAAGACGCGGAGGGATACTCGTTCACGGACACTGCCACGAAAGATCCGTCGGCGATTTCGCAAAGACCCTGTCGCTTCTTAACGACCTGGGATACGACGCGAGATCAAGCGACGCCGGGTGCTGCGGCATGGCGGGGAGCTTCGGTTACGAAAAAGAGCATTACGAGATATCGAAAGCCATGGGGGAATGCGGTCTTTTCCCGAAAATAAGGAACCTGGGAGAATCGGAGAGGGTCTGCGTAACGGGCATATCATGTCTCGAGCAGGTCTCCCATTTCACCGGGGCAGTTCCGGTTCACGTAGCCTTGCTTCTCGAAGAATGCATATCGGCTGAAGATACAAAATAACCATCTCCCGTCATAGAAGACGGCCCTGCTTGCCGGTAAGATAAAGACCATGGGATTTCCGCAGATCATAGGACACGAACCCCAGAAGGAATTTCTTCGCAACTCGGTCCGCAAAAACCGGATCTCGCACGCATACCTTTTCTCAGGACCCGAGGGCGTAGGGAAGAAACTGGTCGCTACCGGTTTCGCGAAACTCATAAACTGCGCCGAGTATGGAACGCAGAACCCTGATTGCGAATGCACCCCGTGCGTGAAAACCGAAAAAGGCCTTAACCCCGATGTTTTAGTGTTCGGGTACCCGGGCGAGAAGACGATAAAAGTGGACCACGTAAGACAGGACATAGAGCGGCTGATTCACCTGGCGCCCTATGAGAATCCCTACAAGGTCTTCATAATCGACGGCGCGCAGAGAATGAACTTCAACGCCCAGAACGCGTTCCTGAAGACCCTCGAAGAACCGCCGCCTAACTCCGTCATAATACTCATAACGACGCTCGCGGACCTGCTCATGCCGACTATAAGGTCAAGATGCCAGTCGGTGGTCTTCCAGCCTCTTGAGGCAGGACAGGTAAGAGAGTTTCTGGAAAAGGAGAAGCCCGGGGAGAATGACCCGGAGCTTGTCTCGAAAATATCGGGAGGCAGCATCTCGAGGGCGCTTGGTGCCGATGAAGAGTATCTTCGTAAAAGAATCGAATACATAGACTGCGTAATGGCCGTCGACGCCAAAAAGCCCCTCACGCTTTTTGATTCCGTGGAGAGGATACAGAAAGACGTAAAAGGCGGAGGACCGCAAGAGCTAGAAACGGTCTTTGACATTCTCTCGACATGGCTTAGGGATTCGCTGGTTCTTAAAACCTCCGGGGATAAAGAGGAAATAGTAAATATCGACCTCATTGAGCAGCTGAGCGAATATTCGGGAAAAAGGGACGTGCCCGAACTTCTGGGCAAATTTGCCGCTCTTGAGGAAACCATGGCGCGGATTTCGGATAATAACGCAAACGTCGAGGTTTCTCTCGAGAACCTTCTCTTGAAACTCTCACTGTAGCCATATCAATCCGCCCGGGGCTTCTTATTCCGGTGTCCCGGCGTTCTGAAGACAGACTTCTTCCCCGGCAGTTCTAATAAAAGAATTTTTGCGAGCACAGGCGGTCTTCTCTGGGTTGCCCATTGCCGGATGACTCGTTGGTTTTTGCCTTGAGCAGGCTTTCTCCGGTAATATACAGTTTAATTTAGGACAAACCTGTAAAAGAACCTGAAACAAGATGTGAGGTGATACATGCGCAATCTGATCTTAGCAATAATAATCATCCTGTCCGCTCTCCCTCCGGCGCTTGCCGACGAGAGCGCCGATAAAAACGAGGCATTGAGACAGCGTGTTGAATATCTGGAGCAAGAGCTGGAAAAAGCCCGGGAAGAACTCGCGGAGTCGGAATCTCAGACCGTTTCCCAGAAGCCGGAGGAATCGAAGAAAAGTCCGATCCGAATCGGCGGCGCCATGCGGGCGAACCACGCCTACGGCGATTACTCTGGGCGCAGGGGCGAGAACATCGGGGATTCCGAATTTGAACTCTTACGCCTTAACGCCGATCTTGAGTACAACAACGTCATAGGCAGAATCGAATACCGGTATTACGACAAATACAGCATGATGCACACGGCATGGCTCGGATACGCGTCGGACGGTCTCGGCACTCTCAAGGCGGGCATCGTTCGCGTTCCTTTCGGACCGGGACCCTGGGGGGTTTCGAACAGCTGGTTTTTCGATCAGCATTATTACATCGGACTTGCGGACGACATGGACCTGGGAGTCAGGTGGACAAAACCCTTCGGCAACCTGACTGTTGACCTGGCCTACTACCTTCAGGACGAGGGACACTGGGACGGAAGCGACAGCCGCGACAGCGCCCGGTACAGTTACGACCCCGTGAAGTGGAACAGCGGAGCCACATCACAAGGGGATGTTACCGACTTCGGGGAAAACGGCTTTGAGGAAAAACACCAGTTCAACCTGCGCCTCATCTACGCGACCGAAAGTATCGGAGATATCGGAATGTCCTTTCAGTACGGCAGGCTCGAGGGAACGAACGTGGATGACTCAGGCGCCGACCACCTGGCCGTCTCCGCCCACGCGGTAACCCCGCTTCGGGATTTCTCGCTTCACTCACAGCTGTCTTACTACAAGTACGACATTACGGACGATACTCCCTGGGGAACCGGCGACCTTATTCCGATGGGAGCGTTTGACTGGGCCTGGCCCGTGGCGTCCGAGGCGTGGGTGCCGGCTCTTTCCCTGCGATACAACGGCCTTGAGGGTGACATCTCGTGGCTTGACGGCGTCACGCCCTACATCGAGTGGAGTTCCATCATAAAGAACGGGGACAATCTCAACAACAGCTCGCTCTGGGTCTTCGGAGCGCTTTGGTACTGGGGCTCTCTGTATATTTACACGGATTTTGCGATTTCCGACGGCAACTACTTTGTCGGTACCGAAGGAGATGACTCCACCAACATATATGGAGTCAATGACTTCGGCGCGAGCGGAAACAACAGGTGGCACAAGAGCTTTAACGTCAACGTGGGCTACTATTTCACCCTTTACGAATAATAAGGACGCAGGAGGAAAGGAAATATAATGGAAGATAATCACGGACACCCCGCCGGGCAGGGCAATCTCAAGATATTCGGTTTGGATATAAACGCCCCGGTATTTGTGACTTCGGGGATCATCACGCTCGTTTTCGTAGTCGGGGCGCTGATTTTTCAGGAAAAAGCAACGGAAGTTCTGGGGACGCTTCGCGTATGGATTACCACCCAGTTTGACTGGCTTTTCATGAGTGCCTGCAACATATGCGCGCTGTTCTGCTTTTTTCTGATTTTATCCCCGCTCGGCAAAGTGCGCCTCGGCGGTCCAGACGCGGTTCCCCAGTACTCAAGAATCACCTGGTTCTCCATGATCTTTACGGCAGGAGTCGCCATCGGCCTGCTGTTCTACGGCGTGCTGGAACCGCTCTATTATTTCCAGAATCCTCCCCTGGGAATCGATCCCTCCGATACCAAGGCCCTTGAGGCTATCGGCATATCCGCGGCAACCTTCCATTGGGGGCTGTCCGCGTGGGCATTTTACGCGACCGCGGGCCTCGGCCTCGCGTTTTTCTGCTACAACAGGGGACTGCCTCTCACGATCCGCTCCGCATTCCACCCCCTTCTCGGCGAACGCGTATGGGGATGGAGCGGACACCTTATAGACACGCTTGCCATATTCGCCACATTATTCGGCCTCGCCACATCACTCGGTCTAGGCGCGAAGCAGGCCATGGCCGGCCTTAACTATCTGTTCGGAATTCCGGCAACCGAGCTGGCCCAGGTGGTGTTTGTAGTCGCAACTACTTCCCTTGCCACTATTTCGGTGCTGAGCGGACTGAACGTGGGCATTAAACGCCTGAGCCAGTTCAATATCGCCCTTGCCCTGCTTCTGCTGCTGTTTGTTCTCATAGCGGGACCGACGCAGTATATATTTAACAGCTTCTTCGCGGGACTTACGGACTATTTCGCCAAGGTCATACCTCTTAGCAACTGGATAGGTAGAGAGGATACGGATTTTCTGCATGGCTGGACAACTTTTTACTGGGCCTGGTGGATTTCATGGACGCCGTTTGTCGGAATGTTCATCGCCCGTATCTCAAGGGGGCGGACCGTCCGTGAATTTATTATCTGCGTCCTTTTCCTGCCAGCGCTGTGCTCTCTGCTGTGGATGAGTGTTTTCGGCGGCACGGCCATCCACCAGCTGCTCTTTGACGGCTACACGGGCGTGTCCCAGATAATCACGGAGTGGAAACCGGAACTTGCGCTGTTCAAAATGCTTGAAATGCTGCCGATGGCCCAACTGGTTTCATTTGCGAGCGTCGTTCTCCTTATAATCTTCTTCGTTACGTCATCGGATTCCGGTTCGCTTGTCATCGACATCACGTCGGCCGGCGGAAAGCTTGAACCTCCCGCTGCCCAGCGCGTGTTCTGGTGCAGCCTTGAGGGCGCAGTCGCCATCGCCCTGCTTCTCGGCGGAGGGCTGAAATCATTGCAGGCGGCTTCAATCACGGCCGGACTTCCGTTTTCGATCCTTCTCATCCTGATGACGGTTAGTATATGGAAGGGACTCAGAGACGAGACCCGCTGACAGAAACAAGGTTTTCAGCGCAGATGCGGTAGTTCAGCGTCGGTTTCCGTAAGATGAAACGAGAGAAAAAACCGTCACGTCCATCAAGCATTTACAAGGGACGTTCCTACTGGCGCGGACGGGACAACGTAAGGATATTCGGGCTTGACCTCCACGTGCGGTCATTCCTTGTTTCCGCACTTGTCATCGTCATCTTCATTGCCGCCGGGACGATCTTTCAGGAAAAAACGGCCGAGATCTTCGCAGACGCACGCCACTGGGTCGTCACGCGATTCCACTGGTTGTTCTTGAGCGTAGCCAACGTCATACTGGTTTTCTGCCTGCTGCTGATCGTCTCCCCGCTTGCCAAGGTACGTCTGGGCGGGCGGGACGCAAAGCCGGACTACTCGTACCCAAGCTGGTTCGCCATGATCTTCTCGACGTCGGTAAGCGCAGGATTCCTGTTTTTCGGGGTGGTTGAACCGGTACATCATTTTCAGAATCCCCCGCTCGGCATCGACCCTTCCGACACCAAAACCGCTTTTGCCGTGGGCATGGCTGGGGCTATTTTTCACTGGGGACTCCACGGATGGGCGATATTCGCCGTCGTGGGCCTGTCAATGGCTCTTTTCTCCTACAACATGGGCATGCCGTTTTCCCTGCGTTCGGTGTTCTATCCCGTTTTAGGCAACCGCGTGTGGGGCTGGAGCGGGCACCTGATCGAAGCGCTGGCGGTATTCTCCACCCTGTTCGGCATTGCAGTCTCGATCGGCCTCGGAACCGAGCTGATAACCGGCGGAATTGATTACCTGTTCTCGATTCCCCCGACCGATCTGTCCAAGGTGGTGCTGATCGCCTTGGTGGTGCTGACGGCGATGACGGCCCTGCTGACCGGGATAAATACCGGGATCGGCCTCCTGAGCCGAATCAACATAATCCTCGCGGTATCACTTATGCTGTTCATCATTGCGGCCGGACCGACGCTTGACATCCTCCGCCACTGCCTGGACTCAACCGCCACTTATATCATGAGCATAACGTCCCTCAGCATCTGGACAGGACGCGAGGACATGGATTTTCTGCACGAATGGACCATCTTTTACTGGGCTTGGTGGTTCTGCTACGCGCCGTTTGTCGGAATGTTCATCGCCCGCATTTCCAAAGGCAGAACCGTGCGCGAGTTTCTGTTTTTCGTGCTCATACTGCCGACCATTTTCTGCGTGCTCTGGATGAACGCCTTCGGAGGCACGGCTGTTCACCAGTTTCTGATCGACGGTTACACCGGGGTGACAGAAACGGTCGCGACGGGGCTTCATGGACTCGCTTTGTTCAAGCTGCTGGAGACGTTTCCGCTGACACAGGTGTTCAGTCTTGTGAGCATCGTCATGTTATTTTCTTTTCTCGTCGTCTCGCTTGATTCCGGGTCTCTGGCCGTTGACTCCATAACGGCCGGGGGGAAGCTCAACACGCCCGTGCGGCAACGCGAGTTCTGGTGCTTTACAGGGGGACTGATCCCCGCCGTGCTGATGCTCGCAGGCGGATTGGGGTCATTTCAGGCCGCGGTTATCGTTGCAAGCCTTCCGCTCGCCGTTTTGTTCGTCGTGATGCTTTTCAGCATCTGGACGGGGCTTCGCCGCGAGTTGCGCCACCCGCATTCTCAGGGAAAAAAGGAGAAACAGTGACCGCCGACATGCTCAAGCGACAGGGCTAGGACTCTGAGAAAAGGGACGTACCTGAACTTCTGGGTAAATTCACCGCCCCCGAGGAAACCATGGCGCGGATCTCGGGAAATAACGCAAATGTCGAGGTCTCCCTGAGAAACTTACTGAGACTCTCCCGGTAGCCGCGCTGATACGCTGGGTTCTTAAATCCTTGCTCCCCGCGCCGGTTCATGTAGAATCCGCCGGACATCAATACGGAGCGTCCACTCATGAGAACAGCTTTTACGACAGACCCCATTAACGCCCCGGTACGGACTGAACTTCCCACAGGGACGAAGAAGTGGTTGAAAAAACTTGCTTGACGTTATTGACTGTGTCAGAAAATTAGTGTAATTTTCTGACAAATGCCAAACCGCAACGAATAAAAGGAGGTTTATCAGGTGGCTGGCGTAGCTGACAGAATCATGAAGAGAGTCTCCGAGCAGAAAACCGGCTGGGTATGTACGCAGAGGGACTTTCTGGATATAGGAAGCCGCGCGGCCGTTGATCAGGCAATGTCGCGCCTGCTCAAAGCCGGACATCTGCGCAGGGTCGGCCGGGGTCTTTACGATGTACCGAGGTTCAACAGGCTACTCAAACGTAATTCCCCGTCTGATTTTTATTCCGCAATCGATGCGGTCGCAAGGCAGAACGGCGCCAGAATCATGCGTAGCGGGTCAGTACACGCGAACCTGCTTGGTCTCACCAACCTGGTGCCTGCAAAGGCAATCTATGACACGGACGGTTACTCAAGGACGGTCACAATTGACGGAATGACGGTCCAGTTCCGCCACGCGCCGCCGAGCGTCATGCGGTGGGCAGGGAAGCCTGGAGCCCCCGTGGTTCAGGCGCTTCGATGGCTCGGTCCCTATGCCGGCACGGACCCCGAGGTGGTTCCGATTTTGAGACGCCGTCTCCCAGACCATGTGAAACTTGACCTGTCGCAAAACAGTCACTATCTGCCGACATGGGCGCAGCCAATCGTGCGCAAGGTCACAGAACGAGGAAGTATAAATCATGAATAAGATTTTCAAGTCATTTCTGTCTGCCTCGGAAGAAAACAGGATAGGAGTATTCACGGATGCCGCGAAACGCCTCAGGACGCTACCCGAGTATACTGAGAAGGACTTCTGGGTCTGTCTCGTCCTTGACATGCTTTATAACGGCCTGCCCGACGGACATCCGAGACTGCTTTTCAAGGGCGGAACATCCCTCTCCAAGGTGTTCGGACTCGTCCACCGGTTCTCAGAAGACATAGACATGGTGGTCTATCGCGAGGATCTCGGATTTGAAGGGGAGAGGGATCCGACTCTCGCGGAGAATCTTTCAAACAAGAAACGAAGAAAACTGTTTGAAGAGCTCAGGGCCGCGTGCAGCAGCTACATCCTCTCGGACATGAAAAAAGACCTGACGACACTGGTTGACGATGTCGCGGAGGGGTGCAGCGTACATCCGGACCCGGACGACAAGGATTCCCAGACGTTGCTTGTCAAATACCCTTCCCTGTTCGCCCGAGACGACTCCGCCTACGTGACACCGCAGGTGAAGATCGAGGGAGGAGCGAGGTCGGCACTGGATCCCAATCCGGCCCACACCATAATTCCCTACATCGCCAACGAACTGCCCGACTGGTCATTCAAGGTGGAAAACATAACTGTGAGCGCGCCGGAGCGAACCTATCTGGACAAGCTGCTGATACTCCACGGCATACACTGCGGCTACAGGGACGCCGGACGTCTCCCCAGAGAAAAGGGGCGTATTTCACGCCATTACTACGACGTGGCTATGATGACGGGGACGGATGTCGGCAAGTCCGCCCTGTCCGATATGAGCCTGCTGGCCGATGCCCGCAGCCACAACGCCATAGCCTTCCGGCAGGCCTGGAAAAAGCTTGAAGAGGCCGTCCCCGGATCGCTCAGACTTATTCCTCAAGAAGAGCCGCGAGCGGTGATCGAGCAGGATTACGCGGAAATGCGGGGAATGCTCTTTGGCGACCCCCCTGATTTCGGGTGGATCATGGAGCAGATCGGGCAAGCCGAGGCCGCAGTCAACAGAACCTGATCCAGGGAAAACACCCGAAGATTTTCTTGCCGCGAAAGAAAATTTCTGGGGCGTCCGCAATTCCCTTCGTGCGGTCGTTCCGCCCTGAAAACAATTAGGCCCGTTGAAATACCTGCCGATTGTGTTTTATTAATCGAAACCCGGATATTTTTCACCCGGAAGACAAAGACCGTGAAAAAAAAGCCATTCTACGTAACAACACCTATTTACTACGTAAACGACGTGCCGCACATCGGTCACGCCTACACGACCATAGCCGCGGATACCGTAGCCAGATACAAGGCTGCAACGGGACATGATGTCTACTTTCTCACGGGGACTGACGAACACGGGAGAAAAATAGAACAGGCTGCCCAGGCGGGTGGGGAAACTCCCATAGAACTTGCCGACAGGGTGGTAGTGAAGTTCCAGGACCTTTGGAAAGTCCTGGGAATCTCGAACACCGACTTCATAAGAACCACGGAACCGCGCCACTACGATGCGGTTGCCGAGATCTGGAAGTTAGTAGAGGAAAACGGGGATGTATACCTTGACGAGTACGAGGGGTGGTACGACGTAAGAAACGAGGCCTTCATAACGGAAACCCAGCTTGAAGAGATAATGAAGCTTCCTGAAGCAAGCCGCCCTCACCTGGAAAAAATAAAGGAGCAAAGCTACTTCTTCAGGCTCTCAAAATACCAGGAGCCTCTTCTTCGCCTCTACAGCGAACACCCCGAGTTCATAAAGCCCGATTACAGAAGAAACGAGGTCGTAAGTTTCGTCGAGGGCGGGCTCAAGGACTTAAGCGTAAGCAGGACGAACTTCTCATGGGGAATTCCCGTTCCCGACGCCGAGGGACACGTGATCTACGTATGGTTCGACGCTCTCACGAATTACATGACATCTCTTGGTTTTCCTGAAAAAACGGAGGATTATGAAAAATTCTGGCCCGCGGACATTCACCTTGTCGGAAAAGACATCCTCAGGTTCCACGCCGTCTACTGGCCCGCGTTTCTGATGTCGGCCGGACTCCCGCTGCCGAAAACCGTCTTTGCGCACGGGTGGTGGACGGTCGAGGGAGAGAAGATGTCGAAATCCCTTGGAAACGTGATCGATCCCTATCAGGTGGTGGAGGAGTTCGGTTCCGAGATCTTCCGCTATTTCCTGCTTCGCGAAATACCTTTCGGACAGGATGGGGATTACTCCAGAAAATCGCTTGTAAGCCGCGTGAACGGAGAACTTGTGAACGGGCTTGGAAATCTGGTGAGCCGGTCGCTCGGGATGATAGAGAGATACCTTGAAGGGATCGTTCCGGAGCCCGGAAGTCTCTCTGAAAGTGAGAAGGAAATAGAAGATTCCTACCGCGAAACGGCGCAACAGGTCCGCTCCGATCTTGAGGAGCTCGCTTTTAACAGGGCGCTTTCCCGCATATGGGAATTCATAGCGCTTGTGAACAGGTACGTCGACAATACGGCGCCCTGGAAACTCGCGAAACAGGAAGGACAAAATGAACGGCTCGAAACGGTACTCTGGACTCTTGTTGAGAGCATCAGGGTGATCTCCCTTCTCATCTACCCGTTTCTGCCGGAAACCGCCCGTGAGATCCGAAGGAAAATTGGTCTCCTCCCCGAGGTGGATGCCGAAGACGCGGACTGGGGAGAGACAAAACCCGGAACAGCAATAAAGAAGGGAGAGAATCTCTTCACGAGAATAACGGAGAAAAACGAATAAGCTCCTTCGTCTGCCTTTAAAATTTCGTCTCTTGTTTGTCAAACGCTGACCGGTTCTCTGTGTGTAATAATGACTTGCTTGTCTTACCTGCGTTTTGACTTCCGAATCCGCAAAAATTTTTCTTTTGCACCCGATATTCCTAATTGCAAAACGCCGGGAAATATGATTGTATTTAAGACTAGAATAAGGAGAGTTTTTCAAATCTTTGACTCAGTCCCTAAATTCAGGAGACACTAACTCTAAAGGAGGTAGTAGATATGAGAGTAATAAAGTTTTTGGCAATTATTGCCGTACTGTTTTCATTCACAGTCATTGCTGATGCTGGCACCCTTGAAGATGTGAAAGCACGGGGCAAGCTCAACTGCATTGTTTCATCGGGCTTGGCCGGATTCGCATCTCCGGACGAAAAAGGCAACTGGCAGGGCTTTGATGTCGATTTCTGCCGCGCCGTAGCCGCTGCCGTGCTGGGAAGCGGGGACAAGGTGAAATTTGTACCGACTACGAATAAAACGCGGTTTACCCAGCTAAATGCTGGCGAAGGCGATATACTGTTCCGCAACACCACCGAAACGCTGAGTCGTGACGCTGACCTGAAACTGACCTTCCTGCCCATTAACTACTATGATGGTCAGGGCTTTTTAACCCGCAAAAGTCTTGGGGTAACGTCAGCAAAACAGCTCGCCGGGGCTTCGGTGTGCATCCAGACCGGCACCACCACGGAACTTAACCTGGCGGATTACTTCAGAGCCAACAAAATGAAGTACGAGCCCGTCAATACCGAAACCAATGAAGAGAGCATCGTTGCGTATGAAAGCAAAAGATGCGACGTGTACACAACTGACGCGTCGGCTTTAGCCTCTACGCGAGCGGCGCTGAAAAAGCCTTCGGATCACGTGATTCTTCCCGAAATCATTTCAAAGGAACCGCTGGGCGGCGCGGTGCGCCACGGCGATGACCGTTGGGCTGATATCGGAAAGTGGGTGGTTAACGCGCTGATTATCGCAGAAGAGATGGGCATCACCCAGAAAAACGTCAAGGGACTCGCTAAGAAGTCTGGAAACAATCCGGGTATGAACCGTTTTCTAGGCACCGAAGGCAGCATGGGCGAAATGCTCGGTCTTGACAAGAAGTGGGCCGTTAACGCAATTTTAGCCGTAGGCAACTACGGGGAGATATTCGAAAGGCATCTGGGGCCCAAGACTCCTCTGGCACTCGAAAGGGGGCTTAACGCTTCCTGGAAAGCAGGGGGAATTTTGTACGCAGCGCCCATTCGCTGATCGTGAGTAAACGTCAATAATAGTTCAATCCGAAGCCGCAGCACGAATGTGATGGATCCAAAAGCTTCTCTGTCTCGATTGTGGAGGGATGAGCACTCCCGATCCGTTATTATTCAGATCCTCGCAGTCGTGCTGATCTTCGGATTGTTCGCCTACCTAGTAAGAAATGCCGTTGTCAATCTTGAGGCAATAGGCAAAGGGTTCAGTTTCGGCTATCTGCAGGAACCCGCAAGCTATGATATAAATCAGCACCTAATAGAATACACGTCCCGTTCCACTCACTTCCGCGCAATGCTGGTGGGAGTTTTGAATACCCTTCTGGTGGCGGTAAGCGGCATAGTTCTGGCAACGGTTCTTGGATTCTCGCTGGGCGTTTTGCGGCTGTCGAAAAACCTGCTGGCAAGCAAGCTTGCCCACATCTATATTGATTACGTAAGGAATGTACCCGTACTGCTCCACATACTCCTTGTATACGGGATCATAGTTAATACGCTTCCCGTGCCCAGAGAGGCGCAGAGTCTCGGCGATATCGCGTTTCTGACTAACCGCGGCTTCTTTCTTCCCAAACCGATTTTTGAACCTCTGTTTCTGGTGATTCTGGGCCTGTTCGCCGCGGGAATTGTTTTCACAATATGGTTCCGCAGATATGCGGCGGATATACAGAGAAAAACGGGAGAGCACTACCCGGTGTTCTGGATATCGCTGGGGGCCGTGCTGGGAATTCCGTTTATCTCCTATTTTCTGATAGGTGGTCCGATCACGTTTGAGATACCCGCGCTGACGGGATTTAACTTTAGCGGAGGTATGGTGGTCAGGCCTGAATTCACCGCACTTTGGATTGCACTTTCCCTGTATACAGCCGCGTTTATCGCCGAGATAGTAAGGGCTGGCATCATCTCCGTCAATTACGGGCAGACCGAAGCGTCCCTGGCCCTTGGGATAAACCACGGCAGAACGCTTAATCTGGTCGTGATTCCCCAGGCGCTGAGGGTAATAGTACCACCGCTTACCTCGCAATATCTTAACCTTGCCAAGAATTCATCCCTGGCCATCGCGATCGGCTACATGGATATAGTCGCCACCATCGGCGGCATTACGCTTAACCAGACGGGCAGGGAAATGGAATGCATGATTATCGTGCTGTTGCTGTATCTCTCATTATCCCTGCTAATATCCTTCGCGATGAACATTTACAACAAACGAATCAGGCTGGTTGAACGTTAGGAGGAAGCAGCTATAAACCAGAAAAACTACAAAGTTGGAGAACACCCGGATCTTCCACCGCCTCGCAACGTAATAGGGATCTACGCCTGGACAAGAAAAAACTTTTTCTCAAGTGCCACAAACATAGTCTTAACGCTTCTGGCGTTCTGGTTCCTGATTGAAACCGTTCCCGCGCTTGTGGACTGGCTGTTTCTTGACGCGGCATTTACCGGGGGAAGCAGAGATGAATGCAGCGCCAAGGCTGGCGGTGCGTGCTGGGCAGTCATAGGTGAACGTCTTAACCTGTTCACCTATGGTTTTTACCCGGCCGCTGAGCGCTGGCGGGTGAATCTTTCACTTGTCCTGCTGGTTTTCACTCTTTTTCCGATACTCTTTGAAAGAGCGCCTTATCGCAAATACGCTCTTCATATCGCGGTCGCCTTCCCATTCGTCACCGCATGGCTTCTGGTCGGAGGGCTGGGTCTTACACCTGTCGAAACCGACCAGTTCGGCGGTTTCATGCTTACCCTGGTCATCGGGATAACCGGCATCGGGTTTTCATTGCCGATCGGGATTCTGCTGGCTCTGGGTCGTCAGTCGAAGCTCCCCGCCATCCAGATATTTTCAATAGGCTTCATTGAGTTTATCCGCGGAGTACCGTTGATTACTCTTCTGTTCGTAGCTTCAACGATGCTTAACTATTTCCTCCCTCCGGGAGTGACTTTCGATCTTCTGCTGCGCGTATTGATCATGGTTACCCTTTTCGCGTCGGCATACATGGCGGAAGTTATCCGTGGAGGTCTGCAGGCAATACCGAAAGGACAGTTCGAAGCTGCGGATTCAATGGGGCTTCACTACTGGTCCGCCATGAGGCTGATCGTATTGCCCCAGGCGATAAAGATTTCCATACCCGGCATAGTGAATACTTTTATCGGGCTATACAAGGATACGACACTGGTAATTATTATCGGACTTCTGGACCCGCTTGGAATAGGCAGGGCGTCTCTCGCAGATACAAGGTGGACGGGGCTCTCCACCGAGGTTTATCTGTTCGTGGCAATATTCTTTTTCATCTCCTGTTTTGGTATGGCAAGATATTCACAGCACCTTGAAAACAAACTGGAAACCGATCATAAAAGATAAGGAGCATGGCACAAATGACTCAAAAACCTGAATCAGCAAATGAGGAAACAAAATCGGTCGCGGGGAAGTATGCGGTAACAATGCGGGATGTGCACAAATGGTACGGCAAGTTCCATGTGCTTAAAAACATCAATCTTAATGTCGAAATCGGGGAAAAAATCGTTATATGCGGCCCATCGGGTTCGGGAAAATCAACATTGATCAGATGCATCAACCGGCTGGAGGAACACCAGCAGGGAGAAATCTTCGTTGAGGGAATAGAATTGTCCCATGATATCAAGAACATCGAGATCATTCGGCGCGAAGTGGGCATGGTCTTTCAGCATTTCAACCTGTTTCCGCATCTGACGGTGCTTGAGAACTGTACCCTTGCCCCCATATGGGTCCGCAAAATGCCTCTTGCGGAGGCAAACGCAATTGCCATGGAATATCTGGAAAGAGTCAAGATCCCCGAGCAGGCGGACAAGTACCCGGGCCAGCTCTCCGGGGGCCAGCAGCAGCGCGTGGCGATAGCGCGAAGTCTCTGCATGAAGCCCCGGATACTGTTGTTTGACGAACCCACGTCGGCACTTGACCCCGAAATGATCAAGGAAGTGCTGGATGTGATGATTCAACTGGCAAGCGAAGGGATCACCATGATATGCGTGACCCATGAAATGGGATTCGCAAGAACTGTCGGCGACCGCGTCATCTTCATGGACAACGGAGAAATAATTGAGGAGAACAATCCCAATGACTTTTTCCTGAACCCGCAACATGAAAGAACGAAGTTGTTTTTAAGCCAGATACTGAATCACTGATGGAGGATATGACTATATTAAATGAGGGAGGGGACAGAAAGCTGATTCTATCCTTAAATTCAAGACATTTCATCCTGCTTAAGAAGGTAGTAGATATGAGAGTAACGAAGTTTCTGGCAATTATTGCCGTACTGTTTTCATTCACAGTCATTGCTGATGCCGGCACCCTTGAGGATGTAAAAGCGCGTGGCAAGCTCAACTGCATTGTTTCATCGGGCCTGGCCGGATTCGCGTCTCCGGACGGAAAAGGCAACTGGCAGGGTTTTGATGTCGATTTCTGCCGCGCCGTAGCCGCCGCCGTGCTGGGAAGCGGGGACAAGGTAAATTTCGTACCGTCTACCAATAGAACGCGCTTTGCCCAGCTGAATGCTGGCGAAGGCGACATACTGTTCCGCAACACCACCGAAACGCTGAGTCGCGACGCTGACCTGAGACTGACCTTCCTGCCCGTTAACTACTATGATGGTCAGGGCTTTTTAATCCGCAGAAGTCTTGGGGTAACGTCAGCAACACAGCTGGCCGGGGCTTCAGTGTGCGTCCAGGTCGGCACCACCACGGAACTTAACTTGTCGGATTACTTCAGATTCAACAAAATGGAGTACGAACATCTCAATACCGGAACCAACGCAGAGAGCATCATCATGTATGAAAGCAGAAGATGCAACGTGTACACAACCGACGCGTCGGCTTTGGCCTCTACGCGAGCGGCGCTGAAAAATCCTTCGGAGCATATGATTCTTCCCGAAATCATTTCAAAAGAACCACTGGGCGGCGCGGTGCGCCACGGCGATGACCGTTGGGCTGATATCGGAAAGTGGGTGGTTAACGCGCTGATTATCGCAGAAGAGATGGGAATCACCCAGAAAAACGTCAGGGAACTCGCTAAGAAGCCTGGAAACGATCCGGGCATGAACCGTTTTCTAGGCACCGAAGGCAGCATGGGCGAAATGCTCGGTCTTGACAAGAAGTGGGCCGTTAACGCAATTTTAGCCGTAGGCAACTACGGGGAGATATTCGAAAGGCATCTGGGGCCCAAGACTCCTCTAGCGCTTGAAAGGGGGCTTAACGCTTCCTGGAAAAAAGGGGGGCTTTTGTACGCAGCGCCTATTCGCTGATCGTGATTAAAGCCGTTCCGACTTTGACGGTTTGGAATTGTAACATACTGATATCACTAACTCTCATTTTCCTGCTAGGGGCTAAACTTTGCAATCAGCGACCCCTAAACCTTGCAATCAGCCGCACATAAAATTGCAATTTATCCCATGAAACGAATTGCGCTTTATCCTCGCCCCGCGGAGTAACGTCTAATTGGGGCACTCAAAAATTCTCCAGTCGTTCTGATTCACGGTCCCCACCAGTGCGGAAAAACCACTCTACGCAGTGCCGGTCCGCATGCTCTGGGAGAATCCTTAATTGAACTGTTCCTGGAAGACAGTTTTTCCCGCCGTCGCGCGAAAAGTGATTTTAAGTTAGAATTTACCGGAATAACCGACCGGCCTAACGCACTACAGTCGACACAAGGAGGAATACCCTATTGGCAACGAAAACCCCCAAGAAGAAAGAAACCCCCAGGAAATACTCTTCAATCTACGTGGAAGGAACGCACAGGGCACCGAGCCGTTCCATGCTGAGAGCAGTGGGCTTTACCGACAGAGACTTCAAGAAACCCGTCGTGGGGATAGCGTCGACCTGGAGCATGGTAACGCCTTGTAACATGCACATAGACCAGCTCGCAAGACACGGGGCCGCGGGAGCGAACAAGGCCGGGGGGAAATCCATAATCTTCAACACCATCACCGTGTCCGACGGAATATCCATGGGAACCCCGGGAATGAGGTACTCCCTCGTATCAAGAGAAGTCATAGCCGACTCGATCGAAACGGTGACCGCCGGAGAGGGATTTGACGGCATCGTGGCCATAGGAGGGTGCGACAAGAACATGCCGGGATGCCTGATGGCGATGGCGAGGCTCAACAGGCCCTCGGTGTTCGTCTACGGCGGGACGATACTTCCGGGCAACTACAGGGGAAAGGACGTGGACATCGTCTCGGTGTTTGAAGCCGTGGGAGCGCACTCAAACAACGACATCACCGATTCTGAGTTAAAGGAAATCGAGTCCTGCGCCATTCCGGGACCAGGTTCCTGCGGGGGGATGTACACCGCGAACACCATGGCCTCGGCAATAGAGGCCCTCGGGATGAGCCTTCCGAACAGCTCGGCCCAGGCGGCCATCTCGAAAGACAAGGTGGCGGACTGCAAAAACGCGGGGGCGGCGGTCGTCAACCTCATAAGGGAGAACATAACGCCGCGGGACATCATGACGAAAAAGGCTTTTCTGAATGCCATAACGGTAGTCGTCGCGCTCGGGGGCTCAACGAACTCGGTCCTTCACCTGCTCGCCATGGCAAACGCCGCGGGGGTAAGGCTCACCATAGATGACTTCACTAGAGTCGGCAAAAAGGTTCCCGTCCTAGCCGACCTAAAGCCCAGCGGACAGTACATGATGTCTGATTTCTGCCAGATAGGAGGGCTCACCCCGCTGCTCAGGATCCTCCTTGACGAGGGGCTTCTCCACGGCGACTGCATGACGGTGACCGGCAAGACCCTGAAGCAAAACCTCCGCGGAGTAAGAAGGTACCCCAGGGGACAGAAGATAGTTCACCCGGTGAAAAGCCCGATAAAGGAATCGGCCCACATAGTTATTCTAAAGGGAAACATCGCGCCTGAGGGGGCGGTGGCAAAGATAACGGGCAAGGAAGGCAATTCCTTTACCGGCAAGGCGCTTGTGTTTAACTCCGAGGAGCAGAGCCTCAAGGCGATTCTCGGCGGCAGGGTTAAGAAAGGACACGTGATAGTGGTAAGGTACGAGGGTCCCAAGGGCGGACCGGGGATGAGGGAGATGCTCGCGCCCACGGCGGCTGTAATGGGCAAGGGGCTCGGAGGAGACGTGGCGCTTATCACGGACGGGCGTTTCTCGGGCGGAACACACGGCTTTGTCGTGGGGCATATAACTCCGGAGGCAATTGACGGCGGCACCTTGGCGCTCATAAAGAACGGGGACGAGATCACTATTGACGCTGAGAGCAGGGAAATAACCCTTAACGTAACGAAGAGGGAGCTTGCAAGAAGGAAAAAAGCCTGGAAGAAACCGGCGGCGAAGGAAAAGACCGGCGTACTGGCGAAATACTCAAGGCTCGTTTCCTCAGCTTCCCAGGGAGCCGTAACAGACAGGATATAGGGTCGCTTCGCCACGCGTATTGCCTATTTGCGCAACGGGAATATACTTTTACGCAATTATCCCTTTTTGATAAGTACAAATGCGTCCAGTGTTGTGATTTAATATAACAGATGACTAAAGATAGCGAATTCCGTGCTTATTCCTACATTGAACAAGCCCTTAAAGATTTAGGCTGGGATACTCGTAACCCTGCTAGAGGCGGGCAGGTCTATACTCAGGGGGAATTCAGGAAACATGATACCTTGTTGACAGAAGCCCTCGGCAAAAAAGCACCGGAAAACACAGTCCTTATTCCGTGGGACCGAGGACACCTTTATTGGATTATAGAAGCTAAGCCCCTTCATTCAGAAATTACAAAGGCTACCAACGAAGCTAAGAAATATGCTGAAAAAGTCAATGAGCTAGATAAAAATGGGGGGGGGGGTGCGCAAGATTCGTTACGGGATTTGCCGGAACTCCCGACAGTTCTTTCCTAGTTAGAACCTGCTACTGGGATAGCGAAAACTGGAAAGAGATTGTAATTAACAACTATGAAACCACAGGGTTTCTATCTCTTGGGCAGTGCCTTCATGTTCTTTCAAGAAACAGTCATAGCATAACGCATTTTGATGATGACCCAGAACGCTTCCTCAAAAAAGCAAATGCGATAAACACGACCTTTCAGGATAACGAAATTCCCGTTTCCGACCGTGCCCGCATCATGGCAGCCTTGCTCTTGTCCCTAGCTAAGGACGGGAATATGCGAATACACAATAGACCTAGTGCCTTAGTTCGTGAGATAAACGGAAATATTAAAGACTTGCTCCGAGACCACGGGAAAGAAGAATTTGCAGAGACAATCAAACTCACTCCACCAGCAAGCGAAAAGAACCATAAAAAATACCGGAAAGCGATTGTTGAAACACTACAGCATCTCCGTCATATGAATATCCGCTCTGCAATTAACAGCGGAGATGATGCTCTTGGCAAGTTTTACGAAACCTTCTTGAAATACAGCAATGATGCTAAGAAGATGGGAATTGTATTAACCCCTCGGCATATTACCAAGTTCGCTGTTGATGTTGTTGGAATAGGTCCTAATGATCGGATATTTGACCCGACCTGCGGAACAGGTGGTTTTCTTGTTTCCGCAATGGATGAAATAAGGTCAAATTCGGGAGCCGAGAGTTTCCAAGCATATAAAAACTTCAGGGATGATGGTTTATATGGCGTTGAACAACGAGATGATATTTATGGATTAGCCATTGTTAATATGATTTTTCGGGGTGATGGCAAGTCTCATATTTATGACGGAAACTGTTTTGACCATCAATTCTGGCTTCGTGACGGGAAGGTTTTTTATACCTTGCCCGCAGAAGACAGAATACCGGAAGGGGCAAGAAAACCTTTCTCCCGTGTGTTAATGAACCCTCCGTTCAAAATAAAATCTTCTGTTGAACCTTCTTTTGTTGACTATGCGTTAGCTCAGATGAAAGAAGGGGGTTTGCTCTTTGCTGTATTGCCCGCAGTTGTGATAGGGGGAGAAAGAGACAGAAAGAGAAAATTCAACTTTTCTTTGTGGAGATCCGAACTTCTTAAACGACACACAGTTAAGGCAATTATAAAGCTGGACAAAAATGTTTTCTATCCTATAGCAGAGGGGACATATGCTCTAATTCTTGAAGCACACAAGCCACACGATTTGAGAAATGAAGTTTTTATGGGAGTGCTGTTTGACGACAAGCATCGTCCGCAGAAATCAAAAATGCTTTCGGATTACGAACTGGTTGATAATGTTCAAGAAATGACCGAGGAATTAAAGCGTTTTCTTTCCGGTAAACCTGTTGAACAAGAAAGTAAGCCCCGTGAGCAAATTGTCACAAGTCTAAATCTTGACTATGGGTGTTTGTTCTCTCCAGAAGCCTACTTGGGAAACAAGCGACCAGAAAATATAGGAAAAATTCTTGACAGAACTATTGCCTTATCCGCTGCCAAGCTGAAAGTTGCAGGATACTTGACTAAAAAGCCAATAAGCACTGTAATGAGGTTAAAACCCTTTCCACTTACGGATTTTATAGAGAAAATTATCACCCCACCTCTGAAGTCAATAAAGGATTATCCCCCGGGGAATATCCCTGTTGTGTCAGCAACAACATACGATAATGGCATAAAAGACTGGAGAGATGTTCCTCAAGAAAGCCGCTTGCGGAATCTTATTACTATTTCAAAAACACACAATACAAAACCATGCGAGGCATTCTGGCATCCCTACGAGTTTTCAGCTATATCAACGGTTCATATTGTTAAATTCAAACCCGAATTTATGAAAAATCCACACGCTATTCTTTTTCTCTGTCAGTCCATAACTGAAAATAATGCCTGGCGTTATGATTATGCGAGGAATGTACAACTTCATGAACTTGAAGTTTATTTGCCGGTAAAAAATAATATAGTTGATATGGAGACTGTCATAAAAGTTGGGGAAGAATACACTGAGGGGGTATTATGAACGAATCTGCAACAAAGGAACTGGCAGAGAAGGACAAGGCAGAATCCGTCCAGGATGGCAACAAAGACGCTTTTGATGCCTTGCTCAAATCCTCGGTTCCTCCCGCTAGAGATTACTTGTCAAGAGGGGATAATTACGTACTTTTATTCCATGGAGTTGCTTCGCGGAAAAAACGTAGTAGTGGGAATAACGGGCGGAATTTCCGCCTACAAGTCCTGCGAACTTGTTAGATCCCTAGTGAGAAACGGGGCGGAGGTCCGGTGCGCAATGACAAGAAACGCAGAGCGCTTCATAACCCCCCTCACCCTCCAGACCCTTTCCGGAAACAAGGTTGCCTCTAATCTCTTTGATCTCACTTCCGAGTCAGAAATAGGTCACATAAAAATCGCTGACGAGGCCGACGTAGTGGTGGTCGCGCCAGCAAGCGCGTCCTTCATAGGCAAGATCGCTTCGGGCATAGCCGACAGCCTGCTCGCAACCGTCATACTGGCGACAAAAGCTCCCGTGATCATCTGCCCGGCCATGAACTCTAACATGTACTCAAACTCAATAGTTCAGGAAAACATGGAAAAACTGAGGCGCCACGGATTCACCATAGTTGAGCCCGGCGAGGGAGATCTCGCCTGCGGATGGACAGGCAGGGGAAGGCTCGCTGAAACGGACGTTATCGCCCTTGAGGTCCAGAAGGCAGTCACGCCGCAAGACTACGCCGGAGAGAGCATGCTGGTGAGCGCCGGGGCAACGAGGGAGCACATAGATCCCGTAAGGTTCATATCAAATCCCTCGACCGGCAAAATGGGCTATTCGATAGCACGGGCTGGGTGGCTTCGCGGAGCCCAGGCGACCCTAGTCTCGGGATACTCTTCCCTTCCTGACCCCCACGGAGTGGAGGTGGTACGGGTAACGGACTGCAATGATATGTACGAGAGAATCCATGAGCGCTTCAAAGGGGCTAATATAGTCATAAAATCGGCGGCCGTAAGCGACTACTCGCCCTGTGAGAAATCGGAGCAGAAAATAAAAAAATCAAAAAAAGAACTCTCAATCCCGCTTAAGAAGACCCGGGACATACTGAAATCTCTCGGAGAGGATAAAAAAGATAGAATCCTTGTGGGATTTGCCGCCGAGACGGAAAACCTTGTCAGTAATTCCAAGAAAAAGCTTGAGGAAAAAAACCTCGACCTCATAGTGGCAAACGACGTCACGGCACCGCAGGCGGGCTTCGGGGAGGACACCAACATAGCGTGGCTTGTGGACAGGGAGAGGGTTGAAGAACTTCCGCTCATGAGCAAGTTCGAACTCGCAAACAGAATCCTCGACAGGATAAAGGAAATAGAGGGGAAATAAGAACATCGGTCTTAAGAACTCTTAATTCCATCATCTGGACATAACTTAAACCTTTTTAAGCCCGTCAGATTTGTTCGTACAATCACTTCAGGAGTCAAACGGTTCCCTTTCCTGCTGTTCCTGGCTATCTCGCTCAACCATGAAGTCGTCAGTCACACCCTCCTCAGACAGAAAGAACGCGTCCCAAGCGTGATCAACGGGTGACAGCACCCGGTCAGGACCTACTACCCGCACTATGACTTCTTTTACGCTATCCGGAAAGCGTGCCTCTTCGGGAAGTGTGACGATTTGAGTTCCGTTTTCCCTCCTGATAACTAATCTTCTAATAGGCACTAATTACTCCAATGCTCTTTTTCATAGGAGCTTTGCTCTTCGCGACTTAGCGGCTGCGATGAGCACCCTGAACGAACGAAGAAGTCTTCTTTCTCCTCAAATTTGGTAAATACTGATTTGCCGCTTCTCGCAACCCGAATCCGGCAGATCTGAACATCGTCATACACAGGAAACGTTATTTTTATATGTGTACTGTGGCTTCCGCCTATGTATCTCTTGATTACTTCGGTAAGTTTTAGTTCGAAACCATCTACATTTTTCTTTTTTAAGGTTCCGATATCGTCTGATAGCCCAAGGGCATTCTGATTATCATCAATACCAATAAATAAATTTCCTCCTTCGCTATTGAGAAATGCAGCTATTGTTTTTGCAATGACATATTCAAGTTTTTTGTTTACGCACTTTGCTTGAAGGTCATAACGTAGCGTTGACTTGAACTCAACTGTATCACTTTCGCCAGCCGTGATTAACTCTTGCACTTCGTCACTGGTAGGTTCCTTACGACTTAAGTCAATCCTTGCCTTCAACTCGTTGAATATCAGCTTGGACCTGGCCTTCAGGAAAATGGTGTAGTCATCACTTTCAATCCCAAATCCATTTAGATCGATAAAGTGCGAACTCAAAGCTTTGTTTATATTGCTGTTCTCGTCCTTGAAATGACCAATGTAACTTGAGGGTGCTCTTGCACGTATGATTCTTTTGTTCAAACGGTCACTGACAAAAGTGATATTGACCAAACTATTGCTGTTTGGAATTTCTTCATTCTCTAAGTACTTCTTCGGGAAAAAGTGGTGGTAGTTCTTGCTGCTTGCTATCTTTAGCCATGAGTTATCAAGGATAATTTTGCCATTATCCTGAAAATCTTTAGGCTCCTTATATGCCAGTAAACAAAGCACAGCCTTGCAGTAGCTGTTTCCTGCGCTGAAATTTGTATCAATCAGTGATTGTGGGGAGTCCAGATAAACATTGATATCGCTGTAATCAGGACGTTCATTCTTCAAGATCAAATCAATCCGCCTTATATCCTGTGCCAGCCGTGATTCTGCTGAGCTTGAATACCGATAAGAAAGCGACATGCGCCAGAAGAATTCTTCCAGATACTTCCGTTGAGATGACCCTGGTTTCCCTTTATTAAGAAAGAAGAAATACGCAAATGAAACTAATAGAGAGTCATATGGCAGAATCTGAGAGACAGGAATTCGATAGGTAGTCCTGAAGTAGTCGATGCTGTCCTTTAGAGCAGATATCGCTGAATCCCAATTATCTATTATTGCTTGCTTGTCTAAGGCCAGTACAGTTTTGCGCTTGCACTCCTTAGTTCGGCTTAGAACAAGAGAAAGTAGACTAAGAATTACTGTGCTTGATATACCTTCATATTTAATATGCTTTAGTTCTTCTATAAAGTCTTCCCACTTTGCCTGCATGTCAAACTTTTGTTCTTCATCATAAGTCTTGGCAGACATAATTTCGAATAGAGTGAGAGTTTGACCGCTTGTGTTAATACGAGTGAAAACTTCAATAGCTGAATCTATATCTTCCTTTCTAAGAATTACAGTTGAAAATTCATACGTCTTAAATGCTGTTGAGTACCCATGAATAGTTTCTATCTCATCTTCACTAAACCTGTCAGAAAGTTCTTTGGATTTTTTATAGCCAAAGCCTAGGACATCATACAGCGATATAAACTTCTCCCCTATGGGTTCGGCAGTAATTACTTGGTCGTCATTCTCGGTTATGTCCTTGTCAAGATTGACAAAGATATCTCTATAGTTAGTTATCTTCTTTTCACCTGTCTTCTGGATTTGAGCACCAAGGTAAGCAGCAAAAAGGGAGGTAATACGTTGTTGTCCGTCCAGCACATACTGAACTTTGGTTCCTTCCGGCGTATCGAGAATCTTCAAGTTTCCAACGTTTTTAATGTCGTTAATTCGTTCGTCCGTTTGCCAAAAAATAAATGTACCGATTGGATATCCTTTCAAAATGCTATCTAACAGCTTTGCTGTCTTATCGATGCTCCAAACAAACTCACGCTGAAACTTAGGAATTTTGATTATTCCTTTCTGAATCTCGTTTATCAACTCAGAATATTTCTTTGAGTCTGGCTTGGGCTGTTCAAAATTCATTTCAGAGTCCTTCATTTCAGGGTTCCTATGTAGTACGTGCCAAAAAAACTTTGACCCGTTGAAATAAAATAAGTGGAAATTATATCGGCCCTATTCTAAACAATTTTTAGGATGATTTAAACTCTGAGAAAAATTGAGATCGTAGCTCTAGGAATATTAAATCAGGGGCTAAGATATGATTTCAGCTCACCATACTCTCCCGCCAACGGTTACAAAAAATTGCATCAGGCAGTTGGGCCACAGGTCTGACAGTGATAATAAGGTAGCGGTTTTAACACTGTCAAGGGTTTATCATGATCTTGAGGCTTTCCTCGGGATTCTCGGCGAGGGTAAAGCCTTTCTGGATATCCTCCAGGGAAAACCTGTGGGTAATCATCTTCCCCACGTCAACAGCCCCTTTTTCTATTAAAGAAAGGGCGTCTTCCAAGTCCCCGGGAGCCGCCGCGTAGGAACTTACGATCCGCACTCCCGACCACCAGTATTCATTAAAGGGAAAATCAAGGGTGAATTCAGGGTCAGAAGGAGCAAAGAAAAGGACTTTCCCCGACGGAGAAACAAGCTCGAAAGCACTTCTTATCGCGGCCTGCGCCCCGGTACAGACTATCACCACGTCCGAGAGGTACCCCGAGTTGTTCTCTCTCACGAGCGAAGCGATATCCTCGCCGGAACTGAAAGCTAAGATGGCTCCGAATTCCATGGCCTTTTTGAGCTTGAACTCGTTTGAATCGGTCGCGAAAACCGGTCCCGCACCGAGATGAAGAACATACTGAAGGCACAGAAGCCCCGCCGTGCCGCTTCCGAGGATCGTCACGCTCTCTCCCCTTTTCAGCCCCGCCGCCCGGATTGCTCTTGTAACGCAGCCAAGAGGTTCCGTGAACGATCCCTCCTCAAAAGACACGCTGTCAGGAAGATGAAAAACGCCCCGCTCCACGTTTGGCGGCGCCACGCACACGTATTCCGAGAAACCGCCCGGGTTAAACCCCGATTCCCTTATCATGGGACAGTTGGTGTGCCTGCCGGTAAGGCAGTAGCGGCACTTCTCGCAGGGAACGTGGTGGGTGGCCACGACCCTGTCGCCTACCCTGAACCTGCTCACTCCCGGCCCCGTTTCGGCCACCTCTCCCGTAACCTCGTGGCCCAGCACCAAAGGAGCCTTCGGCACCCTGTACCACTCCATGAGATCGCTTCCGCAGATTCCGCTCGCCCTGATTCTGATCAGTATCTCTCCCTCGCCCGGCTCGGGGCGGGGGAATTCCTCAATCCTCACGTCGTTGTTTGTGTGGTAGACTGCGGCAAGCATGTTAGGAACTTTCTTCTTTTAGTTCCGTGAAAAGCTCGTGGGCCTGCTTCGGGCTCATGTTCTCGTGAACTATGCCGCGTATCGCCCTTATGATCGCGACCGGGTTGTCGCGCTGCCAGATGTTTCTTCCCATGTCCACTCCCGCGGCGCCTCTTGATATCGCCTCGTGAGTCATGTTGAAAACATCCATCTCGGTATCAAGCTTGGGGCCGCCAGCGATTACTATGGGAACCGGACAACTGCTGGTGACCTTCGCGAAATCCTCGCAGTAATAGGTCTTAACAATACGCGCCCCGAGTTCAGCGCATATCCTGCAGCAAAGCGCCAGATACCTTGAGTCCCTTTTTTCAAGCTCCTTTCCGACAGCCGTTATCCCGAGAACCGGAATGCCGTACTTCTCCCCCTGGTTCACAAGCTCGGAGAGACCGAGAAGGGTCTGTCTCTCAAATTCGGTTCCGACAAAAACGGAGAGCCCTACCCCCGCAACGTTAAGCCTTATGGCTTCCTCGAAATCCACGGTAATTCCCTCATCCTCAAGATGCGGGCCCGCAATGCTCGTTCCCCCCGAGACCCTGAGGACCACGTTGGCTCCCGAGTCGGGGTCGACCGAGGTTCTTAGCACTCCCCTTGTGAGCATTATGGTGTCGGCGTAGGGAAGAAGGGGGGTTATGGTTTCTCTGGGAACCTCAAGGCGGTGGGTGGGACCAAGAAAGTAGCCGTGGTCAAGGGCGAGCATGACCGCCCTTCCGGTATCGGGCCTTATAATGCGGGCCATCCTGTTTTTCATGCCCCAATCCATCAGAACATGTATCCTCCAATTCCGTTTCGCTAAACTCTAGAGCAATACCCGCCCCATGTCAAACTCCCGATGAGCCCCAAAACGCACGGGTCGGGATATCCTCGCGAAGGTCATTGGCCTTGGAACATGCGGCAGGAAAATTTTTCCGCACCCTCAAGTGTAATTCGCCGTGACCTGATATATAATTGTCTCAACTTTATGTCTTGGGAACCCGAACAACTTGCAAGGTGGTTGCTACCGACATAATTTTTTGCACTGATTAAACAGAGGGAAAATGACTGAAAAAATCTCAAAAAGAAGCTCAAGCGCAATCCCACTCCTCCTGATTTTTCCATTGGTCTTGCTTCTGTCTTTCGCGGTTCTGTCCTGCGGAGACGAAGACAATTCCAGAGTTGGCATCGTCTATGACACCGTGGGCAAAGGCGACGGGTCATTTAATGATTCCGCCTACGAGGGCATTAAAAGAGCCCAAGAGGAGCTAGGAGCGGTGGTGAGCGAAGAAACGACCGACGGGACGGAGAGTAACCGCGAGGAGTTGCTCCAGTCGCTGGCCGATGATAATGATCTTGTAATAGCGGTTGGGTTCTCATTTGAGAATTCGATTAAAAAAGTCGCAACTGCCAACCCTGACACCAATTTCGCAGGTATAGACATCCTGCAGAGAGACAACTCGCCGACAAATTTCGCAAGTCTGGTATTTAACGAGGCCGAGGGATCCTTTCTCGTGGGCGTCGCGGCCGCTCTTAAAAGCGAGACGGGAAAAGTAGGTTTCATCGGAGGAGTATGCGGAACCCCCGACAGGCTCATTGAAAAGTTCGAGGCCGGATTCGTCGCAGGCGTCCTAGCCATGGTAAAGGGGGTTAACAGAAACATGGATGTCGAAACAACCTACCTCTCCCAGTTCTCCGATCCGCAGAATCCCGACGGGCCGCCCGACATAAGCGGCTTCTTTAACCCGCAGGGAGCCAAGGAAGCGGCGGAAGAGATGTTCAGTGGTGGTTCGGACATCGTTTTTCACGCCGCCGGGGGTTCGGGAGCAGGGCTTTTCGAGGCTGCCATGGAGTTCAGCGAGCAGGAAGGCAATTCCAAGGTCTGGGCCATAGGAGTCGACTCGGATCAGTACGGAACCAGCGATGAATCCGTGCGGGAATACATACTGACCTCGATGCTTAAAAGGGTGGACACGGCCGTTTACAACATCATAAAGACCCAGAGGGACGGCGAATTCTCAGGCGGGACAGTAAGCCACGACCTCGCAAACGACGGAGTGGGCTACGCCACGTCGGGAGGGTTCGTAGATGACATCAGGGAGCTGATCGAAGGCCCAAAAGCCTTCATAGTCCGTAACCTGTTTGATGTCCCGACCGTTCCCGTTAAAGGCTGCCGGGAACCGCAGACCTACAACCTCAGGTATTAGAACCGCTCACAATTGAACTTGCCGCCCTGAACCCCTCAAGCGCCAGTGATATGTGGTCTTCCGTGTGAGTCGCCATAAGCGACGCCCTTATCCTGCATTTTCCGGCGGGAACGGAGGGAGGCCTTACGGCCGGAGTGTAAATTCCCCGCTCGCGAAGCGCCGAGGCCAGCTCAAGGGTGGCTTCCGGCTCCCCGGTCAATACGGGCACGATCGCGCTCTGGGAAGGAAGCACGCTAAATCCCATGTCGCAAAGACCCGTTTTGAACTTGTCTACAAGATCCATGAGATGCTTTCTTCTTTGCGGTTCGTTCTCGATAATGCCTATCGCCTCGATTGAAGCGGCCAGGGAGGCCGCGGGAAGGGCAGTATCGAAAATGTAGCTTCTCACCCTGTTTCGTATGAAGTCAACGAGGCTTCGGTTGCCGGCAACGTATCCCCCCAGGGACCCGACGGCTTTTGAAAGAGTGCCCATGACCACGGGAACTCTGTCCTCGACCCCGAAATGCTCGGTGGCCCCGCTGCCCTTTTTCCCCAGAACTCCCATCGCGTGGGCTTCATCCACCATGAGCATGCAGCCGTGGTGCTCGGAGATCGAGCATATCTCCCCTAGGTCCGTGAGGTCCCCGTCCATGCTGAACACCGTGTCTGTGACTATGAGCTTCTTTCCACCGCCCCGGCTTCTGGAAACCATGCGCCGAAGTCTGCCCGTATCAAGATGGGGATACACCTCTACTCTCGCCCGGGAGAGCCTGCAGCCGTCTATTATGGAAGCGTGGTTAAGTGCGTCGCTGAAAACCGTGTCCCCTTCCCCGACAAGCGCTGCGATCGTTCCAACATTGGCGAGATAGCCGCTTGAGAAAAGAATCGCGTCCTCGGTCGATTTGAACTCCGCTATCCTCCCCTCAAGCTCGGCGTGAAGGTCGGAGCTTCCACTGACCAGCCTTGATCCTCCGGAACCCGTACCGTACTTGGCAAGAGCCGCTGCGGCCGCATCCACAATCCTCGGGTCGGTCGAAAGACCCAGATAGTTGTTGGAAGCAAGAAGTATGTGCTTTTTCCCGTCGATCAGTATCTCGGGGGACTGCCCCGAGGCAATCTCCGTAAGCGTCCTGAAAAGATTCTTCCCCCGTATAGACCTTAATTCATCTTCTATCCACTCAAGAGAATCGGGGGCTTCCATCCGCACTAGCCCTCTTCGGTTACTTTTTTTATCGAGAGATAAGTCGCTCGCACAAGCTTTGCAAGGTCATCCATCTCGATTCCCACTGGTGGCATGAGCACTACCACGTTTCCTAACGGTCTTATGAGAACCTCGTGCGAGAGCGCCTCCTCGGCAACCTGCCACCCTATTTTCTCCGCCGCCTCGTAGGGCTTTTTCGTCTCCTTGTCGCTCACGATCTCGATTCCGACCATAAGCCCCTTGTTTCTCACATTTCCGACGTGGGAGAGACCTTCGAATTCGCGGAGCTCATTCTCCAGGAATTCCGTTTTCTTGGAAAGTGAGGAAAGGGTGTCGTTATTTCTAAAAGCTTCGAGATTCCCCATGGCGGCCGCGCACGAAAGAGGATTTCCAGAGTAGCTGTGACCGTGAAAAAAGGTCTTGAACTCCTCGTAGTCTCCCAGGAACTCCTCGTATATCTCATCGGTCGTTACAGTTGCCGAGAGCGGAAGATATCCCCCGGTCATCCCCTTCCCGAGAACCATCATGTCGGGCGTTACCCCGTCGTGTTCGCACGCGAACATCTTCCCCGTTCTGCCGAATCCCGTGGCCACCTCGTCAACTATCATGAGCATGTCGTAGCGGGTGCAGTACTCCCTCACTTTCGCGAGATAGCCGTCCGGAGCCACCACCATTCCCCCGGCGGCCTGAACGCACGGCTCAAGTATGACGGCGGCTATCTCCTCGTGGTTCTCCCTCAGGATCTCTCCGAGCTCATCCGCGCACGCGATCCCGCATCCGGGCCAGGTTTTTCCGAGCGGGCAGCGGTAGCAGTAATAGGAAGGAGCTCTGTAGGTCTTGAACAGAAGAGGCGAGAAAGCCTTGTGAAAAATGTCGATCCCGCCGACTGAAACGGCCCCCAGAGTATCTCCGTGATAGCCGTTATCAAGGCAGAGAAACGCCTTTTTCTCAGGCATCCCCTTGTGGGACCAGTACTGAAACGCCATCTTGAGCGCGACCTCAACGGCGCTTGCCCCATCGCCCGAGTAAAAGACCTTCTTGAGTCCCGGCGGGCAGATTTCCACAAGTTCCTTGGCAAGTTCGGCGGCCGGAGGGTTGGTTATGCCGAGAAGTGTGCTGTGGCTCACGAGCTCAAGCTGTTTTTTTATGGCTCCGTCAATCTCGGGCACCGCGTGGCCGTGGATGTTTACCCAGAGGGATGAAACGCCGTCTATGTATCTTTTTCCCTCGGAGTCTATGAGGTAGGAGCCCTCGGCGCGCTCGATCACTATGGGGTCCTCGCGCACGTAGTCCTTCATCTGGGTAAACGGATGCCAGACGAATTCCCTGTCGTAGGATCCTATCTGTTTCGATTTTTCACTCATCTCGGTTTGTCAGGAACACTGGAGGCCTCGAATGGGAAGAATATAACGAAATCGAAGGGGTGAGGCTAGTTCAGGATTTCCTTTCTGACCGGCATCTGCAGGTCATCAAGCATCCTGAGGTCTTCCTGGGGCGTGCGCCCGGGAGTGGTAAGGTAGTTGCCGAGGATCATGGCGTTTGCCCCCGCCACAAGGCCCATCGCCTGGAGGTCCCTGAGCGTAACCTCCCTTCCCCCCGCCGTCATTATTATCTTGTCCGGAAGCACGAGCCTGTAAATCGAGATGGTCCGGACGGCTTCAAGCGGCTGTATGGTCTCGAGGTTCTCAAACGGGGTTCCGGGCCTCGGGTCAAGGAAGTTTATAGGGACCCAGGTGGGGTTAAGATCCCTTATCTCAAAAGCGAACTCCATTCTCTGACGCAGGGTCTCTCCCATGCCTAGTATGCCGCCCGAGCAGAGATTCATGCCGGTTTCCTTTACCAAAAGAGCGGTCTTCAGCCTGTCATCGTAGCTGTGGGTTGTGCATATGCTTGGGAAATGGCTCCTGCAGGTCTCGATGTTGTGATTGTACCTCCAAACCCCGTGGTCTCTCAGTTCGTAGGCCTGTTCCCTCGTAAGATCCCCAAGAGAGCAGCCGACCTTGAGATTCGTTTCCGCGCAGAGAAGGTCTACGGCCTCGAGAACCTTTTTGAATATCCTGGGCGTCGGACCCTTGGCGCTTATGACTATGCAGAAATCCATGGCGCCCATCTTCTCAGCCTGCCTGGCGGCCCCCAGTATCCTCTCGGCCGCCATCAGCGGATGAGCCTCGACCTCGGTATCGAAATGGGCCGACTGGGAGCAGAAGGAGCAGTCCTCGGGACAGTTCCCCGTCTGGGCGCTTATTATCGAGCGCAAAAACACCCCGTCGCCCTTGTACTTGAGAGTCACCTTTCTCGCAAGCGATATAAGTTCGGAGAGACTCTCGGCGGGAAGTTCCGAGAGCGCCAAGGCGTCTTCAAAAGTTATGTCTTCTTCTTTTTCGAGAAGTTTTTCGGAAACGACGTCTAGAATGTCTATTTGGTTGCCTCTGAGTCCTAAGTCTAGGGGAATCTAGGTTACAGAAACGGGCGGGGTTGTCAAACCAAGCTGCCCGCGGGCGATGGTCCGTTCAGTCGGAAAAAACATCCGAAAGCGCGGTTGCCGGATCCTCTGCGGAGCGCACTGTCCCGCCGCCGCTTTTTCGTATGAAGAACTCGACCTGGAGATTAAGGGTGCTTCCGGGTTGTCTCCCGCGAGGCGAAAATCCCCCCTCCGGGAATTTTCTTTCCGGGGGCAGAGGCCCAGCCTGTCCCGGAAACCGTGCAACTCGGTCAACATCGGTGCCTTCCAGAACGGCGGTCACGCCGTCTGAGGACTCAATCATTTTGATTGGGACAGCAGATAAGTTATGGTTTCATAGGGAAAGGTGTTGATTTCACACTGCTGATGTCAGTACGGCAAAAATTTTGCATTGGAGGTATAGGAGAATGAAATTTAAACTGCGTGGAGTGATTTTGAGCTTGTTTCTTGCGCTGGGGCTTGTCTTTTCGTTAAGCATTGAAATGTCTGCTCATGAGGGTGACCACAGTAATGGCGCGGACATAACCGCAGAAGATGTTGACCCCATGGATACACAGCAAATGAGCGACTTTGTTCAGCATATAGTGGATTACTACAATCATGTCGAGGCCAAATACATGGATGACCGCCCGGAGTTGCGAAGACAGACAACAATACTTCTCAGGGAGCTCAGAAAAGATGATGGAGAATATAAACACGGGGATATTTACCATGTCGGCATAATTGATGGAAGAACTGTAACGAATCACGCGAAATATCCCAAAGAATTGATGGGTCTTAAGTTTAATCCGGATGCCGAGGATTCGGTAATCGCGAGCACTTTAAAAAAATTGCTTGACAAAGCAGAAGAGTCAGGCGTTGGAGGAGACCCCGTGTGCGAAGAAGATTACGACGGCTTGGGCCGCGTAGCCTGTGCGGCTAGAACGAAGGGGGTCTTAGCCGAAACGACGCAAATAGCGGGCCTTGTTCATGAGAAAGACGACCTCGCTTTTAAGGCTCCTGACTGTGGGGGCCTCGATCTCGAAACTACTGCCGAGGATGTTTTCGCCGACCCGACCGACGCCAATCTCGAAGCCTACGTAAAAGATGTCATAAAAGCGGGGCAGGAAGAAGTGGCAGAGATAACAAAGAAGGCATTGGTAGAAATGTTCGGCCCAGAACTAGGCATACAGCAACTGGGTCAACTGGCCACAGATAGTGACAAGCGTAATCAGCTTCAACAAGGAGTAACCAAAAGACTTCTAGAGCGGATTGCTTGTTTTGCAAGAGGTGATTTCAAGCATGAAAACATATATATTTTCATAATGTCCGCCAACCCGGAAAGCCCCACGGTGCTTTTGAACGGAAACAACTACGATTTGAACGGCGGCAACCTCGAACTGTCCGATGAGGAACTGGAAGGGGAAGACAAGACAATAGCAGGCCTGTTCAAAAGAGCGCTGGGCGACGCGGCAGTAGGGAACTCCGCTTACGTCGACTATCGCTGGGACGACCCCACAACCGACGCTGACGACATTGACGGCTGGTTTGAGATGAATTCAGTTCCCGGCAATTCGCCCAAGAGAAGCTACATAGAGGTAGCAGACCGAGACGGAATGCTTCCGGGGGTAGTTTCTGACCTACTTGGTTTTGAGGTTACTTCCGAGCTTATCAGTGGATATCTTCCTCCACAGCCCTTGATCTTCGGTTCCGGGATTTATAACCCCGAACCAAAAATGATGACAAAGCCTCCAGAAAAGATGATGGAGATGAAAGAAGCCGGAGGAGGATGCGCCGTCTTCGGGGCGGAATATGCGTCTCGGAGCGACTTGCTTAACCTGTTCCTTGCGGCGTCCGTTCTTTTCTCGCTCGTTCTCCTGAGAAGGCGCGCGTAGGAACCCCGCTGCAATATCGGCGGTTCCCGAAACTGGCGGCGACAGCTTATCTGACTAGGGCAGCCTCAAGACTGCCCTAGTCTTTTTCGGCATCTGAACGTATCTTATTACCGATTCCGAAACGAGGCGGCGGAACATCGGGTTTTTCCCGGGCTGACACGTATTAAGGAACCGTCTGTTGTATTTTTCAGGCTATGGCCAGTACGGAAACAAGGTGTGATCTTTTCATTGACGGCGCAGAAAGGGAACCGCAAAGCGGTGCTTACTCCGTAAGGGAAAACCCCGCGACGGAAAAACCTCTGGCAGAGGTCGCCCAGGGAGGATCGGAAGACGTGGACGCGGCGGTGCGGGCCGCAGAGCGCGCTTTTCCCAAATGGTCCCGGCTCCCGGCGTCCGAGCGGGCAAAGCACCTTCTTAGAATCGCTCAGACGCTTTCTGACAACAGAGATAAGATTGCCCTTCTTAACACCCGGGAGACAGGGAAGCCCATCCGCGAGAGCGCCGCGGTTGAGATAGGAGGTTCCGTGAAAACCCTTGAGTATTATTCGGGGGCACACACCCGTCTTAACGGAGAAACCCTGCAGGTAAACGAAAACCAGATATCTTTAACCATAAAGGAACCAGTGGGGGTTGCGGCGCACATAATCCCCTGGAATTTCCCCCTTCTTCTTTCCTTCTGGAAAATAGCCCCCGCGCTTGTGGCCGGATGCACCATGGTCATAAAACCCGCCGAGCTCACTTCGTGCGGAATCTTCGAGGTGGCGAAACTCTGCTCCGAGGCGGGACTTCCTGACGGCGTGCTCAACGTGGTGCCCGGGGAGGGGTCTGTGGCCGGCCAGGCACTTACCGAGCACCCGGGGATAGGAAAGATAGCGTTTACGGGCTCGACCGAGGTCGGGAAAAATGTCATGAAAACAGCGGCGGATAATATAAAAAGGGTGTCCCTTGAGCTTGGCGGCAAGGCTCCCTGCATAGTTTTTGAGGACGCAAACGTCGAAGGAGCAGTAGAGGCGTGTCTTCGCGGAGGCTTTTTTAACCAGGGAGAGAACTGCACCGCCGTGACCAGGCTGATGCTCCACGAGAAGATATACGATGAGTTTCTCTCCTCTTATCTCGACAGGATATCAAGGATAAGAATCGGAGACCCGGAGGATCCTGAAACCGAGTTCGGGACGGTGATTTCAAAAGAACACTACGAAAACGTGATGGACTACATCGAAAAAGGCGTCTCAGAAGGGGCCCGGGTGGTCGCGGGCGGGGCCCGTCCCGAGGGATTCGACAAGGGTTACTACATAGCGCCAACCGTTATAGAGGACATCCCTCCCGGCTCGGTTCTGCTGCGCGAGGAGATATTCGGGCCCGTGGTCTGCGTCATTCCCTTTAAGACCGAGGAAGAGGCTGTCGCGGCAGCAAACGACGTCGAGTACGGACTCGCCGGGGGAATCTGGACCCGGGACATAAACCGCGCGCTGCGGGTCGCGAAAGCAGTAAAGGCCGGCTACCTCTGGGTAAACACCTACGGGGGCATAATCCCCGAAACCCCCTACGGAGGGTTAAAGCAAAGCGGAATTGGAAAGGAACTCGGGGCCGAGGGTATAGACAACTACCTTGAAACCAAGTGCGTCAACATATTTACCGGGGAGAGCACCGGTAAGTGGTATAAGGGATAGCGGATGGATTTTGAAGACATAACCTACGAAAAAACGGGCGGAGTCGCCTTCGTGACGATAAACCGCCCCCACGCGCTTAACGCCTTCCGGGACGTAACGCTTAAGGAGATGATCAAGGCCTTCACGGACGCCTGGGCGGATGAGCGGGTCGGCGTGGTGGTCCTCCGGGGCGCCGGCGGCAAGGCGTTTTCAAGCGGAGGGGATCTCAAGGAGAAAAAAAGCGGCCCCGGGGGAAAAGACGGGCTTCTCGGAGTCGGGGATTACGTTTCCCATCTCCATTATCTCATAAGAAACATACCGAAGCCGGTCATAGCCGCGGTCAGGGGCTACGCCATAGGCGGAGGGAACATACTGCAGTTCATGTGCGACCTTACAATCGCTTCTGAGGACTCTGTTTTCGGGCAGGTGGGGCCTAAGGTGGGAAGCGTGGATCCGGGCTTCGGAACGGCCTACCTGTCAAGACTTATAGGCGAGAGAAAAGCAAGGGAGATGTGGTATCTCTGCAGGCAGTACTCGGCCGAAGAAGCCCTTGAGATGGGACTTATAAACAGGGTTGTCCCCCCGGACGAGCTTGACTCCGAGGTAAACATCTGGTGCGAGGAGCTTTTATCGAAAAGCCCGACCGCCCTTAAGCTTGCCAAGTACTCCTTTAACTCCGGGACCGACGGCCTTTTCGGAATATCGAGCATGGGCAAGGCATCCCTTGATCTTTTCAAGGGAACCGAAGAGGCGGCCGAGGGAACCAGGGCGTTTGTGGAGAAAAGGCCGCCTGATTTCTCGCTTTACAGAAAGTAGTCCACGCCGCCGATTCCTTAGCCATCGAGCCGGTTTTATGGTTGAGGAAAACTAGGGGCGGCATCAGGGGACTGAAAACGGCCTGGCGGGGGTGTCTGTGTTTTTCACGCCAGGGACGCCTGATCCGCTAAACGGTTCTCGCGGGAACGCGTTCTCCGCCTCCGGGACGGAACTCCGCCCCTAGAACCCGGGTTCCCAATGGAAATCGCGGAGAATCTCTGGTTCGCGCAAAGCCCCGGGCAGAACTGAGATTTGACAGCGCGATTCATTTTATTTACATTAACCGCACATATCTTGACTGACCGGATGTTGCTGGCATCTTGAGTCCGCAATCAAGGGGGTAAAACTGGTTCAATGAAGGCTTTCGCGCATAACAGAACATTGACTCAATACGAGTTTAGTTCTCCCACCCCCCCCCCTTTTTTGTCTCCCGCCAGGTTCTGATTCCCCCGGTCTTTCCCGCAAGTCCGCCCGGACGCCTTCCCTTCTCCTATTCCTGCTGCTCGGGTTTCTGTGCCTGATGAACGCCACACCCGCTACGGCGCAGACCCCCGTCTGGTCGGCGACGCTGACGGTGCAGGTGATGCCCAATGGAGCTGGCTGCCAAAACGGGGAATCGGGCGCCGAGTGCAGCTCGACCTCGGTGCTGACGGACGACGACTTCACGTTGGGAGGCAACGCCTGGTCGATTACCGGAATCCTGTACAGGTCAGCCCACAACGACATCCAAATACACTTCAACCGCGATGCGCGATCGGCTCTGGACAACTACAAGCTCTGCGTCGGCGGGACCGGGTTTGAGTTTTCCTCGGCCACGCATCCCGGTTTCGATGAAGCGGCCTTATGGTCCACCACCGCCGTCAGCTGGTCCGCCGGCGACACGGTCAAGCTCAGCATCGTGGGGAGCAGCGCGTCCTGCCCGCCTCCCCCGCCGGCCGAGCTTGGGGCTATCACGCCTGGCGCCGAGGGCGGAGTTCCGTCCATCTCGGTTTCCTACCGTCCCGTCTCCTCCTCCTATATACAGATCATAAAGAGCGACCAGCCCGCGTTCGGACCCGGGGACACCTGGCCGGAGCGCTACCGAGAGTGCCCCGGAAGAACCCTGCCCGGCGGCGTCGACGCGGTGAGAACGGAGAACACGTTTACCAAGAGAGTCAAGCGAGTCATTTTCAAGGGGTTCGATAAGGATACCACTTACCTGGTGCGGACTTGCAAAGGTTCAGTCATCTCTCCCCAGCTTTCCGTCACCACCTGGACCGTTCCCGGGGAACCGAGGGAACTTAGGGCGGTTGGCGGCAGGGATCGGATCTGCGTCAGATGGATTCCTCCCTCCCACGATGGCGGCGAGGGGGCGGGCATAACCGGCTACGATCTCCAGTTCAGGGAGTTCGGTGTGTCGAATAGCGAAGGGGCGAGCGACCCGGGAGACGGATGGGTGACGGTTCCCGTCTTCGGAACCAGCACCAGCGAGGATATTCTCCGCCGCAGGGTGGAGAACGGCAATGTGCTCTACACGGTGTCCGAAGGTCTGTACGATGTCCGGGTGCGGGCGAAAAACGGTATTGAGCCCGGGAGCGAGTGGGATACCATAGAAGTGCAGGTGTCCGACCAGGGAACGGGTACCTGCGCCGACGCGGGAACATCCGTTCCCGCGCAGACTCCCCCCGCGCAGACTCCACCCGCGCAGACTCCACCCGAACAGACTCCGACGACGGGAGGCGGCGGCACCCCGGGCGGCGGTGGCGGTCCTCCTTCCGGTGGCGGTGGTGGAGGCGGTGAACCGCAACTGTCTTCAGACGCTTCCCTGAGCGGACTCCGCGTCTCTGAAGGAGACCTGATGTTCCGCCCCGGGACGCGGAACTACGAAGTGACGGTGGGTCTTGAAGTGAGCGAACTCTCACTCACCCCAGAGGCCGGTCACCCTGACGCGGAAATAGAGATAAACGGCGTCTCCGCGCAAAGCGGAGAGGAAAAACGGATTGATCTCGGGGAGGACGAAGAAACCGTCTCGATAACGATAACGGTCACCGCTCCCGACGGAGAGACTGCGATAACCTACACGGTAAGAGTTACCCGGGGGGAGGAGTGCGGGATAAACGACAAGGAAGCCCTCACAAGGTTCTACGGGGCCACGGGGGGAGACGCGTGGAAAATGAAAGACAACTGGAACACCGAAAATCCCCTTGGAGACTGGTACGGAGTAAGCGCCGATGAAAACGAAAAAGCAATATCCCTTCTTCTGGCCGACAACAACCTTGAGGGAGAGATTCCCAGGGAGTTTCTGTGCCTCGCGGAACTCAAGGAACTCGCCCTCTGGGGCAACGAGGGGCTTTCGGGGCATGTACCCGAAAACCATACGCTGGCGACAGAGAGGGCCGCGCTTCTTTACATTGCGCGCGCGCTTTCGCTCAACGCCGAGTGGTTCGATACTTACGAAGCCCCCTATTACGACTTCCCGGAGTGGCATGACGGCGTTACGACGGATGACGGAAGGGTGACGGGGCTTTCCTTCTCGGGGGAAGACATAAGCGGAGTGATTCCCGTAATTCTCTTAACGCAGCTAAAAGAGCTTGAGACTCTTGACCTTGAGTGCTCGGGCATCACCCTTGGCGGAGACGCGCCCGAGGGGGTTGAGGTAAAAGAGGGCTGCGATGAGGAAGAGGAGGAACGGCCGGGCGGCGGAGGGGGAGGCTGCGCTCTCGGAGACCAAGGGAGCGGGGGAGCGCCAGGCATCCTGCTTCTGCTGCTTTTGGCTGTGGCGTACGGGAGAGGGGCTTTTCTGAAAGAACGGCGCGGAAGAAACCAATTTGAATTTATTCCCGCTTTCTGTTACTCTGACACTACAGTGTTAGGTAAGGAGGTAGTACGAGAAGATGAGTAAAGCAGATAGAAATCCGTTACTGATGACTGAGAAAGGGGCTACCCCCCCCCCCATTTTTGTCTCCCGCTAAGATCTGATTCCCCCGGTTTTTCCCGCAAGTCCGCCCGGACGCTTTCCCTTCTCCTGTTCCTGCTGCTCGGGTTTCTGTGCCTGGTGAACGCCACACCCGCCGCCGCGCAGACCACGGTCTGGTCCGCCACCCTGACGGTAGGAGATGGAGTTACCTATAGAGGTTATGCTGTTATCACAAATGTTGGGCAAATCTCTGACGCCGACTTCGAATACGGCGGAGTCACTTACACGATCGAACGGTTCAGCCTCGACAACTCTGGAAGCGCTCTCCGAGTCGGGCTCAACCAGGCGGTCCCGGCTGCCCTAAAGTCGGCCCTTGGGGTGCAAACCGGTTCCCTCTTTTTGCCTCTCGCAGACGCCACTCTTACCTCAAACGACACGCAGCTTAACTGGTCAAACACAGGCCTGAGTTGGTCGGTTGGCGACACGGTCTCGCTGAGCCTAGGGACGGCCCCGGAGGTCTCGCTCTCCGCCACCCCGAACCCTGTGGCGGAGGGATCGCCGGTGACGGTGACGGCTACGCTGTCCGCGGCGCTTACGAACGCCGTGACGATTCCGGTGACGCTCACGGCGGGCACCGCCGAGTCGGACGACTACGGCACGCTCACGTCCATCAGCATCTCAAGCGGCCAGACCTCAGGTACCGGCACGATAACCACGGCGCAGGACACGGACACAGAAGGCTATGAGAGGTTCACGGTGTCTCTGGGCACGCTTCCCTCGGGGGTGATCGCCGGCACATCCAGTTCAGTTGTGATCAGGATCAGGGATGACGACGTAAGTTATCCCCCGCCCGCCCTGCGGGAGCTCTCCCTTTTCGCCTCGGACAAAGGACGCTTCGCGAGCCGCGGGAATTATGTAGATCTTGAACCGACCTTCCACGAAGACACCCTCAACTACACGGTGCGCGTAGACGACTGGGCGGGGTATATAAGAGTGGGGGCCGAAGCCCGAGACAGTAACCCTGAAGACCCGACGAAGGTATTCATCAACGGCGAACTGAAGGGACCTTCACCTTCACGTCCTCAAGATCCTGACCCCTCTGCTAGCTCCTCTATTTGGGTGGAACTGAAGGATGTCACGCCGATCGAAATCGTGGTGAGGAATCCGCTCGGGGAGTCGCGGACCTACACGGTGAGAGTGCTTCGGGGCAATGCCGAGGTATCTCCCGCGCAGACTCCGCCCGCGCAGACTCCACCCGCACAGACTCCACCCGCGCAGACTCCGACGACGGGAGGAGGCGGTCCCGCGCAGTCTTCAGACGCTTCCCTGGACACCCTTGAGGTTGGAGAAGACTCCCTTGACCTTGACCCCGATACGCATACCTACACAGTTAATGCCTACGGCGAAACAAGCCTCACCCTGACCCCCACGGCAAGCGACAGGGGAGCCAGGATAACCGTTAACGGAAATACGGTGCGAAGCGGAAGGCCGCACATCGTTACCCTTGAAGATGACGGGGAAACCACAATAGAGATAGCGGTGACCGCCGAGGACGGAACCACAAGGAGGACCTACACCCTCACGGTAATGTCCTGCCACGCGGAAGAAAGAAAGATTCTTGAGATGTTCTATCACTCAACGCAAGGAGACATGTGGGAGCAAAGCGGCGGATGGAACACAGAAGACGATCTTCGTGATTGGCATGGAGTGAGAACAGACGAAAACGGAAGGGTTATATCTCTTAATCTTGAGGGTAACGGTCTCTCGGGACACATTCCCTCCGCGCTTCTGTGCTTTGATGAACTGTCCGGGCTCTTGGAACTCGCCCTCTGGGATAACGAAGATCTCTCGGGAGAAGAAGTGCCGGAGGAGCTTGCGCTTGCGGTTGAGAGAGCCGTGCTGAGAGACGTGGCGCAAGCCCTTGAGCTTAACACGGAGTGGTTTGATGACTATGAAGAGCCCTTTAGCTTCACGGACTGGCACGAGGGAGTTACGACGGATGAGGAAGGAAGGGTGACGGAGCTTGATTTCACCGAAGAAGACATAGAGGGAGTGATTCCGGGGAGTGTTTTTGAGCTTAAAAGGCTCATGGTTATAAAGACGGGATGTGAAGTAACTCTTGAGGCTCCCGAGCCAGAGGGAGTGAGCGTGATGATGGCTGAGGGATGCGAGGAAATTCCAGATGAAACTCCAGACGAGACCCCGGATGATACCCCAACCTCCGGAGGCGGGGGATGCGCCCTGGGTCAAGGGGATTCTTCTGTGTCCACATTCGGCTTGCTCCTCGTGACTCTTCTTGTCTTCGCGGCGCTTGTGAGAAGAAGGGCGCGTTCAAACTGAAGCTCGGCTCCCCGCGTAACCGTGACCCCGAGATCGTTGCGACGTAAATGCCGGAATACCGCCCGGTAAAAGCAACATGCCGCCTTAGAGTAAGATTATCCTGCCGTGGCCGTCTCCGCCGCTTGAATTATAAAAACTTTACTCTATAATACAGGGTTTCATATTTTGAGGCCCACCATGGAAATGCAGGACGCAAAAATATTCAGCGGCACGTCAAATCACCCTCTGTTTGAGGATGTGTGCGACTATCTTGAGGCTTCCCCCGGAGAAATGGAGATAAACCGTTTCAGCGACGGGGAAATTTTCGTTGACATAAGAGAGAGCGTGAGAGGTTCGAACACTTTCATCATACAGTCGACATGCCCTCCGGTAAACGAGAACATAATGGAGCTTCTCGTAATCATAGACGCGCTCAAGCGGGCCTCCGCAAGGGTGATAACCGCCGTAATACCGTATTACGGGTACGCAAGACAGGACCGAAAGGTTCAGCCCCGGGCCCCGATAAGCGCCAAACTCGCCGCGGACCTGATAGTCGTCGCGGGAGCGAGCAAAATAGTGACCATGGATCTTCACGCCGGCCAGATACAGGGGTTCTTCGACGTTCCGGTAACTCACCTCTACGCAGCACCCGTGATAACTAACTACCTGCGGGAGAAATACCGCGACGGCGAAACCGTAGTGGTTTCTCCGGATGCCGGGGGGGTTGAGAGGGCAACCGAGTTCGCGAACAGAACCCACTCAGAAATCGCCATTTGCTACAAGAGAAGACCCGCTCCCAACGTCGCCCGGATAAGCAACATAATCGGCGACGTGGAAGACAAGCACGCGATAATAGTTGACGATCTGGTGGACACGGCAGGAACCGCCACCGAAGCCGCCAAGGTGCTCCTTGAGAAAGGAGCCAGAAGCGTATCGCTCTGCTGCACGCACGGCGTTCTTTCAGGACCTGCCCTAGACAGGATAAACAACTCGGACATTGACGAAGTAATAATCACAAACACCATTCCCCAGAAGGAAAACCAGGAACAGAGCACGAAAATAACCGTGCTCAGCATTGCTGACCTCATCGGCGAGGCCATAAGGAGAACGGCGCTCGGGGAATCGATAAGCGCATTATTCACTTAAACGAAATCCAGGAGAAAAACCATGGTACAGAGCTCACTTCGGGTAAAACCCAGAATAAGAATCGGCAAAAGCGGAGCCAGGGAAGTAAGAAAGGAAGGGAACATACCGGCCATACTTTACGGCCGGGGAGAGGATCCGATACCGCTTGTGGTGCGTCCCGACGAACTTAAGCGGGCGCTTTCAAACAGCGCCGGGATAAACACCGTCCTGAAACTTGAGATAGACGGTTCCGAGGCCCCCGAAAAAAGATTCTCGATGGTGAAGGAAATCCAGAAAGACCCCATTAAAAACAGGGTAATCCATCTTGATTTTCTGGCTATCGACATGAAAAAAAGCGTCAGGGTAAAGGTTCCGGTAAGCACACGGGGAAGGTCCGAAGGGGAAAGGACGGGGGGCAAGCTAGAGAAACTGATGAGAACCATTGACCTTGAATGCCTGCCGGACGATATTCCCGATCTGATAGAAATAGACGTAAGCTCTCTCGACATAGGAGGTTTCGTGGACATAACAGGCCTTGAGCTCGGCGAGAGAGTACGACCGGTCAGAGACGGCAGCGAAAAAGTCATCCAGGTGATAGCCCAGCGCTCGATAGATATAGATGCTGAGGAAATCGAAGAAGAAGAGGAACAGGAAGCCGAAGCTGAGACTCAGGAATAAGTCAAGTATATAATCCCCACAAGTTACCGAATCCATGCGATACCTGATTGCCGGCCTGGGAAATCCCGGTTCCGCCTACGACAATACGAGACACAACATAGGCTTTCGCGCGGCTGAGCGGGCGGCTGAACGCCTGGGCGTAAAAATCGGCAAGAAAAAATTCAGAAGTTTCTGCGCGGAGGCACTTTATTCGGATAAAAAACTGCTGATAATAAAGCCCCAGACCTTCATGAACGCAAGCGGCGAGGCGCTTCGCGAGGCAAAGGAATTCTACAAGATAGCGGTTGAGCAGATAATCGTGGTCTACGATGAACTTGATCTCCCCCTGGGAAACATAAGGGTGAACAGGGGAGGAGGCTCGGCCGGGCATAACGGAATAAGATCGATAATAACCTCTCTGGGTTCCGGAGAATTCTGCCGGGTGAGGATCGGCATAGGGAAACCCCCCGGGAAAAAAGAGGGTCGGGGTCACGTTCTCTCCACATTCGCCGCAAACGAGAGAGACACGGCGGCGGAGATGGTCGAGACCGCGGTAGAGGCGACACTTGAGATAATAAGCGCCGGGGTGGATTCGGCAATGAACAAATTTAACAGTCGACTGAACTGAAAAAAACAACTCTCTACTAGGAGGAATTTACCAATGGGTATGGGTGAAGTACTAGCGGGCAATATAGGACTTGTGGGAATCGTGGTAGGTCTTATCGTGCTCCTATACGCGTTATTTGTATACAGGGGGATAAACAAGCTTCCTGAAGGAAACGACAAAATGAAGCAGATCGCTTCTGCGATTCACGAGGGAGCGATGGTGTTTTTGAAAAGGGAGTACAGGATAATCGGCCTTTTCGCCGCGATTGTTTTCGTTCTGCTCTCGGTGTTTCTTGGAATTGAAACCGGGGCCGCTTATCTCGGCGGGGCGATCTGTTCGCTTATAGCCGGGTTTTTCGGCATGAAGTCAGCCACAAAGGCTAACGTGAGGACAGCGCAGGCGGCGGCTAGCGAGGGACAGGGAAAAGCCCTTGAGGTGGCTTTCCGGGGTGGAAACGTGATGGGGCTTTCGGTCGCGGGTCTGGGTCTTTTGGGACTCTCGGTCGTTTTCCTCCTGGGAATCGACCTTCAGGCAAAGCCCGAGGACAGCAGCCTTTTCACGGCGTTCTTAAAGGAATTCGGAGGAATGATAGGCGGGTTCGCGATGGGAGCCAGCACCGTGGCTCTTTTCGCAAGGATAGGCGGAGGCATATTCACCAAGGCCGCTGACGTCGGAGCCGACCTCGTCGGAAAGGTGGAAGCCGGAATACCCGAGGACGATCCGAGAAATCCGGCTACGATCGCCGATAACGTCGGAGATAATGTCGGAGACGTGGCGGGAATGGGCGCCGATCTTTTCGAATCCTACGTGGGAGCCGTAATCGCTACCGTAGTAATCGCGGCCAGCATGGCGACAAACCAGCTCGCCATGATGTCGGTCCCGCTGATACTCATCATAATAGGAAGCCTCTCCTCGCTCGTGGGCTCCAAGGCGGTGGGGTGGCTCAGGGAAGGAGAACCAAGCGCCGTGCTTGAAAGATCCACCATATTTGCGGCGGTCGTATACTGCGCGATCTCCCTGCTGGCGCTTTACGGGCTGGCGCAGGTGGAGAGCCTGTCCACCATGGGTAAACAGGGATACATAAGCATATGGATCACTTCCATAGCGGGTCTGCTCGCCGGAATACTGATCGGCAAGGTTACAGAGCATTTCACCTCGGGACCCCCGATCAGGAAAATAGCAAAGGCCTCCGAGACGGGCGTCGCCACCAACATAATCGAGGGAATCGCTGTGGGAATGTACAGCACGGCTTACCCGGTGCTCATAATCGCGGCGGCAATAGTGGTGTCTTACTGGTTCACGGGGCTTTATGGAATAGGGATAGCCGCGGTCAGCATGCTGGCGACCATAGGAATAACGATGTCGGTTGACGCCTACGGTCCGGTCGCGGATAACGCGGGCGGTATCGCGGAGATGTCGGAACTCGGCACGGACGTGAGAAAGATCACGGACAAGCTCGACTCCCTCGGCAACACTACCGCGGCCATAGGAAAAGGATTCGCCATCGGTTCCGCGGCCCTTTCCGCCCTTGCGCTTTTCGCCGCTTACACAAACGCCGTCGGACTCACCTCGATCGACATCACCCAGCCCAAGGTAGTGGCGGGAATGCTTGTGGGCGGGACGATCCCGTTTCTCATAGGCGCCCTGACCATGGGTTCCGTGGGAAGGTCGGCGCAGCAGATGGTGGAGGAAGTAAGAAGGCAGTTTAGGGAAATAACCGGACTTCTTGAAGGAAAGGCAACGCCGGACTACGCAAGGTGCGTGCAGATAAGCACTGACTCTTCCTTAAAAGAGATGATACTGCCGGGCATTACCGCGGTGGTAGTACCGCTTATCATAGGTTTTGCCCTCGGAGAGGAAGCCCTCGGAGGTTTTCTCGCAGGTGCCGTTGTGGCGGGAGTCATGCTCGCGCTTATGATGGCGAACTCGGGCGGAGCCTGGGATAACGCAAAGAAATTCATAGAGGAAGGAAACTTGGGAGGAAAAGGGTCGGAGGCACACAAAGCCGCCGTTGTAGGAGACACGATAGGAGACCCGTTTAAGGATACATCCGGACCGGCGATGAACATTTTGATCAAGCTCATGTCCATAGTATCACTCGTCGTGGCTCCCCTTCTCATACTATAAGATGGATCTCTGAACTGCGGGCGGGGGCCACATCCCCGCCCGTTATTTACACAGTTTCCGAAAATCAGTATAATAGTTTTTTCTGTTGCTCCTGACTTCTAAGCGATGACGTTCAGGGGCCTAAGACCAAGACAGGAGGCAGTAAGCATGGCTATTGAGCCGACGAAGTACGAAACGCTTTACCTAGTAAGACCAGATATATCCCCCGAAGATCTTCTTACGATCCAGAACAGGGTCGAGCAGAGCGTGGCCGCAAACGGCGGAGAAATAATAAAATCCGAGAAATGGGCAGAAAGGGATCTTGCATACAGGATAGACAACTATACCAGGGGCACCTACTACATAGCCGTTTACGCATCTGAACCCGGGGCCGTAACGGACATAGAAAGATATTTCAACCTTTCCAAGAACAACGTTCTGCGCTTCATGACGGTAAAATATATCGAGGAGCAGAAACCGACGGGTGCCGGGATGAGCGCTCCTCCGCAGGCGTCCGGGCAAGAGGACCAGAGCGCTTTTCAGACTCCCTCTCTAACGGCTGAGGGGCAAGTCGATGAAAGTGCCGAGCCGCCTCAGGAGGCTCAGGAGCAGGCCGGGGAAGACCAGGAACAGCCCCAGGAGACTCAGGAGCAGGCCGGGGAAGACCAGGAACAGCCCCAAGAGGCTCAGGAGCAGGCCGGGGAAGACCAGGAACAGCCCCAAGAGGCTCAGGAGCAGGCCGGGGAAGACCAGGAACAGCCCCAAGAGGCTCAGGAGCAGGCCGGGGAAGACCAGGAACAGCCCCAAGAGGCTCAGGAGCAGGCCGAGGAAGACCAGGAACAGCCTCAGGAGACTCAGGAGCAGACCGGGGAAGACCAGGAACAGCCTCAGGAGACTCAAGAGCAGACCGAAGAAGATCAGGAACAGCCTCAGGAAAACGAAGAACAGACTAAGGGAGGCAGCGAATCATGAGCAGAAGAGCAATGGGCGGGGGAGGCAGAAGGTTTTACTCGCGCAGAAAGAAACCCAGAGACCTTGCCAAAGAAGGCAAGCAGATAGATTACAAGGACATAGAACTTCTCTCTCAGTTCATAACGGAGAGAAAGAAGATACTGCCCAGGAGAAACACCGGGCTTTCCAGGCAGGAGCAGAGGAAGGTGGCGATCGCGATAAAGAGAGCCCGTTTCATGGCGCTTTTGCCGTACACGGTAACTCACAAGTGATTCCCGGATACCGCTTAACCGATGCGCGGAGGTAAACAATGAAAGTAATTCTGATTTCCGACGTTGAGAACATAGGAAGCGTTGGAGACATAAAAGACGTGAAGAACGGGATGGCGAGGAACTATCTTTTTCCCCGCAAGCTCGCGATAAAGGCAACAGAAGCAAACCTTAATGCCTGGAAAAGCAGAATAGAGGCGATAAGACTGCGCAAAACCGAAGTCCTTGAGAACGCCAAGGCGTTTGCCGAGAAGCTCGAGGGTCTTGAAATCTCCATACCCGCCAAAGCCGGGGAGGAAGACAGGCTGTTCGGATCAGTTACCTCGCAGAACATTTCCGATGCGCTCGGGGAAAAAGGATTCGAGATCTCAAGAAGGGATATACTGCTTGACGGCACTTTAAAGGAACTTGGAACATACAAAGTCGCAGTGAAACTCCATACCGACGTAACGCAGCAGATAACCGTGAACGTCGTGAAGGAAGAAGAGCAGGAGTAAAAGGCAGAACCTTATTGACATTTTTTCGGAGGAAACCGCTATGTCAGACAGTTTAAAAACCCCCCAGTTCGCTCCGGTAGGGGAAAAAGAGGTCACCCGGGCCATAGTCGAGGGATTCTCGGAGGAATTCAGCGAATACATTACAAGCGACGTCATAATCGTCGGCGCGGGCCCGAGCGGGCTCGTGGCGGCAAAGGATATAGCGAAAAGAAAATACAAGGTTCTGTTAGTTGAAAGAATGAACTACCTCGGAGGAGGATTCTGGATCGGCGGATACCTGATGAACAAGGTTACCGTACGCGCCCCGGGCCAGACGGTTCTCGATGAGATTGAAGTGCCGTATGAAGAGGTCTCCGAAGGACTTTTCGTCGCCGACGGCCCCTACGCCTGTTCGAAGTTGATAGCGACGGCGTGCGAAGCCGGGGCTAAAGTGAGGAATATGACCCTGTTTGACGATCTGGTTTACAGGGAAAACGGAAGGGTCGCGGGAATAGTGATCAACTGGACGCCCATCGCAAACATGCCCAAGGAAATAACCTGCCTTGACCCCGTAGCGATAGAATCAAAACTGGTAATAGACGCCACAGGGCACGATGCCTACTGCGTTTCCAGGCTCTCCCAGCAGGGTCTTTACAAAAAACTTCCGGGTCACGGGTCGATGTGGGTCGAGAAATCGGAAGAAGCACTCGTTGAATACACGGGAGAAGTGCACCCCGGTCTGCTCGCTTGCGGAATGTCAGTTAACACCACCTTCGGGCTTCCGAGGATGGGACCCACTTTCGGCGGGATGCTGCTTTCCGGGAAAAAGGTAGCCCAGGTGGCGATAAACATCCTTGATGAAATGGACTAGAGACTGGAACAGTCTCCCGGTTATTGCCGCGCAGCGGGGCGCAGTCTCTACCGCCTTTTTGCTATTCTTCTTATTTCCCTCTCGCACTCGGCGCATAAAAAGCCCGAGTACTGTATATCAAGAACTTCTTTCTGCCAGTGGGAATTAAAAAGCGCGCATTTGCCGTTTTCACAGAACTCCTTCCCGGAGAAATGATGCAGAAGAGGCTGAAGCATGTAGGGACCTGTTATCTTCGTTATCCTCTCGTCTTCGTAATCGACAAACTCTCCCCGGAACGCCTCGTCAAGCTCTGAGAGATTCTTTCCCGACCGGATAAACTCCGCCTTCAAAAAATAATACTCCCTAGGTCTTGCCGGGCCTTCCACGACTCCCGAGGTTGAAACAAAGGACGGGAATCCCGAGATTATAACCCTCGCGTGGTATCTCCGGGACCCGTAAGTGCCGAGCAGCCTTCCCGTGATAACCGCGTGAAAGCCGTTTTCCGAGAGTTCGCCGGGATACTTTTTAAGAAAAAATTTCGAGAATATTCTCTGAACCCAGAAACCGTCATAAAGCTCCTTTTCAAACGGTTCGGACGGCGGATGAGTTTCGAAGAAATCAACGGGCGTTTCAATGTTGAAAACCCTAGCCATTGAGAGGAAGGACTCAAGTTCGGAGATTTCCTCGGCCGCAAGCGAGAGATAGGTAAGAAAGTCCCCGCGAAATTCAACCGAAAGACCCAGATTCGTGAGAAAATCCGTTACGTCCTGAATGACGAGCGATTTCGAAGGACTGTCGGAGTAAAGGTATACGGGGAACATTGAAGCGAAACTCCCAGTTTCTCAGAAATCATAGCCGGGCGAGAACTCGGCTACGATTTCAATTTCCACCGGGGAGTCCATCGGAAGCGCGGGAACTCCCACCGCAACCCTCGCGTGGCGTCCGTTCTCAGAGAGTATGTCGGAGAAGAGCTCCGAGGCTCCGTTAACCACCTTGTGCTGTTCCGTAAATCCGGGGGCACTGGCCACGTAACCCGTCACTTTCACGATCCTGCTTAGCTGGCGAAGATCTTCCAAGGTATGACTGATCACGGAAAGGCCGTTTATCGCCGCAAGCCTAGCCGCTTCGTAGCCATCCTCAACCGCAAGATCGGACCCCACTTTGCCCAGGAAGAGAAGCTTTCCTTTTTTAACGGGAAGCTGGCCCGATACGAAAATCAGGTTGCCCGAAACAGTAGCGGGAACATAGCTTCCCAGAGCCGGAACTTCCTCCGCAAGCTCGATTCCAAGTTCCGCGAGTTTTTCCTCTATCATCACTCATCCCCTGTCTTTACGCCAAGATATATTGTCCTTCCCTTGCGCTCGACAAGAAAAAGCAGGGTTTCCTTCGACCCGTGCTCCCGAAGCGCTTCATGGTATTCGTCGAGTCCGGAAACGGCATCTCCGTTTACCTCCAGTATCACGTCGCCCGGGAGAAACCCTGCTTCGGAGGCGAGGCTCCCGCGTGCAACTCTTGCGATAATAACTCCACCCGACGCTTTGATCTGGAACCGGTTTCTGAGCTGCTCGGTTATCTCGCTCACTTCAATGCCGAGTTCTGCCTCCGCTTTCAGCTTGTCGGAGGATTCCTCGAGTTTTTCGTTCTCGGGATGTTCGATAAGCTTTATGGTAAATACCCTCTCCTTACCGTCGCGAAGCACCACGAATTTCGTATCGACCCCGGGCTTGGTAAGCGCCAGCTTTCTTGCAAGCGTAGCGGCGTCCAGAACCTTCTCGCCTTCGACGGAAATAATAACGTCTCCCCTTCTGATCCCCGCCTTGTCCGCCGGACTTCCTTCCTTGACCTCGGATACCAGTCCTCCCTTGTCGCGGTTGATCCCGAGAGCTTCGGAGATTTCCGGGGTTAGGTTCTGAATCATTATTCCGAGCCAGCCCCTGATAACCTTTCCATGAACCTTGAGATGCTCAACGACAGTCTTCGCCATGTTTATCGGTATGGCGAAACCAAGGCCCTGGCCGCGGGCCATGACCGCGGTGTTCACGCCCACTACCTTGCCCTCGTAGTCAAAAAGCGGTCCCCCGCTGTTTCCGGGATTGATAGCCGCGTCGGTCTGAATGAAATTGTCGTATCGCCCGATTCCAAGGGCTCTCCCCTTCGCGCTGACTATCCCGGCGGTAACCGTGTGACCCAGGCCGAAAGGGTTTCCGATGGCGAACACCCCGTCTCCTATAGCAAGGGCCGAGGAATCGCCCATTTCCACCGCGGGAAGAGGCCCTTCGGGATCGATTTTCAGCAACGCCAGATCGGTTGCGGGATCGGTGCCGACTATCTTGGCAGTGTATTTCTTGCCGCCTTCCAGTATCACCTCGATCTCTTCGGCTTTTCTTACGACGTGGTTATTGGTAATTACGTAGCCGTCGGAACTCATCACGAAGCCGGAACCGAGTCCCTTGTTTCTGAATTCCCTCCCCGGCATCTGCTCGGGGAAAAACTTTTCGAAAAACTTCTTGAAGTATTCATCCTGGTACGGAGAAGCAAACGGCGACGCCTTTATCACGTTCGTCGTGCTTATATTAACGACCGAAGGGGTAAGACGCTTTACCGTTGGCGAAATGGACTCGGAGGAATCATGGGAGAAAGCTTCCGGTAGAGAAAACGGGAAAACCGCCGCCGCAATGAAGAAAAAAAACAGATGTCTAAGTGATTTCATTAAAATTACGCTCCGGAATCAAAAATTTTTAAAACCGAGGGACACTGATCTCAAAGGGGATCTTTCAGCATGTTGTCCCAGTACCTGAAAAGCTGCCTGCTCGAATACGCCCTCACAATATAATCACGGATAGACGAAAGAACACCGCTTTCGGTGTATATGAATTTCCCCATGATCCTTGACTGGTTCTGAACCTTGTTCACCCTTCCCTTTCTTCTTGACTCATACTGCCAGAAGGCGTGAGGGAGGTTCACTGAATCGGTCCTGCAAAGCTCCTCGGCCAAAACGGCCGCCGATTCCATCGCCATCGATACGCCGGCGCCGGCGTTCGGCAGTATCGCGTGAGCCGAGTCTCCGACAAGCACCACCCTTCCTCGCGACCAGGTATTCATTCTGAGGTCGTTGTACTCGTCATAGTAAATATTACGGGGATCATCAAGACTGCGCAGGATTTCCGGCACCACGCCTCCGAACTCGGCGAAGCTCTGCCGGATGCTGTCTATTCTCGTATCAACGCTGTCCCGGACGCCGGATTCTCTCCTCACGCTAGTGAAAATGGCAAGACGTCCGCGCGTCGGCCACATCCCGAGAAACTTCCCCTTCCCCCAGTACTCTATGATCCCTTCGCTTTTGCAGAGGTCCGGGTTGACCCAGAATCCCCAACCGGACATCCCGCTGTAACGAAGCGGCATGTCGCCGAAGATCTCCTTTCGGACTCTTGACCTTATCCCGTCACATCCTATAACGAGATCGTAGGTTTCGGTGCTCCCGTCGCTGAACACCGTCTCGACTCCATCCTCAGTGTCCGAAAGCGAAACGACCGTGGTGTCCATCCTGATCGAATCATCGCCTACCGCACCCAGAAGTATGTCTATCAGATCAGGGCGGTAAATGCTTATTATGGGGCCGTATTTCTCAACCACGGAATCAATCGTGTAGCTGTTTATAACCTTGCCCCTGTAGTTGGAAATGTTGTAATCGGTAAAGGCACAGCCGCGCTCCCTCAGCAGTTCGTAAAGGCCGAGCCCCTTGAGTATCCTGCTGCCCGAGGGCCAGACCACTATCACGTATCCCACATCCCCGAACCGTGGAGCCCTCTCCACAAGGGTAGGACGGAAGCCCCGCTGCTCGAGAAGCCCGCAGAGCGTGAGTCCGGCAACGCCGGCGCCGACGATAAGGACTCTCATGCCGGGACCGTAACGGACACTGCCGTTTGAGGGTATGGGTGCGTTCTCAGCCCGGTTCATTGTTCTCTCCGCTTTATCCTTAAAATCCAAAAAAGACCGCCTTCATACTACAGACAGATTATAAACTATTTTGAAAAGACTGCTTAATGCGGTTTTTGATTACCTTTCCCGTTGAGTTTCTCGGAAGCGAGGAAAGCAGCAGAAGCCGGGTCGGAAGCTTGTACCGGGCAAGCCTGCCGGAGGCCCAGTCGCGAAGCTCCTCAAGGTCAATCGAAAGACCTTCCCTTAACACGAGCGCCGCACCTACCCTCTCCCCCCAGCTTGGATCGACGACCCCCACAACCGCGCACTCTTCGATAAGCGGATGCTCCCCAAGGACCTCCTCGATTTCAAGGGCGGATATCTTGTATCCTCCCGACTTTATTATGTCCACGGATTCCCGCCCGAGTATCCTGCAGGAGCCTCCGCGTTCCAACAACGCGATGTCTCCGGTTTTGAACCATCCGTCGCAGAAGGCACTTTCCGTCTCCCGCGGCTTTCCCCAGTATTCAAGAAACACGCCTTTTCCCCTTACCCTGATCTCCCCCTGCTCTCCAACGCCCAGCAATCCGCCGTTCTCGTCGAAAATTCCCACCTCGACTCCAGGCATTGCGAACCCCACGCGTCCCGGCAGCCTTTCGCCCCTGTAAGGATTCGAAAGGGCCATTCCTATCTCGGTCATTCCGTATCTCTCAAGAAGCACCTGCCCGCTTATCTCTTTCCATTTTTCAAGAACGGACACGGGAAGAGCCGCGGAGCCGGAAACCATTAGACGAAAGCCAGCAAGGCAATCTCTCATGCGTCTCCTCTCCCCAGCGGAAAGATCATCCCAGATGTCTATAAGCTTGGAGTAAACAGTGGGAACAGCCATAAACAGGGTCAGGTCTTTTTTCTTAAACCTCTTCCATGCTTCCCGAGAGTTGAACCCGTCCATCATCACGCATCTGGCGCCGGACCAAAGGGAGCAGAGAACGACATTCAGTATTCCATGGAGATGATGAAGGGGCAGTACGTTGAGTATCGAATCTTCAGAGGTCCACTCCCACGCCTCCGTCATGCTGTTTATCTGAGCTTTTATGCCGAGATGAGTCGAGACCACTCCCTTGGGTCTAGAGGTAGTGCCGCTTGTGTATATGATCATCGCCTTTCTCTCTTCGGAAATGCCGGGAAGTTCTCCGCGGACGGCCTGCAGAACATCCGGGAGTTCCCGCAGTCGCACTTCTGTACCAAAGCTCGCTCCCTCGAGCTTGCGTGCAAGGTCCGGGTGAAAAACCACAGTCTCCGCGTCGGAGTCCTCCACGACATACTCTATTTCTCTTGGCGAATGAGTGATGCCCAGGGGAACGGACACCCCTCCCGCCATCCACAGGCCGAGCTTAAGCGCTACGTACTCGAATCCGGGGGGAACAATAAAGGCAACCCTTTTCTCCTCAAGATCTCTTCTGTCCCCAAGAAGGTTAAGGGCCGCGAAACGCGAAACGCGAAGCAGGTCGGCGTAAGTGAAACTCCCCGTCCAGTCCTCAACCGCGGTCTTTTCTCCGAACCCTGCCGCCCTCTGTATAAGTTCAATTTCCGCCACGAAGCTTTCTTTAACCTCCCGGTTTTTTGTTTATAATAATAAGACCTTAAGCACCGGCCCGCAATCCTCTGTAGGCAGGCTGTTTTCAGTCAGTTACAACCATGGCCCAGCAACGCGAAATCACCGAACTTGGAAACCCCGTGCTTAGGCAGAGAGCCCAAAGCGTTGAAAAAATAAGCAATCCGAAAATCCAGCAGCTGATTGACGACTTGATCCTGACAGCCACCGAAGCAAGCGGAGTCGGAATCGCCGCTCCCCAGGTATCCGAGTCTCTTCGCATCTTCATAATCGCCGGAACTGCGAACCCACGGTATCCCGACGCCCCTGAAACGGAAGTCAGAGTGATAATCAACCCCGAAATAGTTTCGGTATCCGACGAGGTGGAAAAAGGCTGGGAAGGATGTCTCAGCATTCCAGGGCTCCGGGCGCTTGTGCCGAGACACAAGTACATCCGGGCGGCATACAGGGACAGGAACAACAATCTCGTCGAAGAAGATTTCTTGGATTTCGCAGCGAGAGTGTTCCAGCACGAATACGATCACATAAACGGAGTGGTATTTCTTGACAGGGTCGAGAGTTCGCTTGAGATAATCACGGAAAACGAATACATGAAACTTGTTACCGAGTCCGATTCCGAGGAGGAGGAATAAAACTGTCCGCGGGAGCGGAAAAACCAAATTAAGGAGAAATTCATGAGCGAATACCCAGAAGGTCTTGATCACGCCATAGACCACGGTTTCTATGACGCCGTTTTCCAGAGAAGGTCCCGCCGCTTCGGCCTCGGAATGGAGATCGAAAGGGGACCCCTGCAGTACAAATCCAAGCACGACCCCGTTCCCTTGTCGGAACTTGAGGAAGCCATACTGGTGTGGACGGGCCTCGGCATAAAGAACATAAACCTCTCTGATTTCCCACCTCATGTGGGTCTTGACCTTGAGATGCAGTTTACGAGCAAGACTATCCCCGCCCTAGGAGACGTGCACAGAACAGAGCTTTTCTATACGAATGACGAGGGGCTCTACATGATAAAGATGCATGATCGGCGCGCCGAGGATTTTGAGGGTCTTGAGAAAATGACCCGCCACCAGAGAGTGGACCGGATACTCGAACTGTTCCGCGAATCAAAGATCAAGCTTTCTGACGGAAGGGCGGACCTGCCCTCAAAGCCTCCGGGAATCGCCGCTCACAATCTCTGGAACGTGAACAAGCCCGGAACGACAGTGTTCATGCCGGTAACCGACCTTTCGGCATGCATAATCAATCTCTACTTCTTCTACATGAGGCCAGACCACAGGTTTAACTTCGTCGATGAGCTCCACAGCCTGAGACCGCCCGGAACCGCGAACTGGCTTGAGCAAGGTTTTCTTGACAAGTCGAAAAGGATGCCGCTTGTCGAAGCGGAACTTCGCTTCGCAAACGGTTACATCGCAGAACAGGCCTTTATGGGACAGAACATGGTCCTGGCGCTTCAGACCCTGGGTCTCGGAGGATGGCTTTTCAGCGGATTCGCAAGCATGTTCATGCTCGGGGGAACCCCTTTTAACAGGGGACTGGGTTTTCGGTTCGCGACTCCGCAAATACAGGGCGACACGGGAAATCCGAACCCCGTGGCCGTAGGCAGAGACGATCTGTTCCAGGCGTTCTGCCCGCCTTACTACAAAGACATGGGAGAAGCCGTGGAAGCGTTTAACGACATGAAATGGACAAACTGGGAATCGCACAAGCTTCCCTACAAGGACCCGACAGGTGTGCTTGCGGAGGTTGAAAGACCCAGCAAAGACGAAATTCAGGTTGTAAAAGATATATGCAACTACGTTTACGACACGTACGGGAGGTTCCCGGCTTTCTCCGATCCCATGTTCCTTCGGTTCATGGTGCAGGCCCATCATCTGGACCTGGATTTCTACGACAAGTACTACCCGCCCGGAGCCTATACGGAGGCGCACAAGAACCATTTCGCGCGCTGGCATCCCGATATTCCCGATCCGTTCTCGGACAGATGAGAAGTTGTGCCATCATTGACCTTTTCTCTCTCGGGAGAAACCGCGCAGGTTAATCCCGTTTTCTGCCGAAAATGCACCTGAACGGTTGCTTTACGAGAAATAGGACAACCTGAAAATTCAGCAAAACCCCTGCAAAATTCAGAAGGTCGGAGGGCTTCATGTAGATTTGCGAATCCCAAACCCCCATCTGCCCGCTTATCACTATGAAGTCGCCCTCAACGGACGATTCCTTCACCGTTATCTCAAAATCCCCGGCTGGACTGGCTACTTTCATCAAAATTCTCCCGTGACCGATTAAAAAACTCTGGATTCATTATACCGAAAAACCGAAAGCGTCACCCGGAGACTGAAAGGGCCTCCCTCATCACCTCGACCGGGGCGTCTTCGCCCGTCCATATCTCAAAAGCGTCAACTCCCTGGTAAAGGAGCATGCCGAGCCCGGATTCCGCCTTGAGCCCCATGGCCCTGGAGTCCCTTACAAGCGGAGTAACAGGAGGCTTATAGACAAGATCGTAGACCACGCAGTTCTCACCGAGCACGTCAAGCGGAAGGCAAAGAGGTTCGATATCGCCCATTCCTGCAGAAGAGCAGTTAATCACGATGTCGGTCCGCTCCATCATCCGTGCTATCCGCTCTTCGTCCTCAAGCGGTGCCGCGGAGAATCTAACGTTTCCAAAACACGCAGAGAATTCTTCTGAAAGCTCCTGCGCTTTTGAGTATGTTCTGTTCACAATCGCGACGCTCCCGGCGCCGCCCGTACACATCGCCACTATTACCGCCCTTGAGGCTCCGCCGGCTCCCACGATAAAAACATTCTTGTCCTTCGGGACGAACTCGAGTTCAGAATGAAGAGCTCTCAGCACCCCTGAGACATCCGTGTTGTAACCCTTGAGCCTGCCGTTTTCGTTAACTATGGTGTTTACCGCTCCGACCATGGAAGCCTCTGGAGCAATCTCGTCCAGACCTGCCATAACGGACTGCTTATGGGGAATGGTGACGTTAACTCCGCAAAGACCGAGGTTTCTTATCGAACTCACGGCCCTGTCTATGTTCCGGGGATCCACATCAAAAGCCAGATAAACGCAGTCAAGCCCCAGGTGCGCGAACGCCGCGTTATGCATGGCGGGAGACAGACTCTGGGATACCGGATGACCGAAAATGCCGTATATCCGCGTTGTGGCTTTTATTTCCAAATCCGCTCGTCCTTCGGGTAATCGCGAAGAATTTCCCGCACCGCCGCAACGTCGTGTTCAATCTGCGCTACAAGCTCATCCACGCTCGCAAAACGCTTCTCGTCCCTCAGTCTTTCGACGAAACTGACTCCGACTTTCTTTCCGTAAAGATCGTTATTGAAATCAAAAAGGTGGGTCTCGACCGTGAGCCTGCTCTCCTCGAACGTTGGGCGGACCCCTATGTTGGTAATGCTTTCGTGGAAGCCGTCGGGGAGCCTGACGTAGGTGGCGTAAACCCCCGGCTTGGGAAGAATCTCCCACTCGGTATCAAGGTTAACCGTAGGAAAACCCAGTTTTCTGCCTCTTCTCTCGCCTTCCACCACTACGCCCTCTATGTAGTAATCGTAACCGAAAAACCGGTTCGCCTCGCTGATTTCTCCGTCTCTTACGAGTTTCCTTATAGCGCTGCTGCTTACCACCTGATCATCTACCCGAGCCACCTCGGCAACTACCGTATTAAAGCCGTGAGTTTCTCCCATAGACCGGAGAAGATCGACGTTTCCCTTTCTTCTGTGTCCGAAAGAAAATCCCGGACCCACGACTATGTCCTTTATCTTCAGGCGATCAAGGAGGATGTCCTTTATGAAATTCTCCGCGCTTACCTTTGAGAGTTCACGGGTGAAGTTAAGGCAGACAACTGCGTCAATCCCGGTAGCCTCAAGCATCTCGAACCTCTTCTCCAGCGGGAAGATGAGTGAAAGATCCTTTCTGCCGAGAACTTTCTGCGGATGGGGATTGAATGTAATTACGCAGGAACGCGTGGAATTTTCCCGTGAGCAGCGTTTCGCAGCCTCTATTATCTCTTTGTGTCCGAGATGAATGCCGTCAAAATTTCCAATGCCCGCCGAGGTCTCGAAATCCAGAGGCTGCTTGGGATCAAAAAGAATCTTCATGTTTTCCGAAAACCGATACCGTAAAAAACAAATACCCGCTGGAGGCGGGGAAGGAAAGAATGCAGTACTAGCATCTAATGGTTACTAGATTACATTCAGTTTTGCCAATTTTCAAAAGGAAATTGTATCTTCTTGTAATTCCATCAAAGCAACATAAAAGTTCTACACTAATCAAAAAATACTTGCTCAAGGATTGAAAGGCCATTGGATTAAATGTATGTTCTATTAGCGCTAGGTTTACTTGTTTTCTTAGTTCAATCAACTTAAATATTACAGAGAATGTGTCTTGAAATTACTTGTTTAAAGAAACGTTATAGCTAGTGTAATGGCAAACCGAACTTCACAAAGTAAAAAGACGAATATCAGGTTTCGATTTAAAAACATCGGGCCGGTACGCAAGGCTGATCTGGAACTTGGAGATCTTACGGTGATAGCAGGCCGGAACAACACCGGTAAAACATACATTGCGTATGCGCTTTATGGATTCTTAAAAATGTGGAAATCTTGGCCCCAGGCTGAGAATTTTTTGACAGCGCGACAGTCACTTGAAGCACAGTTCCCAGACATACGCAAGGTGGCCGAGAAGATCAGCCAAGAGGGTCTTGAGACTTTTACTCTTAGCACGGAAACTCTTATAAGACAACGAAAACTGGTAATTCAGGAGCTTTCCCGTGCTTTTTCGAGAAGAGCTCTACCTTCTGTGTTCAGTTCTCAAAAAGATGATTTCGCAAAAACCTCCATTAATGTAGATATCGGGCAAAATTATTCCAATGATTATCAATACTCGGAACCTAATCTCGACCAAAAAAGTCCTCTCTCCATCAAGTACGACGGAAACAAGGTTACAATAGTCTATAATAGGGCAAAGACAAGGCTGAGTATTGCTGCATTGCAGAATTTAGTTTCCTATAATTATTTTCGATTCCTGCTCCATGATGTATTTCCCAAACCCTTTATTCTTTCCGCTGAACGATTTGGAATTTCTCTTTTCTACCGCGAGTTAGACTTCACTAAGAACCAAATTGTTGACATACTACAAAAAATGGGCGATGACAAAAAAGACAGAAAAAAAAGATTTTCCCCTTTTATGCTTCTCGAAAAGTCTACTAGCCGTTACGCGCTACCAATAAAAGACAATATTGACTACACACGTAGTATCCCAGACTTGAGTAAAGGGAAAAGAGACCTTCACGAAAGCAAGTTGTTCGATCACATCAAAGATATGATGGATGGATATTACCGGACATCGGGTGAAGATATACGGTTCATCTCAAAGTTCCGCAAAGAAAAACACTTCGATATACCTTTGCATCTTGCCTCTTCTTCAGTACGTGGCTTGTCCGACTTCTACTTTTTCTTGCGACATAAGGCTGAAGAAAATACTCTCCTCATCATTGATGAACCTGAAAGTCATCTTGATACCCATAACCAAAGGCTTCTAGCGCGATTGTTGGCAAGCATTGTGCGTGTTGGGTTAAAAGTTCTTATTACGACCCACAGCGACTATTTAATCAAGGAAATCAACAACCTCATAATGCTGAGTAGGCCGTTTCCAGACAAGACCGACCTTGTCAAAAAGCTGAAATACGGTAAGGACGAGTTCTTAAAACCTGATTTGATACGTGCTTACATAGCGGAAAACAATGGTCTGACCGCATGCCAAGTGGACAATTTTGGTATCGATATGCCGGTATTTGATAAGACCATAGACGATATCAATAGAACCTCAAATGAATTAGCTTCAAGGGTTTTGGAAAATTCTGGAGCGTGAGAAATCGTTGTTGGCTAAAAACCTCAAAACCATTTTAGCTAGTAAGGTATTAGTGCAGCCAGACTCAGACAGTATTACTACTCTAGTAGAGGAGAATGTAATGAAAGTTAATATAGCACAAATGCCTCCAGAAGCTGTAACAGCTAATCTGAGAAATATAGGTGAATTGTCAGGGGTTAGAGAAGGAGCTTGGAAGCAACTTTGTGACTATCTCATTGTTTGTAGAGATGGCAACGGAAGCATCGCTATACTTGTTGAGTTAAAGAAAAACTTGGAAAATGATTACAAAGGTCAAGAGCAGCTACGAAGGTCGTTGCCGCTTCTAGAGTATTTGCGTTCTATCTGCCGTACAGAGTATTATCCGAAGAAAAGCGAAACCTTAACAGTACGGTATTTCCTCATAGGAAAGAAGCTTTCCGAAAGATTTGATAAGCAACATGTCAGACCAGATTTAAAAGTCGAGAAAAAACGTTATAAAAACATAGAAATACACTTGTTGGCCGGAAGAAATAGGATTTCGTTTGACGAACTAATTTCCTAAAAAACTGGTCAATCTAATTTGCCGATATTGCTAGCAATTGTTTTGAGGGCGATTATTTAAACAAATGTAATGGGAGGCAAACGCCAACACTTCATTCCAAGATTTATTCAGGAAGGATTTGCGAGTCGCAGAACTAAGGACAAGACCTTCACTTGGGTGTTCCGACGAGATTCCTCACCCTTTGAGGCAAATATCGTTAATGTCGGTGTGGAAGGTCAGTTCTATACTGAAGAGAACGACACAGAGGTGGACGATCTCATCACAGCTGCTGAAGATTCCTTCAGTCTACTAGTCCACAATCTCAGAAATGGTAAAACATCATCTCTTTCGGACCCCGAACTTCCTAAGTTAATCGCTCACTTTGAAACACGGACAAGACATATTAGGGAGAATTTCTTAGACATTGGGAACTTTCTCATTTCCAATGTCTTTGACAAAATAAAAGATGATGAGTTCTTCACGGACTGGGCAATAAAGAAAATTCGAACCAATCCGGAAATGATTCGTTCGTCTCTGACTCGAGAGCTAAAAAACCAGCAACTATCTCAGGAATCCCTTGATCTAGCGTAAAGTCCAGATTCCCTGCTTCATCAAGAAAAATATAAACACATTCTTTTATTTCGGTTCGGCCTCCTTGGAACTCATCCATTCAACTGAAATCGAATTCAGATTATCATATAATAAGTCTATTATCATCATTTTTCGAAATCGGAGCAGAATTTCTTTAATCGAATTGCGACAGTATACGCATCAGCACTATTCATCAAACCTGACAACGGTTAAAAGCACTTTTGCGACGGTCCCCTATGGTACCGCTACCACACTGAGACCACACATCATTATCAGAAAGGCAAACAGCTGTCCTCTCACGATCATGGGATAAGTATCGTTGTAGCCTGTAGTGATAATTTATTCTACCTCTTCCAGACAGCCGGCACGAGCATCAGCAGCCCGAGATACATCACGAACTTTCCCGTGACCTGAAAACAGAACCTAACGTTCACGAAACCAGTATCTCTTCAACCTTTTGCACGGCGGTCGGCAGGGAGAACACTACCAGACGGTCCCCTACCTGCGCGACGAAATCCCCACCGGGGAATATCGGTTTCCCGCCCCTTATACAGACTCCTATGACTGAATCGTGCGGCATTTTGCATTCAGAAAGGGGGACCCCCAGGATTTTAGTATGTTCGGTTACGTCAAACTCGAGAATCTCTCCCGCTCCCTGTAACGGATCATGCCTTATCTTACCGCTGTAATATGCTCCACCCGCCGGGGTTGAATGGTTCATTTTGGTCGCGCAGCGTTAAAGAAATGGCGGAAAAATTTATAGTAAAAACCAAAACTATAAAGAATTCCATTATTTTTTTATAAATAAGCCTTGCTCCAGTCAAAAAAGAGCAGTAGAATAAAAACTGAGCGTATAATTTTATAATACAAGAGGAATATGGCAATGGATGTTTCAAAATTCACGAACAACGCCACCGGCGACCTAGTTTCAATAGATGGTCGTAAGGATTTCGCTTTTATTCCCGACCCGCTGCCCGAGGTCTGGGAAGTTCCCGGACATCTTGCGTCCATATGGGCCGAGGCGAGAGAGAGGCTTGGCGAACTGCGGGGGATTGCCAGCATTCTTCCTGACTCCACGCTGCTGCTCCATCCTCTCAGACAGCGGGAGGCTCTCCGTTCCTCAAGCCTGGAAGGCACTTACGCCACCCCGCAGGAATTGCTGGCATATGAAATGAATCCCAAGAATCCCTCTTCCGGAAAAGATCCGGCCAATGCCTGGAGAGAGGTGTTCAATTACGGAGAGGTTCTCAAGCACGGGCAGGAAATGATTGAGAACGGTCAACCATTTTCGGAATGGTTCATTCGTTATCTTCACAGGCATTTGCTCAGAGGTGTGCGAGGTGAAGACAAAAGTCCGGGAGAAATCCGAAAAAGTCAGGTCTACATAGGCGCCACGCGCAGATACAATCCTCCGCCCCCCGAATATCTTCCTCGCCTACTTGGAGAACTGGAGCGAGGCATTCAGTCTGAAACCGGAATCGACCCGCTTATCCGCGCTTTAATGATTCACTACCAGTTTGAAGCTATCCACCCTTTCCGCGACGGCAATGGACGAGTCGGACGGCTTCTTTTTTCTCTCATGGTTTACAAAAACTGTGATCTTGACGCGCCGTGGCTTTACCTGAGTGAGTATCTGGAAGAGAACAGGGAAGAGTATATGCATGCCCTTTTCAACGTAAGTACAGAGGGAGACTGGGCTCGCTGGATTCATCTCGGATTGCTTGCCACGATTGATGCGGGAAACAAGACCGTAAGACGAATCAGGAAACTTCTGAAAATCAGGGAAGAATACGAAGCCAAGATTCGAGAAAGCCAGCGATGGGACCGGTTGATGCACATTGTACCCCGGCTTCTTTCCTCCCCGATCATCGGGTATCAGGATCTTGTGTCAACTCTGGATATTGCGTATCCCACGGCCCGCAACTACATGAACGCCCTTGTTTCCATGGGAATTCTGACCGAGATAGTCGCCGGGTCCGGGCGTCAGAGGAAATTTGTGGCGAATGAAATCTTCAGAACCGCATACATAGAGGACTGATCTCGTCCTTGATCGATATCGGGCAATGGCAGTGTGCAAAAGATATGGAAACCGTCAGGAACTTTCAACAAGGTTTCGGTTCTGTGCCACGTCACCCGCTATTCCGAGTCCGAACCAATGAAAGGCTTCGAATCCACGGATACTCTCGCAAACCTGAATATCCAACGGCAATAAATTACAGGAAGTCCGGTTCCTACAAAAACCAAGATGTCATAATTACTTATCGTGGCTTCAAGTCTGAAATGCAACCCGGGGAATTGGACGGGAACCCAAAAGCTTAACGAAAGGATTTTTTCTACCTTTTCCAGAAAGACGGCATGAAAAGCACCAGAACCGTGTAGAGTTCAAGCCTCCCTATGATCATGGCCAGCGACAGAATGATTTTCGTTGGCGAACCCAGATGGGAATAATGGCTGGCAGGACCGACCTCGTCAAAAGCGGGTCCGACGTTGGTTATGGAAGCGACCGCGGCCGAGACGGCGGATTCCAGAGATATGTCTTCAAGCATAAGAACCACGAAAGCAATGAATCCGCAAAGGAAAATGTAAAGGATGAAGAAGCTCGTTATGCTTGCAACCGCCTTCTCGTTTATGGCCTTTCCCTCGATGGTTATGGGAGAAACCACGTTCGGATAAACGAGTCTCCGTATCTCCCTGTGAGCTTTTTTGAAAAGCACCATGATTCGGAGCGCCTTTACCGACCCTGAAGTCGACCCCGCGCACGCGCCGAAAAACATCAGCATGAAAATCACCCATTTCACGAAAGCCGGCCACGCGTCAAAATCCGTAGTGGTAAATCCGGTTGTGGTGATAATTGAAACTACCTGAAAAGAAGCGTAGCGCAGGGACTCGGAGAAGGTTTCGTAAACACCGGACTGGATGAGTTCCAGAGCAATAAACATCGTCGCGGCAATGACGAAAAAGAGATAAAACCGAAACTCGGAGTTTCTGAAAAGTCTCCCGGGCCTCCCGGTAAAAAAGTAGAAATGAAGCACAAAGCTAGTTCCGCCAAGGAACATGAAAAGCGTAATCAGCCCCTGTATGTAGCCACTGTCATAAGCCCCTATGCTCGCATCTCTGCAGGAGAAACCCCCGGTTGAGAGGGTGCTGAAAGAATGCGTCAGGGCATCAAAAAAACTCATTCCGCCGAAAATGAGAAGTACCGTCAACACGGCCGTAAGGCCAATATATACAATCCAGAGCTTCTTGGCCGTCTCGGCTATTTTAGGAGCGAACTTCTCCGTCGTCGGTCCCGTGGTCTCAAGCCCCATTAACTGCGCCCCGCCGACAAAAAGCCTGGGGAAAATCGCGATTCCAAGAACTATAATTCCCATGCCGCCAAGCCACTGGGTAAAGTTCCTCCAGAAAAGAATTCCCTTGGGAAGCCACTCGATGGACGCAAGAGCGGTGGCTCCGGTGGTGGTAAAACCCGCGGTCGATTCGAAAAGCGCGTCGACAGGGCTTGTGAAAACCCCGTAAACATAATAAGGAATGGCGCCGAAAACGCTTGCAAGCATCCAGCAGAGCGCCGCGATCAGAAAACCTTCTCTTCTTCGTATCTCAGTCGGAGTCTCGGGAATGCGGCAAACAACCATAAGCGCGAGACCCGCAATTGATGTTACAAGCGCCGAGATCAGGAAGGCAGAGAGATCGTCCTCCGGGTAAAAAAGCGTACAGGCGGCCGGCACGAGCATCAGCAGCCCGAGATACATCACGAACTTTCCCGTGACCTGAAGACAGAACCTAACGTTCACGAAACCAGTATCTCTTCAACCTTTTGCACGGCGGTCGGCAGGGAGAACACTACCAGACGGTCCCCGACCTGCGCGACGAAATCCCCACCGGGGAATATCGGTTTCCCGCCCCTTATACAGACTCCTATGACTGAATCGTGCGGCATTTTGCATTCAGAAAGGGGTATCCCCAGGATTTTAGTATGTTCGGTTACGTCAAACTCGAGAATCTCTCCCGCTCCCTCGTAAAGAAGCGATATGTTGGCCTCTCCGCCGAGATGAAGAGAATTCAGAATGGCGTTTGCCACGGCCATGTTTACGCTTATTGCCCTGTCGATTCCGATCGCCTCGAGCACTTCCACGTAATCGGGATTCGAGTAAAGTACAGTGCATCGATCAATGCCGAGATTTTTCGCGAGAAGTGCGCTGAGAACGTTGTTTTCATCGTCGCCGGTAAGCGCAAGCAGGCAATCGCTTTTTTCAACACCGGCTTCCTTCAGTATCTCGAGGTCGGTTCCGTCACCTTCAAACACCATAACGCCGACAAGTTCCTCGGCGGCAGCCCTGGCCCTGTCATGATCGCTCTCAATGAGCCTTACGGAAAGTCCTTTTTCGTGAAGCGCGGAAGCCACCTCGCACCCCACCCTGCCCCCGCCGACTATGATAACGGAATTGACCTTCTGGATTTTCAGGTTGAAAAGCTTCTTAAGCTTCTCAAGCGCCGAAGGGACCCCGAGAGCAAAGACAAAATCTCCCGGGCGAAGTTCCGTATCTCCCCGCGGAATGGTTATCCTGTGCTCCCTCTGCAAACCGACAAAAGTCCAGTTCCTCGGGCTGCTGACGAAATTCCTGAGCTTCTGGTTTATTATCGGCACCCCTTCATGTACCCGAAGCTTGAGAAGCTCTATCTGTCCGCTCGCGAAAAATTCCACCCTTCCCGCGAAAGGAGCGCTTATAAGTGCGCTTATCTTCTCTGAGATTATGCCGCTTGAACTTACTACCGAGATGTTCGAATTATTTATGACCCCCGCGTATTCGGCATACTTCGCGTTTTTCACCGCGGCGACGATTTTCTCAACTCCCGAGGCATGGGCGATAAACGAAGCGAGTATATTCGTTCTGTCATCCCCGGTAACCGCAAGAACTATGTCGGCCTTTTCTATCTCCGCCTGTCTCAAAACGACGGGATCGTCCGCGTTCCCTTCGATTGCCAAGACATCCTGAGTCTCCTTGGCCTTGGCTATGAGCTCGGTGTCTTTTTCAATCACCACAACTTCCTGGCTCTTGAAAAGCTCCTTTGAGAGGAAATTTCCAACCTGCCCCAGACCTATTATCAGAATTCTCCGCATAGCAGCAAACTAAGCCTGCGCCCGCTCTCCCTTGACACCGCCGGAGAGCTGAAACAGCCTTATCCCGAAGACGGCCACAAGCAGCAAGCATGCAAGCTGCGCCTGGGAAAGACCCTCTATAAAGCTCGGGGTAGTCTCCCTTATGAGCTCAATCAGAAATCTCTGGGTGCCGAGAATGAAGAACCCTACTGCAGAGACAAAACCCACGGGACGGTTCTGGGTTCTGATTTTCCAGAGAAAGACAAAAAGCAAGGCCATAAACAGCGTATCGTAGAGCTGGGTGGGATGGACATTGACAACTCTCTCTGAAAAAGAAACCGCCCAGGGCAGGGAACACGCGATCCCGTAATCGCAGCCGTTAAGAAAACATCCTATCCTTCCGATCCCGTGACCAAGAATGAGGGCGGGACAAACGATATCGAGAAGCCCCTGGAAATCCGTTCTGTTAAGCCTTGAGACGATCCACAGAGCACAAAATATCCCGACCAGGCCCCCTACCGACGCGTACCCTGCCGTTAAGTAGCGCCCCGGGTTAGCGAGAAACTCGGCCAAAGCGACATTCTGGTAGAGAAAAAGTATCTTGGCCCCAACAATCCCGGCGATAAAGCACGCAAACAGAAGGGTTGAAGGAAGTGCCGGGTCCATTTTCCTGCGGCTTACCTCCGCGGATACAACCCAGTAACCAACCAGATATCCGAGCGCGAGAAATACCGAATACGAGTATATGACCAGACCTCCGCCGAGGTCTAAAAGTACCGGGTACATGCGGCGTCTCCCTGGACTACTCTTCCTTTAGAAGAGAATCCACGTTTAACAAAGGCACTGTGTCGCCGCCTGAGAACTTGGGGAGGGTGCCGTCCCACTTCTCCGCCAAGCGCAACTGAATGATCTGCGGGTTGCTTCGAAGCGCCTTGGCCTCTCTCTCAATCGCGGCGGCTCTTGCCTGGGACGCCACTTCTATCTCGAAGGCATGGGCGCTTGCGGCAAGCTTTTTCTCCTCAGCGGCGGCTTCAGCCTGAGTCACTCTTCTTATTTTCTCGTTTTTGGCCTGAAGCGCTTCCTGCTCCGCCTTTACCTTGAGTTCAATCGCCTTGTTGAACTCATCCGAGAAATCAAAGTCCGTTATGGCGATGTTGGCTATTCTGAGAGCAGTGGGAGAAATCTCCTTCTCGGCCAGAGTAATTGATATGAAATTGTTTATGGCCTCCTGTATCTCAACCTTTACCTCGGCCCTCTTGGTAACCAGCTGCTCGGCTGTGTACTTGGCAGTAATGGCCTTTACAGACTCCTGTATCGCAGGCTCTATAAGAGTCAGCGACACGGTGCTTCTCTTCCCTATCTTCTGAAATATAACGGGAGCAAGTTCTCCCGTAATGGAATACTGGAGAGTGACTTGAGTCTGTACCGTCTGGAGGTCTTTGGATGCGGAAACAGCCTTGGCACTCGCTGCGGTAAGACGGATATCGATCTGTTCAACCTTATCCATGAAAGGTTTTTTCATATGGAATCCCTCGGAAAGCGCCTTGGGCTGCACGGCGCCAAGGGTTCGCACCACTCCAACATGCCCGCTTTCCACTATTACAAAAACCCCTGTCACCAGAAAAAACAGCAGGATAAAAATTATCGGATAAAAAACATTAAGTTTGGGCAACTGCCTCCTCACTTTCATCTAATACCTCCGTTAGATACTTATGTCTCCATACATTATAATACTTGTGTGAAAAAACCGAAACTCACAAGAAAAAGACTTTTGCAAGGAGCAAAAGCGTTTTCTCCAATTTGTTCAAAGATAACTTTTTCTGAAATTTATGGAATAACCGACGGTAAAGCGGTAGGTACTTTTATTGAACATAAGTTCAGGGAATATCTTGCTGAAAACTACGAATTCAAATTTGGAAGTTCCGCAAAAGGAATTGATTTTCCAAGCTTGGAAATTGACATCAAAGTCACAAGCATAAAACAGCCTCAATCATCCTGTCCTTACAGATCAGCAGAACAAAAAATTTATGGGCTGGGATACTCTCTTCTGGTTTTCGTTTACGAAAAAACTGACGATCATAAGAATAAAACCGGTTGTCTGAATTTTCTACACACGGTCTTTGTGGAAAAAGAAATTACTGGTGATTACCAAACCACCAAAGGGATACGCCAGATACTGGAAAACGACGGCAACAGCGATGATCTTATCGCATTTATGTATGAGAGAAATTTACCCGTTGAAGATATCCAGGCGAACAAGATTGCGGAGGAACTTCTTAATAAAAAACCTGAACAAGGCTACCTGACTATTTCAAACGCTCTGCAATGGAGATTACAATATGGCCGTATAATCGAAGTGGCCGGGAGTGTCAAAGGAGTACACAACTTATTGAAGTAAAGGCAATGACCAGAAACACCAAGAAAGCAGAATACGGTGATTTTCAGACTCCGGAAGGGTTGGTTCAGCAAGTCTGCAGATTTTTAAAAACGAACAATGTAGCACCAAAAAGCTTAATTGAACCAACTTGTGGTGTAGGCACTTTTTTCATTGAAGCACTGAGTGTGTTTGACGAAGTAAGAGAGGGGTATGCCTGTGACATCGACAACAACTACATTGAGGTGTTGAAAAACCAGTTATCAGATTACGACGTCTCCATTCCAATCAGAGTTGAGACAGCCGATTTTTTCTCTAAGGACTGGGAATCTGACTTGGATAATCTGCCGGAGCCTATCTTGGTAGTAGGAAATCCGCCATGGGTTACAAACTCACAGCTTGGTCAATTAAGAAGCGACAATCTACCTGTAAAACTCAACCATAAAAAAATGAAAGGCTTGGATGCTTTAACCGGGAAAAGCAATTTCGACATATCGGAATGGATGATAAACCGGATGATTGAATGGCTCCAAAAAAAGCAGGGAACAGTAGCAATGTTATGTAAAACTTCGGTTGCAAGAAAAGTCCTGTTGAACGCATGGAAACACGACAAGAGAATGGAAGTCGCCACCATGCATCTCATTGACTCGAAACTTCATTTCCAGATTTCCGCTGACGCATGCCTGCTGACCGTAACTTCCTCCGATAGAAAACACAAAGACTGCAAAGTCTATAATCATATAGAAGCGGATAATCCCATTCAGACAATAGGACTGCGCGATTGTTTTCTAGTCGCTGACATTCACGACTACGAAAAGACAAAACACCTGATTGAAGACAGCCAGCATTACAAATGGAGAACCGGGATTAAGCATGACTGCTCAAGAGTCATGGAATTGAAAAAAATAGGGAAAGGTTTATACGTAAACGGGCTTGGCGAAACAAACGAGCTTGAAGACTTATGTCTTTACCCATTGTTGAAGGGTTCTGATCTAGCGAATGGAAGACCCCCTAAAAAATTCATGTTAGTCCCGCAAACAAGAATCGGACAGGAAACAAGATATTTGGCAGAGACGGCACCTAAAACTCTAGAATATCTGATAAAATACGGTGATCTGCTAGACCAAAGAGCAAGTTCCATATACAAAGGCAAGCCGAGATTCTCTGTCTTTGGAGTTGGAGACTATACATTCAGCAATTGGAAAGTGGCTATTGCTGCCCTCTACAAAAAACTTGAGTTTTTTGTTGTAGGTCCTTATGAGGGCAAAACCGTTGTATTTGATGACACTGTAAACTTTATTGCCATGGATAATGCTGAAGAATCTCATCAATTAGCGGATTTGCTTAACTCAAATACGGCAAACATCTTTTACAGATCTTTTATCTTTTGGGATAGCAAAAGACCGATCACAGTTCAGTTGCTTAGATCCTTGGATATTGACGGACTACTGGCGGAATTGGGAAACGAGTATAAATACAGCATCAGTAAAACCTCGAGACAGTTACAGTTGATATAAGGTTGCTAAAGAGCAAGAGAACTATGTGGCTTCACCGAAGTGTCTCCCTCGCATCCTTTATGAAAAGGCGGGGCTCCCTCTCCCCTCTTCGGACATTAAAACGCAGGGCGAAAACCAGATCTACCTTTTTGGGGAGACGCTTTTGGGAAGAGTAAAACCAGATGCAGCTGAACTCAGAGCCGTTCTCTCTAACCCTGAACATAAGATGCTGGTCCTTGAGCAGGTTCTGACTCGCTACAGAAACGGCCTTCGAGAGAAAAAGGGGTTCCGGATTTCCCTCTCCGAAAGGCGAGAGGCTTTCAATCTCGGAAACAAGGGTGTCATCTATGGAAGCAAGGCTGATCTCTGAGTCTATATCAAGCCTGCTTTCAGGTTTCTGACCGCTTTTTTCAAGCTCTTCTGAGAACCGCTCCCTGAAAAGACCGATCTTTTCCTCAAGAACCGTCACCCCCGCCGCGTAGGCGTGTCCGCCGAATTCCATGAGAAGATCTTCGCACTTTGAGAGAACGGAGAATATGTTGATTCCTCCGAAGGATCTCCCGCTTCCTCTGCCCACGCCGTTTTCGTCCACAGAGATGAGAAAAGCGGGTTTTCCGTAAGATCCGGCCAAGGAGGAAGCCACAATGCCTACGACTCCCCTGTGCCATTCGCGAGACGAGAGAACAAGGGAATTGCTGTTTGAGTGCTCGGGCACAGACTCAGCCATCCGGGTCGCGTCGCGCAGTATCCTCTCTTCAATACCGCGGCGTTCGGAGTTGCGTTTGTCAAGAAATTCCGCGAGCAAGAAAGCGTCCTCTTCGCTGTCGGCGAGAAGAAGATCAACGGCCTTGTCGGCGGAATCAATCCTTCCCGCAGCATTTATCCTGGGACCGAGACGAAAACCGAGATCGAATACTTCTATGCCGTCGCCTATGCCACTTACCTCCTTAAGGGCCCACAGGCCCAGACGCTTGGGACTCCGCATTCTTTTAAGACCTTCTTTCAGCATAATCCTGTTCACGTTCCCCACCGGTACGCGGTCAGAGATCGTCCCAAGCGAAACAAGATCGAGAAAATCCCCCATGTTGGGTTCCTCGACGGTCTCGAAGAATCCCTCCTCCCTCAGGGTCCTTCTAAGGGCGAGAGCGAGGTTAAACGCTACTCCGACGCCCGAAACCTCTTTTCCCGGGTACCTGCAGTCCGCCTGACGGGGATTGAGAACGGCCACGGCATCGGGCAGCTGACCGCAGAAGCTGTGATGATCGGTGACTATGAAATCCATTCCCAGCGCGCGTGCCTGCGCCACTTCATCCACGGCCGTGATTCCGCAGTCAACCGAGATTACGAGGTTTACCTGCCTTTGCTTAAGATCGCGAAGCGCCTCGGAGTTCACTCCGTAACCCTCTTTGAACCTGTCGGGAATATAGTAGGTAACGTCGCAGCCGAGGGATCTCAGAAAACTCGTCAGAAGAGAGGTCGCCGTGACGCCGTCGACATCGTAGTCTCCGTAAACGGCGATTTTCTCCTTTTCGTAGACGCACCTGCAAAGACGCGCCACCGCCTCCTCCATGCCTTTCATCAGGAAGGGAGAAGGCAGGTCCGAGAGGGACGCGGAAAGAAACGCCTCGGCGTCCTCGGCGGAACTTATTCCCCTGTTTACCAGAAGTCCCGCGGTTATCGGCAGGATGCCGAGCTTTGCCGAAATCTTCTCAACCGGCCCCTTAGCGGGCTTCGCTACCACCCATTGGGAATTGTATACCCGTTTATCCATAGGATAATCTCGTATCAATTTCACGGTTCACAGGGACTGTGCTAATACCAGAACCCTCCCCGTGCAGTTGCGCCATTCCCAGACGCCTTATGTTCATTGCAGCATTCGTGTCCGCGTTGGACGCAAAACCGCAACTCACACACTGGAACCGTGCCTGGGTTTTACGGTTCTCTTTATCTGTATGTCCGCATTCGGAACATGTCTGACTTGTGTATGCGGGATTTACTTCTATCAGCCTCCCACACTTGTACTCAAAATTCCTTCTAAATTCTCCCAAGGCGGTATCAAGAATTGCCCTGTTAAGCCCCGCCTTCTGTTTCACATTCTTTCCGGGGTTATCTATCGTACCCCTTGCGGAAGCCGTCATGTTCTTAACCTTGAGGTCTTCCACGACTACCGTTCCGCATTTCCTGGCAATCTCCCTTGTGGTCTTGTGAATCCAGTCCCTGCGGATATTGGCTATCTTCCTGCTCACCTTAGCAAGCTTCTTCCTAGTTTTGTCCCGCCTTTTAGACCCCTTTATCTGCCTTGCTATTTTTCTTTGGTACTTTTTCCGTCTCCTTTCCTTTTTCTCCAAGTCGGGCAGGAAGTAGAAATGTCCGTCAGAAGTTGCAACCTGTCTGACGTTCATATCTACTCCTATCACTTTCCCGTTATCAGGCTTCTGCTCTATCTCTACCTCGTAGGAAATAAAGGCCCTCCACCTTCGCCCGTCATGGCAGAGTACCGCCTGCCTAGGTGTGCCGTCCTCGTAAGTATTGCCGCCCCCGCGCACAAGCGTTACCCAGCCAACGCGGGGAATAAGAAGTGAACAATACTTCTTGTTGACTTTCCGTATTCTGACCCCGGCCGAACTTGGTATGGTAAAACTGGGAGCGGTTCTCTTTCTGCTTCTCGGCTTCGGAAAGCCTTTCTTGCCGGCCATCGCCTCTTTCAATGCGTCAGCAAAATACTTGAGTGTGTGCTTGATCGGATTGGCGGGAAGATCTCTAAGCCAGTCCGTCTCATACCTGAGCTTAGTGAACTCCACACCGAGGCTGAAATAACTGGTCCGCGGTTTCTCTCCCCTACCACTTCTGAATGCCTGGTAGTCGGCAAGATTCTTCTCCCTGAAGTGGTTCCAGACATATCGGCAAGCTCCTGCTATCTGGAACATCTTCTTTGCCTTAGCCTTAGCGGTAGGCAGAACGACAAACTCTACGGTACGTATTCCTTTAGTCATTACAGTATATTCCTGTGATTGGGCAAACATGTATATAATTACCTCTTCATAAGAATTCCGCGGGGAGGAATTCAGGAGGAGACGCTTTCTTCCCTCAGGTGCTCAACGAGTCCCAGAAGCCCGAGGTAGTAACTGTGCGCCCCGAAGCCCGACACCACGCCGAGCGATACTCCCGAGACAAACGATTTCTGTCTGAAGTCCTCCCTTTTGTATATGTTGGAAATATGAACTTCCACAACAGGCATTCCGGTTGAGAGTACGGCGTCCCTTATGGCTACGCTTGTATGGGTATAGGCGCCGGGGTTTATGACTATTCCGTCGAACTTCCCGTAGGCATCCTGTATGGCGGTGACTATCTCCCCTTCTGAATTCGACTGAAAGAAGGAAAGTCCGACATCTCCGCCCAGAGAATCGGTTTTCGAAGAAAGAAAAGTTTCAATCTCAGAAAGGGTAAGACTTCCGTAAATCTCAGGTTCCCTCTTGCCCAGCATGTTGAGATTCGGACCGTTGATGACAAGTATTTCCATGGGACAAAATACCGGGAGTAATGATAATTAAAAGGCCGAGAAAAACCAAACGGGGGTTCTATCTGCCAAGGAGAACCATTATCTCTTCTCGTTTGTTTCTGTAAACCGGATTATCGGGTTCCATCTCGCAGAGAACTTCAACTATCCCCAGAGCGTCTTCGTAAAGCCCCTGGGAAACGTAGAGGTTAAGCATCGTGTCCGTCTCGAAGACTCCGGCCCGCGGCCTGCTTTTCTCCTCCGGTTCCGGGGAAGGTTCTTCAGGTTTCCCGGTATTCTCCACCCGGCGCCATGGCTCCGGAACGGGCGAAAGGGCGACCCTGAAGGCTTCGGCTGTTCTGCCCGCGCTTTTGTATATATGTATAAGCAGGTCTGAAGCCTGAGTGTTCCGGCGATCAAGAGAAAGCGCCTTTTTGAGTTCCTCCTCCGCGGCGGCGGCATCCCAGCACATAAGATGCGCCCTGGCCAGAATGAGTCTCGCCCGGCTGCTGTCGCCTTTTTTCTCCGTAAAACCGGAAACCGTGCGTCTCGCCTTGGTCACCTCTCCAAGCGCGAGATGAACTTCCGCAAGCGCGAGAAGCGAATCGGAGTCGGGAAACATCCTCAAGGTATATTCGTACTTTTCCTTAAGCGCTTCAAGCTCACGCTGACTCAGGGTCTTAAGCTCGTCCATAAGCCTTGTTATTCTTACAAATTCCGGTAATCGCCACGCCTTTTCTCAAGCCACTGCGAGCAATAGTATACGCAGAAATCGAAACGGCGCCGCCTTACCAAGAATACCGAAACGCAGTGAGGCGGACAACACTGACCGGCGCCGTCAAGATTTTCTTACGCTTGCAAGCGGATTACGGGGTGATATCGGAATTTATCGTCAAGAAAGAGAGTTTTCACAGGGGAATTTTCAGATCACGCCTCGGCGGCCCGCACAGTGAAGCCGTTATCCGGCTCCGCGCAGCCAGATCTATGTTGGCGCATGCCGCTTCCGGAGCAACACGGGGCTTAACCGAAGTTTGACAGCGCGCACTCATGTTAGCTATATTAATTAACCATACATATCTTGACTGACCGGATGTTGCTAGCATCTTGAGTCCGCAATCAGGGGGTAAAACTGGTTTAATGAAGGCTTTCGCGCATAACAGAACATTGACTCAATACGAGTTTAGTTCTCTCACCCCCCCCCCCCATTTTTGTCTCCCGCTAGGTTCTGATTCCCCCAGTCTTTCCCGCAAGTCCGCCCGGACGCTTTCCCTTCTCCTGTTCCTGCTGCTCGGGTTTCTGTGCCTGATGAACGCTACACCCGTTGCGGCGCAGACCCCCGTCTGGTCGGCCACGCTGACGGCGAAGGACGTAGGCCTGCCTGCTATTCCTACCTACGGCTGCAACAACGATCTCGGATCAGGCTTCAAGTGCAGCGACACGCCCGTGCTGTCGGACGACGACTTCACCTTCGGAAGTCCCAGCATCACTTATACGGTTACGAGAGCCTACATCGTACCCGGCTCAAATATCATTTATCTACTCTTCGACAGGGACGTGAGGACCGCCCTGGACTCGCTGAAGCTCTGCGTCGGCTCGACCGGGCTTGCGTTTTCTTCGGCATTGCACACTACATTCGACGAACAGGCGTCTTGGTCCACCACCGCCGTCAGCTGGTCCGCCGGCGACACGGTCAAGCTCAGCATCGTGGGGAGCAGCGCGTCCTGCCCGCCTCCCCCGCCGGCCGAGCTTGGGGCTATCACGCCTGGCGCCGAGGGCGGAGTTCCGTCCATCTCGGTTTCCTACCGTCCCGTCTCCTCCTCCTATATACAGATCATAAAGAGCGACCAGCCCGCGTTCGGACCCGGGGACACCTGGCCGGAGCGCTACCGAGAGTGCCCCGGAAGAACCCTGCCCGGCGGCGTCGACGCGGTGAGAACGGAGAACACGTTTACCAAGAGAGTCAAGCGAGTCATTTTCAAGGGGTTCGATAAGGATACCACTTACCTGGTGCGGACTTGCAAAGGTTCAGTCATCTCTCCCCAGCTTTCCGTCACCACCTGGACCGTTCCCGGGGAACCGAGGGAACTTAGGGCGGTTGGCGGCAGGGATCGGATCTGCGTCAGATGGATTCCTCCCTCCCACGATGGCGGCGAGGGGGCGGGCATAACCGGCTACGATCTCCAGTTCAGGGAGTTCGGTGTGTCGAATAGCGAAGGGGCGAGCGACCCGGGAGACGGATGGGTGACGGTTCCCGTCTTCGGAACCAGCACCAGCGAGGATATTCTCCGCCGCAGGGTGGAGAACGGCAATGTGCTCTACACGGTGTCCGAAGGTCTGTACGATGTGCGGGTGCGGGCGAGAAACGGTATTAATCCCGGGAGCGAGTGGGTTACCAAAGAACTGGTGCAGGTGTCCGACCAGGGAACGGGTACCTGCGCCGCGGGAACATCCGTTCCCGCGCAGACTCCCCCCGCGCAGACTCCCCCCGCGCAGACTCCACCCGAACAGACTCCAACGACGGGCGGCGGCGGCACCCCGGGCGGCGGTGGTGGTCCTCCTTCCGGTGGCGGTGAACCGCAACTGTATTCAGACGCTTCCCTGAGCGGACTCCGCGTCTCTGAAGGAGACCTGATGTTCCGCCCCGGGACGCTTGACTACGAAGTGACGGCAAACCTTGAGGCAACCGAAGTCACCGTTACCCCCACCGCAAGCGATACCGAAGCCCTGATCACCATAAACGATGAGGAAGTCACAAGCGGAGAGGGAAAAAGCATTGAGCTTGAGGAGGACAGAATCTCGGTCATAAGGATAAAGGTTACGGCAGAGGACGGAGAGACTGCGATAACCTACACGGTAAGAGTTACCCGGGGGGAGGAGTGCGGGATAAACGACAAGGAAGCCCTCACAAGGTTCTACGGGGCCACGGGGGGAGACGCGTGGACAATGAAAGACAACTGGAACAGCGGAGAACCCCTTGGGGAGTGGTACGGAGTAAGCGCCGATGAAAACGAAAAAGTAATATCCCTTCTTCTGGCTGACAACAATCTTGAGGGAGAGATTCCGAGGGAGTTTCTGTGCCTCGCGGAACTCAAGGAACTCGCCCTCTGGGGCAACGAGGGGCTTTCGGGGCATGTACCCGAAAAGCATACGCTGGCGACAGAGAGGGCCGCGCTTCTTTACATTGCGCGCGCGCTTTCGCTCAACGCCGAGTGGTTCGATACTTACGAAGCCCCCTATTACGACTTCCCGGAGTGGCATGACGGCGTTACGACGGATGACGGAAGGGTGACGGGGCTTTCCTTCTCTGGGGAGGACATAAGCGGAGTGATTCCCGTAATTCTCTTAAGACAGCTAAAAGAGCTTGAGACTCTTGACCTTGAGTGCTCGGGCATCACCCTTGAGGGAGAGGCGCCCGCGGGGGTTGATGTAAAAGAGGGCTGCGAAGAGGAAGAGGAGGAACGGCCGGACGGCGGGGGAGGCTGCGCTCTCGGAGACCAGGGGAGCGGGGGAGCGCCAGGCATCCTGCTTCTGTCCCTGCTTGTGGCTGTGGCGTACGGGAGAGGGGCTTTTCTGAGGGGGCGGCGCGGAAGAAACCTCTGAGAAGAGAGAATTCATCCGACAGGTAATCCGGGGACGTCGGGAAGCGGATTCGTTGCGGCGAAGCGCCGGGATTTTAACCGGCCGGCAAGTTTGAGGCGTGCGCGCTGTTGAGCACACGCATATGTATCAAGTCCCCGAGTGCGAAAAAACTTCTGCCCCGGGATTTTCTGTTTCTGTTCAGAGCTTGAACGGGTGCGGGGATTCCGAGAGGCGCCCGAAAGTCCTCGGGCGACCAATTTGAATTTATTCCCGCTTGCCGTTATGCTGATACTCCAGCTTGTTAGGTAAGGAGGTAGTACAGAAAGATGAGTAAAGCAGACAGAAATCCGTTACTGATGACTGAAAAAGGGGCTACCCCCCCCCCCCATTTTGTCTCCCGCTAAGTTCTGATTCCCCCGGTTTTTCCCGCAAGTCCGCCCGGACGCTTTCCCTTCTCCCGTTCCTGCTGCTCGGGTTTCTGTGCCTGGTGAACGCCACACCCGCTGCGGCGCAGAATACCGTCACCATCTGGTCCACCACGCTGGATGTGCAGAACTACGACTACACACGGGCTCATTTCGGTCACATTGTCGGTCGCGGTTGCACGGAGCCGAGATTCGTCTCAACAACCTATCGCTGCCGGGGTGCGCTGACGGACGACAGCTTCAGCTATGGCGGCCAGACCTACCGGGTCGCGGTTCTCCAGCATACGAACTATCTCTTCTCGGGTACTCGACGAAACCAGATCGACATCGCGTTGGATCGGAACATCCCCGCTGCCATCGCGGAGCGCGCGACGCTGGTTGTCGGCAGCACGCGCTGGCCGCTGGCGGACGGCGCTGTGGGCGGTTTCTCCGTCTACCGGAATGGCGTCGAAGACGCCTCTTTAGGCGCAAACGGCTACTCTTGGTTGGGCTCGCTGCCCGCGTCGGGCCGGGTTCACGTGAGGCTGGAGATGCCCGCCCCCGGTGTGCCCTACGTCGACCCGGGCGCGGGGCGGAACACCGTCTGGAGCTCGACGCTGACCGTCGATGAGGACGCCGGGCGTCTCGGCTGCGACACCTTCCGGGCTACCCAAGACAACTGCTCCTCGGCGCTCGCGGACGATGACTTCGAGTACAAGGGTGTGACCTATCGAGTCAGGAGTATCAATTACTTTTCTGCCCATAATTTGATACGTCTCAGCCTCGACCCGTCACCACTTGGGCGCCTTTCCGGGCTGGAGTTGCATCTCGGCCCTACGCGGGTGGCCCTTGGTGCAGAGTCGGACGCCTTCCGATGGAACGGCGTCAACCCGCAATGGAGCGACGGCCAGCAGGTCGGGGTGAGGCTGACGGCGCCGGCCCCCTCTCCGGCCCTGAGCGCCAGCGGTCCGACCCTGAGCGCCAGCGGCGCGCCGCGCGAGGGCGCCGCGCCGGTCACGGTGACGGTCACGCTGCCCGAGCCGGCGCTCGACGGCGGCGTGAATGTGACCGTCAACCTCGGCGGCACGGCGACCTGGGGGGAGGACTACCGCACGCCGGTGCCGGCCGGTCCGGAATATGACGATTACAGGCGGCCGGTGCGCAACGAGGGCAAAGGCTGGTTCGGAAGGACGTCTTCCGAGACCGTCCAGGCCGCGAACCTGCTGCACATCCCTTCGGGGAGCCGGAGCGCGAGCTTCGAGATTCACGTCGTCGACGACCCGCACGAGGACTCCGGCGAGACGATCGACATCGGCGTCAGGGCGGACCATGCGGGCATTCAGTACGACGGCAGGCAAATAGAGAACTGCCCGACGTGCAGCAGGCGGACAAGCCTGCTGACCTACCAGGGCGCTGCCGAGCTCACCCTGACGATTACGAACCACGAGGACGCGGAGACGGAGGCGGCGCGGCTCGCGGCGGAGGCGGAAGCGGAGGCGGAGAGGCAGCGGCTGGCGGCGGCGCGCGCGGCGGCGGGCGGTCCGCTGAGCGGTCTTGCGCTCTCGGCCGGCTCGCAGGCGGTGGCGCTGGTCCCGGCCTTCTCGCCGAATGTGCTGTCGTACCAGGCGGAGGTCCCGGCGGGGACGGCGGGCGTGACGCTGGCGCCGCACTGGGGCGCGGAGGCCGAGCTGGGCGGCTCGCCGAGCGTGGTTTTGGTTTCGCAAGGGCCAGCGGCGATGCTGGCGCAGGCGCAGGTCCATGCCTCCGGCACGGCGGCGGCGCTGGCGCTGTCGTCGGCCGGCCCGACCAGGCTGGAGGTGACGGTGCTCGAACCGGACGGTTCGGGGAAGCGATTGCAGGGGACGACCACGACGTACCGCATCGAGGTGGCCGAGGTGGTAGGGGCTGCGGTGCCGCAGACTCCCGACGACGAGCAGACTCCCCCCGCGCAGACTCTGACGACGGGAGGAGATGGCACTCCGGGCGGCGGTGGCGGTTCTCCTTCCGGTGACGGAGGAGGCGGTGGAGCCCCTCCCACTAGTCCTTCGCCCGAAGAACCCCAGGACCCTGAGCAGACTGATGAGTGCGGAGATAACGACAGGGAAAACCTTGTGAGCTTCTACGACGCTACGGACGGAGACAACAACTGGCTTGAGAAGACAAACTGGAAATCCTCCGAACCTCTCGACCAGTGGTATGGAGTGGATACAGATGAAGACGGAGAGGTTGTATCCCTTCGTCTTGCGGATAACAATCTCTCCGGACAGATGCCGACAAAAGAACTTCGGTGTCTTAATGAAGACACAGAACTTAAGGAACTTGCCCTCTGGGGCAACGAAGATCTCTTGGGAGATGAGCCGGAGGGGTTTGTGTTTGCCATTGAGAGAGCCGTGCTGAGAGACATAGCGGAAACGATTGACCTTAACCCCGAGTGGTTTGATGACTATGAAGAACCTTCTTTTAACTTTGAGGACTGGCACGAGGGGGTAGTTATGACGGATGAGGATGGAAGGGTGACGGGGCTTGATTTCACCGGGGAAGACATAACCGGAGAGATTCCGGGGAGTGTTTTTGAGCTTGAAAACCTCACAGTCATAAGGAGGGGATGCGAAGTCACCCTTGAAGTCGAAGCGCCGGGGAGAGTGAGCGTGATGCCCGCTGAAGACTGCCCGGAGGAGACGGCACCTGAAGACATGGAGGAAATGGAGGAAGAGGAGACGGCAGCGTCCGGAGGCGGGGGCTGCGTCCTGGGTCAAGAGGATTCTTCTGTATCCGGCTTCGGCTTGTTCCTCGTGACTATTTTTGTCTTCGCGGCGCTTGTGAGAAAAAGGGTACTGGTTTCCCGTCTGGCTGGGAACAGGCGGTAAAAGCTTTTTGCGTCGCGCGATGTGATACGGCGCGTCTCCTTAATCCCGGAGATGCGCCCGCGGGGGTTGAGGTAAAAGAGGGCTGCGATGAGGAAGAGTAGGAACGGCCGGACGGCGGGGGAGGCTGCGCCCTCGGAGACCAGGGGAGCGGGGGAGCGCAAGACATCCTGCTTCTGCTGCTTGTGGCTGTTTTGAATTTATTCCCGCTTGCCGTTATACTGACACTCCAGTTGTTAGGTAAGGAGGTTAGACAGAAAGATGAACAAAACAGAAAAAAATTCGTTACTGATGACTGAGAAAGGGGCTACCCCCCCCCCCATTTTGTCTCCCGCTAAGTTCTGATTCCCCCGGTTTTTCCCGCAAGTCCGCCCGGACGCTTTCCCTTCTCCCGTTCCTGCTGCTCGGGTTTCTGTGCCTGGTGAACGCCACGCCGGCCCAGGCGCAGTCCCAGATCTGGTCCGCGACGCTGACAGTAGATCAGGACGGCGTGTTATTCGGCTGCGACACCTTCGTCTCTACCCAAACCAGCTGCACCGCGGGGCTCACGGACGAGGACTTCGTGTACAAGGGTGTGACCTATCGAGTCAATCGGCTACTTGTGAGCTCTAACACTGGGCGGCTGACGCTTGAGGTCGACCCGGATGCAGGGTCGAATCTTGCTGGGATGACGTTGCATCTCGGCACTGCGCAGCTAACCGTTGGTGATGATGTCAGAGTATCATTCGGCAGAGCTTTAAGCTGGGCCAATTCCGGCGTGACCTGGTCCGACAACCAGCAAGTCGCGGTGAGGCTGGTGGCGCCCCCGCCCTCGCTAGGCCGCGCCGGCAGCATGTCCGTCGATGGGTTCCACCCGATGGGACCCGGACGCATGAAGATCGCCGAGGGCACATCGATCACCTACGGCATCGTGATCCACCAGCCGCCCACCGCGGATCTGACCATCACGCCGCGACACCACAACGTCCGACCGGACGGCAGCGACTACCCCAACGTCGACACCAGCCTGCTCACGATCCACAACGCGGTCACCTGGAAAGCCGCCCCGCACCCCAACTACCTGAGCGGGGACTGGCAGCAGGCCAAATCGGTCGGGCTCACCGCCGTGGACGACAACGAGTGCAAGTCGCCGCCCGGCACCCGGTACTGGATCAGGCACCACGGCAGCGGCGGCGGTCCCGACTGGGGCGGGTGGGACCGGCAGGACCGGCACCATGGCCTGGTGATCTCGATCGAAATCATCGACGACGACTGCAAATATCTGGCCGCTTCCCCGGGCCAGGTGTATCCGGAGGAGGGCGCCAGCGCGACCTACACCGTGCGTCTGAAGGAGCCGCTCGAGGACGCCGCGTACATTTCCCCGCGCATCAGCGTCCCCGGCGACAGCGACCCCGGCGCGATCACGGTCTCTCCCGAGCGGATCCGGGTCGAAGCGGGAGACACGAGCCCGAAGACGTTCACGGTCAGCGCCGGAAGGGACGCGAACTCCCGTAACGAGGTCCTGGTTGTCGACCACAGCGTCGACTCGCCGGAGGTCCCGGCGGATTACCTGGGCGGCTGGGTGACCGTCATTGTCCAGGACGCCCAGAACGCGGCGAGGACGCAGGAGCGCGACGCGCTGAGCGTGACCGGTCTTGCGCTCACGGCGGGTTCGGAGGCGGTGGCGCTGAGCCCGGCCTTCTCGCCGGAGGTGACGTCCTACCGGGCGCAGGTCCCTGCGGGGACGACGAGCGTGACGCTGGCGCCGCACTGGAGCGGCGGGGAGAGCGTGTTCGCGGGCTCGCGCCGGGGCGGCACGACCTTCACGCGCCCGGCGCGGGTGCGGCCCTCGGGGACGGCGGTCGCGCTGGCGCTGGCGCCGGACGGCGGCGCGACCGAGCTGTGGGTGATGGCGAGCGGCGGTTCGAGCGGCATGACGACCTACCGCATCGAGGTGACCGAGGCGCAGACGCAGGCGCAGGCTCTGACGACGGGAGGAGACGGCACCCCAGGCGGCGGTGGCGGTTCTCCTTCCGGTGACGGAGGAGGCGGTGGAGCCCCTCCCACTGGCGGAGACAGTCCTTCGCCCGAAGAACCCCAAGAGCCTGAACAGACTGATGACTGCGGAGATAACGACAGGGAAAACCTTGTGAGCTTCTACGACGCTACGGGCGGAGACAACAACTGGCTTGAGAAAACAAACTGGAAATCCTCCGAACCTCTCGACCAGTGGTATGGAGTGGATACAGAAGAAGACGGAGAGGTTGTATCCCTTCGTCTTGCGGATAACAATCTCTCCGGACAGATGCCGACAAAAGAACTTCTGTGTCTTAATGAAGACACGGAACTCAAGGAACTTGCCCTCTGGGGCAACGAAGATCTCTTGGGAGATGAGCCGGAGGGGTTTGTGTTTGCCATTGAGAGAGCCGTGTTGAGAGACATAGCGGAAACGATTGACCTTAACCCCGAGTGGTTTGATGACTATGAAGAACCTTCTTTTAACTTTGAGGACTGGCACGAGGGGGTAGTTATGACGGATGAGGATGGAAGGGTGATGGGGCTTGATTTCACCGGGGAAGGAATAACGGGAGTGATTCCGGGGAGTGTTTTTGAGCTTGAAAACCTCACAGTCATAAGGAGGGGATGCGAAGTCACCCTTGAAGTCGAAGCGCCAGAGGGAGTGAGCGTGATGCCCGCTGAAGACTGCCCGGAGGCGACGCCACCTGAAGACATGGAAGAAATGGAGGAAGGGGATACGTCAGCGTCCGGAGGCGGGGGCTGCGCCTTGGGTAAAGAGGATTCTTCTGTGTCCGGCTTCGGCTTGTTCCTCGTGACTATTTTTGTCTTTGCCGCGATGGGGAGAAGAAGAGCGCGTTCAAGTTGAAGTTCGGTTCCCTGCGTAACCGTGACCCCGAGATCGTTGCGACGTAAATACCTGAATACATCCCGGTAAAAGCAACATCCCTACTATCAGTGCGAAATAGCCTTGAGGCACCGTCGCGGCCTGGAGCTACCCTCTTTTCAGGAAAGAAAACATCTCCACTTCCTTTATGGCGACGAGTCTGGCAAGCAGGAAATAGAGTATGACGCCTGAACCCACCGAGGCGGCCATAACCAGTGCCTTGTCAAGAGAAAAACCGGTTTCGCTCCAAGCAGAAAAACCGGCGACGGCGCTTACCGCAAAACCCATGATTACCGCAATCGCCAGAATCCTGAGCGAAAAGAAGAAGATATCGCGGGAGAGAAAATGTCCCAGACGGCCATTCAGCAGAACGACCAGCAGAACAAAGTTCGCCACCGAGGAGATTGAACTCGCAAGTGCAAGACCCAAGTGGTCAAGCGAGAAAACGAACCCCAGAACGAACCCGCAGACCGCATTCAGCAGAAAACAGAAAAACGCCACCTTGACCGGCGTCTTCGTGTCCTGAAGGGCGAAAAAGGCGGGTACGGTAATTCGAATTCCTCCCACAGCGAAAAGACCGAGTCCGTAACCCAGGATGGCTTGGGAAGTATTTATGACCGCCACGTAATCAAACTGGCCGTGCTGGTAAAGAAAATTGCAGAGAGGCACCCGCAGAGCTACTATTCCGACCATTGCGGGCACCATTATAAACAGCATGCGCCTGAGGGAGCGCTGATACTCTGTGCCGAAACCTCCGTAATCTTCCCTCGCCGCGTAGCCTGAGAGCGCGGGAAGAGTCACGGTCGCCAGGGAAACGGCCACCACCCCGAGGGGAAACTCTATTATCCTCTCCGCAAAATAAAGGTAGGAAACGGTTCCCTCAGACATAAAGGACGCGTATTGGGTGTTTACGAGTATGTTGAGGTTGTAGACCGCTATTCCGAAAAGCTGGGGGAACATGAGAAGCGCGAGTTTCCTGACCGCGGGGTGATTGAGCGTTTTCGTAAAGCCGAACATGAACTTTTCTTTGCGAAGATAAAACAGGTGGAGCAGCAACTGCAGCACCCCCCCACCAAGGACCCCGAAGCAGAGAGAAACTATAGGCACTTCAAATTCCCTGTAGAGAAACAGGGCGCATGCTATTATGCACAGGTTGAAAAGAACCGGGGAGAAAGCCGGAGCGAAGAAATGCCGTACGGAGTTAAGAACCCCCATCGCGAGAGCCGTAAGAGATATAAAAAGCACGTAGGGGAAAATAAGCCTGTTAAGATAGACCGCCAGATCGAAAGTCTTCTGATCGAATCCATAGGCGAAGAGCTTCACCAGCCAGGGAGAAAAAATTATCCCCAGCGCCACAACTAAAACGAGAATGATGAAAAGCACGGTGAACGCGGAACGCAGGGCGTTTTTTGCCTCCCGCCTGTCCCCCGACTCAAGGTACTCCGAGAATACGGGCACGAAAATCGCCGCCAGAGAGCCTTCGGCGAAAAGGCGTCGCAGCAGGTTGGGGATACGGAACGCGACGTAAAAGGCGTCGGTCTGGAAACCCGCTCCGAAAAGCGCCGCCACCACAACGTCCCGCAGGTATCCGACGATCCTGCTCAACAGAGTAAGAAAACTTACTAACCCCCACTTGCCCTTATGGTTTTCCCTTGTTTCCATGGAAATCCTAATCCTCCGGCAGATCGCCGCTTTCGGGAGGGTCGACAAACTCAAACTCTATTTCCCCTTTGAGCGCTTCCAGCACCCCGCGCGTTTCCGAAGTGAGCTCAGGAGTGGTGATCACCTTTACTATCATCTCCTCCGGGATCTCGGTTCTCACCCACATCAGGTGCCCGTAGGTGCCGAGTATCCCCTGCAAAAGAACATTGGAACTCTTGTCCGCAAGCTTTATAAAGAAAACAGACATTTTTTCTGAAGCAACCCCCTATGGAATTTCACCTTCCAAACCATCATCTCCTCGGATGAGAGTATATACAAAATAAGCCAACAAGTAGAATTGCGGCCCCAACGGATAGTATCTTTTTCTTATATCCTCTCACAGCAGCATCCAGTATTAAAGTAATATCTAGCCTTATGTTTTTACCGCTCACTCGTTGAAAAGACTAACTATTTTAAAATGTTACTTGACTTTTTGCATGTTTTTTTATAATTTATGAATTGGCATGACAGGAATATATTATGGCATATAATGGCAGAAGATAGCATAAAATGTTCAGAGGAAGATACGAACACACTATGACCAAGACCGGAAGGGTCAGTATTCCTTCAAAGTTCAGGGAGGTCTGCAGAAAGAAATATTCCGACGAGACCTTCGTAATCACGAACTTTGACCGCTACCTCATCGCCTATCCCATGAGGGAATGGAACGAACTTGAAAAAAAGCTCTCCAAGATCTCCATAACCGACAGCAAGGTGACATCCTCAATACGCTATCTCATGGGAAACGCGGTCGAGTGCCCTATAGACAATCAGGGGAGAGTTTTGATTCCCCAGTCGCTACGCTCATACGCAGCCATTGAAACCGAAGTCGTCCTGGTCGGCATGCTGAAAAAAATAGAAATATGGTCAAAGGAGATATGGGAAAAGGAAAACGGTTCAGGAGCATTTGAGACTTTCATACAAGGCAGGGAGGTGCTCGCCGGATATGGTCTCTAAGAAAATAGGAACCGCGGACGCAAGTTCTGATCCGCAGGAACAGTTCCACTCCCCGGTCATGGTAAGAGAGGTAGGTGAATACCTCGACCTGCCGGAAGGCGCGGTTGTGGTCGACGCGACTGTGGGTCTCGGCGGACACTCCGAACACATTCTTAATGAATACTCTTCGATATCCAGGCTGGTAGGCATGGATGTCGATCAGGCTACGATCTCTCTTGCAAAAGGCAGGCTCTCGGCCAGCGCAGAAAAAGTAGAGATAGTGAACAGAAATTTCATACACATTAAAAACACGGTCAATTCCATGGGAATAGAGTACGTGGACGGCATCGTCGCCGACCTGGGGATTTCTTCCTTTCAGCTCGAGCGCAGCGGTAAGGGATTCAGCTTCAACAGAAACGAGTTCCTCGACATGAGAATGGACGCGGGTCTTCAGTTCTCCGCCTACGATCTTGTAAACGAAATGAAAAGCGAAGAGCTTGAATACATACTGAAAGAATACGGCGAAGAGAAGTTCGCGCGGAGAATCGCTAACTCGATAGTGAAGAGCAGGGCGAAAAAGCCCATACAGACTTCCTTCGAACTGGCCTCAATAATCTCGAACTCAATTCCCAAAAAATTTCATCCGAAAAAAACGCATCCCGCAACCAAGACTTTTCAGGCGCTTCGGGTCTCGATTAACAATGAACTCGACAATCTGGCGATCTTCATTGAAGAAGCCGTAAAAATCCTCAATACGGGAGCGAGGCTGGTGATCATCTCCTTTCACTCCCTTGAAGACAGGATAGTCAAGAACATGTTCAGAAAATTCGACTCCCCGTGTACTTGTCCTACTGATCTTCCCGTGTGCGCATGCGGAAAAGTTCAGCAGGTAAGAAGGGTGACCCGATCGGTCGTAAGGCCCGGAAAAAGGGAAGTGGAGGAAAATCCCAGGGCGAGAAGTTCAAAAATGAGAGTAGCAGAGGGGGTATAACCGCAAATGAGAAAAAAACTTGCCGTAAGGAAAAAAAGAAAAAGAGGATTTCCCCTGCACACTGCGATCATCCTCGGGGTTCTGTTTGTAACGGCCCTTTGCTTTCTGCACGTCAAGATTGAGCACACAAGAACCGGTTACGAGATCTCGAGAAACAAAGAAAAAGAAATGGAACTCATAAAGGAGGGCCAGATTCTTAGCTACGAGCTCTCAAAGCTCAAGTCCCCCGAATTTCTGGAGCCGGTAGCGAAGAGAATGGGCTTCAGGTTTGCAACTTATAAAGATGTGGTTTTCGTTGAAGAAGTAGTGCTTGCTGGAAAGGCAGAATGAAGAAGTCAAAAAAAGGAAAATGGAAATTTTATATTACCACGATTTTTATCACCGGCCTCTTTGTAGCTCTGGGATACAGATCTTTTGAACTCCAAGTGCTCCAAAGCGAGAAGTTTTCCGCCGGGGCTAAAAAACAGCACAGCAGGATTTACAAGATGCCTCCGGTACGGGGAACCTTGTTTGACCGGAATAAAAAACCTCTGGCCACAAGCGTCTGGGCAACTTCGATCTATCTGAATCCCAAAGAAGTAAAAGATCCGGACAAACTCGCACGGGCGCTATCGAAGCCGCTGGGTATGTCCCGCAGGAAAGTGATCAGCCTTACACGTTCTGACAAGCCCTTTGTATGGATCAAAAGAGGAGAGGATAACGGAACAGCGGAAAAGATAGAGGCCTTGGGTCTTTCGGGGGTCGGTTTCGCCGAAGAACCGAAAAGAATTTACCCCAAAGGTTCCCTGCTCGGGCAGGCGATCGGATTCACCAACATAGATCTTAAGGGAGTGGAAGGTCTTGAATACGGCTTCGAAAGGATGCTTGCCGGCAAACCCGCCACGGCAAGAATCAGAACCGACGGCAGGAGAAACCGCATATCCGACGTCCTGCTGAATACAAAAGAACAGTCTACGAAGGGAAACGATTTGCTGCTTACCGTGGATTCCAATATACAGCACATAACGGAAGCTGCGCTTGAGAAAGGCATAAAAAAAATGAAAGCGGATAGGGGAGCCGCCCTCCTGATGAATCCTCAGACTGGTGAGATACTCTCCATGGCCTCCTATCCGTTTTTTAATCCCAACCGCTTCGGCGAGTTTTCCCAGAAAACGAGAAAAAACCTCCCCGTGTGGATGTCCTTTGAGCCTGGTTCCACGCTGAAGGTATTCTTGGCGGCAACGCTGCTTGAAGAAAAAATGGGGGATGAGAATACCGAGTACGACTGCGAAAACGGAAAGCGGAGAATCGGCCCGAAAGTAATAAAAGACGTGCACGGCCACGGAATCCTGACGGTTTCCGAGACCATAACGTATTCAAGCAACATATGCGCATGGAAAATGGGTAAGACCCTAGGAAAGAAAAAACTTCACGACTCGCTCAGGAATTTCGGTTTCGGAGGGACAGTCGGAGTGGATCTTCCCGGGGAAGCCAGGGGAAGAATACAAAATCTAAGAAACTGGGGTGATGTAGAACTAGCGACTATATCGTTCGGGCAGGGAATATCGGTAACGTCAATCCAACTGGCAACCGCACTTTCGAGCATCGCAAACGGCGGATATCTGATGAAGCCTTATATAGTGAAGAAAGTAGTCTCGCCCGAGGGCAAGGTTCTGATGGAGAGAAGGCCGGAGCTTGTTAAAAGAGTCATTTCCTACGATACGGCTTCGAAGGTTACCAAAATCCTTGAACAAGTGGTGGAGACCGGCACGGGGAAAAACGCCAGTATTCCCGGCTACAGAGTCGCCGGAAAAACAGGCACGGCACAGATGCCCAATCCGGAGACCGGCACTTACTACGAAAACAGATATCTTTCGTCGTTTATCGGTTTCGCCCCTGCTGATGACCCGCGTCTTGCCCTCGTCGTAATTGTCGAAAACCCCAGAAAACATACCTACGGAGGGATAGTCGCGGCGCCCATTTTCAAGTCCATAACCGAGAAAGTCCTGTTTTACATGCAAATACCTCCACGCGAGGAAAAAATTGAAGAAACGGTCATGCCGGACATGGTGAACAAAAGCGCGAGAGCCGTCATGAAGTGGGCGGAAAAAGAGGAAGTGTCGGTCAGGTTCATAGGAAGCGGCTACGTGGTCAGCCAGCACCCACCTTCAGGGAAAAAGATAAGAAGGGGAACGGACTGCACTTTCACCCTCAAGCAGAACATATGAGATTGGCAGATGTTCTGAGAAACGCGGGAATTGAAGCTATAACTGGATCCAAGAATCCGGGAGATACGGAAATTACGGGAATAACTCTCAACTCGCAGAACGTGGAACCGGGATCCCTTTTTATTGCCATCAGGGGTAAAGTCACCGACGGGCACAATTACGTCGCCTCCGCGGTAAAAAAGGGAGCGGCCGCACTTCTGCTTGAGGAGGTTTCAGCTGAAATCCCGGGCCTCGGAGTTCCCTTTGCGAAGACGAGCGACTCCAGGGCTGCAGCATCCATTGTCGCCTCCAACTTCCACGACCACCCTTCCCTTGCAATGAAGGTCGTCGGGGTGACGGGGACAAACGGGAAAACCACGGTGTCTCACATGATAGAAGCCGGCTGGAAAGCCGACGGGATAAACACGGGTCTTCTGGGAACAATAGAAAACAGATACATGGGTAAAACCGAACCTGCTTCCCTTACAACACCTGATCCCATCGCTTTTATGAGCATGCTGCGTGGAATGAGAGACGCCGGAGTGACAAACGTCACAGTTGAGGTGTCCTCGCACGCCCTTGATCTAAAAAGGATCGACGGATGTCACTTCGACGCGGCGATATTCACGAACCTCACTCAAGATCACTTGGACTACCACAAGACACTTGAAGATTACTTCAGAGCCAAAGAAAGACTTTTCTCGGAAATTCTCGAGAAAAGCGCAAAAAAAGAGGTGTTTTCGATAATAAACGCGGATGATCCTTTCGCAAACAGGATATCCGCCTCGAAAAAAGGTCAGAAGATAACGTTTTCCGCGAAAAAAAAAGACTCAGTCATATTCGCGGAGAATTTCACGCTTGATTCTGGAGGCATAAAGGCCACACTGGCCACCCCGTGGGGCAAGGTGGAACTTGATTCAAAACTCATGGGGAACCACAACCTCTATAACATGATGGCGGCAACCGGAACGCTCCTCTCTCTCGGTTCGTCCCCAGGGATGACCGGGAGAGCGCTGAGTGAACTCAGGCACATCCCGGGAAGACTCGAGAAAATTGAAACTGCCTTGGGAATAGATGTTTTTGTGGACTATGCTCACACTCCCGACGCTCTTGAGAACGTGCTTGCGTGTCTGAAACCTTTCTGCGCGCAGAGACTCATCACTGTCGTGGGTTGCGGAGGAGACAGAGACAGGGGAAAACGCCCCCTTATGGCCGCGGTAGGACGCAGGTATTCGGACATGCTGATAGTGACTTCGGACAACCCCAGAACGGAGGATCCGGAGAGGATAATAACGGATATGACCGAGGGGATAGAGCCCCAGGATCCGGGGGTAGTGGTAATAACCGACAGGGAAGAAGCCATAAAGCATGCCGTGGACAAGGCAGGACCTGGAGACACGGTCCTTATAGCGGGAAAAGGTCATGAGAACTACCAGATAATCGGCACCGAGAAAATTCATTTTGACGACAGAGAGATCGCTGAAAAACACCTTGAAGCCAGGGACAGGAGAGAACTTTGAGATTCAGCCTTGATTTTCTGCTAAATTCCACGGGAGGGAGCCTCGTCGGCGGCAAGATGCCGATAGGAGCTTCGGGGATCTCCATCGATTCCAGAAATATAGAAAAAAACCAGCTCTTCGTCGCCATAGAGGGGCCCAACTTTGACGGGCACGACTACGTCGCCGAGGCCCTTGAGAAAGGTTCCGCGGGAGCAATAGTGGAAAAATACCCGCAAATACGGGACTCAGAACGCAACTGCGGCGCGATAATAAAGGTCGAATCCACCCAAAAAGCCCTCCTCGAGATGTCAAGACACTGGAGAAATTCGTTCCCCGACCTAAAAGTCGCCGCCATTACGGGTTCAAACGGAAAGACTACAACTAAGAACATGACCCACAGCATACTGTCCGTATCAGGCAGCGTGCTCAGCACCCACGGCAACCTGAACAATCAGATAGGTCTTCCGCTCAGCCTCCTGAAACTGGAGAAGAGCCACGATTTCTGCGTGCTTGAGATGGGAATGAACTCTTTCGGGGAGATAAGAACTCTCGCGGATATTGCCTCGCCCGATGTGGGGACGATTACCACGGTAGGAAAAGCTCATCTGGAGGGAATGAAGAACCTTGAAGGAGTCGCAAAGGCTAAAGGAGAACTGGTTGAAAACTTCGGAAAGGAAAACACTTTCTGCGTGAACATTGACGATCCCTGGGTGGAGAAGATAGCAGCCCGCGTGCGCTGCCGGAAGATCACGTACGGAGTTGCCTCTCCAGAGGCTTTCATAAGGGCAGACGACATCAGCCACGAGGAAATGGAGTTCCTCGAATTCACGATACGCATCGGCAAGCAGTCCGCCAGAGCGAGAATAAGGGGAATAGGAACTCACAATGTTTCAAACGCCCTTTCCGCATCCGCTCTTGCGTATTCTCTCGGATGCGGAATGAACGAGATACTGGCAGGTCTTGAGAAATACGTTCCCTCAGCCATGCGCCTTGAGGTTATCCGTACCCCTTTCGGCTTCAGAGTCATAAACGACTCGTATAACGCAAATCCCGACTCGATGCGCGCGGCGCTTGACGAACTCGTCGCTCACCGGCGAGGCGAGGCGAAGGCAGTAGCGGTTCTCGGGGACATGCTGGAGCTGGGAGAAAGCAGCGAGAGAGAACACCAAATGATCGGAGAACATATCTCGCAGCTCGGTCTTGACATGGTAGTGGCCATGGGAGAATTCTCCCAGTCGCTCGTATCATCCGTACGGGGACAGACGGCGTGTCACGTGGCAAAGAGCCCGCAGGAGGCGGCGGCCATGCTTCTTGACGCGTGCCGAGAGGACGATTTAGTGCTTGTAAAGGGGTCGCGGGGAATGAAGATGGAAACGGTAATACAGATGCTTTACGAAACATAAGCCATGCTCTACTTTCTGCATCTTCTAAAAGACGATTTTATTTTTCTAAATGTTTTTAAGTATATAACTTTCCGCTCTTTCGGGGCCGGGCTGACCTCGTTTGTCCTCTGCGTCCTCCTCGGGAAAAAGCTGATTGACCTGCTGAAAGCGGCGCAGTTCCAGGAGACCATACGCAAAGAAGGACCTAGCAGCCACGGCGTAAAAGCCGGCACTCCGACTATGGGGGGCATATTCATTGTAATGGCCATAATGATCTCATCCCTTCTCTGGACAAACTTCCTCGTAGACAAGGTCATGCTCGTGCTTCTGTTCACGGCGAGCTTTGCCATTCTGGGATTTTTCGACGATTTCATGAAGGTAAGGAGAGGAAAGGGTATGAGGGCAAGGGTGAAGTTTCTCTGCCAGACGCTCATAGCCGCGATTTTCGTGGTTATTCTCTGCATGAACGAAAGCGGAAGCTTTTCAATGTCCATGAGAGCCGGAGAAAGCGCGGTGTATTCCTCGACCTCGGTGGTGTTTCCGTTCATAAAGCAGGCAGTTGTGGATCTTGGATATCTCTACATATTTTTCGCCCTTCTGGTCACTGTAGGTTCTTCAAACGCGGTTAATCTCACCGACGGCCTTGACGGTCTGGCCATAGGTTCAATCGTTATCGTAACCACTACCTACATAATCTTCGCCTATCTGGCCGGAAACCTGCAGTTTGCGAGCTACCTGCAGATCCCGCACGTGCAGGGAGCCGGGGAACTGGCCATTTTTCTCGCGGCGGTCGGAGGAGCATGCCTGGGGTTTCTCTGGTACAACTCCCACCCGGCCGAGGTGTTCATGGGAGATGTGGGTTCCCTTTCGCTGGGGGCGGCTATAGGATTCAGCGCCCTGATGATAAAGCAGGAAATACTCCTGATAGTGGCAGGGGGAATATTCTTCGTGGAAACGCTTTCGGTCATAATCCAGGTGATCTCGTTTCGCTCTACGGGCAAGAGGGTTTTCAGGATGACTCCCCTTCATCACCACTTCGAGCTTGCCGGATGGGCGGAATCGAAGGTAGTGGTGCGTTTCTGGATAATATGCGTGGTTCTTTCTATTCTCGCTCTTTCAAGTCTGAAGATAAGGTGATCAAATGGAACTCGGCGAAAACAGATTCTTGGTCGTGGGGCTCGGGATAACCGGAGTAGAGACTTCAAAATTCCTTCACTCCAAGGAAGCCCCGGTGAAGGCAACGGATTCGAGGGAGGCCGGGGAGCTCGGACCCATGGTGGAAGAACTCGCGGCGGAAGGCATGGAAATCCGCTACGGGACTCATGCGCCCGAATTCTTCGAATGGGCCGATACGATAGTGCTGAGCCCCGGGGTAAGGTTCGATCTTCCCGAGATCAGGGACGCCCGGGCAGCGGGAAAAACGGTAATAAGCGAAATCGAGCTTGCGTGGAACTTCATATCAAAACCGGTAATAGGCATAACGGGAACAAACGGAAAGACGACGACCACGTCCCTTCTCTCGGAAATGCTCGAACGGAGCGGAATGAAAATCTTTACGGGAGGAAATATAGGAACGCCCCTTATATCGGTAGCTGAAAAAGACGACGAATACGACTTTCTGCTGCTTGAACTCAGCAGCTTCCAGCTCCAGGGAATAAAGGATTTCTCGCCCCACGTCGCGGTGATCCTCAACATATCGCCGAACCACCTGGACCACCATTCGAGCATGGAGGAGTACGAAGCGGCTAAGCTCGGGCTTTTTGCAAACCAGAGAGAGAATGACTGGGCGGTATTCAATGCAGACGATCCGGCGGTGCTTAAGGGCTCAGACAGCTTCAGGGCGAAGAAAATATCTTTCGGAACCGGGCAGGACAAAACTGACGTCTACTGCAAAGAAGATGAGATAGTGTTCGGGGAGCTTTCCTTCCGTCTTCGGGACTCGGCGCTTGTCGGAGAACATAACAAGGAAAACATAATGGCCGCGGTGGCCGTCGCGGGAGTACTGGGCTGCGAGCGGGATCCGGTACAGAAAAGCATAAACGAATTCCGTCCGCTTCCGCACAGGATGGAATTCGTGCTGACGATAAAGGGGGTGGATGTGTATAACGACTCAAAATCCACAACCCCATTCGCCACTCTGAGAGCAATTGAGAGCCTGCCCTCCCCGATCATCCTGGTTGCCGGAGGAAAGGACAAGGGAATCGACTACGGCTGCCTTAAGGACGCAGTGGCAGACAAGGTAAAAGCCCTGGTCCTGATAGGGGAGACAGCAGAGAAAATGCGTGCCCAGCTGGGAGACCTGGCACAGACAACGTGCACGGGTTCCCTGAAAGAGGCGACGCAAAGCGCCTTTAGACTGTCGGAGACCGGAGATACGCTCCTGTTTTCGCCCGGGTGTTCAAGCTTTGACATGTTCAGCTCATACGAAGAAAGGGGAAATCTGTTCAAGGAGATCGTAAGAGATGTTTGATTTCAAAAACAGGGATTTTGACATACTGCTCCTCGGGCTCGTCCTTATAGTGGCGGGAGTCGGGGTGGTGGCCGTATACAACTCAAGCTCTATATACTCACTTGAAACCTACAACAACTCGATGAGGTTTCTCAAATTGCACGTCATATACCTTCTCGTTGGAATAACTGCCATGGTGACATTGATGCACGTGAAGCCGTCCTTTGTAAGAAAACTGGTTTACCCGGGTTATCTGCTCGGACTCGCTTTACTCATAGTCGTGCTTTTGCCTGAGATAGGAAAGGAGGTCGGCGGGGGACGAAGATGGATTTCGGTCTGGGGATTCTCTTTTCAGCCGTCTGAGTTCTGCAAGTACATGCTGGTCATCTACATGGCGCACTTTCTGTTCAAGAAGGAGGACAAGATGGACAGCTTCTGGATCGGCATCTTTTCTCCCCTGCTCGCCGGTGGCGCCTACGTGGGACTTATCCTGGCCGGGCCGGATCTTGGAACCTCTTTCCTGGTTCTGGCGATTCTTTTCATTATGCTCTTTGTCGGGGGAGCAAAACTCCGGTACCTGCTCAGCATAGGGATCGGGGCCGTGGGACTGCTCGCATTGGCTATCATCAAAGAGGGTTACAGAATGGAGAGAATAATGTCTTTTCTTGACCCGTGGAAAGATCCCCTCGGCTCCGGATACCAGGCTGTTCAGTCGTTCATGGCCTTCGGTCTCGGCGGAATATACGGAAGCGGGCTCGGGAACAGTTCCCAGAAGCTGCTTTTCCTTCCCCAGGCCCACACGGATTTCATCTTTTCGATAATAGGCGAGGAATTCGGTTTCATAGGGGTAATAACATTAATCGTGCTTTTCCTAATGATTCTGGCAAGGTGCGTAAGGATATCCATGCGGTCGGAAGATCCTTTCTCGAAATACATGGTATTCGGTTTCACGGCGCTCATAACGCTCCAGGCGGCGCTCAACATGGGAGTTGCGGTCGGCCTCCTCCCCACCACGGGGCTGACGCTGCCTCTTGTAAGCTACGGAGGAAGCTCTCTTGTATCGACGCTTGCGGCATTCGGAATCATCCTGAGCGTCTCTAGATTCAGTGCTAAGGAAAGATGAGAGTGATAATAGCCGGAGGAGGAACAGGAGGACATGTTTTTCCCGCGATATCAATCGCGGAGGAAATACTTGAGAGAAACAGCGGAAACGAGGTTATGTTCGTGGGCACCGAACAGGGAATCGAAAAAAGGATTCTTCCGGAAAAGGGGTACAGAGTCGAATTCATAAAATCAAGGGGGATTGTAGGGAAAAGTTTCTCCCAGAAGGTGATAGCGGTGATTTCAATACTAGGAGCGATGCTGAGTTCCCTTAAGATACTCAGGGATTTCAGGCCCGATGTAGTTATAGGAGTCGGTGGATACGCATCTGGACCTACCCTGCTTTGCGCCTCCATGATCTCCATCCCGACCGCCGTTTGCGAACAGAACTCCGTCCCAGGGCTTGCCAACAGAATCCTCTCGAGGTTCGTCGGCAAGATATTCATAACTTTCGAAGAAAGCAAAGAGCATCTTCCGGCGAAAAAAACCGTGCTCACCGGAAATCCCATAAGACGTGATCTCGCACGCGGGGCCGCGGAGAGAAAAGCCCGCCAAAGCGCCAAGCGAAACGTATTCGTACTCGGAGGAAGCCAGGGAGCGTGGAAACTGAACGAAATCGTCCCCCAGTCACTGGCAGAACTCGGCACTCGGGTAGACGTGACCCATCAGACCGGGGAAGCCCACATAGAAAGCGTTAGGGAAACTTACCGTCAGCTCGGCATTTCGGCCGAAGTGTTCGGATTTACGGATGAGATGTCGCGGATATATGAAAAAACGGATCTCGTGATCTGCAGGGCCGGTTCCGGAACGCTGTCCGAGATAACGGCGTTCGGCATACCGTCAATACTGATCCCGCTTGCCTCTTCCACGCACGACCATCAGTTGAAAAACGCCCGGATCCTGGAGTCAAACGCGGCGGCAGCGGTAATTGAGGAAAAGGAACTTTCGGTCGAAGATCTTCGCGCGGTTATTGAGAAAACCCTTGAGCAGGGCAACCTCGACCGCATGGCGGAGAACTCGAAAAAGCTCGCGCGGCCACACGCCGCCCGGGAAATTGTAAACGAAATCGAGCATATAATCGGATAATCGAATGTACGGCAAGATAAAAAAAGTTCATTTCATCGGTATAGGCGGCATAGGAATGAGCGGCATAGCCGAAGTGCTGATCAACATGGGTCTTGAGGTGAGCGGTTCCGACCTCACAGAAACCCAGATAACGCAACGTCTGGCTTCTCTGGGAGCCGTCGTTCACACGGGTCACAGTTCGGAGAACATCAAAGGAAGCGAGGTGGTCGTATACTCATCGGCCATCAGGAAGGACAATCCCGAGATGATCGCCGCCGCCGCGGCCAGGGTTCCCCTCATACCCAGGGCGGAAATGCTCGCAGAACTGATGAGACTCAAGTTCGGCATCGCGGTCGCCGGAAGCCACGGAAAAACCACCACGTCCTCCATGATAGCGTCGGTGCTTTCCCACTGCGGTGCCGATCCAACCATAGTGGTAGGAGGAAAACTTCGGACCATAGATTCAAACGCCCACCTCGGAACCGGCCGTTTCATGGTAGTGGAAGCCGATGAAAGCGACGGATCATTCGAAAAACTCTCTCCTGTCGTCACGGTGCTCACAAATATCGACAAAGAGCACCTTGATTACTACGGAGACATGAGGGCCCTTGAGCTTGCCTTCTCCAACTTTCTGCACAAAATCCCCTTCTACGGGCTCGCGGTAACATGCGCCGACTGTCCGAGAACCGCAGAGATAAGCAGGAAATTCAACAAAAAAATACTGACTTACGGAATAAACAGCCCCGCGGACCTGATGGCCGAGAACATACGCTTTTCCAAGCTGAGGACTTCGTTTGAGGTTACATACGGAGGTTACCTGCTCGGAGAGGTGGACCTCAGCACTCTGGGAGCCCATAACGCACTAAATTCCCTGGCCGCAATAGCCGTGGGAATGGAATTCGGTTTCAGTTTCGAGAAGATAAAAGAGGGTCTTGCCGCCTTTGAGGGCACGGAAAGAAGACTGCAGTTGAAAAGTGATAGAAAAGGCATAAGAATAATGGACGATTACGGGCATCACCCGAGCGAGCTGGAAGTCACCATAGAAGCTCTTAAGGCAGCGTTTTCCCAAGAACCGATTCTTCTCTTCCAGCCCCACAGATTTTCCAGGACAAAGCTTCTTTACAACGATTTCGTCAGGGTTTTAGGAAAAGTAAAACACCTGTACATTCTTGATATATATCCCGCCGGGGAAAAACCGGTAAAGGGAATAACTTCACAAAAGCTGGTTGAAGACATAAAAAAGGCAGGCAATGCGAACGCACGTCACGTGGATGACCCCGACGCTTTCGTGGACCGCATGGCAAACGAACTCAAAAAAGGGGACATCCTGCTTACCTCGGGCGCCGGAAACGTCTGGAAGTACGGGGACAGGATCGCAGAACGGATCGTATGAACAGCTCAACTCAAAACAGCGACCTTGAAATACTGGACAACTATCCGATGAGGAAATACCTGTACATAAAAGTCGGCGGGGAGGCAAAGCGCCTCGTGTATCCACAGAACACGAAAAGTTTCGTTGAACTGCTCAAGCGCTGCCACGAGTCGGGGGAGAAAGTCACCGTGCTCGGAGCCGGTTCCAACACCATAATAACCGAGCAGGGAATAGACGGCGTGGTCATAAGCACGAGAAAGCTAAAGGAAGTACGCATAGACGGAACGCGCGTTGAAGCCGAATGCGGCGCAATGCTCTCATTCATAATGAACAGATCAATCCGCCTCGGACTCACAGGGTTTGAGTTTGCCGCCGGCATACCTGGAACGGTCGGAGGAAGCATATACATGAACGCCGGCGCGAACGGGGGAGAGATAAAGGACGCGGTGAAAAAAGTTCACATATGGCACGAGGGTGAGGAAAAGGAACTGTCAAGAGAAGAGATAAACTTCGAGTACAGGAAAAGCAATCTGCCCGAAGGTTCCATAGTCACGAAAGCAGTGTTCGAACTGCGCAGAGGAGACAGAAAGAAAAGCGAGGAAAACGTGAGGCAGTATCTCACGTACAGAAACAGGACCCAGCCCGTGAAAATGGCCAACACGGGTTCGGTTTTTAAGAATCCGCCCACGGTCAGCGCGGGAGAACTGCTCGAGGGGCTGGGATTCAAGGGGCTTTGCGTCGGCGGAGCCAAGTTCTCGGAAATCCACGCGAATTTCATCGTGAACTTCAACAGGGCGAAAGCCGACGATATCATCGCACTCATTGAAAAAGCTAGGGAAGCCGCCTTAAAAAAACGGAACATAAATCTTGAGCCCGAAGTCGAAATAATGGGCAGGGAGGAAGGAATCGCATGAACATCCTGACAAAGGGAATATCGGCGGTCTTTTTCTTCTCGGTCTGCGGAATCGCTCTTTTCGCAATTGAGCCGTCGGAACATCTCACCGTGAAAGAGATTGTCATTACAGGAAACAGCAAGATAAGTTCTTCGGAAATCATAAAACGCTCCGGAATAAGAGCCGGTTCAACATCCATGCTGTTTCCCACTTCCAAAGCAAAGCAGGAAATCCTTGAGAATCCGTGGTTAAGAGAGGTACGGGTAAAGAAGCTTCTTCACGGAAAAATAAAAATTGAGATCCACGAAACCGAACCCTTCTGCATAGTGGCTCAGGGGGGAGCCGAGCCACACTACATAGACGCAAAGGGAAGAAAACTAGCCGCAGCAGATCCGTCGCGAGGTCTTGATTATCCTGTTATCTCAAGCAAGGCGGAAATCAGTCCGGGCCTCATGCTCCAGGCAGTTGAGATTCTCAATCTCTCCAAGTCCAGTCCGGCTCTCGGCTGGTCGGAAATTTCTGAGATAGTGGTGGAAGAGAACTTCGGCATCAAGCTCTTAACCCTTGACCGCAGATTCGTAACCTTCGGAAAAAACAACATGAAGGCCAAGTGGCGCAAGGTTGAGAGGATAATAGTTCATTCACGCAAGAACAACCTGGTGGAAAAAGACATAGACATAAGCTCGGGTGACGTAGGCGTAATAGGCTACGATTCCTAACATCACGAAATGGCGCAGAAAAAAAATAATTCACTACCGATAGTTGGTCTCGACATAGGAACGACAAAAGTCTCCGTAGTGGTTGGGGAATCCGACCCAGGCGGCGAGATCGATATAATCGGCGTCGGTAACCACCCCTCCCACGGACTCAAAAGGGGGGTAGTGGTCAACATAGAGAAAACCGTGGACTCCATACAGAACGCGGTAGAGAAAGCCGAACAGATGTCCGGACATGAGATAACGGAGGTCATAGTAGGAATAGCCGGCGGACATATAAAGGGGATGAACGGGCACGGAATGGTCACCCTGCGGGAAAAGGAGGTAACTTCCAAGGATATCGAAAGAGTCATAGAATCGGCAAACGCACTTCTTATTCCGGCGGAAAGGGAAATTATTCACGCCATCCCGCAGGAATACACGGTTGACAGGGAAAGCGGCATAAACGACCCGGTCGGTATTCACGGATTAAAACTTGAGGCAAACGTCCACATAGTCACCGGGGACGTGACCGCGGCTCGGAACATCGTAAAATGCATAGAGATGTCGGGGATGACTTCGGTTGACATGGTAATTGAGCAGATAGCTTCAAGCGAAGCGGTCCTTACGCATGACGAGAGGGAAATCGGGGTAGCGATGATAGATTTCGGAGGAGGCACCTGCGATATAGCGGTGTTTATGAACGGAAGCGTCAAGTATACCGAAAGTATCACCCTCGGGGGAGACCACCTAGACAGGGATATCGCTTTCGGACTCTCCGTACCGCTCCCCGAGGCAAGAAGGCTCAAGGAAAATCACGGCGTGGCCACCCCCAAGTCGAATGAAATGATAAGCGACGACAGAATAGAGGTAGAAAGCGCTTCTGGACGCGAGCCCAAGCGTATTCTGAAAAAAGACCTTGCGACGATAATCCAATTGAGGATGGAGGAAATCTTCACCCTGATAAAAAAAGAATTCTTAAAGCAGGGGTTCATCGGCATGCTTCCGGCCGGGGTGGTGCTTACGGGAGGAAGCAGCAAGATGCGGGAGATGGCGACTCTTGCCGAGCGGGTACTCGACATGCCGGTTCGCATCGGCATACCCCGCGACGTAAACGGTCTCACGGACATTATCACCGATCCCATATACTCAACCGGAGTGGGGCTGGTCAAATACGCAAGTTTGAATAAAGAATCCGGCGTTCCGACAGGGGTGCTGACGCAGAAAAATGTTTTTACGAGAATGAAAGGATGGTTTAACGAATTTTTTTAAGGGAAAAATCCAACCGGAGGGTAAACATATGGCAAGTTTTAGGATTGAGAATATTGAGAATGTTGATGATGGCTTCGGAAGAGCCAGAATCAAGGTTGTAGGAACAGGTGGGGCCGGCGGAAACGCCGTAAACACTATGATAAGCAGAGGACTTAAAGAAGTGGAGTTCGTCGCCGTAAACACGGATTTCCAGGATCTGAACAAATCACTGGCGCCGACGCAACTCCAGATAGGAGAGAGTATATCGAGGGGTCTCGGTTCCGGGGGAAATCCCCAGATGGCAAAGGAAGCCGCTCTTGAAGACCGAGACAAGATAGCAGAGGCTCTCGGAGAGGCCGACATGGTTTTCATAACCGCGGGAATGGGAGGCGGAACCGGCACCGGTGTTTCTCCCGTAATCGCTCAGGTATGCAAGGAGAAGGATATTCTCACCGTGGCTATAGTTACAAAGCCCTTTGAATTCGAGGGGATGGCAAGAACGGAAAACGCCGATTACGGAATCGAGGAGCTGGACAAACATGTTGACACGCTGATCGTGATTCCCAACGACAAGCTTGCGGCCATACACAAGGTCAGCATTCTTGACGCTTTTCGTCAGGCGGACGAAGTTCTTTACCAGGCGGTAAAGGGGATTTCCGACATCGTTACGGGAACTGGGTATATCAATGTCGATTTTGCCGATGTGAAAAGCGTAATGGCAAACCACGGAGGCAAAGCCCTTATGAGTTCCGGGTTCGCACAGGGTCCGAACCGTGCGACTCAGGCCGCGCAGATGGCCATAACAAGTCCTCTTCTCGAGGATGTGTCCATTGCCGGAGCCAAGGGAATATTGATGAACGTGACGGCTTCGGAGGACTTCGGAATTGAGGAACTCAACGAAGCGTGCAGTCACGTGAGGGAAAGGGCAAACGGTAATATCGACCTGATTTTCGGCCTGGTCTTCGATGAAAAGGCCAAGGATTTCGTAAAAATCACCGTGGTTGCAACCGGGATAGAAAATTACATCGATAAAAGGGCGACCGATTTAATTTTGGAACAGCCGTACAACCCCGAGATAGAGGAAGACCTCGACATACCAACTTTCGTCAGAAGAAGAGAAAGAATCGCCCGCTGAGAAAGCGCCGGACGGCTTCAGACAACCTCGGATCTGCCTTCCTTAAGGAACGGCAGATCCACCCTCGGGGTATCGATCCAGAGCCCCTCAATGTCGTAGAATTCCCGGACGGGCCGGTAGAAGACGTGGAGAACCACGTCCACGAGGTCAAGCAGCACCCATCGGCCTTCGGAGACACCTTCGGTCCCGAATATTTTTACTCCGTGTTTCTTAAGTTCCCGCTCAACGCTCTCCACTATAGTCCGCACTCCCCTGTCGGAGTTCGCACTGCACACAACGAAATAATCCGCCACGTCGCTTTTTTCCCTGATTTCCAGAATCACGGGATCCTCCGCCTTCTTCTCCCAAGCGGCACGGGCGACAAACAAGGCTTTCTCCCTGGGCTCTATGGTTTTTCCTCCAGCTGGTAAAGGCCGTTTTCCGCTATATATCCTTCCACCTCACGCGGGACCAGATACCTGAGCGAATTTCCACGGCCTGCAAGTTCCCTGACCTCCGTGGAAGAAACCCTTATACCGGCGATATCTATGAAAAACAACTCATTTGAGCTTTTATGAGCAAAAACTTCCATACCCTTGTCGCTATAAGAATATCGAAAGTCATTTTCCAGGGCAAGAGGAATCGGACTGGCGGAATCAGCAAAATCGTAACCGGGGCGGCGGAGAACAACGAAGCTTGAGTAGTTGAAAAGCTCCGCGAAATCTTTCCACGTGTCTATTTCCGCAAAAAGTTCGCAACCCATTATGAAGTAATATCCGTTTTCCGGATCGCTTTGCTTGAGCGCCCTGAGCGTATCGATAGTGTAGGAAGGAGGCTCCCTGTGGAGTTCCATGTCGGAAACCTTGAATCGGGGATTGAGTTTTGCCGAAAGGTTAAGCATATTGAGTCTGTGAGAGGGGGCAGCCATGGTTTCTGAGCTTTTATGGGGAGAGATAAGAGTCGGAATGAAAACCACCTCGTCCAGCGCCAGCCTCTCACTTATCTCCTCGGCAGCCCTCAGGTGACCCGCGTGCACGGGATCGAACGAGCCGCCCATCAGACCTATCTTCATATGTAACCCTCTATCATCACTTCATCGCCGAACCTTCTGACCTTAATATTCTTGATATCGATAGCATCTTCAATCAATTGCTTCCCAAGATTGCCGACCATGCTCACCCCATCGCCTCCGATAATCTTGGGCGCGTAAAAGAAGACCACCTTGTCAACCAAGCCCTCGCGGAGAAAACAGGCCCCTACCCTGCTTCCCCCTTCAACCAGAACTCCGCACATTCCCTCGGCACCAAGTTCACGAAGAAGGTCCGCGGCAGATACGCGGCCCGTGGCATCGGATTTTAACCTCAGGATCTCGGCACCGAGCTCGTGAAGCCTCTTTTCCTTAACAGACCCCGCGGCCTCCGTAGTGGCTATTATCGAGCGGGGATGAGTGCTGAGAACCTTCGCTTCGGGCGGAATACGAAGTTCTGAATCCATAATCACCGGAACCGGCTGACGTACGGCACCCCCGACTAGGCGAACGTCAAGTCCCGGGTCGTCCGCGAGCACCGTGTTTATCCCGACAATTACCGCATCCACTTCTTTTCTCAGATGATGGGCCATTTTCCTTTGCCTCGCGCTCCCTATCCACTTGGAGTCACCTGTTGGGGAAGCTATCTTGCCGTCAATGGTAGAAGCACATTTTAATATGACGAAAGGAAGCCCCGAGACGATGTGCTTGTTGAAAAACTCGTTTATTTCCGTGCATTCCCTCTCAAGAACCCCCGTTCTCACCGTTATCCCGTTTTCGCGAAGCTTCGCCACCCCTTTTCCGCTTACCTTGGGATTAGGGTCAATAGCTCCCACGACGACATCGGATATACCCGAGGCTATTATGGCATCAGTACACGGAGGAGTAAGCTTTTCTGTATGGCAGCAGGGTTCAAGAGTCACGTAAAGCGTGGCGCCTTTTAGCGAAATTCCCTTCCTCGCGGCATCCCCAAACGCTTCTATCTCTGCGTGAGCAGTCCCGGCTTTTTTATGATAGCCGCGGCCCACGATGCGTTCCCCGAGTACGCAGACGGCACCAACCATGGGATTGGGACTGGTGCACCCTTCTCCTCTGAGGGCAAGCCTCAGGGCTTTTTTCATAAACTCCCTGTCATCTCGAGCGGACATCAAAAAACCTAGTGCAAAGCCTCCTTGTCCGATGTGAAAAGCGCTTTTGTGAACTGTTCGGCGTCAAATTCGCGCAGGTCCCCGAGACCTTCTCCAACCCCTATGTACTTAACCGGAAGACCAAGCTGCTGCGCTATCGCCACTATTATTCCCCCCTTGGCGGTCCCGTCGAGCTTGGTAAGCACTATACCGGTCACCCCGATGGCTTCGCCAAAAACCCTGGCCTGCTCTACGGCGTTCTGCCCGGTAGTGGCGTCAACGACAAGGAGAGTTTCATGGGGGGCTCCCTCAAGTTCACGGGCGACCACTCTTCTCAGCTTCTTGAGTTCGTCCATAAGTCCCGTTTTCGTGTGAACCCGCCCGGCGGTATCTATCACGAGCAGGTCAATGCCTCTTGAAACCGATGCCTTTACCGCATCATAAGCTACCGCGGATGGGTCCGCCCCGGTCTGGCCGCGAAGAAAATCGCTTCCCACCCGTTCGGCCCACACCCCGAGCTGCTCAACCGCGGCCGCCCTGAACGTATCGGCGGCGGCTACCATTACCTTCTTTCCTTCCCCCGTGAACCTGTTGGCGATTTTTCCGATTGAAGTAGTTTTTCCGACGCCGTTAACTCCCGCCACCATGAAAACCGTCGGCTTGGCGGAAAGATCAGACACCGGACTCTCGACTTCCTTCAGGATATCGAGAATCTCCTTTTCAAGAAGGGTTTTTATTCTCTCCATGTCTCCGCTGCCCCCCGTCCCAAATGAAGACGAGACTTTCTCCCGCAGTTTTGCGGTGGTCGCGACTCCCATATCCGACATTATGAGTATCTCCTCGAACTCATCCCAAGTCGCATCATCAATCTTCCCGGATGAAAAAACATGCTCTAGATTCTGCAGAATCCCCCTGCGAGTCTTGGAAAGTCCGAGGCTCAGCCTCGAGAAGAAATCCCCCTCCGTATCATCTTCTTTCTCTTCCGCAACGATTTCCTCCTCCGGCTCTTCGGGAACCCTGGTTTCTTCCGGTTCCTCTTCAGCTTTCAGTTCTTCAGGTTCGGCTTCAGCTTCTTCAGGGAAAGTCGGCTCTTCGGGCACCTCGACCGGTTCAGCCGCAGGTGCGGGATCCGCAGGCGGCGCCACAATCTCTTTTTCCTTCACCGCTACGGGTTCGGGCGCGGCAAACTGCGGTTCAGGCGCGGGTTCGGCAACCTGCACGGGCGCGACTTCCGGGGCGGGGGGTTCGGGCCGCGGCTCTGTCTCTTCGGGTTCAGCGGGAACAGCCTCGGGCTGCTCCTGCACAACGGTCTCCGGCGAAACTTCTTTTTTCCTGAAGAGAAAAAACCCTGCCGCAAGTGCGGCGACTGCTATCGCAACCGGGATGGCAATCTCCGGATCAACATAGGTTCCAAGTCTCGATAAAAGTTCATTAATCTCTTTCATATGGCCTGTCCGCTCGAAAAAAGTTTCTTGCCGATAAAAAACGGCCCCAGGCTTTCAAGGTACCTTGAAGTCTGCTGCGTCTTTCTCATCCTCTCCACCAGTGCGGAGAGCGGATAGAGGTCTCTGCCCAGTATGCCTATCACGAAATCATTGTCGTTTCTGTCAAGGCCATGGCTCGCAAGACGGATGTCCCTTGCGTACCCCGCGTCCCCGAACTGAAACCCTATCTTGCCGTGCTCCCCAAGAACAGCTCTTTGCTCCTCGTGAGTGAGGGTTTCAAAAGCCTTCGCCCTCCTGAGCGGATACCATATGGCCCATACAAGCTCCGGGTCAAAGATTTTCTGCTTTGGGCCCGAAACAAGTGTTCTTTCAAGGTCTTTTTCATAACCGAGCGAGTAGGTCCTCCCGAGCATCGTGTACTCAGGCTTCGGCTTAAGCATGGCAAAAGAGGAGTCAGAGAGAAATTGCCTGAGCTCCGTAACGAAAAATTCGGGCGTCTCGCTCATGGTCAGAAGGCCCGCACCTTTGTAATCATTTACGTCGGAATAAAGAACCGCCGTGAAAGAAGAGTTCTCAAGATCGCGAACCAAAAGGGATTCAGACACCGGATCAATTCCCCCGAAACCCAGAAACTGCACGAAAAGCCTCCTGTCAAGAGACTCCCCTCCCCTTCCTTTTTCGCTTAAGTCAAGCTGCTTGTCCGCGGGTTTGCTCATACTTTACACCAGACTCAGGGGTTAAGTATGTATGATTTAAAGGCCTAACTCAATGCGATAAATCTCAATCAAGTCGCTGTGGTATAGTATTATAGAGAAGAGAGGACGGGGGTAATGACGAACAAGCCCAGTTTTTCCGATTTAGCCTACAAAAACAAAAAGAAAGTAACCCGTAAACAGCGGTTTCTTGAAAAAATGGATGAGATTTTGCCCTGGAAACTGCTGCTTGAACCCATACTAAGCAAATATCCGAAGTCGGGCAAGGGGCGCCGACCCATTCCGGCCAGGGTTATGCTGCGAATTTATCTGATGCAGCAATGGTACGGCTTGTCGGATCCGGCAATGGAAGAAAGCCTTTATGATATTGAGTCCCTGCGCCGTTTTGCCGGCGTGTCAATGCAGAGGATTCCGGACGAAACCACTATTTGCAAGTTCCGCCACTTTCTGCGGAGACATCAAATGACCGAAGAACTGCTCCGTCTCACCGGGCAGTGCTTATCAGAACGCGGCTTAACGATGATCAAGGGCAAGATTACCGATCCCACAGTACGCAGGGTCAGGCAAAAAGCCAACGCAGGCAAACGCACGGGATGATAAAAGAGGGCAAGCCATTACCCTTCCCCTTCCAGATATAGATTCCGGAACCAAAGACAAAACAATTGTAAAGCGAGACACAGGCCTTTGCTTTCAGAAATCCCACTTTTTAATGTCCGAACATCATCTTCAGGAAAGGATGCGCAAATAAAGGGAAAGAAAATTTATGTGGAAGTATGGCGGTTCTTCTGAACCGCTTCAGGTGCCAGACAGTCTTACTGGTGCATCATGTTCAGAAAGTCCAGGTTGCTTTTAGTTCCCCGAAGCTTGTCAAGCAGAAATTCCATTGCTTCGGTGGTGTTCATCGGATTGAGGATTTTCCTAAGAAGCCATATGCGGTTGAGCTCGGACTCCGCAATAAGAAGCTCTTCCTTTCTGGTCCCCGATCTCTGAAGATCTATGGCAGGAAACACCCTTCTCTCCGCAAGGCGGCGGTCAAGGTACACTTCCATGTTTCCCGTTCCCTTGAATTCCTCGAAGATAACCTCGTCCATGCGGCTTCCGGTATCTATAAGGGCGGTAGCTATTATGGTAAGGCTTCCTCCTTCCTCCGTGTTTCTAGCCGCCCCGAAAAATCTCTTGGGGCGCTGAAGAGCGTTTGCCTCTATTCCCCCGGAGAGCACTTTCCCGCTTGCGGGAGTCACCGTGTTGCTCGCCCTCGCAAGCCTGGTGAGGCTATCGAGCAGGATAACGACATCCTTTCCATGCTCTACATATCTTTTAGCCTTCTCGATCACCATGTCGGCAACCTGTATGTGCCTTTGCGCCGGTTCGTCGAAAGTCGAACTCACGACTTCTCCCTTGACCGATCTCTGCATGTCGGTGACCTCTTCCGGGCGCTCGTCTATGAGCAGAACGAAAAGCTCAATTTCGGGGTGATTCTCCGTTATCGCGTTGGCTATTCTCTGGATTATTATGGTCTTGCCGGTGCGGGGAGGAGCCACTATCACGGCTCTCTGCCCTTTCCCCACGGGCACGAAAAGGTTCATCACCCTCGAGCAGAACTCGTCTTTTTCATATTCAAGATCTATTTTCTCTTCCGGGTGAAGGGGAATGAGTCCCTCAAAAGGCGTTCTCTGCCTGCATATCTCGGGGGAGTCGTAGTTTGCCTCCTCTATCTTGAGAAGGGCCAGGTTCTTCTCCCCTTCTCTCGGGAGCCTCACAAGGCCTCTTATCGTGTCCCCGGTTTTCAGGCTGAAAGATCTTATCTGGGATTTCGAAACGTATATGTCATCTGGACTAGGCAGATAGCTGTATTTGGGAGATCTCAGGAAACCATAACCTTCGGCCAGGATTTCAAGCACCCCTTCGGCTATTATGGAACCGTGGCTTTCACTCTGTGCCTTGAGCAGGGAATAAATAAGATCCTGTTTCGCCATTCTGGCGGTATCTTCAATACCGGCCTGCCTGCTAAGTTTTATCAGGTCCGAGGGCTTTTTCGCCCTTAGGTCGTTTAAGTAAAGCAGCTTGCCGTTTCCGTTTTTCTGCTCCCCCTTTTTCTGGACAGCGTCGGCAGGTTCCGCTTTAGAAACTTTTGCCATGCGGTAAAACTCCTTGAACTAATGGTATTGTTAAATTTCTTGGTTCAAAAAATAATCGAAATCTTTTGAAGTGTCAGGAATGCGACAATCTCGCACGTTAAGAGTTCAAAGTGAAAAATCAGTACAATCGATACAGTTAATAGTATTGTCGCGTAACGAACTTGTCAATATCTAAAATCGAACTTGCCGGGAGAAAAGCTTACTCCGCAGAAAACCCACGCCGCTTTTCCATGAGAATCCCGCTTGACAAGCCTGTTTAACACCTTAGGACCCTACGGTTCAAATTACCCTCAATAAATACACAAATGAGAAAAAATGTCAAGATGCTCGGTCTCAGTGGCGCTTCCCGCTCGTAGCGGGGAGTTTCCGAGGCATTTGTGCTTATGGAACAAGGGGTTTCGCGCGGGGCAAAAACTTATCTCCATCAAAACCCTTAAAAACCGCTTGGTTTCCACCAAAAACAGGAATTCCACCCCGGGGCTGAATCAGCCGTAGCCTACCGGGGAACCGGAAACTTACTCCGAACCAGCCCGGCATTTTCCTGTCCTCGGCAACCCGGGTCCCCGGGAAATCTCCGCGGCGCAAGCGCCTCCGATTTGACAGCGCGATTCATTTTATTTACATTAACCGGACATATCTTGACTGACCGGATGTTGCTGGCATCTTGAGTCCGCAATCAGGGGGTAATTTGTTCAATGAAGGCTTTCGCGCATAACAGAACATTGACTCAACACGAGTTTAGTTCTCTCACCCCCCCCCCCATTTTTGTCTCCCGCTAAGATCTGATTCCCCCGGTTTTTCCCGCAAGTCCGCCCGGACGCTTTCCCTTCTCCTGTTCCTGCTGCTCGGGTTTCTGTGCCTGGTGAACGCTGCGCCCGCCCAAGCGCAGAGCACGATTTGGTCCGCAAACCTGTCTGTCCAGAACTTGGGGTCCGGCGACGGGTACGGATGTGCGAATCAGGTTGCAATTGCGTCCGGCCGTTGCAACAACGCAGCAATCCTGTCGGACGATGATTTCACTCATGGGGGCACGGATTACGCGATCATCTCAATAGTCTCTCTACCCTCCACTTTGGATATCACGTTCGACAAGGCACTTCCCCAGAGTATCCAAACTACTGCGACGCTCAATGCCGGCAACCTGAGCTGGGAACTGTCGACCAGTCAGCTCGCATCGATCACAAACAGCGGCAAAACCATATCGATTGTGGGTAGTAGTGCCAGAGTCCCGCAGTTGACCTTGGGTTCGACCGTATCGCTGAGCCTAGTAGTGCCGATTCCGTCGGTCTCGCTCTCCGCCACCCCGAACCCTGTGACGGAGGGTTCATCCGTAACCGTAACGGCTACGCTGTCCGTGGCGCTTCCGAGCGCTGTGACGATCCCGGTGACGCTCACGGCGGGCACGGCGGGATCGGGCGACTACGGCAGCACGCTCACGTCTATCGCGATCGCCGCCGGATCCACCACGGGCACGGGCACGATAACCACGGCGCAGGACACGGACACAGAAGGCTATGAGAGGTTCACGGTGTCTCTGGGCACGCTTCCCTCGGGGTTGACCGTCGGCACATCCAGTTCAGTTGCGATCACGATCAGGGATGACGACGTAAAGTACCCGACCGCCCTGCGAGAGCTCTCCCTTTTCGCCTCGGACAAAGGACGCTTCGCGAGCCGCGGGAATTATGTAGATCTTGAACCGACCTTCCACGAAGACACCCTCAACTACACGGTGCGCGTAGACGACTGGGTGGGGTATATAAGAGTGGGGGCCGAAGCCCGAGACAGTAACCCTGAAGACCCGACGAAGGTATTCATCAACGGCGAACTGAAGGTACCTTTCGGAACTTCACGTCCTCAAGCTCCTGACCCCTCTACTAGCTACTCTATTTGGGTGGAACTGAAGGATGTCACGCCGATCGAAATCGTGGTGAGGAATCCGCTCGGGGAGTCGCGGACCTACACGGTGAGAGTGCTTCGGGGCAGTGCCGAGGTACCTCCCGCGCAGACTCCGCCCGATCAGCCCCCCAACTCCGAGCCTCCGCCCGATCAGACTCCGACGACGGGAGGAGGCAGTGGTTCTCCTTCCGGGGGCGGAGGAGGCGGTCCCGCGCAGTCTTCAGACGCTTCCCTAGGCACTCTTGAGATTCAAGAAGCCTCTCTTGACTTCGACCCCGATACGAACACCTACACAGTTAATGCCTACGGCGAAACAAGCCTGACACTGACCCCAACGGCAAGCGACTCGGGAGCCAGGATAACCGTTGACGGAGAAACGGTGCGAAGCGGAACGCCACACACCGTTACCCTTGATGATGACGGGGTAACCGTAATAGAGATAGTGGTGACCGCCGAGGACGGATCCACAAGAACCTACACCCTTACGGTAATGTCGTCCTGCCCAGGGGAAGAAAAAAAGATTCTTGAGATGTTCTATGACTCAACCCAAGGAGACATGTGGGAGCAAAGCGGCGGATGGAACACCGATGCCGATCTTGACGATTGGCATGGAGTGAGAACGGACGAAAGCGGAAGCGTTATATCCCTTCGTCTTCCGGGTAACGGTCTCTCGGGACACATTCCCTCCGCGCTTCTGTGCTTTGATGAACTGTCCGGGCTCTCGGAACTCGCCCTCTGGGATAACGAAGGTCTCCCGGGAGAAGTGCCGGATGAACTTATGCGGGCTGTTGAGAGAGCCGTGCTGAGAGACGTGGCGGAAGCTCTTGAGCTTAACACGGAGTGGTTTGATGACTATGAAGAGCCTTTTGACTTCAGTGACTGGCACGAGGGAGTTACGACGGATGATGATGGAAGGGTGACGGAGCTTGATTTTACCGGAGAAGACATAAGCGGAGAGATTCCGGAGAGCGTTTCTGAGCTTAAAAGGCTCACAGTCATAGAGACGGGGTGCGAAGTCACCCTTGAGGCTCCCGAGCCCGAGGGAGTGAGCGTGATGATGGCTGAGGGATGCGAGGAAATTCCAGATGAAACTCCAGACGAGACCCCGGATGAGACTCCAACCTCCGGAGGCGGGGGCTGCGCCCTGGGTCAAGAGGATTCTTCTGTGTCCACATTCGGCTTGTTCCTCGTGACTCTTCTTGTCTTCGCGGCGCTTGTGAGAAGAAGAGCGCAGAACTGAGAATTCCCGCCTGCCTGTCTTCTGACCGGAAATTATCGCCGCGAGGCTCCCGAAAGTCACAGTTCCCCGTTTTCGCTGCGAAAACCAAACCCCGAAAATCGCTACATCGCAAAGTCCTCTTTTCCTTCTGTGGCAATTTGAAGGGATTTTCGGTTATACTTTAGACAAGAATGTACAGAAACGGAGAAACAGGGGGGATGAGTTAAGATGGCGGGTCATTCCAAATGGGCGAACATAAAACACAGGAAAGCCGCGGTTGACGCCAAGAGGGGAAAGATATTCACCAAGCTTATCAGGGAACTTTCGGTCGCCGCCAAGGAAGGGGGAGGCGATCCGGAAGCCAATCCCCGTCTTCGCACCGCTGTAGCGACCGCGAAGGGTGCCAATATGCCCAACGACACGATAGAGAGGGCCATAAAACGGGGCACCGGGGACATCGAGGGAGTAGTCTACAACGAGATATTTTACGAAGGGTATGGACCCGGCGGAAGTGCCGTATACGTAAAGACCCTTACCGATAACAGGAACAGAACCGTCTCCGAAATAAGAAGAATATTCACCAAGCACGGCGGAGGGCTCGGGGAGAACGGCTGCGTTGCGTGGATGTTCGATCTTAAGGGAAGAATCGCGTTTGCCGGAGACTCGGTTGACGAGGATGCTCTTTTCGATGTGGTAATAGACGCGGGGGCTGACGACGTGCGCACCGAGGACAGCGATATCGTGGTTATAGCACCCACAGAGAACTATGAAATCGTAAAAAGAGCGGTCTCCGACGCCGGAATACGGTACGAATCGGCCGAAGTCACCATGATACCGCAGACAAACGTTAGAATCGAGGGCCGGGACGCCGAACACATGATAAGATTGATGGAAGCGCTTGAAGACAGCGACGATGTCCAGAACGTGTACGCCAACTTCGATATAGACGAGCAGTTACTCGAGGCAATTGGATAAAAACTCCGACACCAGGGTCATGGGAATCGACCCCGGATCAAGATCCTGCGGCTACGGAATCGTGGACGGCGCGGGAAACCGGTTAAGCTACGTAACCAGTGGAACAATCACTCCTGCGTCCGGAAACTCCGCTTCTGAAAAACTGAATGATATCTATGTCGGGATCCTGAGGGTAATTGACGATTATGCTCCCTCGGTCGTATCGGTCGAGGAGATGTTTTTCGCCAAGAACGCGAGAAGCGCGATAAAGCTCGGCCAGTCAAGAGGCATAGCGATCCTGGCGGCGGCGCAGAGAGGAATCCCGGTAAGCGAGTACGCGCCCACCAGGGTGAAGCTTGCCCTGACCGGCAGAGGAAGAGCGGGCAAGGAAGAGATGCAGAAAATGCTTTCCTACATGCTCGGAGTCAGCGAATTCGGGAGCACGGACGAGTCAGACGCGCTCGCGATCGCGATCTGCCACTTGAGTCTTTCAAAATACGGACTGCCGGACGGCACTATTGGCAGCGCGGGAAACCGGCGCAGGAAAAAGAGATTCACGGCAAATGATTTATCTGCTTAGAGGCGAAATCGCTTGTAAGGAAATCGGGACCGTCGTCATTGACGTAAACGGGGTCGGTTACGGCGTTACCGTTCCACTTTCGACTTACTATGATCTCGGAGCCGTGGGGGAGGAAGTTGAGCTCAAGATACATACAAGCCAGAGGGAAAACAGCATCGAGTTGTTCGGGTTTCTCACCGAAGCGGAAAAAAAACTATTTGAAAAACTCATCGGCGTTTCCGGCATAGGACCGAAAGCGGCCACAAACGTGCTTTCGAACATTTCCGTCCCGGAGCTTGTAAGGTCCATAATAAACGGGGACCTGGCGCAGAGAAAAATCCGCGGTATCGGGACCAAAACCGCTACCAAGATAGTAAACGAGCTTAAGGACAAGCTTGATGACCTCGCGACAGACGAAGAGTCCTCGATATCGAACACCATGCTTAGCGACACGATTTCCGCGCTGCTTAACCTTGGCTATACAAGGGCCGAGGTGGAAAAGAAGACCCCCGAGATCAAAAAAATCATTGAGGTCTCAGGGGGCTCCATAGAGAATGTACTCCGGGATTCCCTTAAGGTGATAAGAAACTAGATGCCAGAGAACACAAGAGAAACTGTCTCGCCCGAATACACGGAAACAGACGAGCTTACGGATGTAAATCTTCGTCCCGCTTTTCTTCGGGACTTCATCGGACAGCCGAGCGTTAAGGAGCAGGTCGACATATTCATCGGCGCCGCCAAGGCGAGAGGCGAGGCCCTTGATCACGTCCTTCTCTCCGGTCCCCCGGGACTTGGGAAAACCACTCTCGCCCACATATTCGCAAACGAACTCGGCGTGGGACTGCACCTTACCTCGGGACCCGTTCTCGAAAGAACCGGAGATCTCGCTTCCATGCTTACCAATCTCGGCGAAAAGGACGTGCTTTTCGTTGATGAAATACACAGGATAAACAGGGTCGTCGAGGAATATCTTTATTCCGCCATGGAGGATTTTGAAATCGACCTCATGATAGGAGAAGGCCCGACGGCAAGATCGGTGAAAATAAACCTCAACAGATTCACCCTGATAGGAGCAACAACCCGAACGGGGCTCCTCACCTCCCCGTTCCGCTCCCGCTTCGGGGTCGAACTCAGGCTTGACTACTACAGCACCGAAGAGCTCTCAAGCATAGTGAAAAGATCCTCCGGCATTCTCGGGGTCGAGATAACGGACGAAGGGGCCCGCGAGATGACCTCGAGGGCAAGAGGAACCCCCAGGATAGCCAACAGGCTCCTTAAGAGGGTGAGGGACTATGCGCAAATGAAATCGGACGGGCGCATAACTGAGCCCATAGTTCAGGACGCACTTTCGATGCTCGAGATAGATTCAATGGGTCTTGATAATCTCGACAGGGCGATACTCACCTCCATAATCGAAAAATTCGGAGGGGGTCCCGTAGGGATAGACACCATCTCAGCCGCGGTAAGCGAAGAGAAAGACACAATAGAGAACGTCTATGAACCTTTCCTTATAAGGGAGGGGCTAGTGGAAAAAACCCCCAGGGGAAGAAAGGCTACCCAGCTTGCCTACAGGCATCTGGGGCTCAGCCCGAGCGAGGGGCAGCCAAAACTTCTCTGACCCGCGCAAGGATCTGAGAACATTCAGTCAAGTGGGATTTCCCTTATGAACTCATCCCAGTGGTTCCCGGAAATGGAGTTTATTATTTTCCTAGGTTCTTTGTAACCCTTCTCGCCGGGAAACAGTTTCCCGTAGACCTCGTCCCTTATCTCAAGCCACCTGTCTATCGCCGCGTAGTTTTTGAATTTTACCACGGTCTTGTAAGTCCAAAGCGGCTTTATGGTATGTATTCTCTGTGAATACATCCTGTAATCGTCAACGGTGATACCCAGCTTTTTCATTTCCTGCCAGAAAGGAAAAAGACGGGTTTTATATACCCTGAGAAACTCCTCGCGGTCCTCGGGCGCCACGGTATAGAAACTTTCTTCTATCACGATCGTGTATCTGTCTTCCTCCGCGCGAACCGCCGCGGCAGTCACGAGGAAGAAAATCAGGATGAAAACAGCTGAAAAACAATACTTTCTTGACACTTTGATCCCTCCATTGAGCGCATTATTCACGGATGTTCGTAAACCCCGCACGGCCTTTTAATTGTACCTGACGGCAAAGTTATGGTTAATTCGGCAAAACGGGTAAAATAATAGAATTAGGGTTTCCTGCCTGATTTCTATCAGCGGTTATCTTTTCGCCCGGCATTGGTTTATCCGGCCGCGTGCCGCCCGCGACATGGCTTGAAAAATTTACCGACGGAACTGTAGTCTTAGAATTTCGCCTAAGCGCCCTTTATGAACCTGTTCACGGAAGGAACAAACAACATATTAATGCTGCTTGTAAGCACCGGGCCTGTGGTAAAGGCCGTGCTTCTGCTTTTAATTTTCATGTCCGTTGTTTCCTGGGCGATCATCTACACGAAATTCCGTCTTCTAAGAAGTTCTTCCAAGAAATCGGCCGCGTTTCTCAATCTTTACCACTCAAACGAAGACATGAGGGCGCTTCTCTCCTTCTCGGAGAAGGTAGGAGGTCCGGTTGCCGAACTGTTCAGGGCGGGTTATGCGGAAGTGGTTAAAACGGAGAAAAAGAAAAGCCGGGGCGAGCTTGATCCTAAGGGGCCCGGAGACATTTCTTCCCGTTCCGAATCCGTAGACTTGGTGGAAAGAGCGCTTAACAGGGCGATGACCAAAGAGGCTTCAAAGCTTGAAAAGTCCCTGGTTTTCCTTGCAACCACCGGCAGTTCAGCTCCATTCATAGGGTTGTTCGGAACCGTGTGGGGCATTATGAACTCCTTTATAGGACTTGCGGGAAGCAAGGGTGTTCCCTCGCTTGAGGTCGTGGCTCCGGGAATCGCGGAGGCTCTTATAGCGACCGCTATCGGTCTTGCGGCCGCCATCCCCGCCACAATAGCTTACAACTACTTTGTCAACCGGGTAAGAGCCATGGAGGTGGAAATGGAGCATTTCTGTGCCGGATTTCTGAACACGGCGGAAAGGTATCTAAACAGGTAGCGGGGAATTTCGCCTCATGGCAGCGGGAAAATTCAACACCGGCCGGAGCAGGTCAGTCCTCTCAGAGATAAACGTCACTCCCTTTGTTGACGTAATGCTGGTTCTTCTGGTTATTTTCATGGTCACCACTCCGATACTTTATCAGGGAATCAGGGTAAACCTTCCGCAGACGGCATCTTCTAAAATCCCGGTCAAAAACCAGAAACAGGTAACCGTGACCGTAACCGGATCCGGGAACATATTTCTCGAAGACACAAGCTATCCGCTTTCAGAAATCGCCGGCGCTCTCGGCAAATTAATGGCGGCGGAGGGAACCTCGCCCGAGAGCGGACGGGTTTTTCTCAGGGCCGATAAATCGGTCAAATACGGATTCGTGGTAAAGGTCATAGACGAGATAAAGAAAACCGGCGTTGAAAAGCTAAGCCTGATCACGGAGTCAAAAAACATAAGGGACAAATAAGCGGACATGTGAAAAGATGAAGGGAGAAAAGAATCAGTTTCGCAAAGGGCTTTTTATTTCCCTAGGTCTTCATCTGCTGATTGTCTGCCTGCTCGCTCTCGGAGTCGGAAGGCACGGGCAGGTCTCCCCAGAGCAATCAATAGAAGTGTCGCTCTCGACCCAGGTTCCGCGCGCCACCAAGAAAAAACCAGTTGTCAGGACTCCAAGCCGTTCCCAGGAGCCGGAGAAAACCGCAAAGAAAACCAAGAAGTCTCCCAAGAAACAGGTAGAGCGTCCCCAGAAGAAAAAAGCGACCCCGGTGAAGGCGGAAAAAGAAAAAAAACCGGAAGCTCCCCCGCCACAAACCAAACCAGACGAGAAGCCGAAAGAACCCCCAGCGGCAAGCGAGGAACCACCTCCACCCACGGAACCCGAAACGGAGAAGAAAGAAACCGCCGCCGAGAAAAAAGCTCTTGAATCCGGGAGAAAAGAAGTGATCAGGAATATCAAAAAGGAATCCGTTTTAAGCAGCATCAAGAAGAGTGCCGCGCAGGCGTCTGTCGAACCGGCTTCCAAAGAATCCAGCCCGGGAGTCATATCACTTGTGCTTGACGTCTATTACAGAACAATATCGAAACGGATACAGAGAAGCTTGATACTGCCGCTTAACATAGATTCCGGTATCCTTCTGGCAGCTCAGGTAAATTTTTACATGACGGAAACCGGCGATGTGTACGATGTGGGGATAGAAAGGAGTTCCGGAAACGTGAAGTTCGATTCTTACTGCATAAAGGCCGTAAACGATGCTTCACCTCTCCCTGCTCCGCCAAATGAGTTGAGGGACAGGATAAAGTCGGAATTCTTTGTCATCTCCTGTGAAAGCAAAAAGTGATCAGCATGCGACTTATACTCGTAAGACACGGAAAAACGGACTGGAACGAGAGCGGAAGATGCCAGGGGATAAGTGACGTTCCCCTTAGCCCCGCCGGAATAGAGCAGGCGGAGAAAGTGGCTTTTTCTCTCAAGGACGAAAATATTGACCGCATATACTCAAGCAACCTTGTGAGGGCGAAGACGACGGCGGAGAAAATCGCCGCGTACCACTCAATTGACGTCGACATCAGGGATGATCTCCAGGAGATGGATCAGGGAATTCTCGAAGGGCTTGATTTTTCCTACATAAGGGAAAAGTATTCTGACTTGCTTGAGCATTGGCGCAACGACCCGGAAACCCTGCAGTTGCCAGGAGGAGAGTCATTAAAAGGCGTTCAGCAAAGGGCCCTTGACGCCATAGTAGATATCAAAAGCCGTTTCGAATCCCAGAATATAGTGGTCGTAAGCCACAATATGGTCATAGGCACACTGCTTTGCAGTTTTACCGGAAACTCTCTTAAGAAATTGCGCGATTACATAGTAGATGAAGCCTCAAAAAGCGTCGTCGAAATATACGACGACAGGTTCGTTATAATATCCTTTAACGATATCGATCACCTGCGCCCTACTGTCGAGTAAGTCAGGCCGCAAAAACTCATGAAGGACGAAATACTCAAAATCATAAAAGATTCCGTGGATTCGCTTGCGTTACCCGGAAGCCCGATGGGAACCGAGACGGAGTTCGAGGTATCGGTGCCGAAAAAAAAGGAATTCGGAGATTTCTCCACGAATGCGGCGCTCGTTATAGGAAGCACGAAGGGTGAAAATCCCCGTGAAATCGCGCAAAAAATAGTCGAGGCCATAGAGCAGCGCCAGCACGGTTTCATAGAAAGGCTCGAGATTGCGGGACCGGGATTCATAAACTTTTTCGTTAACGAAACCCTGTTCGAATCACAACTTAGAGAAATTCTCCGTCTCGGCGATAAGTACGGAACTTCCCGCGAGGGTTCCGGGCAGAAAGTAATGGTTGAATTTGTAAGTGCCAATCCCACTGGCTACCTTCATTTCGGTCACGCCCGAAACGCTGTTGTCGGAGACTCGGTGTGCAGGATACTTTCCTTTTGCGGATACGAGGTGACCAGAGAATTCTACATAAATGACGCGGGCAGGCAGATGGATATGCTTGGCGAGTCGATATACTCGGCTCTTGCGCAATCCCACGGACTCAAAAGAGAGCTTCCAGAAGACGGCTATCGCGGCGAGTACATCTCAGAACTCGCCGGGGAAATAAAAAAATCGCAAGAATGCCCTCAAGTGCCCGGGGATGAATCGGCAGCCATCGAGTTCTGCAGGGAGTTTGCTTACTCACGGCTTCTTGAGGAAATAAAAACTGACCTTCTGGACCTGAGGGTGAATTTTGACAACTGGTACAGCGAGAGAACCAAAATACACGGCCGCGGTTCTGGAGAGGGCAAACTGGATAACGCTCTTGCCGGACTCGAGGACATTGGGGCAGTTGAAAGAAAGGAGCAGGCGCTCTGGTTCAGGGCTTCCCTGTACGGGGACGGCAAGGACTGGGTAATAATAAAAAAAGACGGCGCCCCGACTTACTTTCTATCCGACATAGCTTACCACGTGGATAAATATTCAAGGGGATTTTCCAAGCTGATAAACGTCTGGGGAGCCGATCACCACAGCCACGTATCGCGTCTTAAGTCCTCTATGAAGGCTCTCGGTCTGAATGAATCTTCCCTGCATGTGCTCCTTATACAGTTCGTGAGGCTCGTAAGAGGCGGCGTGGAAGTCTCTATGTCGAAAAGAACGGGAGACTTCGTCACGCTCCGCGAAGTGCTCCGCGAGGTCGGATGTGACGCCACGAGATTCTTTCTGCTCATGAGAAGTTCCGACAGCCACCTTGATTTTGATCTTTCACTGGCAAAAAAAGAGTCCAGCGAAAATCCCGTTTACTACGTTCAGTACGCAAACGCCAGAATTTCAAGTCTGCTAAGAAACTCCGAGAAGGCGGGATTGAGCGCCTCGGATGAGCATCTTAACCTCCTTTCAGATGATGAAGAACGAAGCATAATGAAAACGCTTCTCAGGTTCCCCGAGGTAGTGCGTTCGGCAGCCGAGTCGCTTTCCCCGCACAAAGTGGTTTATTATCTTCAGGAGTTGGCAGCCGAGTTCCATTTTTATTACAATAAGACGAGGATTCTGGACTCGGAGAACGCAGGCATGGCCTCGGCAAGACTCTACCTGGCACGTTGCGTACAGGTAGTAATAGAAAACGGTCTCGGCCTTCTCGGAATAAACGCCCCCAGAAGCATGTAAAAATGACTGAAGAAAAAAAAGAAAAAAATCCCCGGATTCTGCGGTTTTCTCTGGTTTTTCTCGTTGTTTTCACAATGGTGTTTTCCCTGGGAGTCGTGGTGGGGAAAAAATTCATCCCCGCGGACGAGCCTGTCTCGGCGGAGAAAGCTCCCGGACTTCTGGAAAAATTGTTTTCGTTTGTCTCACGAGAGAAAACCCGAAGCGGTGAACCGGAAAAACCGGCCGTCACTCCAGATGAAAAAGACCCATCCGCCCGTGATAAGTACCTGTCGGCGATGATCAATCCTGATCATAAATACACCATTCAGATCAGCTCTTTCCTTAGCAAGAAAGTCGCCAACCGAACCGTGAGATTCTACAAAGACAGGGGATATCCCGCTTTTATAAGGGAATACTCGCCTTCTGAAATCACAACTTACTACAGAGTGAGGATAGGAACCTTTCAATCCAAGGAACAGGCACGGGAATACGGAAACGAAATAAAGGAAAAAGAAAGGGATTTCAAGTTCTACGTAACTGTTAACGACTGAACGGCAGAGGACAGCCGTATGTCGTCCACCCGCGATAGACTACGGAGCAAGTTACAGGGTATTATCTTTTTATGGAAAACGATTGGTCAAAACCCAACTCCGAGGAAGCTGACGAGAGGTCTAAAACCGGGAGAAAACCGGACTCTGGCAAGCTTCTCTCAGGCGGGATCAAGTCCTGGTGGCTCTTTCTCATGAAACCCATAGAGGACTTTCTTATAGAAAGGGAGTTTCGCCCCAACGTACTCACCATTACCACCCTGATAGTTTCCGCGCTTGCGGGGTGGTTTTTCCATCTGGGCATGATCTTCATAGCCGGAGTTCTGCTGCTGGCCGGCTCGACTTTCGATATTTTCGATGGAAGGGTGGCGCGGGCCCAAGGCCTTAATTCACCCAGAGGAGCTTTTTTTGACTCCTGCGTGGACAGATATTCAGAAGTTCTTATCTATCTGGGTCTTCTGAGCTTTTTCAGAGACACTTTTTTCGTTTATATCGTTTTCCTGATAGTCAGCTGCTCCATGATGGTCAGCTACACAAGGGCCAGGGCCGAGGGGCTTGGAATCGACTGCGAGGTGGGGATAATGCAGAGAACCGAGAGAGTAGTTTACTTGGGGGTTCTCTCGACGTTTAACTTCCTTGGCAACATAGTCACCTTTCTTATGGGGCTTGGAAACAGAGATTACCTTCTGAAGCTTTCAATCCTCATTCTCTTCGTCTTTTCCTTCTACACCTCAATACAGAGAATGGTTTACGTAATGAGCAAGATAGAGAAAGCCGAAAACGGCGGGACTGACTGACGGAACTGGAAAAGCCGCGGACTAGGAGGTTCTCTCTCTTATTCTGCTGGCTTTCTTTGAAAGGCCTCTTAGGTAGTAAAGCTTGGCTCTTCTCACGCGGCCTTTTCTTTTTACTTCTATTTTCCCTATAAGGGGGGAATGCAGGGGAAAGATTCTCTCGACACCTATACCGTAGGAAACCTTCCTTACCGTAAAAGTCTCCCTGAAGCCCGAACCTTTTTTGGCTATCACGGTGCCTTCAAAAACCTGGATCCTTCTCCTTTCACCTTCCTTGATGTTGTAGTGGACCGATACCGTGTCCCCGGCTCGAAATTCCGGCAGGTCCGTTCTCAGGTGCTTTTTTTCAACTTCTGCTATAATTCCCATTTTCTCAATCTTCCTTTTCGCAGGATGTTGAATATACAGAACCTCATGGGGATTGTCAAAATATTAGAAGGGCTTTTTTCGGCTGCTTCAAGAAGCTTCCTGAAACGTCCGTTCCAGCCGGTTTCAGCGGGTCAGGCTCCGCAGGAAAGCAGCCTGTCAAGAACTACGGCGGCCGCGCTTCTTACCGAAAGATGATTGAATTCACTATAGCCGCTTATGGGTTTCAGCACATAGTCGGCTGCTTTTATTGTCTCAAGCGTGAGTCCCCACCCCGTGCCGAAAAGAATCAGAAAAGGTTCTGTGTTTTCGAATATTTTTTCCCGAACCGCCCGGTAGCCAGTCATGTCATCTGAAAAGCGGGCGTCAGTGACCACTATTTTCGGTTTTTTTCCTTCGATTTCCTCTATCTGCCCGACGGCCTCCTCAATAGTGCTCATTATGCTTATGATACCGAAAGCCTTGCTTTTGGTCTCGTTAAAATTCCTTCCCTCTCCCTCGGTCCAGTGATCAACGAGTCTGCCCGCAAGGCGGCGCTGCTCTTCGACAGGGTTTATCAGATAGAGTTTTTTGACTCCGTACGTAGTGGCATCCCTTGATATGTCGTGCGCGTCTATGCTCTTAAAGGCAGTCGAGACGACTTCGAGACGGCTATTATACGCCGGATAATGCACAAGGGCTATGTAAACCCTAAAACCCGGAGAATCGCCGGTCTTGAGTTCCTTTAGGAAAGCGTCTTCTTCTTTGGAAAGCTGGGCGTCGTCAAGGGAAGCGGGGTTGTGGATGAAAGTGCTTTTTATACTCTCCTGCCTTCTCCATTTCCTTATTTTTTCGTGATCTCCTGAAAGAAGCAGCTCGGGGACCTTCTTTCCCTTGTATGTACGCGGCTTCGTATACTGGGGATACTGAAGAAGCCCGTTTGTAAGAGACTCAGAGGCAAGAGACTCGGTGTTTCCGAGAACCCCTGGAAGGTATCTCGACACGGCATCCACTATCAGGGAACATGCGTATTCGCCCCCGGAATTTATGTACTTCCCGGTTGATATCTTCATATCAACGTAAAGTTCGCTCACCCTGTCGTCCACCCCTTCGTACCGCCCGCAGAGGATTATCAGCTGCTCAAACCCGCAAAGTTCCTGCGCCTTGCGGTCATCAAACTCCTCTCCCTTGGGAGTCGTGAGAATTACGGCGGAGCGGAGGCCCTTTTCCCTTATACGACCGATGGCATTCCCTATCGGTCCCGGCGTCATAAGCATTCCGCTTCCCCCTCCGTACGGAGTATCATCCGTTTTTCCATGCTTATCCGCTGAATAAGTTCTCAGGTCGTGGACGTTTATCTCCAACGCCTTGCTCTCAACCGCCCTGCTTATCACTCCGAATGAAAAAACGGAATCAAAAAAACCGGGAAAGATCGTCACTATGTCAAACTTCATCGCAGTATCACCGGAATTACTCGAGGAGTCCCTCCACCGGTTCCAGGGTGATCATCGAACCGTCAAGGTCCACCGCGGTCACGAACTTTTCGACAAACGGAACCAGAAATTCCCGGCCCCGTTCCGGACTTTTTATCACTAGAATGTCGTGTCCACCCGAATCGATAAGATCCTTTACTTCCCCGATATTATCTCCGTGGGAGGTGCGGACCCGAAGCCCGATGAGGTCAGACCAGTAATATTCATCTTCTCCCGGGGGGTGCAAATCGTTTTTTTCGACCAGAACATGGAGATTTTTAAGTGCGTCGGCGGCCTCGAGGGTATCAATGTCCTCTAGCTTAACAATCGCGATGTTTTTCTGGATTCTTACCCGGGAGAGACTGAATCTTCGTGGTTCTTTCCGGTCGGGAACTTCTACATAGATTTTTCCTATCCCGGAGAGGGTTTCGGGGTGCCCGCCGAAGGCGAACACCTTCACTTCACCGTAAAGACCATGTCTTTTGGTTATCTTCCCGTAGAGAACAAGGTTTTGTTTCGCGCTTTCCGGCAATGCTACTCAAGGATCTCCAAGACGGCGCGCTTTTTCATTTTTGCGGCCGCGGCGCTCAATATGCTGCGAATCGCCTTTGCGGTTCTTCCCTGTTTTCCGATTACCTTCCCCAAGTCTTCGGAGGCCACTCTAAGCTCAATAACCGTAGTTTTCTCGCCCGCCACCTCTGTCACCTTAACCTCCTCGGGGTTGTCGACAATGGATTTAGCCATGAATTCGACAAAGTCTTTGAGCTGACTCATAAGGAGCATCCCTCCTGAAACTAGAATTTTTGTGTATGAATTTTCGCGTGGAAGAAAATGTGCTACGCAACCTGCGATATGAGCTTGCTGACCCTGTTGGTTGCCTTGGCGCCGTTATCCATCCATGCTTTCACTCTTTCCATGTCTACCTTGAGTTCGTGAGGTTTTTTCCGCGGATCGTAATGTCCCAGTATTTCAAGAAACTTCCCGTCGCGCGGGGAACGGACATCCGCGGCGACTATCCTGTAAAACGGCCTCTTCTTGGATCCAATCCTGCTCAATCTTATCTTGACCAAACTGCTGTTACCTCCTGAATTCGGGGTTAAAGATATGCTCCCGTCATCTGAATTTCATCATTCTTTTTGCTAGTTTACCCATTTTCCCCATGTTTTTCATCATGTTTCGCATCTGTATGTAGTTTTTTATCATGCGGTTCACGTCAGGCACCGTAGTTCCGCTTCCCTTGGCGATTCTCTTTCTGCGACTGCCGTTTAGGATAGCATGATTCCTTCTTTCGGGCACCGTCATGGAATTGATTATCGCAAGGCTCTTTTTTATCTCTTCCTCAGCCTTAGCCATCGCTTCGGGGTTATCGCTGACCTTTTTCATCCCCGGAACCATGTGAGCTATGCTTTCTATTGAACCGAGCTTGCTCATGGCCAGTATCGATTCCCTGTAATCTTCGAGGGAGAACTGCTTTTTCGATATTCTCTCCGCGAGTTTTTTCGTTTTTTCCTCCTCAAAAGCGTCTTCCGCCTTTTCTATGAGGCTGAGGACGTCTCCCATTCCCAGAATTCTCGAGGCTATTCTCTCGGGGTGAAAGACCTCAAGCGCGTCGGCTTTCTCTCCCGTTCCGAAAAACTTGATCGGCTTGCCGGTGGTAGCCTTTATCGAAAGGGCCGCCCCTCCCCTAGCGTCCGCATCCATCTTCGTGAGAATCACGCCGTCGAGGTCAATAGCTTCATCAAAGCCCTGCGAGACGTTCACGGCATCCTGTCCCGTCATCGAGTCGGCAACCAGGAGGATTTCATGGGGATTTACCTTCTTCTTTATGCTCCCCAGCTCATCCATCAGCTCGCGGTCAAGATGAAGGCGTCCGGCCGTGTCTATGATCACCGCGTCCGCTCCATGTTTTGCGGAAGCCGAGACCGCATCCGCGCACACGTCCACGGGGTCCGAACCGGCCACGGTATCGTAGACGCTTACGTCTACTTTTTCTCCAAGCACCTTGAGCTGCTCTATCGCGGCGGGACGGTAGATGTCGGCGGGAACCAGAAGCGGGGTCTTGTCGTGGCGTTCCTTAAGAAACTTGGCAAGCTTCGACGCCGTGGTGGTTTTTCCCGAACCCTGGAGCCCGACCAGCATTATTATCACGGGAGGCGAGACGTTTAGATTCAGGGGTTCGTTTTCCAGCCCCAGAATGCCGGTAAGTTCTTCTTTGACTATTTTTACAAACTGCTGTCCCGGATTGAGACTCTTTTCGACTTCCCGACCCAGGGCTCTTTCCTTGACAAGCCCTGTGAACTGGCGAACCACCCTGAAATTGACGTCCGCTTCAAGAAGGCTGAGACGCACTTCGCGAAGCGCGTCCTCTATGTTTTTTTCGCTTAGCTTCCCGTACCCACCTATCCTTTTGAGGGTGGTGCCGAGCTTTTTCGAGATTCCTTCAAACATCGCTGCATTGCCCGCCGGTTTCCGACTGTCAAGAACCGTGATTGCAATTTATATAATACCGGAATTACGAAAATACAATCCTTCCCCGCCCTCTCGCTGCTGCTAAAACATCTGATCCTGACTTGAGTTCCGTTCCATCTTCTCCCGACAACGTGTCGGAAGCGGTGCAGAGCGAGAAGGCTCAAGTGTTGACCGTTATCTGGAAGATATCCCCAAGGCAATCCCTTGTTCTGTCCTTCGTTCCAAAATGCTCCCTCAGTGCGGACATCTTCGGAACCACCTTGAGGGCAAGTCAATGGACAAAACTCTCTGGGTCTTTATAATCATACGAGTTTGCGTTTTATCGGAGGCGCCATTGAAACTCGGAGCTTACAGGTACATAAAACAGTTTCTCAGGGACCCGAAAAGCACGGGTTCCATAACTCCTTCAAACGAAGAACTGTCGGAACTTGTTACCGACACCGCACGGCTCAGCGAAATGGGGACTGTGGTAGAACTGGGCCCGGGAACCGGGGTTTTCACCGAGAAGATCCTTGAGAAGAAAAACCCCGAGACGCTGTTTTTCGCAATAGAGATCAATCCCGAGTTCTGCGAAGCGACCAAATCACGATGTCCTTCCGCGACAGTCTACAGGGATTCCGCGGAGAACATGAAAAAATATCTCGAGCAGCACGGAGCGGATTCCTGCGACTGCATTATTTCAAGTCTTCCCTGGGCCGTATTTGACCACGGAACCCAGGACAGGCTGCTTGACGTCATCTGGAATGTACTTAAGCCCGGAGGCAGAATGATCACCTTCAGCTATTCAGTCAGCATGATGGTTCCAAACGCCAGAAGATTCCGCTCAATCCTGCGAAACAAGTTCACAAACGTCGTCAAGTCGAAAACCGTCTGGTCCAATTTTCCTCCCGCGTTCGTTTACAGCGCGGAAAAATAACGTCGTCTCCGGCACCGGCCAAAAACACATCCGCAAGCTGGTTCTCCCCAGCAAGAGCTGTTGGGTATACTTAACGAATAACGCGTAAGCGGTTTCTTTCATGTCCCAGCACCCGCTCTATCTGATTGACGGCAGTTCGTATATATTCAGGGCGTATTACGGCGTAAGGGCCGATCTTTCCACTTCCGATGGGTTTCCAACCAACGCCGTCTACGGATTTGCGAACATGCTTCTTAAGTTTCTCAAGGAATACGAACCGAGGTACCTGGGGATGGTGTTCGATTCCAAGGGAGATGTGTTCAGAAACGAAATTTACCCTGAGTACAAGGCCAACAGGGACGAGGCTCCAGAAAGCCTCCAGCTCCAGTTTCCCAAGATTTTCGAACTGGTACGGGCATTCTCAATACCGATGCTTGCAATGGAGGGGTACGAGGCCGACGACATCATGGGGACCATAGCCAAGGCGCAGGAAGGATCAAAGGTCGTTCTGGTCACAGGAGACAAGGACTTCTGCCAGCTGGTGTCTGAAGACGTGACTCTGGTCGACACAATGAGGGAGCGGGTAACCGGGGTGGGGGAAGTGCGGAAAAAATACGGAATCGGACCGGAACAGATGGTCGATTTCTTCGCTCTTGTGGGAGACAAGGTCGATAACGTTCCGGGAGTCGCGGGCGTAGGGGAGAAAACCGCTTCGGCCCTTATATCCGAGTACGGGGATCTTGACGGCGTATACGCCAACCTCGACGCGCTTCGCCCCGCGGTCGCCCGAAGATTAAAAGAACACAAAGACGAAGCGTATCTGAGCCGAGAACTCGTTACCATAAAAACGGACGTCGAGGTAGGAACCGGAATCGAGGATTTCAGATACGGGGGATACTCTGCCGAGAACCTCGGGGAAATATTCAGAGAACTTGAGTTTGGAAAGCTCCTTGATGAGATCGGAGCCTCTCCCCCTCCAAGCAAAGGCAAAGCGCTAAGATACGATTCCTACGAAACTGTTTTCGACGAGATATCCCTCAGCCAAGTCATAAGCCTGATAGAAGAAGCGGGAGAACTCTCAATAGATCTCGAGACGGATTCAAGACTGCCGATGAACGCTCGCATAGTGGGCTTTTCGCTGTGCACAGCCCCGGGGCGGGCTTTTTACGTTCCCGTGGGACACACGGGCATTATGGAAGCCGGAAAACAGATGGAACCTGACGTCGCGCTTTCGATGCTGAAACCCGTTTTTGAATCCGAAGACATAAGCAAAATAGGGCAGAATATAAAATATGAGATGCTCGTGCTCAGAAACCACGGAGTCAGGCTCAGGGGAATTTGCTTCGACACGATGCTTGCGGCCCACCTGCTTGACGCATCCCGGGGAAGTTACAAGCTTGACGAACTTTCAAGAACGGAGCTTGGCCACAGGATGATCTCCTACGATGACGTTACGGGCAAGGGGAAATCCAAGAAGAACTTCGCCGAAGTTGATATCGAGACGGCGACAAGATATTCCTGCGAAGACTCCGACGTGACGCTCATTCTTTCAAGGAAATTTCTTGAAGCTCTCAAGCAGGAGGAACTCTGGGACCTCTACAGGGAGAATGTTCTCGGACTTCTTCCCGTTCTCTGCGACATTGAGTTTACGGGCATAAGCGTCAACACCGCGATTCTCGAGGAGATGTCGGGGGAATTTGAAAAGGACCTCGATTCCATCGAGGCCGAGATATACGAAAAAACCGAAAGAGAGTTTAATATAAATTCAACGAAGCAGCTCTCCGAGGTGCTTTTCGAAAAGTTGAGGCTTCCCGCCAGAAAGAAAACCGCCAAAGGCGCTTTTTCCACTGATTCAGAAGTGCTCAGAGATCTTTCGACAATCCACGAAGTGCCCCGTCTCATACTGAGGCACAGGTTTCTCTCCAAACTGAAGTCCACTTACATTGATCAGCTCCCGAGGCTTATCAATCCGGCCACGGGAAGGATTCACACCTCTTTTAATCCTGCCGGCACTTCAACCGGAAGGCTGAGCTCGAGCGATCCCAATCTTCAGAACATCCCGATAAAAACCGGGGATGGGAAAAGAATCCGGAAATCGTTCGTGGCGAAAGACGGCTGCGTCATACTGTCGGCCGACTACTCACAGATAGAGCTTCGCCTGCTCGCCCATTTCTCGGGAGATCCAACCCTGCTTGAGGCGCTTCGAGCTGACAAGGACGTGCACGTCGCAACGGCCTGCGAAATCTTTAACGCAAGCGAAGACCGGATTACCTCCGAGATGCGGAACCTCGCCAAGACTATAAACTTCGGCATAATATACGGGATAAGTGCTTTCGGTCTTTCAAAACAGCTCGGTACCACGGTCTCGGTCTCGAGAAATTACATAAACAGGTATTTTGACAGATACTCGGAAGTGAAGACCTATATGCAGTCATCGGTTGAGGAGGCACGGAGCAGGGGCTACACCGAGACGCTTATCGGAAGAAGAAGGCCCATACCGGAGCTTGTGTCGGGGAACAGAGTGGAAAGGAGCAGAGGTGAGCGGGAAGCCATAAACACTCCGATACAGGGGTCTGCAGCGGATATAATAAATCTGGCGATGATCCGCATATTCAGAAGATTTGAGGAAGAAGGATTTCGCTCCAAGATGATTCTTCAGGTTCACGACGAACTTCTTTTCGAGGTTCATGAAACGGAACTTGAAGAACTGAGAATTCATATAAAAAACGACATGGAAAACGCCTGGGAGCTTAATGTACCGCTCAGAGTGGAGATGCGCGCCGCGGAGAACTGGGCTGAAGCCCACTGACCTAAAAGAATGCAGCAATGATGAATTCCAGAAAAAAAATCTTGATTCTGCGCACCTTGGTTTTACTCTTTGCCTTTCTGCCGGCCGCCTCCTCCTATGCTGATGTAAACCACAAAAAAATCCTTTCCTTTCTCTCAAAAACCCCCCCGTCGCAAAGAAAAATCGGGATCATGGTCCGTTCGGCCGATACCGGCAGAACGGTTTTCCGCTATAACAGCAAAAAGGAGTTCATCCCCGCTTCCAACAACAAAATACTTTCCTCCATAGCAGCTCTTTCCATCCTCGGAAAAAATTTCCGGTTCAAAACGAAGTTTTATCTGGGCGGAGGCATACACTCGGGAGTAGGCCACGGCGGTCTTTACGTAGAAGGGTTCGGAGATCCCACGATAGACATCGGGAAACTTCGGGAGATTGCCGGGCGGATTAAAGCACTCGGGATAACCAGAATCGACGGTGGCATATATCTTGACGGTTCATACTTTGATGACAATCTCTACGGACAGGGCTGGGACCCTGAATGGTTCGACAAAGGATTCTGCCCTCCCGTAACGGCGATTTCGTTTAATTACAATTCGGCCAAGATAAAGATTTCCGCGTCCAGAGTGCAGGGGGCACCCGCAATAGTGAGAACGGAACCCGCGGAGTTCCCCTTCCCGATTAGAAACAGGGTTTCCACCAGGCTGAAAAGGTCGGGCGTTAGGGCAGTATACAACGAACGAAACGAACTCAAGATCTCCGGATACGTCTCCTCCCGAAAAAAAGCCGAGACCCTGGATATTTCGGTGCCAGACCCGTTTTTTTACTTCGGGGCGGTATTCAAGAGAGTTCTCGAGGAAAACGGAATCGAGGTAGACGGGCCCATAGAACGTGGGAAGGTGCCTCGATGGTCCGGCAAAGTTCTCACTCATTATTCAGAACCTCTGGGCACTATTATTCATGAGTACAACAAAGAAAGCGTAAACATAATAGGGGAGAGCATAGTGAAGGCGATCGGCGCCGAGTTCTCCGGCGCCCCGGGCTCATGGGAATCCGGAACGCGCGTGATTGAAAATCACCTGAGAAGAATCGGTCTCAATGGTAGCTTCTCCGTGGCCGACGGTTCCGGCCTCTCAAGGCTGAACAGGGTGTCGCCCGAGAACATAACTGAGGCGCTCGCCAAAGCCTACAACAATCCGGATATTTCCGAGGAGTTTGTCGCGTCCCTTCCGATCGCCGGAGTTGACGGAACTCTCAAGAAAAGATTTCGCAACCTCAAGGGCAAGGTCTACGCGAAAACCGGATATCTTGAAGGAGCCAGATCCCTGTCCGGCTACGTATTCGGAAAAAACGGGCGGGTTTATGTTTTTTCCATCATATCAAACGGCATGGGAGCAAGGGTAAAGAAGCTTCAGAACCTGCTTCTTCGGGAACTTGTCTACTGATTTATTGCGTGGAAGCTGTCGGCCAATCTCGCGAATTCCTCAACCGAAAGGGATTCCGCCCTTCTCCGCTGATCGATACTCGAACCTGAAAGCGCCCGCTCAACGGTCTCCCTCTCAAAAAAGTTGCCGAGCGAATTTCTTATGGTCTTTCTCCGCGAGGAGAACGCGTATCTGGTAACAGTCCTGAAGGTTTTCTCGCTCGATAGAGAAAAAACAGGCTCTTTAAGCGGATCGAGCACCACCACCGCAGAATCCACCTCGGGAACCGGATAGAACGCGCGGCGGGAAACCTTGAAGGCTGTCTCCACGCTGAAACAGCTCTGGAGAAGTACAGAGAGGGAGCCGTAGCTTTTCCGCCCCTTTGCAGAAGATATCCTCTGTGCCACTTCCTTTTGCAGCATCACAACTATTCTCGAGAAAAGTTCTCTTTCATCAAGAAGCTTAAGCAGAATCCGGGTGGATATGTTATAGGGAAGATTGGATACGAACTTCGTTTTCTTTCCATCGGAAAAACGGCTGAAATCGATTTTAAGAACATCTTCGTAAACAAGTCTGACGTTTGCAGATTCCCCGAATTTCCCGTCAAGAAAGGTTTTCAGTCTCTTGTCCTTCTCAATCGCCGTGACTCTGCCGGCGCCGTGCACTAAATGCTCCGTAAGGCTGCCTTTGCCGGGTCCGATTTCAATCACGTGATCTTCTTTATGGAGCTTTGCTGTGGCGCATATCTTACGGAGTATGTTGGGGTCGTTCAGAAAATTCTGTCCAAGCTTCTTGGTCTGACGGAATACCTGCTCCCGCTTCATATCATCCATCCGTTTAAAGCGGAGACTGTTTCAGAACAGTCTTTAAATATGGAAGCAAAAAATTAAGGTCAAAGTTATTTTTCTTTGAACCTGAATATCTTTTCTTTGTCTTTTATCATCCCCAGTTCCTCTCTCAGTATTTTCTCAATGTATCTTTCGTCTTGCTTCAGGGCCTTTATTTCCTCTCTGTACGCCCTGTTCTGCGCTTCTAAATCCTCTACTCTCTTCTCTATCCTCTTGTTTTCGTTCTTGAGAAAATAGACCTTGGAAATCTCGTTGAAAAACATCAAGGCCACAACCACGGCAATCACCGAGTACACAGCTAACCTGATGAATCTTTCCGGTCTCATATCTCCTCTAAAGGGCAAAAGTTCCCACGAGAAAAGGATTGGTTCTTTTTTCAATTCCCACTGTCGTTTGAGGGCCGTGGCCTGGATGGATTTCGTAATGGTCGGGATATTTAAGAATCTCGGAGCGGATCGACCCGACAAGCTCCGTCATGGTCGTTCCCCCGGTAAGATCCACTCTGCCTACGCTTCCAGCAAAAACAGTGTCTCCAGCTATTATCGATTCTCCGAAAACAAAACATATATGTCCCCAAGTGTGTCCCGGAACAAGGAGTATCTCTCCTTTAAGATTCCCCACAGAAAGAGTTTCTCCTTCTTTCACGTAACCGTCTACCCCGGGGACTTCGACGAAATCAAATCCGGGGAATCTCATCTTCGCCTCGGGAAGCAGATCAAGCACGGGCTGTTCCTTTTTGTGTATGTAAAAGGGTATGCCTAGCATTTTCTTGAAAGCCTCGACACCGGCCACATGATCCAGATGCGTGTGGGTGTTAACTATCTTTTTTACCTCGAGTCCCGATTTTTCGATTTCCTCGGATATCTCCGCTATCTGCTCTCCGGGATCAACGAGCATAGCCTCGTTCGTATCTTCATCCCCTATGATGTAACAGTTTTCAATGAATATCCCGCCCGGGATGCATTTTATTATCAATCTGATCTCCTTTGAGTCCTGCTTATACGAAAATCGATGAACCCGCCCTCAGGTGGAAGCCACTTGAATTCAACCGACTCGACCTTTGCGTGGGGCGGCCCTTCGCCGCACCACTCAATCAGTTTTTCGAGGTTCTCGGTCGTTCCTTCAGCGACTATTCTGACGGTTCCATCCATGAGGTTCTCGACATGTCCCTTGATGCCAAGCTCAGTCGCTGTTTGGGCCGTCGAGGCTCTGAAATAAACTCCCTGTACCCTTCCCTTTATCAGGATAACGGCTCTTCGTTCCATCCGATTCTTCCAGAGTACCGAAAGGCTCTGTCAGTGTCAATGAACATAGAGATTCGGGGACTTTAAAGTAAGCACCGGAGCATGAGAAAAGAGTCCGCACAGCGTTGACAGGGAAAAAGGCAAAATGTATTTTCTTAGTTCCATGAGTGAGTACCGAGCCCATTTCAGATGCATAGACGAGAACTGCTCTGAGACCTATCCCATTGATGAAATCATTTACAGGTGCAAGACGTGCGACAACCTTCTTGACGTTCAGCACGACATGGAAATTCTGGGGCGAAAGACGCCCGAGGAATGGAAAGAGCTTTTTGACAGCAGGTACAGAAAGCAGGTCTGGCCTTTCGGAAGCGGCGTCTGGGGGAAGAAGGAGTGGGTTCTGCCCTTAATCGAAAACGAGAACATAGTTTCAATGTACGAGGGATGCACTAACCTTTTCTGGGCCGAGAGGTTCGGAAAGCAGGTAGGCGTCGAAGACCTCTGGATAAAGATGTGCGGCAACAGCCACACGGGATCCTTCAAGGACCTGGGGATGACCGTGCTCGTATCGGCCGTAAACCAGATGATAAGCGACAACATGAGCATCCCCGCGGTAGCCTGCGCCTCGACTGGCGACACATCGGCCGCTTTGGCCGCCTACTGCGCGTCGGCAGGCATTCCCTCCATAGTTTTTCTCCCTAAAGACAAGGTATCCATTGCCCAGCTGATCCAGCCGATATCGAACGGGTCTCTGGTTCTCTCCCTGGATACGGACTTTGACGGCTGCATGGAGATGGTCCAGAGAATAACCAGCGAGCATAACATTTATCTCGCAAATTCAATTAACTCCCTGCGCATAGAGGGACAAAAAACTATTAGCATAGAACTTTGCCAGCAGTTTGACTGGGAGGTTCCGGACTGGGTAATAATTCCCGGCGGCAACCTCGGCAACGTATCCGCTCTCGGGAAGGGATTCTTGATGATGTATGAACTCGGTGTCATAAAAAAACTTCCGAGAATAGTCTGTGCGCAGGCAAAGAACGCAAACCCTCTTTACCTGAGTTACCTTAAGGGGTTCGAAGAATTTACTCCCGTGAGAGCGAAAAAAACCCTCGCAAACGCAATACAGATCGGGAACCCGGTAAGCATCAACAAGGCAATTTCGATCCTCAGGCGATTTGACGGAGTAGTGGAGCAGGCATCGGAAGACGAACTTTCCCATGCCTCAGCGATGGCTGACAGAACAGGCACGTTTAACTGCCCGCACACAGGAGTCGCACTCGCGGTGTTTTTGAAACTGCTTGATAAGAAAGTCCTTTCCCCCAAGGAAAAGATAGTGGTAGTCTCCACCGCTCACGGGCTTAAGTTCGTTGAGTTCAAATCCGGCTATCACAGGTCCGCTCTTGAAGGGATATCTTCTGAGCTAAGCAATGTTCCGGTTGAACTTCCAAACGATTACAAGACCGTGAGAGACGCCATACAGAATAGAATTCCAGTCCAGTAACCGTCCCAGGAATCGTTCGGCAACGTGAATGACCCATTGTTCTCAGCCCCCATCAACAATGTCTGTTCGGATGGCTGAGGCTTTTTTCGAGGCCCGAAATCTCCACCATTCCCAAGCGAGAAGTATCCACACGGGCACAAATTCTATCCATATCACCGCGTCTCCAAATATTCCACCTTCCTCCGGGTGAGAGGGAAAATAGTACTGAAGGTAATAAAGAGGGAGCAGTGCGGTTAGAGCAAGGAAACCCGGGCTTGGAGCTATGCAGAGAAACGGAAGAAGCCACGTGTAGTACCAGGGAAACTGTGCCGGGATCAGCAGAAACACACCTCCAATTATGAGAAGAGCTTTTCTGTGGAAACCTAAAGACCTGCATACAAAAGCCACGTAAAACTTCCAGAGAAGAAAAATCGCGACGAGACCGATTCTCGAATGTTTCTGCGCGTGTCCGGGGTGAATATCAAACGCTTCCAGAACAAACTCCCATCCCGAAAGAACCGCTGTGAAGAACGGGCTGTTGTTCTGCCAGCTTTTTCCGTACGCCACGATGCCGGAAGTCGAATCCAGCTTAAATACAACCATGGGAAGGAATATGATTAAGACCGCGGTGGCAAAAATAAAGATCTGCAGGAGCGTTCGCCGTTTCTCACGAAGGGGATTTAAAAACATTCCGAAAAGAAGCGCCGGCCAGAGCTTGACTCCCACCGCCAAGGAAAGGACAAGCGTCCAGAGCCTTTTCCTTTCGCAGAGAAAAAGAAGAATTGCCCCCAGCACGAACGGAAACGCCAAGACATCCATGTGCAGGGAATTGAATATCTCCTTCACCAGAAGCGGGTTCCACCAGTAGATAATGGAATATTGACGAGGAATGCCGAGTTTCTTCAAACTAGCAAGCAGAAGCCCCAGCGTAACTAGGTCAAACACCATGAGCAGAATCCTCCACGCCGTGATACTCATGGGAGATATCTTGTAGGATACAGCAAAGAAAAATTCCGCTATAGGCGGATAGATGGTTTTTACGTGGGGGTGGTTTATTTTCTCAAGCGTATCGCCGTAGAGGTGCCTGAGTTCCTTAAGTTTTTCGTTTCCCCCGCCTTTTATCACTTCCTCCGGGGAGTGCTCGTAGGGATTCATTCCGCCTGCAACAACGGCGCCGTCCCAGAAGTAGCGGTGATAGTCGTTTTCAAGTATCGGGGTTGAAAAAAGAAACAGAACACGGAACCCGAGACCGAAAAGAATTATGAGAAGAAGGGAGCACGCGCGGTTTTTTCTGAAACTTCCCACCGCCGCGAAATAAATGGCCGAGGCGGCAACCAGAAGCGATATGAAAACCGGTATCAGGTCTTTCTCAAAAGCCCCGGAGGTAAGTTCCGGGGAGATTTTAGCGATAGCCCCAAGCAGGAGAAAAACGGCTGTTCCGCACAGAAGAAGGAGCCGGTTCGGCTTATTGATTTTTTGCATCAATGGGTACAATTACGAAAATAATGTTTCATTCGGTTCGGAATCCCGGAAGATGAACAAGAGCAGGAAAAGATTAAAACTAATTCTAAAAAGCAAATCAATCCTGCTCGGAAATTTCACCTTGGCATCTGGAAAGCAGAGTTCCTATTACATAGATGCCAGGCTCACGACCTTGGACCCCGAAGGCGCCAATTTGATATCAAAAATATTCTTGGGCGAAATCGCCGCGCAGGGCGACATAACGGCCGTAGGAGGACCGTCCACGGGTGCCGACCCCATTGTGGGAGCTATCATCTCCAGAAGTCATGAGGAGGGCATGCCGCTTCGCGGCTTCATAGTAAGAAAGAAGGAAAAGGAACACGGGACCGGAAACATGATAGAGGGCGGACTTACCCGGGGAGACAGTGTGGCAATAGTTGAGGACGTGATTACGACCGGCGGTTCCGTGCTAAGAGCCATTGATCTTGTCGAGTCCGCCGGAGCCAAAGTCCGCGGGATTCTCTGCGTCGTCGACAGGGGAGAGAACACAGAAAAAGCCTTCGTTGAGCGGGGCTGTAGCTTTTTTTCCATATTCAGGGTTTCGGAACTTCTCTAGAAAACCCTACGCAAAGCCCTTTTGTTTTTCGCACAAACCGGAATGATATTTGGTTTTTACGTAATCACTGCCGCCGACATTTAAGCGGGGAGACAATTTATTGAGCGTCTTACTTGTTGTAACACTTGTGCTTTCGGGATTTCTGGCCCTTAACATAGGAGCCAACAATTCCGCGGCGTCCATGGCAACATCATACGGTGCCGGCGTAAGGTCGAAAAGACAGGCCGTATGGCTCATAGCTGTCTTTGCTCTCCTCGGAGCGCTTACGGCCGGAGCCCCCGTGGTGGAGACCGTAGGAAAGGGAATAGTGCCGGCCGAGACCCTCTCTTCCGACATAGGCTTCATATTTATAATTCTGCTTCTCGGGATAGGTTTTATCGCCTGGGCAAATGTGGTCCGCACGCCCATAGCCACCACCCACGCCATAGTGTGCGCCATAGTGGGAATCGGTCTTTATACCCAGACGCTTAATTCCGACAGCTTCATCCGGGTACTCAAATGGTGGATCCTGGCGCCGATAGTCGCCTGGGTAATAAACTTCGCCGTGGCAAAGTTCTTCTATTTCAAGATAGTCCATTACCTCGCAAGTAATTTCTCGGAGAAAAGAGTCAATGTTATCCTGACCGTGCTGATTACCATATCCGGAACTTTTATTGCCTTCTCAGGGGGCGCCAACAATTCCGCAAACGCCATAGGCCCGATAGTAAGCCTGGGGCTAATAGACTCCTATCCGGGCGCGATTCTTGCCGGTGTCGCAATGGGGGTGGGAGCAATTCTGCTGGGAGGCAGGGTTCTTGAGACGCTGGGAAAGAAAATAACGGAGATATGCATCATAAGGGCTATCTCGGTTGAGTTTACGGCTGCGGTAATAATACTGCTTGCCTCGTTATACGGAATTCCGGTTTCGATCGCCGAGATAGTAACGGCCGGGGTTGTGGGTTTTTCGTGCGCGCAGCACGGATTCGCCCGGACTTCCAAAAACAGCCATGTTGTAAAAATCGGTTTTTTCTGGTTTGTTGTTCCTGTGATAACTGTAGGGGTAAGTTATTACGTATCCCTCATATACATAAAGTACGGCCTGTCGTCGTACCTGAGTTTTCTGGGTTAAATGAAATTCTCTGAAGAAGACGTAAAGAATCTCAATCGCGAGTTTGAGCGAAGTTCTCCCGAGGATATCCTCGCCTGGGCTTCTGCGAACCTTGGTCGCTCGGTGGCACTTGCGACCAGCTTTCAGGTCCAGGGAATGGTGCTTGTCGACATGTTCGCAAAGGCAAACCCCAAAGCGAGAATCTTCACTCTTGATACCGGAAGGCTTCATTCGCATACATATGACGCAATGGAGAAAACCAGAGAGAAGTACGGCATCAATATCGAGGTGCTTTTTCCCGACAGAGATGAAGTGGAGGAGATGGTGACAAGCCGCGGCGTGAATCTCTTCTACAAAAGCGTTGAGAACAGAAGACTCTGCTGCCAGGTGAGGAAAACCAACCCCCTGAACGGATACTTAAAAACCCTAGACGGCTGGATTACCTCCATAAGAGCGGACCAGACGGCGCAGCGCGCGGAGTCAAGCAAGTTTGAGATCGACTACCTGCACGGAAGAATGCTCAAGATAAACCCGATGCTTGACTGGACCACCGAGCAGGTATGGGACTACGTAAGGAAAAACGACGTTCCCTACAACAAGCTTCACGACATGGGATATCCGAGCATAGGATGCGCTCCCTGCACAAGGGCCGTCGAGGAGGGAGAAGATCCTAGGGCCGGCAGGTGGTGGTGGGAGCAAGGCTCGGACAAAGAATGCGGAATTCACTTCAGTCACGAACCGCAGTCTTAAAGGTCTAAAGGCGCTCTCAGGCCCCCCTCCGCAGATTCTCTTTCACAATCGGAAGAACTTCTTCTTTGAGCAGCCTCATTGATTCCTGCCATTTTTCCTTCGGGTTCCACTCGTGCCCCATGACCAGAAGCACCCCGAATCCCCCGACGAACTCGTGAAGCTCGATTATTTTCCGGGCGACGTCCTCGGGACTTCCCACAAGCCACATGTTTTCGATCATGTAGTCCATGGTCACTTCCTGATCCGACATTGACTTGTCAATCTTAAACAGGTTCAGGTTGTTTCTTATCATGGGAACTATAGTGAAAAAATAATCCCGGAAATCTCTTGCGAGCGTGCCTTCTATCACCTCTTTTCTCGCCTCTTCGGTTGTCTCCGCGACATAGACGTCCCTTGCAATCCTCCATTTTGCCCTCTCAGGCGTTCTGCCAGCGGCCTCCGCGCCCTGCTCGTATCCCGCCCAGTGAGATTTAAGCACATCAGGGATAACGAAATTTATGCTCATAGGTATCCAGTCACGTTCCCCGGCCGTCTTAAGACTCGCAGAATTCTCCGAGATTCCCGCAACCGCTATAGGAGGATGAGGCTCCTGGTAGGGCTTCGTGTGTACTCCGAGACCGACCCTTTCCACGGGATCGGGAACGGCAAACTTCCACCGGGAGTTAGAGTAAACACCCGGGTTTGGATTGTTCCAGAGGTTAAGTATCATCTCAAGGGACTCGTTCATAAGTTGTCTTTGCTCCCCTGTTTTCGGATTTATACCGAACGCTTCGAAATCTCCGATGAAACTTCCGGCTCCCACTCCCCAGTAGAATCTTCCCTTAAGCAGGTGGTCAAGAACCGCAATTCTGTGCGCAAGCATAAAAGGGTCATGCTGAGGCAGGCATGAAACTCCCGTACCGAAGATTATCTGTTTAGTAAGAGCGGCGGCTTTGGCTATGAAAAGATCGGGGGCAGGTATATTCTCCCAGCCCGCCGTGAAGTGTTCTCCTATCCAGGCTTCCCTGAAACCGATCTGGTCAAGAAAAACTACCTGCTCCATGTCCGCTTCAAGCGTATCGGAAAGGGTAGAACCGAACGGATGAAGAGGCATTGTGAAATATCCTAGTTCCATTTCCGGAACATTATACTTTCTTTGAGCGCAAAAAGAGAATAGTTTCAAAGGGATTTCGACTCATAAAGTTTGGCAAAAGCCTTAGGTATGTAGTAATATGATACGGATTTTCAATACGGAATCGTAAAGATTCATCAAGGAGGAAGCATTACAATGTCACAGAACCTTCCGGGCATACAGGAGACCCGAGAACTTCTAAAAAAGAAAAAAGTTGTTATCGCCGGGGTGGGCGAAACCGAACAGGGAAAAATCCCGGATAAAAGCTCCTTTCACTTCCTCAGCGAAGCTTCCAAGCTTGCGATTGAGGACGCGGGGATTAAAAAAGACGACGTGGACGGCCTCGTAACGGCCTTCTCCCTCGTGGAACACACCTTCATGCACTGCACCACCTTTGCGGACTACTTCGGGATGAACCCGAGGTTCTTCTCCTCGGTCGCGGTGGGTGGAGCCACGGCGGTGTGGATGGTGGCCGAAGCCGCGATGGCAATAGCCTCGGGGCAGTCGGAGGTTGTACTCTGCGTAAGGGGGGACAACACCCTCTCGGGAATATCCTCTTCGGGGATGCTGGCCCTTATAAGGGAGATGTGCCACGCGGAGTTTGAGTTTCCCTACGGACTTACGACTCCCGGGGGATACGCCCTTGCGGCGCAGAGATACCTACATGACTGGGGCGCGAGAAGAGAGCATCTGGCCGCGGTTGCGGTAACCATGAGAAAGCACGCCGCGGACAAGGAAAACGCCATGAACAAGGACCCCCTCTCGATAGAGGACGTTCTGAGTTCAAGGGTCATAGCCGAACCTCTTACAAAGTATGACTGCTCCATTATCTCTGATGGGGGAGCGGCCTTCATAGTGACTACTGAGGACAAGGCAAAGGAGCTCGGCATAGAAAACGATCTCGCATACCTTTGGGGAATGGGACAGGGATACTCCCACCAGTACCTCACTACCCTTGAGAACCTCGATCAGATATACAACGCCGTTGAGCGGTCGGGGGAGAAGGCGTTTGGCACCGCGGGAATAAAACCAGATGACGTGGACATAGCTTTCCTTTACGACTGTTTCACCATAACTGTGCTCCTGGAGCTTGAGGGGCTGGGCTTTGTTCCCAAAGGGGACGGAGGAGCGTTTGCTCTTGAGGGAAGGATGGAGATAGGGAAGGACCTTCCGGTGAACACCCACGGAGGACTCTTGAGTCAGGCTCACCTGGGGGCGATGCATCATGTGGTGGAGGCCACTTTGCAGTTGAGGGGAGACGCGGGGTGCAGACAGGTTGAAGACCCCGAGGTTGCGGTTGTGCATGGAAACGGGGGGATAGTGTCGGCTCACAGCACAGTGGTTCTGGGTAACCAGCCGATTAATTAATACAAAACAAAGGAGACAAAGAAGATGTCAGAAGAAAAAAAAGCGTATAACAAGCCTTTGCCTGAATTCAGGCCTGAGACGAAGCCGTTTTGGGAAGCTGCCAGGGAGCACAAGCTGGTTATCCCGAGATCAAGGGAGACGGGGGAGTTTTTCTTTTACCCCAGGGCTTTTTCCCCGGGAGGGGACATGAGTGAGGACATAGAGTGGGTTGAGAGCGAGGGTCGGGGGAAGGTGTGGACTTTTTCCATACACCACATGGGGCCATCGAAGGCCTACAAGGGTGAGCCTCCCTACGTGGTGGCCCTTATCGAGATGGACGAGGGAGTGAAGATGATGTCAAACGTCGTGAATGTCGATCCCGCCGAGGTGTCCATCGGCATGGAAGTGCAGGTGGTGTTCGATGACGTTACAGATGAGGTCACCCTCCCCAAATTCAAACCCGCGGGATAGAAAAGACGGGGATGGTCAGTCATCTAGTTTTATAAGTATGTCGTCCCCGTCAATTTTTACCGGGTAGATCTCCAGAGGTTCGACCGCTGGAAGACAGAGCACCTCGCCTGTTCTGACGTTGAACTCAGCCCCGTGATAGCAGCAGGTGATGCGCTCCCCGTCAAGGTCACCGTCCGAGAGAGTAAAACACTGGTGGGTGCATTCATCCTTAAAAGCGTAGAAATCCCCCTCGACCCTGCATACGGCAATCGCTTCTCCGCCTACGAAAAAGGATTCCACTCCTCCTTCGGCTATATCTGAAACCTTAGCCACTTTCTCGTAATCGGACATGAGCCTATCTCCCGACGCCGTTTTCGAGTCTTCTCTCAAACCATTTCATGACTGTATGCTCAAGAGTCTCCCTCACGGAGTCGATCGACATATGCTCAAGAGTCTCGTTAGTAAAGGCGCGGAGCATTATGATCTTTGCCTTCCTCATTGAAATCCCTCTTGAGCATAGATAAAAAAGGGCTTCTTCGTCCATCTGTCCGATCGTGGCTCCATGCGTGCACTTTACGTCATCGTTGTATATCTCAAGCTGGGGCTTCGTGTCTATCTGGGCCGTGTCGGAGAGAAGAAGATTTCTGTTGGTCTGCTTCGCGTCCGTTTTCTCGGCGCCTTCGTGAACCAGTATTCTTCCGTGAAAAACTCCCTTTGAGCGACCGTCAAGCACGCCGTTATAGAACTGACGGCTGTCGCAATGAGGGCTTGCGTGCTCGACGCGCATGAAGTTATCCATGTGCTGGCGCCTCTCTGACATGAAAAGGCCGTAAATATCGGAGTTGCATCCTTCTCCCGCCAGAACGGGATGAACGTTGTTCCTCACTATGGCTCCTCCGTAGAGAACGGAGTGGGAAGTGATATTGCTGTTTTTCTGCTGATCTACCCTCAGAGTGGAAAAATTAAACGCCTTCTGACTTTCAAACTCAAGCCTGTAATGCTCGAGGTTCGCGTCTTCGCCGCAGACAACTTCCGTGACCACGTTTGAGAAATAAACGCTCTGGGACATCGATACGTAATGCTCAATGACCTTGGCGGCCGAACTTTGCCCGATGATGATGAGATTTCTCGGGTTTATGAACAGAGGACGGCCTTCATCCGTTGATACGTGAAGAACATGCACGGGTTTCTCAAAAACGGTCCGGTCGGGAACGTAAACAAATACCCCGTCTTCAAAATATGACGTGTTAAGGGAGATAAAGGCGTCTTTTTCGTAATCGGCGTATTTCGCCAGGTGACCCCTTACAAGATCGTCATGCTCCCGGATCGCCTCAGACAAGGCTTTTACCACAATCCCTTCCCCGACATCCCCCACGTCCGAAAGTGAAGAGGCGAAACGGCCGTTTACGAAGACAAGCCGCAGACAATCAAGCCCCGAGAACCCGTAGGAATCCACGGTTTTCTCAGAAACATCCGAGATTCCATTCTCGGCGATTGAAAATGAACCTCTGCGAAGCGCTTCAAGGTTGGTAAACCTCCACTCTTCATCAGAAAGGGTCGGAAATCCAAGCTCGCCGAATCCCAAGATCGCTTCCCGGCGAAGATCCGCTAACCACTCTGGGGCATCTCCCCTTCCGCTATCCAGAAACTCAGAAAGCCTCTCAACGTAACTCTCGCGCGTGCCGTCAAAAACAATAGCCATCGTGTTATGCTCCTTGCTGGTTACCCCGCCCCTTAAAAACCCGCGTAACCTTTTTCCTCGAGTTCGTGGGCAAGCTCCTTTCCTCCCGATTTTACGATTTTTCCATCTACCATCACGTGGACGAAATCGGGAACTATATAGTTAAGAAGTCTCTGGTAGTGGGTTATCACTATAAAGGAACGGCCGGAGTCTCTCATCGAATTCACCCCGTTTGCCACTATCTTGAGCGCGTCTATGTCGAGACCTGAATCGGTCTCGTCAAGCACTGCCAGCGAAGGCTCAAGTATCTGCATCTGGAATATTTCGTTCCTTTTCTTCTCTCCGCCCGAAAAGCCGGCATTCACCGACCTTTTAAGAAGATCCTCGTCAATACCGAGCGATTTCATTTTCTCCCTGGCAAGCTTGCCAAACTCAACGTGCTTAAGCGGTTCTTCGTCCCGGTATTCCCTTTTCGCGTTAAGGGCCTCGCGAAGAAGATAGGTGTTTGCGACTCCAGGGATCTCCACAGGATACTGAAAAGCGAGGAATATCCCCTCGCACGCCCTCTCCTCGGGCTCAAGATCGAGAAGATCCTTGCCTTGGAAAGTTATCTCTCCTTCCGTAACCTCGTACGTTTCCCTGCCCGCAAGAACTTGGGCAAGAGTGCTTTTCCCCGAACCGTTCGGGCCCATTATGGAGTGTACTTCCCCGGGCGCCACGGTAATGTCCATCCCTTTCAGTATTTCCTTGTCATCTACCTGCACATGCAGGTTTTTCACCTCGAGCATGTTTCGCTCCTCCTAAAAATCTTTTTTCAGAATTACGGCGGAACCGTTATTAACCCACGCTTCCCTCAAGACTTACGCTCAGCAGTTTTTCAGCTTCAACCGCAAACTCAAACGGCAGTTCCTTGAAAACTTCCTTGCAGAAACCGTTCACTATGAGCGAAACCGCGTCTTCGGCGGAAAGCCCTCTCTGGCGACAGTAAAACATCTGGTCCTCGCCTATTTTAGAGGTAGAAGCTTCGTGCTCCATGTGAGCTGTGGAATTTTTTACCTCTATGTATGGAAAAGTGTGTGCTCCGCAGCGGTCCCCTATAAGCATCGAGTCGCACTGCGTGTAATTTCTCGCCTTCTCGGCATTTTTACCAATTTCAACAAGTCCCCTGTATATGTTCTGTCCCTCGCCCGCGGAAATGCCCTTGGAAATGATCGTGCTGCTGGTGTTTTTCCCCACGTGAACCATCTTGGTCCCGGTGTCGGCCTGCTGGCGCCTGTTGGTAAGGGCAACGGAGTAAAACTCCCCGACCGAATTATCCCCTTCCAGAACGCAGCTCGGGTATTTCCACGTGATAGCGGAACCGGTCTCAACCTGCGTCCAGGAAATCCTCGAGGCCCTGCCGATGCATCTCCCCCGCTTTGTTACGAAATTGTATATTCCGCCCTTGCCCTGCTTGTCCCCAGGATACCAGTTCTGTATCGTCGAATACTTTATGGTGGCGTCATCGTGAGCTATAAGTTCAACCACCGCGGCATGGAGCTGGTTTTCGTCTCTCTGCGGGGCCGTGCAACCCTCAAGATAGCTTACGTAGCTTCCCTCCTCGGCAATTATGAGCGTTCTTTCGAACTGTCCTGTGTTCTCCGCGTTTATGCGGAAATAGGTAGAGAGCTCCATGGGGCATCTTACTCCCTTGGGAATATAGACGAAGGAACCGTCCGTAAAGACCGCGGAATTCAAAGCCGCATAGAAGTTGTCCCCGCGCGGCACGACCGAACCCAGGTACTTGCGCACAAGATCGGGATATTCCTCCACCGCCTCGGATATGGAGCAGAAAATAACCCCTTCCTCGGCGAGTTTTTCCTTGAAAGTGGTAAAGACGGAAACGCTGTCGAAAACCGCGTCGACGGCGACGCCGGCCAGCATCTTCTGCTCTTCGAGCGGAATACCGAGCTTGTCGTAGGTCTCCTTTATCTCCGGGTCTATCTCGTCAAGGCTCTTCGGCCTAGGATTGCTTTTCGGCGCGGCGTAATAACTTATGCCGTTAAAATCTATTTCCGGATATCTTAGAAAAGCCCATCTGGGCTCCTTCATCTTCTTCCAGCGCTCATAGGCCCCTAGGCGCCATTCGAGAAGCCATTCAGGTTCGTTCTTCTTGGAGGAGATCATCCTGATTATATCTTCGTTAAGCCCCTTGGGGGCAATCTCCTGCTCGACGTCGGTTACGAATCCGTACTTGTATTCCTCCTGCGCGAGTTTTTCAAGATCAACGCTCATTAAGAAATTATCCTCCTGCTAGTGACTTCTGCCGCCTCGAGTTTCGTTCACCATATCCCCAATAGTGGTATCTTCAAGAATCCTTATCATGGAAACCTTGAGCTTGTCCCAGAGAGGAAGCTGCCCGCAGTTCTCATAAAGCGCGCAGGGACCGTCGTCGTCCATGCAGTCTACTATCCTTATTTCTCCCTCTATGGCTTCGTAGACCTCTCTCAGGCTAAGTTCGTGGGGGAGCTTGCGAAGCATGTACCCACCCTCGGGTCCTACTTTCGACCTGAGTATTCCGCGGTTGACAAGCCTTCTCATTACCTTGGCCAAGTAATTCTGCGGAATGTGCTGGGTCTCGGATATCTGCTTCATGCTGAATCTGTCCCCCGGACTGCCTCCCATGTGGATAAGGCATCTGACGGCGTAATCAAGGGTTCTGCTTACCTGCATAACGGTATTGTAAACTTTATATATCCATAAAATAGCTATCTAAGTGGTAATCATTACCACTATTTAAACAAAGTCAACTGGAGGAGGGAAGAAACTCTTTCCAGATAACTTTAAAGTCTCCCCCATATATTCCTTCCGTTGCAGTAAACCGGCAAAAACGATCAGCTAAAAAGGTTGTCCTCTCAAGCTGGCGCCGTTAGCGGTGTGTGTCCGAATACTTGTCCCTGAGCTTTTTATATCCCGCTTCGGATAAGTTTCTCGACCTGTCAAGGAATATGGCGACTGCCCAGATCGCCTCGTCTTTGTGAGTGGGTCCGTAAGCGGGCATTCCTGTCATCTTGACACCGTTTTTAGTGACCCAGAAGATATCCTTAAGAGAATATTCATTGAATTCTTCACTAGGAAATTTGGGAGGTTTGGGAAAAAGACCTTTGCCGGTCGGCGAAGGCTCGACGCCGGGCGCTCCATGACATTGAACGCACATGTGCTCGTATTCCTTAAAGCCCTTCACGTAAATGTCCTCATCATTGACGTCGTAGGGAACCGTTAGACTCGCAGAGTTTCTCTGTATCGACCTCTCGGCGATCATGTGAAAGAAAGTATTCACAATCCCAGGATGCGGTTTCGTAGCCGAGATATTATAAAGTCCAAAAAAATAATAGAGTACGGCGACAATAACCAGAACCGCTATCAGTAATTTTCTCCTTCTCAACATCTTTTCAATAATCTCTAATACTTCCTATCAGTAAATCCACCCAAACGTAAGATTCGCAGCGCCCTCGTTATTCAGTGTGGAATCGCCAACCCGCCTGTATGCGTAATCAAGCTTAACAAAAACGGATTCCGCAAACGAATAGGAAAGACCGCTTGTCAATACCAGCCTTTCATAGCGGGGATTATCAAACTGGGACTCGCGAGGTCTGAATACTGAGTCATAGTAATCCACCCGTAAAAAAGGCCTAAGGGTGTTCCACGGCCCTAATCCCATATATGGAGCTACATCGTAACCAAGTTCTCCCCATATAGCGAGAGCATTGTCTGCCACCGCAGTCCTCGGAACACCAAGATTGTTGGAGAGCCTTGAATTCCTCGCGGAGATATCCTCGGCATTCCATAGTTTCCCCCACATCACCACTCCGCTTCCGTACCATCTGTCATGCCTAAGGACAAAGTGGGCGTCAAGCAGCAGAAGCGGCGAATCAACTTCTTCAAGATCGTCTTTAGGCCTGTTCGCATTCGTGTTCAAACCGTAATAGACTGAACTTCCGACCATAAGGCCTATGTCCGTAAATCTGTAATCTGCCCGTCCTACAAAAGCAAGCCCGTCGGCCCGAATAGTTTCGAATTTGCCCTGATGACCTTCCCTCACCCAGTTAAGAGAGCTGAACCCGGTAGAGTCCAGGCCGTTTATCACTTGGAAAGTGAGATCCAGGTTGTCATTTACGTAGTAGTCAAAACCGATACCGATCTCATCCCATACGGCGGGAATTATCATTGTCTCGGATTCGGGACGCTTGGCGGCAAGATATCCCGAAGGCTTGTATAACTGGGAGAGAAGTCCATATCCAATATAGAAACGTCCTACTTTCAATTTGCCCCAGTCGCCAAAGTTCTTTCTCAGGTAAAGCTCCTCTATGAATACCTCTCCGCCTTGTTCAACCTCCTGCTCGAATTCTCCGAACTCCTCATACTCAATCTCAAACGCGGCTCCTGTTCCGCCGTGCTCAAACTCGATTTCTGCTTCAAAACCCAGTCCCGCACCCATTTCCCCTTCAAGCTCGAGAATGAATCTCGCAAGATCAAGCTCAAGCCGGCTGTCTGACTCCGAGCCACCTGGACGATTTTGGTTCGGTCCATGATCAAACCATGAAAAAAGGATGTCCGCATACCCGCTCCAGGTAAGTTCAAACGGCGAGTCTTCAGGAAGGTCTTTGTAAGGTTTTGCACTGTCCATCTTCTCTGAAAAATCAACTTCACCGGCATCTTGCGAACCGACGACATCTCTTCCATGCTCAACAGTCATTTCTTCCCCTGTAAGCTCGCTTAATTTCTTTTCAATGAACTTCATTCGGTTGTCGTACTCTTCTCTTACTCGTTTTATTTCACGAAACTCTTTTCTGAGATTTTCTATTTCCCGTTTGATTTCGTCCGGCTCCCCAGCACTCACTGCTCCCGGCAAGAACAAAAGAGCAAGGCTAAAAGCAATCAGTGAAAATAAATATCTGTTTTTCTTCATAGTATTGTCCTCAAAGCGTATTCAGAAATTTGACAAGGTTGTCGCGTTTTTGCTTGGGAAGGTTTTTAAATCTTTCCGTAACTCTTTCTGCTTCCCCGCCGTGCCATAATATGGCCTCTTCAAGGGATCTCGCGCGTCCGTCATGCAGAAAACTCTCCTTTCCCAATATTTTTCTTGTAAGGCCGATTCCCCAGAGTGGCGTGGTTCTCCACTCTCTTCCCGTCGCCTGAAAGTCAGGCCTGTTATCCGCAAGCCCTTCGCCCATGTCATGCAGCAGAAGATCGGTGAAAGGCTGTATTGTCTGATAACTTACTTCTTCAATCGGATGTTCACCCGTCTTAATCAAGGATGCGTGACAGGAAATGCAGCCGATATCGGAAAATATTGCTTCGCCTTCAGCAACGTCCGGGTCGTCCACATCATCCCTTAACGGAACGGCAAGGGTCTGGACGTAGAACGTGGCCAGTGCTAACTGCTCTTCGGTTATATCAGGCACGGCGTCACCCAAGGTAAGTTCGGGATTCGACACTCCCATATCCTCCGCATACGCGCGTGCGGTCTGCATTCTGAGATTCGGAGCACCAGCCTTGCGTCCAAACCTTCCGACCTCGGTTGAAGAAGTTATCTGATTCCAGACCATGTTGGGTCTGCCTGATATCCCGTCGCCGTCAGAATCATCAGGATCTGAAAGCTCAAACAGGGTTTCATCCGAGATAGCCTCAAGCAACCCAAGACCAATCACCGGGAGGGGCAGCCTCATAGAAGTCTGAATATCTTTTCCAAGAGACGAACCGTCAGAAAGAATTATATCGAGGACGGGTTTTCTGAGACTGTAGGAGGTTCCATCGGGATATTCACCGGGAATTTCCTCCCAGCTAAGATGAATCGTTCCTTCGGGGTCAACCCCGAATATCGCATGATCCTGAATCTGGTTGCCAATTCCCTCAACCGGAGGATTTCCTCCCGGAACGGCAGGTTCTCCTTGGGGGTCAGAAACCATTACAAGAGCGGGGCTTCTTAAATTAGGATCGCGAAACAAAGGATTAGCTTTTCCGTTTTTTAGGTGACAGGACTCGCAGGATACGTTGTTAAAAAGTGGACCGAGTCCAGGGTTTACCGGAGCCGGAGCAGTTACGAAAACGTTGCCGAATTCAAGATCACCGTCAAGATGCTTCTCCAGATTCTCCTCCGACAGATTGGGCGCCGGATCTTCAAAAGCAAACGAAGTCCTGTTATTAACACTCGTGTCGCCGCCGGCTCTTATCAAAACATTTTCCGTTTCGCCGCCGCACGACAGAATAAAAATAACAAGCAAGCCGAGAGGACCAGCTAATCTCAATCTCACGTAAATAGAACCTTCGCGCAATTTGATCCCCTAAATGATGCCCGCTGCAGGACAGTTGGCAACCCAGAAAGACCGTGCGTGGGATTTAGTCACGCACGATCTAAGAATATGAAGCCCTGCTCGATTACACTACTGCCTTACAAGTGTCAGCACAGGGCCGTTTAACGTACTGAATACGTCATTTATCGCTTCCTGAGCCGCCTCTATCTCATCTTCTTGACTCGGATCAGTAATAGCATCTCGGAATGGCTGAGAGATAGCTAGAATTGCTTCGATCGCAGTATTTATTTCGTTCTCCACCCTTTCAGCCAGAGCCGAGTCCGACTGTGCAATCAGGTCGTCAAGTCCATCTGCGTCGCATGTTCTGTCCTCTGCAGGCAGATCCAAGTTGTTGGGCACCCTACATCCTTTATAGGCATTGAGAACTCCTACTATATCATGTGCAAAATCCGCCCGTGAATTAAAGCTGAACTGGCTTTCCACCTTCTGCACGTCCTTTTCATCATACGGATCAGCGATCTTCCCGTTTGCGACCTCATCAAGGATTATTGACATTCCATTAATTATTTCCTCAATACCACTTAGCAGCGATGGATACACGGTGTTTCCGTCTTCACCGGCGTTTTTCAGCACATCCCCGTAAGGTTCTGCTCCCTCGGCCCAGTCTTCGTGAAGCTCTATCGCGGTTGATTCTATGTCCTTGGCAGTACCTATCAGGTATTCAAATTCCCGAGCGGTAAAATCACTGCGATCTCTTGGGTTCCCGTCTCTGAAAAGAAGGTACTCGACTGTGTGAAAGCCTTTTTTGTCTGGATCAAGCTCAGAGATATATTCCTCCGTAAGCTCGTCACCGGAAGCCAGAACAGCATCAAGATCGGTCCGATTTACAGGCCAGCTATCCAGTGCAGGATCATGCCCTTTGAACTCTACCGGTCCGAAAAGCCAAGCCTCACTCTGCTCCCGAGGCGTTTGCGATGTTGAATACGCCTTATGGGACAAGGGGTTTGGTGCGAGGCAAAAACTTTTTACCCCACAATCTCCATCAAAACCCTTAAAAACCGCCTGATTTCCACCAAAGACCAGGAATTCCACCCCAAGACTGAATCAGTTGCAGTGCGCTGAAGGGGGGGGGGTCAGAGAAGCAAGTAACTTGCTGATATCACTTGATTTAATGTCGCCATGGGTTAGAATACTTCTATCCAAGAATGTATCTCCTGAAGGAGGAGCAAACCCATGGCGACACAAACTAACTTACCATTTTCCTGGGAACAAGTCGACAGTCTCTCCGACCTCAACCGTCTTTGTCTCGTACTTGACGCCCTGCCCGACGCAGACATTATCAACGCTCTTGAGCAGACGCGGGCTAACGGTCGCAACGAATACCCCGTGGCGGCGATGTGGAGAGCCTTGATAGCGGGGATAGTCTTCGGGCACCCCTCCATCGAGTCACTCATACGGGAGCTTCACCGCAACTCCTCGCTGCTTGAGCTTTGCGGATTCAGTTCCGTGCCCCTGCAAAGACGAGCCAGGTACAGAACTGTAACTGCCGCCGACGGTATCAGGGTTGTGGTTATAGACCCCCCTCCCCGCAGTCCCGCTCCCGGAAGTCACAACTTCTCCCGCTTCCTCTCAAACGTGGTCAGGATTGAGAAGCGCCATGGTCTTGTATCAAGGATGATCGACAACCTGCGGGGAGAGCTTATGGAACTGCTGCCCGACTTCGGAGAGAACCTAGGTTATGACGGCAAGGCGATAAAGAGCAACTCCACGGGACGCAAGAACTGCAAGGGAGGCGAGACGTCGGACCCCGAAGCCGATTGGGGAAAGCATGAATACTCCGGGGTTGACTCAAACGGCAAAACGTGGAGGAAGATAAAGACATGGTTCGGCTACCGCCTGCATATGATTGCGGACACCAAGTACGAGCTACCGGTTGCCTTCAGTCTGACCAGGGCTTCTGTTTCCGAGGTGAAGGAGCTTGACCGCGTGACGGACGCATTGTTCGGCAAAGACCCCGGGCTTGCGAAGCGGTGCAGGCACCTGAGCGCGGACAAGGGGCTTGACAGCGGTTCTCTGAAGAAGAAGTTGTGGGACAGGTGGCGGACTCGTCCGATTATAGACAACAGGGATCTTTGGAGAGAAGAGAAGGAGGGTCAGAGCTATGTCGAGGGACAGAAGATCATGAGACCTCTTGGCAGCGTGCACGACAACATCTTCTACACCGAGCGCGCTGAGGTCTGGTGTCGGTGTCCTGTAAGCGGGACGGAACGCAAGATGGCGTTCTGTGGTTTTGAATCCAACAGATGCGGTTTGAAGTTCCATTGTCCCGCGGCGGCGTACGGTCTCAGGTGCGAGGGGTGGAAGAAGTGTCACGATGACGCGGGCTGTGTGACCAGCGGTTACGGCAGGGTTGTGCGCGTCCCTCTTGAGCGTGACCGTCGTATTTTTACTCCCACCCCCCGCAGCAGCGTGTCGTGGCATCGCACTTACAGGCGCCGCAACGCCATAGAGCGCATCAACTCCAGGATAGACAACAGCTTCGGATTCGAAAGGCACTTCATCAGGGGCAAGGCGAAGATGACGGCGCGGGCGGGTTTGGCGCTTGCGGTGATGATGGCGCTTGCGGTCGGTCACATAAAGGCGGGGAGGCCCGAGTGTATGAGGTCGCTTGTTTCGGGGTGCTGGGCCGATACCGGGTAGCGTTTCCCTTCTTGTTCACAAAAAATTTAAACAGAAGTTAAACCCGAAGAGATTGCTGCGTGCGCGGCTGGTCGGGATGGGTGATTCTTCGGGAAATCGGCATCGCGTTCCGTCTGAATCGGGCAATATGGCTTTGGGATTGCCGGAATACGAACCGCCGCCGCTCTCGTTCCGTAAATCTCAACCCCGAAAATCGTTACAGCGCAAATCCCTCGCTCCCAAGGAATTCTTGACGCAGTCCACGCATCCGCAGCCGCTTCAACAGTGCCCGTTCCAGCTTCAAGATCCTCAACAGCCTCCCTGAGTGCCGTGGCCTTCTGTCTTAAATCATAGTAAGTCTCTATAACCACATCGTCGACGTAATTCTCGATTACGGTCGTAGCAAGTTCTGAGTTCTGGTCAATAAAACTTTCAGTATCTCCGGAACTTCCTCCACAACCCACAATAAAGAACACCGCTAACAAAACTGAAAATATATTTTTTCTGTCAAACATTAATCTTATCCTCCTGATAATCTAATCTGGATATCTAAAATCCATGATATAATGGATATTCAATATCCATATTAGAAATTATTTGTCAAGCATGAAAGAGGAATTTTTTTAAGGAAGAAATAATTCCGGCCAGAAAACTTCAGTTCGTTAAGGTTTCGCAAGAAAATAGTAATCTGAATTCAGACCGGAGCGGAAAAAAATTCGTCCGTCAGGAAGCGGTGGAACTGTAGATAAAAAGAAGCACTATTATTACGACGACCCCGCCTACCATGGCCGCCACATAATACCTGAGCAGACCTGTCTGCAGCGCACTCAGGCGTCCCGACAGGCTCCTTACAAAATCGCTCAGCCCGTCAAGCGAGCTGTCTATAAAGGAACGGTCAAAATCAGAGCAAAGTCCCGAAATGTAGTTAAACGGAGAGACGAAAACCGCCTCGTAAATCTCATCGACGTACCACTTGTTAACGGATCCACTTTTAAGTGCGGCGGCCGTTTTACCTCTTGGCGCTGCAGCTTCTCCCCGCCTGCGATAGTAAATCAAAACACCAGCCGCTATTCCCACAAACGCTGCCAGCACCGAAAACCCTACAAGGGCCCAGTGGCCGAAATAATGGGAGTAAGCATGTTCCGTGCCGTAGTGTACTACCACTGAGGAAGAAAGGAATTTCTTAATAAGATCCGTGTAATGAAAATCCACGACCTCGCCCATGAATCCGGGCACGCCAAGAAGGCCCCCAAAAACGGAGAGAACCGCGAGAATCGCGAGAGGTACGGTCATTACGACCGGGGATTCGTGCACACGGCTTTTCGTCTTGTAGTCCATCCTTGCTGTCCCCTCAAAGGTAAGCACGTAGAGCCTCGTCATGTAAAAAGCGGTCAGTACGGCCGTAATGAGCCCCGCGGCCCAGAAAAACGTATGGCCGCCGTCATAAAGCGAAGCCAGGATTTCATCCTTGCTGAAAAACCCCGAGAGAAGGGGAAAGCCGGAAATTGCAAGCGTTGCCACCAGGAATGTAACGGCCGTTACGGGAATCATCCCGCGAAGCCCCCCCATCTTCCTTATATCCTGCTCTCCGGCCATGGCATGTATAACGCTTCCCGCCCCGAGGAACAGAAGCGCCTTGAAAAAAGCGTGGGTAACCAGATGAAATATCGAAAACACATAGGCCCCAGCACCGGCAGCCATCATCATGTAGCCCAGCTGACTTACGGTCGAGTACGCAAGCACCTTCTTTATGTCGTTCTGGGTGATCGCTATCGTGGCGGCGAAAAACGCGGTGAACGCTGCCACGATCAAAACGACGGTTAAAGCCACTGGACTCAGATCAAAAAGCGGCGAGCAGCGGCTCAACATGTAAACCCCGGCGGTAACCATTGTCGCGGCGTGAATAAGGGCGCTCACCGCAGTCGGACCCGCCATCGCGTCCGGAAGCCAGACGTGAAGCGGGAACTGGGCCGATTTCCCGACGGCGCCGACAAACAGAAGGAGCGCCATCGCGGTTATAAGCGACTGTGAAAGCCCGGAAACAAAAGCCGGGTCGGCAAGCTGGGAGAAAACATCCTGGTAGTTAAGAGATCCGAACACGGTGAAAATAAGGAAGATGCCAAGGATAAACCCGAAATCCCCTATCCTGTTCACCACAAAAGCCTTTCTTCCCGCATAGACCCTGAACGAGTCTTCATACCAGAACCCTATAAGCAGATAGGATGCAAGGCCCACCCCCTCCCATCCGATAAACATCATGGGGAAGTTGTTGCCCAGAACCAGAACGAGCATGAAGAAAACAAAAATGTTCAGGTAAGTGAAATAACGCGCGTAACAGCGGTCGTGATGCATGTAGCCGATCGAATAGACATGTATGAGAAATCCCACCCACGTCACGACAAGTGCCATTACGGCTGAGAGGGAATCAAACAGAAACTCGAAGCTGACGTTAAGGGTGCCCGAGAGCATCCAGGTAAAAAGTTCGGTCGTAATCGGCTCAGTCCCCGCGGGGCTCTGCGAGAGGAGGTCAAGGAAAAGACGCGTGGACAAAAGAGCGGAGACCAGAACGGCCGCGCACGCCACTGTCCCGACGATCCTGTCACTTGTATGTCTTGCGGTCCCGGTAAGCTTTTCGCAAAGACCGGTGGCGAAGAAAAGCCCGTTGAAAATCGCCCCCGCAAGCGGCGCAAGAACTATGAGAGCAAGCACTCAGGTAAACCTCCTAAATTAACCCCTAAGCAGTTTCAGCAGATCGATGTCAAGACTCTCCTTCTGCCTGTAAATCGAAACGACAAACGCAAGGCCGACCGCGACCTCGGCCGCCGCCACCGTTACTGACATCAGAACGAACACATGTCCCGTGGTACCCTCGTAGAGCCTTGAAAAAACAACGAAAAGCAGGTTGCAGGAGTTAAGCATGAGCTCAAGGCACATAAGCACGATCAGTATGTTTTTTCTGGTAATTACCCCGTAAACCCCGATCGCGAAGAGCACGCAAGCCAAGACCACGTAGTGAGAGACCGCAATTTCCATCTTACGATTCCCTCCCCTTGGCTATGACCAGAACGCCCACCATGGCTATCACCACTAGAACCGAGGTAAGCTCAAACGCGAGTAGGTAATCACTGAAAAGGGATCTTCCCACTTCGGCCACGGTGCCAAAATTCTCGGGATCCTCAAGTTTCGGAAAAGCGACCGGAGAAGACGAGAAAAGCTTTGAGGCTAAGAATCCGACAACAACGATAAAGAGAAAAAGAAACGTCATCCTCTTCGGTATGTTCATACTGTCAAACCTGAGCTCGCTGTCCCTTATATTGAGGAACATGACGGTAAAGAGAAAGAGGACCATTATCGCTCCCGCGTAAATCAGTATCTGTATCGCCGCGATAAAATGGGCGTGGAGAAGAACGAAAAGCACCGCGGTGGAAAAAAGGGTAAGAACGAGCGAAACAGCGCTTGAAACGGGGTTTTTATGGCTCACGACCATAATGGCCCCGAGTACCGCAAGCGTAGAAAAAATATAGAAAAGGACAGTATGAGACAACGGGTTTTCCGGAAAGAGATTTGGCAATCAATTATAGTTACAATGCGGGCAGAGTCAAACCGGTCGAGGGGTTCTACCTGCTTCTGGAAACTCCCCTCCTTGGACAGTAACCACTCACGGGACAACGGCTGCAAATAGGAGATAAGGGCCTGCAGACCTGCTGCCCGAGAGCAACTAGGAGAGAGTTATACTCTATCCAGTACCTGCGGGGCAGTTTCTCCCGAAGAGCCATTTCGGTTTCATAAGGACTTTTGGTATCCACGTAACCCCACCTGTTCGAAATCCTGTGCACGTGAATATCAACGCAGATAGCGGGCTTTCCGTACCCAAGAGAAAGAACCAGATTGGCGGTTTTTCTCCCGACTCCGCGAAACTCTAAAAGCTCGTCAATGCTGTCCGGAACCCGACCGTCATATTCGTCTATCAGCTTTTCACATATCCCGATGATATTCTGTGCTTTTACCCTGTAAAAACCGACGGGATATATGAGATCTCTTACCTTTTTTTCCCCTAGCTCCAGAATCGCCCGCGGAGTCGAAGCTTCGCGGAAAAGTCTAGCGGAGGCCTCGGCCGTGGTCTCGTCTTTGGTTCTCAGGCTGAGTACGGTGGAAACAAGGACCCTGAAAGGACTTTTTGAGGAAACGGCCGTAAGCGTAACCACGGGAACATTCCATCCGGCAGCTTCTTTTCTGAGCACCCCCATCACCCTTCCAATGTTCTTACTCTCGAGTTTTGCGGTCATTTCAGTCGGGAGCGGGTCTTTACTGGATTCGGGAGTCTTCAGTGCCGCCAGCACACTTGCTTGCTATATCCTCCCATTTCTGGAAAAACACCTTGAGCGCAAGTTCAGCCTCACCGAAGTCAGACAGTGAGATAAGTTCCAGAATTCTCGCAACTTCCGGTACGCTGTTTTCATTTTTCAGCGTGTAGGGATGTATGTAATTGCAGATGTCGCCGTAATTAAGCACCAGATGGCTTTGGGAATCGAACTGGACAAGCCATTTTCTAAGGTCTTCAAGGCTTCGGTCAAGATTGCGCAGGAAAATCTTAAGAGGATTAGCGGAGTCTTCTGAAATAGTCTTTTCGATCTTTTCCCGCGAGGAAACCATTCTCCTTTTTGACAGCTCAAGAGTTGAGTTGTAATGAATTGAGTTAAAGCCCCAGTGGGTATAAAAATTTTTCCTCCCTTCTTCGGAAAAAAGAAGAAACCACTCAAAGGGAACAACGTTTTCAGACGAAAAACAATTAAGGGAATCAGAAGTGGGTGCAACAAAATAGTTGCCAGCTTCATCCTTCATGAAAAGACAGTCGGGCAGATCTTCGTGGGGCAGATCAAGATGGTCTGAAAGTGCCTGGCGAAACGCACTGTACTCATTGCCGAACCATATTCCAAAAGGAGAAGTGGGGCCACCCCAGTAACGTTCGTAAAACTTAAGATACTTGCTCCAGTATTCAGATTTTTCTCTGAAAGAATCCAAAGGTTCGTACACTATAAGGGTACTGGAAGGCATCGCTTTATATTAAAAAACATGTTTGCGGAAAAATCAATTCAGACAAAAAAAAAGAGGAGGGGTAACCGTTAAGGCTTCCCTCCTCTTCTTGTTACTCATCAAGAACTCAGTGTCCTCAGACACCGGCTCTTCGCCATTATCCCTGGCTATACTGCGGCAGCAGGAACCTGTGACGCATCGTGTACTCAAACGGCGTTGAGTATACTATATGACCCATGTCATCGGCTCCTCTCTCTACCGTGTTCGTCCAGATCGTCAGCGCCGGCGGTATGATCAGGTTGAACGTGAAGCTTATCAACCCTACTACCTCCGTCGCAGGTATCTGACCACCCATGTAGTCAAACGGCGTTCCCGACATGTACCACGAACGTACATCCTCAGTAACAGCCGTCCTCACGCTCTCAGGATTCAGCTGGAACCTATGTCCAGTACCAAATCCCGGCGGAAGATCCGACGGCAGATACGTTACTTCATGGATACTGTTCGATACATCAGGCCTCGTCGTTATCCTGTAGTTCATCCTTCCCCAGTCGGTCTTGCCATAGAATGTTGGCCTGGCCGACAGCGGACGGTCCGAATAACGTCCGTTCGCGGTGTGCAGTATGTAGCCTCTGCGCTCCATCAAGTGGTTGAAATAGTTGTTGTTGGTACCATGCTCGAACCCGGCGATGTATGCAGCCTTCTTCGGAAATCCGAATGGCTCCTTTCCGGCAAAAATCGGAGAGTCGTTCGACAGATACATATACGGATAGTAACCCGCCTTGTATATGTGACCGCTTCCGTCATCTACCGTTGCCGAGAACGTTACGCCCATCTCCATGTATGGACCTAACATCGTGTTCTTGTGTATCACGTACCAAAACTCTATTACATCATCCTGAACCTCGATCGGCTCCGGTACTACCGCTTTCATAGCGTTGATGTCTGCCCTTATCACATAGGCCATCCACCTGCTCTCCGTATACGTAAGCGGTATGATGTCGTAGTCGAACACTGGGTCCGCTACTCCCTGACTGATTATGTGGATCCTGTCCCTGTCCAACGGTAATGGTGGAACTTCTCCCTCATCCAGCCAAGGATAACTGTACTCATTTGCATGTAATCCCATTATGGTTTTACCTCCTTAAATCTTTTTATCTTATGAACCCTGACTGATCGGGAACTGCTGCCTCAATCCATACTTGTATGGCGTGGCATATCCACGATAACTTGCCGGCCTCTCATATGTCTCCGTCCATAGCACTACCGCTGGCGGTATTACAAGGTCGAACACAAACGAGATCAATCCAGTTACTTCCTGAATCTTCAGCTCCGCTCCCATGTTATCAAACGGAGTGGCCTGCATGAACCAGTTTATTGCGTCTCCGCTTGCTGTCCTGGTGTGCTCTGGCTTAATCTTGAACCTGTGTCCCGTTATCATGCTGTCAAACGGCGGCGGCAATGCCGATGGCAGATATGTCAACTGCCACTCCGAACTCGATACGTCCGGACGCGTTATGACCTTCATGTTGAACTTACCCCAATCCGTCTTACCGTAGAAATACGGAGGTGTTACCTGCTTGTCGTCGAACTGACCCGTCGCGCTGTGCATCAGGTAACCGTTACGACTCATCGCAAATCCAAAGAAATCCGTGCCCTTCTCTCCACCATGTACCGTACATCTGATGTAGGACATCTTCTTTGGAAATCCAAGCACACGACCAGCGTCCACAGGCGCGTCTCCCGTAAGATACATATACGGATAGTATCCCGCTCTCCACACGTTCCCGTCAGGATCCGTGTATGATGCCGACACCGTTACGCCAAACTCAAGATATGGACCTAACATCGTGTTCTTGTGATCCACATACCAAAACTCTACCAGGTCCGCATTCTCGCCATCCCATACCTGCAACGGGGGATTCGGGCACAGACGACTCCGAGTTGCCTCGTCGCACCTTACTACAAATGCTGACCACCTGCTGTCCGTGTATGTCAGCGGCAGCACGTCTATGTCCCACAGCGGATCCGACGGATTCGCTATGATCCACGACTTGATATCCCGCTCTATCGGAGGGGGCGGGACCTCTTTCGTCAACTCCCAGTACTTCGTTGGGACGTTTAAATGACTATGGCTCATATTTAAGCCTCCTTACTGTAGATTTGGGCCAAAACCTACCACCCATTCCATACCTCACTAACACCCTATCTCCCCTGTCGATAGAATGTTGGCAGTCCTGTTGGATGCGAATAGACGCAACCTCACCCGATTTACATTTAATCAAACCACCACCCTCTTTGTCAAGTACTTTTTTTCATACCTAAAGCAGAGTTTTCGGTTCCTGCGGTAACAACCTGTAAATTCATCAATTTTACAGAATACTTGGAACTGAAATTATGAAGCGAAAAGGTTAAAACAGCCAGGGAGGCAGGTCTTTCAGACCTCTCATCATCCTGATTCGAAGCTCATTTTCGTCCGGAATGTCTTTCCTGTCGAATTTTACGTTCTTAAGACAGGCAAGCATCGCCCGGATAATGCTGTTTTTTGTTATTCTCTCCTTCCTGTTCTCCCTGGAACGGTTTTTCATTATCTCTCTTTCGAGCTTCTGGAGAAATTCGAAGTCTTCGCTGCTTATCCTTAACGTAAAGACGTCAAAGGTTTGGTATTTCGGCAGCGTTTCGGGCTTCGAATCCCGTGGAGTGCCCGTAAGACCGTCCTGAATGGCTTTTTCCTCAGGCGGTCTTATCCAGATATTCGGGTTTACTCCCTCACTCGTCTTTTCATCAGGCATGCCATTCCTCCTTCTTTGCTAAAAACGATCTTTTACAAGCCAATTATACCATAAAAATCCTAAGTTAAGAACTTCATCATTTTAATTTTATCAAAATCCCAAAAGAAAAACCGGCCCTGCAGGCTCTACTGGTCTCCTTTTCTGGGAGAGTTTCCACAGCCGGATCAAGACGAGGACGAATTGCCCGGAATAGCCTGTCAATAAGAGCTAATCGCGTCACGGTAAAATAAGATAGACTGTCAGTTTTCAAAGCACGAGAACGATTCTGGAAAAATAAACCGTCTCTGATGGTCCTAAAACAGCGAAAAATCGGGCTGACTTATGATGATAAGAAGTTATTTACTTCATAAGTTAATACAAAGGACATGAATTCCCTTCGGCCAAAATTATGCTTGACATTGAGTGCCGATCTGTGATAGAAACTGTAATAAGCCCTGATTTAGAGGGCAAGGAACAGTTATGATTTCATACAGGAGGTATGGTTAGTATGGTTCCAATAGAAGCTTTGTTAGGTTACGTTTTGCTGCTCGTAGGGTTTGTGTTCTTCGCGAACGGAATGACCCTTTTGGGTAAAACCGGAGCGAAAGAAGTGGGCGTGCTCAATCTCGGAGTCGGCGTTCTTATAGCGATCGCCGCTTGGAAGCTGCACACCCTAGGTCTTACGGCGGCTACCGCGCTTGTATCGGTATTTGCATTGATATACCTGATAGTCTACGCGGTATTCGTACACGGACATGACGCGAAAGGGCTTGGAGTGTACTGTCTTTTCGCAACGGTGGTGTTCATATGGTACGGGGCTCATTTCCAGGCACTTGGGCTTGCGTATTTTGCGTACTTCTGCTGGGCATGGGCTTTACTAGTACTTCTTTGCTTCTTTGCGTTCTCGCAGGGCAAGGATCTTGGCAAGCCGATAGCCTATCTGTTCATAATAGAGTCGATAGTGACTCTGTTGATACCGGGAATGCTTCTGCTTACAGAGAAGTGGAATCCTCTCGGTGGAGTACCAGGCTAAGATTCATATTTTTAGCTGATTTGCCAATAACGGGCAGCAGGGAATCATAAGAAATTCTCTCTGCCCGTTGTTTTTTGTCTTTCCCTTCCTTCCTCCGCCAGTCCCTTAAACAAAGCGGTTTGATATAATCTGCTTTATGATTGATAATAGAGTTTCCGGGACGGTGATCTGAATTGTCTGAAAAAATCCCTAGGTTTCTCAAAAACGGGTACTTGGCGCTTGCCGTGGGAACCATTATCGCCCTGTCTTTTTTTCTTGTCGCCGAGCCGGTCAGTCTTGACCGCAAATACAACAGTCAGAGCATAAAAATTGCCGAAGACACCCTTAAGCACGTAAACAAGTTCTATCTGGACAAAGACAAGATCGACTATGCGAAAATGCTTGAAAAAGGGGTTTCCAGCCTTGAGACCTTTCTTGACGACGTGCTGGTGGAATTTCCACAAGACCGGGGCGACGTCTTCGCCGTTCACGTAAAAGAGAAAGCAAAGAAGTTCAAAGAAAAAGAGTCGCCATCCCCAAACGACGTCACAAGCACTCTGGGCCAAGTCGTGTCTTTTGTCCTTTCTAACACGGGGACCGAAGACCGCACCGTCAAAAACATAGAATATTCCATATCGGACAGCATGCTGAAGGTTCTTGACCCCCACTCCGCGATGATTCCGCCGGATATCTACAAGGAGTTTCTCATAGACACCGAAGGAAGTTTCGGAGGACTCGGAATAGTGGTCGGCATAAGAGATGGCCAGCTGACCGTCATATCTCCGATAGAAGGCACACCGGCCTACAGGTCGGGGATAAAAACCAAAGATCGGATCGTACAGATAGAAAATGAGTCGACCATAAACATGCCTCTTCTTGAAGCCGTAGGGAAACTAAGAGGTAAGAAGGGAACCAGAGTAAACCTTCTCATCTCGAGAAAAAATTTTTCCAAGCCCCGAAAATTTTCGATAGTAAGAGACACAATAAAGATAGAAAGCGTCGAAGGGTTTGACCTTGAAAATGACATTCTTTACCTGAGAATAAGAAATTTCCAGAAAAACACGTCCTCGGACCTAAAAAAAGAGATAAGCAGCCGCTCTAACTCAATTAATGGAATAATCCTCGATCTCAGAGGAAACCCGGGAGGTCTTCTCTCAGAGGCAGAAAAAGTAGCCGACCTCTTCCTCTCCTCGGGAACGATAATGACAACTAAAGCAAGGGACTATGCTAAGACCTACAGAGCGACGACAAAGCAGCCTGAGTACAAGGGAAAGGTGATAGTGCTTGTGGACCAGGGAAGCGCAAGCGCGTCAGAGATAGTAGCCGGGGCGCTTAAAAACAACAAAAGAGCGCTTGTGATAGGAAAAAGGTCCTTCGGCAAGGGGTCGGTCCAGAAGGTTTTCGAGTTCGAAGACGGCGCCGCGCTGAAACTCACAATAGCAAAGTATCTTACCCCGGGCAATATCTCCATCCAGGACAGCGGCATAACCCCCGACATTTTTCTTCAGGGATCAGTGATAACCGAAGATAAAGTCGTCTATAATCCTTTGCCCGAAAAAAGAGAAGACGGGGAGGAGGCAGATCTGCCAATCCCCGAATTCACGATCAAGTACATCGATGAGAGTCTGGCACCCCAAGAAGAAGACGAGGAGGAGATCCAGCCGGACGAATCGCTTACGAAAGCACAGAAACTTGAGAAGCTGAAGAATGATTTTTACGTAAAACTTTCAAGCAGGATGCTTCTGGCAAAGACCAGAGAACAGATGTATGCAACAGCTGCCGATTTTTCCAACGCCCAGCTTGAAGAAATCAGAACACGGATTGAGGATACAGGAATCGACTGGTCCGCCGGAGAAACTAAAAAGCCTTCCGTATCGGTCCAAACGGTTCCCTCGAAAACAGTTTTCCGGGCCGGGGAAGAGGGTTTTCTTAAGATAAAGGTGACAAATCCCGGTCCCGACCCGATATACAGGCTCAGTGCTGTTACCGACTGCGAGAACCGCATCTACAGCGATGGAGAGCTTCTGTTCGGGAAACTGCTCCCCGGGCAGAGCAAGATCTCAAGAGTCAAGTTTTCCGTTCCCAAATGGGTCACCACCAGAGAGGACAGTATCAAGCTCATTTTCACGAGTTCAGGGAACAAAACCTTTACGGAAGAAAGCCTTCTCGTAAAAACCATGGCGGACAAGCGTCCCGTCTATTCCCATAACCACGAATTAGTGGACGACGGGAGATTCGGAAGCCAAGGCAACGGAAACGGGCACGCGGAACTTGAAGAAACGATAGTACTCAACATAAAATTGAAAAACATCGGAGACGGAACATCTGAAAAGACGGTCGCGACTCTTAAGAATCTTTCGGGTAACGACGTGTTTCTTGAGAAAGGAAGGGTCGAGCTTGAGAACTTCCGTTCAGGTGAAACCAGGCTCGCGCCTTTTCGCTTCAGGCAAAGCGGGGAAGCCGGCGAAACGGAATTTGAGCTTCTCGTAATGGATGAGGACTTCCGGGAAATAAAAACACAGAAAATAATCCTGCCTGTCTCCGTGCAGGAAAGACCGTTTTTCCCCACTTCCGCAAAGAAAACCGCCCTGTTCAAAGACTCAAGCTCCATACTCGGGGGGACTTTCCCCGCAGCCCCCGAAGTGGCCGTGGCACAAAGAAATTCCATGGTGAAAATTCTCGGCACTTCAGGGCGATGGATACGGGTTGAAGGGAAAAATTCTCTGGCAGGCTGGGTTGAAGAAAAAGCCGTCAGGGTTGCCCGGGCAAGCTACGACGGTCCGTCCGGTGAAGCGTCGGATGAGGACAGAACCGACGGCGCGGGGCAGGAGATTTCAGTTCTTGAAGAAACCTTTGAAGAACCTCCTTTCATCATGATTTCGGATTTCCCCATGTCCACGGAAGCTTCCAAGATAACAGTGGAAGGATCGGTCAGGGACACTGACCGCATAGAGAGCGTCTCGGTCTGGAAAAAAGACGACAAGGTAAAGCTTTTTACACCGGGGAAAAACAATGTTCCCCTGCTTTTTCCCTTAACTCTCGAGGAAGGGATGAATCTTTTCACCATAGTGGCCAAGGATGAAAAGGGCATGACATCCAGAAGAACCCTGGCCATAAGAAAAGATCTTTCCTGAATTTAGGATATTTATCGCGCACGCACCGAAGACCGCGGATGAAGTCCAGGGGGCGGAGTAATGCTTAAGTTTCTCTCTTTTCGAATACTGACCGGAGCAGTCGTAATCCTCGTAGTCGCGAGCATAACCTTCTTTCTGCTCAGAGTACTTCCCGGGGGTCCTTTCGACGCCGAGAAAAGTATTCCCCCGAACATACTCGAGAACATTGAAAAAAAATATCACATGGATAAGCCGCTGCACAAACAATACCTCATCTACATGGGGAACCTGGCCCGCGGCGACTTCGGACCTTCCTATAAATACGACGACAGACCGGTTACCGACATAATAAGGGAAACCCTGCCAGTCTCAATGGGGCTCGGGTTGGTGTCCCTGGTGCTGGCGTTTTTCATGGGAACAGCGGTCGGAATGATTTCCTCGCTGTTTCCAAGAAGCATCCATGACATTGCCTCCGTGCTGATCTCCACGTCACTGGTATCGGTCCCGAGCTTCGTCGTCGGGGCGGCGCTCATATATTTTTTCTCCGTCAGATGGGGAGTTCTGCCAGCCGCCCTCTGGGGAGAGCCGAAGCACATCGTCCTTCCGGCACTGACCCTGAGCCTGGCTCCGTTCGCCTACATCTCAAGGCTTGTACGCTCCAACATGCTTGACGTGTCGGGCCAGTTTTTCGTACGAACCGCCAGGGCAAAGGGACTTGGAAGAACGAAGATATTCACAAAGCATATACTGAGAAACGCCCTTATACCGGTCGTAACGGTGCTAGGGCCCCTGACCGCCTACCTGGTGACAGGGTCCTTTGTCGTTGAGCATATATTCGCGATACCGGGAATGGGAAAGTTTTTCGTTTTTGCCGTGGCAAACAGGGACTACTCCGTTGTACTCGGAATAACGATCATCTACGCACTTCTGCTCATAATAGCAAACCTTATTGTCGACCTTCTCTACGCCATACTTGATCCGAGAATAGAGCTCAGGAAGCAGGAACCGATCGCCTGATGGCAGGCAAAGACAAACGGAAATGAAGAACGTAAAGATAATTATCGAGTATGACGGCACGGACTACCACGGCTGGCAATGCCAAGCGGATCTTCCCACGGTACAAAAGACTATAGAGGACGCAATCCGGAAGATCACAAGAGAAAATGTCAAAATAACGGGTTCGGGAAGAACGGACGCGGGAGTGCACGCCATTGGCCAAGTGGCAAATTTCTTCATCGAAACGCAGATGGATACCGACACGCTGCGAAAAGCTCTTAATTCCACACTCCCCCGGGACATATCAATCATCAAGGCCCAAGAGGTCCCGGACGGCTTTCACGCGCAGTTCAGCTCCAGAAGCAAGGTATACGAATACAGGATTTTCAACAGGCCTCATCCCCCCGCACTCAAGAGAAACAGAGTGTGGCACATCCAGGAGAAGCTTGATACGAAAAAAATGAGAGAAGCCGCCGCATATCTTGAGGGAACGCATGATTTCTCCGTTTTCGCCACGGCCGACATAACGGTGAAAACTACCGTACGCACGGTAAAACGGGTTCACGTCAGGAAAACCCGTGAGGGAATAGTGCTGATTGAAATAGAAGCGGACGGGTTTCTGAAAAGAATGGTGAGAATGATAACCGGAACCCTGGTGCAGACTGGAAGGGGAAAACTCTTCCCTGAAGGGTTCGGACAGATACTCGCTGAGGGACAGAAGACAAAAGATGTCTTCACCGCTCCCCCCGGTGGACTCTTCCTCAAAAAAGTCATCTACTAAATCCCGAAACGCAAAAAAGGCTGATACTCTTATACGAAATTCCCGTATATAATTTAGGGGCATTTAAACGAAGTCGCTATGAAATTTCTCAGGTTCAAAAACAGAGAACAAGAGCCGGTGTTCGGAGAATATATCGACGGATCAGTCTTTGAGATCGAAGGAGACGTCTTCGGAAAATATTCCGTAACGGACACGAAATACGATTACGCGGATATAACGCCGCTTGCTCCCTGCCTCCCGACCAAAATCATAGCCGTCGGGCTAAACTACGAGGATCACGCAAAGGAAATGAACAGGACTCCTCCCGAAGACCCCATGCTGTTTATGAAACCCTCCACCACGGTCATAGCACACGGAGAAGACATAAAATACCCCGCGCACATGTCGAGCAGGGTCGATTACGAAGGAGAGCTCGGGGTCGTGATAGGCAGAAAAGCCCACATGGTGGAGAGGGAGCAGGCCCTTGAATATGTCTTTGGATATACATGCATAAACGACGTTACCGCGAGAGACCTTCAGGCAAAGGATATACAGTTCACAAGGGGCAAGGGTTTTGACACTTTCGCCCCGTTCGGACCTTTCATAGAGACGGAAGTCGATCCCGCCGACCTTCGCATAAAGACCTTTCTAAACGGTGAGCTAAAACAGAACTCAAGCACGAAAAACCTGATATTCAGTGTCCCTGAGCTTGTAAGCTTCATATCAAAGGTGATGACGCTTCTTCCGGGAGACGTGATAGCGACCGGAACGCCTTCCGGGATAAGCCCCATGAGCCCTAGAGACGTGGTGGAAGTGGAAATCGAGGGAATCGGAAGGCTTAAAAACCGCATCACCCTTTAGGGACGCCCGCACCTTCATCCCGGCGAAGATCTTGGCCGGAAACGGCGGCATCCGGGCCCTTCGCGCAACCATGATCCGCGTCGCGAAACAGCACCGAGCAATGCGGTTTTCGCTTTGTTCCCTTTACTTAACCTCCACAAGTGTTATCTTGCAGGAAGGAACGAAGAAGGGCCACAGCGCTTTTCTCACGGGAGTAGAAAGGCATGGAACCACAGCCGAAAGTTTATCAGATGTTCCGCACAAGGAACTTTCTCGGGGTTTTCCTCGCGCTCTGCGTTTTTGCATCTGTTTCCTGCGGGGGAGGAACTGACTCCGGGGCACCACCTCCTCCCAACGGGCCACCTCCTCCCAACAGATGCGATCTCGCTTCCCAGGAAGACGAACAGAGAGCATACAAAAGAGATGAATATTTCCCCAAAATATACAGCCCCGATTTTTCCCGCGACCTTGGCGCCGACATAGTTCCCACGGACGACGATTACGATCTCGCAAGAAAGGTAAGCCGTTCTGTGTTTGATCTTGAGTTCAGAATAAAAAACTCTGACCTGATAGCAGGAACAGCGACCGGCTGGCTTATAGCCCCGCGCTACGTCGCCACCGCCGCGCACAACGTAGCCGAACAGATCGGCCATCTAGGGCAAGGGAGGTGCGAAAGAAGAGACACCACTCCACATGTCCACACCTTCGACGGCGACACCATAGATGCGGAAGTGGTCTGGTTCGACAAGGCATGCGTCGGCGGCACCGATCTGGCGCTGCTTAAGCTTGAACGGGAAATCGACGCCATCCCCATGAAAATCGCGGACGAAAGGCCCAGAAGGAATGAAATGCTCATGGCAATGGGCAGGTCGGGCAATGTGAGCGGTCTGGGATCGTGGAATGTTACCGCCGGGCCCGCGCTTGTGCTGAGAAGCGGGCAAGTCGCCCGTGAATTGCCCGGCAGGGTATATCAGTGGGTGCCCACCGGATCAGGGGGGATGAGCGGAGGACCCATATTCAACCGCAGGGGGGAGGTGGTCTCCATCGTATCCGTTGGTTTCGACGGCAATACTGATGAATTATTTGGAATCAGAAGTTCTCAGAAGCCATCCTCTCCACCGGGAAACCTCTGGGTTTACGGGTTTATTCAAAAGTCCCCGGACGAATATAATAGCGGACCAAATCCCGGCGAGTTAAGGGATCTCTACAACAAGGACCCCGGTCTTTCAGAACCCGCAAATGCCGGAGACTACAGGAATAACAACGAGTGGGAAAGGACTGACCATCCTCTCGGCGACCACTACAGCCCGTTTCCGATCGATCAGTTTGACCGGATGAACGGAGTATACAAAGAGGCGCGCAGAGGCACCGTGACCGTAAAAGTCGGACATTCCAACGGTTCCGGTTTTATATATGACGACAGCACCGTCATAACTGTTGCACACGTAGCCGTGGGACTGGGACTGGAAGCTCAGATCAAGACAATAGACGGCCGGTACCACCCGGCAACCGTTTCAAAGATACAGGATGAAAACGATTGTGATATCGCCATCCTGAAAACGGAAGAACCGGGTGCCCTCAGTAGATACACAAAGCTTGAACTCGGCGATTCATCTTCACTCAGATGCGGAGACCCTCTCGTTCAGATAGGTTCCGGCGGGGCATACAACGCGGTAGGAGAGTTGCAGGGACTCGGGGCCGTTTACATGACGACAAAAGAATACACTTCAAACCTTCTCTCACGGTCCGCAACAGCCGGCATGAGCGGCGGTCCCGTAGTGGACAGAGACGGCAGGGTGGTAGCCATCTCCTCAGCGGGACTGGCCGATCTAAGCGATGAATGGGGCAGGCCGGCGCCGCTCTATATCCACACACGCTTTCCGGTTTATTGGAGGCAGGACAGATTTGAGGGACAGAACCCGGAAACAATAAGAAAATTCATTGAGCAAAGCGATTTTTACTGTCCACGAATTGAACTCCGAGGCACACCACCGACTAAATAATCTCTTTCGGTAGAGTTTAGCGCGGTGATGGACACGGGACAGTGCTATTGGGAGCGAGGACAGGGCCCGAGCACCGCCCGGTCTTTCTGCGTAATGGAAAACCTCGCCCTGCCTTCAAAACCGGAACTTTTCGGGTAGATTAATCCCGTTTTTGGAATTGCCGCCGCAAAAGGAGAGCACAAATTGCCTGAAATACTGGTAGTCCCGGGAGACGGAATAGGAATCGAGGTAACCGAAATCAGCGTGTCAATACTCAAGGCCGTCGGTGAGAGAAACGGAATTGAATTCGCGCTTGAAAGCGATCTTCTCGGCGGATGCGCCATAGACGCCCACGGTGTCCCCTTAACCGAGGAGACGATAGAAAAAGCAAAGCGGAGCGACGCGGTGCTTCTTGGAGCCGTGGGAGGTCCGAAATGGGAAAACCTTGAGCACCACCTAAAACCCGAAAGAGGGCTTCTCGAGCTAAGAAAGCAGCTTGACACCTTCGCGAACCTGAGACCCGCAATCGTCCACGCGGCACTTGCCGACGCGTCCACGCTTAAAAGGGAAGTCGTTGAAGGAGTCGACATAATGGTCGTCAGGGAACTTACAAGCGGAATATACTTCGGACAGCCGAGAGGAGCAGAACAGCTCGACGAGGAAGAGAACAAGGCGTTTAACACTCTTAGCTACACAACTTCCGAGATAGAACGGGTGGCGAAAATGGCTTTTGAGATCGCCAGGAAAAGAAGAAACAAAGTCACTTCCATAGACAAATCCAATGTTCTCGAATCAATGGTGCTCTGGAGAGACACGGTAACGGAACTCCACGAACGTCATTTCTCCGATGTTACGCTTGAGCATCTGTACGTGGACAACGCGGCGATGCAGCTTATAAGAAGGCCCGCCGATTTCGACGTAATGCTGGCGGGGAACATGTTCGGCGACATAATAAGCGACGAGGCGGCCCAGCTCACCGGCTCCCTAGGCATGCTGCCCTCGGCAAGCGTCGGCAACGAAGGGGCTATATACGAACCGGTCCACGGAAGCGCCCCCGATATCGCCGGCCAGGGGATAGCAAATCCCATAGCCTCGATTCTCTCGATGGCCATGATGCTGCGTTACTCCTTTGACATGGACGGTGCCGCCACGCAGGTCGAAGAAGCCGTAAGAAAGGTCCTTGACAATGGCTACCGCACATCCGACATATACGAGGAAGGGAAAACAAGGGTAGGAACAGAGGAAATGGGATCTCTCATACTCGGCGAACTGTGAGAAAAAATGATTCAGGTCCCAGGAAGTGAACAGTAATAACTCCACGCTTGAACTTTCATCCCACCTTGGGAACCCCTTGGTGAGGAAGTTTCTTGAATGCCCACCCGGAGAACCGACTGATCTTACGGGTCTTTACGGAAACTCGACCTGTTTTCTTCTGGCCCTTCTCTCCGAGACACCCGGAAAAAAGGTGCTTCATGTCTGCGAGCAAAGAGAGCAGTGCATCCATGCAGCGCGAAGCATCTCTTCTTTAAAAGGAACAGAAATCCCTGTTCTTCTCTCAAGAGGAATGGAGAAAACCCGCTCCCTTTTCGAGAAAACGGAAATCACAGAACCCGAAAGGCTTCACTCTGTTTTCAGATGGAAGCAAACCGGGGTGCTCTGCGCAGACGCGGCAGCGCTTGCCGAGGTGCTGGCTCCGCCACGCGCCCTCGAGGCCGAGAGCTTCACCATAGAGGAGGGAGCGCGGGTCGATCGGGAGGAACTTGTGCAGAGGCTCCTTGAAATCGGTTACAGCGAGGTGGATTTCACGGAAAAAAGAGGGGACATCAGCGTCCGGGGCTCTATAGTGGACCTCTTCTCCCCTGGATCGCGGAACCCCCTGAGGGTGGAGCTTTTCGCAGACCAAGTGAATTCGCTCCGGGAGTTTTCTTCCGCAACTCAGAAATCCATTGGAAAAACGCAGAAAGCCGTGATCAATCCGGCCTCGTTCGCCGTTTACCGCCAGACAAGTAAGGACGATCTGGTCGGACAGGTTCTCGCCGGAGCCGACAAGAAGGGACTTACCTCAAGCGAGTTGGAGCCTCTTTTGGATGCATTTGAGAGCGGTTCGCATTTCAGGGGGATCGAATGGTTCACGCCGTTTTTCTGGGACTCGCGGCAATGCGTGCTCGATTACCCGCAAGAGGGTCTAATAGTGAGCCTCCCAATCGGCTTTGACGAGGAAGCGCTGCTATTGAGACTAGAGGAAAAATTCGAAGTGAGAAGAAAATCTCTGGGGAAACTTGAAAAATCGCTTCCCCCGTTTGAGAGGTTATACCTTGGAAAAGAAGAGCTTGCGGAAAAACTCCGGGAATCAAGGCTCGCATACCCGGAGGCGATGGGCATAGGAGCTGAAGGAAAAAACAGCCTTAAGTTCAGCACAGAAGAGATATCGTTCTCGAAACCTTCGCTCAAGGTCTTTATTGACAAGGCGGAAGAGCTCACCAAAGACGGTTATAAGGTGTTCGTCTTTTTCACTTCGCAGGCAGAAAGAGAAAAATTCCTCAAGCTTGCGGAAGCCCCCCCGGACAAGGGGATGGTACATGTAGTCGGAGAGCTTTTCGAAAGCACAGTTCTTCACGATTTCAAAATCGCGCTTCTCACGGAAAAAACCCTTGTCGAGAAAACCAAGAGCCGAGGCGCGGCCTTTGGAGGAAGTGATGTACCTTCCGCTTTTCTCACTTCGTTCAGCCAGCTCAAGCCCGGGGACCACATAGTTCACAAGGAATTCGGAATAGGGGTCTTCAGAGGGCTAAGAAGACTTTCTTTTGAGAACAGCCAGGGAGATTTTCTCGAGTGCGAATACAAAGACGGAGACAAGATATTCGTGCCGGTGGAGAAACTGGCACTGGTTCAGAAGTACATGGGAGCCGGAAGGGAACCGAAGATTGAAAAGCTGGGAAGCGCGAACTGGAAAAAAACAGTTGGCAGGGTCAAAAGGGCCGTGGAGGAAGTCGCGACCGAGCTTGTGGATCTCTGTGCAGAAAGAAAGGTCGGAAAAGGCTTTCGATTCTCCCCGAGGGATCAGATGTTCAATGAATTCGAGATGGAGTTTCCCTGGAGCGAGACCCCTGATCAGTCGGCGGCCATAGAGGACGTAATGTCAGACATGGAGTCTGAAAAGGCCATGGACAGGCTTATCTGCGGAGACGTCGGGTTCGGAAAGACCGAGGTAGCTCTGCGGGCCGCTTTCAAGGCATGCCTTGACGGAAAACAGGTCATGGTGATCGCTCCCACCACCCTTCTCGCAAGCCAGCACTACCGGACCGCACTCTCCAGGTTCGAAAACTACCCCGTGAGCATCGGAATGCTTTCACGATTCACAACGGGAAAGAGAGAAAAAGAGACGCTGAACAGGCTCCAGGACGGTTCCCTGGACGTCATAATCGGAACGCACAAACTTCTCGGAAAAAGAATAAAGCTTAAAAACCTTGGACTCGCCGTGATAGACGAGGAACAGAAATTCGGAGTAAATCACAAAAAGTCCATAAGGTCGATGAAAAACGCCGTCGACGTACTGACGCTCTCGGCGACTCCCATCCCGAGAACCCTGCAGCTTTCCCTCGCCGACGTAAGAGACATAAGCGTGATAAACACCCCTCCCGAGGGACGGCAGCCCGTAGAGGTGTACATTCAGCAGTTCAACGCCGCGACGATAAAGGAGGCCGTGGAAAAAGAGATCGCAAGAGACGGCACGGTTTTTTTCATACACAACAGGATAGAGGACATATTCGAGAAGGCGGACCTCCTTCAAAAACTCATGCCGAAACTGTCAATAGGGGTAACGCACGGCCGAATGAACGAAACGCGGCTCTCAAGAACCATAGAACAGTTCACCGACGGGGAAATAGACCTGCTCGTAACCACCGCGATAGTTGAATCAGGTCTCGACATACCAAAAGCCAACACGATAATAGTGAACAACGCCCATACTATGGGCCTGGCGGATCTCTACCAGCTTAAGGGCCGTGTCGGAAGATCAGACAGAAAAGCGTATGCATATTTTCTCGTACCATACATAAACTCCCTCACCAAGGATGCAAGAAAAAGGCTCGAGGTGCTCTCTCGCCTTACCGACCTTGGAAGCGGATTCAAGCTCGCCACGGCCGATCTCCAGATAAGGGGAGCCGGCACCCTCTTCGGAGAAAAGCAGTCAGGACACATAGCGGATATAGGGCTTGAGTTCTATCTCGAACTACTGAGGGATACGATTGAAGGCAAAAGAAGGGGCGAAGACCACGTCCGTGAAATCAGGCCGGAAATAAAGACGCGGGACGACGCGTTTATCCCCGAGCATTATATTCAAAGCGGTTCGGAGAGGCTTTTTTACTACAAAAAAATATCATCGGCAGGAAAACGCGGGGAAGCAAGAGAAATCGCAGGGGAAATCGAAGACAGGTTCGGTGCGGTACCCGATCCGCTTAAACGTCTAGTTCTCATCGCGGAACTGAGAATCGCGCTCGGGGAGAGACTGATAAAAAAGGCCGAGATAGGGGAGAATACGGCGACTCTGAGTCTTGGGGACGGAGAAACCCGCGGGCGGGAGAGAAAACTCAGCATCCCCCTTCCACCCAAAGACAGGTACGAGGCGCTGATAAGCGCGGTGGAAAAGGTGGAAAAACCTGTCCAGGCCCATGTATAGTTTTGGAGCCGATTCGGCAGAGAAAAAACGGTTTGCAAGGAGACTTCATATGAAAAAACCATGGTGGTTCGCGGTTGCAGCGCTTTTTGCGGTTTTTACGGTCATACCGGCTCAGTCGGCGGTCGTGGAGAAAGTGGTGGCCGTGGTGAACGACAGGATAATAACGCTCAGCGAACTTAATCAGGAGCTAGAGGAAGTAGTCGTAAATCCTGAGGCGGAAGTAAACATCCGCGAAGTACTCGATGCCATGATAGACCGTATCCTGCTCGATCAGCAGGCGGCCGCGAGGAAAATATCAATAAGCGACGAAGAGGTAAGAGCGATAGTAAAGAGCCAGCAGGAAGCACTTAACCTCGATGAAGAAGCCATAGCCGAGGAGCTTAAAAAGCAGAATATGACGGAGGAGCTCTTCTACCGCCAGTGGAAATACCAGATACTCTCAAGAAGGCTTCTTGACTTAGTAACGCAGGGAAGCATAGCGGTAACGGACAAAGAGATAGAGGAATACCACAGGGAATACTACGAAGAAGAAGGCAGCACTTTCGGAAGGCAGACTAAGATCGCTCACATACTGATCAACAAGGAAACGGAAAACGCCCTCTCCAAAGCGCAGGAAGTGCTGGAACTCGCAAAATCCGGCGAGCCCTTCGGAGTGCTCGCCAGAAAGTACTCGATGGATGAATCATCGGCGCAAAGCGGCGGACTGCTGGGATATTTCGTCAAGGGAGATCTGGTTCCCGAGATTGAAAACGCCGTGGAGAAGACCGAAGTGAACGGCATCGCGGGACCGGTAGAGAGCTCCCGCGGCTACCACATAGTGAAGGTTCTTGAAAGAACCGAGGAAGGAGAGTCCTCGGTCTCCAGGTACAGGGACCGCATAAAGCATCAGCTCTACATGGAGAAGGTTGAGCGGTTCATAACATCCTGGCTTGAGGACATTAAGAAAAACTCCTACATAGAGATAAAGATCTGAAGTTCCCCGTACTTACTCCTCCGCCGCGTAAGCTTCTGGGGGGAGGCATGTGCACACCAGATTCCTGTCCCCGTAGGCGTTGTCTATTCTTGATACCGGCGGCCAGAACTTGTTGGCCCTCAGATACGGAAGCGGGAAGAACGCCTGTCGGCGGGAATAGGGATGCTCCCACTCGGAAGACACAAGATCCAGCACCGTGTGGGGAGAATTTGTGAGTACGTTATCGGAAGGATCGGCCCCGCCGTCGATGATATCCTGGATTTCCCCGCGTATTTTTATCATCGCGTCGCAGAACCTGTCCATTTCCTCCATGGATTCGCTCTCCGTGGGCTCCACCATCAGGGTTCCCGTAACCGGCCACGACATAGTCGGCGCATGGAACCCGTAATCCATGAGCCTTTTGGCCACGTCTTCCACGGTTATTCCCGCGCTTTTCCCAAGCTCGCGCAGGTCAAGTATGAATTCATGGGCGACCCTTCCGTTTTCTCCCTCGTAGAGAATATCGTAGTGCTGCCCGAGCCGGCTCTTAAGGTAATTGGCGTTCAGTATCGCGTACCGCGATGCCTCGCTCATTCCGTCCCTTCCAAGAAGCCTTATGTACCCGTAGGATATAAGCAATATGCTCGCGCTTCCCCAAGGAGCCGCGGATATCGCTCCGCATGGCTTCTCGCCCCCTACCCCCTCCACGACGGCGTGTCCGGGAAGATGCGGGGCAAGGTGGGGCGCGACGCATATGGGACCCATTCCCGGACCCCCGCCTCCATGGGGGATGCTGAAAGTCTTGTGCAGGTTTATGTGGCATACGTCAACGCCAATTACGAAGGGAAAACAGAGGCCAACCTGCGCGTTAAGATTCGCCCCGTCCATGTACACCTGCGCGCCACTTGAGTGAATTATGTCGCATATCTCGCTTATTCCGGATTCGAACACACCGTGAGTCGAAGGATACGTAATCATCAGGCAAGCCACTTTCCCCTCGTTTTTCCGGCAGCACTTTCGAAGGTCGTCTATGTCCACATCCCCGTTTTTCCGGCATTTTACCACCACGACGTCCATACCCGCCATGCGGGCGCTTGCGGGGTTGGTTCCGTGCGCGGAAGAGGGAATCAGCACCACGCGCCTTTCGGTTTCTCCTCTTTCTTCAAAGTACTTACGTATGACCATAAGGCCCGCGTACTCTCCCTGGGCTCCCGAATTAGGCTGAAGCGAGCAGGCGTGAAGCCCGGTTATTTCGCAGAGATACCTCTCAAGTTCATCGATCACCCGCGCGTATCCCGCCGCCTGATCCCGGGGCGCGAAAGGATGGATTCTCGAAAATTCCTCCCAGCTTATGGGTACCATCTCAGTTGTACCGTTTAGCTTCATGGTGCAGGAACCGAGAGGAATCATGGAATTAGCCAGGGAAAGATCCCGGCCCTCAAGGCTTTTTATATACCTGAGCATCAGGGTTTCCGAGTGGTAGCGGTTAAACACGGGCTGGGCAAGAAAATCACCATCCCTAAGAAGTTTCTCCGGCACGGACGCAATGGAGCGAGCGCGGTCCACGGCGACGGATACCCCCTCGCCGAGTTCGAGGGAATCCGAAAAAAGCGAAAGTATCTCGGCCGCATCTTCTTCGGTTACCGTTTCGTCAAGCGATATGCAGACTTTGCGGTCCGGGAGATATCTGAAGTTGATTCTTCTTTTGAGGGCCTCCGCGCGAAGCGTTTCGAAGGATTCTTCCCCGCAAGGGGAAAGATCCACTAGAAGGGTGTCGAAAAACGCCCCGTTTAGCTGGGCAAGCCCCATTTCCCTAAAGCCCAGATCGAGCATCTTCGCAAGCGTGTTTATCCTCCCGGAAATGCGCCGCAGCCCGGCCGGACCGTGGTAAACCGCGTACATCGAGGACATTATGGCAAGCAGGGACTGCGCGGTGCATATATTGGAAGTAGCCCTCTCTCTCCTTATGTGCTGTTCCCTGGTCTGAAGTGCCATCCTGTAGGCGGGGTTCTCGTCCCTGTCTAAAGACACCCCAATTATTCTCCCCGGGACCTGCCTTCTGAACTCGTCTCTCGTAGCGAAATATCCGGCGTGGGGACCGCCGTAGCCGACCGGGACCCCGAACCTCTGCGAAGTTCCCACGACGGCGTCGGCTCCGAAGCGCCCGGGAGGGGTAAGCAGCACGAGGCTCATCAGATCGGCCGCGACCGCGACCATGATGCCGTGAGCGTGGGCGCTTTTTATGAATTCCGAGTAATCCCTCACTTCCCCGAATGCGTCCGGATACTGCACCAGCGCACCGAAAAAACTCCCGTCAAGCGAAACTTTCTCCTCATCTCCCTCCACGATTCTTATTCCCAGGGGCTCGGCCCGGGTCTTCAGGAGATCGATGGTCTGGGGGAAACATCTTCGGGAAACGAAAAATCCGTCGGAGTCCGCCTTTTCCCGCTTCGCGCCGCTTAGCCTGTGAAACATGGCCATGGCCTCGGCGGCCGCCGTTGCTTCATCGAGCAATGAGGCGTTTGAAAGTTCCATCTCCGTAAGCTCCGAAATCACCGTCTGGAAGTTAAGGAGAGCTTCAAGGCGTCCCTGCGATATTTCCGCCTGGTAAGGAGTGTACTGGGTGTACCAGCTTGGATTCTCGAGAATATTTCTTAATATGACTGCCGGGACCACGCAGTCGTAGTAACCCAGACCTATGTACGACCTGAATACAGTGTTCTCGCGCGCGATACCTCTTATATGGTCAAGATAGGAGCTCTCGGTCATGGCAGCGGGAACGGCCATTTCGGTCTCTGAAAGCAGGTCGGCCGGTATTGTTTGCCGAACCAGTTCCTCAAGACTTCCCGCGCCAGTGCACGAAAGCATCCGGAGTGTTTCCTCGGGCGCGGGACCTATATGCCTCGCCGAGAAAAAATCCTCTTGTTCATAAATGCCGTTTTCGTTTCGCAATCACGACTCTCCCCAAGGAATCAAGTGAAGCTCCCCGCCCCGTCCATACCGCCGAGACACATCAGGAATCTTCCTCGTCTTCTATCAGTTCTTCGTAACCGGAAGGATCAAGAAGAGCCTCGACTTCGCTTTGGTCAAGCTCATCGGTATGGATCTTTACGATCCACCCGTCACCGTAAGGATCAGCGTTTACAAGTTCCGGGGAATCAACGAGAAGATCGTTCACCTCGGCAATTTCCCCCGAGATCGGAGCGAAAAGCTCAGAAACCGCCTTTGTCGACTCCGCCGCACCGAAGGAGTCTCCCTGAACGAGTTCAGCCCCTTCAACCGGCAGTTCAACAAAGACTATCTCCCCCAAGGCTTCCTGCGCGTAATCTGTTATTCCGATCACGGCCCTGTCCTCTTCAAATCTCACCCACTCATGCTCCTCAGTATATTTCAAGTCTTTCGGTACACTCATAACCTAAATGCTCCTTTATGTTCGTTGATTAAGACATACCGTCCTTATGAAGCGGAAATTCAGAAGAGACCGCCTTTCTCACATCTCCGCGGATCTCGATCCCTATCTCATCTCCGTACTTAACTTCACCCGAGGCAACCGAAGCAATGCCCACACCAATATCAAGAACCGGTGACATGGTGCCGCTTGTAACCTCTCCTATCTTTTCTCCGTTCTTCACTACCCCGTAGCCGTGCCTGGGAACCCCCTTATCAAGCATCTTAAAACCGATGGTTTCTCTGGCCGTTCCGCTCTCCACCTGCTCAAGGAGTATGTCTCTGCCTATAAAATCGCCTTTGTCCATCTTCACGTATCTATTAAGGCCAGCCTCGACCGGAGTCGTTTTCTCATCCAGTTCGTTTCCGTAAAGAGGATATCCGGCTTCTATCCTGAGCGTGTCGCGCGCTCCCAGACCGCAAAGAGCAATCCCGAATTCGCTTCCGCTTTCAAAAAGCTTCTCCCAGATCCCGACCGCGTCCCCCGCGGGCACAAACAGTTCAAAGCCGTCTTCACCCGTGTAACCCGTCCTGGCCGCTATAACTCCCGCCGCATCACCTTCAAGAAGCCTGAAAGAGAACCTCGGGAAATCCCGCACGCTCTCTTCGCCAAGCGCCTTTTCCATTACGGATACGGAGCAGGGGCCCTGAACGGCGATCTGCGCGTAGGCCAGGCTCGCATCGGTTACCTCAACGTCAAGTCCCTCGCAGTTATCGCAGACCCAGCGGTAGACCTTCTCGGTGTTGGACGCGTTTACGCACACAAGGAAATGCTCGGCCGAGAACCTGTAGGTTATAAGGTCGTCAATCGCCCCGCCGTCAGGGTAGCAGAAAAGACCGTAGCGGGCCCGGCCGTCGCGAAGCCCCGCCATGTCGTTAGTGTTAAGCTTCTGGCAGAAGGCTTCAGCCTGAGGCCCGGTGATCTCTATTTCTCCCATGTGGCTTACGTCGAAAAGACCGCAGGCGGTCCTGACAGCCATGTGTTCCTGCCTTATACCGTCGAACTGAAGAGGAAGCTTCCACCCGGCAAAATCGATCATCCTCGCCCCGAAACTCTTATGTGTTTCGTATAAAGGGGTGTAAGTCATATATTAGATTAAACATCCAAAAAAGTGGACTGTCAAAAGCAGCTTGAGCTACAATTATATCACTTGTTCGGGGATGCCCCAATTCCCGGAGCTCCCAATCCGATTGAGAGGATAACAGGGGTGGAAGTTTTCCCATACGGGCAAAGGGTGTTGACGCTGCGCGCGCAAGGTCAACTCACACATCGAGGACCAGTCGAGGAAGCGGGAGATACGTTGATATTTGCCCGCTGAGGGAACTTAAGGGAAAAGATGAAGTTCGAACAGGGTAACGGACAACTGGATATATGGCATGAAAATCGTCTTTATGATAAACTCCGTATCAAATGATCTCATGGTTTGACGGAGCCGGAACACCAGATTTAGGACAGACCGTCGTCAATGCCGCTTCGGCAGGCCGTATTCCGGGCGTGCGGAAGCCGGAAACTGAACGCAAGATGCATTATCCCAGAACAATTGTCTGTGCAATATGCCTCTGTTTTGTTGTCTTGTTATCCTCGGCGCCGACAGTAGCGCAGACCTGGAATGCGTTCAATGCCCAGCTGCTCTATGGTACGGGCTTCGAACTGGAGCGTGAGAAAGCGGGAACCCTCACTCTGGAATGGATTAACGGCTGGGCCTACGGCGATAACTTTGCCTTTATGGATATCCGGCCATTGAGAGGTAACAGTTCATTCTACGGGGAGTGGTCGCCCCGCCTGAGCTTCTCCAAAATAAGCGGCAAAGCTTTTTCCGCGGGGCCGGTGGAAGACGTGCTTCTGTCCGGCACTCTTGAGAAGGGAGAAGGCTTTGCCAATTATCTGGTTGGCGGCGCGGTGGATCTTGATGTGCCCGGATTCAATTTCGTCCAGACAAACGGCTACCTAAGGCAGAATCCGGACCTTCCCGGAACAACCTGGCAAGTGACAGTGGTTTGGAATGCGACCTTCGAAACGGGGCCGGCGCACTGGATTTTCCATGGCTTTTTCGACTGGGCCGGCTCAGAGGGTGAAGCCGGAACATCCGCTTATCAGAAACAGAATTTTCTTGCTCAGCCTCAGCTCCTGCTGGATGTGGGGCGTCTGGTGAACCAGCAGAAGCGGGTATATGCCGGTATTGAGTGGTGGTATTGGCACAACAAGTTTGGCATTTCAGGGATCGAGGAGTCGGCTGTTCAGGCAATGATAAAGGTGAATTTATAGCTGATATCCATTGCCAACCACAGCAGGAAGATCGTCGGCCGCGGGAATCAGGCGCGGGGGGCTTTGCCCGCGGCGTCTTTTTCATTATAATCGATAGTTGATCGCAGGTTCGCCGTTTGGTTCTGCGGTTCCACACAACCCCGGAATAAGACATGAGAAACCTCTTTTCCCCCGCAGGGGCACAGCCTCTTTTTTCGTTCTCCGACGCAGAAGGCTTTTTCGGCCTCATGGTGGACAATCTCGTCCAGTATGTTCTGATCATGATACTGCTCACCGGCCTTGTGGGTCTGCAAAGGGAGTTCGTTGTCTCCTCGGTCCTCCCGGCCATAGCGATATCGCTCATTATCGGCAACCTCTACTACGCCTGGCTCGCACAACGACTCTCGGCAGCCACCGGGAGAAAAGACGTAACGGCGCTTCCCTACGGGGTAAACACGATTTCCCTGTTCGCCTTCATCTTCCTGGTAATGATCCCGGCGAAACTAGCGGCCGAAAGCCGGGGAGTTCCGCCTCAGGAAGCCGCGCTTGTGGCATGGCGCGTCGGGGTCGCGGCCTGCTTTCTCTCCGGAATCATTGAACTCGCAGGATCCGTTATAGCCGAGAGGATCAGAAAGGCGACTCCGCGCGCCGCGCTGCTCACTTCCCTCGCCGGAATAGCCGTAGCGTTTCTCTGCATGGACTTTGCCGCAAGATGCTTCGCCTATCCCCTGGTCGCCCTGCTCTCCCTGGGAGTGCTGCTGTTCGCCCTGCTTTCAAGAACGAGACTTCCGCTTGGAATTCCGGGGGTCGGTCTGGCGCTCATTCTGGGAATATTCACCGCGTGGCTTCTCTTCGCGGCGGGATTCGGAGCGGAAACAACGGTGTCGGGACCTGCCGTGAGCCAAGCCCTTGGCGACGTGGGATTCTACCTGCCCATTCCGATCCTGGGTGATCTGGTAGCCGGGCTCTCGGATCCCCTCGTACGCTCGGTGCTGATTCCAGTCGTGCTTCCCATGGGTCTTTACAACATCCTCGGATCCCTTCAGAACATAGAGTCCGCCGAGGCCGCTGGAGACCCCTATCCCACCGGACCGTGCCTTGCGGTTAACGGCGCGGGATCAATAGCGGCGTCACTTTTCGGGTCGTGCTTCCCAACGACCATATATATAGGACATCCGGGATGGAAAGAGATGGGAGCGAAAGGAGGCTACTCGGTAATAAACGGAATTTTCTTTGCCGTGGTGTCGCTTGTCGGCCTGGGTTCCCTGGTCTCGGCGCTGGTGCCGATTGAAGCCGCCGGAGTAATACTCATATGGATAGGACTCGTGATGACGTCCCAGGCGTTTCAGACCACTCCCCGCTCACATGCCCCAGCCGTGGCCCTGGGACTGATACCCGCACTCGCGGCTTGGGGAACCGTGGTGGTTTCCCAGACTGTCTCGGCAGTGGGAGCCGCTATCTCGGACGGTTCGGTGGCCACGCGCGCGTTTGAGAACCTCAATGTGTTTATTTTCTCGGGCCTTCAGCTGCCAGGGCTTGTAGCGCTTTCCCAGGGATTCATGCTTTCGTCAGTGGTCTGGGCCGCGACAGCCGTCTGCCTCGTTGAACGCAGGCTTAACCAAGCGGCAGCGTGGATGGGAGCGGGAGCCGTGATGGCGTTTTTCGGTTTCATACACGCGGGAGAGATCTCGGTTGAAGGAAATCTTTATTCTCTCGGTTTCGGAACGGGAGCCAAGTGGGCAGTCGGATACGCTCTTTCGGCTGTCTTTTTCATGATTGTCTCCCACGTTAACCGCAAAAGCGGCGGGGGCGCATCAGGTTGACCGATAGGGGCGACTCCCGAAGAATACGGGATTTCTACTCCGCTCTTTACGAGAAATACGGCCCGCAGGACTGGTGGCCCGCCCGGACGAGGCTTGAGTGCGCGACGGGAGCCATACTCACTCAGAACACCTCCTGGAAGAACGTGGAAAAAGCCATAGAGGCGCTCAGAGAAAACTCCATGCTTTCCGCGGAGAAGATAAAAGCGGCATCGCACGAGCGCCTCGCCGCCCTTATCCGTCCCTGCGGATATCACAACTTGAAAGCCAGGAGGCTTAAGAACTTCATCGAATTCCTGTTTGCCGGTTACGGAGGAGTGATGGAGAACATGCTGGCCGAGGACACCGACAGACTCAGGGAAAAGCTGCTCTCGGTAAACGGCATCGGCGAAGAGACGGCTGACTCAATACTGCTTTACGCGCTCGGCAAACCCGTGTTCGTGGTCGATAACTACTCCCGCAGAATTCTCCGCCGCCACCGCCTGATCCCCGAGGGAGCAAGCTACTCGGAAATGCAGAAACTTTTTATGCGAAGCCTTTCTGTGGACGCGGAAGTTTTCGGAGAGTACCACGCGCTCATAGTGAAAACGGGAAAACTCCACTGCCGGAAGACACCCCGCTGCGAAGGCTGCCCGCTTGAGTGTGACCCGCACGACCCCGGAATAAATTCGTTTTAGTCAGAAAATGCAACAGCCCCGGTCGGGGCAGGAAATCAGCTTTTTTTCGAGGTTGCGAATTCCACCACGGCCTTGAAGCTCTCCGGGTTTCTTACGGCAAGCTCAGAGAGACTTTTACGGTCAAGCTCGACCCCCGATTTCTTGAGCGCGTCGATGAACCTGCTGTAGGAAAGGCCGAAGGGTCTTACGCCGGCGTTTATCCTCATGATCCAAAGCGCCCTGAAGTCCCTTTTTCTGCGGCGCCGGTCCCTGTAGGAATAGGCAAGCGCCCTGAGTATGGTTTCCTTCGCCCTTCTGAAGTTGTTCTTTCTTCTGCCCCAGTAACCCTTGGCGAGCTTAAGAACTCTTTTTTTCCGTCTTTTGGAAGTAACTCCTCTTTTTATACGCATCGGTATTCTCCGTCTCTATCAGCTCACAAGTAAGGAACGTAGGTCTTGATCTTCTTGGCGGCGGAACCTTCAATGAAATCCGGCTCCAGCAGTCTCCGCATTCTCTTTGAGCTTTTCTTCACGTTTATATGGCTTTTGCCGCCCTTGTTTCTTCTTATTTTCCCGCTTCCCGTAGCGGAAAATCTTTTCGCCGCGCTGCGGTTCGTTTTCATCTTAGGCATCTGGTACATCCCTCACTGTTTTTTTGCCGGTACAAGAATCATTATCAGATTCTTGCCCTCTATTTTGGGCTCCATATCGACCGAGGCCACATCGGACAGCTTTTCGCGAACATCATTGGCAAGCTCGCGGCCGAGTTCCGGATGAACTATTTCCCTGCCCCTGAAAAATATCCTCATCCTGGTTTTATGACCCGCTTCAAGAAAACTCCTCATCCGGTTTACCTTAACTTCAAGGTCGTGTTCTCCTATGTTGGGTCGAAATTTTATCTCCTTTACGGTCTGGTCTTTCTGTTTCTTTGCGCTCCGCTGCTTTTTAAGCTCATACTTGAACTTCCCGTAATCCATGAGCCTGCATACGGGGGGAGCGGCGTTTGATGCGACCTCAACCACATCGACTCCCTTTTCCTCCGAAATCCGCAAAGCGTCTTCAATGCTTACGATTCCCAGCTGCTCACCTTCGACATCTATGAGCCTGACCTCCTTTGCGGTAATCCTCCTGTTAATGCGAGTCTCAGGAACACGGGGCCTAGAATTGCTTCTCCTCCTAGCTATACCGTTACCTCCATCCACCTGTAGGGATCGTTCTCCCCGGCGACGATTTCAATAAAATCATCCACAGGCAACGCCTCCATGGCGTCCCCACCGTATTTTCTCGGAGCAACAGTTCCCGTTTCAACCTCCTTGTCTCCTACAACCAGCAGATAGGGAATTTTCATTACCTGCGCTTCCCTAACCTTATATCCTAGCTTCTCGTTTCGCAAATCACTGCCGACCCTGATTCCCCGGCGCCGAAGCTCGGCGCAGACTTCCTCGCAGTACTCGGTCTGGTTCTGTCCCACTGACGCCACCCTCACCTGCTCGGGGCTGAGCCAGAGCGGAAACGCTCCCCCGTAATGTTCTATCAGGATTCCGAAGAACCGCTCAATCGAGCCGAATATGGCCCTGTGTATCATTATCGGGGTATGTCTAGCGTTATCCTCACCCACAAACTCCATTTCAAACCGCTCGGGCAGGTTGAAATCTACTTGAATAGTTGAGCACTGCCAAGCCCTGCCTATCACGTCCTTTATCTTAAGATCTATTTTGGGACCGTAAAACGCTCCCCCGCCGATGTCCACTCCGTAGGGAAGACCGACATCCGAGAGGGCCTCCTCGATGGCCTCTATCGACCTCTCCCAGTTCTCCTCGCTTCCGACGAATTTCTCCGGGCGCGTCGAAAGGAAAATCTCGTAATTATCAAACCCAAAAGTTCTCAGAAAATCCAGAGTGAGGCGAAGCACCCCGGAGACCTCTTCGCGTATCTGGTCAGGGCGACAGAATATGTGGGCATCGTCCTGGGAAAACCCCCTCACCCTCAGAAGGCCGTGAAGAACCCCCGAGCGCTCGTACCTGTAAACGGTTCCTATCTCCGCCCACCTGATCGGCAGGTCCCTGTAGCTTCTCGTTTTTGATTTGTAGATCAGTATGTGGAAAGGGCAGTTCATTGGCTTTACCTGGTAATCGGAGTTTTCAACCTCCATGCACGAGAACATGTTCTGCGAGTAGAAGTCCACGTGACCGCTTGTGCGCCAGAGATCAAGCTTGGCCATGTGCGGGGTGTAGAGCAGCTCGTAACCCTTGGAGACATGCTCGCGCTTCCAGAAATCCTCTATCACGCTTCTTACCTTGGCCCCCCTCGGATGCCAGAGAATAAGGCCGGGACCTATCTCGTCGTTCACGCTGAAAAGCTCGAGCTCTCTTCCAAGCTTGCGGTGATCCCTTTTTTTGGCCTCCTCAAGGTCGCGCAGATACTTGCGCAGATCTTTTTTGTCCCAGAATGCCGTTCCGTAAATTCTCTGGAGCATCGGGTTGTTCTCGTTGCCCCTCCAGTAAGCCCCCGCGGAACTCGTGAGCTTAAAAGCCTTTATGAGCCCGGTTGAGGGGAGATGCGGGCCCCTGCAGAGATCATACCAGTCAGCCTGATCGTATATGGTTATCTCATCCCCTTCGGGAAGATCGTTTATTATCTCAACCTTGTAGTTCTCCTTCATCCCGGAGAAAGTGGCGACGGCCTCCTCCCTGGTGACCGATTTTCTCGTAAGAGGGCGGTTTTTCTTTGTTATCTCAAGCATCTTCGCTTCGATGTTCTCAAGATCCTCGGGAGTAAAGCCCCTTTCGAAATCAAAGTCGTAGTAAAATCCGTTCTCTATCACGGGACCTATGGTGACCCGGGCCTCGGGGAAAAGAGACTGAACGGCTTCGGCCAGAACGTGGGCCGTGGTGTGCCGCAGCAGTCCCAAAGATGCTTCGGTATTGCTTTTTACGGGCAGAAGATCGCAGTCGCCCTCAAGGCGGTGCCAGAAATCAACAACCTGGCCATCTACGACGGCGCCTACAACGCGCTTGTCTCCGTCAAGTTCCGTCAGTACTTCCCCGACGGTGATTCCCGAGGAAAAAGTGCTCTGCTCTCCGTCTATATTTACCTGTATATCCAACCGATTCGTCCCCTGGATCGCATCGTGAGCACGGCAGGATTTGAACCTGCGACCCCTTGCACGTCAAGCAAGTGCTCTGCCACTGAGCTACGTGCTCAAAAACTTGGTATTGTCTTTAATTATCGACTGTTGTCAAATACATAGCCGCAACCTGGGATTTATAACGGCAAGGAACATTTAATTGATAATGGAGATCTTGAGCAAAGCTAAAGTGGTACTGGGTTAGGTATCGCAGCTTTATTGCTATCCCCATTTACTGAGTTTCTGTTTTGCCTCTTTTAGAGGAAGAAATGCAACGCCTGAGACAAGTGGTCTTAGGCAACCCCCTAACCTAGACCCAATATCTGCAAACGCTTCAAAATCTGAGGCAACACCATCAGTAACTATAACCCAAAAATGAACTTCCTTACCTCCTATCAGCTTTTTTGCATACGCATCCTTTGAAATCAAATGACACAAAAGTAGTAAGCTAGCATAGGCTTTCAAACGGTTTTCATCCCTGATTTTCTTCATAATTTTCTCAGATAATTCTTCTTTGGCCTGCTTATCTAGGATAATTTTACCGGTACAGTTATTTTGCATAAAACGAAAACACTTATCCTCTAAATCCTTTTTTTGCTCCCCAAGATTTGAGTCTTCTATTAACAGAACTTTGTCTTTATTTTCTTTGGCAAGAATGTAGTCACAAGAGTGAAAATGCCCCATTTCAAATTGGTCTTTGAGCTTAATTCCATCCTTACCGCAAGACTTGTCAACGGCGTAAGCCTGAACGGGAAGCTTATACGGCTTCCTATTTAACCGTTCGACTTCTAGGTGTCTTAGAAAGTACTGAAAAGATTTCAAAATCATAACCCTTCCATGTACAGTCTAGTGAATGGGTGAGTCAGTTCTTCTTGGATGCCCACTAGCTTGGAATTAAGGCTGTCGTAGCTTTTAACACCATCCTTAGAAAAATGATTCAACGCAATAAGTTTTTCGTACTTGGAATCCTCTTTTAGTTTCAGTTCGAGAAATTTAAGAATATTGACGCTATGAGTGGCAATCACAACGTTCACACCTGAATTGGCAAGATCAAAAAGCGTTTCGACAATTTCGATCTGCCAAGCCGGATGGAGATGCGCCTCCGGTTCATCTATAAAAAGAAAAGCGTCCTCAACTATAATTCTGTACTCAAGAAGCAAGGCAAGAATACCGAGATTGACAATGCCCATAGCTGTCAAAGGCAAAGAAAAACTGCGCTTGTTTTCCTGAAACCTTAATTCTCCGATGTCGGAGATCTCAAGCTTTCCACCCATAACTTGTTTTGAAATCAGTTTCTTATACATCTCTGGAAAAGCACTTTCACCGGTTGGTTTTGCTTTTAAAACCCTTACCAAGTCATTAAAGTAGCCAGGAACTCCAGTCAGTCTGTCACTTTCCGTGGGATGGTAAAAATACTGAAATTCTTCGGCCCTTTCCAGCGCCAGTTTTAATTTCCAGTAGACAGGTGATTCCAGATAAACCACTTTGGAGCAATGCTGGAGCTTCTTAAGACCAGCTACCTTAATTCTGTTAAGATCGACAAAATCACCGTTTTTCAGACGAAACTCACCAATGCCTTCAATAAAAACTTCTGAGGACTTTTTGGGCTGCGTCCTAAGAGACGAGAGACCGGACACCTGGAAATTTTGAATCAGATTTCGAAATATACTATGTCGTATTCCATCTATAAGAAGTTTTCGACTATCCGTCTCTTTAATATTTTTGCATAATTCATCTAACGCACTTTTTATCTCTCCAAGACTCTCCTTATACAAACTTGCGGGAATTCTGAGTTCCCGCAATCGCTTTTTGGCTTCCGGCTCAACATTTGCCAACGTCCGGGGTAATTCTTCCGCATGTTTAATTATCTCTTCTAGTCGCCCCTCAATTTCTTCAAAATTGTCAATGGAGCATGACTTGATTATCTTTTCCATCTGGTCTATCTGAGTGTTTAAAACAGACAACGGAAAATCTTCATCCCCGTATGTAAGCCTTCTCAATTCAGCCAACTCACCCCGCAAATGTCCCGTCAAGGTATTGAAATACACCAAGGCATGATTGGCATTCATCCCGTTGAAAATCGAATATAACAACTTCGAAACAGAACTTTTGCCAGTGTTGTTAGGTCCCGCAAATACAGTGAACTGCCCAATATCTATTTCCGCATCAGACAATTTCCCAAAGTTTTTTATTTCCAGTTTGAACGACATTTCTCGCCTTCAAATAAAGTCCGTGGGATATTATAGGAGAAAAAGCATAAAGTAAATAGGGCTTATCCGCAAACGGCTATTTTTCACGATATAATTGTATAACTCGAAGATAGCAATCATTCGCTATCCCCAGCATTGTTAAAACTCGCACCACGAGCTTGAGACCGGTGACAGTTTCGGGTAGTTTCACCATTCAGTCAAAGCGTCCCGCAAAAACCGGGAATCAAGTGGCAGAACTATTCACCAAACGATACTCAGCACGAATTTCACCGGATTCGCAGAACCCGCCAGAGGCAAGGTAAGAGACATCTACGATCTCGGCGGGCGTATCCTGATGATAGCCACCGACCGCATTTCGGCTTTTGACGTGATACTCCCAAACGGGATACCCGCAAAAGGCGAGGTACTGAACCGAATCTCGGAATTCTGGTTCCGGAGAACAGAGCATATAACCCCGAACCACATGATCTCAACGGACCCCGGGGATTTCCCCGACCCCTTTGGGGACCATGCCGAGGTGCTCTCGGGGCGTTCCATGCTCGTGAAAAAAACCGACCCGCTTCCGGTGGAGTGCGTCGTAAGAGGATATATAAGCGGTTCGGGGTGGGAGGAGTACAGAAAAACCGGTTCCGTCTGCGCAATACCCCTCGGGGAAGGCCTTGTCGAGTCGCAGAAGCTCCCGGAACCCATTTTCACCCCGTCAACCAAGGCCGAGCAGGGAACCCACGACGAGAACATAACGTTCGGGAGAGTGCGCGACATGATAGGCGGGGAACTCGCAGGCAGGGTACGGGACACAAGCATCGAGATTTACACTGCCGCCGCCGGAGTAGCCGAGGAGAAGGGAATCATAATAGCCGACACAAAATTCGAGTTCGGGATAGACCGGGACACCGGAGAACTCATCCTGATCGACGAAGCCCTGACGCCGGACTCCTCAAGATTCTGGCCCCTGGCGGACTACGCTCCCGGCGGACCGCAGACAAGCTTTGACAAGCAGTTCGTAAGGGATTACCTCAAGCAGACAGGCTGGGACAGAAATCCCCCGGCTCCTGAGCTCCCACCCGACATAGTGAGAAAAACAAGCGAAAAGTATCTTGAGATGCTCAGGCTTTTCTGCGGAGAATAGCGCCTTGGGAAAAACTAAGTCTCCATGTAACGGCATATGCATAATGGACGAGGACACGGAGCTCTGCGTCGGGTGCCTTCGCACAAGCGACGAGATAGCGAACTGGGAGGATTATTCAGACGAGCAGAGAGCGGAAATCATGCGTGAAATAACGCGGCGGGAAGCGGAGCAAAACCAGTGAAGACCGTGAGCATCCTCGGCTGCGGCTGGCTCGGAGAGCCGCTCGCGCTCTCCCTCAAGGAAGCAGGCTTTTCGGTAAGAGGATCGGTCAGAAAACCCGAGGGGCTCACCGCCCTTTCGGAAAAGGGGATAGAGCCCTACCTTCTAGATATAGCCCCCGAGGTAAACGCAGACAGAGCGGATGAATTTTTCTCCTCCGACATTCTTTTCATAAACTTTCCCCCCGAGCGAAGAGACGACATCGAGACCTACCACGAAAAGCAGATCGAAAACCTCGTCGAAGCAATACCGAACCCCCGGGGGAAAATGGTCATTTTCGCCAGTTCAACCTCCGTTTATCCGAACACAAACGGGATCGTGAGGGAAGATGACTCCCTCCGCCCCGACAAGCCGTCGGGAAAGGCTCTTGTGCGCGTGGAGAAGCTTTTAACGGATAACCCCGAATTCGATACGACCGTGATACGTTTTTCAGGACTCATAGGCTACGACAGGGCTCCAATAAAGTCGATAAGAAGAAGAAAACTGATGCTTAACCCCGACTGCCCTCTTAACCTCATACACCGCGACGACTGCATAGGAATCGTGAAAAGCATAATAGGTCTCGACGTGAGAAATACGGTGGTCAACGCCACCTGCGATGAGCATCCAACAAGAAGGGAGTACTACTCGCGTGAAGCCCGGAAATACGGAATCCCACCGCCGCTTTTTGAAACGGAAAATCCCCCGCAGTACAAGATAGTCTCAAACGAAAAACTCAAGGAAACGCTTGGGTACAGACTGATTCATCCGGACCCACTTCGTATACCGTAGAAGGAAAGCAAAAAAATTCCAAACTCAGTTTCCACCCCTCCAACTTTTAAGTATTGGAATCAACATATTTATTTGCTCTTGTAAGTACTTCTTAAGAAGATGAACGCTAAAAACTCTACAAAACATTAACCGTTTTCAATAGTGCGTAAAACGGGTATCTTTGCCTTCGGATAAGTTATTTATAGTTCTTTATTGAAAGTTGTTTTATTAAAAAAAGCATCACTACTACCTTGTTTTTCAATTCGTTTCGAAGTTTGCACTCTAAAGTTAAACTCGCAACGGAACAAAACTGTGGAAGAATCCAAAACAAAGCTACAAAATTTAGAAAAATCCGTGGAAGCAGCACTAAATCGAGTTAAAAAACACGGAACTATTGATCCGGGATATTTGACCGATGTTGTAGGTGAACAACTAGCGGATGCGCTAACGGACCTTTTCCCCCAAATCGAAAAACGCCATGAGATTGAGGGGGATGACGAAACCGTCACTGTTGTCCATTACACTAGCATCGCCACGGTTTTCTCCATGCTTGAAAAGACATCCAATAAAGATAAAAACAATTCGTTAAGATTGTCTGATTCAGTACACTTCAACGACCCTGATGAGGGCAACTACATCATTCGTAATGTCCCTGAAAAATATAAGTGGTTAAAAGAAAATCAAGAGGCCACAACACATGCCTATATTGCTTCCTTTATTTACAAGCCCGGAGAAGACGTGAGCGATAATCTTGTATTCTGGCGCACGTATGGAAGGGAGGGTGAAGGTTGCTCTCTCTCAGTACCAATTTTGCGTAGTCGATTGAAAAGAGTTCTTTACGATGCCGATGAAGTGGAACGCACCTTTGAACTTTTAAGTCCTGTTCTGAATTTTCTGGATCCCCTGCTAGGAATCAAGGAAGAGTCTTCTCGTAAAAACATTCTGCCAATATTGGCGAAAATAGTTTGGACTCCTCTGGAAAAATTTCGCTATTTATACAAAAGCAAGGCTTACGAATATGAAAGCGAATGCCGCTTTGTTCTTGATGAATCGTATATCCGTAACAAGGGAGACTCCCATTTTGAACTCCAAGATCAAAACAATTCCCGGGCACGCATAAGACACTACTACATAGATGAAGATCTCGCCGTAGAAAAACTGCTGATTAGTGGGAGTTCAATCACACTTGGGCCCTGTGTGGCAAATCGTGACAACGTTCTCTATTGCCTAAAAGAACTAAAAGAAAGAACTCAGAAAAAAATTGAAGGCTTCAGCCCTGAAATCAAACTTTCTGAAATATCCTATCAAAAATCCTGAGGAAATGTTTCCATACTATGCGCCACCAAGATTTTTGCAATATCTCCTCCTCCACGTGTTCCACTTCTTCCAAATAAGAGGGGTTTTCTAGATCTCCAAGTGCGCGACGACCACGAAAAGAACAATTAGGGTGACATTCTTCATTTATAATGGTTGTTTCAGCAGTCACAAACTGGTAGTCCTGTTGTCGCACCAATGGCCACCAATCGGGAGATAGTAAGTAGCGAAGCATTAGATTGACTTCCATCCCCGCAACCGAAAGGCTGAACGGAAATACATTCTGATTTGAGGCGAGTTCTTCAGCGGGCAAATTGCTGATATAAGACGGGTCGTCAAGCGATCCATCCAATTCCATTGTCACCATACTTGAATTATATTGCCCGTTGCAACGCAAGCATTGATGATAAGGTGTAATAATATGTGCACGCCAATGTGCGGAACTAAAACGGTCTCGGAGTCTGTCGGTCTCCACAGCAACCCCACCATCAATAACAGGAATCAAGTGTGCTTGCGCAATGTAATTTAAAACATCGCGGGGAACAGGGCGGTCAACGCAACTGAAGAGCATATCACAATCCAGTGCAGCTTTATAAGCTGTTTCGTTATGAACTGAAACAGGAAAAGTAGTTATCTGAATTTGGTCAGCTGTTGCGTTACGCTGCATAGCCCTTGCTGCTAAATTGACCTTCAATTCTCCAACGTTTTTCGTTGTTCCATAAAGTAAACGATCTAGATTGTGTTCCTCAACTTTATCGGGATCAATTAATGTAACTTCCTTAATCCCAATTCGAGCTAGAGCTTCAGCAACAATGCAACCTACACTACCAAGTCCAATAATACCAACCTTTAAGCGTGCAATCGTGCTTTGTGATTTGTATCCCCACGTATCAAAAGTACGCTTGAGAATTTCCTTCCTTAAAGGTATTGGGGCAATATTATCATTAAAATATACCTTGTAAGATTTCGAGCCAATAATACGGACTTTTTTACACCAATGACGGCGCATTTGCCCCCCTTCTCTTTCCCAAAACCGCGCGCTCCAGTAACCATCAGTGCCAATCGTTAGACCAACTAAAGGTAAGCCAGTTGCCCCAGCAGGATAGGCCAGAACATCCCGCTCCGCTTCAACATCAGCCAAACTCATGTCTTGCCATCCAGGAGTTGGATGACTGTGCATAAAAGCCAAACCTGCTTTTTGTTCGCAAGCAAGCTTTATAGCCCTTGCAAGGTAATCGGGTTCAAAGCTGACATTCCCGTGAAGGATGCGCTCCCCTTCATTCGGCAAGATAATTTCGTCAATTAGTGCGGTACGACGTAACCAACCAGTGGACGGTCGCCACAAAGCAAAACATAAGTCTTCTTGAAGTTGATCAGACTGGTAATGTCGCAACAGATGTCCACTAGAGATTGAATGCGCCTCGGAGGTAAAAGCAACTTCAAAACTCATATACTATCCCAAAAACGACGCACATGCTCGTTCATATAAGCCATCATGTGCTTTGTCGGCAGTTGATCCCAAATTTCCCCTGGAGGTCTACTCATTGCAACCCATTCCCGCCCATTATCATCAAGATAATTCTGGGTTGCACCACCCTTTCCATCGTTGATTGGGGGTGACACATGAATCCAATGGGGAGGATATTCAGGATATGGTTCACTCCCCTGCATACTGATAGCCAACATCACTTCTTCACCTTTGCGGGAACCAACCTCAACCCTATATGGAAAAGAAACTGCTTTTCCCTGTTGTGTATCAAATGTAGATGTTTTATATCCTAGGGATTCTAATTCAGCCCTGATTCGGTCAATGTTGTCAGACATTTTGAAAAAGATTAGGCTACTTGTGTTGGTCGATTGGGAATCGTAATAAACTGATTGTCCTCATTTAGGTCAATCAAGGCATTCTGGTCCTCATATTTGCCTTTGTCTCCCTGCAAAAAGTAATCCTTTGGATCCCCTGGAATAGCCCCTTTTTCTTTGGCAAGTTCTAAGATATCAAGCACGGTAAGCTTCTCGCTTTCAACCTCAATCTGTATACCATTTACCTTAAATTTAAAAGATTTTTCCATATCAATTCCACCTTAATTCATAAAGTTTTCCAGTCGTTTTTACCTTTCATTCTTATTAACCATTGCGTCGTCTTATATTAATAATAGCATGCATAATCAATTAATAAGAGTAGCATCCGCCAACTAGAAAATTATTTCTACATACAAAAATCAGTATAGTGGCGGAAGATAAGTAGTCAAGAACAAAGCAAGCACCACCACGCTTCTCTCAAGTCTACGAAAACCATTTCCGCAATGAATTAAATTTGGCAGAAAGTAACTTTCTAACCACCTTCCATCTGCAGTAGAAAAATGTTTAACGGTAATCAATACATTTTTGCTGGTGAGCTAATAATGCGTAGAAGAAGAATTCTAAAACTGTTGAGAAAAACCTTAAAAAAAGGGAAAATAAACAGAAGTGAGACGCCAAGTTGTACAATATCGGTTTCGGGTGGATACCGTAAAAGTTCTAAACACGAAGCGTAATTTCTCCCGCGCGGCAGCCTAGGTGCCTATGGACGGAATCAGGGAACTCGAACTTGAGAACATAGAAGCGGTAAAGGTCCTCTACGGGGAACTCAACTCGAATCTCAAGGAAATAGAGAACGAATTCGACATAAGCATCCACACCCGGGGCAACAAGATCACTCTCAAGGGAAACGAAGAGAGAACCGCGGAGGCGGGCATGCTCATGGGGCAGATGTACTCTCTTATAGAAAAGGGGTACGTCCTTCAGCCTTCGGACATAAAGATAGCGAAGAGACTTCTCAGCCAGAAAGACGCCTCCCTCGAAGAGATATTCCTCGACACGGTCTGCATATCCGTACGGAAAAAAATAATAAGCCCCAAGACGATAAACCAGAAACTCTACATCGACGCCATAAGAAGAAACGACATGGTGTTCGGCATAGGACCGGCGGGAACGGGGAAAACCTACCTGGCGATGGCGATGGCCGTCTCGGCGTTTACGAACAAGAAGGTAAACAGGATAGTGCTCGCTCGGCCCGCCGTGGAGGCTGGAGAGAAACTGGGATTTCTCCCCGGCGACCTCCAGGAAAAGGTGAATCCGTACCTGCGGCCCCTTTTCGACGCTCTCTACGACATGATGGATTTTGAGAAGGCAAACAGGCTGATTGAGAAAAACATGATTGAAATCGTCCCGATAGCCTACATGAGGGGAAGAACGCTGAATGACGCGTTTGTAATTCTCGATGAAGCGCAGAACACGACAGCGATACAGATGAAGATGTTTCTTACAAGGCTAGGATTCGGTTCAAAAACGGTCATAACGGGAGACATTACCCAGATAGACCTTGCCAGGGAACAGAGCTCCGGGCTCATTGAAGCCATGAACATTCTCTCCGGAATAAAGGGAATAGAGTTCGTCAATTTCTCGAAAACCGACGTCATAAGACATCCGCTAGTGATGAAAATAATAGACGCTTACGAAAAAATTAAGGATAATGTGAGCGGAAGTACCCCGTAACAGGAGAAAACAGATGAAAACACTCGCCGTCTTTCTTCTCGCAGCCATGCTGCTTGCTCCCTCGTGTAAAAGATGGGAGAACCCGGCAACTTCAATGATTTCGACCGACAAATCCGTAGTGGTCCTCGTGCTTAATCCCTCGGTATACACGATGCAGGAAGTGCGGGTCAAAGGAAAAGTGTGGGAGATCGAAACCATGGGAGAACCGGTGGAATCGGCGACCTTCAAGCTCGCCGACAGCGAGGGAAACTACATAACTGTCGTCTGGGAAAAAGAACTCTCTTTTGCCGAGGGGGACATAGTGGAAGCCGCGGGCCTTTTCGACAGCAACTTCATCTCCTCTGAGAACAGGTTTGACCCCAAGCTTACGGCACAAACAATCAAGGTTCTGAAAGGGGACTGACTACCGGGAAAACACGCAGTCTTTCAGCTCCAGGTACATGTCGCGCTGCGGACCCACCGAAACGATCCAGACCGGAACTCCGGTCAGTTCCTCAACTCTCTTTATGAAGCGCAGGGCGTTCGGGGGCAGTTGTTCGGCGCTTTTTATCCCGGCCAGATCCTCATCCCACCCGTCCATCTCCTCGTATGAGGGCTCGCAGTTCTCAAGAACAGAGAGGCTTGCGGGAAATTCCTTCATGATCGACCCGTTATATCCGTAGCCCGTGCATATCTTTACTTTTCCAAAACCCGAAAGCACGTCAAGCTTCGTAAGGGCAATGGCGGTTACGCCGTTTGTTCTCAGCGCATAGTTAAGCGCGACCGCGTCGAGCCATCCGCACCTTCTGCTTCTCCCTGTGGTGGCCCCGTATTCCTCTCCTTCCCTTCTCAGCGCATCCTGTATCTCTCCCGATTCCTCCGTTGGAAAGGGGCCTTCCCCGACTCTGGTTGTATACGCCTTGGCAACCCCAACTATGGAACTTACGAGCGCAGGCACCGCTCCGGTCCCGGAAAACACTCCCCCAAGACCCGCGTTTGACGACGTGACGTAGGGATAAGTGCCGAAATCGATATCGAGAAGCGACCCCTGGGCCCCTTCAAAAAGGATCCTCTTGCCCTCATCACCGCTTCTGCGGATAATCGCGGAGACATTCGAGATAAAGGGTCCGAGAACCTCGCCGTACCCGATGTACTCTTCATACACGCTTTCGGGATCAATGGGTTCCGCCCCGAGAACCTTCTCGATATAGGCGTTTCTCTCGGCCATGACGGAAACGAGTCTATGGTGAAAGGCTTCGGGCTCGGTGAGATCAAGCATTCTTATGCCCCGTCTTGCGTACTTATCTTCGTAGACTGGGCCTATTCCCCTGCCGGTAGTGCCTATTTTCCTTCCGCTTGCGCGGCGCTTCTCCCTGAGCAGGTCTATCTCCCTGTGGTAGGGCATTATCACGTGGGCCCTCTCGCTCAGGAGGAAATTAGAGGGGCTTACCGGATACCCGGCGCTTCTGAGCGCGTCTATTTCCGCGACCAGCACCTTGGGATCAACGACCACCCCGTTTCCGATAAGAGACAGGCTGTTTTCCCTGAGTATGCCCGAGGGCACGTGGTGGAGTATGATCTTCTTTCCGTCAGTGACGATGGTGTGGCCCGCGTTATTCCCGCCCTGGTATCTCACCACCAGGTCGGTCCTTGAGGCTATGAGATCCACTATCCTTCCCTTGCCCTCATCCCCCCACTGCGTACCCAGGACCACTATGCTCGGCAAGCCTAGAGCCCTCCTCCGGTAAGAAGTTCCTCGAGATTGGCGAATTCCCTTATGGACCCGGTCCGGGATTCGACCAGCTTTATCTCGGAAGGGGATTCAAGCTCTATAACCCCGTATGTGGCGAACGAGTTATCCCCGTTGAAAATATTATCGGAATCGACCATGTCCGCGTAGCTTCCGGTTAAGTCAAGTATGACCTTGAAACTGCTTGAGCGCAGCCACTCCGCAAGCCTTATGGCGTCACCCCTGAGATCCTGGCTCTTGGGTATTATTATGAAATGAACCTGGTTCTCGCCGTCACTGCTCTTGGTGTTCTGCATAAGCGCCTCCGCGTCTATCGCGAATCCCGCGGCGGGGACGCTGCGCCCGTACCGGCTGACGAGGCCGTCATATCTGCCGCCCGTAACCAGTGAAGCGGGAGCCACGGATGATATCACCTCGAAAGTGACCCCGGTGTAGTACTCAAAACCCTTGCCCTCCACAAGATCAACTGATATGTCGCATTCGATATTGTATTCCTCAAGCACGGAGATCACGGAGACAATTTCCTCGATACAGGGCTTGAATCTCTCGTTCCGGGAGGCTCTGCGAAGGATATCGGCATCGCCGTAGTAATCAGAAAGGGAGAAAAGGACATCCTTTACGTCCGCGGGAATCCCGGAGGGTTCCACTATCCTTCTTATCCACTCCTGGTCCTTTTTTACAAGGGCCTGCACAAGCTCGCCCCTTATCTCCCCGGCATCGCGAAGAACCGCATCAAGAATGCCCGTGTGCCCGAGGTTCAGGGTTATTTTTTTAAGGCCGAGGCGGTTAAGCGATTTCAGGGCCAGCGCGATTATCTCGGAATCGCCTTCAGTCGAACTAAGCCCCAGAAGCTCGCATCCGAGCTGAAAAACCTCCCTTTCCTTGCCGCTGCCCTTTTCCTCGTACCTCACCACCCTTCCCGAATAGCAAAGCCTCAGGGGGTAGCGATGATCGCTTAACTGCGTGGCGACCATGCGTCCGATCTGGGGAGTAATGTCGGGGCGCAGCACCACGATTTCACCCGTGTGCGGATCGACAAACTTCATCAGCCTGTTCTTGAAGTCTTCCCCGATGCCCGCGGACATGGTATCGAGGTACTCGAAAAGAGGAGTTATAACCCTCCTGTACCCCCAGTAGGAAAACTCCTCAAGGAGCACGCTCTCTATCCGCTTGAGATCCTCTGCCTTGACGGGACCGAAATCTTTCACTCCCTGGGGGAGTGTCAAAAACTTATTCATCTGAAAAACTGACCTGGGTTACCGAAATAATATTCTCTATGGTGGAAATCTCCCGGATAACTTCTTCGCTGACCTCGGCGTCGACATTCGTAAAAACTATGGCTTCCCCGCCGGCAGATTTTCTTCCAAGGTGCATCCGGCCGATGTTTACGCCGTTTTTTCCGAGAACAGAACACATGGAACCTATGAAGCCCGGGCGGTCGTAATTGTGGCTCACGAGCAGGAACCCCTCGGGAACAACGTCGATCTCGACCCCGTTCACCTTGACTATCCTCCCGTGATTCCCGCTGAAAACGCTTCCCGAAATCTCGTTGGTCCCCTCGCGGGTCGCAACAGTCACGGTAATGAGATTCGTGTACTGACTCATGGCCGCGGATTTTGATTCCACTACCTTTATTGTCCTTTCCTCGGCTATCGACGGAGCGTTAACGTAGGTCACCGAGATATCCATTATGTGCGAGAGAAAGCCTTTGAGCACGGAAACCGTGAGGTAACTGCAGTCCACTTCGGCCACCTCACCCTCGTAAGTCACCTCTATCGTGCGAACCGCGCCCTTGCAGAGCTGTCCGTGAAGGCTGCCTATCTTCTCGCAGATTGACATATAAGGCTTCATGACGGCAAGCTGCTCTGTGGTAAGCGATGGCATGTTAACCGCATTTTTGACGATCCCTTTCTGCGCGAAATCTATAAGCTGCTCCGCCATGGTGGTCCCGACCTTTATCTGAGCCTCCTCCGTCGAAGCGCCCAGATGCGGGGTAAGCACTATGTTCTCATCGACCGAGAGAACGGGGTTTTCAGGATCTATTGGTTCTGATGTGTAAACGTCAAACGCCGCTCCTCCCACCTTGCCTTCGCGAAGAGCCTCGGCCATGTCCGCCTCGTTCACTATCCCCCCTCTGGCGCAGTTAATCACTATCACCCCTTCCTTCATCTTCGCAAAAGACTCGGAGTCTATAAGATCCCTCGTCTCGTCATTAAGGGGCGTGTGCACCGTTATAACGTCCGAGCGGAGGAAAAGCTCATCCAGGGAGACAAGCTCGATGCTGAGCTTCTTCGCGGCTTCCTTGCTTAGGTAAGGATCGTACGCGACCGCTTTCATCTTAAGACCCATGGCACGCTCGGCCACGAGCTTTCCTATGTTTCCAAGGCCCACAAGTCCTATTGTTTTCCCGTAGACCTCAACCCCCTTGTACTTGTTTCTCTCCCACTTGCCCGATTTTATCGATGAGTGAGCCTGGGGAATCCTTCTGGCAAGGGAAAGCAGCAGAGTGATGGTGTGCTCCGCGGTGGTTATCGAGTTTGACTCGGGGGTATTCATGACGGCTACCCCGTTTCTGGTCGCGGCGTCAAGGTCTATGTTGTCTATCCCTATTCCGGCGCGTCCTATGATCCGAAGCCTTCCGCCCGAAGCCTCTATGACTTCCCTGGTAACCTTCGTGGCGCTTCTTACCACGAGGCCTTCGTAGTCCTTTATTATATCGACAAGCTCGTCGGGAGAGATGCCTTTTCTCTCGTCAACCTCGACCCCCTCGGCGGCCTTAAGAAGTTCAAGGCCCTGCTCAGCAAGTCCGTCAGTTATAAGTATTTTCAAGAGATTCCTCCGGGATGGCGGGATAAAAACCACTAAGATAATAGTTAAACAAAAGACAATGTCAATCAGCCGGAGCGTGTTTTCGGAGCGGGCAAGAAGAACCCGCGGGGAAGCTCGAAATTGTTAAAAATCGCGATTTGGGTTACCCTAACCTGCCGTAATGAAAGAAGAAACCGGCATGAATTTTCTTCAGCACGCAGAAGAACTTAGAAAAAGAATCATATATTCCCTGATTCCGATACTTGTCTTCTTCGTTCCCTGCTACATTTTCTCAAAACAGCTCTTCGACCTGCTCATGGGACCCATAATAAGGAGCCTGCCCGAGGGAAGCTCCCTAATATTCACCCGTCCGGCCGAGGGGTTTCTTACCTACCTCAAGGTATCGCTGTTTTTCTCCTTCTTCCTTTCCGTTCCGTTCATTCTGTACAACGCCTGGCATTTCGTTTCCCCGGCTCTCTACAAGAAGGAAAGAAGGGTCGTTATCCCGCTCGTCACGTTTGGAACTCTGTTCTTCATCCTAGGGGCGCTTTTCTGCTACTTCATCGCCGCTCCCCAGGGACTCCGGTTCCTCCTCGGCGAATACACGACCCAGTACGTAAAGGCATTTCCAAGCATAAAGGAGGCGCTGTCGTTTCTCACGGCGCTTATGATAGGTTTCGGGCTCGTGTTTGAGTTTCCGCTCGTGGTCTTCATCCTCTCAAGGCTCGGGCTCGTAACGGCGGGATTTCTCGCGAGGAGCAGAAAATACGCGCTTTTGATAAACGCCATTCTCGCCGCTTTCATAACACCGACCACAGACGCCGTATCGATGATGTTCATGCTCGTTCCTCTTTTCATCTTCTACGAGCTTGGAATAATTATCGCAAAGATATTCGCAAAGAAAAAACCTGAAACGGAACCGGCTGGAGAGGAATTCAGTTAAAAAGAAAGACCTGACCCCTAACCGGGAACCCCCTCTGCAACACGGAAAAGGAGAGAAAAATGACAAGAAAAAAACCTAAGGACCTAATGCACCCCGTCACCTACAAGCGCGAGAACGGGAAATTCGACGTCGACTGGTACCTCAAGGAAGACAGGTCGAACTGGGTGCTTCCCAAGGTGCTTCGCGAACAGGCAAAGAAACTGGGCAAAAAGCCCTTCCTTCAGTTCGGCTATAAAAAACCCCTGAGTTTCTACCAGACAAACCGTCTCGCCAACCGCGTGGCAAACGCCCTTTGCGGCCTCGGGGTCGAGAAGGCGAAGAAGGTCGCCGTCTACATGCCTAACTCCGATGACTACGTAATAACCTGGTTTGGAATTCTCAAGATGGGAGCCGTTATGGTGCCCATAAACACGGCCTACAAGATGGATTTCCTTGAATACATAATCGACAGCTCAGACGCCGAGGTGCTTTTCATAGCGGAAGAGTACCTAGACCGGATGCCCCCCATAGCGAAGAATCTCTCAAAGCTTCGCCACGTCATAGTCTGGACAAGGAGCGGGGACAGGAAATTTAAAAGACACGGATACAATTTCCCAAAGATGATCTCCTACTCAGAATTCATAAACTCGGGCTCCGGCAGGGAGCCGGATGTCGAGGTCACGTTCATGGACTACGCGAGACTCATGTACACCTCCGGCACCACGGGCCGCTCAAAAGGGGTCATGAGGCCTTGCGCCGCCGATTACAGCAGCGCGAGGAACTACGCCGAGATAATGGACGTCGGCCCTGAGGACGTGTGCTTCACGTGCCTTCCGCTTTTCCATTCAAACGCCATGGTGATGACCGTCTACCCGGCGCTGATAAAGGGAGCGAAAACCGTAGTGGAGGAGAGATACAGCTCAAGCCGCTTCTGGAAATGGATGGTCGACCACGGGGTGACGAAATTCAACACCGTGGGAACCATGTCGTATTTTCTCTGGAACACCCCTCCCGTGCCGGAGGAGGGACAGCACAAGATAAAGCTCGTTCTCGGCTCGCCCGCCCCCCACGACATGATAGAGGAGTTCATGGAGCGCTTCGGGATAAAGTTCATGGAGGGCTACGGCCTGACGGAAATAGGCCAGTGCACCTGGATGAGACCGGGAGAGCCTTTCAGGGTGGGATCCTGCGGAAAGGAAGCCCCAAACTACGAGATAAAGGTCGCCGACCCGGAGACGGACGAGGAGGTGCCGAGGGGGGACATAGGGGAAATCATAGTCCGCCCCAGGATACCGAACGTGATGCTTCACTACTACCACAAGATGCCCGAGAAAACCGTCGAGGACTTCAGAAACTTTTGGTTCCACACGGGTGACGCGGGGAGAATGGACAAAGACGGCTACATATACTTTGTCGACAGGGTGAAGGACTACATAAGGAGAAGGGGTGAGAACATAAGCTCCTTCGAGGTGGAGAAGATCGTCAACTCCCACCCCGATGTCGAGGAGTCGGCCGCGATAGGAATAAAGTCAGAAGCCGGGAAATACGCGGAAGACGAGCTGATGGTACTCGTGATTCCGAAGGAAGGAAAAAAGGTAGATCCACCGGAACTAATGGATTACCTCCAGCCCAGAATGCCCTATTTCATGATTCCGAGGTTCATAAGGTTCGTAGACTCCTTCCCGAAGACCGGAACGCAGAGAACCCAGAAGAACAAGCTACGCGAGCAGGGAGTTACCAAAGATACATGGGACATGGTGGAGGCCGGATACAAACTTAAGAGGTAAGCAGGCAACTTAAAACAGAGAGCGGTTTTTCCTGTTCTCGCGCTTTTTGCTTCCTCGGGTTCCCAGTACGCGAAAGGTTTTCATTCAAAGTTCATCTGCTGCGCTATACAAGTCTCAAGTTGATTGATGAGGAATATGAATTCCGCGTGGGGAAAAGTATAATCTAGGCATGAAAGACAAAGAGGTCATCAAGAATGCAATCGTTGAGATCATCAAGGAGTTCACCGACGAGCTGACGGATCTTCTGGAATTCGCCGCCAAGTGGGCGTGGAGAGCCCTGCTCGCACTGCTGGCCCTTATAGGGCTTCTGATCGTCGCGGGCCTCCTTATGCAGCCGATTCACTGACCAGAGATTCCGTTTACGACAGGCCTCCCGATGCGCCGAGTTTTCAATCCTTGCTTCCTTTCCGCTTTTAGTTCCTTTGAAATATCAAATTTCTGAATAATTGATCCGCCTTCCCCAAGATCTCCTGATCGATTCCCTTTGTTTTCTGTTTCTCAACTTTTTTCTCCAACGCAGATGTGATGAATTCATCCAACAAATCATTCCTTGGAACAAGATCTTCTTCATTAGCGCTGGATTTAAGCACCAGCAGTTTTTTTATTTCAGCTAAAAGCTTTTCATCCAATGACGACTGACCGCACAAGCTATGCATATCCATTGGCGGAACATCTCCAAGTTTCTCTATCCATTCAAGTGCAAGCGCGGGTCTTAGGGCATAGCAGTACAGCTTCAATTTGGGACTTTCTCTTTCTTCAATCCTATCCCATGAGTTTCTGGCAAGACGATTGTAATGATAGGCAAGACTGTCCAAATTGACGCATGACTTTGCAAAACGCAGAAGCTTTTCGGTCGCAGCAGTATTCTCCATATAACGCACCGGTGATGTCAGCCATTCAATTAATACGGCATTTGACTTTACGGCAAGCTGCAAGGCTTTCCGTATATCCCAGCCTCTTAGGTCAAGCGGTACGCCAAGTTTCAAATCATCAATCATGTCAGTTTCAATGGTATCTCTACACGGCTCAACTGACAGGTACCTATCCATAGGACGAGCGTAAATAAAACGAACATCATAATCGCTGTTTTTTGACGGAAAGCCCCATGAGCGACTTCCGGATTCAATGGCAATTATCATCCGGGCGTTATGTTCCTGCTCCGCTTCTTTCAGCTTCTCACTGATGTGAGTATAAGCTGTTTCCGTAATGCCGGAACGCTCAATCATCACAAAACTCCGCAACAACGATTTTCCCGTGCAAGTTTTCTATAAAATCATCAATAACCCGATCATCACATGTCTCCGGCAGCGTGGACTTTCCGGCAGCGCTTTCCACATTCTCAAGCAAGGTATCTATTTCTTGAGATACTTCTGCAAACCGCAGTCTGCCCTGTTTTACGGCAAGCAGATGTTCAGCTTCCGGACGCGGGAAAGTAATTCTATGAGTGGATAAAAACTCAATCGCTTCATATGCAACCCGCACGGCATGGTACAAGGCCTTCCAGTCAACGCCTTTGTTCTTCTCAGCAATTAACGCCCGCTCTCCATACTCATCCACCAAACTCTGCACCATAGTGCGAGCAGACTGAATAGATGCGCTAAGCAGCGCTTTTTTGCCGCAAATTTCAAAATACGGAGACATGCTGCCATTCGGATGTGATACCTCACCAGTGCTTAAGAACTCGCTGTTTTCAGTTAATCTCTCTATCTCGGATGCAACGCAAACAAGTTTTTCAGAAGTTCCATGCTGTTCTTCAGCTCGTGTCAGGAATTCCAGCGCTTGTCTTGCAGCAGCCACACGCGAACCTTTTATTCCGTATTTATTCGCCTGGCGGCGACAATAGTTCACGAATGACGCAGCCTTTTTATTCAGAATTTTAGGCGCAAGCGCCTTAATATCCTTCCAGAGCGGATCGGGCTCTCTTAGCATAGAGGAATCCGGAGCAAACAGCATATCAAGGGCAACGGTCTGGCCTTCGGCAAGAAGTTTCAGAAATTTTTCCGGACTGTAGGATTCGTAATCCACGTCTTCAGCCGTGTTTTTCTCACTTGGTTCCTTGAGACGTGATTCAGAAATAATCGGTCGTACTTTCTGAAGTAATATATCTCGCGCGGAAGGCAGATAAACGGCTTTTATATCAATATCCGAATCTTTTGTTGCGGTGCCGTATAAATGGGAACCGAATTTTATTTCTACTATTTTATGCATGCGTACAGAAACGGCACTAACAACCAGGTGCCGGATATAGCGAAGAGATTGCTTTTTAACGACATCGAAAAAGAATTTTTTGAGACGCTCTAAGCTTCATTTGCTCTCGCTTCAATCTCGGCACACCGCCTGATGATGTCCTCAAACGACATAGGATCGTTAAAGAGCATTCCCGTGCTGACCATAGCTTCGTGGTCGTCCGCAAGCAGGTCGTAAGCCTCACCAGTCGGAACCAGTCGCAGCCCTCCACTAACGGCCGCCTCGTAATCTATCCGGTTCCCCTCAGCATCTTTCTCCGGGAAAAATATCGACTTGTGACGGGCAACCGAGAGCGCGAGTTCGCGGTCGGCAAAAGCCTTTTCTCCGTACCCCGCGTCATCAAGGCGGACCAGATCGTGCCAGTGCCTCGACAGGCGGTTGCCGCGACCGCGGTTTCTCCTGCAGAACACGTCCATGGATGTGGCTTTTTCCCAGAAAGTGCGCTCGGCTACCATAGCAGACAAACGAGTCGAGGGAAAAACAACTTCCGGCACATAATCAGATATATCGCATTTGACGGATTGCTCAACGTGAGGTTCACCGGTCGAGCGAGCGCCGAATTCCACCTTCACTTCAGGCTTTACGAAACCGGGGTATTCAAACATCGGTTCGTAGGCAACATAAACCTGATCATTCTCGGTGCGGAATCCCTTAGCATGAAAACCGGCGCGATCAAGTTCTTCCTCTATCAACACCCGCGCATCTTCCCGCGTCCACTCCTCAAGCCGCTTGCGGATCGTCTTCGTCCATTTCTTTTCCTGGCTGCGGTTGGGCGGAAATGCGTCCTCCGCGTCACCAACGACATCAGGCGCAAAGGCGCGAATATCGTAGGTTATGTCAAGATCCTCGGAAAAACGCCGGATCGCATTATAGGCCTTTGAGAGAGATGTCCCTCCCTTGAAGGTCAAGTCTTTTCCAAATGGCGCATCAAAAAGGATTTTAAGTATCTGAACAACCCATATGTCCTTTTCGAACACGAACGGTTGATAGCCGCTTTCCCGTGCGGATATGAACAGAACATCGAACTTCTCTTCTTGCGAGAGAAACTGGAATAAGTTTTTACTGGCCATGATTTACAAAAGTGCTTAGAGGTTGCGCAATCCATACGGGCAGAGATTTACGAACAGCGAGAAGCTCGGCAAAGTCCGTTTCCGAAAGACTAGGCACAATTTTATCCAAAGCCTCTTTGGTCTCCCGGCGACTCAGGAAGGTCAGCGCGCGTACAACAGTGCCCGCAGTACGGTTAGGGGCCACCAGCTGCCAGCGCGGAGCATGAAGTAAATCTATCCTAAGCGCACCGAACCATAACCGCCTGTTAGGCCCGGACGTCAAGTAAACCATACGCATCGGCACTTGGTCGGTGAGTCCTAGAAAATTCGCCGCTCCGCCGCCGGAGGGCACAATGGTTTCTCCCCACAGATCTGAAAGTGACTCTATAACTTTATTGAAATCCGGGGGACGATTTCCAAAACGGGTCTTGACAGTGCGCACGTATACGCCCTGATATATCCGCATAAGTCTGTCTTGACGGGTAAGACGCGATAATGCCTGATAAATTGCCGGAAGACTGCCAAGATGCAACAGTGCATTAGGGCACACTAAAGCACCTTCAGGCGAATCCTCTGTATATTCCATTATTTGTTCAGATATGCTGGGCATGATCGCTTAATTCCTTATAGTTTGTCAGAAGTATAATAAAAATCCTGACAAATTACAAGCGAAAAATCTCCCCTTCTCAAAGCAGCGCTTCACGAGAGGCAGGCAAGAGCACAGTCTGCCGCAGAGCAGCAGAAGCAAAGCTCCGCCGACCCAGACCCATATTTATCAATCGAAAAAACAAGTAATAACAGGAAGTATTGAGACCTCGGCATGTTTTGGAAAAATAATTACCTTAAGCCATATGCGTTTCACCATTCCCTCAGCGACCCGTATTTCCGGAGAGGGTCGGTCAGATGAAAACCGCTTCGACCCGGGAAAAGAAGAAACCCTCTTTTAGTGTCCCGGTTCATGGTCATGCCTCCTGAGGGGGACCGGGTTTGATTACGGGGCGGTCTATATGGTAAAAAATTCGTCCGGCGCCGACGCGGCCAAATCACCTCGGAATTCTGACGGCAGGAGAAAAACCAATGACCGATTACGACACCCTAAACGTATGGAACGGACAAAGCCTTGTCGGATGTCTCAGGAGAGACTCCTTCGGCCACATAAGCTTTCGTTACGATGCCGGATGGCTCTCGGGCGGAGGGTTCGCGATCTCCCGGACTCTCCCTCTCTGCCCGGACGAATTCCGGGGCGAGGACGGGGTCGCGCACAGGTTCTTCGCCAACCTGCTTCCCGAAGGCGGTTTCCGGGAACACGTCTCCCGCGCCTTAAAGACATCGGACACGGATTTTAACCTGCTGCGAGCCATCGGCGGCGAGTGCGCGGGCGCCCTCTCCTTTCTGCCTCCGGAGCGGCGGCCTTCAGAGGAACGGAACTACCACGCGATAAGCGACGGGGAACTGGCGGAGCTGGTTTTCCAACGCGGCCAGATGTACTTGTGGGCCAGGCAGCGGAATTGCAGGTTCTCGCTTGCGGGCGCGCAGGACAAGTTTCCGGTTCTTGTGCGGGAAGGGAAATACCTGCTGCCTCAGGGAGAATCTCCTTCAAGCCATATACTGAAATTCGAGGTTCCGGGATACCGAAACGTTCCCGCTTATGAAACCTTCTCGACTATGCTCGCCGAAGCCGCCGGTCTGCCGGTGGTGAAAATCCGGATGCGATCTGTAGACAAGAACCGTTACACGATCATGGAGCGCTACGACCGTTTTCGAAACGGGGACGGGGAGTTGACGCGGGCGCACCAGGAAGATTTCTGTCAGGCGCTCGGATACTCTCACGTACAGAAATACCAAGAAGACGGAGGGCCGTCCTTCGCGCAGTGCTATGAGCTGCTTCGGGATGCATCGAGCGACCCTGACACGGATCTTCCGAATTTGCTGCGCTGGCAGATCTTCAACGTGCTCGCGGGGAATTCCGACGGGCACGCCAAGAATTTATCCCTTCTATATAAAGGGGACGAGGAGGTCCGGCTGGCGCCTTTTTACGATCTGGTATGCACGCGGGCAATAGAGAGAATCGACCACCGTCTGGCATTTTCGGTTGGGAAGGAGAGAAACCCCGGCTCCATGCTGAAACGCGACTGGGAAAATATGGCCGGACAATGCAACATCAGACCACAATACCTGCTCGGTCTTGTTGAGGAGATTGCAACCCGGCTGCTTGAGAGTCTAGTTCCAACACGAGAGTTTTTTGAAAACCAGTTTGGCGAATATCGGGCGCTACAGCGTATTGAGCAAGTCATAAAAAAACAATGCAGACGTACGGGAAGAAATTGATGTGGTCTCGCTGTCCTATGATCAAGACTGGATTGAAAGAATGAATATAACAGAGTGGCATCACAATTATTAACCGGAATAATATTCAAGCAACCGTAACCGTAGAGAAATCAGTCGCTTGGAGCGGAATGAACCTTAAGTATGTCACTATGGTATATTTAATGAAGATTAAGGCTAGGACAGACACATGACCCGCAGCGAGGGCTCAACATCCACAGAAGCCGAGACCGCGCAGCGAGCGGCCAGTTATGAGTCCATTAATCCTGCACAACTCAACGCTTGGCTTGAGCCCTATATCCCACACGGGCCCGCCAGCATCCTAGATGTCGGTGCCGGTAGCGGGCGGGACGCCGCTTGGCTTGCGTCGAAGGGTCACCAAGTGGTCGCAGTGGAACCATCATCCGGTATGCGCAAGGAGGCCGAGCGATTCCATTCCGGATCCGGGTTCACACTGCTCTCAGACCGACTGCCCGACCTCGCAATAACCTGCCGGACCGGCCTGTCGTTCGACCTGATTCTTCTCAACGCTGTCTGGATGTTCATTCCCCAGGCAGCACGGGAACGCAGTTTTCGGAAACTGATCGCACTCCTGAAGCCTCGGGGCATCATAGCACTCTCGCTTCGCACACCGTGCGAGACACACAGGGGTATGCATCCCGTTTCCGTATCGGAAATCGAAGGACTCGCTCAGCGACACGGCGCCTACATAGAATCAACCAAAGAAGCTGGTGATTTCCTCGGGCGACCCGGAGTGAGATGGCACCAGATCATCGTCCGTTTGCCCGACGACGGCACTGGCGCATTGCCATTAATTCGCCGGATCGTGTTGCTTGACGACAAGTCCTCAACCTACAAGCTCGCACTGTTGCGATCACTGTGCAGGGTGGCCAGCATATCGCCCGGCTTCGCACGCGAATCCGGACCCGATCAGGTCACCATCCCCCTAGGAGCAGTGGCTCTTTCCTGGATCCAGCTTTACCTCCCTCTGTTAAAGGAAGACATACCGCAGAGTCCGACGAATACCTATGGCGGTCATCGCCTCAGCTTTGCCAAGGCTGCCCTCGATAACCTCAGCCCGCAGGCGACTGTCCCGCTCCGACCGGGCGTGTCATTGTACGCGGACCTCGGGGCAGATTTGACAAAGTCGCTCCGGGACGCCGCCGCAACAATCGAAAAAATGCCTGTGCGACACCTCAACTATCCTGACGGGCGACCAATATTCAGAGTAATGAAGAAACGATCCAGGGTCAGCCGCTCCATCACACTGAACGAGGATTACTTTTCGGAATTTGGGGAAATGACCGTTCCCGCCCATCTCTGGCAAGCTCTTCAACGGTATAGCGTCTGGGTCGAGCCTGCCTTGGTCGAGGAATGGATCCGACTGATCCGCGGATATGCGCATACACAGAAGAGACAAGTCGACGAATTGCAGTTAAGGCAGCTGATGCGCCCGTATGAACCCGAGCGTAATCAGGGGGAAGTTCGCAACCATGCTCTGAAGTTGCTGAAAACGCAATCGGTATATTGCGTATGGACCGGCAGGAAGCTGCGCGCGGACAGTATGCATATCGACCACTGTCTCCCTTGGGGAGCGTGGCCATGCGATGATCTCTGGAACTTGATGCCTACCAACAAGAGTTCCAACCTCAGCAAGAGAGATCATTTGCCCGACAACTCCACCATCCGGAATGCGCAAGACCGGATCATGACTTGGTGGGACGACGCCTACTGCAGGGAAAAGGCAACAAGCGAACGGTTCCTATTAGAGGCAAAGGCACGGTTGCCCGCATTGAGGGAATCCGACCCCTCACTTGATGATGTATTTTTCGCTATGAACCTGCAACGGATGCGGTTGTACAATGATCATCGCATTCCTGAGTGGTCTGGACCTGTCGGGTCAGTTCTAACCCTTTCGTCCTTAGAGGAGTAACCCATAAGGCGTAACCGTTATCGCCGAATTGAAATCTGGCTTGAACGCATCTCTTTGTCGTCGGGATTGTCGGTAATGTAAAATATTTCTTCGTAAATTAAAAGAATCGCTGCGCAGCCTGATCAGAAAGCATATAGAAGAAAGTGGCAATATCTCTTGTAGCAGACTTTTTAGCAAACTCAAAAGGTTGCGTCTTCTTAATTCTATCTTCTAAAATTTGAAGTCTTAGACAATGTCTCCCCCGATGCCTCCCGAGCGATCGTCTCGTAATCGCATCCGACGGCCTTGGCAAGAGCCCCTAAACGGCGACCGACGGTTTCCGGGTGAGGAATCTGGTCAGGCATATGCAAGGTAAGCTTCTCTCCGATCCGCTCAAGTCTTGTGCTCTCAAGGATTCGCATCACCCCTCCCGAGACCGTGTAGGCCAGGCGAAGAGCAAGCCCCGTAACCCTGGCTTCCTCAATATCGTCTCCAGAAAGAAAATCGGAAACTTCCCAGCGACGAACCAGGTTTCCAATCGCCGCGTGCCTTGAGGCAACCGAAAAAGCCACCCTTACCCTTTCAGGGTGAGTGATTCCCACAAACGGCATCCGCAGTATCCTCAAAAACACCTGCTCCGCCCGGTACTCAGGATGCTCCGAAATTCCTATGTCCGAGAGATGACATGCGGCAAGCCTGAGTCTTGAGTCTCCAACATATTCATCTGGAATCGCCGCCTCCATCCACCTGCAGAAAGCCTTGCCGTCCTCAACGGATCTACCCATCTTAAGTGCGATCTCCTCGCACATGACAACCAGCGGGTCCAGAGAACGCTGCTCCGGGGAAAGATCGTCGTATATGCATCCCTCCCGAAGCCCGTACGTGCAGAACGTAAGGTTGTTAACGTCCGTTTTTTTCAGAAGACTCTTCATAAGCGCGGCGGCGTAAGGAGCGGACTCCACCCTGTTTCGTCCCAGGATCCAGAGATCCTGAAGCGAACCAGAAGACATCTCGGATATCTCCCGGGCCATCTCAACCGCTCTGGATCTGGAAAGACTGTAGCCGTGGACTATGCGAAGCGGGTAATCCTCAGACTCCATGTGTTTTTTAGCAAGAGCTCTCCACGAACCCCCGACGGCGTAGAAGGTCTTCTTTTTCGCGTTCTCAAGCCAGGGAAGTTCGTCAAGCAGGGGAGCGATCAGTCTCTTGCGGGCCTTCGTGGGACCGAGACCGCTTTCAAGAAGCGGTATCGTGCCAAGCGGCAACGTGGCGTGGTTTCCTATTTCCCCCTTGCAAACCTCTACAAGCTCAAGGCTTCCGCCGCCTATGTCTCCCACTATGCCGTCAGCTTCAGGGATAGCGCACAGGGTTCCGAGCGCGGAAAGCGTTGCCTCCTCCATGCCGGAGAGCACCCGAAGCGAAATCCCGCATTCCCGCTCAACCGCCTCTTTGAAGTCGGGACCGTTTGCGGCGTTTCTCACCGCGGCTGTGGCAACCGCCTTTGTTCCGGAAACCCCCATCGAGCGGGCGATATCGACAAAGCGATTTACGGTTCGCAGGGCGAGGTCCATGCTCTGGGGCGACATCCTGCCCCGAGAATCCATCCCGCGCCCCAGACCGCAGGAAACCTTCTCATCAAGTATCGGAAGCGGGGCGCGCTTCGGACCCTTGTAGATCACAAGACGTATGGAGTTTGATCCCACGTCGATTACCGCCACGGTTCCGGCCCTGCCGAACGGCACGGCGGGAGGAGAAATTTCTGTCATAGATTTATTCCTGCACAAACTCAGCCGGCATTAGCGGCCGGGATTTGGCAAGCGCTTTGCCTCTTCCTGAAAGACTGGGGTTGGTCATGAAGTACTTGTGAGCCGAGAATCTGTCCGTATCGCTTTTAAGCTTGCGGAAAGAACCGTCCGGCTGCATTTCCCAACTGCTCTCAACATCGTTTAAGTTAGCCACCATCACCTGCTCGACAAGCTGTTTTTTCACAGTGGCGTTTTCAATCGGAACAAGCGACTCCACCCTGCGGTCAAGATTTCGGGGCATCCAGTCGGCAGACGAGATGAAAACCTTGCAGGCATTAGAGGGAAGCCCCTCCCCGGCGCCGAAGCAGATGACCCTGCTGTGCTCTAGGAAACGTCCCACGATGCTCTTTACCCTTATGTTCTCGGAGAGCCCCGGCACCCCGGGCCTCAGGCAGCATATTCCCCGAACGAAAAGCTCGATCCGCACCCCTGCGCAGCTTGCCGCGTAGAGCGCGTCTATTATCTTGCTGTCCACAAGAGAGTTCATCTTGGCCCATATAACCGCGGGACGGCCTGCCTTCGCGTGCTTAATCTCGTCCCTTATGAGCTCAAGCACCTTCGGGCGCATCGTGACGGGAGAGAAGAATATCCTCTCCATCTTCTTGGGAGTGGCGTAGCCGGTCATGTAGTTAAAAAGCTTGGCGGCGTCGCGACCGAGCGCCTCGTCGGCAGTGAAGTAGCTGAGATCCGTGTATATCTTGGCGTTTACGGGGTGATAGTTGCCGGTTCCGAAATGGGCGTAGGTGCGGATGTCGGAACCTTCCCTCCTTACCACAAGAGACACCTTGGCGTGGGTTTTAAGATCGATGAATCCGAACACGACCTGAACCCCCGCGTCCTCAAGATCGTGCGCCCAGCGGATGTTGGCCTCCTCATCGAAACGGGCCTTTAGCTCCACCATGGCAGTTACGGATTTCCCGGCTTCGGCGGCCTCTATTAGCCTTTTCACTATAGGGGAGTCTTCCGAGGTGCGGTAAAGCGTCTGCTTGATCGCGACGACCGCCGGATCGGCGGCGGCCTGCTTCAGGAACTCGACGACGACATCGAAACTCTCGTAGGGGTGGTGAACGACGAAGTCTTTCTGCTGTATGGCGGCGATCACATCACCTCCGAATTCCCTTACCCTCTCGGGGTAGCGGATGTTCATGCGCTTGTAAAGAAGGTCGCTTCGCTCATCGAGTATTACCTGTTTCACGCTCTCAAGCCCGAGCATCCCCTTGATCCTGAAGAAATGCGCATCGTGAGCCTCAAGCTTCTCCATTATGAAATCAACGATCGTATCCGGCATGTCCGCGTTCACGTCAACCCTGATCACGGATCCTCCCCTGCGAATGGACTTAAGTGCCGTTTCGAACGTCTCGACCAGGTCTTCGGCGTCCTCGTCTATCTCCAGAAGGCTGTCGCGGGTGACTTCGAAGATTCCGCTGTCCTCCACCTCAAAACCCGGAAAAAGAGATTTCATGTTATGCTCGATAACCTTCTCGATCGGGACAAGCTGGATTTTCTTTTCTCCCGGAACTCTTATGAAGCGCTCCACCTGGGAAGGCAGCAGTATGAGACCCTTCATGCGCTTTCCGTCCTCGGCGCGGCTTAGCTGCACGGCGCACACGAGGCTTCCGCTCTGTATGAAGGGAAACGGATGCGCCGGGTCTATGGCAAGCGGGGTGAGCACCGGAAAAAGCTTTTTCGAGAACCACTCGGAAAGCCACCTGGCGCCCGAGCGGTCGAGTTTCTCGGGAGTCACAATCTTGATCCCCGCCTTCTTGCAGAGAGAAAACAGTTCCTTTTCGCACTCGTACTGGTTGTCAAGCAGGAAGCGGACCTTCTCCCTTATGGCTTCTAGTTGCTGGGATGGAGTAAGGCCGTCTTTGCTGCGGTCGGTAACTCCTTCCATAACCTGTCCCGCGAGACCCGCCACCCTGACCATGTAGAACTCGTCAAGGTTGCTCGCGGAGATCGAGAGAAAACGCACCCTCTCAAGCAGCGGAACCTTTTTGTTTGCCGCCGTCTCAAGAACCCGCAGGTTAAAATCAAGCCAGGAAAGCTCCCTGTTAAGATACTTCTCCTTCCTGGAAAAACCGGCAGGACCCCTCTTGCTGGCGATGTCCGTTATAGAAGAAGCCATCTGTAACCTCCCGAGGTAATGACATGCTGCGTCCTAACAACCACAACCCGTGAGTTTACATAATTACCAATCGTGTGAAAAGCTGGACTCACCGCTCTGTCTCCCAAAACGGGGCAGTCCGCACGAGGCGCCTCCACTGCGGCTGGGCCGTGCGAAGGCACTTTCTCACCCGGGCCTGGGACCATTCCTGCGCGAGGCGGATTACCGAGGGATTAAGCCTCCCGGGCTTGACCGCCGCGAAGATGTGCCGCGCGACTATCGCGTCGTTTGTCTTTCCGAGGCTGTCCTGAAAGCGTCCCATGAGCTTCATGAAGGGCGGAACCTCGGGACCGCTCCAGAGGGAGCTGAAAAACTGCGTTGCGTAGCGGGCCTTCTTCCCCCGCTTTCTTATTTCATGAAGATCCTCGTCGGGAAGACGCGAAAGGGGCCTCGTATCCTCGAGAAAATAGCGCCATGTTCTCCTGAGCACGCTTTTTGCAAACGGCTTTACGGGCTGGCTGAAAGCTTTTGAGCCGACCTCCCTCTCCACAGACGCGATCCATCGCTCGAACTGGAGCAGAAGACGGGCGTAGCGGCGGCTCTCAAGACAGGCGGCCGCGTCCCCGACGGCGCGACGGCGCTCCGCGCGCGCGATGCGCCTGAGACGCTCCATCGCTTCCTCCTGCCCGGGAGCATAGGATGCTATTTTGGGAAGCGTCTCGCTTAAAAACACCTGCCAGTCTCGGGCCGGGGCCAGGCGCTGCTGGAACCAGCGGAACTCCCCGTTAAAGGCCTTTCGCTTGTCATAGGGAAGTATCCTCTTAAAGGCCCGGAGCGCGGCGCGCACGCGCCTCATAGCAACTCTTGTCTGATGCACTCCCTCAGCCTTCCCCTCAAGAGTCGGGATCTCGTTTGCGAACATGTGCTCAAGCGCCCCCGAAATGATGAAATTAAACGCCTCTCCCACGCTCATATCCTCTGTGAGCGTGATCTTCTGTGCCTTAAGCGGTCTTGGCCGAAGCGCCGGCCTCGCGAGCGCGTAACCCCTCTGCGCCTTGGTAAGGTGGCCTAGGCGTATGTCGTAGGCTTCGCAGAGTTCAAGGGCCACGTCGAACATCCGCGCCGGATCCCCCGAGAGCAGTTCGAACTCCGCTTCGCAGATAGGCTCAGAAACGCGTCCCCCGGGCGTTTCGGCGTGAATCACTCCCTGGTCCACCGCCAGCTCGAATTCCGTGCCCTTGGTCCTGATGCGAACCGCCTCGCGCTCAAAGTCCGTGGTGAACACGGGGCCGAGACGCTTTTCGTAACGCCGTCGAGAGAGCCTGCGAGCAAGCGCGGGATCATCCACGGCGCGTAGATTCGGGGAGTCGCCGTTTACCGCCACGGTCCATTCCCGGAAATTCTGAAGGCCCGCGGGGCCTCGAAACGGCGCCTTTATGGTCTGCTCCCTGCCGTTGCCGTTATCGCGCACCCGAAGCGCTATGTCGGATTTTCTGAGCGCGTGGCGCGGGGTATCGAAATAGGTGCTTACGAGATGGCGCTTTGAGCGACGGCCCTTGCGAAGGGGTTTAAGTCCCTTGTAACGCAGAATCCGATTCGCCACGGCGGGCGAAAGGGACAGCTTGAATTCCGTTTCCTCGTACATCGTGTAAAGGTTCAACCACCCGTTTTGGTCGGAAACCAGAATTTTTATTTTACTTGACCAGGACCCGGTTGTCATTTCTTTCCGCTACTGGATGAAACCGAAGGACAATGTATAATTTAATGTCGTAACCCGCAATGGCAGATTCCTTCGTTCACCTACACCTGCACTCGCAGTACTCGCTTCTTGACGGTTCGATAAAGTTCGACGAGCTGATCAAAAGAGCCGAGAACCACTCCATGCCCGCCGTAGCCGTAACCGACCACGGAAACCTCTTCGGCGCGTACGAGTTTTTCGAAAAAGCAACGGCCCGCGGCGTAAAGCCCATAATAGGCTGCGAGCTCTACGTGACCCCGACGCTTAAGCTTGAAAAGCCTTCCGACGGAAAGAACTACCACCTCACGGTGCTCTGCATGAACGAGCAGGGATACAGGAACCTCTCGAGGCTCGTTACGAAAGGTTATTTCGAGGGGTTTTACCGCCGCCCGCGCGTTGACCACGAGATGTTGTCTCAGCACAACGAGGGGCTAATAGTCCTCTCCGGGTGCATGAGCAGCGAACTCTCCCAGGCCATTTTCAAAAAGGACCTGAAGGAGCAGGCAAGAATCGCTTCGATATACAAGGAGATATTCGGGGATCGTTACTATCTTGAAGTGCAGGCAATCGGCCTTGAGGAACAGCGCAGGGTAAACAGGGGGCTCAGAAGAATCGGCGAAAAACTCGGCATAAAGCTCGCTGCGACCAACGACTGCCATTTTCTCACCAAGGAAGATTACAAGTCGCACGACGCGCTTCTGTGCATCCAGACCGGAAGCATGGTGGCCGACCGAAAGAGGATGAGGTTCCAAAGCGACGACTTCTTCGTCAAGACAAGGGAGGAGATGGCCAGGGACCTGGAGGGTTTCGAGGACGCGCTCGATGAGTCGGTGAAAATCTCCGAGCGCTGCGATTTCGAGTTCAGAAACGAAGGGTACAGGTTCCCGGAATACGTACCTCCCAAGGGAAAATCGCTTGACGAATTCATGCGCGAGATCTCGAGCAGAAATCTCGAGAAGATGCTCCGGGAAAACGAAATACCCGAAGAGGACCACGAAACATACCGCGAGCGGCTTCACTCGGAACTTGACACCATCTGCAAGATGGGGTTTTCCGCATACTTCCTCGTGGTATCCGACTTCATATTCTACGCGAAGAAAAACGATATCCCGGTTGGACCGGGACGGGGAAGCGCCGCCGGCAGCCTGGTCGCCTATGCCCTCGGCATAACGGCCATCGACCCCATAAGGCATAACCTTATTTTCGAGAGGTTTCTTAATCCCGAGAGGGTGAGCATGCCCGACATAGACGTCGATTTCTGCGGGGAGCACCGCGACGAGGTAATAAGATACGTCACGGAGAAATACGGGGCGGACAAGGTGGCCCAGATCGGCACCTTCGGAACCATGTCCTCAAAAGCCGTGATAAAGGACGTGGGAAGGGTGCTCGGGCTTCCCTACGCGGAAGTCGACCGGCTCTCGAAGATGGTCCCCTCTTTCCGGGGAAAGGTGTTCAGCATAGAGGAGGCCGTAGGAAAGGTAAAGGAGATAAGGGAGCGTCTTTCCAGCAACAAGGAGCTTGCCGAGGCGGTGGAGCTTGCGAGGTCGCTTGAGAACATGGTGCGCCACTCCTCAACCCACGCGGCGGGCGTAGTGATATCGAACGAGCCGCTTGCCGACTACATACCTCTTTACAAGGGAAGCAAAAACGAGGTCGTGACCCAGTTCGACATGAACTCCATAGAGAAGCTCGGCTTCGTGAAATTCGACTTCCTCGGCCTGAAGACCCTTACCATACTGGACAAGGCGGTTAAGTACGTAAGGGAAAACCAGGCAGAAAACGAAAAGGAATTCGACCTTGACAGAATCCCCCTTGACGACCCGAAGGTCTACACCCTGCTCCGTGAAGGCGAGACCATGGGAATATTCCAGGTTGAATCCCAGGGGATGAAGGAACTTCTCGCGAGACTCCGCCCCGAAGAATTTGAGGACATAACCGCCGCCTTGGCACTTTACCGTCCCGGCCCTCTTGACAGCGGCATGGCGGATGAGTTCACCAAGAGAAAAAACGGGGGCGAGGTCGATTTTCCGCACCCGGCGCTCCAGGAAATACTTGGAGGAACATACGGTCTTTTCGTCTACCAGGAGCAGATAATGCAGACCGCGAGCGAGCTTGCGGGCTTTACCATGGGGGAGGCGGATCTTCTGCGAAGGGCCATGGGCAAGAAGAAATCAAGCGAAATGAGGGCCCAGCGCAAAAGGTTCCTTACGGGAGCGGAGAAAAAGGGCCTCGGCAGCAAAAAGGCCGCCGAGCTTTTCGATACCCTCGAGAAGTTCGCCGAATACTCCTTTAACAAGAGCCACAGCGCCGCCTACGCCATGATCACCTACCAGACAGCCTATCTCAAGGCCCACTACCCGGCTGAATTCATGGCGGCCTTCATGTCCGTGGAAGCCCACAAAGTGGACAAGGTGATCTCCGGCATAACCGAGTGCAGGAAACTCGGAATCGACGTTCTGCAGCCCGACATAAACCGAAGCTGCTCCGGGTTCACGGTGTCGGAAGGAAAGGTGCTGTTCGGATTCACCGCGATCAAGTACGTCGGGGACGGCCTGATCGAGGAAATAGTCAGAAGCAGGGAAAAAGACGGGGCATTCGAATCTGTCTTCGACTTCTGCGCCAGGGTGGATTCAAGAAAACTGAACAAAAAGGCGCTTGAAAGCCTGATAAAGGGAGGTGTTTTCGATTCCCTCGAACCAAACAGGGCACGGCTGTTTGATTCCTGCGAGTTACTGCTCGGGTACAACTCCATGAAGCAGCACACTCCGGAGAACGGGCAGGGAATGTTGTTTGACCTTCCGGATTCCGTGGCCGCCCCGACTCTTGCTGAAACCGAGCGGTGGGATGACCCCGTCAGGCTTGAGAACGAGCTTGACGTGCTCGGGTTTTTCATATCGTCCCATCCGCTTCGGAAGTATTCTTCTGAGCTTGAAAAACACAGCCGCCTTCACGACACCGAATCCATAAAGCAGGCAAGGGACGGCTCCGAGGTGAAAATCGCCGGGGTGGTGAGATCGTTCGAAACCAAAAACACCCGCAGGGGAAACAACCTCATCGGCTACTTCACCCTGGAGGACCTGAACGGCTTCATAGAAGCGATAGTGTTCAACGACACCCTGCGCACATCCAGACCCCTTCTGGAACAGAAGATCGAGCCCGTAATGGTAAAGGGCAAAGTCGAGGTCTCGGATGACAAGATACGCCTTCTCGCAAACGACATCTCCTCGCTCAAGGAAACCAGGACGAACTCCGCTGTCTGCATAAGCATCGCCCGCAACTCGGCAAACGAGCAGAACATACTCAGCCTGAGGGAAATCCTCGAGAAATTCCCTGGAGACTCGACCGTTATAATCGACTTGAAGACCGACCGCTCAGAGGCGGTCCTGAGGGTCGGAAACTGCAAGGTCGACTTCGGGGACGAACTGATAGAAGACGTCGAGGGGCTGCTCGGGGAAGGCGCTGTGAGCCTGAGGGAAAGCTCATTTGCCTAGAAGCTCTATAAGCGCTTTTAACTCCTCGGGGTTTTTCGTAATGACAAACACCTCCTGCACCGAGGTGCCGCTTCTCGCTATGAGCTTGGCCCCGCTTAGGGTGCTGTACTTGTAGTTCACGGCGAGATTCTCCCCGGTGGCGCGACCAACCTTTATCTCCCCGGGGATGATTCCCGTCACGTGGTCAAGGTCCGAGATATTGTCCTCAAGAAAACGCCTTAGTCCCTTTATTATCGAATGTTCGGTTTTTATCTTGTTTTTTCTGTATTTCATCATTCCTCGGGAAGATATTATACTTTTTTATAGAACCATGGGGTAATACGCACTCGAGCGGAGGAATTTTCAGGGTTGCCCGGTTCTTCGTTAATATGATTCGTAACGAGACGCAGAGGATGCCGCGAGATGAGGAAAATAAGTGATCTTCGCTTTGAGAACGCCTACGCGGAACTGCCAGACGAGTTCTACCAGAAAAAAGATCCTGTTCCGTTTGAGAGCCCTCACATGTTGGCATTTAACGAAACCCTGGCGGCGGAACTTGGAATAGACCCGGACGAGGGACAAAACCCCCTTCTTGCCGAGTACCTCTGCGGGAAAAGGCCTCTTGCGGGCGCAGACCCCCTGGCCATGTACTACGCCGGGTGGCAGTTCGGGGTCTATAACCCGCACCTTGGAGACGGAAGGGCGCTTCTGCTGGGGCAGATAATCGACGAGTGTGACCGGAGGTGGGATCTTCACCTAAAGGGTTGCGGAGCCACCAGATTCGCAAGGGGCTTTGACGGAAGGGCCACGCTCAAGTCTTGCATAAGGGAGTACCTTGGAAGCGAGGCTCTCCACCATCTGGGAATTCCGTCCACGAGAGCGCTTTCCGTTGTGGGAAGCACGGAGAAAATCGAGAGGGAGACCCGGGAACCCGCCGCGATGATGCTACGGGTCGCGGAGACCCACGTGCGTTTCGGTTCGTTCGAAGGTTTTTACTACCGCGGTGAAAAGGAAAATATCCGGACGCTTGCCGATTACGTAATCGCCCGCCATTATCCCGAAATTCCGAGCGGAACAAAGGAAGGCTACGGGCTTTTTCTGCTCGCGACGGCGGAGAAAACAGCAATCACCGTCGCCAAGTGGCAGGCCCTCGGGTTCACCCACGGAGTAATGAACACCGACAACATGTCCGTAACGGGGCTCACCCTTGATTACGGACCGTACGGATTTCTGGAGACGTTCGACAGGGATTACGTCTCTAACCACTCGGATCACTTCGGCAGGTACAGCTACGGAAACCAGTCCGCGATCGCGCGCTGGAACCTTGAAAAATTCGCAAGATGCCTGGAAGGCCTAGTGGACAAAGAACAGGCCGCCCGCGCAATTGAGACCTACAACAAGGCGTTCTCCGGGACTTACAGAGAGCTCATGCTGCGCAAGTTCGGCTTTGAGAAGCAAAAAAAAGAATCCCTTCGGTTTGTTGAAAAAACACTCGGGATGCTGGCCGAATCCGGGACGGACTACCATATCTTTCTCAGAAACCTCTCCGACGTAAGCCGCGACGGCTCTTTTGAAGGAAATCCCCGGCTTGCGGAACTCTGCGCAGACTCGGGGAAGTGGCGGCAGTGGATCTCTGAGTACGCCGGGGAGCTTCGGGAAAATTCTCTCCCTGACCGCGAAAGAAAGAAGCTGATGGACTCCGTCAATCCGAAGTACGTTCTGAGAAACCACATAATGGAGACCGCGATACGGGAAGCCCTTGAGCGGGAGAACTACTCGGAGATAGAAAAAGTAAGGAGGATTTTCGAAAGTCCCTTCTCGGAGCAGCCGGAGCATGAAAGCTACGCGGGCGCCTCTCCCGAGTGGGCTAGGGACCTCGTCGTGAGCTGCCTTTCCTAGCCGGCAAGGAAGCTTGCGAGGATTTTTTTCACGCCGGAGACGGAAAAAGCGACCGTAGCCACTGCCTCATCTCCTTTCCCTTCGATCTTTTTAACGACTCCGGGACCGAAAATGTGATGGGTGACCCTCTGTCCGGGTCTTAAGTTTCGACCGGCGTTTTCCGGTTCATGCGCCTTCTCCTTCGAAGGCGAATCGGGATAACTACGGGAACCCCGCCCGGAGAGTTCTTTCTTGCGGGATTCATAGATAACATGCTCGGGCGGAAGATCATTCAGAAAAGCAGACCTTCGGGCATGGTACGTCCCGCCCTGAGCAGTTCCCAAGGAAGCGTAACTCAGGCAGAGCAGCCGCTTGGCGCGGGTAACCGCGACATAGAAAAGCCTTCTCTCCTCCTCGAGACCCCCAAGAGTCTCAGCGGATCTTTTATGCGGAAGAAGGTCTTCGTTTACTCCGACCACGAACACCGCGGGGAACTCAAGCCCCTTGGCGGCGTGAATCGTCATGAGGGAGACTTCTTCCTCTCCGGAGTCCCCCCTGTCCTCATCGGTCGCAAGCAAAACGAGGTCAAGAAAATCAGAAAGAGTGATATCGTCCCACCCTACTGCCGCGTTTAAAAGCTCCTTTACGTTCTCCGCCCTCTGGAGATCATCCCCCAAGTAATCAAGATAGGCAGTGCGCTCAAGAAGAGCCTTAATCACGCGCGCCACCGGCTGACTCTCCGCCGCCGAGCCAATCTCCCCTATGATATCAAGGAAACTAGATAGCGCGCGTAGAGCCTGTGGAGGCAGAAGATCATGTTCCCGGCAGTACTGAGCCGCTTCAAAAAGAGCGAATCCGCCAGCTTGAGATGCCTCGCGGAGCTTGCGAAGCGTGACCCCTCCTATCTTTCTCGGAGGGACGTTTACTATTCTAAGGAAGCTTGTATCATCCCTCGGGTTCTGAATCAACCGCAGGTAGGCAACTATGTCCTTTATCTCCGCCCTCTGGTAAAAGCCGACTCCCGACACTATCCTGTAAGGGATTCTCGCGGTCCTAAACCCCTCCTCGATTACCCTCGACTGGAAGTTGGCCCTGTAGAGAACCGCCACGTCGCTCCACTTGAAGTCTCCGGATTCAATCAGGCCCGAAATCCGCTCCGCGACAAAGCGGGCCTCGTCGGCATTATCCAGGGCCTTGAATACCAGGACTTTTTCTCCCTCGGGATTCTCAGTCCAGAGGGTCTTTTCCCTTCTGCCCACATTCTCCCTTATAACCGAGTTCGCAATGCCGAGTATGTTAGGAGTCGAGCGGTAGTTGCGCTCAAGCTTAACGACTCTCGCCCCCGGAAAGTCTTTCTCGAAATTCAGAATATTATCTATGTCAGCCCCCCTCCACCCGTAAATGGACTGGCTGTCATCGCCCACGACGAAAAGATTCAGGTGGCGCTGCGAGAGAGTCTTAGCGAAGCGGTACTGGGAAACGTTCGTGTCCTGGTACTCGTCTACGAGCACTTGAGAGAACCTGTTCTGGTAGCGGTCGCGGACCCCCTCGTTTTCAGAAAAAAGCCTGTTTGTCTGGAGAAGCAGGTCGTTAAACGTCATTGCGTTTCGATTCACGAGTTCCTTTTTGTATAAATCATAAAGATCGCTAAGCCTGCGTCCGAAAAAGTCATCCTTGAAAGACACGTCTCCTCGGTTCTCAAGGGCGTCAAATTCGGAAATCACCCCCTTGGGCGAAAAAAGGCCCTCCCCGTAGTCAAGTTCCTTCAGGCAGCTTTTTAAGAGGCCGAGCTGATCGTCCCGGTCGTAGACAACGAAATCCTTTGAGTAGCCCTCAAGAAAATCCGTCTCCATTTTGAGAATCCGAAGGCAGATCGAATGGAAGGTGCCGATCCATATGCCGCTTGCAAGTTCGCCCCCCAAATCCCTCGCTCTTTTTTTCATCTCCGCCGCGGCCTTGTTTGTGAAGGTCACGGCCAGAATGTTTCTGGGAGGAACGCAAAGGTCGTTTATCAGGTAGGCGATCCGGTGGGCTATGACCCTGGTTTTTCCCGAGCCCGGGCCCGCGAGCACAAGCAGCGGACCTTCTCCGTGGCTTACGGCCTCGATCTGGGAAGGGTTAAGTCCTTTAAGAGAATCTTTCGGCACGGGTTCTTCAATGTCTTTTCTGGCTGGGGCGGGAGGACTCGAACCCCCACTACCGGGACCAAAACCCGGTGTCCTGCCTTTAGACGACGCCCCAGTCGGGAAGAAGTCTTATGTTACCACATTAGCACGACTGTTAAAGAGAAAACCCAAACCGCGGGCATGGACTAGGATCAGATGAATCGAACCGCTGATATTCAAGGAGGGTCAGACAGAGAATGGCGCGTTAACCGGCAACCTGGCAATAGCACGACCGCTGCCACCGGAGAAAAAACTTACTGGGAGCCGGGAGCGGCCCCGCAAGTGACGCCCGCGTATTCCCAGGAAGTGCAGTCATGCTCTCCGGGTTCTGAATATGCGCACTCAAGCAGTGCTTCTTCCGCACCGTCGCATTCCACGTCATCAAGCAGGAAAAACAACGAGGGCTGTCCTATCCAGATTATATCCGTCTCCGCGGTGCCTCCGGATAAGCCCAGCTGGCCGCACGCGACCGTCGCGTCATAGTCATCCCAGAGATCATCGCATATCCCCTTCCACCGCTTGGTCTGATCATCAAATATCTGAAGCAGGCCCGAGCTGGAATCCGACTCCTCACCGGTTTCAAGGCTGGTAGTGGAAATAAGTCGAAGACTGCCGTCGGGAAGGTCGGGATAAACCGGTCCCGCGTTTAAACTTTCGACCCGCTCCGAATCGCCCGCGTCATCGGTGAATCTGATCCTTACCTTGACCCAGTTCTCCTCATCCTCAGGCTGGAAAACATAGGCGGAATTCGTCGCGTCCGGAATTTCAGTCTCGTTGTAGGCAAGATCGGACCTGATCCACTGATAGGAGAACGAGGTCTCCTCCGCAGGCTTACCGTCTGCGTCAGTGATCCCTGAGTGATCCGCGGTCACCGTAACCCCCGTTTTGGTCTCAGTTCCCCTGATCGCGATATGGCCGACGGCATCGTCATTCGAGGTTGCGGCTTCGCAGCTGACGCCGAAAGCCTCATCGCTACCGCAATCATGCTCCCCGCGCGGGTTATGTATGCATTTGCCGTCTCCGAGAATTCTTGCTTCCGAACCCGCGCAGAAAAGATCGTCAAGCAGGTAATACGCCGACGGGTCCTCCGCGGCGCTTGCGGGCAGGGAGAGTTCGGTAAGCGGAACCCCTCCCGAGAAACCCAGCTGGCGACAGGCGACCTTTGCCTCCTGCCTGCCGATTACCCGGATATTGTTGTCCTCCCGTGTTCCCAGCGTCCCCAGTCCGTCATCGCATATGCCCTTCCACTCGCCGGCGCCGTCACCGTCCGGGTCATCGAATATTTCAAGCCTACCAGAAGGTGCCACAGTAATAACAAGGCTCACCACCGTGCCTGTAGTCGTATCCACCAACCTGAGGTCGCCGTCCACATCGGTTTCCTGAGTGTTGACGTCCGCGGGCCCGCCCATAAGCAGAAGCCCTAGCAAAAGTCCCAAAATCACAACAAAAACACGCGATATACTCAAGGCCTTGGTAATTCCCTTTCCAATGCGCATCACGGAACACCCCTTGCACCCAAGGCGATTTCTCAGTTTTCCCAAATGCGTTGTTTTCATCTTAAAGACTGTCTTAAGTCAGGGCAGTTTTCCGGTTCCGACCGGCCTTGTTTTCGTCCTTAGTCATTCTACTGCTGCCACCTGGTTTTGCAAGCAGAACAGATGTTGATGCGGTTATACCACAATCGGCTACCGTCTTATTGTCAGGATTTGCACTTGGAGGCAACAACATGGAGAGTTCTAATTTTTGAAGTTTCTTGGGATGAAGAAGCTTAAGTGCGGCACACTTCAGAAACTCCTATTCAGGCGGCGGAGCGGTTCTTAAACTTTCATCCGTATCTTGTCTTCGGGGTTCTTCTTTCGGCTGTTCCCGTTATTCCTGATTGTAGAGCCCGGAACCAAAAACATACACGGGAGACATAGGATCGTCCTTGTTGATCTGAACGGCTTTCGCATACCCAAGCTTGGGCGAAGAACCGCCGGCACCACCATCTGGCGGGTCGTCATTCGGATCCTGGGGATCATTCCAGTTGTACTCTACAAAACCTCCGCCCGGCTTATTAGCAGCATTGATTATCCTCTGAATAAATTTATCTTCGCTATCAGGAGGAAAATCCCACAAATTCGTCTGCTCAATGTTTCTGTTGGCCCCATTGAATATAACGTTTCCCCTGTCATCCATTATATAGATGTAAGTGGACCCGGATCGCCAAGGACCATTTTCAAACCTGAAGACTCTCCGCAGCAGCACTACATCAATATCAGCAGCAGTAGCATCCGCCACAGAATTACCGGAGCCACCCCGTGCCAAGGCCCCCGTAAAAAAGTGAATCGCCTCTTCCACAAACTGTTTCAGCTGTTCCGGGGTATCCACATCTCTGGCTTCCGTGGTCGGATTGAACTGGCGCAGGCTATAGGAGTCTGAAAGCTGCTCATAGGAAGCCTTTTCGCCGACTTCCGGGGGTTCGTAATCGAATCCGCCGACCAGGACAAACTCTTGTCCTTCCGGCGCAAACGGATTGGTGAGCGGAACGGACGTAGCGGTAAACGGAAACGCGTAACTCTGCTTCCGGTTCCCGCCCTCCCCGTAGTATTCCACAAAACCTCCCTCTTCCCTTAGGAACAGTTCTCCGACATTGTTTCCCTGCGCGTCTTTGAGATCAGACCAGTCCTGATCCTCAAGCTTTCTGTTTTTCGCGTGAATATACACTCCGCCGTCCCCGGTAAGAAGAACGAGGTAGGTGGAACCGTCGTTCCAGTCTCCCCCAACCTCCCTGAACTCGTTTATGAGCCTCATGGCATCTTCAAAGCTGGACGAGTCCTGCAGGCGCCCCGCGGCGTCCTCCACTAAGTTTCTCAAAGCGTCGTCAGCGTCAGAGCCGTCACCGCAGGAAAGCCCCAGCATACAACAGAAAAAAAGCAGAATTTTTATGTTCTTCATGATACCCTCCTCAATCGGTGCGTCTTGGTTCAGAGAAAAGCGCCATTATCGGGCAACCCGGCAACAGCAAAGGCTTGCTCCGGAAAGAAAATTCACTGGGCGGCCTCGCAGACGACGCCCGCGTATTCCCAGGCGGCGCAGTTGTGCACTCCCCGGCCCGCGTGGGGGCACTCAAGCAGAGTTTGTTCCGTGCCATCACATTCCACGTCATCAAGCAGGAAAGGCGGCGCAGAATATCCTATCCAGAGTATGTTGGTCCACGCGGTGCCTCCGGATAAACCCAGCTGTCCACACACAACAGATGCATCGGTGTCATCCCACAAATCATCGCATACCCCCTTCCATCGCTTGGCCTGATTATCGAATACCCGGACAAGGCCTGCTCGGCTGGGATCCGACAACTCGGCCTCATTAGTGTCAGGATTAATAGTGGTAACGGCGACCAATCGGATATGGCCGTCGGGAAGGTCGGGATAAACCGGGCCCACCTCAAAGCTTTCTACCTCCTCCTGGTTGCCTGCGTCATCGGTGAATCTGATCCTCACCTTGACCCAGTTCTCCTCATCATCAGACTGGAAGGTATAGGTGGAACTGGTCGCGCCGGAGATCTCCGTTTCATTCCAGACAATATCAGACCTGATCCACTGATAGGAAAACGAACTCTCTTGCGTTGGCTTGCCGTCCGCATCGGTGATCCCGGAGTGATCCGCAGTCGCTGTCACTCCCGTTTTCGTTTCGGTATGACTGATTTCAACTCGGCCGACGGCATCGTTATTCGAGGTCGGGGCGGCACAAGTGACACCGAAAGCCTCGTTGGCGGTGCAGTTGTTTTGCCCGCGCGGCAAATGCTTACACTTGCCCTCGCCAAGTATCGCGGTTTCCGAACCCGAGCATACAAGATCGTCAAGCAAGTAATATGATAAAGATGTTTTTCCATCACCTGTTTCAACGCCAGATGGCGCCGCGAGTCGGGTCATCGGAGTTCCCCCTGAGAAACCCAGCTGTCGGCACGCGACCTCTGCCTCCTGCCTGCCTATTATCCGAACGTTGTTTTCCTCTTCTGTTCCCAGAGTCCCCAGTCCGTCATCGCATATTCCCTTCCACTCGCCGCTGCCGTCACCGTCCTCATCATCGAATATCTCAAGTCTGCCCGAAGGCGCCGTGGCCGTAGAGAGGTCCACCACGGTACCGTCATCCGTGTTCACCAGCCTGAGGTCTCCGTCAGCATTGGTTTCCTGAGTGCTGACCTCGGCGGGCCCGACCACAAGTAAAATTCCCAGCAGAATCCCCGCGGCCACAACGAAAATGCGCGAGGAATCCAAGGTTCCGGCGATTCTTTTTCCAATGCGCATCGCATAACCGCAACTGTCACTAAGGCAGTTTTTAAGTTTTCCCGAGAGTGTTGTTCCCATCTTCAAAGCTCCTTATATAAGAGTGCTACATATTCAATTCTGATTTAGACCTTACCGGTTACTGCTAATTCTACCTCGGCTGCCTCATTTTTGCAAGCAGAACAGATATTTAGATTGTTTCAGAAGAATATAAGACGGTCAGCCATAACAAGGGGACACGGATCGTCAACGAGCGGCTCATCTAAAGAATTCAGTCCGCAAGAAAATGCCAGCCGCTTATCCCGTGGGCCAGGAAAACATCGAATTCAGAAGAGGTTCCCAGGTACTCGTAGACTTCCTCCGCTTCATGCTGTTCCCTGAAAACGGAAAAAATCGATGACCCGCTTCCCGAGACAAGCACGAAGCGCGCCCCGAGCGAGTTGAAAATCTCCCTTAGAGGAAGAATCTCGGGGAATACCGAAGACACCGCCGCCTCAAGACTGTTCTCAAGGGGAAAATCCCCCCTGCGGAACCGCTCCGCAAGAAAAACGGGGTCGACTCTCTCGGGCGGGGGCTCCGGGCACTCCCAGCTTTCGTAGACTTCCCGGGTCGAGAGGCTTTTTCTGGGAAAAAGGATAACGTAGTGGAAAAGCGGAAAATCAGAAAGCACCCCCACCCTCTCCCCCGCTCCCTCGACAAACGAAGAAGTGGATCTTACGAAGAACGGAACGTCGGCTCCGAGAGATGCGGCCATCCGGAGCAGATCTTGGTCGGTAAATTTCCTGAGGACCCTGTTTAAGCCCACCAGAACCGCCGCGGCGTTTGAGCTTCCTCCTCCGAGACCGGCGCCAAGGGGAATATTCTTTTTTACTGCTATGGAGATCTTTTTTCGAATCCCGGCTTCCTCAAGATAAAGGCGGGAGGCGGCCACGGCAAGATTGTCTGCTCCGGTGGGCATTTCCCTGCCCGAGCATGAAAGACTTGACCCCTCCCCCGATTCTGCCAAAAGGCTTATCTCGTCAAAGAGGCTTACGGGCTGCAGGATTGACTGGAGTTCATGATAGCCGTCGGGGCGCTTTCGTAGAACCCTTAGAAACAGATTTACCTTCGCAGGGGAGAGAAGCTTCACAAAACTCATTTTTCCGCCACGTCCGGCTCGAAATTCATCGCAAGCCTCACGCTTCTAAGCGGAAGCACCAGTTTTTTCAGCTTCTCTGTTTTTTCATCAAAGCTGAGAAGAAGCCTGAACACTATGTATTTCCCCTCCGGGGTTTTCTCCCGGAGCCTGTACCTGTAGACCAAAACACCGCCGTCTTCCTCGCTTGACTTTGCGTACGGGAGACCTAGAATCTCTATCACTTCTGAGAAGTTCGGGATTTCCTTGGGTTCAAGGGACTTCACAGCCGCGGTGCTTTTCTTCTCAAGCTTTTTAACTTCGGCGCCGCCCACCGAGCCCATCACCTTCCCGAGAACTTCCTTGTTTATATACTTAGTGAAGCGCCGGGGAAAGACAATCTCGCAGAGCTTTCCCTGACAAAGCTTCATCCCCATGTCCAGATCGAAATTTCCGCTTTCTCTCTTTCTGCCCGGGTACCTTTTCACCAGGTCATAGGTCCAAAGCTCGGTGTCTGTGGCAACGCGGGTTTTTACGGGCGGTGAGTAGACCATGAGCCACTTGACGTCCTCTGAGAGCAGTACCGGGTTTTTGAAGGTGAGGCGGAGACCGTCGTGGTCGCTCACGCTGAAATTCTCGCTGAAATCCCCGAGCTGGCCTTTTACCTCAAGGAACCTGAAGAGCCGGCATCCCCCCACTGCCAGGCACAGGACAAGCAGAAAAGGTATGAGAATTTTTCTTCGCGAAGGCGGTTTTCCCATCGGCAATTCGGCATTTCTCCCCTGATATATTATTATACCGTACAGATAACCGGGATTTATCTCCAAGGACTTCAGATGTTTGTAAGACTGCTAATTCTGTTCACCGTGGTTCCGCTCGTTGAGCTCGCATTATTAATAAAGCTCGGAAACGTAATAGGACTCTGGCCGACCATATTCATAGTCATAGGGACGGGGGTGCTGGGAGCGGCACTCGCCAGAAGTCAGGGAACGCAGGTAATAAGCGCGATAAGGGCGGAGGTCGCCGAAGGCAGGCCGCCAACGGAGGGCCTCTTAAACGGTCTTCTGGTGCTCGTGGGAGGGGTTGTGCTTCTCACGCCCGGGCTGCTTACCGATCTCCTTGGCTTCTCCCTTCTTATTCCCTTTACCAGGAACTGGTTCAAGAAAAAACTTCAAGGCAGACTGAGGAAATACGCGGATAGAAACTCAGGCTCCGCAACCATAATAATACGCTGAAGACCCGAAAGCCCGCTCACGGCTGAAACGGCTCGTGGCTTATCTTGTGTATTATCGGCATGGAGAAACTTACTGACTCCATGAGCTTCTGCCCGTACTCAATCACCCACTGCTCGGGAGCCAGGGAGTAGAAATCCGCAAGCGTCATCCACTCACCTCCCTTCATTATCTCCCCGTAATCCACGCTTACAAGAAAAGCGGTCATGTCTCCGCCGTCCATGGCGTTTAGCACCGAGCACTCCGCGTAGGAATGTATTCCCTCCAGGACGGGACAGCCGTTTCTGCCCTCGAAATGGTCTATGCCGATAAACTTTTTCTTGTCCCTGCCCGAATAAAAACCGAAGTTCCGCACAAGGGCGATCTGGTCCCTTTTGAGGAGATGAACCACGAGATTCTTGCTTTCCATTATGAACCCGTGGGTGTGATTTCCCTTCCATATCCCCATAAGGAGCCTGGGCACGGTGTGGACTATTGAGGAGGTGACAAGCGTCACGGCCACCTGGCCGTTTATCTCATCCTCCCGCCTGCTGGTTATGATCACCACGGGGCAGTTATGCCAGAAAACCCCGGTAACTGAAGGCGCATCATTCACTGAAAAACTCCTTTTCTTATGCCGGGCAAAAAATGCCGCGGGAGAATTGAAAAAATATCCCCCGTGTGCTATAGTAACCCCCGTCTCTTAAGTTTACCCGCTACAATGCGGTAACGCCCTTTAAACGGACTGAAATCCTGATCATGAGAAAAATAATCCCGGCGGTCGCCTTTCTTTTTCTGGTCGTTGGTGTCCTGCACATCTCGGGGTGCGCAAAGACAGTTTCCACCCCTCCTCCCCCGGCTGAAGAACCCTCGACGGATACTCAGGACAGAGTCATGGCGGTATCGGAGAGGCTTGAGGAAGCCCGGGCAGAGGGCGCCGAGGACACTTGGGAGTACGAAGAGGCGCAAAAGCTTTTCGAGATGGCCCAGGGCCTTATAGACGAAGGGAATCTTGAAGAAGCTGAGAAAGTCCTTTCTCAAGCGGAACTGAAGGCCACGCAGGCAATCGGCGCCACCAGGGAAGGCGCCTTCATGGAGGGCTTTGACGAAGAGGCCCAGGAAATACGGAAATCCCTGCTCAGCGACGCCTTCTCCAAAGAAAACCTTATAAACTTTCCCACCTCGGATGTGTTCTTTGAATTCGACAGCACGGAGATATCTGAAGAGGCAATGGAGATAATCGACGGCAACATAAGCATCTTCGAAAAAAACAAAGACAGAATCAAATTCATTCTCGTCTTCGGTTTCTGCGACATCCGCGGGACCGAGGAATACAACCTCTCCCTTGGAAAGAAAAGAGCGGATGAGATCAAAAAATACATGATCGGAAAAGGGATGCCTCCCGACATGCTGCACTCAATCAGCAAGGGAGAGACGGAAATATGGCAAGAGGGAACATCAGATGAGGCGTACAGCCGTAACAGGCGAGGACACTTCATGGCCCTCTCTGACAATAATTCCTCAGAGAACTAATGAGAAAAAAATATCTGGCCGTCGCCGTAGTATTGTTTTCCTCCGTGTTCATGTACGGTTGCGTAGCATCGGAAGGAGACCTGGATTTTCTTTACTCGAGGCAAAGGGAAGCCGAAACGAACATCAAGAAGATACAGAAGGATATCGACTGGCTGAGGGCGGAAGTAAAGAAAGAAGAAAATATCATTGATCTTAACGAAAAGACTTTCGAACTTGAAAACAAGCTTCTGGAACTTGAGCAGATAATAGGCGAAATACATGCTCAGAACGAAGAACGGTTCAAAAAAATAGAAGCCGGACTGTCGGCAATGGCAGAAGCCAAATCCCGGGTTGCGGTTCCGCAACCGCAGACACCCTCCGTCGCAGCTCCCCAGCAGGCCTCTGAAAGCCCAAGCGGGGAAACCGGAACGGAACCATCTCCCGCGGAAAAAGATTCCAAGGAGAAATACAACCTAGGCCTAAAGGAGTTTACCGACGGCAACTATGAGGCCGCAAGGGCGTCGCTTCGAGAATATCTTGTCGCCGCCCCCAAAAGCGATGAGGCCGCGGACGCGATGTTCCTCATCGCGGACTCCTACTTCCAGGAAGAATCCTACGAGGAATCCATACTCGAATACCAGAACATAATCGAAACCTGGCCCGCAAGCCCCAAAATCCCGCTTTGCCAGCTCAATCAGGGAATCGCGCTCCTGAAGATAGGGAAACCGAACGAGGCGAGTCTCTTTTTCGAATCGCTGATCGATGCGTACCCGGACTCACCCGAAGCCGCAACGGCGAAAGAACACCTTAAGACCTTGTCCGCACAGGGAGAATAAAAGCTCCGGCCGTGGTCGGCGCTGAACCGTTTTTATGAAGACCTCCAATTCAGAAAAGCTTTTTCGCGGGGCGAGAAACGTTCTTGTGGGCGGGGTAAACAGTCCCGTGAGATCTTTTGCGGCCGTGGGAGGTTCACCGCTTTTCGTATCAAGAGCCGAAGGTTCCTACGTATATGACGCCGACGGGAACAGGTTTATTGACTACGTGGCCTCATGGGGTCCGCTGATCCTGGGACACTCGCACCCCTCGGTGGTAAGTGCCGTCGGGGAGAGGCTTCCCCTGGGAACGAGCTTCGGCGCCCCTTGCGAACTGGAAACGGATCTTGCCACGCTGATAGCAAGGCACTTCCCCTCGATCGAGAAGGTCCGCCTCACCAATTCCGGAACCGAGGCTACCATGAGCGCCATAAGACTCGCAAGAGCGGTCACCGCAAGGGAGTACATAATCAAGTTCGAGGGATGCTACCACGGACACTCGGACTTCCTGCTGGTGAAATCCGGTTCGGGAGCCACGACTTTCGGAAATCCAAGCAGCGCCGGGGTCCCGAAATCGTTTGTGAACAGAACGCTGCTTGCTCGCTATAACGACATAGATTCCGTCAAAAGGCTTTTCGAGAGGCACCCCAAAAAGATTGCCGGAGTGATAATCGAACCCGTGGCGGGAAACATGGGGGTGGTGACTTCTGAGAAGAACTTCCTCAAGAAATTGCGCTCTACATGCAAAAAACACGGGGCGGTTCTCATCTTCGACGAGGTCATAACGGGGTTTCGTCTCGCCAGAGGGGGCGCGCAGGAACTGTTCGGCGTAGTCCCGGACATAACATGTCTCGGGAAAATAATAGGAGGAGGGCTCCCGGTAGGGGCGTACGGGGCCAGCGCGGAAATAATGCAGATGGTTTCCCCTGAAGGTCCCATGTACCAGGCGGGCACCCTCTCGGGAAATCCGCTCGCCATGGCGGCGGGGATTGCGACAGTAAAAAAACTTAACCCGAGAACCTACAGACGCCTTGAGAGCCTGACTGTCTCTCTTGTATCTGGAATAAGGGAGATAACAGCGGAGCTTGGCATTGCCGCCACCGTAAACTCCGTCGGCTCCATGTTCACCGTGTTTTTCACCGACCAGAAGGTAACGGACTACGCAGGAGCACTCGGATGCGATACCGAGAAATACGCGAGATTCTTCAGAAGTCTTCTTCAAAACGGAGTCATGTTCCCGCCGTCTCAGTTCGAAAGCGTATTCGTTTCGACCGCGCACACGAAAAAGCAGGTAGACCAGACTCTGCAGGCGGTCTACGCGTCGCTTCGGGAAATCTCCCGGGGAGAGTGAAATCAGAAATCCTAACTGGCTTTTTTTCATTGTAATCGGCATTGAGTTCGCTTTCTCCGTCATAGCGGGACTCTTCCTCGGGGACTACATCGACGGAAAACTTGACACCGCTTTCCCTTTCTTTACCCTGCTAGGTCTTGTGTGCGGAGTGATAGCGGGGCTGACCCTGCTTCTGCGGACACTTAAACTGAGACAGCAGAAAAAAAACGGAAACGATGAAGAATCTTAATCTCGGCATTGAGAAACTGTCCCTGGCCGTAACGGCACTTCTTTTCGTCGTGAATATCGCCATCGGACAGAGGGAAATTGCGGTGGCCATAGCGGTTGCGGGGGTCCTTTTTCTGCTGGATTACGTGGCCATAAAATTCGTCGTGAAGGCCCTTGCGGAAAAAAGGTATTCACTTGCGTTTTCCATGTTCATACTGGTCATGAAAATGCTCGCGCTGCTTGCGATAATAACGGTTTTGCTCGTATTTGCAAAACTGAATATATATGGTTTAATGATAGGCTTAACTTCGGTGGTGATAGTAATAATAGGTAAAGGTTTGAAGGGTTAGACATGGAACATTTCAGCTGGTTTTCCCTTGCCGGTCTCATAGAATACGACCATATTCTGGGCGGAGTGCTGGTGCTTCTGTTCATACTGTTTATCGGCCTGAGGGTAACAAAGCATTACTCGAGAGAAGAATCCGTAATCCCCGAAGAGAAGCCGTCGATGAACATTTTCTTCGAACTCCTGGGGCTTGAGTTCCTCTTCAACACGATTGAAAACGTTTTCGGGTCCCGCGAAAAGGCGAAGAAATACTTCCCGCTTCTAGCCGGATCGTTTTTCTTCATACTGTTTGCGAACCTGCTGGGAATGGTCCCGGGCTTCCTTCCGCCGACCGGAAATCTCAACACCACCGTAGCGTGCTCGCTTCTCATATTCGTCATGTACAACTACTACGGAATAAGGGAGCACGGGCTCAGCTACGTCAAGCATTTTCTGGGCCCGGTAATTTTCCTCGCGCCGCTTATGCTCATAATCGAGATTATAAGCCATCTGGTAAGGCCTCTGTCGCTGTCCCTCAGGCTTTTCATGAACATAACAGGCGACCACATGGTGCTCGGGGTGTTTACCAACCTCACGCATATACTGATTCCCATGGCTTTCGTGGGGCTAGGTATTTTCGTATCTTTTTTGCAGGCTTTTATATTCACTATACTTTCGACCATATATATCGCGCTTGCCGAAGCGCATGAACACTGACATAAATCTAGGAGGTAAGAAATGAAAAGGTTGTTTTCTTTTATAGGTCTTGCGGCACTGGCTTCGTTCGGTGCTTTCGTTCCTGACGCGTTTGCCGCGACTGAGGGGGGCTTAGGAGAACTGGCGAAGATGGGACTTGGAATCGGCGCCGGAGTAGGCATAGGCATAGCCGCAGGCGTCGCGGGAGTAGGCCAGGGACTCGCCACGGCTTCCGCTGTTGACGGCATAGCCAGAAACCCGGGCGCTTCCGCGAAGATCCAGACGCCCATGATTATCGGTCTCGCCCTGATCGAATCTCTGGTAATCTACGCCCTTCTGATAGCGTTTCTGCTTCAGGGAAAAATCTGACGCACATACAATAAAGCAAGGACGGGGAGTGCAGCATAAAGGCCATTCCCCGTCTTTTTTGCCACTCCTTTTTTCCGCCAAATCCCGTACGGAAAAATTCTTCAATGGTGGATTCCCCCCTTTTTTATCGGTAACTCATCCAAAGGTATCACAAAAATCTTTTCGTACCCAAGACAGTTGCACTTCAATAGAAAAAAACCAATGATGGATTTGGTACAAGAGTCTTAGATTCTGGCATTTCCTCAACACTCCACAGAAATTTTGCGGGTTTTGACGCTCATACGTTAGACACAAAGGCATTAGGCGCTCATAATTGAGTGAAAATGAGCGACAAAGGAATTTGTCTCTATTGTAACCGAGACTTAAACGACAACCGCCAGCCGGGGTTGCCGGGGTAACGCTTCAGGGCAAAACCCAGAAGGTGAGAAATGAATCAGTGCGTCCATAACTTCTCTTTTTAATTTAGTATCTTATATAATAGACAAATAAATACTAATTGGTAATAATATAGGACAATGAAATCACAAGCACCAGAAACGCTTCCCCGGGCAGCCCGGCAAGCTTTAGTCAAACTCGGCGCGGATATAACCGTCGCGCGCAAAAAACGCCGCATCTCGACGGTTTCAATGGCGGAACGCGCCTTCATCAGCCGCGCCACGCTTTACAAGGTTGAAAAGGGTGACCCCACGGTCTCAATGGGCATCTACGCGACGGTTCTGGCTATTCTTGGTCTTGCCGGAGGTCTGGCCGACGTCGCCGACCGCGTCAATGACCCATTGGGTCTCGACCTTGACGAGGACCGCCTGCCCAAGAAAATCATGCCTGTCCGCCGCACAAGCAAGAGGGTCCGCTAATGAACGACACGGTCGAAGTCCATATTGACACGGCAGACGGCACCAGCATTGTAGGGCGCTTCCGTTATGTAAACAAACGCCACAGCCAAAGTTCGGCGTTCGAATACGCAGACGAATGGCTCCGCGCAACCGAGGCCTTCGCAATTGATCCGGAAAACCTGCCGCTCCGGGACGGAGCGTTTTACACTTCTTCAGATAAATCTGCGCTGCCGGGAGCACTCCGCGACGCGGCACCTGACCGGTGGGGCAGGCAGCTTATCAGACGTGCATTTAGTAAATCCGGGGAAAAACGAACCCTTTTGGAAATCGATTACCTGCTCGGGGTCACGGACCACGCGCGTATCGGCGCACTACGCTTCAGGCGAGAGGGGGAAGACTCTTTTGATCATCATATCGCCGATTTTCGCGTGCCACCCCTGATCCAGTTACCGGCGCTTATCAACGCGGCCGATGCGGTGCAGACAAATACCGAAACGGCGGAAGACCTTAAACTGCTTTTGAACGAGGGTTCCCCGCTCGGCGGTGCCCGCCCCAAATCCTCGGTAGAGGACAAAGACGGCTCTCTGGCAATCGCCAAGTTCCCAAAACCCGATGATGATCGAAGCATACCGCATGGAGAGGTGTTGGCGATGACCTTGGCGCGCCAAGCGGGATTAACCGTGGCAGGCGCCAAGTTGCTGAATGTCGTCGGTCGCCCGGTGGCGCTGATTCGCCGCTTTGACCGAGTGGGAAACCGACGTATCCCGTTTCTCTCGGCCATGAGTCTTCTTGGGCTGAACGACGGAGACGAAGGAACTTACACCGACATCGCGGAGATAATACGCATGTATTCAAGCTCGCCTACGGAAGACCTGAACGAGCTCTGGAAAAGGGTTGTCTTCAACGTGCTTATCGGCAATCTCGACGATCACCTGCGCAATCACGGATTCCTTTACGACCGCAACGGCAGATGGCGTCTCTCGCCGGCCTACGACCTGAATCCCGTACCACTTGCGGAAAAAGCCCGGGAACTTACAACCTGGATCTCGGAACAAGGGTCTGAAGCCGATCTTGATCTGGCACGAGAGGCAGCACCGTTTTTCGCTCTCAAGAAAAAACAGGCTGAAGAAATAATTGACGAAATATCGGCTGCCCTGAAGGACTGGCAAGGCACAGCACGCCGCTTAGGTATGAACTCCAGGGATATCGATATCTACGCCACGGCAGTCCGGAGCAGTTAAAACACTAACAGGTGAATCACGCGGCTTCATGCAGGATGAACAGGAGGAATTATCCGGATTGTAAGCGAAACTTGAACCGTAACCGCTAGCCGCGGCTACCTTGGGTAATTCTTCAGCACAAAATCTAGAGCTTCCTCTTTCGAGGCAAGCCGGTTTTCAAGCTGGAGTTCCTGCACTTGCCCCAGTATTTCCGAAAAAACCGGGCCGGGAGAATATCCAAGATCTATAAGATCCTGCCCGCTGAGAAGCGGCGGGGGCTTTATTTCCTCCCTTCCATACTCTTCCATCTTTCCCCTGATGAAATCGTAGGCGTCGGTTTGTCCGTGACTTGCCATGCAGTCGGCAAGATGCATCTGCATGTGCTCCTCAAAATACGGAAGGGAAAGAAACCTTTTAAGGGTGCTTTCTCTCATGTTGAAAACATCCTTGAACTTAAGATGCTCAAGGATAAGTTCGGAAATTCTCTTTATCTGCTTTTTGGAGAATCTGAGCCTCCTGCAGATATCCTCAGACATCCTGGCCCCTACCCTGTCGTGTCCGTTGAACCTTATTCTGTCAGACTCGCTGTAAGTAGGCGGCTTGCCAACGTCGTGGAGAAGCGCGGCGACGGCAAGCTCCTCCGAGTAGCTACCGTCGGTGTTACCGTAGAGCATGTCCATCACAAGGCAGGTATGCTCAAACACGTCTCCTTCGGGATGGAACTGAGGGGGCTGGCGAACTCCGTGCATACATTCGACTTCCGGAAGGAAATGTTCAAGAAGACCGCTTGAGCTAAGAAGCTTGAGTCCGTTACCCGGATTCCGGCGGGTGAGTATCTTGACGAGTTCTTCGCGTATTCTCTCCCCGCTTACGACGGATATCGCGGCGGCCTCGTCGCGTATAGCCGAAAGGGCCGCTCCGTCGAGCTCAAAACCAAGACATGACGCAAACCGTACCGCTCTCATCATTCTCAGCCTGTCCTCACTGAACCTTTCCTCGGGATTTCCTATGGTCCTGACAAGCCTCCGTTCAAGATCCCCAAGACCCTCCACGTAATCGTAAAGCTCCCGAGAAACCGGATCGTAAAGCATTCCGTTTATCGTAAAATCCCTTCTGCGAACGTCTTCTTCCGCGCTTTTCGTGTAATCGACATGCTCCGGATGCCTTCCGTCGCCGTAACTCGATTCCCTCCTGAAGGTGGCAACCTCAAACTTCATGTCTCCTTTTATCACCAGCACCACGCCGAAGCTCTCCCCCACAGCCACGGTCTTTGCGAACGTCCGCTGAATCTGCTCCGGAGTCGCGCTTGTCGCTATATCGATCTCGTCGCACTCAACGCCGAGCAGAGCGTCACGTACGCAGCCGCCCACGAAAAAAGCTTCGTGTCCCTTCTCCCCGAGAGTCTTCACGATCTCAAGCGCCCCTGCGAAATTTTTCTTCTCGAAATCAAGTTCCCTTTTCATAAATTCGCCACCACGGCGTGCAAACCGGTTAAATTATAGTTTTTAATCTTACCCGAATCACAACCCGCAAAGGCGGTCCGGAGAAGAATGAACGAAAGGAACTTCCGCAATTTCCTCGCGCGAAGGACAAAGGAGAACGGCTCAAGGCTGCTGTTTCAGAAAAAAGACGGATGGAGCTGGAAACAGATCACCTGGCCCGATCTTATCACTGAGGTTGAAAGCATAGCCTGCTTTCTTCTGAATTCGGGGTTCTCAACGGGGAGCAGAATTATTGTTCTCTCGCCCAATACGCTTGCGTGTCTTTTTTTCGAACTGGCGGTATTCGCGCTGGGAGGAATCTGCCTTCCCGCAAGGAATATGAAGGAAGCAGGGGAAATCCTCGCGAGTTCATCCGGAAACTGCTTTTTTCTCTGCGCAAGCGCGGATGAGGCGCGCGAACTCTTCGAGACCCCCGTGCTCGGAGAAAAAATAGAAAAGGTTTTCCTAAGCGTAAATGAAAAGATTCCCGTGGAGGAAAAGACGGTCAGTTACTCAAACGTCGTAAAATTCGGCTTTCTCGGCAGGAAAAAGCTAAAGGACGAAATAACCGCGATCGGAACCTCGGTAAAAGAAGACTCCCCGGCCGTAATATTTGACGCGGGGGCCGCCACAACCGAGAGCAAAAGCTTTTCCCATGGAGAGATACTCGATCTCCTGCGCCTCTCAGAACAGGAACTGGGAGAAATCTCTGTCGAGGATCAGACATTCTCCTACCTCCCCGGCTGCGGTTCTTTTTCCAAGTTCGCCAACCTGCTTAACCTGCAGACCTCAGCCAGGGGAGCCATTGCGGAAGGCGCGGAAGACTTTTTGGTCGATGTCCCCGAGATAATGCCGGTTATGCTTTTTCTTCCGGGGGCCGAGATCGAAAATGTCGTTAACAGCCTTCAGGGCGAAAACGGTTCGTCAAGGAACCTCAGAAGCGGTCTCGGGGGAAGAATAAGGCTTCTGCTTACAGATGTCCTGCCGCCGGAGAGCACAAGAGACCCGCTGCTTGCGCAGAACATATCGATCGTCAAGCTCGACAGTCTTTCGGTCGTTCCCTGAAAATCAGACCTGCGGTTCGTTCTCCGTTTCCTCGACGCTGCAAAACGCCCTTCCCTTGTTCAGCCTTAAAACCAGTTTTTCCTCAAGTTCAAGCGTCCGGGAATCCCGCACTATCTCCCCGCTTTTTTCTTTTGAGACTATGGCGTACCCCCTTTCAAGAACGCTGAAAGGGTTCAGGGAGGTGAGTTTCCCGGAGTAATTCTCGACGCGCCGTTCAAGATTCTCGATCCGCGAGGTCATATGATGCCTGAAACTGCTCGCGAGTCCGTCAAGCTGCATGGAGAACATGTCCATACGGCTTGTGAGGGAAAAATCGAGGCGGCGGCGAAACTGCGCGAGATCTTCGAGAATTTCCCTTTTTTCCTTTACCGCAAGCTCGGCGGCCATTGAAGGGGTGGCCGCTCTCACGTCGGATACCAGATCGGCTATGGTCACGTCCACTTCATGGCCCACGGCCGAGATCACGGGAAAGGGGGAAGCGGCGATTTTTCTGGCGACCCCCTCGTCGTTAAAGGCCCTGAGATCCTCTTTTGATCCCCCTCCCCTGGTCACGATCACGATATCAAGTCCCTCCATGCCGTAGAGCCTGTCAAGGGCCGCGGTTATCTCGGCCGGGGCGCTGTCTCCCTGAACGCTCGCGGGAGAAATAACAACCTCGACATTGGGAGACCTCCTGTATATGACCTTGATGACGTCCCTCACTGCGGCTCCCGAAGGGGAGGTAACAACCCCTATTCTGCGGGAGAGGAAAGGAAGGGGACGTTTTTTCGAGACGTCAAAAAGTCCTTCTTCGGAAAGCTTCTGCTTGAGTTTTTCAAGCGCGAGCGCGTCAGCCCCCACTCCCTTCGGCTCCATAGCGTTTACGTACAGCTGGTACTTGCCGTCTTTTTCGTAAACCCCGACGCGCGCGGAGCAGATGACATCCATTCCGTTCTCCGGCGTGAACTTTATCTGCTGGTTATTACCTCTGAAGCAGACTGCGGAGATCTGGCTCTGCTTGTCCTTCAGGGAGAAATACCAGTGACCGCTTGCGTAATGCCCCTTGAAACCGGAAATCTCCCCCGCGACCCATATTGTCTCCCCGCCGAACTCAAGCTCAATCGCATCCTTTATCGAAGAATTGAGTTCCGATACGCTGTAAATTTTTCTGTCCATCGCAAACCCGCGCCGATCTTTCGACACCATCTCGCAGAAACCATAAATCAGGTAACCACTTTTAGCATAACTTAACTGTAGGATTCATTAACAACTACTAAGCAGACGAAGCAACGGAAATTATAAAAGATCCTCTCATCGGTCCATAATCATTCCTCGCCTTTCCACGGTTCGCCTGGCAGAAGCGAAATGAGTCTAGTGAGAACGATTCTTGCCGACTCCTCCACATCCCAAGGACATCCAGGCGCAAGCAAGGACTTTATATCATCGGTGTCAAATCCCGGATCCTGCAACTTATTCTCCATGTTCCGTTCAAACAGGGCACGGGTAACGTGGTCACCGCCCCGTTTCATATATTCGGCAAACGCCGTGATAATACGACCGGGATCGACAGCTACGCTATTGAGCGCGGTTGCCAAGTCAAAAAGGTCGCGAGCTTTTTTACGTTGGTAAAGGGCGCGCAACTTCGTGCCGAGAAGTTCGTCAAGCGAATACGTAATAATGTCACAGGTGCCGTTAAACCAAGAAGAATCCACGGAAAAAGGAATCCTTGCATACCCGAACACGGAAAAACACTCGCGGGGGTTGATTTCAACCTTTAAACGCCTGCGCAGAGGAGGGGTGTCTTCAGATTCAAACCTGTAAAAGAAAGTGATGGACCGCTTGGTCTGCTTATATTTAGCTTTGCCGAGCCACGGGTCCAGGACTTCGCGCAGAGCGCTCATCATGGGACCGGCGGGGCCGGGAGCTGTCCGAACCAAATCAATGTCTTCTGAGTAGCGGCTCGGCGGCTTAAGATAGAGTTTGTAGAGAGCTGTGCCGCCGCGAAAAGCAAGTTCTTTCGCCAAGAGTGGATGTGAAAATATCTCAACCAGCGCGCGGCTTATGATCAAATCCTGTTCAACTTGAACGTTGCGGACCCATGGAGCACAGGTCCGCCAATCAGTGATATAACGGCTCGGAATCATACTTCAGACTCCACATCGGCGTTTACAAGTAGCTTCCAGTCATCCGCACGCCTGGCATTATCCGTGGCGGCACGAGGAATGAGCGGCGTAGCGTCGCGGGCGTTGCGCCACACGTAATCCTTTAAGGGCAGGGCCTTGTCCGCCGCACCGACAAGTTCCAGGAGATAGCCAAGGCGCTGGGCCCAGGTAACGGGAGCGGTCCGCGCGGCCTCGCACAGCAGGTCCGGGTCAATTTCTTCGGCAAGCTCGCAGAGAACCGTTGCCACGTTGTCCCACCCCGCAGCACGCCGAGCGTAGCCCACAAGATCAATCGCAGTCGCTTCGGGGCTTGAAATCAGAATCGTCCCGCATCGCGTATTGCGAGTCTGAACCGGAACCTCGGCAATGCGTGCCCGAGAGATGAATGAAACTCTGGACAGCCCGCAGTGAATGGGTCGGTGGTTCCCGGCCACGGCAATTTGGAATACCTGCGGACTGTGATGGGCCGCACCATGATACTCGGCGGCCGAAAGCAAGGCAACGTAGTATTGCTGCCCGCGACGTTCCATAAGCTGCGGAGCAAATTCGTCGGGAGGAAGGCATCCGACACGCCGGTACTCCGGCGGCACGATGACGTAGAAGCCACGGCTCGGGCTAGCGACCAAGCCTTTTTTCGCCAGCCTTCCAAGGGCCAGCCTGGTCGCGGCGCTTGATACGCCCAGCGCCTCGCGCATTTCCGCGGTAGTAAAATGGTACCGTCCTACGGAAGCAAACTCATCTATGACACTGCTTGCCCTAGGATGTTTGTTATTCATAGCAGTCTCCGTATTCATATGCATAAAATATCATTATTCAATATATTAAGACTATAGTTCCGGAAGTCAAGCCGGATTTCCCCCTTCTCTAGAACGCTTGTTATTCATAGCAGTCTCCGTATTCATATGCATAAAATATCATTATTCAATATATTAAGACTATAGTTCCGGAAATCAAGCCGGATTTCCGCTGCTCCGAATATAAAAAACTCCGCGGAAACTTCACAGAAAAGCCGCGGGCGGAAAGGATGCGCGGAGACGGAATTTTCTCCGCGCCGGAATCACTCGAACAGATGCGGATATCTGCTTTTCACTTTCTCAAGGATTTCGTCTGAAGCCTTGAGATTTTCAAGGTCCTTGAGGGAAAACAACTGCGAAGCCCGCAATTTCCTCGCGCCCGCAAGATCGGCATCCCTGAGAATCGCCCCGTCGAAATTCGCAAGCTTGAGGTTAGCCCCCGAGAAATCGGCGCCCGTAAGATCGGCGCCCAGCATGTGGGCCCCTTCAAGGTTGGCGCCCCTGAATACCGCGCCGCGAAGATCGCAACCCTCAAGGTTCACTCCGCGCATGTTCGCCCCGGAAAAATCCGCGCCTACCAGACTGCACCCCTTGCAGAAGGCAAGCTTGAGAGCGGAGTTCGCAAACACGGCGCCGTCAAGGTTAAGCCCGTTAAGATTCGCCCAGCCAAGATCCGGGATAACATCGGGCTCCTCCTCCCGCCACCGGTTCCACGCGGCCGCACCCTCCTGTACCTTCAAGACGTGCTCAGAATCAGCCACAGCATCCCACCGTCAGTGATAATCCGAAAACCTTAAACGCGGACAGAAGTATGTAAACCGCAATCACCAGAAGTATCAGGCTTCGAAGAAGTCCCCTGACCCCACCTTTTCCCCTGCGTCGCATACTCTCTCCGCAGGCAAGACATATATCCGTTTTCGCCGTGGTCTCGTAACCGCACTCTTCACATCTTCTGACAGGCTGAAGCGACATCGAACTATCCCTTTTTCTTCCTCAACTAACCCTCTTCAGAGCGGAACGAACAAAGAGCGGATGCACTTTGGCAATTTCCCGGGCAAGCTGCCCAATGACGTTCTTTATGTCCCATTGCGCCCCCTCCGACATCCGCAGGTTAGTCAGGTGGTACAGCTCCCAGAGATCGAAGCTGCCGCAAACTCTCCTGTTGTGGGCGTTTGTGACAACGTAGCTTGCCACGTCGCGAAAACCGGCATGAACGAGTTCTTCATAGAGCCGCTCGCTTCGCCCGACGGCTTCGAGCAGAAGCTCCTCCGTTCCCGATTCCGTGACATGTGGTGGAACCGTCACGCCTTCCCCCACGGAAGGCTCCTTTATGGTCCAGCTGACTTTCCTGTGCCTAAGCAGCTGATGCCACGCCGCCTCGCTCAGGACGAACTCGGCGTTATAGCTAACCGATCTGAATATGCCCACCGGGTTGTCGTGCTTTCCGAGTTCCTGAACAGCCGTCAAGAAAATCTTCTCAAGCTCCGGGGTGTTCTCGGATAGGTGCCTTTCTATGTCTCCGACTGAAAGTCCCGAGAATTCGAAAAGAAGCCCTCTTGCGATCTCCCTTAAGGCCTCGGCCTGGGGATTTTCCTTTCCCCGCCCAGTGTAGTCAAAAAGGGCAACCGAAGATCCGTTACAGGGCGTTTGGTTTCCAGCGTCTCCGAGACTGTGCGAGAACTCCTCAAGCGCCTCTCGCGTTCTGACGATGTAGGGGTTCTCGTCAGCGTACTTAACAAGCGTCGGAACCGAGAACCTGACCTCGCTTTTTATCTCCTCGGCCCTGTTTCTGGCTTCCGGGTAGCGGCTTGAGAGAAGAGCGGAGATGGTCTGCTCCATGGCTCTTGCGTTTGCCGTCATGCCGAGATTCGTAAGCGTGGAGAGGTTAAGGGCGTACCTCGCGTCCTCAAACGCTATTTTCTCAAGCGCCCTGAAATGAACTCTTTCCTCCTTGTCTTGGGGAACGGGAAACTTCTTTTTCAGAAAATCAAAGAGTTCGGCGTTGAGCCTTGAGTAAACTTCGTACTGAAAATCGCAAAGCTCCCCGAACTCCTTTTTAAGGGCGGGGTGCCGGTCAAGTTCCTGGGGAATATAGTTGTCGCCTTTGCGGGGTCTCTGGTATCTCTGCGAGTATTCCGTAAACGAGAGAAACTCGTTCGCGCATTCAAGCAGGGACGAGAAAAGCCTTGAAACCCTCTCAACTCCTATGTGCACGGTCGCGTGCTCGGCAACGGAAGCGTGACCGTAGTTAAGAACCCACTTCTCGTGGAACTTCTCCGCCCTGTCCCTCCCCATTTCCTGCTCCCTTATCACGGTGTCTATGTTTTCCCTGAAACTTTTGGGGCTTCTGCTTACGTAGGCGAAGATGACGGCAACGACTTCCTCGGGAATGTTGCTTATGGTGTAGACGTCCCTGTCGAGATTGGAAACATAACGTTCCATCTCCAGGGCGATGTCCTTATCGTCCATTTTTATCTCGGTGGACAAGCCTGCTCTCCCGTTCCCCTCCCGTGGCTCCCGCAGTTCAGGAGACCGTATGGGTTTCTTTGAGTTTATCAACTATGTAAGGCATGACCTGGCTCGGGCTTCCGTATATGACGGCGCTTACGTAATCGTCGGCCGGAGTGTTCCTCTCGCCGATAATAACGACCTTGTTCCCCTTGTTCATGACCTGGAAGGGAAAGGACGCCACGGGCTCGATCTCCAGATTCGCCCCGACGATTATGAAAAGATCGCAGTGCTGAAGCCTCATCCAGGACTCCCTTATCTCCCAGTGGGGAAGCGGCTGTCCCGGAAAGGACAGCGGAGGCTTCATCTGATCGCTCTGGCATTCCTTGCATTTCGGAATGCCGGTCTTGCTGTCCTCAAGGGAAAGCAGTATTCCGTCGGTGCGGTAATCGTTTCCGCATTCATGGCAGTGGATCCAGTTTATCGTCGAGTATATCTCTATTATTTTTTCGCTACCGGTTTTGCTGTGCAGGCCGTCGGCCGCTTGGGTAAGAACGCAGTCGACGTTGCAGAGAAACTCCATCTCGTAAATGGCTTCGTGGGCGGCAGAGGGCTGAGCCTCCGAGATTCTGGGATAAAAATCCTTTATCTTTTCCCAGTACTCTCTCCTTACCTCCGGGCGATTTTTGAATTTGCCTATGTCGGGATTGAAGCTCAGATCCGAAACGTCGGGCAGTCCGACTTCAAGAGAGAGTTCAATTCCCGTTAGAAAAACTATCTGAGAGGCTTCCCGGGCCCACTTGACCGTTGCCGAGAGCGCATCCTGTTCCTGCTCGCTCATTTCAGGTTTTGATTATAACCGCTTGCGTTGACTGTCCGCAAATTGATCGCAGCGTGGCGATGCCGGGCGAATTCAGGGCGTGAGGACCTTCTCCATCCATAATTTCATTCCGTCAAAAACCGCCGGGAAAAAGCCCTTAACAACACAATTAAATCGGTTTAAATCGATTGCGGTGCAAAGGACAGGTAAAATATCACTTCGTGGGCACAAAACCTAAGGAAATAAACGAATTTACCGAAAAAGCTCTTCAGATCGTCTGGGACACCGGTGAAGAAAGCATATTCTTTTACGAAGAACTCAGGGAGATCTGCCCCTGCGCCACCTGCAGGAGGCTCAGGAAAAAAAGCAGAACCGGGAAACTCCCGTTTAAAAAACGGATACCACTCGGAAAAAGCAGCATGGCGCCGGAGAAAATAGAGTACGTCGGGAATTACGCCATAAGGTTCATAGGCGAGAACTGGTGCGAAACCGGATTCTATACCTTCGATTTTTTAAGGAAAAACAGCGTTTCGGGCGAATAACGTCCCCGCGGCGGAAAATCACGCCCGCCGCGCGCTTATGGAAAGCCACTTTCTGGTGACAAAGTGGTCGCCGTCCTCATTCACTTCCCCGTGGAGAAGAATCGCCGGCTCAACGGCGTTTTTCATAGCATCGGAAACGGCCTCATCCGGATAGCCGTGAAGGGCGCCGGCTGCATACTGCTGAAAAGAGCTTATGTATTCCCACGCCTCTTTCGTAAGATCAGCGGCGAATTCCTGAGCGTCAACAAGGTCGAACCCCACATTGCCCACCAGTTCTTCGTAGTAGGAGCGCGGGTGGAACTTCGCGGCTTCGGCTTTCCTCTCGACCTTTACTCTTTTCACTCCCTGTTTTCTCAGGAACTGGACGGCGTTTCTCACCTGGGTTCTGTAGAAAGGTATGGTCTCTTCGGGTCTTGCTCCCTCGTAAAAAGAGGTGTTGAAGAAAAACCAGCCTCCCGGCTTAAGCGCTTTTTTGATCGCCTTGAGGCTCTTGAGTTGTTCCTCTTCGTTAAGGTAATGGATGCCGTTGCCCCATATAGCCACGTCAAGGCTTTTCGGAGGCAGATCAAGCTCCTGTATGGATGAGTTGATAAGGGTCAGTCTGTCAATCTCTTTCTCAAGCCTGCTTTTGGCAAGCTTAAGAGCGCCGGCTGACTGGTCAAGGCAGAATACCGCTGACTCTCTGAAGTTTGCAGGGAGCATATCGAAAAAAAGCTGCGCCATGGTGCCCGCGCCTGTAGCGATATCAAGAAACCTGTCGAGACTCTCAACCCCCCTGTCAACCATTATCTGGATCCAGTTTCTTGTCATGTCGCCATTTACCTTTCTGTATTCCTCGGTATCGGCAAAAGGCTCATAGTTGTAATCTTCCATGTGCTTTTCCATCGTTTCTCTCCTCGGTTTCTTGACCCGCCCGCGCAACCTACTCTTTATACCCTGAATTCTAACATAATAACAACAAGAACATTAAAAAAATTAAAAACCGAACCGAGAAATTCTAAAACCACCCGTTTAGCTTTAGAGCGCCATTCACTAAACACGGCCTGCGGCGCGATTTGGAAGTATTCACTCCCCTTTTTCCGCCCTGCACACTCGCCCCTTTCTCCACAGCGTGAGATCGCCTTGCGCAACCCCCCGGGTTGAACTGAGATTTGACAATACGCATCCATACTTGTTAAATTAAATACACATATATGGACTGACCGGATGTTCTTAATATGGGAAGTCTGCAATAAGGGGGAAATGCTTCCATGAAGAATTTAGTTTCTAGAAACAAACCGACTCAACTGGGGTTTAGTTCTACTTCCCCCCCCCCCCCCGTTTTTATTCCGTAATACATAATCAGGGAACATTCGTTTCCTTTGTGCTGGCCGCGCTGCTCGGTGTGCTGTTGTGCGCGGACGTGTACGCGCACGATATCGGCAGTCCCCTGGGACACTTTACTCCGGGCGGAGCAGGCACTGATTGGAGCAGCTGCGGTGCAACGAGCAATCCGTGCCCGGACCCTTGCAACGGCAACCCTGATCGCGTGCAGGCCGGATGCACCGGGAGCCGCAGTGGCGGGCACGGACATATTACTGCGTGGCGTGGCTCTGGCACAGGGAGAAAGATAGCGACCTGGGGTTTCTGGACGCCAAGCGCGTGGACGAAAGCCCGGCAGCCCCAGGTACTGCTCACCATCCCCTTCGACATGGCCGTGACGTTTGACCCCGACAAGACGTTCGAGCCCGGCACGCCCGTGACGTTCAGGGCGGAGACTCGAAACAATGCAGTACCCGTAGGCAGCCAAACGGTGATATGGTCTGTGACACCAAGCGACAATGTAACGTTCGACCCCGCCGCCGCAGACTCAACCGGCACCACCACTGGCACCAACGGACAGACTACGGCTGATATAACATTTGCCGAGAGGGGCCGTTACGCAGTTCAAGTAGCATGGTCGCAACAAACTAAAGACAGCAAGGTATTCCCGGTGACTATCAAGGGCGGCGCGCCTGTCGCCGGCTACGCTATAACGGTGGACACGACCAAAGTCTCCGCTACGTGCGACATCCACCATTTGACTGCCACGTTAACACAGGACGGAAACCCCGTGGTCAGAGAAGAAGTGGAAATTTTCGTGAGACCGGACGGGGGCCACCGGCACCGTATCCCAATTGAGACTAATCCAAACGGAAAAGCGACGCTGGGGGTAAGATTTTATGTAGAGGGAGATTTCACGGTTTTTGCTGAACCATCAGACCTCAAAATCGGGGTTTCCGCGAGCAAATCACTGACAACTACGACTCCTTGTACTCGGTCGGGATCGCCGGGCGGCGGAGCCAACGCCTTGTTCACGATATCGGGCGACACGGACATTCCCACCGACACGGACACTCCCACCGACACGGACACCCCCACCGACACGGACACCCCCACTGACACGGACACCCCCACTGACACGGACACCCCCACAAACAACCAGCCGGCTGACCGGCAGCCTCCCCCGAACACGGGAGGAACGGGCACGGGCGGAGGAGGCGGAGGAGATCCCCCTAGGGACACCTCTTCACCTGACGATGACCCCACCCCAGATTCTCCCCGCTGCGGAGAAAGCGACAGGGAAGACCTTGAGAGTTTCTACGTAGCGACGGGGGGAAAAGATTGGAACAACAATGAAAACTGGAACTCAGAAGAACCTCTCGATCAGTGGTTCGGAGTAGAGACAGATGAAGACGAAGAGGTTATATCCCTTCGTCTTCCGGAAAACAATCTTTCTGGAGATATGCCGACAGAAGAACTTCTGTGTCTTACGGAACTAAAGGAACTTGCCCTCTGGGATAATGAAGATCTCTTGGGAGAAGAACCGGATGAGCTTGCGCGGGCTGTTGAGAGAGCCGTGCTGAGAGACGTGGCGGACGCTCTCGAGCTTAACACGCAGTGGTTTGAAGACTATGAGGAGCCCTTTGACTTCGAGGACTGGCACTCAGGAGTTACAACGGATGAGGAAGGAAGGGTGACGGAGCTTGATTTCACCGGGGAAGACATAGAGGGAGAGATTCCGGGGAGCGTCTTTGAGCTTAAAAGGCTCATACTCATAGAGACGGGATGCGGAGTTACCCTTAAAGTCGAAGCACCCGAGAGAGTGAGCGTGATGATGCCTGAAGGATGCGAGGAAATTCCAGATGAAATTCCAGATGAAACTCCAGATGAGACTCCAGACGAGACCCCGGATGAGACCCCAACCTCCGGAGACGGGGGCTGCACCCTAGGTTCCGGGGATTCCTCTGCGTTCGGTTTCTTCCTCGTGACTCTTCTTGTCTTTGCGGTATTGGGGAGAAAAAGAGCGCGGTAAAAGCTTTTTGGCTTGGGCGTTAAGCGTTTTCTTATCTTCGGGTTTTTCCAAATTGGGGTAAGCCAAGACAAATGACTTCTTCGCTCGAGTTGCCCCTTGCCGCGAAATCATTGTTCCTTGTCCATCCCTGTGCTGAACCCCTGCTCAAAGAAGACTTCCGAGTCTGTGGTGCTCTTTAAGATTCAAGTGAACGATATAAAGAGGTCAGACTCCCCTTTTTTCTCCCCAGAATATCTTGTGAAGCTGCGGAAGCACTCTTACGTTTTCCATGCCGTCGCGCAGGACTCTCTCGGCTATCCAGTCCGCTTTTGTGCCATAAACGGGCTGAAATATGATCGAGGCCCTGATACGGTGCTCGGCTACAACACTCCTCGCGTACTCGTAGTCAGCTTGATCGGCTATTACGAACTTAAGCTGATCCTTCTCCCCCAGGGCACCATAAAGCGAAAAGTCCATCCTAGAGGCCATGCCCGAACCCGGACACTTGCAGTCCATGCTCACGACCGAATTGGGGTGGGAAAAAATTCCAGGCGGCTTCTTGTTTCCGCTTGTTTCAAGCACAACCACAAAATCCCTCTCGAGCAGAAATTCCGTCACTTCCTCCACGGCCCCCCGCTGGATAAGCGGTTCGCCTCCTGTTATGCAGACGCGGGAGCATCCGTACTCAAGAACCTTGCTAAGGACCTCGCCGGTTTCCATCTCCCGGAAGTCAGTGCCCTCCACGGCGTACATGGTGTCGCACCAACTGCACCTGAGATCACAGGCAAAAAGCCTGAGAAAGACCGTCGGCAGCCCGATATGGATTCCTTCACCCTGTATTGAAAAAAAGATCTCGTTTACCTTCATCGCAGTTATGCCTCGTATTGCGTCGGATCTTCCACACCCGCTTCGATAAAAGCCCTTTTTCTCTCCCTGCACGAACTGCAGGTGCCGCAGTGCATGCGGGAACCCACGTAGCATGACCACGTGTCCTCGAAGGGAACTCCGAGACCCGCGCCGAGTCTTACTATCCCCGACTTCTCCATATCTATAAACGGGGCAATTATGGTCAGGCGTTCGTTATCAGTCGCGAGTCTCTCCGCTTTCTCGAAAGCCGAGACGAATTCCGGCCGGCAGTCGGGATACACACCCCTGTCGGAACGGTGCGCGCCGTAGAAAACAGTGTCGCAGCCGATGCTCTGCGAATAGGCAACCGCAAGGGAAAGAAAGACAGCGTTTCGGTTCGGAACGACCGTTGCCGAGAGGGTCTCATAATTGCGCGCCGTCGCGGAAACCATGGGAATCTCGACATCTCGGTCGGTAAGGGCGGAAGCGCCGAAAAGAGTCCTTGCGGAAGAAAGATCGATTATGTTGGGAGAAAGCCCCAGACGGCGGCATATATTCTCTGCGGAGCGGATTTCCTTTTCGTGTTTCTGTCCGTAGATGAAGGTAAGAGGAAAGACTTCGTACCCTTCCCGAACCGCCTTGTAGCAGAGAGTGGAACTGTCCACGCCTCCGGAGACCATGACAACCGCTTTCCCAGACATTTCCTTAATATTAAAGTCGAAAAAAGTAAATAACAATCCCGGTGACCGGAGCGGTCCTGAACAGCGTGCGGAGAAAACGGTAATTTAAATGGTTTCAGTATGTTGGCAGAAATAGATCGAAATTATATACTTATTCACCCGAGAGACAGGGGAGCAAAGGCGCTTTCATGAGCAAAACAGAAAAAGAACACGAACAGGTCCTTCTTTTCGATGATTTTCCAAGCATCTCGAAAGAAAGCTGGAAAAAAGAAGCCGAGAAAAGGGTTTCCTATAAAGATCTCATATGGCATACCGAAGACGGCATAGAGGTTGAACCCTTCTACACCGAAGAAGAAGCCAAGGACTTTTTCCCGGGGGAAACCCCGCTTCCGGGAGAATTTCCCTTCGTCCGGGGAACCGGCAAAAAAGATAACAGCTGGCTCCTTACAGAAGAGATAAGGCTCACCACGCCGAAAGAGACTGGAGCCGCGGCACTTGCGGCAATAGAGGGCGGAGCTGATTCTCTTACCTTCATCCCGCAGGCGGCAATGAAACGCAAGACCATCGAAACTCTCCTAAAAAAAGATATAGATCCCCTGCGCATCGGCGTAAACTTCGCCTTGAGAGAAGATCCGGAAAAGGTCTGCGCCCTTTTCATTTCCTCCTGCGCCAAAAAAGAAATCGACACGCAGGAACTAAGCGGGGCCGTGTTCTTCGACCCTCTATCGCATCTGCTTGGACACGGATCCCCCGCAACGCCGCTTGACGAGGATGTGGACAAAATCGCAGAAGCCATCGGATATCTCTCAGATACCGCGCCCGGCTACGCGGCGTTTTCGGTAAAAAGCTCGACGTTTAAAGACTCGGGCGCGACTATAAGTCAGGAACTCGCCTTCACCATCGCCGCGGCGGTCGAGTACCTGGTTATACTTCGCCAAAAAGGCGTTGACGCGGACAGCGCCTGCCGCCACCTCGTTTTTTCCTTCTCCACGGGATCAAGCTACTTTGCGGAAATCGCCAAGCTTCGCGCGGCAAGAGCTCTCTGGGCGAACGTCGCCCAGCAGTTCTCCCCCGCCTCTGCCGAATCCACAAAAATGAGGATCCACTGCCGCACTACCGCCTTCAACAAGACCATTTACGACCCGCACACAAACATATTGCGGGGGGCGCTTGAAGCCATGGCGTCTGTAATCGGGGGGACAGACTCCCTGACCGTGGAGCCCTTTGACGCTCACTACAGGGAACCCGACGGATTCTCAAGGAGAGTGGCGAGGAACATCCAGCTTCTCGCAAGAAACGAATCCCACCTCGACGCGGTGACAGATCCCGGGGGCGGTTCCTACCACATAGAGAGACTGACGCAGTCCATTTCGCAAAAATCCCTCGAGCTGTTCCAGGAAATAGAGAGAAAAGGCGGCTACCTTGAGTGCATTAAAAGCGGCTTCGTACAGAACGCGGTCGAGGACAGCAGGGAAAAAGTCCTGAGCGACATTTCCCGGAGGAAAAAAACGCTTGTCGGAACAAACGAATTTCCCAACCTGCTGGAAAAAATGGCGGGAGATATCCGGAAAACCGTCCCCGCGGAAAAAGAGAGAAACGGCTCGGCCACGGCGGTAGCGCCTCTTACGGAGTTAAGGGCAGCTCAGGTTTTTGAGAAAATAAGGCTTCTAAGCGAACAATACGCAAAGAGAACGGGCGAGGCGCCCAAAGTTTTTCTGCTTCACCTGAGCGATTCTCCGCAGACAGTCGCAAGATCGGTTTTTTCGATGAATTTCTTCGGATGCGGGGGGTTCGCGATAGTCGACGGAGCAGAAAATCCGGGCATCGATGAGGGAGTCGCGGCAGCCTTGCGCGAGGATCCGCTTGCGGTAGCAATCTGCGGTTCCGACAGGGATTACGAGCAGTTCGCGGAGGAAGCCGCAATAAAGCTCAAGAAGAAGGGAACGGAAATAAAAGTTGTCGTTCCAGTCGGTGGACAAGGCGAATGGGAAGGGCTCGCCGAGGCAGGTGTGGACGATTTTATCAATGCTGATTCGGATGTCGGTGACATGCTTGAGAGGTATCAGCAGTTGCTTTTCTCAGACAAGGTAGGACCATGAGACCTGATTTTTCGAAAATAAATCTCGGATTCGGTTCAAACGGCAGAAGTGCCGCGCGTGCGAGCGGAGATGTCGCAAGGGAATCGCCGGAGAAAATAGACATAAAAATATTTTATGTCCCTGATGACCTCAACGATTCAGAACACCTGGGATTCGTCTCCGGAATTCCACCCTACCTCCGCGGACCCTACCCGACCATGTACCTCACGAGACCCTGGACCATCAGGCAGTACGCGGGATTCTCCACCGCGGAGGAATCAAACGCTTTTTACAGGAGAAACCTGGCCGCGGGACAGAAGGGGCTTTCAATAGCCTTTGATCTTCCGACTCACAGGGGATATGACTCGGATCATCCCAGAGTTTCGGGAGACGTGGGAAAGGCAGGCGTAGCAATAGATTCGATACTCGACATGGAAATTCTTCTCGATCGAATACCCCTTGATCAGATCTCGGTTTCGATGACCATGAACGGCGCGGTTCTGCCGATCATGGCTTTCTACATAGTCGTCGCGGAGCGGCAGGGAGTGGGACCGGAAAAACTGAGCGGAACGATCCAGAACGACATACTCAAGGAGTTCATGGTAAGGAACACCTACATTTACCCGCCCGAATTCTCGATGAAGATAGTCTCAGACATTTTCGAATATACATCGAAAAACATGCCGAAGTTCAACTCGATAAGTGTAAGCGGCTACCACATGGAAGAAGCGGGCGCCACGTCGGACATAGAGCTTGCCTACACGCTCGCCGACGGCCTTGAGTATTTAAGGGCAGGTGTTGAGGCGGGACTCAACATTGACGATTTCGCTCCCAGGATTTCCTTTTTCTGGGGAATAGGCATGGACCATTTCATGGAAATCGCAAAAATGAGGGCGGCGAGGATGCTCTGGGCCAAGATCGTCAAGACCTTTGAGCCCGAAAAGCCGGCATCGCTCATGCTCAGAACTCACTGCCAGACTTCGGGATGGAGCCTTACGGAACAGGATCCGTTTAACAACGTGACGAGAACATGCGTTGAAGCCCTGAGCGCGGTGCTCGGCGGCACCCAGTCACTCCACACAAACGCCCTGGATGAAGCGATCGCCCTTCCCACCGACTTCTCCGCCAGGATAGCGAGAAACACCCAGCTTTATCTTCAGAAAGAAACGGATGTATGCAGGTTGATCGATCCCTGGGCGGGGTCCTACTATGTCGAGTACCTGACTCACAATCTGGCGAGAAGGGCCTGGGAACTCATAATGGAAATAGAAGAACTGGGAGGAATGTCCAAAGCCATAGAAACCGGTTTGCCGAAAATGAGAATAGAGGAAGCGGCGGCCCGGAAACAGGCGAGGATAGACTCGGGAAAAGACATAATAGTGGGAGTCAACAGTTATAATTCGGACGCGCAGGAAGAATTCGATATACTGGAAGTGGATAACCGCAAGGTGAGGGAGAACCAGATTAAAAGACTAGGGAAGCTCAAGGAAAAAAGGGATTCCGAGGCGGTTGAGCGCGCGCTTCGGAAAATCGCTGAATGCGCAAAAACAGGACAAGGCAACCTTCTCTCCCTGGCAGTTGAGGCTGCGAGGGAAAACGCCACCCTCGGAGAAATATCGGACGCGTGCGAGGAGGCATGGGGGAGATACAGGCCCGGATGGCGCACGATATCGGGAGTATATTCATCGGAAATCTCTAAGGACGCCGGATTTGTCAGGGCAAGGGAGCTTGCCGACCGTTTCGCCACTCTAGAAGGGAGAAGACCCAGAATACTGGTCGCGAAAATGGGCCAGGACGGCCACGACCGCGGGGCGAAGATAATAGCGACGGGCTTTGCCGACCTCGGTTTCGACGTGGACATAGGCCCGCTCTTTCAGACCCCTGAAGAAGCGGCGAGGCAGGCGGTTGAAAACGATGTCCACATAATCGGAATATCAAGCCTGGCCGCCGGCCACAAGACACTCATCCCCGATCTTATAAAAAAGCTCAGCGAGATGGGAGGCGACGGCATAATGGTGGTCGCGGGAGGGGTTATACCCAAACGCGATTACGACTACCTGAGGAACGCCGGAGTCTCGCAGATATTCGGTCCGGGGACAGTGCTGTCCGAAGCGGCTGAAGCCATACTCGTGCCCCTGACAGAAACCCGAACATGACGCCGGACAGAAAAACGGAAGCGGAAACTTACCGCCGGGGCATAGCCAAGGGAGAAATACCCGCTCTGAGCAGGGCGATAACCCTCGCGGAGAGCACCCTCCCCGAGCACAAAAAGCTTGCGCGGGAGATAATCACGTGGTGTCTGCCGCGGTCCGGAAAATCCATAAGGGTGGGAATTACGGGCATACCCGGAGTCGGGAAGAGCAGCTTCATAGAATCTCTGGGTCTCTATCTGGCCCGCGAGTGCGGAAGAAAGATAGCCGTGCTCGCAATCGACCCCACGAGCAGCGAAACCGGGGGAAGCGTTCTGGGCGACAAGCTAAGGATGCAGGAGCTTTCCCGGCACGAAAACGTCTATATAAGGCCTTCCCCGTCGGCCGGTTCCCTGGGAGGAGTGGCAAAGAAGACAAGCGACGCCGTGATTCTCTGCGAGGCGGCCGGGTTCGACACGATCTTCATAGAAACAGTGGGGGTCGGGCAGTCCGAAATTACCTGTCACTCCATGGTCGATTTTTTCATGCTGCTCATGATCACCGGAGCGGGAGATGACATTCAGGGAATAAAGAAGGGAATAATCGAGCGCGCCGACGCCGTATTGATAACCAAGGCGGATGGGAGAAACAAGAAAAAGGCGGAACTTATGAAACAGGAAATGGAAGAGTCGCTTAGATTCCACAGACCGCCCGAATCAGGGTGGATCCCCAAGGCTTGTGCCTGCTCCTCCGTTACGGGTTACGGAATAAGGGAAATCTGGCAGTGCGTCATGGACTATGAAAATCTCTGCAGAGAAAACGGATACTTTACGGAAAAAAGAAGAAGGCAGTCTAAATACCGCCTGCATGAAGCGCTCATCCAGAATCTTGAGGACAGTTTCTATGAAAACTCCCTCATAAAAGAAACTCTGACCAAAGTGGAAAAAGAAGTAATGGAAGGAAAAACGGATCCCTACACGGGAGCCGCGAACCTGCTCGATCTTTATTTTGAGGGGCTTCGTCCACCCCGGTCGACAGAAAAGAAATGATCATTAAAGCCCTCTCACCGAAATACATAAACGAGATCGTTAAGATCGAAAACGAGTCCTTCATCGCCCCGTGGCCGAAACAGGTGCTCGCAGATTACATCAAAAAATCCGGGTTTTTCTGCAATATAGCCATAAACGGAAATGATGAAGATGTTGCGGGCTACTCGATATCCACCCTTGTCTACGATGAAATTCACGTATTCAAGATCGCCGTGGCATCCTGTCACAGGAGAAAGGGGGTAGCGATTGAACTGCTCTCAGACACTTTTAATTTTTATGAAAAGATGGGGGCTCTTTCGGTTATCCTCGAGGTAAGAACGACAAACACCCCGGCGATCACGCTCTACGAAAAACTCGGGTTTGAGATTCTCAGAACACGCAAGAACTACTATGGCAGGGGGAGAGGGGACGCCTATGTCATGGCTCTTGCGCTTGACAGCTACTATCAGAAGTTTCTCTCAGCCACGTAATCGGCAAGGCAACCGAGGGATTCCTTATAATCGTTCTTCGGTATCCCTTCCAGAGATTTTTTCGCTTCAACCACAAACTCTTTTGCCCGCTGCCTGGTCAGATCGACCCCGCGGTAGTGGGCTACCAGCTGCGATATCTCCGCTATCTCGGAACTATCGAGATCATCTTCCTTGTCAAGCGTTTCGATCACTTTGCGTCTCACGTCTTCCGGGGCGTTTTCAATCGAGTAGTAAAGCGGAAGGGTCATCTTCCGTTCAGCGAGATCCTGTCCGGTCTTTTTCCCGAACTCGGTTTCCTCAGAACAGTAATCGAGCGCATCGTCTATAAGCTGAAACGCTATTCCTATGTTGCGTCCGTAGTGTGCGAGAGCCTTGACCGCTCCGTTCGAAGTATTCGCCAGAAGCGCCCCGGTCTCAGTAGAACACTCAATGAGCGCAGCCGTTTTGTGGTCAATCACGGAAAAACAGAAATCCTCCGAGATTTCGATCATTTTTCTTTCGCTCATAATCTCGAGCACATGGCCCTCGGCAAGGCGCGATGAAGCCCTGGAAACCACTCTCAGGAGTTCAAGGCTGCCGCAGCTGTATATAAGCTCAAGACCCCGGGCCAGCATAAAATCCCCCACAAGCACGGTGGGTTTGTTTCCCCAGACCATATTGGAAGAGGCATTTCCCCTTCTGAACTCCGCCTGATCAACCACATCGTCGTGAAAAAGGGTGCCGGCGTGGAAAAGTTCAATCCCCGCGGCGGCCGCGATCCGGTTTTCCCCACCGGTTAGCCCGCAGGCGGCGCTTGAGAGAAGAACGAGGGAAGGCCTGATCCTCTTTCCTCCTGCGCCAAGCAGATACTTGGCTATTTCGTAAACCAGAGGAACATCGGATTTTATGAATTCATCGATTTTCCTCTCCGTTTCGGCGAGGCTCGGGTGAACTATCTCAATTATGTCTGAGAACTCCATCGGACGCTTAGACTATATGAACGAACCCGACAAGTCAAAGACTGGACACCACCCTTAACCTGATGTAAGTTTCCTTTTTTAAATGAAATTTTTCGTAAAACAGTCCGCAAGAGCGTAACGGTAAACCGATTTGAACCTGTTCGATATCTTACTCTTATTAATGATCTTGGCCTGTTTCGGGGGGGGACTCAGGTCAGGCCTTATAAAGCAGTTTTTCTCTCTGGCCGCAATAATAGGGGGAGTGGCGCTGGGCTTTTTCTTCTATGAGCCGCTGGGGGGCATTCTGCTTGAAAAAAACATTATCGCCGAACCGAGAATCGCTGACATTCTGGGATTTCTGATCGTAGCCTGCCTTGCGTACATGCTCATACATTATCTTTCCCATTTTCTGACAGACCTGCTTGAAAAAGTCAAGATGGGATGGATTAACCACCTCCTCGGCGGGGCGATGGGCTTTATAATCGGTCTATTGCTCTGCTACATAATGGTCACCGGGGTCAAGCAGTTTGTGGACGAGGACGCTCCTTTCATCAAGAATTCCGTTCTTGCCCCAAAAGTCATAACCGGATACCACATTCTTAGGGAACAGGCCCCGGATAATCTTGACAAGAATCTGGAAAAACTCCTGGAGTTGCGGGAAGAAAAACGGAAGTCAGACTTCGAGTGAGAGAGGATGAATCGCGGAGTTTTGACAGCAGTCTTCCCCGCGGCGCTGCCTAGGAATCCCGCAACTACGAACCGCTTTTGAAGCCGAAGCACTGTTTTTTTCAATCACTGTTAATCAGTATTCCCTTAATTAACTGCGCTGATTCAGTTAGACTCTTACCTGAAGAGCGTTTTGTCCACGGCCTTTCTTTAGAACAACTCGCAACATGGTTTCGATAACTACTCTTGACGAATTCATCATAAAAAATCAGTATGAATTTCCCTATTCCACCGGGGAGCTCTCCAGGCTGCTTCGGGATATAGGGTTCGCGGCGAAAATAGTTCACAGGGAAGTAAACAAAGCCGGTCTGGTCGCGGACATTCTGGGCAAAACGGGCCAGGTAAACATCCAGGGAGAAGAGGTAAGAAAGCTCGATTCCTACGCGAACGAAAAATTTCTGACCGCGCTTGAACACGGCGGAGAATGCGCAGGAGTGGCGTCTGAGGAAAACGAGGATTTCATAGCATTTTCCGACGAGAACTCGAGAAACTCAAAATACGTCATAGCCATCGATCCTCTCGACGGATCCTCCAACATAGACGTGAACGTATCGGTTGGAACCATATTTTCCGTATACAGAAGAACGTCAAAGATGTTTTCCCCGTGTCTCAAGGAGGATTTTCTGCAGCCGGGCAAGGCCCAGACGGCCGCCGGATACATAATATACGGTTCTTCGACCATGCTGGTGTACACTACCGGCCACGGAGTAAACGGGTTTACCCTTGACCCGTCGATAGGAGAGTTCTGCCTCTCTCATCCGAACATAAAGATCCCGAGCCACGGCAGTATCTTCTCGGTCAACTACTATAACTACTCGAAATTCCCCGACAGGGTAAGGGAATACCTCGATCACTGCAGGGACGGAGACGGCAATTCCAGGCTCTCGCTCAGGTACGTCGGGTCCATGGTAGCGGATATACACAGAAACCTGCTCAAGGGAGGAATATTTCTTTATCCGCGGACCTCGGATTCTCCCAACGGAAAACTCAGGCTTCTCTACGAGTGCAACCCGATGGCCTTCATCGTGGAACAGGCCGGAGGAGCGTCGTCAAGCGGAACGGAAAGAACTCTTGACATTCAGCCGACGGAACTTCACCAGAGAACCCCCATATATATAGGTTCCTACAACATGGTAAGCAAGTTCCTCAATTTCTTGAAGGACACCAAAGAACCTGAGGAGGAGTAAAAATGGGTGAAAAAATAAGCTTCGGGCTTACAGCCCCACTTCCGGGAAAACCGGTTACGGAACTTGTGGACTTCGCCGTCCGCTGCGAGGAGGCCGGTTTCGACGCCGTGTGGTATCCAGACCACATACTGTTTATGGCGAAAAAACTGACTCCCGAAGTATGGTCGGTAATCACGGCCGCGGCGGTAAAGACTGAAAAAATCCGCCTTGGAGCCATAGGGGATCCTCACAGGTCCCATCCCGCGATGTTCGCCCACAGACTCGCGACCATAGACAACCTCTCTGGGGGAAGAACGTTCAGCTGCCTTGGGTACGGGGAAAAAATGAATCTTGACTACTACGGGATAAGCTGGAACAGGCCTCTTGCGCGTCTTCGGGAATCCGTGCCGCTTATGAGGCGGCTTTGGGCCGGGGAGACGGTAACATTCGAGGGGGAATTCTTCTCTCTCAGCGAAGCCGAAGTAAGGGTAAGCCCCGTTAACGGAAAGGATGTTCCCGTATACATCGCTGCGACCGGGCCGAAGGCTCTCGGGGTCGCAGGCGCGCTCGGAGATGGCTGGGTAACAAACGCGATGCCCACATGGGTTTTTTCGAGCAAACTCGCCGAAGTGGAAAAAGCCATGGGCGAGAACGCCGCGGCGGCGGAGAACTTTGAGAAATGCATATATATTTTCGTGTCCGTCGCCAAAGACAAGGACACCGCCTACGAAACCCTCGACAGAATAAAACACGCTATAATCTGGCCCGACGTGATAGAGGAAGCCGGGTACGACCTCGAAATAGATCCCAAGTACAAGGGACTCTCCTACACAAGCATAATGCCAAACGACCAAGACATGCTGACCAGGTTCAGACAGATGGGAGAGACGTACTATACCCGGGAGATACTTTCCGATTTCGTGATTTACGGAACGGCCAGCGACGCGATAAAAAGATTCGAAGAATACATAGAGGCCAGAGTTACGCACTTCATAATCAGGGATTTCAGCCCTGATCTGGAATACTCCTTCAATGCCCTTTCGGGAGAAGTGATAAATCACTTCAGGTAGGACCCCGACACTACTCAGGCAATCGTGATTCCCCGCTCAAGGTAGACGTTCTGAATGCTTTTCAGAAGCGCGACGCCTTCGCGCATGGGCTTCTGGAAAGATTTCCTTCCGCTTATGAGCCCCATCCCCCCAGCCCTTTTATTTACGATGGCGGTTCTAACCGCATCTCCAAGATCGTCTGAGCCTGAAGCACCCCCAGAATTTATAAGTCCTATCCTTCCCATGTAGCAGTTCGCGAGCTGATAGCGGGTAAGGTCTATGGGGTGATCGGAAGTCAGCTTTGAATAAACGCGCTCATGGGTTTTTCCGAAGGAAAGAGCCGTAAAGCCTCCGTTGTTCTCCGGTAGCTTCTGCTTGACTATATCGGCTCCCACGCTCACCGAGAGGTGGTTTGCCTGTCCCGTGAGGTCAGCCGAAACATGATAATCGGCCTCGTCCTGCTTGAAGGCCGGATTTCTCAGATAAGCCCAGAGTATGGTCGCAAGTCCCAGAGAATGGGCGTGGCTGAAAACCTCGGATATTTCCTGAATCTGGCGGGAGCTTTCCTCGGAACCGAAATATATCGTCGCTCCGACCGCCACGGCCCCCATCTGAAAGGCCTGATCCACGTTTCCGAAAAGAATCTGATCGAAAGTGTTGGGGTAGCTTAGCAGCTCATTGTGGTTGATTTTAGCTATGAAGGGAATTTTGTGCGCGTATTTTCTTGAGACAGAACCCAGCACCCCTACTGTCGAGGCTACGGCGTTACAGCCTCCCTCCATGGCGAGCTTCACAATGTTCTCGGGATCGAAATAAAGCGGATTGACCGCGAAAGACGCTCCAGCCGAGTGCTCAATCCCTTGGTCCACCGGAAGAATTGATACGTATCCGGTTCCTCCGAGACGGCCGTGATTAAGAATGGTCTGCAGGTTTCTTATCACAGCGGGCGAGCGGTCGTTCTGGACGAATACCTCGTCTATGTAACCCGGCCCCGGAAGATAAAGGCTTTTTTTGCTTATAGTCGTGCACTTGTGACCGAGCAGATATTCCGAATCCTCTCCCAGAAACGCCTGTATCTTATCGATTCCCTTAAGTTCTTTTATGGCCATGTGTTCACCCCTGAAAAATTTCAGATTCTACCGAAATAAATACCTGATAGGGCCCTAGCTGTCACTGAGAACCGATATTCCCGGGAGGTCGGATCCTCCGAGGAACTCGAAACAGGCACCGCCCCCGGTCGAAACGTGGGTTGCTTCTGAGAACTTGACTCCGGATTTTTTAAGCGACGCCACACTGTCCCCTCCTCCGAGAACCGTGGTAGCTCCCCTCCACGTGGCAAGCGCGAACGATCTGGCGATGGCGCTTGTGCCGTTTGAGAAATCGTCCACTTCGAAAAATCCCATGGGACCGTTCCAGAAGACCGTACCCTCTCCCCTTATATGCGAAGTGAATTTCTCCACTGTCTTAGGCCCTATGTCAAAAGCCGTCATGTCGTCGAGGATCTCAGCACCCGTAACCGCAAGAGTCTTCTTGCCGCCGGCAGACTCAGCCATTACGTGGTCAACGGGCAGAAGGATCTTTCCCTTGTAGGTGTCAAGGGCTTCCCGGGCCCAGTAGAGCATCTCCCTCTCCACAGAACATTTTCCTACGTTCACTCCCTGCGCCGCCAGAAAGGTATAAGCCACCCCGCCGCCCACAAGAACCTTGTCTGCCTTCTTGATTATATTCTTCAGGGCTCCTATCTTGTCCTTTATCTTCATTCCCCCGACAATGACCAAGTAGGGTTTTTTGGGTCTCTTTATTAAACGGCTCAGAAACTTCATTTCGTTTCCAACCATGAGGCCCGCGAGCTTCTTATCGAAGTGAGTGGTCATTCCGTAGGTGGAGGCGTGGGCCCTGTGCGAGGTGCCGAAAGCTTCGTTCACGTAGATATCGGCTAAGGACGCGAGTTTCTTCGAGAAATCCGCATCATTTTCCTGTTCCTCGTTGTGGTACCTCAGGTTTTCAAGGAGCATCACCTCGCCGTTTTTGAGTCTTTTCGAGGTGTTCTTAACTTTCCTGCCCACGACAGCGCCCGGAAAATGGATCTTGGTTCCCAGAAACTCATTAAGCCTGGCGGCCACAGGAGCCATGGAAAGACGTTCTATCCTGCGTCCCTTCGGTCTTCCCATGTGGGAAGCCAGTATTACCCTGGCCCCGCATCTTGTAAGGTAATCGATCGTGGGGATAGTGCGTCTTATCCTGTAGTCTTCGGTTATCTTTCCGCCGTTTACGGGAACGTTGAAATCGACCCTTACGAAGACTCTTTTCCCCTCGTACTCCGAGCAGGGAAGGTCGGTCACAAGAAGCTTTTTCTTCAAAGCGATCTCCCGATAAGTTCTATAAGATCGACCACTCTGGAGGTGTATCCGTACTCGTTGTCGTACCAGGCGACAACCTTGATCAGATTGTCTTCCACCACGGAAGTCAGCATTGAGTCAAAGGAGCAGGAATGGGTGTCTCCCACAAGATCGGAAGAGACGATTTCGTCCTCGACATACGCAAGGTAGCCGCCCAAGGTTCCCTCGGCCGCTTCCTTGAACCTGGCGTTCACTTCTTCCGCGGAAGTCCCTTTTTCCACCTCGCAGGTAAAATCCACAAGCGACACGTTGGGCGTGGGCACCCTTACGGCTACCGCGGAGAGTTTTCCTTTGAGTTCGGGAAAAACGATCTGTATGGCGTTTGCGGCACCTGTGCTGGTGGGGATAATGGAGAGTGCAGCCGCTCTCGCCCTTCTTTTATCCTTATGCGGAGTGTCGAGTATCCTCTGGTCGTTCGTATAGGAGTGTATAGTGGTCATCTCCCCACGCCTGATCGAGAAATTTTCGTGGAGAACCTTGACCAGCAGGCCGAAGCAGTTGGTGGTGCAGGATGCGTTTGAAATCACGTCGTGGCCTTCGGGCTCGTAGTTGTCATCGTTTATGCCCATTACCGTAGTGAAATCCACCTTGCCGCTTGCCGGCGCGGTAATTATCACCTTTTTCACGGTCTCGCCCATGTGCGCCGCGGCGGCCTCGCGGGTTCTGAAAATACCGCTTGCCTCCGCTATAACCTGCGCTCCCGTTTCGGCCCAGGGAATATTTGCGGGGTTTCTCTCAGAAAACACCTTTATGAACTTTCCATCTACGGTTATTCCCTCGACGTCACACTCGACCTCTCCCGGATAGCGGCCGAACACCGAATCGTACTTGAAAAGATGGGCCAAGGTTTCGGTGTCCGTGATATCGTTTATGCCCACAAACTCAAGGTCTTCTCTGCCGAGACCTATTCTGAGCACATGCCTTCCTATTCTTCCAAATCCGTTTATTCCAACCCTGATGGACATTACAAAACCTCCGAAACTTGACTTTGAACTTCGCAAAAACTATACACTTGCCTGCTGTTAGTCAATAGAGAAATCAATTTGAAAAGAAATACCATATTTCGTCGCGTGGCTGAACCATTCTAGTGGATACACAGATACCGAGGATAACGGTTCTCAGTCGATTTTTTCCACCCGATCTCCAGTCGCTAAGCCCCCCAGAAACGCTTTGTGTAATTGTACCGGGTAATCAGTCATTAACTAATTTGCAGGGAATCTCTCCCACCCGGCCCCAATGTTCTCAGATGGGTGAAGTAACGTAACCGTTTGCCAATATCGTCAAGAGCCAGATAAAGACAAGGCACGAGATAAAGTATGACAAAGGTCGAGAAGACAAGTCCGAATCCCAGGGAGGCCGCCATCGGAGCGAGAATGCCCGCCTCGCCCTTGTAGGCGAACATCAGGGAGAAAAGCCCCGAGAAGGTCGTAAGCGTGGTGAGAACGATAGGCCGGAAACGGTACCTAGCGGAAAATACTATCGCTATTACCTTGCTCGGCATCTTTTTCGCCCTTCGGTTGATAAAGTTCAGTAGCAGCAGACTGTCATTCACCACTATCCCCAGAAGCGCAACCATTCCTATTATGGCGGGAAGCGTCATGGGTTCGCCGCGCAGCAGAATCGCTACGACCACCCCCGTAACGCAAAAAGGCAGTGCGCTCATTATTATGAGGGGCTGAAAGCTGGAACGCAGTATGCTCGCGAGAATGAGATAAATGAGAAGTAAAGCCAAAAGCGACGCCTTTTTTATGTCGCTTATAGCCTGAGTGTACTGCTCCTCCTCCCCTGCGAACCGAAACGAGTAGCCCGGGTAGTTCTCGAGAAGACCATCGAGGTAGCGCGAAAGATTTGCGTTCACCTCCCTTGAAGTGGTCGTTTGGTTGTCCACTTCGGCTGTTACGGTGACCGTTCTTCGAAGTTTCTCCCTTCTTATCTCAAGCGGTGTCTTGGACTCCGTTATCTCCGCCACGGTGCCGATAGGAACGCGTTGACCAAAAGGAGTCAGGACCTGGTGCGATTTCACCGAGAAAACACCGGAATCTTCCCTTCCGTATCGGAGATTTATCTCAGCCTCTTCCTCGCCCACTCTGGTCTTCGAAACTGTGAGACCGTCTCCAAGAGCCTTGATTTCCCGAGCCACACTCCACTTGTCAATACCGAACACCCCGGCTTTTCTCTCGTCTATCTCAACTCTCGCCTCGGGCTTTCCGTAAACGAGATTACTGGTCGCGGCGCTCACCCCTGGCTGACTGCTCAGAAACTCCCGGACCCGGGAAGCTATTTCCATCAGCACCGGCAGTTCATCCCCGCTTATTTTGACGTCCACCGGTTTCCCGGTAGGAGGACCCGTTGTCTCGAGGAAATCAACCTGTTTGGCCCCCGTAACCGTTTCCCCTACCCTGCTCTCCGCAATGCCGGAGAGTTCAACCGCATTTTCTTTTCTGGAAGAGTAATCCTCGTATTCAACCATAACCGTGGCCAAATTGTCTCCAATGGAGAACAGATTGTCAGGATCCGACATATCGAGGCCAACCATGGACAACGTGTTCTTCAGGACATGAGGGGGAACGCTTTGGCGCACGGCTTCCTCCACCTGGGCTACGGAAGCGACTGTATGATCCAGACTGGATGAGGGAGGATTCTCAACCCTTACCATTACCTCCTCAATATCATGAAGGTAGAACATCACGTTGGGAATCCGGACAAAGATAAGGACCGAAACGGCAAAAATAACCGTGAAACATCCTATCACCGCATAGCGGTTTCTAAGGGCAAACAGAAGTCCCCGCAGATACATGCCTCTTACGCGCAGAAGCGACGCGTTTCCGCGAGGAGACCTCGTCTTGCCGTTTGCCGGAAGCCAGTCGGCGCAGTGAGACGGCATGATCACCAGGGCTTCGAAAAGGGAGAAGCAAAGAGCGAAGATCGCCACTTTGGGAATTATGGAGAGGAACTGTCCGATCAGCCCCGTGGCGAGAAGAAGGGGGGTGAACGCGGCGATATTGGTCAGCACAGTCGCAACCACCGGCCAGGCAACCTCCCTTGTCCCTATTACCGCCGCCCTCAGCGGTTCCACTCCCCTTGATATATACCTCTGGACGTTCTCGACGACTATTATGGCGTCATCCACCACCATGCCCAGCATCATTATAAGACCGAACATGGAGAGAACATTCAGTGTTGTGCCGGTCATCTTCATTAATATCGCGGCCCCCAAGAAAGAAACGGGAATCCCCAGGGCTGCTATGAAGGCCGCCTTGCGGTCAAGAAAAAGAGCAAGAAGGATTAATACCAGAACAAACCCCAGGCCTCCGCTTTTAAGCATGGTCCGAAGACGACTTTTCACCCAGTGTGATCTGTCAAACGTCAGGGTTATCTCCACATCTTCGGGAAGCTCGTTTTCGTATTTTTCGGTAAGCTGCCTTACGTGACCGACGGTATCGAGGATATCAACGTTTTTCTGCTTCTCCACCCAGAAAGTAATCGCAGGACGACCGTTTATCCTCGATCTCAGGTCCTCTCGCTGTTCCCCGAGAGCTACCGTCGCCACATCGCGGAGTAGAACATGCTTGCCCTCGATGTTCCTAGCAACCGGAATATCGAGAAGATCTTTCACAGATCTTATCTTTCCCTCGGTTCTAAGCAGAAAATCAGCCCTGTTCCGAGTAAAACTCGCCCCGGGAATATCCAGATTTCTCGCGTTGATGGCATCTGAAATCTCCTTGATCCCCACTCCAAACTGCACCATCTTCGGGTAATCCAGGTAGACCCATATTGCCGGGTCAGGCAGTCCGACGGAAGTCACGTTGTCAACACCGTCTAAAAGCGCAAGCTCATCCCGCAGTCTCCTGGCGTTGCTATAGAGAATATTTCTTGGTATATCCCCTGAGACCGAAACGCCCACCAGCGGAAAACTAGCCTTTCTCTCTTCTGTTACGGGTTCTTCGGCGTCCTCGGGAAGATCGTCTACTATCAGGTTGACCTTGGAATCAATCTCCCAGGCGACCCTTCTGGTGTCTTCACCCGGGTGAACCTCGGCCGTAACCCGCGAGAACCCTTCGGAAGAAACGGATTTTACGATCTTGACGCCGGAGATGTTCTTTATCTGCTGCTCAATTGGAACACTTACAAGATTCTCAACGTCTTCGGCGGAAGAACCCGGAAAAGACGTGGTTACCGTCACCATTTCGAGTTTTACCGACGGGAACAGTTCAAGAGGAAGGGAGAATGCAAACAGGAGCCCTATGAACATTATGGCTCCCATCAGCAGGTTTACGAAAAAGGAATTTCTTACTGAAAAATCGGCGATGTGCATAGAGAATCAGTCGATAATACCTAGTGTGCGCCCGATTATGACCCCGAATGCGGGGGGAACTGATCAAGCAGCATGTCTTTTCGGTATCGGCAGGTTTTCCTCCTGCGGATTTGAAACCGTATCTTGCTTTGCCAAACGGAGTTTCCACCCGGTCTGCGGTCAACCGCAGCCTCTAAACGCCTTTTGTTAATTCTACCGGATAATAAAACGCCGCCTAATTCCCCGGAAAACCCCCGAAAATTCAGGAACGAACACCGAGAATTCAAGGTTGTCCATACCATCCACGGGACAAATGTCTGAATTGCCGGGGACGGATTGAGTTTTTCTGATTCCCGTAGTATCGTTTCACGGTAATGAAAAATCTCAACGTATGTATTCTCGGAGCAAGCGGTTACACGGGAGCGGAACTCATAAGGCTCCTTGGGGGACATCCCCGGGCCAGCATTTCGCATTTGACAGCGTCAAGGCACGCGGGTCGTGCCCTGGCCGAGGTGTTTCCGCACCTTGGAGAAATAGCCGATCTCGAGCTCAGCAGTTCGGACCCCTCGCTCATTCCGGACGATACCGACGTGGTATTCGCCGCGCTTCCCCACGGAGCATCGGCTGAACTTATAGAAGGAATTTACGGAAGGGACGTAAGGATAATTGATCTCGGGGCGGACTTCCGTCTCAGGGAAGGCACCTACAGGGACTGGTACGGGGATCATCCGTGCGCCCATCTACTCGAAAACGCCATCTACGGAATCCCTGAACTGCACGCGGAACAAATATCTGAAACAAAACTGGTGGCAAACCCCGGATGCTATCCCACCTCTTCGATTCTTCCACTCGCGCCGCTTCTTGAAAACGGCATGGTGGAGACGGGGGGAATTATAATTGATTCCAAATCCGGAGCTTCGGGAGCAGGAAGGAACCCTTCGCTTGATCTTCATTTCTGCGAGGTCTCCGAAGGAATGAAGGCCTACAAGGTAGGCGAGCACCGTCATACCCCTGAAATAGAGCAAGGGCTCTCGGATTTTCTGGGCAGCAAGGTGGAAGTCGCTTTCACCCCGCATCTTGTACCGATAAACAGGGGAATACTCTCGACAATATACGTAAGCCTCTCGGGAAACCTCAAAAGCCGGGAACTGCTGGACGCCCTTGGTGAATTCTACGAGAACTCGCCCTTCGTGAGAATTCTCCCCGAGGGGACTTTTCCGAATACCTCCTGCGTCAGGGGTTCAAACTTCTGCGACATAGGCGTAAGGACAAACCCGGAGAAAAAAACCGCGGTAATTGTCTGCGCCATAGATAACCTAGTAAAGGGAGCCTCAGGCCAGGCGATACAGAACATGAACATCATGCTTGACCTTCCCGAGAGTCTGGGACTTGACTCCCCCCCGCTTTATCCCTAACCTGAGCGGCAATACACGCCGTCTGTCGATATACGCAACTTGGTAAGCGGGTTCCCGGACATCCCGTCAGAAATCCTGAAGCGTCCTTATTCTCTTTACTATCGCGGGAAGAAGCTCGATCACCCTGTCGACTTCCTCCGAACGGGTAAAACGGCCGAAGCTGAACCTGACCGAGCAGAGCGCTTCCTGCTCTTCGAGCCCCATGGCGATCAATACGTGGGAAGGGTCAACGTTTCCCTCGGAGCATGCAGAGCCAGTTGAAACCGCCACTCCGGCGGTATCGAGATTCATTACCACCGAATCACCTGGAGTGCCCGGAAAACCGACGTTAAGGGTGTTGGAGACCCTCGCGTCGGGATATCCGTTCAGGTAAACATCCTCTATTCTCCGGGAAAGCTCTTCGAAAAGACGGTCGCGCAGCTTTCCCAGTTTTTCGTTTTCCGCCTCAAGCTCCACACGCAGAAGCTCGCACGCGTAACCGAATCCGCAGACGGCCGCCACGTTCTCCGTTCCCGACCTCTTTCCCCTCTCCTGCCCCCCGCCGTGCACGAAAGGCTCAAGCTCAACCCCTTTTCTTACGTAAAGAGCTCCCGCCCCTTTGGGACCGCATATCTTGTGGGCGGAAAAAGACGCCATATCCACCGGCAGATCTCCAAGATCGATTTCCATCTTTCCCAGAGCCTGAACCGCATCCGTATGGAAAGCCACTCCCCTCTCGCGGGCAATTTCTCCTATATCGCGAATCGGACTTATAACTCCGGTCTCGTTATTCACGTACATACAGGAAACAAGAATCGTGCGCTCTGTAATCGCTTCCCGGAACTGTTCGGGAAAGACCCGTCCGAAGGAATCCACGGGAAGATAGGTGACCTCGAAACCCCTGCGTTCAAGAAACCTGAACGCCTCAAGACACGAGGCGTGCTCGACGGCGGTCGTAACCAGGTGGTTTCCCCTGTCGCAAAGAGCGTAGGCTAGGCCTTTTATGGCGAAATTGTTGCTTTCGCTGCCCCCGGAGGTAAAAACTATTTCTCCCGGCCTCGCCCCGAGATAACCTGATACCCTCTCGCGGGCGGAATCAACCGCCGCGCGCGCGACGCTTCCGGGAGAATGAATGCTGGAAGGATTCCCATAATCTCCACCAAGGTATGGAGTCATCTCTTCCAAGACGCGCGGGTCAAGAGGCGTGGTCGCGTTATAGTCAAGATATATGGAACTTATGGAGTCAGGCGGCATCTTCTCACCGTCAGTCAAACAGCATATCTGATACCGGATAATAACCGATTGACCGCGTAAATCACGGCGACCCGCAGCCGCAAGCAAGTCTTAGATCAGGTCAGGCTTGTCGGTGATAATCCCGTTAATCCCCGCCCCGGCCAGTTTTTCGCCTCGTTTCGGATCGTTAACCGTCCAGCAGCACACAAAAAGACCTCTTCTCCGGGCTTCCGAAGCAAGACGGCGCGTCATGAAACGGTGATTCGTGGCAACCACCCCACACCCCAGGGAAAGAGCCTTCTTCACGCACCCGAAGCCGAAAACCGTAATAAGTCCCGTGGTAATGGAGCGATCAAGTTCCCTCACGGCACGAAGACAGTCCTCACGGAAAGAAACCACCGCTACATCTTTTACAAGACCATGAGCTTTTATAAGCAAGACCGTTTCTTCCTCGGTACCTTTTTCCTTAAGTTCAACCACCAGTCCGCAGCGCCCCGCGAAATTCTCAAAGACCTCTTCAAGAGTCGGTATCCGCTCCCCGAAACCGGCGTCAAGAGACCTGAGTTCAGAGAGCGTCTTCCCCGAAACGGCACCCTTGCCGTCCGTGGTCCTGTCCACCTTCCGGTCGTGAATGACGACCAAGCGGCCGTCAAGACTCCTCCTCACGTCAAACTCTATCACCGAAGCCCCCATGTCCAAGGCCCTGCGGAAAGAGCGAAGAGTATTTTCCGGTTCGTAATGGCTCGCGCCGCGGTGAGAGATAAGGAGGAAATCTTTTTCGAAAAAACCTTTCATGGAATCTGGGGGAATTACCTGAACAGGTCATGGGCCGGGTCTCTGATCAGTTCATCCGAACTTCCTTCCCCCCGGATGTACTCAACCCCGCGGGCTACCACAACGGGCAGGGCCGCGGTTTTCTCCATGAGCAATCCCGCGGCGCACGCCACCTGGTCCGCGGTCGCCATCTCGGTTGCCGTAAGCAGAAGACCTTTGCTGTCGGTCTCTCCCCTGCGGTCAGAAAGCGGCTTCATGCCGCTGCAGCCAATGGCGATGTCGGTAAGCCCTTCCCGCCAGGGGCGTCCCACCGTATCGCTTATTATGACGGCTACGTATTTCCCGGTTTCCTGTTCTATATGTTTTCTTATAGCACCGGCGGAGCGATCGGAATCAAGCGGAAGAAGCGTGACATCCTCGCCCCCGGAAACGTTTGAAGCATCAACTCCGGCGTTTGCCAGCACAAGCCCTTTGACCGTCTCGACTATAAGCCTTCCCTTGCCGCTTTCTCTCTCGTCCATTTTCACAATTCTCCTGGTCTCCCCCAGAATCACCTCCACCAACCTCGGATCCTTTGAAACCTCCTCGGAGACCGTAACCGCGAAACCCGAAGGTTCCACCTGGGAGAGATTGACGACCCTGCCTTCGGCCTTTGAGACTACCTTCTGCGCAACTACAACTATATCCCCGTCAAGAAAAGAAAACCCCTCACTGGCGGCGGCGCGCAGAATCATCTCCCCGAGAGCGTCCCCCTCCTTCACTTCCGGAATTCCCCTCAAGGGAAAAAATCTTATTCCTCCAATCTTGTCCATGCGGAAACTCTCCCGATGCCGCGGCGGCGCAGCGTTTTGTATATAGCCACTAAAACATCTAATATATATTACCGATATCAAGAGGGAGAGAAATGGAAAAGTTTTATCTGGAAAGAGAGGCCGACCTCGAGCTTGAAAAGCAGTTCGAGGTATCCGGCGTGGCGAGGGAATCAGGACTCATGATCCGCATATTCGTGACCTCCTCGCTTAAAAAGGAAATGATGGAGCCTGATTCCGAAGCTTCGGCCCGCGGCGAGGATGAAGACACCAGGCTAAAAGAGATACTTTCCCCGCTCGTGTCGTCCATAAGGTCGACCAGGAAAACGAAGAGAACCAACGTGATCAATTTCACCGCTTCGGTTACCAAAGACGGAAAAGGCCGGGAATTTCATGTTATTTCCTACCTGGGTCCGGTAACGAAAGACTCCGAAGAACCCTGCATAACCCTTCTCCTGCCCGAAGACCTGCCGGAAGAAACACCTTAGCCGCAAAATCGTGTATTATTAGCTTTACAATGGGGTGTACAGAGGACATTTCCGGCGAAATCTACTTTGACAACAACGCAACTACAAAACCACTTCCCGAAGTAACGGAGGCCATGCATGAAGCCATGGGTGAGGGATTCGGCAATCCCTCAAGCGCCCATTCGGCCGGAGAGCGAGCGAGGGGCCGCATGGACCTTGCCCGCAAACGGACCTCCGATCTTCTGGGATGCTCCCCCGAAGACCTCATATTCACAAGTTCCGGCACGGAATCAAACAACATGGTTTTTTATTCCTGCACGAGGAAAAAAGAGAAACCGCGCGTTGTCACAACCCAGGTAGAGCACTCCTCGATAATGAAGATGTGCAGTTTCCTCGAACTAAACGACGTGCACATCGAAATGCTCGAGGTGGACAGAGAGGGGGTTCTTGACATCCGAGGACTCGAAAACGCGATCTCCGAGAAGACCGACCTGGTTTCCGTGCAGTGGGTCAACAACGAGACCGGAGTCATACAGGATATGGCGAGGATTTCCGAGGTCTGCAGGAAAAACGGAGTGCTTCTCCACACCGACGCCGCCCAGGCCGTGGGAAAGCTCGAGGTGGATCTTGAGAAGCTTAACGTGGACTTTCTCTCTTTCACAGCCCATAAAATCAGCGGTCCTCAAGGTGCCGCGGTTCTCTACGCGAAAGACAGGCTGCTTGTAAATCCTTTTCTTTTCGGAGGATTCCAAGAAGACGGGTTTCGTCCCGGGACTGAGAACCTTCCGGGCATATCAGGCTTCGGGACCGCCTGCGAAATAAGGCGCACAAGACTTGGGCAGGCCATAGGAAAGATGAAGGATCTTCGCAACCAGTTCGAGAAGATGATAATCGAATCCATTCCGGACACCTCGATCAACGGGGGTGGCGGGGAAAGAATATGCAACACCGCAAATATCCATTTCGGCGGAACTGACGGAAGAAAACTGGTCTCCCTTCTTGACGAGGCGGGAATAAGGTGCTCGCAGAGTTCCGCGTGCACGAACTTCGACGTTACGCCATCCTACGTCCTGACCGCCATGGGGCTGGATGAAGAACACGCGTATTCAAGCATAAGATTCAGCTTCTGCCCGGAAAACACCTTCGAGGAGGTGGAAAGAGCTGCAGGGATTATCCGGGAGAAATGCGAATTTCTGAGAAGCCGGCCCTGCTGAACCCGGACACCCCGGGGAGACGCAAAATCAGTCGACAACCCTTACCGGCTGACCGGGAAGGAGTCCGAAATTCCCCTCGGTTATGATTCTTGAATCCGGGGGAAGCGAACCAAAGGATATATAGGCCGAATTATCGTCTATCCACGTGGGCGCCACTTTAGCCTTGAGAACTTCTCCGTTTTTTTCAACCAGCACGAAAGAGGAATTTTCTTTATCGTCGGACAAGACGGCCATCTTGGGAATTCTGACGACATTATCAAGCGTCTGCACCGGTATTTTTACGGAAACCATTTCTCCGGGCCACCATTTTACCGAGGAATCGGATATGGCAATCTCGATATCGTAGGTGCCCGAGAGATCATCAGAACCCGGACTCACGCCGTCAACCTCGCCTGCGACGGTTTCCACCGTGCCGTCTTTTGCAAGTGATACCTCAAGGGCATCTCCCCGGTTGACGCTTCTGGCAACAGACACGTCCACACCAGCTATGACTTTCCTGCCGCTCAGATTAACGACCTTGGCTACCACATCCCCGTTTCTTGTCTCCTGTCCGACGTCGGGAACGATTTCAACAACCTGGCCTTGGATAGGGGAACGGATCTTGAGGTTTTCGTAATTCCACTTGGCCCTTTTGTAAGAAGCTTCAAGGGCCTTCACGCCGGCCGAAGCGGTTTCAAGAAGGTTCAGTGACGCCTCGGTCTCGTCCTCAGAGACTATTCCCTTTTCGAAAAGAGCCGAATTTCTGCGGTATACCCTTTCAGCCTCGGCAAGCTTCCCCTTGGCGGATTCAAGATTGTACTTCGCCTCGTCAAGCCGCGTTTCCACGCGGTAATCGTGGAGTTCGAGAATAATTCCGTCCTTTTCGATTTCCTGACCTCGACCGGAATCTATCCGCTTTACCCATCCCGAAACGGTCGTCCGGACCAAGACAGTCTGCTTGCCACGGACTCTTCCGAGAACTTCGGTGTAAACTGAACCCGGGGACGCAATGGGCGTCATCACTTTTATGGGCCTGTAGGCTTTATCCCCGGAGTGATCCTGTGCGCTCGATTCCCTTTCATGAAGAAACTTTGCGTACAGAAGCAGCAGCAGCAACAGGAAACCGAGAAAAATTAAAACCAGAGTCAGCCAGTTCTTCTTTTTTCTTTCCCTGAACCAGGATTTCATCTATTCTTCCACCCACAAAAGCTTCAATAAAAAAAGACATTCATAACAATATTGAGAATCTGGCGATTTAGCAATAACCGGCAAAATTAGGAACACCCGGCAAAACAGATTGACTTTTGCCCAGAATACCCCGATAATTATTAAGAGATTTTAAGGAGGATGTTAGTGAACGGAAAACCTTTAACAAAATCCCAGCTTTCAACCAGCTTGGCAGAGAAGGCGGGAATAACCAAGGCGACAGCCAGAACCGTTATTGATGCTATGGCGTCAATTGCATGTGAAGAGGTCAAGGGAAAAGGAGAATTCACGATTCCTGGAATCGGCAAGCTGGTTATCAGCAATCGCAGTGCCAGAATGGGGAGAAATCCCGCCACCGGTGAACAGATCAGCATACCTGCAAGAAAGGTCCTGAAGTTTCGCGTGGCAAAAGCCTGCAAAGATTCTGTACTAGGTTAAAACTGTCTCCACGCTCTGCCTAGTTGATTCCACCTCTAAGCGACCAGTTGAGAATTTCTACTGGATGCACAATCTTGGTCTTGGAATCTGAACCGAGCAGTCCCTTGCGGATTTGTATCATGCACCCGGGATTCCCGACAGCCAGATAATCGGCGCCGGTTTTCTCTATATTGCTTACTTTGCCTGAGAGAAGCTTGGCGGACATCTCCGGCTGCACTATATTATATATTCCTGCGCTTCCGCAGCAGTGATCCGACCGCTGCATTTCGACGAATTCCACTCCCGGGATACTTTTCAGAAGTTCTCTTGGAGCGGATCGTATCCCCTGTCCGTGAACAATATGGCACGCATCCTGATAAGTAATCTTTATATCAAGAGGGTGCAGCGACGCCCCTATTCCCCCATCCGAAAGAAATTCCATGACATCCACGGTTTTCGCCGAGAGTTGCGCCGCGGCTTCGGAGTAAACCGGATCCCCGCTCAGGATCTCGGCGTATTCCTTCATGGTGGAACCGCATCCGGCAGAATTAACGACTACGGCATCTACATTTAAGGTGGCGAAAAGGGCCACCAGCTTTCTTGCGAATTCCCTTCCTTCCTCAAGCCTTCCCGAGTGAACCGAAAGGGCCCCGCAACATCCCTGATTCTTGGGAACAAAAACTTCGCAGCCGCTTGCGCGAAGCACTTCGATCGTTGCCCTGTTTATTTCCGGGAAGAAAACTCCCTGAACGCACCCGCTGAGAAGGGCGACTTTCTTTTTTCTCTCTCCAATTGCCGGATAAAAAGCCGAAAGAGTTTCCCCGAAAGCAGAGTCGACTTCGGGCAGCATATGGAACATGGAAGAAGCCGAGAGACTTATTCTGTTAATGAGCCACGGCGGGAAAACCCTCTTCAGGCCAAGGGCTTTTACCAGGTAGACAAAAGGCAGGAGAAACTTCAACCTTTGGGGATAGGGAAAAATTCTGAAGATAAAAGCCCTGAGAACTTTCTCCCCCAGCCCCCTCTTGAACCTCCTTTCAATCTGCCCCCTCGACATCTCTATCAAACTTCCATACTTGACTCCGGAGGGACACGCGGTCTCACAGGCAAGACATCCCAGACACAGATCAAGGTGCTTTACAAGCGACTCGCCCATCTGGATTCTTCCCTCCTCCGCGGCCTTTATCAGATGTATTCTTCCCCTGGGAGAATCGAGTTCGTTTCCGGTCTCAAGATAGGTGGGACAAGATGAAAGACAGAACCCGCAGTGAACGCAATCCTGTATTATCTTCCTGCTCGGGCGATCCGTGTGGTCAAAAGCGGTCTCAAGCGACATTGCGTCCCTCCGCTCCCGAAGAAATCGAAAAACCGAAAGTCTCGAAACCCCCGCTTTGGAAAGCCTCTTTGAGTTCCTCCTGGGCGCCAAACGATTTTTTCCCAAGTTTTCTGCCGGATACCTCAAAGTGAAGAGAGTCCTGAGAAAAAGGATTCGGGCAGATCGTATAGTTAAGCCCGTCTTGCGATGACAGGGCCACCTCCACCGTGTCTCCGAGATAGTTAACCGGAACGTTCGGAACAGTCACCGATCTTGATCCGTGGCAAAGAGCTAGGGATATCATGTCACCCACCTGAAGAAACCTGAGGTTGGTCAGGACATCGGCAGAGAGGTATCCGTTCGGGCTTCCCTCTCCCGCCCTGATCCCGATGCTTCGGCGCAGGAATTCCCTGATTTTCTCCCTAAGCGAAACGGCCGCCTTGTTGCCTGGATCTCTGGATATGGTCCTTTCATTAAGTTCGGAGAAGTGAAGCGCTATGAGCGCGCAGGCATATGGATGCTCGCCGGCATGTTTTTCGAAGCACTCAGACCAGATCTCAAACTGGCTCTCGGGCCGCATTTCCATGAAACTTCTCGGATAGCCGTTTTTCGGGTTAAGATCAGCCACGGAATCCGTTTTCTCCCATCCGCAGTCATGTTCCCTTATCGCAAGCATCACCTCATCCTTCGGGGTGATCTTCTCGAAATCCTCATTGCCCCAGAAATTCATTATTCTTGAAGAAAGAAAGGCGTGGCTTGGCTGCGTTATAAGAGTCCACCCCTCACCAAATTCCCTTCTTATCATAATCCGTATCCTCAGTCTGCATCGAATATTTTTTCGCCGGGCAGAATGTTTCCCGGATCAAAACGCTGTTTTATGTTCTTCATAAGAAAAAGCGCTTCTCCGAAATCTCCCCACGCTTTTACCCTCTCCCTGAGTTCGCGACGGACCCTCGAGAACATGATACGGCCCCCGAGCGAATCGGCAAGATTTTCAAGAAAAAGCGCCGCTTTGACCGCCTCTTCACCCTCACCGCTTACCGAAACAAGCGCAACCCCCCTGGCGGGCCTAGAAAGGCAGCGCACAGTGGTTCCCGACAGTGCCGGATTGCTCTCAATATCGGAGAGAATCTCGATTGAGGCAGTTACGGGGAGAGTCAGCTTCGAGGAAAAACCTGCCCCGGATGAAAACGGGAATTCCCTTGCCGAATCCCATAACTCCTGTGAATCCTCATCCCCCGTCTCGAGGAAAGAGGCGAATTTCCCGGAGCTTATCTCCCTTACCTGTTTTATCTGCTCGATCACTGCCTCTTCGAAGCTGTCGAATCTGAGCAGAATGCTTCTTTTTGCTCCCGATGCCGCCGAGAATTCCGAAGAGAGTCTCTCGTCAAGTATTTCAAAGCATGTGGGAACGACATCCGCGGCAAGTATCGCGCTAGCCGCCTGGGAACAGGAAACATGGTTGTCAAAACCCAGAACCAGGGTTCTTGAGAAGGGCTGGCGGGGGTACAATCTAAAAGTCGCTTCCACCAAGACGCACAGGGTTCCGAGCGAACCTGCCATAAGCTTGGGAATATCATAACCCGCTACGTTTTTAACTACTTTTCCTCCCAGGTTTATGATCTCACCGTCAGCCCTCACGGCCCTGACTCCCAGGATAAGCTCCCTGCACGTGCCGTATCTGGTACTCATGGGACCGCAAAGATTTGTCGACACAAGCCCGCCCACGGTGGCTCCGGAGTCAAGACCGGGCGGATCCACGGGAAAAAGCTGGTTCTCGCACCCGACGGCATTCTGAAATTCCCTCACCTCCATCCCGCATTCGACCGTGGAAACCATGTCGGAAGGCTCGTGAAACAGAACCCTGCCAAGACGCTTGAGTGAAAGCGCCGCGCCGACCGCGCCGACCGGGTTGCCGAGAAAAAGCTTGGTGCCCCCCGCAAAAGGAAAAACACGGATGCCATTTCGGGAAGCAAACCCGAGGACCCGGGATATTTCCTCGATGGTTTCGGGATAGAGAATTACCTCGGGAGAGAAGTCGAATTCCGCAACGCCCGAGTCCGTATCACCGGAACCGGGAACATGGAAACCTGAAACCATCTTGGAGAGTTCTGTTGCCTGAGACATCTTTTTTCAAACGAACGGACCGTTAAACCCCGAACATGGGACCCGCTCTACTAGAAAAGTTCCCCCATTTCCTTTGCGTGAGCGTGAGCAGCTTCGGAACCTGGTTTTTTCATCCCGGGCTCAACGCACGTTCTGGGAGTCGGGAACACCTTGCCGGGATTGCAGAGCCCCTCTTCGTCAAAAGCGCACCGCACCAGATTCATCGTGTCTATTTCCTGTTCGCTGAACATAAGCGGAAGAAACCCCTTTTTGTCAAAGCCAACACCATGCTCTCCCGTAATGCTGCCGCCGACATCAACACATACCCTGAGAATTTCCCCGGAAAGTTCCTCGGCTTTCTCCGATTCCCCCTCAATTTCGGGATCATAGAGTACCAGAGGATGAAGGTTCCCGTCCCCCGCATGAAAGACATTCGCAACCCGAAGACCGTACCGTCTGCCGAGCTCTCTTATCTCTCCAAGCACTTTAGCCAGGCTGCTCCTGGGAATTACGCCGTCCTGGACATAGTATCCGGGACTTATCTTTCCCATGGCCGCGAACGCGCTTTTACGCCCCTTCCAGAAAAGCTCCCTCTCGCTTTCATCCGCCGCCAGCTTTATTTCAATCGCGCCGTTTTCCCGAAGTATCCCGGTTACGGAAGGAACCTGAGCGCTAACCTCCGCCCCAGGTCCGTCAAGCTCCACGAGAAGAATAGCTCCCGCGTCCCTGGGATATCCGGCACCTACCGTGGTTTCCACGGCGTTTATGCTGAGATTGTCCATGATCTCCATTCCCGCTGGAATAACCCCGGAAGAAATGATCGCGGAGACCGACGCCCCGGCATCCTCGATTCTCTCAAACGAAGCAAAAAGAGTTTTAACCATCTGAGGTTTTTTTATTATTCTCAAAAAGACCTTGGTCACTATGCCCAAAAGCCCCTCGCTTCCGACCACAAGCGAAAGAAGATCATATCCGAGACTCTCCGGGGTAGGACCCCCGAGCGTGACCACCGCTCCGTCGGGCAGAACCATCTCCACTCCGAGCACATGGTTGGTCGTAACTCCATACTTAAGACAATGAACTCCACCGGAATTCTCCGCGACATTGCCTCCTATCGTGCACACGATCTGGCTTGAAGGATCGGGAGCGTAGTAAAACCCCTCGGAGCTCACGGCATCGGTTACGGAAATATTGACCACTCCGGGCTCGACCACAACGACACGGTTCGGGATATCCACGTCAAGAATCCTGTTCATTCTTGAAAGTGATATCACTATGCCCTCCCGGCTGGGGAGAGCACCGCCGGAGAGGCCGGTTCCCGCCCCTCTGGGAACAAAAGGAATTTTCTCGCGATTGCAGAGCGCTACAACCAGGGAGACTTCTTCTGCGCTTGAAGGGAGAACAACGAAAAGAGGCTTTACCCTGTATCCGGTAAGCCCGTCGCTTTCATAGGCGATCAGCTCATCCTCGGCTGAGATAACCGCCCCGGCACCCAGGATTTCCACAAGTTCCGAGGCGATGCGGGATTTCCATCCGCCGGTTCTTTTTACAGCTTGCGAGTCCATCGTTAAACTTATAGTATATCGGAACCTGGGGAACGCGAAAAATTGACTGAGACTATCAAAGAAACCGATCCGCTCGTATTTGACAAGCTATCCGAATGCCTTACGGGCGGAGGGGTGATCGTATACCCGACCGAAACTCTCTACGGAATCGGCTGTCTTGCGTTTGACCAGGAGGCCTGCCGGAGAATAGTAAGGATAAAACAAAGATCCGGAGGCAAGGGGCTTATAGTCCTCGTGAGTGACGAGGAAATGCTTGACCGCCACTTCCACGTTCCCGGCGACCTGCTTGAGAGATACTCCCGAAGCCAAAAACCCCTTACGCTCATACTGCGCCCGAAGTCCGTTTTTCCACAAGAGGTGTCGGGAGGAAGGGAATCGGTCGCGGCAAGAATCTCCACTTCCCCTTTCGCAAAAGAGATCCTTCGTCGCGTGGGAGAGCCCATAACCTCTACGAGCGCGAACATAAGCGGCAGGGGGAACTCAAACCGGTTCGCTGATATCCGCAGGGATTTTCCGAGCGGAATTGATGTTATCGTTGATTCTGGTAATCTTCCACATTCGATGGGTTCAGCGATAGTGAACCTGACGACCGCGTCACCCGAGATTATCAGAGAGGGCGATCTTTCCGTAACCGAAATAGAGAAGATTCTTCATGGCTGAAATAAAACCTTTCAGAGGCATAAGATACAGCAAGGAAGCGGTCGAGGACTTCGCGAAAGTCATCGCTCCTCCCTACGACGTAATAAGCCCGCAGCAACGCGAGGAACTGTGTGCCAAAAGTCCTTTTAACGCCGTGAGAATTGAACTGCCCGAGGGAGAAGGCAAGCAGCGTTATCAAAATGCGAAGGAAATCTATTCGAAGTGGCTCCGCGACAAGGTGCTCATAAGGGATGACGAGCCTTCAATCTATCCTTACTACCAGGACTTCGAGTTTGAAGGACAACACTACACGAGAAAAGGGTTCATAACGAACCTAAAGGTTGAAGATTTCGACAAGAAAATCGTTCTGCCGCATGAACAGACTTTCAGAAAACACAAGGAAGACCGACTGGCGCTCACAGTCGCATGCAACTCCAACCTGAGCCAGATATTCTGCGTCTATCCCGACGCCTCGGGAGAGGTCGAGGAGGATGTAGACAGAAATATCGGAGAACCGCTTGTGGACGTCACCTTTGAAGAAGGAATAAGAAATACTCTCTGGAAGATATCCGATCCGAGAATCATAGAACGCGTAAAAAGCCACCTCGCGGACAGATCCATTCTGATCGCAGACGGTCATCACCGCTACGAAACCTCGATAAACTTCAGGGACCTGAAGAGAAAAGAAACTGGGGAAAATTCAGGACAGATGCCCTGGGATTACGTAATGACCTATCTCTCTCGCGGAGAAGGCCAAGGACTGATAATTAACCCCACTCACAGGATAGCAAGAAAAGTCGGAGACAACCTGATTGACAATCTGCGGAAAGATTTCAAAGTCGAGAGAATTGCGCTTGAGAATTCGCTTGATCTCGGCCCGGATCAGATATCCGTTGTAACCAAGGACCCCGAGAAAACCTTCAGGATTGCTCCCAAGACAACGCAAGAAAAAGACTATGAAAACCTCGCCGTGATAACTCTTCACAGTCAGGTGTTCGGAGCGCTTATAGAAGAAGACAATGCGGGTGTACGATACTCCAAGTTCCCGGAAGAAGTATTCGAGAATGTGCACAATGGGGAGTTTGAGGCCGGATTTCTTCTTCCCAAACTAAAATCAGAGGACATATTCAAAGTGGTTCTCGACGGAACCAAGATGCCTCACAAGACCACCTACTTCTATCCGAAGGTTCTCTCCGGATTAGTATTCAACCCCCTGTGGCCTTAAGCAGATAAAAAAAAAGAGGAGGGGTAACCGTTAGGCTTCCCTCCTCTTCTTTACTCATCAAGAACTCAGTGTCCTAAGACACCGGCTCTTCGCCATTATCCCTGGCTATACTGCGGCAGCAGGAACCTGTGACGCATCGTGTACTCAAACGGCGTTGAGTATACTATATGACCCATGTCATCAGCTCCTCTCTCTACCGTGTTCGTCCAGATCGTCAGCGCCGGCGGTATGATCAGGTTGAACGTGAAGCTTATCAACCCTACTACCTCCGTCGCAGGTATCTGACCACCCATGTAGTCAAACGGCGTACCAGACATGTACCACGAACGTACATCCTCAGTAACAGCCGTCCTTACGCTCTCTGGATTCAACTGGAAACGGTGTCCCGTTCCGAATCCCGGCGGAAGATCCGACGGCAGATACGTTACTTCATGGATACTGTTCGCTACATCCGGCCTCGTCGTTATCCTGTAGTTCATCCTTCCCCAGTCGGTCTTGCCATAGAATGTTGGCCTGGCCGACAGCGGACGGTCCGAATAACGCCCGTTCGCGGTGTGCAGTATATAGCCTCTGCGCTCCATCAAGTGGTTGAAATAGTTGTTGTTGGTACCATGCTCGAACCCGGCGATGTATGCAGCCTTCTTCGGAAATCCGAATGGCTCCTTACCAGCAAAAATCGGGGAGTCGTTCGACAGATACATATACGGATAGTAACCCGCTTTGTATATGTGACCACTTCCGTCATCTACCGTTGCCGAGAATGTTACGCCCATCTCCATGTATGGACCTAACATCGTGTTCTTGTGTATCACGTACCAAAACTCTATTACATCATCCTGAACCTCAATTGGCTCCGGAACTACCGCTTTCATCGCGTTGATGTCTGCCCTTATCACATAGGCCATCCACCTGCTCTCCGTATACGTAAGCGGTATGATGTCGTAGTCGAACACTGGGTCCGCTACTCCCTGACTGATTATGTGGATCCTGTCCCTGTCCAACGGTAATGGTGGAACTTCTCCCTCATCCAGCCAAGGATAACTGTACTCATTTGCATGTAATCCCATTATGGTTTTACCTCCTTAAATCTTTTTATCTTATGAACCCTGACTGATCGGGAACTGCTGCCTCAATCCATACTTGTATGGCGTGGCATATCCACGATAACTTGCCGGCCTCTCATATGTCTCCGTCCATAGCACTACCGCTGGCGGTATTACAAGGTCGAACACAAACGAGATCAATCCAGTTACTTCCTGAATCTTCAGCTCCGCTCCCATGTTATCAAACGGAGTGGCCTGCATGAACCAGTTTATTGCGTCTCCGCTTGCTGTCCTGGTGTGCTCTGGCTTAATCTTGAACCTGTGTCCCGTTATCATGCTGTCAAACGGCGGCGGCAATGCCGATGGCAGATATGTCAACTGCCACTCCGAACTCGATACGTCCGGACGCGTTATGACCTTCATGTTGAACTTACCCCAATCCGTCTTACCGTAGAAATACGGAGGCGTTACCTGCTTGTCGTCGAACTGACCCGTCGCGCTGTGCATCAGGTAACCGTTACGACTCATCGCAAATCCAAAGAAATCCGTGCCCTTCTCTCCACCATGTACCGTACATCTGATGTAGGACATCTTCTTTGGAAATCCAAGCACACGACCAGCGTCCACCGGCGCATCTCCCGTAAGATACATATACGGATAGTATCCCGCTCTCCACACATTCCCGTCCGGGTCTGTGTATGATGCCGATACCGTTACGCCAAACTCAAGATATGGACCTAACATCGTGTTCTTGTGATCCACATACCAAAACTCTACCAGGTCCGCATTCTCGCCATCCCATACCTGCAACGGGGGATTCGGGCACAGACGACTCCGAGTTGCCTCGTCGCACCTTACTACAAATGCTGACCACCTGCTGTCCGTGTATGTCAGCGGCAGCACGTCTATGTCCCACAGCGGATCCGACGGATTCGCTATGATCCACGACTTGATATCCCGCTCTATCGGAGGGGGCGGGACCTCTTTCGTCAACTCCCAGTACTTCGTTGGGACGTTTAAATGACTATGGCTCATATTTAAGCCTCCTTACTGTAGATTTGGGCCAAAACCTACCACCCATTCCATACCTCACTAACACCCTATCTCCCCTGTCGATAGAATGTTGGTAGTCCTGTTGGATGCGAATAGACGCAACCTCACCCGATTTACATTTAATCAAACCACCACCCTCTTTGTCAAGTACTTTTTTGCGATCCTGGCAAACTTTTTTCCGGTTCCGGGATACCGAAGAAAACCCACCTGCTTAACCGCCTAAAAATGCCGATTGGGGTGTGAAAAGAAGAGGAAATTTTTCACCCAAAACACGATCACGGCTTATACCGAAATGGGGCAAAAAAAGCCGCCGAAGCCACTTAATCCCGTTAGGGAAAAAACAGCCACGGCGGCAACCGGAAGGTGGAACATTTGATATAGTACTCTCTATTTACCAGTAATGTCAATAAAGTTTTTGCGGCAATCGCAAAGTTCCTTTGCCACGGAGCGCTAAAACGGCTATACTGCCTTCCCGAAAAACTTTCTCGCTACAATGAGGATTGGCACAGGGAGGACGCCAAATTGCCTATAGATTTCGAATTCACGGACGAGCAGCGCATGTTCCGGGAAATGATAGTGGATTTTGCCCAGAACGAGATAGAACCGCTGGTTGAAGAAGCGGAAGCCACCCAGACCTTCCCCAAGCAGCTGTTTCCCATGCTCGGGGAAATCGGACTGCTCGGAATCTCCTTTCCGGAAGAATACGGAGGGGTCGCTCAGGACAAGATAATGGACTGCATATTCTCCGAGGAGATGGGGAGAGTTAACGCCGGCATAGCCATGTGCATTAACGCCCACACGAGCCTTTCCATGTTCCCCATATACAAATTCGGCTCCGAGGAACAGAAGCAGAAATATCTCGTCTCCGGGATACAGGGCGAACTAATAGGCTCCCTGGGAATCACCGAACCCAATGCCGGTTCCGACGCGCGAAGCATAAGAACCCAAGCGGAGAAAAAGGGAGACAGCTACGTGCTTAACGGCACGAAAACCTGGATAACAAACGGCACCATGTGCGACTACGCAGTTGTGGCCGCCTACACCGACAAGACGAAAAAGGGTCACGGAATAAGCATATTCATAGTGGACAAGGGCACGCCGGGATTTTCCGTAAGCGGAAAGATGCACAAGCTGGGGCATCGCTCCGCGGACACGTCGGAACTTATATTCGAGAGCTGCGAGGTTCCCGAAGAAAGCCTGCTCGTGGGAGAAGGGGGTTTTGCGGGAGCGATGGAGACCCTTCTCGGAGCACGCATAACCCACGCCGCAAAAAGCGTCGGAATAGCTCAGGCCGCCTTTGAGTACGCCCTTCAGTATTCAAAGGAAAGAGAGGCATTCGGAAGACCCATATCCAAGTTTCAGGCCATAAGTTTCAAGCTCGCCGACATGGCGGTCAAAATAGAGACCGCGAGACTCCTGGTCTACAAGGCCGCGTGGCTCTACAGCAACGGGAAGAGATGTCTCAAGGAAGCTTCCATGGCCAAGCTCTACTCGGCCGAGATAGTGCAGTGGGTGGCCACGGAGGCCCTGCAGGTACTCGGGGGCTACGGCTACAGCGTCGAGTATAACGCGGAGAGATACTACCGCGATGCCAGACTGGCTTCCATAACCGAAGGCACTTCGGAGATACAGCGTATCGTCATTTCGCGCGAACTTGGGATTTAGTTTGGCAAAAGCCTTAGGTATATAGTAATATGATACGGATTTTTAACATTAAAGAGCACTAAGTAAGGAGGAAGCATTACAATGTCACAGAACCTTCCGGGCATACAGGAGACCCGAGAACTTCTAAAGAAGAAAAAAATTGTTATCGCCGGAGTAGGCGAAACCGAACAGGGAAAAATCCCGGACAAAAGCTCCTTTCACTTCCTCAGCGAAGCTTCTAAGCTTGCGATTGAGGACGCGGGAATTAAAAAAGACGACGTGGACGGCCTCGTAACGGCCTTCTCCCTCGTGGAACACACCTTCATGCACTGCACAACGTTTGCCGACTACTTCGGCATGAACCCGAGATTCTTCTCCTCGGTAGCCGTGGGAGGAGCCACGGCGGTGTGGATGGTTGCCGAGGCCGCCATGGCAATAGCCTCAGGGCAGTCGGAGGTTGTACTCTGCGTAAGGGGGGACAACACCCTCTCGGGAATATCCTCTTCGGGGATGCTAGCCCTTATAAGGGAGATGTGCCACGCGGAGTTTGAGTTCCCCTACGGACTTACGACTCCCGGGGGATACGCCCTTGCGGCGCAGAGATATTTACATGACTGGGGCGCGAGAAGAGAGCATCTGGCCGCGGTTGCGGTGACCATGAGAAAGCACGCCGCCGACAAAGAAAACGCCATGAACAAGGACCCCCTCTCGATAGAGGACGTTCTGAGTTCAAGGGTGATAGCGGAGCCCCTTACCAAGTATGACTGCTCCATTATCTCAGACGGCGGAGCCGCCTTCATAGTTACCACGGAAGACAAAGCTAAAGAGCTCGGGATAGAAAACGATCTCGCGTACCTTTGGGGAATGGGACAGGGATACTCCCACCAGTACCTCACCACCCTTGAGAACCTTGATCAGATATACAACGCCGTTGAGAGATCGGGGGAGAAGGCGTTTGGCACCGCGGGCATAGAGCCAAGGGATGTTGACATAGCGTTTCTTTATGACTGCTTCACCATAACCGTTCTACTTGAACTTGAGGGACTGGGCTTTGTTCCCAAGGGGGACGGAGGGGCGTTTGCTCTTGAGGGAAGGATGGAGATAGGGAAGGACCTTCCGGTGAACACCCACGGGGGACTGCTTAGCCAGGCTCACCTGGGGGCGATGCATCATGTTGTTGAGGCCACTCTGCAGCTCAGGGGAGACGCGGGATGCAGACAGGTTGAAGACCCCGAGGTTGCGGTTGTGCATGGAAACGGCGGGATAGTGTCGGCTCACAGTACAGTGGTTCTTGGGAACCAGCCGATCAATTAATACAAAACAAAGGAGACAAAGAAGATGTCAGAAGAGAAAAAAGCGTATAACAAGCCTTTGCCTGAGTTTCGGCCCGAGACGAAGCCGTTTTGGGAAGCTGCCAGGGAGCACAAGCTGGTTATCCCTAGATCAAGGGAGACAGGGGAGTTTTTCTTTTACCCCAGGGCTCTTTCCCCCGGAGAGGACATGAGCGAGGACATAGAGTGGGTTGAGAGCGAGGGTCGGGGGAAGGTGTGGACTTTTTCCATACACCACATGGGACCATCCAAGGCCTACAAGGGTGAGCCTCCTTATGTAGTGGCCCTTATTGAGATGGACGAGGGAGTGAAGATGATGTCAAACGTCGTGGATGTCGATCCCGCCGAGGTGACCATCGGCATGGAAGTGCAGGTGGTGTTCGATGACGTTACCGATGAAGTCACCCTGCCCAAATTCAAACCTGCCGGTTAAAAAGGAGAACTGAAGATGCCAAGACTTTTTTACGAAGATCTGAACGAGGGAGACGAGCACAAGAGCTCAGGAAGAACCATTACTGAAGCCGACATCGTCAACTTCGCGGGACTTTCCGCAGATTACAACAATATGCACATAGACGAGGAGTTCGCCAAGAAAACCGTGTTCAAGACAAGAGTTGCTCACGGCATGCTGGTGACTTCCATAGCGACGGGCCTCTGGTTCACCATGCCGAGACTCGCTACCGTCGCCTTCATGGGGCTTGAGGACTGGAGATTCTCGGGAGCGGTATTCCCCGGCGATACTATTCACATAACGAGGAAGCTCGTTGAGAAAAGGGAGCACAGGCGTCCGAACATGGGATTTTTCATTTTTGAGGTGAACGTATTTACCCACAAAGACGCTGAAAAACCGGCTCAGAAAGGAAAGTGGGTGATTCTCGTCCAGAGAAAGGAAGAAGCCTAAAAAGCTCTGGAATTCCCTTAGTTAAAAAACTGACAAGCGAAAAAGGCGAAAAAAAGGGGGACTCGAAAGTCCCCCTTTTTTTGTAAACCACCTGTAAACCAGCACTTCCTTGCCTCAGGGACAAGGAATTATTTGCTCGGCGACTGCTACGTCAAAAACCGTTTGAAGCAGAAGCCGCCTCGCAAACTTGCGCTAAGCTTCGGACTGCCTAGCCGAAACAAAACTGACTCTTAAAAGTCCCGTGCTTCCCGTTCATCCCGACACCGGGATTTTTCAGAAAAGCACGACAGTATCAAACCTTAGCCTGGTACTCCACCGAGAGGATTCCACTTCTCTGTAAGCAGAAGCATTCCCGGTATCAACAGAGTCACTATCGACTCTATTATGAACAGATAGGCTATCGGCTTGCCAAGATCCTGTCCCTGCGAGAACGCGAGGAAGCAGAGAAGCACCAGCAAAGCCCATGCCCAGCAGAAGTACGCAAAGTACGCAAGCCCAAGTGCCTGGAAATGAGCCCCGTACCATATAAACACCACCGTTGCGAAAAGACAGTACACTCCAAGCCCTTTCGCGTCATGCCCGTGTACGAATACCGCGTAGACTATCAGGTATATCAATGCAAATACCGATACAAGCGCGGTAGCCGCCGTAAGACCCAGGGTGTGCAGCTTCCAAGCGGCGATCGCTATAAGAACGCCGACTCCGAGATTGAGCACGCCCACTTCTTTCGCTCCGGTTTTACCCAAAAGGGTCATTCCGTTCGCGAAGAACACAAACCCTACGAGCAGCAAAACGTAACCTAACAAAGCTTCTATTGGAACCATACTAACCATACCTCCTGTATGAAATCATAACTGTTCCTGGTCCCAAGACAGGGACCGCTAATTATGCTTTTATCACAGGAGCGTATTCAATGTCAAGTGTAAATTACGGGAATTACATACTTTATTGCCCGCTCAGGGGGAAGTGTGGTTCTTAATGAAAACCGTTTGAGCCGGACAGTTGTAGCAGGAGATTGAAGATATTAGAGAAAATGTCGCGTACAAAGTAGAGTCCAATGATAAGAAGAGCTCCCGCAAACGCTATAAATCTATGGAGGACCCACTCTCTTGTAGCGTAAGTTTTGCCCTCTGTTTCTTGTTTGATTATCCGTGATGCAAGTTCTTCGTCTTTGTATCCCGTTTCTCTTTTTTCGGAAGAAGGGAGGTCAGGCTTTTCTGAGGAAGCAGCTTGCCCCTTAGGTCTTTCTCTTGGTTCAGGAGGCATTAAGAAGTTTCTCGGTCAAGCCAGTCCCAGATTTCCCCTCTTGCGTATCCAGCATAGGTTTTATTCAGCTTGAACACCATTCCATAATCGTAACGTTCGCTCTCTTCATCTAGTATTTGAAGCTTTTTTGCGATGACGGAAGCTGCAACATTCTCAGGGATGGATATAATGCAATAGTTAGGTTCTACAAAAAGGTGCTCTTTGTAGTTGGAGGTAATAAGATCCTTAACTTTTTGATTGTTCTGTTCAAAAAAAATACTATATAAAGGCATGGGCTTCCTCAATAATTAATTTTAGCACACCTAGAGACTTGCTCGCAACAAGAAATCCTGCGCATCTTATTGCGCGAGGTAACATATCACGATTTCAGAAAATGTAAAAAACATTTGCAAATTTAATACCTCCCTAAATTGCACCCGCAACTCGTGGCAAAACGACATTACCGGGAAGGAATAAAATCCAAAGCGACCGAGTTTATGCAGTATCGAAGCCCCGTCGGAGGAGGACCGTCCTTGAAAACATGTCCCAGGTGTTCTCCGCATTCACTTGATACCACCTCATAGCGCCTGAGCCCGAAGGAATTGTCAGGGACTACCTTCACGGCGTCCTCGCTTATGGGCCTCCAGAAACTCGGCCATCCGGTTTTTGAATCGTATTTATGCTCGGAGGAAAAAACGGGCTGTCCGCAGCCCGCGGTCACGTATACCCCTTTTTCCTTGTTGTAAAGCAGTTCCCCCGAGAAGGGAGCTTCCGTGCCTTTTTTCCAGAGCACTTTGTACTCAAGGGGCGAAAGCTTCTTTCTCCACTGCTCCGTGGTAAGTCCCATTATCCCCTCGGGCGGCTTCTTCTCAGCCTGCTCGCCTCCCGCGGGCGAAAATGGCGTAAAAACAAAAGTTGAAACCGCAAGGATAATCAAGAATATTCCGCGCATAATCATGAAGATGACCTCTCACTCCTGAATATAAACATCCGCGGTGTTCATGTAAAGTATGTTTAAATCAGCTATCTAAAAACAAAAAAACTGCGCGAAGCGCGGTGGAGGTAACAAGCATGCCGAAAACACTCGAGGTCCTCGGGGCCTACGACGAAAAACTCATAAGAGAAATTCCCGTGACCAGCAGAAGAGAGATGCAGAAAGCGCTTTCCGAGGCAAGGGCTCTTGCCGACAGGCCTTCAGAGAGAATTCCCATTCCCCAGAGAATAGAGATCCTCGAGCGGACCAGGGCGTTTGTAGAGAGAAACTACGACCGTATCGTAGCGGACGCCGCCGCGGAGGGAGGAAAACCCCTCATTGACACCAGAGCCGAGATTACGAGGGCCATAAACGGAATAAAGGTGGCAGCCGAATCCCTCTCCAATCTCGGAGGAGAGGAAATACCCATGGGCTCAAACGCCGCTTCCCTTAACAGGATGGCATTCACTATCAGGGAACCTATAGGGGTCGTGGTGGCCATCTCGGCCTTCAACCACCCCTTTAACCTCGCCGTTCACCAAGTCATACCAGCGGTGGCTGTCGGCTGCCCGGTAATCATAAAACCCGCGCTTAACACCCCCCTTTCCTGCCTTAACCTGCTTGAAGCTCTCTACGAGAGCGGTCTTCCTGAAAAGTGGGCCCGCTCCGTTATAGTGGACGATACGCTCGCCGAAGCGCTGGCCACCGACAGAAGGGTCAACTACCTTACATTCATCGGCTCCGCCAAAGTGGGATGGCATCTGAGGTCAAGACTCGCGCCGGGAGCAAGATGTGCTCTTGAGCACGGGGGCGCGGCTCCCGTGATAGTGGAGCGCGACGCCGACATAGACGACATGCTTCCCCTTCTTGCAAAAGGCGGCTTCTACCACGCGGGCCAGGTCTGCGTTTCCGTGCAAAGGGTTTTCGCGCAAAGCTCGGTAGTGAAAAAGGTCGCCAGGGGACTTAAAAAACTCGCCCTTGAGACAAAAGTTGGAGACCCGATGAGCGAAGACACGCAGATAGGTCCTCTCATAAGCCCGAGGGAGGTCACAAGAGTTAACACCTGGATAAAAGAGGCCTTGAGAAAAGACGGGAAGCTTCTTTGCGGAGGCAGAAAAATAGGGAAAACCTGCTACGAACCCACGGTAATCCTTAACCCGAGCCAGAGCTGCAGGCTATCGCGCGAGGAAATCTTCGGACCCGTCATAGCAGTTTACTCTTATGAGAAAACGGACGACGCCATAGAACTGGCAAACAGCCTCCCCTACTCGTTTCAGGCGTCGGTATTCACCAAGAACATCGATACCGCCCTTGAGGCCGTGAAGAAGTTAAAGGCGGCTTCGGTGCTCGTAAACGATCACACCGCGTTCCGGGTTGACTGGATGCCTTTCCGGGGAGCCGGGCACTCGGGAATAGGAACGGGAGGAATTCCGTACACTATGCGCGAGATGACCCACGAAAAACTTATGGTGATAAGGTCATCCGCGGTATAAAAAGATCCTGGGAAAAAGTTCCTGCCGGGACCGAATCCATCCCGGCAGGAAAATAATATCGTTACGGCAAGAAAGGCTTAGAAGCTGTACTCGTAAGCCACGTAGTAATAGCCGCCGTTAAATCCGAAAGGCGCCGAACGCCGCGAGTAGGTGAAAACTCCGGGAGAATCGACTATAAGAGACCCGTCGTGATCATATATGGTTCCGCCCCTTGACACGTTGAGTTCGTCCCTGTTCTTGTCGGGCCTTACGTCAAAAAGGTTGTTCGCTCCGACTTTAAGAGTGCCGACTCTGCCTAAATCAAGGCTAAGATTCGCGTCGGTGAGGTATTTAGCTCCGTAAGTCTGCCTTTCTCCACCGTCAAGGACCGTATACTCCCCGTAGCGGTGAACGGCAACCAGCAGGGATACAAATTCTTTTGAATAAGAGCCGGAAAGTGAGAATCGGTCCTTAGGTTGCCATTCCTCCAGAATTGAACGATCCTGTGCTGTAAAAAGCTCTTCGGGGACATCAATTGGAAGATTCACGTCCGTGATCTCGGTCTCGTTCACAGTGCCTGCAAAAACGATTTTAAAAGTAGACCTGTCGGAAAAAGAATGATCATAACTCGCGACCACATCTACCCCCCTGGTAGTAGTATCCGCGGCATTCATGAAAAACTGGGCTTGTTCCGCTCCTGCACTTCTTAATCTTTCCTTTATTGATTCTGAAACAACAGCAACTCTATCATCTCCAATTCTCCCACTCAAAATAACACGGTCGTCAATCAGGATGTAATAAAAATCTGTTGTGATCGTGAGAGCGGGAATCGGGTTGAACACGAAACCGGCGCTGAAATTCCTTGAGGTCTCTTCTTTAAGTTCCGGGAGGCCGAGAGCTTCCGCAACATCGCTATCGTTACGAAAAGTTCCTACTTCAAATGCATCAAATTCCCCAGTGTCCGGATTGCGATTGAACTGTGTCGAGACGTTATTGAAGTAAATCTGCTGCATGGAGGGAGCCCTGAAACCCGTGCTCGCAGAACCGCGCAAGGCAAAAGAATCGGAAAGCGCAGCCCGGGCGGAGAGTTTTCCGTTAAAAGTGTTTCCGAAATCGCTGTAGTTCTCGTAGCGCACCGCAGGACTTAAAAGCAGCATCTCCCCCATGTCAAATTCCGCGTCGGCGTAAGCGGAAAAAGCATCCCTCGCTTCTGAAAGCTCGTTGCTGGGTTTGAAACCAGGAAATACCTGTATTCCGGGAGATCCTCTACCTCCAGGACCATCGTAGTCTTCATATGAATACCGTTCACCGGCTTCTATTTCATATTCCTCCCTTCTGTACTCACCTCCCCAGGCGAGATTTCCAAACGTAAAAGGAGCTGTAAAATCAAGATTCACGGTATGCTGAAAAAGCTTCAACTCTCCCGAGTCGGCGGACAGTGGAATTGAGCCGCTGTAATCCACGTCGGAGAGGCATTGCTCCGCCTCGCCGGTATGGCACCTGACCCATGAGGCGTTATGGGAATCAGTGATTTCAAAGGAAAAAGAGTTTCCGCCCACTACATAACTCGCGTCCATTTTGACGCTGTCGGTAAGGTCTCCCTCGAAACCCGCACCGAAGGCGTAATCATTTATACTGGTGTTTATAAGAGGAAGAAAACCGTCCGGGTAATCTGATCCGGCAGGGTTTCTGTCAAGCTGATTCGCCCTTCTGTAAAAACCTCCGCTCTCGTTCTGCCTGTTGGACAAATCAAGGAAACTGTAAATTTCGCCACTCATTATATCCACAGGACTTCTCATGTTGAGCACGAAGCTTACGTGCGTGGAGTCCGCATCACCTATCCGGAACTGATCCCTAGCAAAAGTACGCTCTTTTTCGTTGTCGTTATTAGCACTAGGAGGCGCCAGTTTGTAACATTTTTCCATCCCTTCACATTCACTCGGGTTCGGCACAAGTTCAGTCCCCGGATACTGGATATCTCCCATTACTCCCGCCCTGTTGGAGCGTCCTCTGTCCCTTACTTCAAGAGTCGCATTCACTACGCTTTCGCCGCCGAAAGAAAAACCCTTGTTTATGCTCGCCACAAGAGTTTCTCCGTCCCCTTCGGAGAGCTGTCCGGCAGTCGTCGTTATCTTGCCGTCGTAGCCGTCCTTAAGGATTATGTTTATAACACCGGATATAGCGTCTGAACCGTACTGCGCTGAAGCGCCGTCCCTCAGCACCTCGATTCTCTTTATCGCGCTTACGGGAATCGTGTTCATGTCAACACCCGCGGTACCACGACCCACGGAGGTGTTTACGTGTATAAGAGCGCTTTTGTGGCGACGCTTTCCGTTAACAAGCACCAGAACCTGATCAGGCCCAAGGCCCCGGAGCGTGGCGGGGCGAAGAGAATCAGTTCCGTCGCTTATGCTCGAGCTCGAGAAATTAAAAGACGGTATGAGCTCCTGAATAATCCTTCCCACCTCTGTCTGGCCCGTCGCGACGATCTCCTCTTCGGTTATGACGTCAACGGGAACCGGGGAGTCTGAAACGCTACGTTCCTCAAAACGGCTTCCGAGCACAACGAGCTTTTCAAGCTCGAAGGCGTTTGTTAAGGGACTTAGCAAGCCTGCAACCAGCAGTGTGGCAAGTCCCGCAATGATTCCTTTCCTCATCTCCATCCTCCTTGATCTGAAATAATGCGGATTTTCGATTATAACACAGAACACAGCATAGTTTGAAGCGTAATATTTACAGGAAAACAAAAAAGCTAGAAGTAATTACCATTCCTTACAAGTCCTAAGAAAGACCACTGCGGAACAAGTGCGGACGATCGGGTTTCATTAAGGCACGATGGGACTTCCCGGCGTTTGAAACATAGGGACATTGCTTTATACTTTCAGCCTGATCATGGAAACAGACCTAATTCGAAATTTCTCCATAATAGCCCATGTCGATCACGGCAAGTCAACTCTCGCCGACAGGCTCCTTGAGTTCACCGGCACCCTAAGCGAACGCGAGAAAACCGAGCAGTTCCTAGACAACATGGAGATAGAGAGAGAAAGGGGAATAACGATAAAAGCCCAGGCGGTAAGGCTCAAGTACAAAGCTGACGACGGCAGAACCTATGAATTCAACCTGATAGACACCCCCGGGCACGTCGATTTCAGCTATGAAGTGTCGCGAAGCCTGATAGCGTGCGAGGGAGCTCTGCTTGTGGTTGACGCCTCCCAGGGAGTCGAGGCCCAGACGCTTGCCCATGCCTATCTGGCCGCCGACTCCGGGCTTGAACTCGTCCCCGTCGTAAACAAAATAGACCTGCCTTCCGCGGAACCCGAAAGGGTGAAAAAAGAGATAGAGGACATAGTCGGAATCTCAACCGAGGACGCCGTTTTGGCAAGCGCCAAGGAAGGAACCGGCACTAAGGAGGTACTGGAATCGATCGTGGCGCTCATACCGCCCCCGAAAAGCCCCGAGGACTCAAGGCTCAAGGCGCTCATATTCGACAGCTGGTTCGATTCGTACCAGGGCGTCGTGATGCTGGTAAGGATATACGAAGGAACGGTAAGACTCGGGATGAACATCAGGCTAATGGCGACCGGCAAGAAATACGAAGTCAGGAAAATAGGCACGTTCGCTCCGCAGGCAACAGAACTTGAGCAGCTCGGGGCGGGACAGGTCGGATTCATAACTGCCTCTATAAAGGAAATTGGCGAGGCGGGGGTCGGAGACACAATAACGGCGGCCGATTCCCCCACTGAAAAGCCCCTCGAGGGGTTCAAGGTAATAAAGCCGATGGTCTTCAGCGGACTCTACCCAATCGATACGGGAGATTACGACAAGCTGAAAGAGGGACTCGAAAAACTCAAACTAAACGACTCATCTCTCGTTTATGAACCGGAGACATCGCTTGCGCTCGGATTTGGATTCCGCTGCGGTTTTCTCGGACTTCTTCACATGGAGATCGTGCGGGAGAGAGTGGAGAGGGAATTCGAGGTGAATCTCATAACGACTGCCCCCACGGTTATTTATAGGGCCGTCTACCCGGGAGGAAAGGAAGTTTACGTCGACAACCCCAGCGAACTTCCGACGGGCGACCGCTCAGCCCGGCTCCAGGAACCGTACGTGTACGTGTCTGTTCACACCCCTTCGGATTACCTCGGGCAGATATTCGAGCTCTGCGAGAAAAGAAGGGGGATACAGAGGAACCTGAGCTACGTGACCGAGAACAGGGCCATAATCGAATACGAGCTTCCCCTTGCGGAAATAGTCTACGACTTTTACGACAATCTGAAATCCGTCACCAAGGGATACGCCTCGATGGATTACGAACCCGCCGGATACAAGGACTCAGATCTCATAAAGCTTGATATCCTGGTTAACGGAAACGCAGTCGACGCGCTCTCGATAATTTCCCACAAGGACAAGGCCTACGAGAGAGGAAGGGGGCTTATAGGGAAACTCCGGTCGCTTATACCCCGCCAGCTCTACGAGGTAGCCATACAGGCCGCGATCGGAAGCAGGGTGATAGCCCGTGAATCCGTAAAGGCGATGAGGAAAGACGTTACTTCCAAGTGCTACGGGGGGGACGTCACCAGGAAAAGAAAACTTCTTGAGAAACAGAAAGAGGGAAAAAAGAGGATGAAGCAGGTGGGAAGGGTGGAGATACCGCAGGAAGCTTTTCTGGCCGTGCTTAAAAACGACTGACGGCAAAGCCCTCCGAAAGAGAATTTAGTCCATCGCCCTCATCATCATCTCCGTGATCACCCGCGTCGCGCCGCTTACCGCGTCAGGGTCGGTTCTCACGTTAAGCACCGCCGGAAGTCCCGAGGAAAAAGCCCTTTCCAGGCCTGGGGTCAGGTCTTTTATGTTCTCTACCTTCTCCCCGTATCCGCCCATCGCTTTTATTATTTCGTGAAAATCGACAAAACCGAGATCCACTCCCTGGGTCACCCCCGCGTCAGGATAGGTTATCTCTATCTGGTGCTTGGTCATCCCCCAGGCGGAATCGTTGCACACGACAACCACAAACGGGATAGAGTGCCTCACCGCGGTTTCCATCTCCATGAAATTCATGGCCACGGCCCCGTCTCCGGTCACTAGCGCCACTGGCTTTTCGGGAAAAGCGACCTTTGCCCCGAGGGCGAAGGGAACTCCGACACCCATGCACCCAAGCGGGCCTCCCTTAAGGTAATGCCCGGGTCTTCTCACCTCGGATGAAAGGTCCGTCCATGACTGGCAGTCTCCCCCGTCAACCGCGATTATTCCCTCTCCCCCGAAGTAATCCGAAACAGTTTTTGCCACCGTGGCTGGGTGGATTCCCCTTGATTTGAAAACGGTCCGGCGAAACGCCGCGCGGGCGCGAGACCTTGAGGAGCGGGCATCCTTCATCCAGGAGCGAAAATCGAATCCTGTCTTGTTTTCCCGGGCGTACAGATTCGCTTTTGCGAGAAAAGAATCGAGATCGCAGACAACCCCGAGATCGGCCGGGCGGTTTCTCCCGATTTCCTCGGGATGGATATCCACCTGGACGGTTTTGGCCTTGGGGTTTATTGTCTTTCCAAACCCGGCGTAGATGCTGAGCCTTATGCCGAGAAGAATCACAAGATCCGCGTTTGCGCTTATCTCCCTGAATCCCCCGGGACTTGCGGGGGACGCAGCCCCGAAGCAGCACTTGTGGCTGTCCGGCAGGATACCTCTTCCCATGTTAAGAGTGAAAAAAGGCGCTCCAAGCCTTTCCGCGAATTCCAGAATGCTTTGCTCGGCACCCGAGTACCACCCGCCGCTTCCGACAATCACTACGGGTCTCTTTGATGCGGAAAGCAGCCGGAAAAACTCCGATATCTTGCGCTCGGGAGGTTCGCAGTCGGTATCGGGAACGGGGGCCCTCGCGGGCGAAGTTTCCTTTTCGCCGCAGCTCGGATAAAGAACCTCGTAGGACATTCCAAGGTACGCAGGCCCCGGCCTGGCAGAGATCGCGGTCCCGTAGGCGGCCGATACGTACTCCCCGAGCCTCTCGACTTCGTAAACCGTTCTCGCCCACTTGGTAACGGGCCTTACGATCGCTTCCTGGTCTATTTCCTGAAGGGACATCCTGTCGTTCTCCTCAATCCCCGAACGTCCCGAAATCAGCATCATTGGAGAATTTGCCAGGTAGGAACCCGATATCCCCGTGAGGGCGTTCGTGAGACCGGGACCCGCCGTCACAAGGCATATGCCCGGCACTCTTCTGAGTCTTCCGTAGGCATCCGCCGCCATCGCGGCTCCCTGCTCATGATGGGTGTCGACAAGCCTTATGCCAAGCTCCGTACAGGCCCTGTAAACGGGGTTTATGTGTCCCCCTCCGAGGGTAAAGATGTCTCTCACTCCCAGGTCGTAAAGAGCCTTTGAGACCAGATATCCGCCCTGCAGTCTCGCCATGAGTGGTTCTCCCGTAATCAAAGAAACCATTATTTGGAGGGAAATACAACCCGGGGAAAATAAAAATTTCTTCCTTGAGTGCCCCCGGATGATGATTAACATGGAATTGCGGAAGGGGAAACGGGGATAAAAAATTCATTTAAACGGAGGTAAAAACAATGAAATACGCAGTGAATCTGCTGGAGCCGGCCAATGTCTTTCGCAACTTCGCAAGCGTCTTCCCGAGGGTCTTTGATTCCGACGCGGCGGAGGGTGGCCAGAGTCCGAGAGTTGATATTTTTGACGACGGAAACAATTTCGTTTTATCGGCGGAACTGCCCGGGGTAAGCAGGGAAAATCTAGACATAGACGTAAAGGACAACCGGCTTACGATAAAGGGAGAAAAAAAGCTTGAGAACAAGACCGAGAAGGAAGGATATCTCAGGGTCGAGAGGTCCTACGGACTGTTTGAGAGAAGTTTTTTCCTTGACGACAACGTAGACAGGGAAAACATCCAGGCCGATTACAAAGACGGCGTCCTGCGCGTCACTCTGCCGAGAAAGCAGGATGAACCTTCAAAGAAAATAGAGGTAAACTGACAAAAAAGGGGGAACGCCAAGCGACGCTCCCCCTTTAATCGTCTGCGCTAAAACACCAATCCGCTCCGGAGAGGTGCCTTAGTCAAAAAAGATCCCCAAAAACTAAGACCGAATGCCGTTCCGTCTGCCCGCTGTGCGGTTTCCGAACGATACGGCAAGGAACAGTGTGGAAACCATTAACAGCAGGTTAAGCGCATCATTCCGAGGAGTACTGTCGCCTCCACCCGCGATTGCACAACCTCCGCCGCTAACAGAAGTGGGCGTTCCAGGTCCTGGTTCCATCGGCGGCGGCATCGGTTCCGTCGGCGGCTCCACCGGTTCGACGTCACCAGCAATCCCATTCCCGTTACATTCTGGCAGTTCGGGGTCCGGCGTTTCCGGATAGATGCCGGAACCGAAAATAACACCCGGAGAACCGGAGGGTGCTGGGACCCCCAAGGACGAGAAAGGGTCTATAACATAGCTAACTTTCAAAGAGTCGCCAGGGGCTTTCCCCTCAATGGGGTCTCCATTCGAATCGACGATTTCGTCGCCATCTACATCCGGGTCATCCCAGCAATACTTAACAATGCCGTTGTTCATGGGATCATCCGCCTCGTCAACAATTAATTGTCCGACATCCCTATCCCCCTCGTCAATAGCTTCCAGGACCTCTCCCTCAAGGCCCTCATCATCCCCGTGAAAAAGCAGTTCTTTTTCATCATTCATGACAAAAAGGTATATGGAACCCGATTTCCAATCTGCTGCTTCTTCTGTAAACACATCACGAAATGTCGACGTGGGTGGGAAAGCGCAAGCCCCCCATATATCTAAGTCTCCTATAATCGCCTGCACTGCAAGACTGTTAAAAAGAGAAATTAATCCCTTTATCTGCTCTGTCGACAGCATTCGCATTGAAGCAGGGGAAAGATCTGAAATACCATAAGGTTGAAGAAAAGTGGGAAGAGCCTGAACAGCCAACGGAGGAAGAGCTAAATCTCTAAGATCACAGTGTTCTTCCTCTCCTTTTATGAGAAAGTTTATGTAATATTCATCAACCGCTTCTTTTACAAATTCCTCTAGTTCTTCTTGGGTATCCACCTCATCGGCGTGTCCAGCGTGCGCCGAAGTCGTAGTACCGAAAAAAGCACCGCCAAACGCCAGCATGCACAAAAAAAGACCCGCAAGGGCCGCTGTCTTAAAGACCGTATTTCGCATTAATATTCTCATTATATCCTCCTTACTGATTTGTTAGTTTTAAGCCCTAAGAAACCCCGACTTTCACCGGGCCGTTAGCGACATTTATCTTGTAAATTAAAACAAAAAAGCAATAACCCTGTCAAGCACTTTCAGGGCAAAATCAGGTGTAACCCGTACCACGGTCAGCATAGTTTGACACGCAAGTCTCCGCGCAACAAAAGGTCTTTCTCGCTTGAGCAAGTGAAGTAACGACCGAGAAAACCGGCGACCTCGGCCTTTTTTTGTCCCAAGATACCCGCAGGCCGGACATTCCATCATCCACCGCCAGGCGACTGATTCAGGAAGTCGGCGAGGCCGGGGCGGATCGCTTGTTATGAAGGAAAAACTAAAGTAAATTTCCTTCGGTATGCTGGAGATTAGTTCTAGCTCTGAAATAAAGCTTGCCGGTACCGATATATACTTTGACTCGAAACGGGCCGTGCCGCTTTCTTTTGTTTCAAGCGCAAACTTCAACAAGCTTCCCCGAAGCGAAAAAATCATAGCTACGCCCGAAACGATAAAGCTTCTGGGGGAAAAAATTAAAGGCTCCGCGGTTCTTTCTTCCCCTTACGGCAAACCTTTCACTCTGGGCAGCTACTCGATTGAGCTTATCCCGTCGGGACAGATGCTCGGGGCGGCGCAGGTAGTAGTCGAAAAAGACGGGAAGAGAATCGTTTACGCTGGCGGATTCAAGCTTAAAAATACCGCCACTGCCGGTTACGCGGAAGTCAGAAGATGCAACACGCTGGTCGTAAACTGCGCTTACGGAGCGCCGAAGTTCATCTTCCCGCCGCCTGAAGTGGTAATGGAATCCATATTCGAATTCGTAAACAGGACACTGTTTGAGGACAGCGTGCCGGTAATTCTGGTAAACCCCATGGGGAAAGCGCAGGACCTTATACTTTTCCTCGGGGAAAGAGAAATAGAGATGAGCCTTCACCCGGCGATGGTCAAGACTCTAAGGCTCTATGGGGAACTCGGGGTTAAGATTCCCCCCTACGGAGGAATAAAAAGAAAGCATTTTAAAAACAAGGTCCTGATAGCCCCTCTTTCCTACAGGGACTCCGCCGTCGTCGAGAACCTTCAAAGAAAGAAGGTCGCGGTGATAAGCGGCCGCTCAATGGAGAACGGAACGTTTATCAGGTCGGCTCTGCGGGCCGAGGTGGCGTTTCCCTTAAGCAACCACTTTGGATACGACGAGATCTCGGAGTATCTCGGCGTCTCAAGGCCCGGGAACGTGATCATAAGGGGAAACTTCGGCGACAGCTTCACCGAGGGACTTGAGAAAGACGGGTGGAACATAACGGCGTTTAAAAAGCCGCGCCAGATGGAACTTTTCTGAGGACAGGATGCCGGTAGAAACGAAATCATTCACGGTAAGCACCCAGGGCGACTGCGACATACTTGACATAACACCTCACGTAAGCCGCGAGATCTCCAAGGCGGAATTATCCTCGGGAACGGCCACGGTTTTTGTCGCCGGCTCTACATGCGCGGTTACGACTATAGAGTATGAAAGCGGGGCGCTTTCAGACCTCAAAGACGCGTTTGAAAGGATGGCTCCTGAGGCCATGCACTATGCGCACAACGCCAGATGGGGCGACGGAAACGGCCACTCGCACGTGAGAGCGTCGGTACTCGGTCCCTCGCTCACGGTTCCGTTTTCAGAAAGTGGTCCGCTTCTCGGGACCTGGCAGCAGATAGTGCTCGTCGACTTCGATAACCGCCCCAGAACAAGAAGGGTAATCGTCCAGCTTATCGGAGAATGACCGCGCCTCAGACGAACTTGACCGAAAAATGCGAGGGCTTGTACCTTACGTTAAGGTTAACGATAAGGGGCGTAAGCGACTCTATCATCGATGAGATCTCGAGCGGACCCGCGTCAAGCACCCTGAGGTCCTTCATCTCCTCGGTAAGGTTCTTGATCACCTCTTTAGCTCCCTCGTCATCCCCGCATATGACCACGTCGTAATCAAGGTCTTCATCTATTTTGGCAAGTTCGTTCGCGGGAAGATTGTGATAAGCGGACACCAGCCTCGCCGTTTCGGGAAGCGCGTCCTTTATCTCAAGAGCCGAAGAACCCTGGGCGGGGGGATCGAACAGAAAAGTCTTGCCTTCCCTTTTCATCGAGACTACCGGGGTTACGACTATCTGATCCGTGATGCTGTCGCCGCATCCCGCTACAGTGGCCGCCGCGTACTCGGGAGGAATGCTTATTATTATTACCTCGGAAGCCGCCGCGGCATCCGCGTTCGCCATGCCGTGTATGTTCGATTCGATTCCGAGCCCCTCGAGCGTCTCCGCGTGGCCAGCCGCTATGCCAAGCGCTTTTTCCTCGCTTCTGGAGCCTATGTAGATCTCATGTCCCGCTCTTGACCAGCGCAGCACCAGACCTTCCGCTATGTCTCCCGTTCCACCTAGAAGTGAAATTTTCATTTTTTGATCTCTCCTTGCGTCAAAATTTTTACAGAACTTCTATCCTATATGCCTGCGGAGTGTTTTTCAAGCTCTTAAGGACGGTTTGTGCAGACAATTCAGTTGACAATATATATCAGCTTTGATAGTTTCTAGGGTATAATCTTTATAAACAATAGCAACCAATCTAAATCCAGTTAAATAACATGGGCAGTCCTCAAAAACTCCCTTCCAGAACAAGAAAAAAAACGAACGAGGCTACTCGCAACTTCCTTCCCTCACACGTTGGTTTTAATACCCTGAAGACTCCCCATTCCATTTTTTATGGAGATTGTCTTGATGTGTTGGACAATCAAATTCCCGCTGAGAGCATTGATCTGGTTTTTACCTCTCCTCCATATGCCGACCAACGCAAAAGTAATTATGGAGGCATCCATCCAACCGATTATGTTGACTGGTTCTTGCCAAGAGCGGAAAAGATTAAGAATGTGCTGAAGCCTTCCGGCTCGTTTGTCTTAAACATCAAGGAAAAAGCGGTAAACGGGGAGAGACACCCTTACGTTTTGAATTTAATACTTGGCATGAAAGAACAGGGCTGGCTATGGACAGAGGAATATATCTGGCACAAAAAGAATTGTTACCCCGGCAAGTGGCCGAACCGTTTCCGAGATAGCTGGGAGAGACTTCTGCATTTTACCGTGTCCAAGAAATTCAAAATGAATCAGGAAGCAGTAATGGTTCCAACGGGAGACTGGGCGGAAAGTCGCTTGAAGAACTTGTCCGAGACTGATAAAACCAGGGACCTGTCCAAGAATGAAAACGGTTTTGGCAAGAATGTTTCCAATTGGATTGGCAGAGAATACGTTTATCCGACGAATGTCCTTCACATGGCAACGGAATGTGGATATAAAGGGCATCCAGCTACATTTCCGATACAACTGCCGTCTTGGTTCATAAAGCTGTTCACGGACCCCGGAGATACCGTATTAGATCCATATGCGGGGTCGGGAACTACATCCGTGGCGGCAAAGGAATTGAAACGCTGTTCCGTGGCTATTGAAACCCAAGAAAACTTCTGCGCCATAATCAGGGAGAGACTTTCGCATGACTGACAAGCCCGACTGGTGGGAGAAGGCCGAAGCGGAAATTGACGATGTGGTAACCGGTTTTGCCGAAGGACTTAAAGCCAAGCTTGTGGAACTCGGCAACAAGCCAATGTCCCTCTTAGGCAGGAAAAACCCGTTCCTGTTCAGGGTCAGGGGGAGAGAAACCGCTGATGGTTTTGCGTGGAGCATGGTTGACGCTCTGCTTTCTTCCAGTGAAGAAACAAAGTTTGGCGGGATTTTCGAGAAGTGTGCTGAAATAGTTTGCAGATATGGGAGAAACGGGCAAAAATCAGGCATTGAAGGAATTGACCTTGAGTATTCCGAAGGTTCTGAGAAACGGGTGTTGATACAAGTTAAGTCGGGGAGGAACTGGGGTAATTCATCCCAGGTAAAGCAACTTAAACGGAACTTTGAAAAAGCTTCTCGGGTTCTTAAGCAGGGAGGTTCGGTCAAATATGTTCGCTGCATTGAGGGAATTTCTTATGGAAAAAAACAACGAAGACATTTGGATTCTCATGAGCGTATAGTGGGAGCTGATTTCTGGCAGGAAATTTCGGGATGGGGTGGACTGTATTGCGCTTTGATGGCAACGGTTGGAAAACATGCGGGTAATGGACTTCAGGACGCAAAGAGCAAGACTGTAGAAAAAGTGGTGGACTTCATGAGAAAAGAAAAATTGTTGGAACAAGAAGACAAAATCAATTGGGAAAAACTAATTCTGTTCCTAGCAGAAAACTAGGCTAGCTATAGGGATAATTCCCTTAAATTTAGATGACTATTGGTGTGGTTTTAGTCTAAAATCCCTTCCCTCCGCACTACTTGTGTTCCACGAGCATTTTAAAATCCGGCAAAAAACGGGTGGCATGTTCCCAATACCCCTTCCCAAGCCATCACAAACCGGCCGCCATCTGGAAAAGAGAGTTGACGACGGCGCGCTTTATGAAGACTATCAGAAGCAGAACCACTATGGGGCTAAGATCTATCGAGCCCCCGATGGGAGGAATGTATCTTCTGGCAAAACCCAGAACCGGCTCCGTGGCAGAGTAAAGAAACCTCACTATGGGGTTATACGGGTCGGGATTCACCCATGAAAGTATCGCCCGCCCCACTATGAGCCATATGTAAACGCTAAGAAGTATGTCCACCACTTCGGCGATGGCCCTTAAGAAATTGCCTCCTAATATTTCCATGTCAGTCCTCCTCTCCTGAAAGTTCCGCGGAACGTCTGGCCGCGGACTCGATAGCGGATATAACGGCGGCCCGGAAACCGCCCCTCTCAAGCGAATGAATTCCGCTTGCCGTGGTTCCCCCGGGCGACGTGACCATGTCCTTTATCTCGGCAGGGTGCCCGGCGCCTTCCTGAATCATTTTCGAGGTGCCCAAAACTGTCTGCGCGGCAAGGTCCGTCGCAAGCTTTCTGGGAAGCCCCATCTTAACCGCGCCGTCGCAAAGCGCCTCGATGAAAATCGACACAAACGCCGGACCGCTTCCGGAAAGGGCCGTAACAGCATCCATGAGACTCTCGCTCTCAACCCGAAAGGCTTTTCCCAGGGAGCCCAGGATTTCGAGAACCAGATCTTCTTCCCCGCCGGAGAACCCTTCCCCGAAATAAACGCAGGATGCCCCCTCAAGCACCAGGCTCGGGGTGTTGGGCATAACCCGCGCGAGCTTTATCTCCCTTCCGACAAGCTTTTTTATGGAAGAGTACCCTACCCCGGCAGCGATCGACACATAGAGCTTGTCCCTGGTGGCGACATTTTTTATTTCCCTGCAGATCTCGGGGATTATCTGGGGCTTTACGGAAAAAATAACTATATCGGACTTTTTTACCGCTTCGCGGTTATCGGAGGTGGTCGCGACTCCGTACCGCGAGGACAGGCAGGAAAGTCTCTCGGGGTCTATGTCCGAGAGCGTTACGTCCCTTTTCTTAAGGCTTCCCGAGGCGAGAAGTCCCCTCACCATCGCCTCAGCCATGTTTCCCGCTCCTATGAATGCCGTCTTTTTTTTCATTTTCAAACTCGCTCGGGCCTCGGACCGAAAAGCGCCGAACCGACCCTGAGAATCGTGGCTCCCTCTTCGACCGCCACCTCGAAATCGCTGCTCATGCCCATTGAAAGCTCCCGTATTCCGGGAAACTCCCCCGACACCTTCTCCCTCATCTCCCTGAGCTCCGAGAACCATGGTCTGCTCATCTCGGGATCCTCGAAGTAAGGAGGCATCATCATGAGCCCCTCAAGCGAAACGTTCCGGAATCCGGAAGCGCTTTCGAGAAACTCCTTAAGATCGCTCCCCCTGATCCCGTTTTTGCTGTCCTCCCCGCCGTTTATCTCAACAAGCGCCCGGACACGGATCCCGGCAGCCGCGGCCCTCTTATCAAGCTCCGCCACCAGGGCCATGTTGTCAACCGCGTGCACAAGATCCGCCTTGCCCACAACGTACTTCACCTTGTTTCTCTGCAGGGCCCCGATGAAGTGCCAGCGAAGCGTGCCGGCGGCGGCGTCCCTCTGCTTGTCGCGAAGCTCCTGGGCGTAATTCTCTCCGAAATCCCGAAGCCCCAGCCGGTTGGCCTCCAGGATCACCCCCAAGGGGAATTTCTTCGAGACCGCTACCAGCCGCACATCCTCACGGTTCCTCCCGGATCTTCGGCACGCCTCCGCGATTCTCCGTTCTACTTCGTCTATGTTATCCTTCAAACTCATCCGGATTCCACGACACCTATATCCGAGAGTACCGAAACCAGCTCAAAAAGCGGAAGTCCGACGACACCCGTGTAGGAACCTCTTATCCACTCGACAAGGCACGATCCGATCCCCTGAATGGCGTACGCGCCCGCCTTGTCCATCGGCTCTCCGGTCTTAATGTACCGACGCATCCCTTCCGTATCAAGGGACTTCATCCGCACCTCGGTGCGGGTGGCCCCAAGGTGAAGAACCTCGCCGGGAGGCCTCGCAACGCAGAAGGCCGTTATGACCTCATGGGTTCTTCCGGAGAGTTCATGCAGCATAAAGAGCGCGTCTTCTTCGTCGCGGGGCTTGCCGAAAATCTCTCCCGAGACGGACACGACCGTGTCACTGCCCACGACGATTCGCCCCCGCCGCTCTTGCGCGCAGACGTAAAGCGCCTTTTCCCTGGCCATGCGCTTTGCGAAATCAAGGGGCGCCTCTCCATCCCGGGCGCTCTCGCGCACCCGCGGCGGAATCACTTCGAAATCAAGACCAACACCCGCAAGCAGCCCCCTTCTCCTCGGGGAAGAGGAAGCAAGCACGAAGTTTCTGTTCTTAAGCATCCGGGAAAGACCCTCTAAGCGGAAACCTGAAACTTGAAAACGCGTCTTCTGCGTATACACTCATAAATTTCAAGCTCAGATGGAAATCAAAGAACTTTACCTGAAAGGCAGAAAAAGCTTCGAGGAAAACGGCTTCGAGTGCCCCGGCATCGAAACAAGAGCGATACTCGCAAGAAGCCTCGGCACGGACCCGCTGGAATTCTACGCGCATCCGGAAAGACGCGTGGACCCCGAACGAGCGGGGACGTTTGAAGAGCTCCTTCGCCGACGCCTCGGGGGAGAACCCCTCGCGTACGTTACCGGCGAGCGGGAATTCTGCTCGAGGCCCTTTGTCGTGACCCGCGACGTCCTGATACCGAGACCGGAGACCGAAACGCTTGCGGAACTCGCCATGGAAACCGCGGGGCGGATGAAAAATCCGCGTATCCTCGACCTCGGAACGGGAAGCGGATGCCTCGCCGTAACCCTGTCTCTTGAAACACGCGGCTGCGAGGTTTTCGCCTCGGACATATCCGCCGCGGCGCTCGGGGTAGCGAGGAGAAACGCCCGCGCACACGGCGCGCGCGTCCGGTTTATCCGCTCGGATCTTCTGGGCTGCTTTGCAAAATCTTCGTTTGACATGATAATTTCCAACCCGCCTTACGTGTCCGAAGCGGAATACGCGGAGCTTTCCCCGCAGATAAGGCGCTATGAGCCGCGCGCGGCACTTCTCGGCGGGGGGGACGGGCTTGCATGCGTAAGGAAAATAGCGGCCGCGGCGGGAACCGCGCTTCGAGAAGGCGGTTTTCTGCTTCTTGAAATCGGGGCCGGGCAGGCCCAGAACGCGGAGAGCATAGTCAGTGAGAACGGTTTTTCGGACATACGCATCGAAACCGATATCGGCGGCGTAGAAAGGGTAGTGAAGGCGACTTGGAAAAAATAGTAATAGAGGGAAAAAACAGGCTTTCAGGAGAGGTGTCGGTCGGCGGAGCAAAAAACGCCGTCCTTCCCATAATGGCGGCCTGCATACTGAACGACGGGGAAAACACCATCTCGAACGTGCCGGATCTGGCGGACGTGCGGACCATGATGAAACTCCTCGAGACCCTGGGCGCGAGATGCGAGTACACAGACGGTGACCTGATCGTCGACTCGGCAAGCATCGACCGCTACAAGGCTCCCTACGATCTGGTAAAAACGATGAGAGCTTCCGTGCTGGTTCTGGGACCGCTTGTGGCCAGATTCAAAAAAGCCGAAGTCTCCCTCCCCGGAGGATGCGCCATAGGAGAGAGGCCTATAGACCAGCACATAAAGGGACTTCGAATCCTCGGAACGTCGGTGCAGCTTGAAGACGGATACGTAAGCGCCGTTGCGGAAAAACTTGAAGGAACCACCGTGCCCTTCGATCTCTCGACCGTCACGGGGACCGAGAACATAATGCTGCTGGCCAGCGTCTGCGAAGGGGAAACCGTCATCCTGAACGCCGCATGCGAGCCCGAAGTGGTGGACCTCGCAAACGCCCTCAATCTGATGGGAGCGAAAATAGAAGGGGCCGGAACGGATATAATAACTATAACGGGGGTAAGCTCGCTCGGTCCGCTGAGGGACTACAGCGTAATGCCTGACAGGATAGAGGCGGGAACACTGATGATAGCCGGCGCCCTCAATGAAAGCGATCTCATAATCAGGAACTGCAGGTTCGAGCACCTTGGGGCACTCGCGGGGAAGCTGCTTCAGACGGGAACGGAGATAGAGAAAAACGGGAACTCCATCAGGGTGCGGGGCACGGGGAAGATAAAAAGCATAGACTTCTCCACGCTCCCATACCCGGGATTCCCGACCGACATGCAGGCCCAGATGATGATACTCATGTGCGTTGCCGACGGGATGAGCGTCATAACGGAGAACATATTTCCGCAGAGGTTCATGCACACCGCCGAACTGCGGAGGATGGGCGCGGACATAAAGCTTGTCGGAAACAGCGCAGTGGTAAGAGGCGTGCGGGAGATGAGGGGCGCCCCAATCATGGCGAGCGATCTTCGGGCGAGCGCCTCGCTCGTGCTGGCAGGGCTTTGCGGCGCCGGCAGGACGGAAGTGTCGAGAATCTACCATCTTGACCGGGGATACGAGAAACTTGATGAAAAACTGCGGTCGGTAGGAGCCAGAATCTGGAGGGAAAAAGAGTGATAACCATAGCGACGCCCAGGGGGAGGCTGCTTGAGGAGACCGTCGATCTTTTCAAGAAGGCCTCGATAGACATAACGGAGATAATAAAGGATTCGAGAAAACTCATATTCGAGTTTGAAGAGGCGGGGATGAGGCTGCTTATAGTGAGACCCACAGACGTCACCTCCTACGTCGAGTACGGCGCCGCGGACTGCGGGATAGTCGGCAGAGACACGCTAATGGAGCAGGACGGCGACCTCTACGAGCCTCTTGATCTCAGAATAGGAAAATGCAAGATGGTAGTCGCCGCTCCGAAGGGCTTTGAGAAATCGGGCAAGGCGTCCTTGCGGATCGCGACAAAGTACCCGAAGATCGCAAGCGATTTCTACAACAAAAAAGGCATAAGCACGGAAGTCATAAAACTCTACGGTTCTGTTGAGCTTGCCCCCATAATAGGGCTTTCCGATGCCATAGTGGATCTCACGGCCTCGGGAGAAACTCTGAAAAAAAACAATCTTGAGATAGTGGAAGTGGTAGCGGACGTAAGCGCGAAGCTGGTCGTCAACAAGGTAAGCATGAAAATAAAGTCAAAGGAAATAAAGGAACTGATCGAGAAACTCGAGGAGGTTAGATAGGCCGCCTCCCTTTTTTCACGCGGCTTATCAGAAAAGCTCAAGCTGGGCGGGTCCGTCCCTTCTGAATCGGGAAACGTCAAGAGGTGCCCCCCTTCCCGCAAAACCGAACTTCCCGTAAGCCACTCGAAAGATCTTTTCGGTCTGCTCGGCGAAAATTCCCTTGCCCTTCATCCGGACGCGGTACTCAGAAGAGTTAAGTTCTCCGTCCCTCATAGACTCGATTCGCCCCAGTATTTTTTTCTTTCTGTCGGGATAGTGGCGCCCAAGCCACTCGGAGAATATGTCCCCAACCCCGTGGGGCAGCCTGAGCATCACATAGCCCGCATCGACCGCGCCGCGGGCGGAAGCTTCTTTCATTATGGCCGGAATCTCATGGTCGGTGAGCCCGGGAATCACAGGGGCTATGAGCACCGTCACGGGAATGCCGGCGTCCGCGAGCCTGGCTATCGCCCTCAGCCTGTATTCGGGCTGCGACGTCCTGGGCTCCATCTTTCTCGCGAGTTCGCCGTCAAGAGTCGTTATGGAGATAACCACGCTCGCGCAGCCGATCCTGGCCATGTCGGAGAAAATATCAATATCGCGGGTCACCAGATAGTTTTTGGTTATTACCCCGACAGGGTTTCGGAATTCCCTCAGAACCTCCAGGCATTTTCTCGTTATCCGGAAATGCTTTTCCGCCGGCTGATAGCAGTCGGTAACCCCGCTTATCGCTATCGGCTTGGGAACCCATTTCGCCGAGCGAAGTTCCTTTCTCAGAAGCTCGGGGGCGTTTTGCTTCACGAAGATCTTTGTTTCGAAATCAAGCCCCGCGGAAAGCCCCAGGTATTCGTGCGTGGGCCTCGCGTAGCAGTAAACGCACCCGTGCTCGCATCCCCGGTAGGGATTGATGCTCGCGTCAAAGGAAACATCGGGGCTCTGGTTGTAGGAGATTATGGTTTTCGTCCGGTCCCTGTAGTAAACGGTTCTGGGAGCGCCGTCGGCGACGAGCGCGTCCTCGTCCGCAACAAAGTCAATCCGTTCGAACCTTCCCGCGGGGTTCTCCTGGGATCCTCTTCCTTTTATGTACGGCTTCACTTCGCTAGTCTCCCCTAAACCAAAAAGCCCCAAAGCGGCAGCGACCGCCTCGGGGCTTTTGAAACACTAAGCAATTGTCTGCCTTCAGTTTATGTTCTTCGGCACCGGGTCGGCCTCGAGGGAATAACCGGACTTGGGAACGACAAAGTTCTTGAGCACGGGCTCATCAGAGAGAATTACCTTTTCAACAACTTCGTCCATGTGTTCCACGGGAGTTATCTTCACCTCTTTTCTCACGTTATCCGGTATGTCCTCAATGTCCTTCTTGTTCTCCACGGGAATCAGCACTTCCTTCACCCTGCCCCTGTGGGCGGCGAGGATTTTCTCCTTGAGCCCCCCGATGGTAAGCACTCTTCCGCGAAGCGTGATCTCTCCCGTCATCGCAATTTCCCTGTTTATGGGCTTTTTTGTAATGGCGCTCGTAATGGCGCTCGCTATCGCTATGCCGGCGCTCGGCCCGTCCTTGGGAGTGGCTCCCTCGGGAACGTGAATGTGTATATCCACGTTCTGGTAGAAAAGCCTTTCAAGCCCCAGGCGCTGCGCCCGGCTCCTTACGTAGCTCATCGCCGCGCGCGCGGATTCCTGCATCACCTCTCCGAGCTTTCCGGTGACGGTGAAATTTCCCTTGCCGGGAACAATTGAAACCTCTATCGTAAGAAGCTCCCCTCCAAGCTCCGTCCACGCGAGCCCCGTGGCGGCTCCCACCTGGTCGGTCGTCTCGATCTCCCCGTACTCGTACTTGGGAGTGCCGAGGTACTTACCGACGTTCTTGGCGGTGATATTGACTCCCTTGGTCTTCTGCTTCTCAACGATCTCCCTGGCAACCTTCCTGCAAAGCGCCGCTATTTCCCTCTCTAGGTTCCTGACGCCGCTTTCCTTCGTGTACCTTCTTATGATCTGCAGAAGGGCCTCGTTTTTCATAGACACCTTGTGGTCGTTAAGGCCGTGATCATTTTTCTGCTTCCCTATAAGAAACTTCCTGGCTATCTGGAGTTTCTCCTGCTCCGTGTAGCCGGGAAGGCGGATTATCTCCATGCGGTCCTGAAGCGCCCAGGGAATCGTGTGCAGCACGTTCGCCGTCATTATGAACATCACTTTCGAAAGGTCGTAGTCGGCCTCGATGTAATGATCGTTGAAATTCGAGTTCTGCTCAGGGTCAAGGGCCTCAAGAAGCGCCGAAGCCGGATCTCCCCTGAAGTCCATCCCGAGCTTGTCGATCTCGTCAAGGAGAAAGACGGGGTTTATGGTTCCGGCCTTTTTCATTCCCTGTATGATCTTGCCCGGAAGGGCTCCTATGTATGTTCTCCTGTGTCCCCTTATCTCGGCCTCGTCCCTTACCCCGCCAAGAGACGTCCTGACGAACTTGCGGCCCATTGCGCGCGCTATGGACTTGGCCAAAGAGGTCTTTCCGACGCCCGGGGGTCCCACGAAACAGATTATCGGGCCCTTGAGCTTCTCGGCGAGAACCCTGACCGCCAGATATTCAAGTATCCTCTCCTTGGGTTTCTCAAGGCCGTAGTGATCCTCATCAAGGATCGACGCGGCTTCCTTGATGTCAAGGCGGTCCTCGGTCTTCTCATCTATCCACGGCAGATCCAGAAGCCAGTCGATATAGTTTCTCACCACAGTCGCCTCGGCCGACATGGAAGACATCATGCGAAGCTTGTTTATCTCCCTCTTTACCCTCTGCTCAACGTCCTCGGGAACCTCTTTCTCCTTCAGCTTTTCCTCAAACTCGTCTATTTCGCTTTTAAGATCATCCCCCGTGCCGAGCTCTTTCTGAATGGCCTTCATCTGCTCGTTAAGGTAATACTCCCTCTGGGCCTTCTCCATCTGCTTTTTGACCCTCTTCCCTATGCGCTTCTCCATCTGGAGTATCTCGAGTTCGGACTGCATCTTCTCGCAAAGCTTCTCCAGCCTCTCGAGCGGATGGATCACCTCGAGGATTTCCTGCTTGTCCGAAAGCTTCATGCTAAGATGCGAAGCGATCGTGTCGCCGAGCTTGCCCGGCTCGTCAATGGACATGAAAGTCACGAGGGTTTCCGAGGGGATCTTCGTGTTCAGTTTCACGTAATCCTCGAAAAGCTTGGTCGCCGAACGCATGAGCGCTTCAACCTCGACGCTTTCCCCCGAAGGTTCCTCTATCTCCCTTACCTCCACTACAAACATGTCCTTGTGGGAAACAAAGCCCGATATCGAGGCCCTCTTTTTGCCCTCGACAAGCACCTTCACGGTGCCGTCGGGAAGCCGGAGCATCTGAACTATCGTTCCGATGGTCCCGATTCTGTACATATCCTCGTTCCCGGGTTCGTTCACCTTCGCGTCTTTCTGCGCCGAAAGGAATATTTCCTTGCTGCCCTTAGCCGCCTCCTCAAGGGCCTTTATGGATTTTTCCCTGCCCACGAAAAGAGGGGCCAGCATGTAGGGGTATATAACTACGTCGCGAAGTGGAAGGAGTGGAAGGACTTTCTCGTTAACGTTTACGGAATCTGACATTTGCTCCTCCTCAATACACAAGCTTATTTAGAGTATATAATACAGGTCCGGATATTTACAACCCTGTTATTATACAGCATGCGGAGCTCCAGTCATAATCGGGGCCGCCCTTATTGGAAATAATTACCATTTAGTAGTAATTTTTAACAAGCAGGTTATTATTAACAATGCAGAACAAGAAACCAAGGAGGAATTAAAATGATTGACAGCGACGTACAGGACGCGATAAACACGCAGATAAGAAACGAGTACTATTCATCCTACCTGTATCTTTCCATGTCCGCCTATTGTGAATCCAGGAACTTTTCCGGTTTCGCAAGCTGGCTTCGCAAGCAGAGCGAAGAGGAGCTTGTGCACGCGTTGAAGTTTTTTGATTACCTGATCGACAGGGGAGGCAGGGTAACTCTTGACTCGATAGAACAGCCCGCTTCGGAGTTCGGAACGTTCCTTGAGATGTTCGAGGAGGTTTTGGAGCACGAAAGGGAAGTTACGGGGATGATAAACAACATTTACGATCTCGCCGCCTCGAAAAACGATCAGGCAACTTTAGTAATGCTCCACTGGTTCATAGAAGAACAGGTCGAGGAGGAAAAAAGCGCCGAGGGAGTCGTCGAGCAGCTGAGACTTGCCGAGGACAATCCCGCAGCGCTTCTGATTCTCGACAGGGAACTTGCATCCAGGGAAGGAGAATGAGTAAAAACTCCTGAAATCTTTACTTTCGGGTTCCGATATGTATTTTATTCTGGTTTCGGATTAAAACTGTTTTCCACATTCAGGAAAAAGGAAGCAGACAGTTGGGAATAAAATACAGCCGGCCTGAAGTAAACAGGCAGATTACAAAACAGCTTATAAACGACTACGGAGCGATCGTTTCAACTCTCGCGAAAGTTTTCGGCTACCAAAGCCTTGAGCACGTGCAGAGGGTGTGCGCCAACTCCTTTGAGAAAATGAGGACCAAGTGGGGAAAAGACGGAATTCCCCGGGATCCCCAGAGTGCTGTGTGGGCTGATATAACGGAAAGCTCAAACAAGCTCTTCTGCAGGAAATTAAACTACCTCTCCAGGGCAAACGAGGGAGAGAAAGCAATTGACGTATCGGAATTTCACCTTCCCTTTCCGAAGAAAGGGGAAGTGGCGAAAAACCAGGTCGAACTGCTTTTCGCTCTGTGCTCTCCCCGGATTAAAAGCTCCTTTCAGAAATACCTCGTACTGAACGTGCTCTGCGGGTTTTCCTGCTCATCCCTCGCGAGGATATTTGAGAAAAACGAAAAAGCCCTCGAAGAGCAGCTTGCTTCTGAAAAAAAGAAAATAACCGAAGAGGCCGTTCGGCTGACGCGGGCCGAAGCGGAGAAAAATCTCGGAGCGGTGACCAAGAACATATACGAGATTTTCAGTCTCGGTCAAAACGGTCTGCGAAAAGGAACGCCTCCCATCGCCTCCTTGTGCCTTTCCGCGATAAGACTGGGCGAAATGCTGCTTGATTTCCCGGCGACGGAAAAACCCAGGGTTCACGCCCTTGTATCCTTCATGCTGCTAAACGCCTCGAGGCTTCGCACCATGAACGACGGCGTCGGACGGCCGCTCGGGATAAAGGAGCAGAACAGGGAGCTTTGGGACAGGAACATGATCAAAAGGGGATTTGAGCATCTCGCCCTCTCGGCCGAGGAAGGAGAAGAGGTCACGGAGATTCACCTGAAGGCAGGCGTCGATGCCGTTCACTCGCTAGCCGAAAAATACGGGGACACGAACTGGGACCGGATCATTTCCCTTTACGACAAGTACCTTGCGTGCAACTACTGTCCGCTCGTAGAGCTTCAAAAAGCAATAGCCATTTCCAAAACCCGGGGACCGCAGGAAGGTCTTGAGGCGATAAAAGGGATACGAAAAGTCGAGGAAATTTCATCGCACGATCTTCTGTATTCAACTCTCGGAAATCTTAATTTCCAGCTTCACAGGTATGAAGACGCTATATCGAATTTCAACCAGGCGATCGGTCTTGCCGAAGGAACTTTCGAAAAAGCGTTCTATTCCAAGAAAATAAAGATCTGCGAAGACAGAATGAACATGTCGAAGCGCTACAGGTATGGAGTTTCCTTCTGAACACTCCCCGGCCGCTCAAGATGTCCGCGGAATCAATCCTTAAACACGCCGTCGCGCTCCTGCTAGTCTTATCCGTCCTGGTCACGTCCGCCCGCGCGGAACCCGGCCCCTTAAGCGAAAGCGCAACTGAATCCGCATCCTCTCGAAACGGCATGGTTGTATCCGACGACCGGATCGCTACCCTTGTCGGTCTCTCGGTGCTCAAGCAAGGCGGAAACGCGGTTGACGCGGCAGTCGCCATGGGATTCGCGCTTGCAGTCACTTACCCGAGGGCCGGAAACCTCGGGGGCGGCGGATTCATGCTGGTTCATCTGGGCAAAACGGGACGGACCGTCGCAATAGACTACAGGGAAAAGGCCCCGCTTAAAGCCACGCAGAACATGTTTCTCGATGAAAAAGGAGAAGTAGACATCGAGCGGGCGCGGCACAGCATTTATTCCTCCGGGGTTCCGGGAACGGTCGCGGGGCTGTCGCTTGCGCTTGAGAAATACGGAACCATGCCGCTTGAAAAAGTTATCGCGCCCTCAATAAAGCTCGCGGAAGAGGGATTCCCGGCCTCGGCGGAACTCAGAGAATCGCTTCTGCGTGCGAAAAACCGGATGAAAAAATCGGCCGAGAGCAGGGATGTTTTTTTCACAGACAACGGAGAACCGCCCCGCGAAGGAGAAACCCTGAGGCAGAAGAACCTGGCGTGGAGCCTGAGGCAGATAAGCAGAAGCGGACCCCAGGCGTTTTACAGGGGAGCCGTGGCGAAGAAAATCGCCGCTTACATGAAACGGAAAGGAGGTCTCATAACCGAAAGGGACCTGGCTTCGTACGAAGCCGTGATAAGAGAGCCCGTGACCGGGAGCTACAGAGGCTACAGGGTTTACTCAATGCCGCCTCCAAGCTCGGGAGGGGTTCATCTAATCGAGATGCTCAACATCCTCGAGCGCTATCCGCTAGAGAGATACGGGCATAACTCCGCCCGATACGTGCACATTCTCTCTGAGACCATGAAGCTTGCCTACGCGGACAGGTCAGAATACCTGGGCGACCCGGATTTCTCCCCGGTTCCCACGGAACAGTTAATCTCAAAGCAGTACGCGAAACGCCTCGCAAACCGGATCAATCCCGAAAAACCAACTCCGAGCAGGTACGTAAAGCCCGGCCTGCCTGTCCTCGGACAAGGCGCCGACACCACCCACTTCACCGTCGCCGACAGGTTCGGAAACGTGGTTTCAAACACGTACACGCTTAATTTTGACTACGGCTCGGGGCTTGCCGTGGCGGGAACCGGGATACTGCTGAATAACGAAATGGACGATTTTTCGGCAAAACCCGGGGCGACTAACGCTTACGGCCTTACCGGCGGCGAAAAAAACTCCATCGCCCCCGGCAAGAGAATGCTGAGTTCCATGACCCCGACCATAGTGCTAAAGGACGAGGAGCTTTTTCTGGCGACGGGAAGCCCCGGGGGAAGCAGAATAATAACGTCCGTGCTCCAAGTCATCCTGAACGTGATCGACCACAAAATGAGCATCCGCGAAGCCGTGGCGGCACCGAGGATACATCACCAGTGGCTCCCCGACATCTTGTATATGGAAAAAGATGCGGAAAAAGAACTTGAAACCAGACTGCGGGAAAAAGGATACGAGACAAAAAGAACCGGGCCGATGGGAAGTACGCAGAGCGTAACCAGGGTGCGCGGGCTTTTTCACGGAGCGGCTGATCCCAGGCATCCGGGAGGATTGGCACAGGGGTACTGAAGGAAAGCAAACCCCCGCGAATTCATTTCAAAAACCCGAGGCTGTTTCACTCCAGATGGGGATGCTGCCTTTGCCGGCCGGTCAGGCAACCCGTGAATTAATTATAAATTCGATTTTGGTCTTTTCGCTCGATGTAAGCTTTCAGAAGGGTACCGGGGCCGGATAGAGGAAAACTCCAGTTGAACCGGTTTGTTTCTGTGGGCTTAATTTTCATGGAAGCCCTTCCCCCCTGATCGCGGACTTTCCGTATCAGGAAGATACAGTTAGCCCTAGGTATATATAGCGAGTGTAACAAACATGAATGCGCGCCGTCAAGCATTTATTCAGGCTCAGTTCAGCCCTGTTGCCAAGCCAAGAAAACCTTGCAAAAACCGCCGCCCTGTGGCAAGCAGCTTATACAAATGGTATTGTTTTTTAACACAATCCTGAGAGGGTTTTTTAATGCTAAGACATCTGCGTTTTTTCCTTGCGATCGCAATCCTGTTCGCATTTGCCGGCAATGTCCGGTCTCAAACGTTTAGTTCCGTTGTTGTGTTCGGCGACAGCCTGACCGACTCTGGAAATATCGCCCGGCTCAACGGACTTCCACCCGGCACAAGCTTCACCACGAACCCTGATCCGGTCTGGGCCGAGATCGTGGCCCAGGCTTTCGGGGCATCCGGAACCAATTCGCTTGACGGCGGGACGAACTACGCCTGGGGCGGCGCCTGCGTAAACCCAGCTGGTCCGTGCTTGAACTCCCCGCCGACAACAGCGCAGCAGATCAGCCAGCACCTCTCCGGAGGAAATGCCGACCCGGATACGCTTTACATGATCTGGGGCGGCGCAAACGATATAAGCGCCGTCGCCGAGGAAAATCAGTCTGACGCCCAGGGCGCCCTCGACGGCACCCTGAAAGCGGCGGAAGCGTACGTGGATCAGATCCGAGGTCTCCAGGACGCCGGCGCGCGTTACATCGTTGTGCTCAACCTGCCCGACATCGGCAAAACCATAGACGCCCAGAGTGCCGGCCCTGCAGTCGCGGCCGGATTCTCCGCTCTAACCCAAGCCTATAATGAAGCCCTGGATACGGGTCTCGGCTCTCTGGAGCACGGAATCATTCCCATAAATGCCTCCGCCCTGATGGAAGAGATACTTGCAGACCCTGAGAACTACGGATTCACCAACATTGACGATATAGCCTGTACTCCCGGTTCCAATCCCCTGCGCCCCGGCGGGGGAATAGAGTCGCTTGTGTGCGGCCCGACCGATTCAGGCTATCTTTCACCTCCCAAAACTGATGAGACCTATCTTTTCGCGGACGGCTCCCATTCCAGCGGATCGGGCCACGCGGTAATCGCGAGCATGGTAATTTCCACTCTTGAGGCCCCGGTTCAGGTATCGCTTGGAGGGGAGGCGGGAGTAGAAGTTGCCAGGGCGCACCGCGATGCCGTATTTACGGAGCGGATGCTTGATCTCGGGTCTAGCCGCCCGGCCGGAAAATGGCACAGCTACGCGAGTGGCCGGATAGGCTCATATGAACTCGAATCCCTGCCACGTCCGGGTAAGACACAGTCCGAAATGCATGTGCTCACCCTGGGCACCGACTACCGCGTCGGGGATGTGCTCCATCTGGGCGCGGCATTGAGTCTCGGGAACCACGACAACGATGTCCCGGGCGCAAGCATCGACAGCCTAGTTGTGACCGGCTCGCTGCACGGCACCCTTATTTACGACATTTTTTACCTGAGCGGCGCCTTTAACGGGGGCAGGGCATCTATTGATATCAACCGTTCGATCCGGCTCGGGTCGGCGCTGCGCACGGAGCACGGCTCCACGAGCTCTTATCAGTTCGGAACCGATGTTGAAGGGGGCTGGATTCTAGGCAGGTCCGAGGGGCACATACACAATCTGTTCCTGGGACTCGGGTGGCTCAATCAGAAAATCGACGGCTACAGCGAAAACGGCGGCACTTCCACCTCGATGAACTTCTCGGACTTTGAACGCGACTCCCTGGTTGCGAGGGCGGGTTATCAGTTCAAGGGAAATCTGGGTCTGGGCGAAAGGCTGTTACCATACATCCGCGTCTCCTATGAGAGAGAGCTTAACGACGATCCCGTTTCGGTCACCGCGGGATCCAACACCATGTCCGGCCGTTTTACTCTCTCGGGTTTCAAACCGCCGAATGAATGGGTAAACGTCGGCGGCGGCCTTACCGCCGGCATCGGCAGCCGGACGGAAACTTTCATAGGCTACTCGGGGCGCTTCGGCAACGGCTCCAACCTCAACCACGAGTTCAGTCTCGGAGCACGCGTAACCTTCTAGAAGTAGGGGAACTCAACCGGCAAGCCGCCGGCAACTTGAAACGCAACCCGCGGACTCTTATTGAGCCGAGATGTAAAGCATCCTGTCTATCGATTTTTTAGCCTTGCGGGCGATATCCTCGGGGACCCTGACCTCATGCACCTCTTCCCTCAGTGAATTCAGCACCTTCTCAACCGTTATCATCTTCATGTACTCGCAGACCGCGTCGGCCTTGGCCGGGTAGAACTCTTTTTCAGGGCTTTGCTTCCTGAGCGTGTGAAGGATCCCGGTTTCAGTCGCTACCACGAACTCGGGGGTGTCGGAATTGCGCGTGTAGTCAATCATTTTCCCCGTGGAGAAAAACTTTATCTCCTTTGCCAGCTCGTCGTCCCCGGCGGTTGAATGAAGAAAAGACGTGGTGCAGCCGCACTCGGGGTGAACTATCATCTCCGCGTTGGGATAGGACTCCTTTATCCTCCTTATGTCCTTCGGCCGTATTCCCGCGTGCACGTGGCATTCCCCGGGCCAGATGTGAATCTTTCTGCCCGTAGCCTTGGAGACAAATGCTCCCAGGAACATGTCCGGCAGAAAAAGTATCTCCCTGTCCCTGGGGATGGACTCCACTATCTTGACGGCGTTTGAGGAAGTAACGCAGTAGTCGGTCTCAGACTTGACGGCGGCCGAGGTGTTCACGTAGGAAACCACGAGCGCGTCGGGGTGTTCGGATTTCCACTTTTTGAGCTGTTCGAGGTTTATGGTCTCGGCGAGGGAGCAGCCCGCCCCGGGATCGGGAATAAGAACCTTCTTGTCGGGAGAGATTATGGAAGCGGTTTCGGCCATGAAGTGGACCCCGCAGAAAATGATGATTTCCGCGTCGGTTTCAGAAGCCTTCTGCGAAAGACCCAGGGAATCTCCCGTGTAGTCGGCAAGATCCTGGATTTCGGGTATCTGGTAGTTATGGGCCAGAATTACCGCGTTCTTTTCCTTTCTAAGCCTGTCTATTTCTTCTGAAATGTCACGTAAGCTGTCCATCTCAACAGCCGGGCATCCCCTGTTGAGCCCGCAACTTTCAGTCTAACACATCAAAAGAAATATCTAAACACGGAGCCGAGTGCGTAAGGGCTCCGACAGATATGAAATCGACTCCGCTTTGCGCCATCTCCCTAACGTTCTCAAGGGTAACTCCGCCGGAGACCTCGACAAGCGCGCGGCGGTCTATCAGGCGCACGGCCTCCCCGATCTCCCGGATGTCCATGTTGTCAAGCATTATGACGTCAACGCCGCAGGAAACCGCCTCCTCCACCTGCCCCATGGTTTTGGTCTCGACCTCTATTGAGAAATCCTCTCCCGCGCTCCGTCTCGCCTTTTTGACTGCCGCCGCTATGCTCCCGGCGGCCTTTATATGATTGTCTTTTATGAGTACTCCGTCGTAAAGCCCGGCGCGGTGATTATGTCCCCCGCCGACCGCCACGGCGTACTTGCTGATCCACCTGAGTCCCGGAAGGGTTTTTCTCGTGTCCTTTATCTTCACTCCGCAGCCGGCTACGGCCTCGACGAAAAAAGAAGTGAGAGTCGAGATGCCGCTCATTTTCTGAAGGATGTTAAGGGCGGTCCGCTCCGCCGAAAGAATCGCCCTGCTCCTGCCCGTAACGCGGGCGAGAGCGTCTCCGGGCGAAACCCTGGTTCCGTCACGGACAATCTCTTCCCACGCGCAGTCCGGGTCAAGTTTCCGGAAAACGGCGCCGGAGAGCCCTATTCCCGAAACCACGCCGGCCCCCTTCGCACGCATTTCTCCGGTTAAAACGGCATCTTCGGGAACTATGCTGTCGGTCGTAATGTCTCCACTTCCCATATCCTCCCGGAGGGCAAGTTCCAAAACGGCTTCAACTTCCCGAGGATAATTTTCATGCGTCTTCATCAATCGGCTCCGTAAACCTCAAGATCCTTCCTGAAAACCAGGTGTTTTTCATAATCCGAGTCCTCCTCCGGATAATCAGATCTCATATGGGCTCCCCGCGACTCCTTTCTCAAAAGAGCCGCGCGCACAACGAGCAGGCACACATCGAGCATCGTCCCGAGCTTAAAGCCGAACCATCCGGAAACACCTTCGCTTGCCGAGGAAATCTCCTCAAGGCGCGCGACGAACTCCTCCATGTCCTCCAGTTCTCTCACTATCCCGAGATGTTTGCTCATTCCCCCGATTATCGTATCCTTGGCTTCGTTGAAAAACCCGGCATCGGCTTCCCTGGTGTCAGCAAGCATAAAACCTTCGAAACCCCCGGCAATGCCCCCCGTACTCCGCACGCCGGACGCGCTGTCAACACACCTTTTGGCAAACACCATGCACTCGAGAAGGGAATTGCTCGCAAGGCGGTTGGCGCCGTGGACGCCGGTGTTCGACACCTCTCCGCAGGCGTAAAGACCCTCTATGCTTGTCTTTCCCATCAGACTGGTTCTTACCCCGCCTATGGTGTAGTGGGCGGCGGGAGCGACGGGAATGCGGTCCTTGGCAAGATCAAAACCCGAATCCCTGCAGAGTCTGTCTATGTTGGAGAACCTTTTCCTTACAAATCCGGGATCCATGTGGGAAAGATCGAGATACACGTAGTCTTCTCCGCAGGATCTCATCTCGCTGTGAATCGCCTTTGAGACCACGTCTCTAGGCGCGAGTTCAAGCAGGGGGCTGTAGCGTTCCATGAACCTTGCCCCCCGGGCGTTAAGGAGATAAGCTCCCTCCCCCCTTATCGCCTCGGTGAGAAGGAAGGCATCGCCTTTTTCGCCGCTGAAAACGGTGGGGTGGAACTGCACGAACTCCATGTCGGAAATCTCCGCTCCCGCTCTCCACGCAAGCGATATTCCTTCCCCTGACGCCCCTTCCGGGTTGGTGGTCCTCCTATAAAGGGCGCTCGCGCCGCCGGTGGCGACTATGGTGCAGGGAGAAGAAATTCTCACGTAGCTTTCCCTTCCCTCGTCGTAACCCCAGACACCGTAGCACCTCTCTCCGTCCGAGATTATGTCGGTAACGGTGACAAGCTCCAGAATGGCTACCGATTCGCTTGAACTTACAAAGGAGATGAGAAATTCGATCATCTCCTTTCCCGTCGAGTCGCCTCCCGCGTGAAGGACTCTTCTTTTCGAGTGGCCGCCTTCAAGACCGAGCAGAAGACCGCTGTCATCGGAATCGAACTTCATGCCGAGATTTATGAGGTCCGCGACCCTCTCCCTTCCCTCCTCGACCAGAATCTGCACCGCGCGGGCATCGCAAAGTCCCCTTCCCGCGGCAATCGTGTCCTCCTGGTGAAAGACGGGCGAGTCCTCGGGGTCGACGGCGGCCGCGATCCCTCCCTGAGCCCAGTATGAGTTGCTTTGCACCAGGGTCTGCTTGGTCACCACCACGCACCGGCCAAGGGAAGACGCGCACACCGCGGCGTAGAGACCCGCAAGCCCCCCGCCCACAACAAGAAAGTCGCACTCGACATCAATAATTTCTGCGCTCATTAAAACCGCCCGGCTTTTTCCCTAGCTCACCGCTGATATAAGAGAATCCTCTATCTTCCTGAGTTTCCTGGCACCGCTTATCTTGCGCCCTCTCGAGTCACGCACGTAAAACGTATCGGCAACCTGATCCGCCCTGGTCGAAATCTTGGCGTAGTCAATCGAAAGTTCCATCTCGGCAATTGTTTTCGTGATGCTGTAGAGAAGTCCCTCCCGGTCGTGGGCATAAACCTCTATCACGGTCGCCCTATCCGAAGACTCGTTGTCAAACACGATTTCCGGAGGATACTCGGGAACCTTTCTTCCGTAGGAGGAATAGTTCCTCTTCCTCCTCTCGACCAGCTCGTCAACATCAACATCTCCGTCAAGCGCCTTTCTGAGGTTCTTGTCAACCTTTTTCCACACCTCTCCATACTCCTCTTCGGTCAGGTAATCGGTCCTTTCCACATAGAATATGTCAAAAGCCTTCTTGTCGAGCGTGGTTACGATTCTTGCCCCCAGAATATTGAGTCCGTTCGCGCTCAGAACACCGCAGAACACCGAGAATATCCCTTTTTTGTCGGGAGCGCAGACTGTAAATTCGTCGTATTCCTCGTAGCGGATCACCTCCGTCGCGAACTTTCCCTCAATGGAATTGAGCAACTTCACGTGGCGCAAGATGTTCTGTCTTGAAAACTGGCTGAAATAGGAAACCGGCATCTTTTTCAATATTTTCGTCACCTTGCGCTCGGGAATCTCCCCGTCGGCGTCGGCCACTATGTCCGAGGTCATCTTCTGCATCCATTCCTCGTCGGTTTTACGCCGGTACGTGCCCGCCGACATCTGCCGGAGGGCCTTCACGTAGAGTTCCTGGAGCAGCATTCCCGTCCAGTCTTTCCACACGTCGGGACCGACCGATCTTATGTCCGCGAAAGTGAGCAGGTAGAGAAGAGAGAGCGTTTCCTGATCAGGGATGGACTTGGCCAGCCGATTCAGAACGACCGGGTCGTCAAGATCCCTTCTCTGGGAGAAGTGAACCATGGCCAGATGATGTCTCACCAGAAATTCAAGCTGCTCCGCGTCGGAGGCCCCAAGACCCATCCTCTCGGCTATCCTCGGGATCATGGCAGCCCCTTTCTGCGCGTGGCTTCCCCCCTGGCCCTTCCCCATGTCGTGGAAAAGGCAGGCGAGAAAAAGAACATGTCTTTTCACCAGGGTCTCGGCGACTTTGGTGAGGAAGGGGAATTTCTCCTCGTATCCGTAATTTATAAGCCTCTCGATTTCCCTGATCATGAATATGGAGTGCACGTCGACCGTATAGACGTGGTAGGAATCAAACTGCACCATGCAGACTATTTTCCCGAATTCCGGAATGAAGCGGCCCAGAAGGCGCATCTCGTTCATCTTGAGCAGCATTTTCGAGACATCCTTTCCGAAACGCAGGAGCCTCAGGAACATCCTGTTGAACTCCGGGTCGTTTCGGACCTTCTCGTCTATGCGGGTTGCCTGTTCACCCATGAGAAGTTCAAGGTATTCGGTGAATTCGACCGAGTGGCGGTCAGCGTATTCAAACGCGCGCAGGAAATTGCAGAAGTCCTCGCTGAAAACGTTTCTGCTCGTCACGGAGAGGTACTTGCCCCGTATCGTAAACCCGTGGTCAAGATGAACGGCCTTTTTGGTGAGCCTTCTCCGCGCGTAGGCCCTCGTGCACTTTTCCGTCAGTCTCCGGGACTGCTGTACCACCACCGCGGCGCGGAGGTAGTAAATCCTCATGAACTTCTCCACCGCCCGCAGGTTTCCGTCCCTGTAACCGAAGGATTTCGCCACCTGGAGCTGAAGTTCGAAACTCAGGTTGTCCTCCCTTTTCTTTGCCTGGTAATGCAGCTGCGCACGCACGAGCAGAAGGAAGTTAAGGCATTTGCGCATCGCCCCGTATTCCCTCTCCGAGATGAAACCCCTGTGGAGCACCTCTTCGAAACTTTTGGCCTTGTAGCTCGCCTGCGCTATCCACATCGCCGTCTGGAACTCCCTGAGCCCCCCTCTTCCCTCCTTAACGTTAGGCTCGAGGATGTAGAGGGTTTTTCCGTATCTTTCCCCCCTTGCGTCCCTTTCATCTATTTTTCTCCTTATGAAATCGTGTGAAATCTTGGGTAGCACCTCGCCGTAAATTTCATTTTCAAGCTCGTCGTAAAGAGCCCTGTCCCCGCATATGAACCTCGAGTCGAGAAGAGAACTCAGGATGGTGACGTCGTTTCTGTCCATCGAGAGCTCCCTGCACTCCTCAAGGCTTCTCGTGCAGTTCCCCACATCCATCTTCGTGTCCCAGAGAAGGTAAAGAAGCTTCTCCACTACCTCCTCGGCCAGGTCCTTAGAGCCTTTTTTGTGAAGAAAAAGAAGGTCTATGTCGGAGTACGGGGAAAGCTCCTCCCTGCCGTAACCCCCGAGAGCCACTATGGAGACGCCTTCGAGTTCCGGGTAACCGTACCGCGAAAGGGCGCGCTTGATGAACTCGTCCACGACCGCGGTCCTCTCCCGCGCAAGCTCGTAGCCTATTAGGGCCTTGTTTTTCCTGCTCCTCGCGTAATGGCGCCTGCGTATATGCTCGTAGGAGTCCGTAAAGAAAGCCAGAAGCTCGTTTTCAGTGGTCTCAAGTTCTTTCACTTTGGAATCCCGAGAAACAAATATCCTTTAAATCCTGACACTCAGCGCCACCCCGTCGCGAAGGGGAACCACCGTGGAGAAAAACTCCGGATCCGAGAACAAAAGCCGGTTAAACTCCAAGACTCCTTCGGTACTCTCAGAACCTCCGCCGCCGAGAACCCTCCCTCCCCAAAGCACGTTATCGGTAATAAGCATCCCCCCGGGGTTAAGCTTCTCCCGCGCAAGCTCAATAACCCGCGGGTAGTTCTCCTTGTCTATGTCATTGAATATCATATCAAATTTACGGTCCGAATTCGCCAGTACTTCGAGCGCGTCTCCGCAGACAAAGCGGAGCTTGCGAATCTGCCCGGCCCGCGTGAAGTACCCGCGCGCCGCCTCCGCGTTTTCCTCAAGCCAGTCCGTGCAGGTTACCACGCCTCCGTCAGCCAGAAAAAGGGAGAACCAGAGGGCAGAGTATCCGAACCCCGAACCCATCTCGAAAATGCTCTGCGGCCTGCGCAGAAGGCATATCTGCGAGAGAAACCTTCCCACAAGAGGCCCCACTATTTTCACGTCGCTTCCCTCCGCCCGCTTTTCCATGTCGTGGAAAACCTCATGGACGCGGGGGTAGAGAGAGAGAATGTAATCTTCGATCTCGGGGTTCGTTATAGCTGCGCTTTCGTCCATCACCCGTCCTCGCCCCGTCCGAAATCAACGAAGATCTCCCCCGTCCCCGCAGTCTTGTTCTCCACCCTCGCAAGAACGAAAAGAAGATCCGAGAGGCGGTTAAGATAAACCAGAATCTCCTCTCCCTCCTCCGAGTCTCCGAAGAGCGCATCAACGCCTCTCTCGGCCCTTCTGCACACCGTGCGGGCAAGATGAAGCCAGGCGGCGCCCTCCGCCCCTCCCGGCAGAACGAACTCCCTGAGCTCTCCGAGCTCGGGCAAAAACCCGTCTATCCGTTCCTCTAGCCGCTTCGCCATCTCCGCGGTCATCCTCGGCGGGGAAAAAGTCGAATCCCGCGGGGTTGCCAAGTCGCTTCCCACGGTGAAAAGCGCGTTCTGTATTTCCCGCAGAAGCTCCCTAACCCTGGGATCAACCGCCTTTGTGCAGGCAACTCCCAGAACCGAGTTAAGCTCGTCCACTTCGCCGTACGCACTTACCCTCGGCGATGATTTTCTCACCCTTTTTCCGCCCAGAAGCGAGGTTTTCCCGTCATCTCCAAGACCAGTGTAAACAGTAGTTATTCTCTTTTTAGACATTTGAAAAAATTTTAACCGCCATCCTGCGAGCTTCAATTGCGGTTTAAATCTCCGCCCTCTTGCCGCACATCCCAAGCGCCTTGCCCGCCGCTCTAAATCATGTTACTTTTTAACTTCCGGCTTTAACCAGTGAGGAGGTTCGGAGTGCCTTTTCCCCCCGGGCTTAGAGATAAGATACAAGAAATAGCGGATGACCACGAAACCAGTCTTTCGGCGCTTATTCCCGTCCTGCGGGAAGTGCAGAACGAATTCGGCTGGCTTTCCACCGAATCCATGGAAGAAGTCGCCGAGGCGCTCGATATCCCCGCCTCTTCGGTTCAGAACGTCGCGTCATTTTACACCATGTTTTTCACAGAACCCGTGGGAACTCACGTTATGTGGCTCTGCAGAACCCTTTCCTGCGCGCTTCGCGGAGCCGAGGGTCTGGAGCACCACCTCTGCAAGCGCCTGGGGGTAAAAACCGGTGAAACGACGGCCGACGGAAAAATAACCTTTCTCGAAGCTGAATGTCTTGCTTCCTGCGGTACCGCCCCCGCAATGCTCGTGGACGATACCCTTTACGAGAACCTTAACGAATCGGAAGTTGACAGAATAGTTGATGAAATCAGGAAAAAGGGATGAGCGAGAAACTGAGAAAGGACGCGAGGGAGCTTTTTGACCAGGCGCTCGAAGAAGCCGACCCGGGAAAATGCGTCCTGGAGCACATCAAGCTCAGGGGCAAACAACTCAAGGTCGGAGGGAAGAGCTTTGATCTCTCCGATTTCGAGTCGGTGTACGTCGTGGCCTTCGGAAAGGCCGCGTCCTCCATGGCCGCGGCGCTTGAGGAGCTTCTTGGAGATCGGATAACCGGGGGGATCGTGGTGTCTAACGTCCGTTCCGAGCAGGCTTTTCAGAAAATGGATTTTCATCTCTCCTCCCACCCGGTACCGGATGAAAAAAGCGTCGAGGCGGCGAAAAAAGCAGTCTCGCTTCTCGAAAGATCAGGAGAGAAGGATCTCGTGATCTTCCTTATATCGGGAGGCGGAAGCTCGATACTCGCGATGCCAAGTGAAGGGCTCACCATAGAGGATAAAAGGGCGGTGACCCAGAGACTGATGCTGAGCGGGGCCGACACCTACGGCCTTAACACCGTGAGGAAGAAAATGTCGCAGACCAAAGGAGGGGGACTTCTTAAAAAAGCCCTGCCCTCGCGGGTTATCACGCTGATTCTCTCGGACGTCGTGGGCGACCGGCTTGAATTCATAGCTTCGGGACCCACGGTTCCCGACACTACGACCTACGAGGACGCGTGGCGGGTCATAGAGGCGCTTGAGCTTGAGCACAAAATCCCCCCGAGGGTGGTGGTGCATCTTGAAAGAGGAAGGGAAAACAACACTTCTCCCACGATAGGCCGCGAGCAGTACGAACGGAGCGGAGCCACCACGGTTGTCGTCGGAAACAATCACAAAGCGATAATCTCGATGGAGAAGATGGCGAAAAAAATGGGGTACAACACGCTTTTTCTCTCCTCCCAGATATCCGGAGAGGCGAGGGAAGTGGCCAAGGTGCTCGCGGGAATCTCCTTTGACATAAAGAGATTCGGAAGACCGGTCAAGAAACCCGCCTGCATACTCTTCGGGGGAGAGACGACCGTTAACGTAACGGGGCGGGGCCGCGGCGGGCGCAACACCGAGACCGCCCTTTCCTTCTGCTTTGAGATAATAGGAAGCAGCGGAATCGTGGGGCTTTTCGCCGGAACCGACGGAATAGACGGTCCCACAGACGCCGCCGGGGCGATATGCGACGGGGAATCACGCCTGATAGCGAGATCAATGGGCATAAGCGCGAGAGACCATCTCGCCGACAACGATTCGTACTCTTTCTTCGAAACCCTGGGCGACCTTATAAAAACCGGGAGCACGGGAACGAACGTCATGGACGTGGGAGTGGTCCTGATAGGAGAATGAAAAGCCATCGGACAGGCGGAACAGGAGAGAACCTCGAACGATGGAGAATCTGACGAAATCCCCCCTCCCGAGCAACGAGGAGGCGGAACGCGCGGTACTGGGTTCCATACTCATCGAAAGCAGCTCGATAAACCAGGTCCTAGAAATTCTTATAGCCGAGGACTTCTATAACGAAAGCCACTCCAAGATAATGAACTCAATGATAGACCTTGACAGGGAGGGCACCCCCATCGACGTTCTCACCCTGTATGAGTTGATGAGTTCCAAGGGCACCGTAGAAGAAATCGGAGGAGCCGCCTACCTCACCTACCTGGTCTCGACCGTTCCCACGGCGGGAAACGTCGCTCATTACGCGAGGATAGTAAAAGACAAGTCCGTTCTGAGAAAACTGGTGCTCACCGCAACCGACATAGCACACCGCGGGTACGGACCCGACATCGAAGTTGACGAGTTCATAGACAGAGCGGAGCAGTCAATCCTCGACATTGCCCAGAACAAGATAAAGCCGAGCTTCTGGCACTCGAGGGACCTTGCGCCGGTGGCTATAGACAATATAGAGCAGCTCTACAAGAAAAAGGAGCTCATAACCGGCATAAGAACCGGCTTTGAGAAACTCGACCACCTGACCTCGGGTCTTCAGAAATCAGACCTCGTGATAATCGCCGCGCGCCCCGGGGCGGGAAAAACATCGCTCTGCCTTAACATAATAAGCAACGCCGCATTGAACGAAGAGCTCTCAGTCGCCATGTTCTCGCTTGAGATGACGAAGGAGCAGCTCATGATGAGACTTCTTTCCATAAACTCGAAAGTCAGTTTTTCGGCGATGCGAAGCGGTTACATAAGAGATGACGACCTGGAAAGGCTGTTTGACTCAGCCGAGAGGTACGCGAGCGCGAGCATCTTCATAGACGACACCCCGGCACTCACGGTGCTTGAGATAAGAGCGAAGGCGAGACGGCTTAAAAAGGACAACCGCCTCGATCTGATCGTGGTCGACTACCTGCAGCTCATGAGAGGCAGTTCGAGAAATGAAACCCGGGAGAGGGAAATAGCGGAGATCTCGGGCGCACTGAAGGCGCTTGCCAAGGAGCTTGACGTTCCGGTAATAGGGATCTCGCAGCTAAGCCGCCAGACCGAGGCCAGAACAGACCGCCGTCCCCAGCTCTCAGACCTCAGGGAGAGCGGCGCCATAGAACAGGACGCAGACGTGGTGCTTTTCATTCACCGCCAGGACATATACAGGAAAAATCCCGAGGAAAAAGACGGCATGGCGGAACTCATAATCGGAAAGCAGAGAAACGGGCCCACGGGCACGGTGAAACTGGTGTTCCTTGAGCAAAACGGGGTTCCGAGCTTCGAGAATCCTTCGGACGAATTCGAAGAGGGATTCGTCTAGACTATGAAGGGCTTTACGACCGCCTTGGATTTCGACTCCTCCAGGTAAAGGGCGGGGGAGCGCTGCCAGGCGACGAATTTTTCGTGGATTTCCGCGAATTTTTGCCTGACCGAGGTCCAGTGAAAATCCCAGTCGTAGTTCTTCGGTCTGTCTGAAAAAAACATCTCGGAGAATACGGCGCTCTGCTCCGGAAGCCCCTTCTCCGCAATCCAGCCCGTTCTCACGTTCGCGTAGCCGCTGGCAAACCCCATGGCCAGCGTTCCCTCGAGGCCGAGGCGTAGCGCCGCCGCGTTCGCAAGCTCAACGTAGACATAGAGGGCTTCCGTCGTGCGGTAGCTTTTCTCCGGGAACTTCTCCCGGAACTCGCGCAGGTTTCCCACGAGATACATCGGATAATAGGTAGGGGAGTAAACCGAAACAGATTTCGTCGCACTCCCAAGCGGCTCGCGCGCTATCGTTTCCCCAGAGATTGTCCCGAGCATGAAATCATCCCCGCAGTAATCCCCCGTATCCCCGCAAAGAGCCAGGGAAACTCTTATTTTCTCCCATTCTTCTCTGGCGATCTCGCTCGCCCGCTCTATCTCGCTGGCTGTCTCGTCGGCTAAAACAAGTTCTTCAAGTGAAGGCATTTTGAACGAAAATTCTCCTCCGTTTCAATATACATACACGGTGGAATTTATCAAAGAAGCGCTTGGCGCAAAATCCTCTTTCTCTGCTCAGGGGACGGCGAGGGTTTTTACTTGACTGGAAACTCACCTGAATGTGTTCTTATCTGGGCTGAATTCGGGAAAAGTCTTGTATATCAGCATGTTGCATAACAAGTTTTTACTTGACTGGAAAATGCGATTTCCCACAAATCCCCGGAATGCGGCTTTTTCTGATATGAATCCCCGCCCGCGGGAAGTCCTCGCGCGCAGGTGCCTATGGCAAGAATCTCTCCCTCTCCTCAGCGGACGGCACGCGGCATGTGTCCCGTTTTCCGAAAATACTGTAGCGGTTCCTCGATATGATCCCGTAAAAATAGTCTTTTACAGGCCGGGGGACACATACCAGGAGTGCGGGAAGTGTCCAGAGGCCTCCAAGCCTTCTTAGAACCAGCAAAACCGCGTCAGCTCCCTCGTAAACCCCTTCTTCATCAGCGTAGGCTATCTTCCAATCGCGCGGGGGTTCGTCCTGATACAGAGAGAACTCAACGGCTGTCTCTCCCTGCACGGGGGAAAAGAATATTTCCCGGCGGACATCCGCCCACATTACGAAATCGACGAACCTGTTGCAGAACCCGCACACGCCGTCAAAAAAAATCACAGGTTTTTCTGATCCCGGAATCTCTGTCTCCCGTTTACGTAAGCTCCCGTATCAGGGTTTCGTGCTGGGGAAATCTCAGCAGAAGGCTCTCCTGCGCGCCCAGTTCGAAATCCTCAAACTCAAACCCGGGGGCCATAGTGGTTCCCATAAAAGCGTATCCGTACTCTCCCTCCACCACCATCGCGCCCTGCCAGGTTCCCTTGGGAACCACGAGCTGGGTTCTCTGCCCGGAAGGAAGGTTGTCGCCCATGAACACTATCCTCGACTCTCCGGTAGGATAGAGAAGCAGCATCTGGACGGGGTCGCCGAAGTAAAAATGAAAAATCTCGTCCGAATTCACTCTGTGCATCTTGGAATTCGCCTCTGAGGTTATAAGGTAGAAAATAGCAGTTGAAAGATGGCGGTCTTCTCCGGCCATTTCTTCGCTTCTGTAAGTTTCCTTGTAGTATCCTCCCTCGCCGGGAAGCTTTTTCAGCCCGAGTCTCTGTATAAGGTGATCGGCTCTCATGGATTTTCCTCCAGCAAAATTGTTAAAATCAAAGCAGCAATATAATATAATACGTCAGGACAATTTAACCATACAAAAACGGGGGATATTAAAATGTCAGAAGAAGACACAAAGCCACAAGAGGGAACAGAGTCAGAAGAGGGAGTGGAGGATAACTTCATGAACTCCATAAACATGGCCTTTAACCTCGGGGTAGCGGCCCACCAGGAGACCGGCCAGTCAAAAAGCGTCGTAGAGATCGCGACCGAAATGGGGAACCAGATATACCAGAATTTCGCACAGGCATACGGCGGCGAGATAAACGAGTCCTTTCTCAAGGCAAACACCGAATACTTTCTCCAGATAGCGCTTATGGGGTACATAATCCCGGGAGTGTGCGCCTTTGACAACGACTTCAAGCAGAGGCTGTTCGATCTCGTCTACGCGAGAGCCAGGCAGAACCAGCAGAGACAAAGCGAAGGGGGACCCCAGGGCGGAAGCAGGATAATAACCTGAGTACGCCTGCGGCCCGAGGCTCATGAAAAAAGTTCTAGGCGGCAGGGAAAAAGTAAAAGTTGCGGTTGCCCAGACGGCTCCCGTGTTCATGGACAAGGAACAGACCCTCAAGAAGGCCTGTCGCGTGATAAGGGAAGCGGGAGATAACGGGGCGGAGCTTATCGCATTCCCCGAGGCGTTCATACCAGGCTACCCGGCCTACTACACAGTCGGCTACGAAACCCCGCCGCACGACTGGACGGATTTCATGATCGCCCTTCAGGATAACTCCATAGTGATTCCCGGGGATGACACCGAGATGCTCGCGGAGGCCGCCCGCGCGGCCGACGCTCACGTGGTGATAGGCTGCAACGAGCTTGACGATCGCAAGGGAAGCCGCACCGTTTACAACTCCCTTCTTTTTATATCGCGTGAAGGCGAGGTGCTAGGCAGGCACAGAAAGCTCATGCCCACCTACACGGAAAGAACCTACTGGGGCCAGGGAGACGGAAGCGACATAGCCACCTACGACACCGACATAGGAAGAATAGGGGGACTTGTCTGCTGGGAAAATCACATGGTTCTCGTAAGGGCCGCGATGGTTCACAGCGGACAGGACTTCCACGTGGCGGTGTGGCCGGGGAACTGGAGGAGAGGAGATGATAAGCTGCTTGCCGCCGAAACGGAAGATCCCGGGGCGGGGTGCACGGTGCAGTCGCTCATAAGGGTTCACGCGTTTGAATCGGGGGCGTTCGTGCTAAGCGCCTGCGGTTATCTTGACGACGATGATTTCCCGGAGAGATGGCACTACGTGCGCGACGGCAACCACATGAATTACGACTGGGCCAGGGGAGGAAGCTCCATCGTCAACCCGGCCGGCAGATATCTTTTTGAACCCCACTTCGAAAAGGACGCGATACTCTACGCCGACTGCTACGCAAACCAGATAAAGGCTGTAAAGGCTGTGTTCGACTCTCTGGGACACTATTCCAGGTGGGACGTGGCCAAACTTCTCATTGACAGGGAGAAACGGGAACCCGTTGCGGAAAAACCCTCGGCACCTCGAATATCCTCCCGGGAAATAAAAAGAATTTCAGACGAGTACGGGGTTTCAGAGGACAAGCTTGAGGCAATCGCAGAAGAGCTTAGAAGACTTTTTAACTGAGAACAAGAATCCTGACCGGCGCCAAGAACCTCTTGCCGCTTCCCAATCTTAACTCAGCATTTTCCAGCAGATTACCCGTTTCCCCGATCATGTGTGCCCCGTCATGATCAGACCCCGCGGTCGCGCCGCGATAAAACGCGCCGTTTTGTCTTTACGCGCAACTTCGAGCGGGACCTGCTTGTCCTTACGTCCCGGTCATTGCGTCGGAGAGTTCAAGAACCTGTTTTTCCGCGTGGTAAGAGCTTCTGACGAGCGGTCCCGATTCCACATGCGGGATACCGATTATTTTCTCTCCGTAGTCCTTGAGAGATTCGAACTCGACGGGATGGTAGAACCTTGATACCGGGATATGGTCAATAGTGGGCTGCAGATACTGTCCTATGGTAACTATGTCGCAGCCGGCTCGCTTGAGGTCCTTAAGAGTTTCGACGATTTCTTCGAAACTCTCCCCGAGACCGACCATAATGCCTGACTTTGTAAGCATCCCGGGTCTTCCCATGCTTGCGGACAGAGAAAGAAGTTCAAGAGATCTGCCGTAGACCGCCTGCGGCCTCACGGATCTCGTTCTTCCTGACTGAGTTTTCTGCGGAAGAGAGTAGAGTCTCGGGACGGTTTCAATATTATGGTTCAAAACGTCGGGAGATGAGGCTATCACTTTGTGAATCGCCTCGTGTTCCCCCTTGAAATCCGGGATCAGAACTTCAATCTTCACCCCCGGGGATGTCTTTTTTACCTCGTTTACGGTCTGTGCGAAGATACAGGCGCTTTCATAGTTTCTGTCATCCCTGTTTACCGAAGTTATAACTACGTGCGTGACCCGAGCGTTGTTTTTCTGAAGCTCCGCGACCGCCGCAGCCACCCTGGCGGGTTCCTCCCAGTCGAGCTCGCCGCCCTTTCCCGTTTTCACGTGGCAGAAGCCGCAACTTCTCGTGCAGACGTCCCCCAGGATCATGAAAGTGAGCGTCCCGGCCCCCCAGCATTCCCCTATGTTCGGGCACTTCGCCTCCTCACACACGGTGTGAAGGCCAAATTCGCGCACCAGGTTTCTAAGCTTGGTATAATTCGGACCGCTTGGGATTTTCGCCTTTATCCATTCGGGTTTTCCGCGAGTCCCCGTACGGGCAGGCATCCGGGTTTCAGTGGTGGCGGATCTCATTTCGGCGTCCTGAACAGATCATGGGAAGAAGGCTGCTCCTGGTAGCCGGCAGGCTTGTTCTGCAGAAGCTCCACCTCAAGCTTCCCGACTTTTTTCTCGAGATCTTTCACGGTTTCCCTGCTTCGTCTCAACTCGGACTTTGTGGAATGACCTCTGGTAAGAGTCAGCAGAAAAAAAACAAAGGCGCCCAGAAGAAACGAAGCTCCTATTATCCCGCCATTGTAAACCGCCCACGTATTCTTAAAAGAGAAAAAGCCCAGCTCGACTCTGAACACCTGCGTGGCTATCTCAAGGTTCTGAACAAAGAAAAGGGCTACAAAACAGCATATGATGAGGAGAAAAAATCTTTTTACGTGTTTCATCGGTTGTTTGAAAAACGGTTTCGCTAAACCGGCGTGATCCGCCAAGCGGTACTGTATTGTAGAATATCGGTTTTTGGGGAAAATACCAGCCACGTCAACCCGCTAAACACGTACTGGAAAACGAAGATTGATATGGAGTAAGGGGAAACCCCGGTTAGTAAACCACGTCGGCTATATAGTAGAGACCGAACCCGGTTCTCACAGGGGAGACAAAAGCCACGCGTTCAGACAGGGTTTCGGGAAAAACGAAATCAAGCAGCGTTTTTTTCTTCACGGGATATTCCCTGATCCACGAATCCTCATCTAGACCCCCAAGCTCCCTCGCCTCGGCAATCGCGGCCTCAAGAGTCCCGACGCGGTCAATCAGGCCAAGCTCCCTCGCCTGGCTCCCGATGAAAATCTTTCCGTCGGAAAGCGAAGCGACTTTCGCCGGGGGCAGATTCCTTCTTTCGGAAATCATGTCTTTGAACTGGGAGTGGGCCCCGTCTATAATCGTCTGCAGGTAAGCCCTCTCCGCCTCGGGCATTTTGCGAAACGGCGAGCCGAGATCCTTAAACTCCCCGCTCTTTATCACTTCGACCTCCACCTTCGCCCACTCAAGCAGTTGCTCGTAGCTTGCAAACTGCGCTATCACGCCGATGCTGCCGGTCACGGTACCGGGATTGGCATAAATCGTGGCCGCCGCGCAGGCGATATAGTAACCGCCCGAGGCGGCAACCGTTCCCATGCTGGCCACAACCGGCATTGCTTCGCCCAGACTTCTGAGTTCCTCGTACACTTCCTGGGAGGCCGCGACCGATCCTCCCGGGGAGTTCACCCTTACCACGACAGCCTTTACGGAATCGGTTTCGCGTATTTTCCTTACGCTTTTAATATATGGGTCGGGATCGATTATGATGCCGTTGATGTTTACCACCGCCACGCCGTCCCCGCCGGGGTTCTGGCCATGATCGGAGATCAGCACTCCTATGAGAACTCCCGTGAAACCGATAAGGAAGATGACCAGAAGCGAGAGAAAGGTCTTAAGAAAGAAATTCAGGTCGGGAACTCTCACTTTGCCACCCCTCAGTCAAGGGCCTTGAGCTTTTCGTTCAGGATGTCCCCGAGCTTGGAGGAACTTTCCTGCTGGGAAGACACGAAGTCTCTCATCGTGTCTTTTTCCTGTTTCTTTTCAAGCCTTCTGCGGCTGAGATTCACCTGATGCTTGGGCTTGTTAAACCCTGTGACCAGGCCGCTTATCTCGTCTCCAACCTTGATGGATTCCCTGCTGAACTCATCGTCATTAAATTCGCGGATGGCGTAAAATCCCGTCACGTTGTCGGCAAGCGCCACGGTGACGCCGCTTTCGAGAATTTCCTCTATCTTGGAGGTGACCACGGTCTCGTTCACCTTGTAGTCCCGAAGCACCTTGTTCCACGGATCCGGGGTGAGCTGCTTGATTCCAAGCCCGATTTTTCTCTGCCTCGGGATGACATTCAGCACGACAAGCTCTATTTCCTTTCCCAAGTCTTCGTTTGAGAAAACCTCAAGGGGGTTGATTTCCCCCTCCCACCTCAGATTTTCCGGACGCACGAGTCCGACCATGTCCGGAGCAACTTCGACAAAAACCCCGAGTTCCGTAACGTTTCTTATGGTTCCGCTAAGCCTGGTGTTAGGAGGATTGCTCCGCTTGAACTCATCCCATGGGTTTTCCTGTATCTGCTTGAGGCTCAGCGAAATTCTTCTTTCCTTTGGCTTTACTCCCAGCACCGCAACCTCTATTTCGCTTCCGACTGAAACTACCTCACTTGGATGACGGAAATTCTTGACCCAGGAAAGTTCGCTTACGTGTACAAGTCCCTCTATCCCGGGTTCAAGCTCGACGAACACGCCGAATTCCGCCGCAAAGACCACCTTGCCCCTGACTCTGTCGCCGACCCTGTATCTTTCCTGTATGCTCTCCCACGGATCCTCGGTGGTCTGCTTCACCCCGAGGGTTATCTTCCCGTTTTCGATCTCAAGCCGAAGAATCTTGACCTGGATGTCCTCGCCTTCCTTAAGGACATCTCCCGGATGCCTTACCCTCCCCCAGGAAAGCTCCCCTATCGGGACAAAGCCCTCTATGCCCCCTATGTCAACGAAAGCTCCGGCGTCAATTATCTTCACCACGTTTCCGGAAACAGTCTGCTCTTCCGAGATGGTAGCAAGCGTCTCCTTCTTTTTCTCCTCTCTCTCTTCTTCGAGAATCACCCTTCTCGACACTACTATGCCGTTGTCGTTGTTCTGAATAATGCGGGTTTCGATCGTCTGGCCCACCATCTCGTCAAAATCCGCAACCGGTCGCAGGCCGACCTGGGAACCGGGAAGAAATACCTTGAAGGGAGCATGCCGCCCTATATCGCAGTTAAAACCACCCTTAACTCTGTTTAGAATTCTCGTGACGACCGGTTCTTTGTTCTTGAACTTCTCCTCGATCGCCCTTTTTTCTCTGATCTGGTCTGCTTTTTGTTTGGAAGCCCTGACGGTGTTCGGGTTAGGCCTTTCGACCAGAACCTCTATCTCCGAGCCCACCGAGACTTCATGTTCGCCGTCTTTGTTTAGAAATTGGTTTATGGGAACTATGCACTCGAACTTAAACCCGAGGTCTATGAAAACAGCATCGGAATCAACCCTTATGACCCTTCCTTTTGCTATTTCCCCGTTCTCGGGCTCGCTCAAGCGCGATTCCATACTTTCATCAAGTAACTCCTCAAAGCTCTTCTCATTAGAATCCGTAACACCATTATCCTGAGTCATTTTGTTTAGCCGCCTTCGCCATCAGTCTTTTACTAATAAAGGCAAGGTTACATGAAAACTGCTTAAAATGAAAAGAGCGCTCGGGAAGAAAAATTGTTTTCAATCGCCGCGGCGGGAGATATCTTTTGTGCGAAGAAATATCGCCGCAATCACATCTTCGGCGCTCATTCGGGTCGTATCTATAACCACGGCGTCCGGGGCGGGACGAAGGGGGTTCTCCGCGCGAAGCGTGTCACGACGGTCCCTTCTGCGAAGCTCGTCCTCAACATCCGAGAGGGGAATATCCTCCCCCTTATTTTGAAGAAATCTTCTTTCCGCTCTCTCGGCGACCGTGGCGTCGAGATAGAACTTATACTTTGCCCCGGGAAAAACATAGGTCCCCATATCCCTTCCCTCGGCAACTATGTTTCCCCCTTCCCCGATCCTTCTCTGAATCCCGATTAGAAATTCCCTTACTTCGCCAAGCTCCGCTAGCTCGGAAGAAAGGGAAGACATCTTCTCCGTCCTTATAAGTTTCGAGACGTCGCGCCCGTCAAGAAAAACATGGCCCTCAGGAGAGAATTCCACCGCAGTCCCGGAAAGGAGCCGCGAGAGCGAAGCGGAATCCCGCGGGTCAACTTCCGCCTCGCCTACCTTAAGCGCGACGGCCCTGTACATGGCGCCCGTGTCAAGACACGAAAAACCGAGCAGTTCGGCAACTCGTCTGGCGACGGTGCTTTTCCCCACCCCCGAAGGTCCGTCTATGGTAACGATGCTGTCGCCGTCTCGTTTCATCTGCGATCTGCAAGAGTCTCGAAAAGCGGGAAGAATTCAGGAAACGAAATGGAAACGCACCCGGCGTCCCCGATCACCGTCTCCCCCCGGGCCCGCGTGGCGGCGACAGCAAGAGACATGGCGACCCGGTGGTCTCCGCGGCTCTCGCACCGGGCCCCGCGAAGCTCCCCCGTGCCGTTTATAATCATGCCGTCCGGCGTTTCGCTTATGTCCGCGCCAAGTTTCGAAAGCTCATCCGTCATGGCGCTTATCCTGTCGGTTTCCTTCACCCGAAGCTCCCCCGCGCCGCTTATCACCGTTTCGCCCTCGGCAAAACACGCGGCCACGGAAATAACGGGAAGCTCGTCTATGGCCCGCGACACCGACTCTCCCTCTATGCGTACGGCCCCAAGCGCGCCGTGGCGGGCAATCAGGTCCCCTACCGGTTCCCCGCAGCACTCGCGACGGTTCTCAACCGAGATATCGGCCCCCATTTCCCGAAGGATATCGAGCGCCCCGGTTCTAAGCGGGTTAAGTCCGACGTTTTTCACCACGATTTCCGATCCCGGGTTCACAAGCGCGGCGACGATAAAAAAAGCCGCCGAGGAGATGTCCGAGGGAATTTCAAGCTCGGTTCCCGAAAACTCCACTCCCGGGCTTACCGAGACACGTGTTCCGCTTACCTCAACCGGAACTCCGAAGTAGCGCAGCATCCTTTCGGTGTGGTCCCGGGTTCTTTCGGGTTCCGTCACGCTGGTCCCCCCCGCGGCGTAGAGTCCTGCGAGCAGAATCGCGGACTTTACCTGCGCGCTCGCCACGGGAGAGTTGTAATCTATTCCCTGAAGCTCGGAGCCCGTTATGCGAAGCGGAAGGACCTCTCCCTCTCCCGATATCCTGGCCCCCATGCCGCGAAGCGGGACGGTAACTCTGGACATGGGACGGCGGCGCAGCGAATCATCCCCGGTAATGGTTGAACGGAAGCTCTGGGCGCTCAGAACTCCCGTGAGCAGTCTGGCGGTGGTTCCCGAGTTCTCGGCGTCTATAGCCTTGCGGGGCTTTTTTAGGCCGAAAAGTCCCCTTCCCGCAATCTCCACTTCTCCCGCATCCACTTCCACCTCGATCCCCATGTTTCTAAAAGCGTTCGCCGTAGCAAGGGTATCCCGGGAAGCCAGAAACCCGCTCGCCCTGGTTTTCCCTCGCGCGAGCGAACCCAGAATGATTGTCCTGTGGGAAATGGATTTATCCCCGGGAGGGGTTATTTCTCCGGCAAATGTGCGGGTTTTTTCCTTGAGTGTGAAATCGGCCATCTTTTGAGTGAAAAGTATATACCTAACTCGGTAAAACAATATATAATATTTTGCGTAAGGCGTGGCCTTTTACCGAATGTAAGGCATGGAAACGGAAGATAAAAACGTATTCGGCGAGGACCTAAGAGAGTGCGGCACCGATCCAATGACCGGATTCTTCAGGGACGGCTGCTGCAGGGCGGCAGTCGAGGATGTGGGACTTCACCTGGTCTGCGCGGAGATGACGGAGGAATTTCTCGAATTTTCGAAGTCCAGGGGAAACGACCTCATAACCCCCCGCCCCGAGTTCGGTTTCACCGGACTCAAGCCCGGAGACAGGTGGTGTCTCTGCGCGCTTCGCTGGAAAGAGGCGCTTGAGGGCGGCGCGGCTCCCCCCGTTTTCCTGCAGTCGACCCACGAATCGGTACTCAGGATCATTGATCTCTCCGATCTTAAAAAACACGCGGTCGACGTATCCTGAGCCTTGATTCCCCTGAATTTGCGTATACCCTCTTCGTTCTGTGAAGTATCTTGTGCTCCAAGGCGACGGCATGCCCGACCACAAGCTCCCCGAGCTTGAGGGCAGGACTCCGCTTGAAGTCGCCGACACCCCCAACCTTGACGCGATCGCCAAGCGGGCCGAGATTTTCGGGATCGCGAAAACCATTCCCGACCCTCTCCCTCCGGGAAGCGACGTGGGAAACCTGGCGGTGCTGGGCTATGACCCCACGAAATACTACACGGGAAGATCTCCCCTCGAAGCCGCGAGCATCGGGATTTCCCTCGGGGAAACGGACGTCACGGTGCGGTGCAATCTTGTAACTCTCGCGGAGAGAGACGGCCGGACGGTCATGGAGGACTACAGCGCCGGACACATAACGGACGATGATGCGGCCGGCATCATCAGGGATCTGAAAAAAGAGTTCGACGGGGAGGAGTTCTCCCTGAGCCAGGGGGTAAGCTACAGGCATCTTCTTCTCTGGCGCGGAGGAAACAGCACTGTTCAAACAACCCCGCCTCATGACATTTCCGGAAAGGAAATCGCTCCCTGGCTTCCTTCGGGAGACGGGGCGGAGAAACTCCTCGGCCTCATGGAGAGATCCCGCAGCATACTTAAGGACCATCCCGTAAACAAGAAAAGAAGAGCCGAAGGAAAAAACACCGCGGACTCCATATGGCTCTGGGGCGAGGGGACGAGACCCGACATGCCGTCCCTCCAGGAGCTTTACGGAATCACCGGGTCAGTAGTATCGGCGGTCGACCTCGTAAAGGGGATAGGAATATTCGCCGCGATGGAAGTGATCGAGGTTCCGGGGGCGACCGGGTACCTTGACACCAACTACGCGGGAAAGGTAAGCGGCGCTATCGAGTCGCTGCAGCGCGTGGACCTCGCGATGATCCACATAGAGGCAACGGACGAAACGGGGCATGTCGGAGACGCCGGCCTCAAGATACAGGCGATCGAGGATTTCGACCAAAAGGTAGTGGGGCCAGCGCTCGCGGGGATGGAGCAGTTCGGCGAATACAGGGTGCTGGTGCTCTCAGACCATCCCACCCCCATAGACCTGAGAACCCACTCAAGCGAACCCGTTCCATTCGCCATACTTGATTCCGCGAACCGCTCGGTAAAGCATGACTCTCTTGTTTATACCGAAGACTGTGCCGCGGCAAGCGGAGTCTATGTGAAAGAAGGCTGGAAGCTGTTGGGAACGCTTGTCGCGAAGTAAAGCCGGTGCGCGTGGTCCCAGGCTCCGCATCAAGCGGGTTATAGCTGTCTAGGCCGTACAAAAAAACCTTCTGTTTAAACCCGTTAAACTTGAGAGAACCTACGTCTTTTTCACCTCTTCCCAGATCTCGTCCATCTGTTCCATGGAAAGGGCAGTTATCTCTTTTTCACCGGTCCGCGCTTTCTCCTCGAACCGGGAGAATCTCTCTATGAACTTCTCGACGGCCCCATGAGACGCAGTTTCGGCATCAATATCAAGATGTCTTGCCAGACTCACGACGGAAAAAACAAGATCCCCCCATTCCTCCCGGAATTTGTTTTTCTCCCCGGCCTCCATTTCCCGCTCAAGCTCAAGCAGTTCCTCCTTTACCTTCGCAAGAACCGAGGAGACATCCCTCCAGTCAAACCCTACGCGGGCCGCTTTCTCGCCGACCCTCTGCGCTCTCATCAAAGAGGGCATGGCTCTCGGTATTTCCTCCAGGTCGGGCTTCCCTTTTTTCTCCTTGAGCTTCTCGGCGTTCCAGGTCCTCAAGGCCTCGTCCGCATCCTTGGCCTTTTTCTCGCCGAACACGTGAGGATGTCTTCTTATGAGCTTGTCGTGGAGTCTCTGGGTGACGTCGCCTATGCCGAATTTCCCCTCTTCGCTCGCTATCTGAGAGATGAAGACAACCTGGAAAAGGAAATCTCCCAGTTCTTCTATGAGTCCGTCCGTGTCCCCAAGCTCTATTGCCTGTATTACCTCGTAGGCCTCTTCAAGAACATAAGCGCGAAGGGATCCGAGGGTCTGCTCCCTGTCCCATGGACAGCCTCCCGGAGCGCGCAGACGCCTCGCAAGCGAAACTATATCGTCAAAAGTCTTTTCCTCTTTCATAACTCCTGGGGCAACCTAGACCCGGAATTTTTTCGAACACCGGGTCAGGTTCTCGTTTCCGTCCCGCGTGACCAGAACCACGTCCTCTATCCTGACTCCCCCGAGACTCTTGTAGTAAAGACCGGGCTCTACGGTAACAACATTTCCCTCCTTAAGAATCTCGCTTCCGGGACCGATCCTTGGCGGCTCGTGTATATCAAGCCCCAGGCCGTGGCCCGTGGAATGTATGAATCCCTCGGGGCTTCCGGAACCCGAAGCCGTGGTAGGGAACCCCCGTTCCGTGAAGAAATCGATTACCGCGCCGTGCACGTCCTTTGATCTCACGCCGTCTTTTATCATGGAAAGCGCGATTTTCTGACCGCGCAAAACGGTATCGTACATTCTCAAAAGTTCAGCCGAGGGCTCGCCCTTAACAACCGTTCTCGTCATATCGCCGAAATAGCCGTTCTCCTGGGACCTCGGGAAAATATCGATCACCACCGGCCATCCGGCCTTAAGAGGCCCCGAGCCCTTCTCGTGCGGCATGGAGCCCTGAACCCCTCCGGCCACTATAGTGTTCGAAGCCAGATACCCCCGTTCGGCAAGATAGGAGCTTATGGCGGAGCGCACTATCTCGGAAGTAAGGGGCTTGCCGTCACGGTAAAGCACGGAACCCTTCACCTCTGAATCCGATATAATTGAAACAGCAATCCTCATGGCCCATGCCGTAGAGTAAAGCGCCTTTTTTATGAGTGAAACTTCCGCCGGGGACTTCCTGAGACGCCCGGGAAAAAGAAAATCCGTTTTCGCGGTCCTGACGAAAAAACCGGCTCCCCGAAGCGCGTCGGCATAGGAAACCGGAAAGTACCTCTGGACAACCAGGCTCCTTATTCCTCTTTCCCTGAGTATTGCCGCGGCCACCTCGGCAATACCGGGCCTTTTTCTCCTGCCGCCGCGAATCCTGGCAACCCACTCCCCGAGTGAGACGACCCGTTCTACCCTTGCCTCTTTCTTGCCCCGTTCAAGTTCAAGGTCGCTGAGAACCAGTGTTCCTTCCCCGTCGTGTTCGAAAAAAATAACAGGGTCCGGAACGAAAAAACCGGTTCTGTGGTAAAGATCAGAATTGCGGTCGCTCGAATCGATTATAAGATAGGCCGTTTTGCTCACGCCGAAAACTATACAGTAAACCCGGGCCGCCGGGCAAACCAGCGGCGCTGCTTACCGGTTATACTTTGACAGTGAACATTCATATTAGTTAGACTGACCGTACACACCGAGACCGGACCGGATATTCCTAATGCGGGAAGACTGCAATCTGAAGAAAATGCTTCCGTGAAAAATTCAGCCCACAGAAATAAACCGACTCAACGGGAGTCTGGTTCTGCACCCCCCCCCCCGGTATCCTTCGTTGCTGTTCAAGGTTCAACTGAATATAAGGACATTTTTAACTGAGAGGCTTAACTTGGCGTCAACCCCCGCAAACGACCACCGCATCCGCCACGAACCGGACGAGAAGTGTACGCCGCTCTTGTCCTTCGTTGTTGCCATGCAGGGCATCGTGCTTATCCTGCCGCTAGTAGTTTCGATAGTGGTTATCAATGTTCTGGTGACCGGCCAGAACGAAGCATACCTGACCTGGTCCGTATTCTCGGCGCTGATAGTCGTCGGAATAATCACCGTGCTGCATGCCTCCAGGATAAGCCGGTTTGGCGCGGGGCACCTGGTTGTCGTGGGAGTGACTCCCGTCTACATCCCGCTGTATGCGCTCGCCCTGCATGAGGGAGGGCCGGCGATGCTGGCCAGCCTGATGGTAGTGTCCGCGCTTTTTTTCTTTGCGATAGCGTCAAGGCTTCCGCAGCTGCGGCGAGTGATAACGCCGACCGTGTCGGGCACAGTGCTTATGCTTATAGCCGTGATGGTGCTGCCGATCTGTCTGGACCGATTCGATGAAGTGCCCGAGGGTGCGTCGGCATTTGCCGGGTTGGGCGTAGCCGCTGTAACGCTGGTGGTATCCACGATGCTGATACTGCGTGCTCCTCGGCGCTGGCGTCCGTGGTCCATACTGATCGGATTTCTGTCCGGCTGCGTGGCCGCCGCCCTGCTGGGAGTGTATGATCTGGGGCCGCTGTACAGAGCGCCGTGGGTCGGCATCCCCCAAATCGGTTTCCAGGGGCTCGACCTTACGCCAACCGCCGGATTCTGGGCGCTGCTGCCGATATTCCTGATTGTAACTCTGGTGCAGGCGATCAAAAACATTGGGGACAACATGGTGATTCAACAGGTGTCGCGGCGCAGACCGAGGGCAACCGATTTTCGGCTGCTGCAAAACTCGCTCTACTCAAACGGGGTGAGTGTTTTGCTGTCGGGTCTTGCCGGAACGCCTCCCGCGTCGCCATACTCGTCATTCACGGTGTCGACCGTGAACATGACGGGAGTCGCCGCACGCAATGTGGGATACGTCATAGCGGTCATGCTTCTGGTGCTGGCATTGCTGCCAAAGTTCACGGGCGCGCTGCTCACCATACCCAGTCCGGTTATGGGAGCATTTCTCCTGATTGCCGTAGGAATATTTTTTCTAGAGGGAGTGCAGACTATCGTGCGGGACGGACTCGATTTTCAAAAGACCGTTGTGGTAGGCTTATCTTTCGCGCTTGGTGCGGGGTTCGAGCAACAGAACATTCTTCAGAACCTGCTCGCACACCCGTGGGGCACACTGCTTGGCAACAGCATCACGGTGGGCGCGGTAACAGCGATTGGGCTCAACATCTTCCTGAATGTGACCAGCCCGCGCTCCAGAAAGCTTGAGGTTCGGCTGGACTTCTCCGATCTGCCGCGAATCGACGCCTTCATGCAGAAAATTGCCGCCGATATGCGCTGGAGCGAGGAGGCGACCCAGCGACTGCGTTCGGCGGGCGAGGAGACGCTCTCGAGCCTGCTGCAGCCCGACAGCGAACACCCCGCGGATAGAGGAACGGACAAGACGCCGCGTCTGATCATAGGCGTGCGTCCCGATGACGGCAGGGCGGCGGTGGAGATGGAATTTGTCTCGACGCTTGAGGACGAGGAGAACCTGGAGGACCGGCTCGCGTATCTTCACGAAGAGGGCGAAAGCGTGGATGAGAGGGAAATATCGTTCCGCCTGCTGCGTCATTATGCCTCATCGGTGCAACACCGGAAATATCAGGGGATGGATATCGTTACTGTGCGGGTCGAAGCGTAACGACTGCCTGGATTGGCGGGCCGACGCGGGGGAAGGGTCGGGTTTACGCAGTGATAATCGGCTCGATAGCTGTGGCAGCAACCGTGTAAATCTCAATGCTTGCGTCTCTTGCCCTGCGCGCCAGTTCCGCTCCCTATCATCCCGCGCACTCTCTATGTTCTCGTCATGTGTTCCCCGCTCGGCCTTTGTCGACGGGGTGAAAATGGGTTCCGGAAGCTTCTGCGACTCAGCCAGCCCTTCCCCAAGATGTATGGAGCACGCGGCACCGGTTTTTTGTGCTCTTCCCATCCCGAGCTGATTGTATAATCTCTCGCTACGCACTCCACTGGGAGCGGGCCGGTTTTTTTCACGAGCATTGAGCGGCCCGAGGCCGCCTCCCTCACTCTAAGAGGGGATGTTGATTTTACCGGGATGTATCCCTGCCTTTACGCCGGTATGATTTCGGGGTTACGGTTCCGCAGGGAATCGCGGTTCAATCCTGTCGCGCCCGAAGTCCTCGGGAGAAGGCAAGCAGGGCGGACGCTCACACGCGCTCCCGAACCTTCCTCCCGTTAAAGAACCAGACCCCCGCAAGCAGAAAAGACACCACCAAAAACAGGTTGAACGCGGCGCCGGAGGGCGTGGAACTCTTTCCCGAAACCGCGCATCCATCGCCGTCTCCAGACTCAGCACGCGGATAAAAACCGGAACCGATGATGTAGGCAGCGAAGCCTGGAACCTTCTTAACGTAGCTTATCTTGGGCGAGGTGCCGGGAGCATTTCGGAAGCCATCTTCGTCAAAAACCCCCGTATCCGCGCCATCGTCGGGATTCTGCGGATCATCCCATTTGTACTCGATAAAACCATCCTCATCGGGGTTTTCCACTTCGTCGCGGATCAGTTTTCCGACATCAACTCCATCTTCATCCTTGACACGCAGGTCAGGACCTTCAAATTCAGGATTATTGCCGTTCAAAATCACGAACTGACTACCATCCGGATGCTCTTGGATTATGAAAATATAAATACTTCCATGTTTCCATGGCCATATCCTCCAGCAAGGCCGTAGCAGGGCTAAGACTCTTTGCGCTTCCCTGAGTGCGCTGGTGTGATCGAGACCTTCCATCCGGTGTTTTTGGTACTCTCCTCCAAGCTGTTCTAACAGGTGCTTTTCCATCCCGATTACGTACCTTTTCAACTTTTCCCTGTTCTCAGGCGTGTCCTCGTTTGTTATCTCATCGGCAGCCACCTTGTCTTTGTCAGCGCCGGAACCGGGAGTTACGTAAGGACAGCTCAAGTGAGAAAAATCCAAGTCATCCACATCGTGGTCGAATCCACTGACCACTATCTGTCTTTCTTCTAATAATACGGCACAGAAATAATTGCCTCCATCGTCCTGCTTACATTCGATACCTCCACTTTGCTGGGCGGCGAGTAACATGGGTTCCAATCTAGGCAGAGAAGCACTTTGAGCTTGAGGATATTTGTGGTGCTGAATAATCCTCTGTTCATGTAACCCAAAGTAAATTAAATAGAAATCGTCCCCAACTCTCCAGTCGAGAGGTTGTATTGTACGATGTCCAACTGGGACCGTCCCATCACCAACAAGATGTATTCTCAGGTGCTCCATGAACTCTCTCATGCTGTCTTCGTCCATCCGGTCTACATCCTGAGCCCTCGGCAGATCATCATCATGCGCAACGCTTGGCGTGGTGGCGGGAGAGGGATGCGCGGCGGCCGGATACGCGCCGAAAAACGCTCCGGCAAGTACCGACACGCAGACAAAAACAGCTGCCTTGCCGCTGAACAAAATCCTCTGAACAATACTCATAAATCTTTCCCTCTTTAATTGCGGGCTTCTCGTATTAGGAAGATACGGTTAGCCCTAGGTATATATATAGTGAGTCTAACAAACATGAATGTGCGCCGTCAAGCATTTGTTCAGGCTCAGTTCAGCCTGGGGCGTTTGCGGTGTAAGGGTTTTCGGGGTTCAGGGTTCCGGAACCGGAGCGGCGGCGGGGCGGTATTCCGGCAATCTGACAGTCGGATTGCCGGATTCAGACGGAATGCGCCTCCGATTCAGCAGTCCCGCTTTTGACAACCGCCCCCGGCAGATGTATTTTGTTGGTGGAGTGGTAAAAGAAATTTACACTGCGAGGAGGCAGAGGAAATATGTTTTCCGTAACCCCCAAAGCCGTAGATGAAATAAAAAGGCTGCTTGCCGAAGACGACATAGAAAACGCGTTTCTCAGGGTAAGGATAGTGCCCGGGGGCTGTTCCGGGTTTTCCTACGAGATGGGATTTGACGACGAGACCGATGAAGCAGACAACTTGATCGAGTCCGACGGCATAAAGGTCGCTATCGACGAGATCAGCTTCACCTATCTCGACGGATCGGTTCTTGATTTCAAGGACGGTCTGGAGGGAAAGGGCTTTGCGATCGAAAACCCTAACGCGACCGGTTCATGCGGCTGCGGACAGTCTTTCACCGCATAGAAGAAGAAATCCGCAATATCCAGATTTCCCCCCACAAAAACTTTGCCGGGTCCCGCGGCGAATCCTAGCCGGAGGATTCATTGAATGCGGACGGGCCGGAAAAGCACGCTTTTTATCTGTGAGGCGTTGTGTGGGGCGACGGATCATGGTTTCTGCATTCGCAAAAAACCGCGGAAACCAGATTCTCGGAAAAACGGACTCTTTTTCGGATAAACAAATTTGATTATATACTTATACAGGCAGCAAGCCTGCTAAGCGGTCGGCACAGAGCACATCATGGCATCAACGGCAAAAATACTTCAGGCCCACGAAGAGGCAAAGAGCTACGACAGGATCAAGTCAAAACACCTGATCGGAACCATCTTCACCGACTTTACTCCCTGGAACAAGCTCTACGGATTCAGAAACTTTATCCACGCTCCTTCAGGGAAGAAGATCGAGTTCGCTAACGATCCCGCCGTCATAGTAGGCACCGCAGTGTTCAAGGGCACCGGGGAGGAAGTGGCCATAATAGCCCAGCAGACCCCCTCGAGCGAAAAGGAAAGAACTACGCTTAACTATGGAATGGTCAAGGCCGACGGCTACGGGCTGTCTCTGTGCATGATGGAATACGCAGAGCAGCACCGTCTCAAGCTCTACACGTTCATCGACACCATTGGCGGAGACCCCTATGAATACTCGGCCGAGAAGCTCCAGTCCTGGCTGATTTCCTACTGCCAGTCAAAGATGATTTCCATAAGAACGAAAACAATAACCACGGTGCTCGGGCTCGGGGGAAGCGGCGGCGCGATCGCCATACAGCTGGGACACAGAAGGCTTATGCTCTCGCGAGCCGAATATTCCGTAATAACGGCTGAAGGCTGCTCCGCCATCCTCTTCAGGAGCGCGGACAAAGTGGCGGAAGCCCTTGAGGTGCTGCAGCCCACGGCGACCCACATGAAGAAATACGGAATAATAGACGAGATAGTAAAAGAGGCTCCTCTCAGAAGAAACAACTACATTCCCTCGACCCTGAAGAACCTGCAGGCATCCCTGACCGCCGCATCCAAGGAACTTGACCGCCTCGACATTAGACACCTGCGCCAGGAACTGCGCAGGAAAATCGAGAGGTGCGGCCGGATAAAAAAACAGCAGAGAATCTACGGGGGAATCGCAAAGAAAATAAAGGCGTGGCTCCCCAACTATTTCAGCGGAAGAAAGGAAAATCCCGACATCTCGGAAATGCAGATAGCCATCTACGGATCTGAACCCCACTTCTGCAACGACGAAAAGGACGGCCAGGGGAAAATCATACGCCCCGGCTGCAAGAAACAGCTTACGAAAAAGGAACTGCACGCGAACAATTCCTCGTGTCCTTACTGCCACCGCCCCGAAGCGCTCAGTTCCGATGACTATCTGGACTTTCTTCTGGACGAGGCATCCTTTCACGAAATAGAACCAGGCCTTTCACTCGAAGATGTGGATTCGGTCTACAAGTTCTTTAACTATTCGTCTTCAATACAGAAACTCGCCGGGAAAACCGACTCCAAGGATTCCCTGGTAACGGGCTACGGGACCATGTTCGGCATACCCGTGGCGGTCGCGGTCTGCGACTTCCGTTTCATGGGCGGGTCAATGAGTTCCGTTTTCGGCGAGAAGATGAACAGGGTCGTCAGTTACGCCATAGAAAACAGGCTTCCCCTGATAACGATAACGGTAAGCGGAGGGGCCCGGATGCAGGAAGGCACCGTGGCGCTCTACCAGATGGCGAAAACCATATCAGCGATTATGAGGCTTAAGGAACACGGGCTTCCGAACATCTCTATACTCGGCCACCCGACAACCGGAGGAGCCCTCGCGAGCTACTCGGTCCAAGGAGATTTTATAATAGCGGAGAAAAGAGCGACAATCGCGTTTGCCGGGGACCGCGTCGTGAAGCTCACAAGCGGCGGACGCGGGGTCGATCCGAAAATAATGTCCTCTGAGTTCTACGAGGAAAGCGGCGGCGTTCATCTGGTAGTCGAAAGAAGCAAGATAAAACCTGCGATCTCCGGGCTGCTTAAGTTCAGGGGTTTTAAAAACAATCTGGACACTGGGACATTTCACCAGAGCCCAGACGATAAGTTTGAAGACGACTGGCTTTAGTCCGGACTTCCGCACACAGGGGGAATTTGCTCAAACGGGCATGCTGTGGAGTTGGATGAATGAGGTGGGTCGAAGACCCTGAAGCGGGCGCTTTATGTGGCCGGGGGCGTATTGGTCTTCTCGGAGTAGGTACCGTCCAATCCCATTATTTTTGAAATTTCCTCCGGGGAATCAAGTATCTCGCCCTTGCCCATCTTGTAAAGAAAGTTCGCGTTGTCCCTCGGAGCATCGCTTTTTACGTTCGGATCGAAGAAAACCTCTTTGGTGTGAACGAGCCCCGCGCGGTTATACGAGGAAAGCTCGTACTTCATTCCCATCCGAAGCGCGTCGCACGGGCAGGCCTCGACGCAGAAGCCGCAGAAAACGCAGCGCATGAAATCTATGTTGTATACCTTCGGCCTTCTCTCGATTCCGTAATCGTCCGCGGGTTCCGAAACTATGGAGATAGCCTGGGTGGGGCACGCGATCTCGCAGAGCTTGCACGCAACGCACCTTATCTCGCCTTCGTCATCGGCAGGCATCACGTGAAGCCCCCGGTAGTTCTCGGGAAGCGCCTTTACCTCCTCGGGGTATTTCACGGTTATCGGCTGGTGCCGCGTGATGTGCCTTAGGGTGATCATAAGGCCCTTCAGCACTTGGGGAATGTAGAGCTTCTCCCAGAAAGAAAGCCGCGGCCGCTCAAGCACTTTTACGTTTATCGCCATAGCAACCATCTATATACCACAGAAAGGGAAAATACTGAAGGCGCTAGCGGAAAAAACTGCCGCGTCGGCGAAGGATCAGGGCAAGCGCAAGCGCCGAGCCGCAAAGAAGCCAGAGCGCGGTTTTACCGTCCCCAAGAACAAGCTTGCCCGTCCCTATCATGAAGCAGAGAAGAAAGGACACGACAAGCGACCAGTTAAGAAAGACCGAGGAAAAAACTCCCCGCCCCGGCACAATCCCCGCCCTCTTGCGGACGGGCGACCAGAGGCCAGGGGGCCTTACCCTCGAGTAGAATTCCGAGAGTTTTTCCCAGGACTCGGGAGCGGTGGCGAAAGTGGCGGCAACCCAGCATGCTATCGAGACGGGAACAACCAGTATCTGGTGGCGCAGCTCAAGCGGAATGCCCCTGGACTCGGTGTAGAGAATCAGAACCAGTATGGTAGCAAGCGACGATCCGAGCGCCGCTATCTCGCTCCAAGCGTTTATTCTCCACCAGAACCACCTGAGTATCAGCACGAGCCCGATTCCCGAACTCATGGCCCAGAGAAATATCCAGGCGTCCCCTATGTTCTTTATCTGAAGCGCCACCGCGCCCGCGATGACGGCGAGCGCCACGGTCGCGATCCTGGAGACCGCCACGTAATGGCGCTGCGGGGCGCTTTGCCGCACGAACCTCCTGTAAAGATCGTTCACGAGATACGAAGCTCCCCAGTTAAGGTGGGTAGAGACCGTGGACATAAACGCCGCCAGAAAGGAAACCAGCAGAAGACCCCGGAGACCCGGCGGGAGGAAGTCCCTTATCATCACAAGGTACACCGACTCGTCGTCCCCGCCCGCCACCCCGGCCGCATCGGGAAAGATCACAACCGAAGCAAGCGCAACCAGAACCCAAGGCCAGAGGCGGAGCACGTAATGGTTAAGCGCGAACCACGCCGTGCCCGCAAGGGCGTGTCTCTCATCCTTCGCGGAACAGAGCCGCTGTATGAAGTAGCCTCCGCCGTCCGCGTTGTGGGAGGACCACCAGACAACGGTCATGAAGATAAGGAACGTGAAAAAGTCAGAGGAAAAGAACTCTTCGCTGCCCGCGGGCTGCGTGATAAACATGGAGGTCTGCTCGGGGGAAAGCTCCGCGATTTTGCTTACGAACTGTCCGTACCCTCCGACCGCCTCAGAATTTATGACCACGACCGCGAGTATGACCGTGCCGCCGAGCGCTATCGCGTACTGCACGAAATCCGTTATCACGACTCCCCAGAGCCCGGAGAAAACAGTGTAGACGAGCACGATCCCCACGCAGAGCGAGACCGCGTATATCTGCCCCACTCCGAAAAAGACCTCAAACACCTTGGTCATCGCAGTTATCACCCACCCCATCACTATGAAGTTGAAAATAGTCGAGAAATAAAACGCCTTGAACCCCCGGAGAAACGCGGCGGGGCGGCCCCCGTAGCGAAGCTCTATAAGCTCGTTGTCGGTTATCACCTGAGCCCTTCTCCAGAGCCTCGAGAAAACCACTATCACGAGCGCATGGCTGAAAATGTAGTTCCACCAGAACCAGTTCTTCCATATTCCCTCCGTCCTTATCCACCCGGTTATGGCAAGCGGGGTGTCTGCGGCGAAAGTGGTGGCAACCATCGAGGTCCCGAGGAGCCACCAGGGAAGCCCGCGTCCCGAAACGAAATAGTCCGAAAGACTCCCCGACGCCCTCCTTGAGAAATAAATGCCCACTCCCAGGGAAAAGACCAGGTAGAGGCCAACGAGCATCCAGTCCACGGCGTGGAGGTTCATGGACCCGTTCTCACCGGAAGCCTGGCAACCGACTTCCGCTCCCCCGCAAGGATTTCCGCGGCGGCGCGGCCCGCCGCTCGGGAGGAATCGAAAAGCGAGATCACGGTATCGAAAAAGGGAAACTCGGCCGCGGGATAGGGAGAGCCGAAGGTAAGCAAAATTTTCTCCCCCGGAAAAGAGGAAAGGCCATTTACATAATCGGCTATCTCCGGGGGAACAATGCAGTTCTCTGTCCAGGCCGCCGGGGAGGCGGACAAAACGCACACAAGCGGGGAAGCATATGCCTCTTGGGGCTGCTCGGGCCAGCAGAAAATCTTCTCCACCGCCACTCCCCCCTCGGAGAACCCCTCACGAAGCCCGGCCAGAATCCCCTCAGTGTCTTCTCTGCCGAAATGAAAGACCGAGACTTTTTCGCCGCGAAGCCTGCCTCCTCGAACAACGCAGGCCGAGCGGCGGGCGATTTCCCCTGCCTCCTCACGGTTTTTCTTAAAATCGGGCGGCGGAACACCCTCCCCGCCTGAGGCTAAAAGCCCCTTCGCGTAGGATATTCTCGAGAGAGATTCTCCCCGGGCGGGATCCTGAAAAAAGCCATCCTCCGCCCGTGTCTCCAGGAATCCTTCAGGGTCCCTTGGGTCAAGGACTATGTCCACCCCGCTCGCGAGAGCCGCCAGAATGTTTTCCTCCTCCCGCTCATCCCCTCCCAGCGCATCCATCCTGAAAGAATCCGAGACGACCAAGCCGTTGAATCCGAGTCTTCCGCGCAGAAGGCCCCGCAGAATCGGTTCAGAGAGGGTGGCAGGGACTCCGAGAGGGTCAAGGGCGGCAAAACTGACATGAGCCGGCATCACGCAGTGAAGCCTTTTCGCGATCGCTTCCCTAAAAGGGGCAAGATCCGATTCCATTAGCCGCTCAAGCGATTTCCCGACGCTTGGAAGACGCACATGGGAATCCTCCAAGGTGGCGCCGTGACCTGGAAAGTGCTTTGCGCAGGCGAGCACTCCCTCTTTCTGCATGGTCTCCGCGAAAACTCCTCCCAGTTTCGAGACAACCGCGGGATCATCGGAGAAAGCTCTTGCGTTTATTATCGGGTTTTGAGGTTCGGAATTCACGTCAAGAACCGGAGCGAAGGCGAGATTGAGCCCGCAGTATCTCATCTCCCGGGCCGTTATCATAGCCTGACGCCTCAGAAGCTCCTCGTCGTCCATTGCCCCCTGAGCCATGGCGAAAGGAAAAAGAGTTCCTCCAGAAACCCGCTGACCGAGGCCCCTTTCAACGTCGCAGCCGAAAAAAAGCGGAAACTCGGAGAGAGCCGCAAGCATCCGCGTGGTCTCCCTCACCCGCTCGACATCCCCGTTGAATACTATGAAGCCGCAAACGCAGAAATCCCGCACAAGACGCTCCGCCCGTTTGACCGAGCCGGGGTCCTGGAAATCGATTCTCGGCATAATAAACTGCGCCGCGCGCAGGGACGCGGGGAGATCTTTTGACGAAAAAACTGAAGGATTCTCATACATTTTTACAAGATATTCTTCCCTATCGAGATTTTTCCGAGAAGCGTGGCATCTCGGGCTCCGGTGACTCCCGGCACGTTCGTCCGGTTCCCGCACACGGTTTCATTCGCGAGCACCGCGAATCCTAAAGCTTCCTTGGCATCCGCGGGAATGCCATATTCATCCGAGAGGCAAAGTCGCTTCGGGGCAAGCTTTTCCCGAAGCCTCGAGACCATTACGGGATTTCTGGCGCCGCCGCCGCTCAGCACGACTTCTCCCACATCCGCACGAGGGTAAATGAATCTTTCATAGGCGGAAACTATGGAGCAGGCGGTAAATTCGACGAGCGTGCGCAGGAGATCGGGAAGGGATACCCCTTTTTTCCGGGCAAGGGAAAAAAGCCTCTCCGCCATCCGTTCCCCGAAAAGTTCCCTGCCGGTTGATTTGGGGGGTTCCATATCAAGGTACGGATTTTTCATGAGCCTGCGGAAAATGTCCTTATTAACCGATCCCTCCCCCGCTATCGCGCCGTCCTCATCGAAACTCCTCTCGCCCCCCGAGGCAAGGCGCACCACCGAGTCAATCAGGGAATTGCCGGGTCCCGTATCGAAAGCCAGGAACCCTCCGGGTTCTTTCGTGACCAGGGTGCAGTTGGAAATGCCCCCTATGTTATGGGCGATTACGTTTTTGCCGGTTCCGGAGAACAGCAGGTAGTCGACGTAGGGAATAAGGGGCGCTCCTTCTCCGCCCGCCGCCATGTCCCTAGTTCTGAAGTCTCCCACCGTGGTAATCCCCGTAGCCTCGCAGATGACATCCGCTTCGCCCAGCTGAAGGGTCGAGGAGACCTCGTGTCCCAGAGAAGGGGGGTTATGAAAAACCGTCTGGCCGTGGGTGCCCACCAAGTCAATCTCGGTTGTTTTGAGTGCCGCCTTGCGGAGAAGATCAAAGACCGCCGCGGCGAACTCCTGGCCGAGCAGGAAATTCAGATCGGACAGCGAGGCGGTGTTCAGGGCGCCGGGCGAGAGAAGAAGCTTCCTTGCGGCATCGGAGTATTCCCGGCAGATAAAGTCCTCAACCTGTACTTCCGTATCCTCTCCCGAGCCGCGAATCCTTACCAGCGCCGCGTCAATACCGTCCATCGAAGTCCCGGAAATGAGACCGACGGCCAGTTTTTCCTTCTTCGAAATTATCGGATGAAGCCAGTTCACGGGGAAAAAGCTACCTGATAGAGCAGCGGTTTAGCAGGCAAACCCCTCAAGCACGCACACTATCGTTCCCGGAGATCTTTAAGCGAAGCGGACCAGGTTCCCCCAAATTTCACTAGACAACACCGAGCGGACCAAACGCTCTACAACAATACTGACATAGTGCGTTTTTCCGTGCGCCTACAATATTATGTATATCTATATATTGACATTCCAGACTGAGATGTATATAAAAAGCTATACAATTTAAATTTATTCCTATAAGCATTCAGGGTGCACAATGAGCGTTAAACTAATTACCACAAGACAGTGCTGCGAGAAGCTTAACCAAGCCACGTTAAAGTTTCGGGGTTTTACTGTACCTCCCGAGGGCTGGATTCGTACGGCCAGAAAAGCTCTCGGCATGTCCGCGGCGCAACTGGGGCGACGGCTAGGCAAAACCCGAGCTCTTGTCTCCAATACGGAAAAGGCGGAACTTAATGGTGGAGTGACCCTAAGAACCATGCAGTCCATGGCGGAAGCGGTAAATTGTCGTTTCATTTATGCTTTTGTGCCGGAAGAAAATGCGGAAGCTCTTATCAAGCGACGCGCAAGAGAAAAAGCCAAGCAATACGTAATGGAAGCTGCCGGACACATGGCGCTTGAACAACAGATTCCTTCTCAAAGCCAGATCGAATCCGAAATAGAACGCCTAGCAGAAAGCATTTTTAAGGAACGGCCAAGCGACTTGTGGAACGATTAGACCGGATAACGATAAACTATCGCCCGTTGAACATTGAAGTGCACCACCCCTAAAGTTTGAGTCCTTTTGAGGCAGGCGTCTCATTTGAAAGGGCCAAGTGACAAAGATAATCTCTAAGTTAGCAAAACGAAGGAGGTTATCCAATGCCGTATACACACTTGGCCCAAGAAGAAAGGTTCCTGATCTACAAGCGTTTGCAAGCCGGCGACTCCCGCAGAACAATTGCCGAAGATCTCGGACGCTCTCACTCCACGGTCATCCGGGAGATAAAGCGCAACACGGGCAAAAGAGGTTACAGGCACAAGCAGGCGGAGGAATCCGCAAAGCGCCGCCGCAGCGAAGCTTCCTCAGTTCCCCGCAAGATGAGCGAAGCTCTTTGGGCGACGGTGGAGGAGTTGGTGATACAACAACGCTGGAGTCCCGAACAGATAGCCGGGAGACTTCGTCTCGACGCAGTGGTCTCGGTGAGCGCGAAGTGGATCTACAATCACATCTGGGAGGACCGGAGAGCTGGAGGAGAGCTGTACCGCTACCTGCGAAGACGAGGCAAGAGAGCGAACCGTCGCGGCAAAGGGGGTTGGGGACGAGGCGTTATCCCGGGGAGAGTGGACATAAGCAATCGTCCGAAGGAGGCTGAGCACAAGAGCAGGGTCGGAGACTGGGAGGTTGACACCATAACGGGTTCACGACACCGCGGGGCGCTTGTCTCCCTGGTGGACAGGTGCTCCAAATTCACGTTTCTGCGTAAGATCGACACGAAGACGGCACAGGAGGCAGGGGAGGCGATATTGGGGTGTCTGGGAGGGGTTAAAGAGCTTGTGCACACCATAACGGCGGACAACGGCAAGGAGTTTGCCGGACACAGCAGGGTATCGGAGGAGCTTGGAGCGGGGTTTTACTTCGCAACGCCTTACCATTCATGGGAGCGGGGGTTAAATGAGCACACAAACGGTTTGGTGAGGGAGTTTTTTCCGAAATCTCAGGACTTGCGCAAAGTGGATGCCGAGGATGTAAGGAGGGTGGAGGAGCTGCTGAACAACCGGCCGAGGAAGGCGCTGGGGTATGAGACGCCCGCGGAGGTGTTCAATGAGGCGCTGGGGGAGAATTCGATTATATCTGAGCTGTGTTCCCTCAGGGAATGATCTGCGGGCTTTGGGGGACGAGTCGGTACTGGGGGAGGGATAAGATTGCCGCGGGGTTGGCGTAATACAAATTAGAACCCATGGACAATGCTCTTCTTCGCTCGGGCTCGCCCTCGCTGCGAAGAGCATTGTCCCCCCTCTATCCCTGTGCTAAACTCTCCTGAAGGAAGATTATCTGAGTCAGTGGTGCACTTTAAACTTCAAGTGGTGTATCCAAAAGAAGATATAACACAGCCTGACGCCAATGAAGGACAAGGTTGTCTGTCCGTCAAGTTTATCGGGACTAGAGAGCTAGTCCGGTGATTACGGATTCCCCATCCCGGGGGATATGATTGCAAGGGTTTTCTTTAAGGATTCGCCGTTCTCTCTTAGCAGACTAACGGACTCTTCAAGCGAGAGACCACCAAGTTTCATGACCACGGCAACCTTGAGATTCCCGCCGGCTTCCCGGAAAAGCGAGGCGGCTTCTTCTTCCCCCACGCCACATATGTCCATTATGATTCTCCTTGCCCTGTCGACAAGCTTTGACGACGTGGCTTTAAGGTCAACCATAAGGTTCCCGTAAGTTTTCCCGAGAAGCACCATCGCGGTCGTCGTAACCATGTTAAGGACCATCTTGGTAGCGGTAGCGGCCTTGAGCCTGGTGGAACCCACTATCACTTCAGGACCGACAAGAAGGGTTATGACCAGGTCGGCCGGGACGTTCTCCGGCTCGCTGCAGCATACGAGTACGCTTGGGCAACCAACCGTCTTGGCATATTCAAGGGCCGATATCACAAACGGCGTACCGGAACTCGCCGCGATCCCCAGGACCACGTCGTCCCCCGAGAGTTTCTTGTCGCGCAGGGCTTCCACGGAAGCCGTAGCGGAATCCTCCGCACCCTCGACCGAGTTCCATACCGCATCCCGCCCTCCCGCCATAACCGCCTGCACCGTCTCGGGATCCGTTCCGAAAGTAGGCGGGCATTCGGCAGACTCCATCACCCCGAGCCGCCCGCTTGTCCCCGCCCCGACGAAAAAAACCCTGCCTCCGCGCTCAAGGGAGCGGAAAACCATTTCCGCCGCCCGGGAGATGGAGTCCTTTTCCCTGGAGACGGCCTCAAACGCCTCCCGGTCTTCACCGCTTATAAGATCGATGATCTCAGAACATGAAAGCTCATCGATGCTGACTGTCCTCGGGTTTACTTTCTCTGTGAGCAGGTGTCCTGTCCGGCGAGTCTTCTCCACGGGGAATATTATATCTGAAACGTGAGCTGCTTATCTGGAGAGCCTCCGCGGTGCCGGGTTTGATTTGTAAGCAATATCCGTATAGAGTCCTCTGGGTATTGCGGGTGTAGCTCAGCTGGCCAGAGCATTGGCTTCCCAAGCCAAGGGTCGCGGGTTCGAATCCCGTCGCCCGCTCTCAACACTCCCACGAACCGCTTTTTAACCTGTGTCCCCACGCTAATATCAAATCCGCCCGATTCGTATTGACAGTTTCGCCACTGTTCTATTGATAAATCCACCCGGTTTGTATCGTTGATCCTGCCTTCCACGGTCTGAAAAAATCAAGTTCGTGGAAAAACATTCAGAAATATCATAAGAGGGTAAATTGTCGGCGAATCTCTCCGGTACCAACGAACTGAGAAAGCAAGCGGTAGTTTCCTTGTTCATGGCGAACCCTGCCCGCCACTATTGCCGGATGAATATTTAAAACTCTCGCCAGATTCATAACGGCTACTGCCGTAGTCGGCTGCTTGCTGGCCTCACTGGCATCCCAAACTGCTTTTGGTATTAATGCTTCCTTAACCCATTGGTCCGCTTGTGACTCCATTTCATCTTGTAACATGGAGCCGGTTCCGCCCAAACTCAAATCATCAAAAAAGGCATCCCCTTCATTATTGTCAATATGGAGTCCAACATGGGCTAACTCATGTAAAAGACAGAACCAGAAATTATCAATCCGGTCATAGCGCAGAGTAAGACCGATGACCGGCCTCCCGTCACTACCCCGCAGCGCCGCACCATCAAGATACGTCTTCGGCAGATGCCTTGCGGTCACAAAGGAAATACCATTGTTCGCCAAGAACTCCGCCGCAAGTCGCGGTCCTTCTTCCGACCAGCTCATTTGTGCAAGCTGGCTCAGAAAATCCAACGTTACGGTTCCAGGTTTGTAATCCACCTCGGGACGATTCTCGTTCGCCGCACCCAACACCTTCCAGCACCATGCCTTGAGCGCATATGGATCCGTTTTGGCATTTAGGCGACGGTAATCATTCTTTCGGTAAAAAACAGCATAAGCCACATCCCGACCACCTGCACGTTCAATCAATTCACCAATAAATTCCTCAGCGCGCTCCTTCAAGTCGGGAACAATTGGAATCCACTCCCGCTTCGCCATAGTCTTGAGTGGGAACCGGCCCCACTGAATATCGTCCTCGGGGTTCTCAAACCCTGTATCCGAATTGCGAATCAGCACTTCGGCCGGAATACCAATATGTTCATGCAGAGCTCTCGCCATAGGCATAGTTATGGCGCGTTTCCCGGAAAGCACTTCGGAAACCCTCGCACGGCTTCCTATGAAAGGAACCAAGTCGCGCTGGCTCAAACCTGCCTGCTCCATGCGAAACTTGATCGCTTCAATGGGATCTGGATACCCCATTGGCACATGTTTGCTCTCGTAGAGTTCAACAAGGTCAACCAAAACGTCAAGTTCTCTGCCCTCGGGACTGTCCAGTTCGGCTTCAAAGATTTCGTCGATACGAGCCAAGGCGACTTCATAGTCTTCCTCGGTACGAATTGGCTTTACGTTAACCATTTTTATACCTCCTCCGCGTCTATAGCATCATATTGCGCGTGGGTTCCCACAAAACGTATATAAACCACGCGGTGTTCATATTTAATCTTCACGACTAATCTGTACTTATTGCCCTTTATGTTAAAAACCACTCGATTATCACCCAAGATACTGGCGCTTCCGTACTTTTCTTTTACCTCAGCGGGCGTAGCCCAATCTTCTTTCTCAACCTCACGGTACCAACTGAGAAGCGATTGCTCTGCATCTTCATAACGCTCATAAAATTCCCGCAACCTTTTCTTGGATATGATTCTCATGAAGCAATTTACATCGCTCCCAATTTAATCTGAAGTACTTTAATCCCAAACTGATATAATCTTAACTCTTTCCGTTCCAAGTGTCAAACAGTGAAATCCTGGAACCAAACACAACACCGCTCACAGTGAAAGGTAACGCAGCTGGGATTAAATGCGGCTGATTGAAAATAACAGACGAAACTGCCAAGTCTCAGATCTCAACCCCCTGGCTAACAGCTTATGACAGAGGTTTGAAATACCAATTATAAATTCCGGATATTATCCGGGTAATACAAATCCAACGAAATCAAGATGGGGTCCAACCAAAAAACCAGAACCAATCAAGACTTTTTCTCAAAAACCAGATACTTAAGGCCGAAGAAATTCCAGAAAAGCGTGAATATCAAAGATACCGCGGCTCCTATGTTCGCCCATACCGTGGAGGAGATGGAACCCCCGGAACCCCCGAACTCGGCGACCACGTACGAAGCGACCGCAACGTTTATCACGAGACCCACGCCGACGACGGCGAAAAATTTTATGAGCTGGTTCATCCACCCCTCGGCCCCGTTGCTTTGAAATGTCCAGAACTTGTTCCACGCGTAGCCGTTAACGTTCGCCAGGATAAAGGAAGCCGCCTTGAAAACCGAGTACAAAACCCCCTCCGCCACCCCGGAGTAATAAATGAGCAGATTGAGTATCCCGAAGTCGATCACGAGGTTTGAAAAGCTTATCATGCAGAACTTCGCGAACTGGACAAGCGAGGGCCACTGGGAGAAAAACCGGAGAAAAAGAAAGTGGATCACGGGACTCAGTATGAAAAGCCCCCACTGCACCCCGGCAAGCGCGGAGTACACTCCGGGCATCTCCGCACGGAGCGTGAAGAAAAGAAGCAGTACGAAAAACGCGTTTATCTCGCTTATTACGAATAAAACGGGGTAATCCGATCTGGTCATGGCCGGTTTTTGGAAAAAAGGGTTGCACCCCGAAGCAAGAGGCTTCGGAATACAACCCTGAAAACTGTACTTACCTTACCTTCAGTTAACTACCTGGTACTGGGGGTAGACGAAGCTTCCCTTGGTCCAGATCGCCCAGGCCGGATCCGCAAGCGGCTTAAGCTTGTGAAGCGCATGTCCCTTGGGAGCCGTGAACGTTATTTTCGGGTTAGCCATCGATACCGTCCCCCCGTTCCACGGGATCGGGTACTTGACCACTCCCTTGTCCTCCATAAACCCGAAGTAGTTAAGGTGCCCTCCGCCGAATCCTCCGAGTTCGCTTCCGACCTCGGCCGTGGCCTCGATCATCGACTGTCCGCCGACTTCAAGTTTTGTCTTCAGCACCCCGTTCTCTACCACGGTGGTGGTCATTCCCTCCTGGGCGGGAATGCCGACGGGCTTGGTGAACTCCCTCATCGTGGGAGAGCTGTTATAGTAATGAACGAAGTACCTTCCGGGATAGGTTATATCGGAATCCATCACGTACGAGTTATGACCATCAAGCTCGATCGTGAGATAGGTGAGCGTGTACGCCCCGAATCCCGAGGTCTGGTTCTTGTCGGGAACCGTATACATGTTTATGACCACGTGATTGTTCGGATGGGGCTTAAGACCCGCCGGAAGCATCGATTTCAAAACCTCCGGGTCGGCCTTGTAGGCCGCGATGAACATCCAAGCGCCGGTTACAAGCTGCGGGCCCGGAAGCGAGAACGACTTGGCCGGGGCCGGGGGGGCTTCACCCGAGTGCGTGGCCGTGAGCGGAACGGCAGAGAAAACCAAAGCAATCAAAAAAACCAAAAACCTTTTAGCTGACATGTTTATTACCTCCTTAAGACTTTCTGATTCAATATCCTGACGTCGCCGGAAGCGGGATCCGCCTGAACCCTAACGTTCTTCCGACGCCCTTTTCTCCTTTTCTTCTATCATATACCTGACGGCGGAGCGAACAAACCTGTTTCTCTCGGCTTCCCCGAGCACTCCCTTAAGCGCATCGTGAACCGAGGGATCCACTACAAGCCCTCCAATCGATCCTTCTCCTTCCCTGATCATTCGGGAAACCTCGGCCAGATTGGAGGAGAAGCTCCGCATGTCGGTCGCGAACTGCTCGTCGTAGATGAGAGTATGCAGGAAGCCGTCCTCCTTCTCAATGACCCCCATGGCATTCGCCATGGTTCGGAAGCTCTCCTGAATGGCAAGCAGCGTGTTTCTCGCGTTTCCGGGGTTGGTTTCGTCAGCGAACCCCTCCACTATCTTGTCTAGGTTCTTTGAGATGGCCGTGAGGTTCGTGACGAACTCCTCTGACTGGCTTATTATCTCCTGCATCTCGGGCGACGTGTATCCACTGATAACGATCCCGTCGCGGGCCTTGCCTATGCTCTCTCCCTGGCCGGGAACGATCTCGACGAATTTCGCCCCGAGAAGCCCTTCGGTCTTGATCGTGGCGTGGGAGTCCTTAGATATCCTGGAAAACGCCCGCTTGTTTATTTCCATTATGACCTGCACTTTCCCGAGGGAAGGATCGTCTGAGAAACGGATGGTTGACACTGATCCCACACCCACTCCCGAGAGGCGCACGTAGGCACCCTCGAGCAGTCCCGCCGAGTTGTCAAAGTAGGTCATTACCTTGTACTCCCTCTCAAAGAGCTCTTCCTGGCCGCTTATCGTAAAAACTCCGTAAACGAATATAACGATCGATACGAGAATGAAAATCCCTACCTTGAGTTGAGCCGATCTCTGTTTTTCCATCTGCGCTATCCCGGCGCGGCCGATGCGCCTTATCCTTGATATTGTACCGAAAAACCGGATTATTTGTAAGCGGAGAATTGAAAATCCGGGCGGCCGTGATAACCTCGATTGCTCCTTTCCATCCGAGGCGCGCCCCCGATTCCGAAAAGAAGATTTAATTCATGACAAGGATAAAAAGAGCGGTAATAAGCGTTTACGACAAAAAGGGGATAACCACGCTCGCAAAGGGCCTGGGGGAGCTTGGCGTCAAGATGCTCTCAACCGGAGGGACCGCCAGGAGGATCAGGGACGGCGGGGCGAAAGTGACGGAAATATCGGACTACACGGGGTTTCCCGAAATACTGGGAGGAAGGGTGAAAACGCTTCACCCCAAAATCCACGGCGGCCTTCTTGGAATGAGAGACGATGAGCGCCACAGGGAGGAAATGGCCGCAAATTCCATAGAACCGATAGACATGCTCGTGGTCAACTTCTACCCTTTTGAGGAAGTGGTCACAAAAGAGGGGACCACGTTTTCTGAAGCGATAGAGAACATAGACATAGGCGGGCCGGCGATGCTTCGGGCCGCGGCGAAAAACCACGCGTCGGTAACCGTGCTCACCGATCCCGAAGACTACGGCGCCGTGCTCAGGGAGCTTCGCAGAAACAAGGGGAAAATCTCTCCCGAGACCAATTTCCGCCTCTCGGCAAAGGCCTTTTCCTACGTCTCGAGGTACGACGCGGCGATATCGAATTATCTCTCTTCCCTCGAACCTGACGGCGAAAGAAACCCGCTTCCGGCAACCTACACCCTCTACCTCGAAAAAAAGCTTGATCTTCGCTACGGGGAGAATCCCCATCAGCAGGGGGCCTTCTACGCGGAGGGCGGCATAGAAGGGTCACACTGCGTGGCAAACGCCAGGCAGCTCCAGGGAAAAGAGCTTTCCCTAAACAACATATACGACACCGACTCCGCCTTTGAGCTCGTAAGGGAGTTTGAAGAGACCGCATGCGTAATAGTAAAGCACAACAATCCCTGCGGGGCGGCGCTCGGGGACACTCCCGCAGAGGCTTTCTCCCGCGCGAGGGAATGCGACCCGGAAAGCGCTTTCGGCGGGATAATCGCCTTTAACAGGGAGGTTGACGAGACAGCGGCCGAGGAGATAGCCGGCATGTTCGCCGAGGTCCTGATAGCCCCCGGTTTTTCAGAAAAAGCGCTCATGCTCCTATCAGGCAGGAAGAACCTGCGGGTGCTTCTCTCGGGAGGCATGGATATCAGCGGGGCGGGCACCTGGGACATAAAGAAAGTGACTGGCGGGGCGCTCATACAGCAAAGCGACAGGGGATGGGGAGATGATTTCTCGGACGTAAAGATCCCGACCAAGAGAAAACCTACCCCCGAGGAGATGGCCGATCTTCACTTTGCCTGGAAAGTCTGCCGGCACACCAAGTCAAACGCCATTGTCTACGCTAGGGACCTCCGGACGATAGGGATAGGAGCGGGGCAGATGAGCAGGGTCGATTCGGTAAAGATCGCTGGGATGAAGGCCCGCACTCCGACCGGTGGCTCGGTGCTCGCTTCTGACGCGTTTTTCCCTTTCAGAGACGGAGTTGACGAAGCGGCGCGTGCGGGAATAACCGCAATAGCGCAGCCCGGAGGATCTGTAAGGGACGAGGAAGTCATTGCCGCCGCGGACGAACACTCGATGGCAATGATCTTTACCGGGAAAAGGCACTTCAAGCACTGAGCGGTGCCCCGTAAAGAAAGGATTCGGGCATATCCTTTCTTTACGGAATTTCTAAAGAAAGGAAACTTTCCTTAAAAACGGGCTAAAGAAAGGTTTTCGGGGTTTTCTTTCTTAACGAAATTTCCGGGGAAAGGATTTTTCGGCCGTTTGGAACACCCTGGCTTCCACCTTCGTGAAAACCGTTGTCGCTGGATCATCGGTTTTAGGTCAAATAAAGATAATCGACTATGCTTATTTGGCTTTTCCTTTCTCCCCGTTATCATACCAGCACTATGCGGAAAGTCCCTGAAGAAGAAATTCTCAAGCGGTTGCGTGTCGACAGCCCCTGGTGGAAGAACCGAAACGATGTCAGGTGGAAAGAATATCCTAAACGGGTCTATTTCACCCCGTTTTTCAAACTTATATACGGGAAAAAGATTAACAGGGCGATCGTGCTGATGGGGCCGCGCAGAGTCGGCAAAACCGTTATGGTTCATCAGGCAATTGCCAGGCTGATAAGAGAGAAAGTTCCGCCGCGGCGGATTCTCTACGTTTCCCTTGACAATCCCCTGTATTCAGGCCTCTGGCTTGAAAAAATACTTCTTATGTTTTCCGAACTGAACTCCGTAAAGAAAAAGGAGCGCTGCTACGTTTTTTTTGACGAGATTCAGTATTTAAGCGACTGGGAGAGACACCTGAAATCCCTGGTTGATTCCTACCCGCAGCACCGTTTCATAGCAATCGGTTCGGCAGCCGCCGCGCTCAGACTGAAAAGCAATGAGTCCGGTGCCGGGAGATTCTCCGATTTCACGCTTCCTCCCCTCACGTTCTATGAATATATAAAGTTCTCGGACACTAAAAGAAAATCTCCTTTTCTGCGAGAAGACGGTTCTTTTGAGGAAGAGATCCTTGAAAGAATTGAAGATCTAAACGATGAATTCATAAACTATATAAACTTCGGAGGCTACCCGGAAACCGTATTTCTGGAGGATGCCAGAGAAAACCCCCGTTTCGTCAAGGACGATATCATAGACAAGGTGCTTCTGCGGGATTTGCCAAGCCTGTACGGAATTCAGGACATCGCGGAACTGAACAGGCTGTTCGTGACGCTTGCCCACAACACGGGGCAGGAAGTCGACCTGCCAGGCATCTCCCAAGACTCAAACGTGTCGAAAGACACGATACTGAGGTATCTTGAATATCTGGAAGCAGCTTTTCTGATAAAACGCGTGAACAGGGTTGACAGAAGTGTCCGGAAGTTTAAAAGAAACCACAAGTTCAAGGTCTACCTGAGAAACGCCTCAATGTATCCCGCGCTGTTCGGCGCTGTAGAAAAAAACGACAAAACCGTTCTTGGAAAGCTTGTAGAGACGGCGGTTTTTAGCCACTTTTTTCACTTTGCGGAATACTTAAACCCATACTACGCGAGCTGGAAAAACGGAGAGATCGACCTGATAATTATGGACGTGCTGGGAAAGCCCTTGGAGGCGATTGAAATCAAGTGGTCAGACAGACCGCTTGAAAACCCGTCTCAGCTCAGGGCATTGCTCAGTTTTGCCGAAGAAAACCGGCTTGGCGATTCGGAAAAACTGATTTGCTGCACGCTTAGCAAACTCACTTCCCAAAAATACGGCAACAGGAAAATCGCATTCTGTCCGACAAGTGTTTTCTGTCTCCTGCACGGACAATCCCTGGAAAGTCCGGAATTCAGAAAAGCCTTGATCGGACCTTCAACCGAAGGTGAGAATTAAGCAAGTGCCCCCAAATCCAAGTTTGGGCATGACCATGGCAGAAAGAAAAAACGGACAAAGCCTTCGACCCCGACCGTCCGGGCGAATCAGTCAACCTCAAGATAAGGCCCGATGTCCGAGTGGTTCTCTATAAGGAAGGAGTTGCTCTCTATCATCGTCCCCCTCGCGCGCTCAAGGTCGGCCAGGGCGATGCGATGGCTGGCAAAGGCGCTTATGTAATTGGCCTCTGCGCTTATCAGGTCCCTCTGCGCCTCAAGTATCTCCCTCGTTGTGGAAAGCCCCGCCTTGAATTTCTCCTCCTCGTTTCCCAGAACCTCTTTGGCCAGATTGGTCGAAAGCAGGGCGGCCTCCATCTTCTTCCGGCTGCTTTCGATCTCCCTTATTGCGTTTCTTACGTCAAGGCGCACGGCGTCTTTCTGCTTCTGATAGTTTATGACGCTACGGTTATAGTCGGCGCGGGCCTTCGCGTAATCTCCCCGGCCTTTCTCCCGAAAATAGGATAACTTAACTTCCCCGTCACGCTCCAGTTCGGAAAATCCCGGCCAATGATGCTGTCGTATGCGTGCGAGGAATCGGCAAAGCGCGGGGACACGCTTTCAACCCCCCCGAAAACGAGCCTGTCGGGGTTCTCGGATCCCCCGAGGCCCAGATACTCTAGACGGCCCTCGACCGTGAGACGCGGCAGCCTCTGGCGTGAGTAAAAGGTCTTGAGCGCCTCGGCTTTCCCCATCTCCTGCTCCGCGCGGCGCATCTCGGGGCGTTTCTCAAAGGCCTGGAGCACCGCCTCAAGCTCTGAAACCGGATCGTGCGCAGTTGGCATGGAATCGGTTATCTCAAGCAGCTCGACGCTTTCCTCCAGGGGGATAACGAGAAGATTCTTGAGCGCGTCCACAGAAGCCTCGTAGGCATTCTCTGAGTTTATCATCCTCACCTTTCTGGCGGCGCTCTCGGAGCGCGCCTGGGTGAGGGCAACCCTCGGCAGAACCCCGACCTCCACCTGTATTCCGGTCCTCCTTTCAAGATCCAGGGCCAGATCATAGGCTTTTTTCTCAAGGTCACGGTCGCGGGCGGCGGCCACTACTCCCCAATAGTTTTTCTCAAGATCAAAAAGCGTCTTTGCCACCACGCGCTCGAACTCGTACACGGATATGTTTTTGTCTTTTCTCGAAAGCACGACCGATACCCTGTTAGAAGCGATATCGAAGCCGCGGAGAAGCTCCTGCCCCACGCTGAAACCGAGGCTCGCGGCCCATGACGGGCTGAGGCTGTCGATCGGGGAATCGGTCTCGGTTCTCGACGCCTCAAGGTCATAGAGCTTGTAGAAGGTCCCGGTGGGAAGTCTGCCCGAGATTTCGCTTCCGAAGGAGAAGACCTCGGCGTTTGTTATTCCGTCCTCTATGAGGGAACTCGAAGTGGGAACCCTGGTGTCTGCGTATGAGACCATGAAGCTTATCTCGGGATCGTATGCGCCCTTGTTGCTTTTGTGCTCCCCGCGTGCGGCGTCAATGCCGAGTTTCCAGACCCTTATGTCGTGGTTTTTCTCAAGGGCCATTATCTTTGCCTGCGTAAGCGTAAGGGCATCAGCCCCGACCGGGGTGAAAAGAAAACACACGGCGAAAACCAGAAAGATATTAAAGCGTTTTGACATCGAGATGCTCCGTTACATAAAAGCGAATCCTGCGTTTTGCGCTCTGAATCCGACCCTTCGTCATCCTCCCCGAATCCGCGGTAAAAATTTACTGAGAAAACCGGGAAAAGCCTAATTTCATGCCAAGTGTTCCCGGAGTCTGAACGCGTTTACGGCAAGCAGATTTTCCGCAACCGGAAAGCTCTGACGGGTACGGCAAAGCACCATGACAGGCCATCTTGCCCGCTGTCCGAGCAGTTCGTGAACCTTGAGGGCCTGGGCAAAGTCGCGCGACGTCGGAAGTTCCTTCCATTTCGCTTCCGCCAGAGTCAAAAAGCCGTCCTTCTCAATAATGAAATCCGTTTCACGTGACTGGTCCCGATAGTGCCATATGGTCGCTTCCGGCGCCGCCAGAGACAGGTATTTTCGCAGTTCGCCAAAAACAAAAGTCTCCCATATCGCTCCGACCAGATAGCTTCCGGTCACCGCCTGTCCGCCAAGTCCCAGAAGGAAGCACAGCAACCCGACATCATTGAAAAAAAGCTTGGGCGTCTTCACAAGACGTTTCCCCGGATTCGCAAACCAGGGTTCAAGCAGCGTAACCTGATTGGAAGCCACGAGCACATTGAGCCACTTGTCGGCGGTTTTGCTGTTTATTCCCGTCTCCTTGGCAATTTCCGACTTGTTAAGCAGTTGTCCGCTACGAAGAGCCAGGGCGCGCATGAAGCGGTCAAAGTCCCGCAACGACGAAACATTTAAAAGCTGGCGCACGTCGCGCTCAAGATAAGTCGCCTGGTAGCTGCTGAAATAGTCCGCGGGTCTCATCGCCGGATCCTTCCAGAGCTGCGGCATAAACCCGCGACCCAGAATCCCGTCCATCCCTTCACTCTCTTCCACGCGGGAAAACACGGGCCCAAGTTCCTCAATCGTAAGGCCTTCAAGTTCCAGTACTCCGCAACGTCCCGCCAGAGACTCCGATACTCCCTGCATCAGGCCGAATTTCTGTGACCCGGTCAGGATGAAGCGTCCGTTCATCTCCCTGCGCCTGTCTATTTCAACCTTGAGATAGCGAAACAGTCTAGGAGCGTACTGAACCTCATCCACGAGCAGCGGCGCGGGATGACGCGACAGAAAAGACTGGGGATCCTCTTCGGCCAACTGCGCTTCCGCCGGAAGGTCGAGGCTTACGTAGTTATAATCCCCGAACAGTTTTGTCAGCAGCGTTGTCTTGCCCGTCTGACGGGCGCCCGTAACGACAACGGCAGGAAAGTGTCTTGTCATGCGCCTGACCGACGCGGCTATTTCTCTTGGAAACTCATTATTCGACATATCGGGTATTGAAACTCCATTATTTATGGGTTCAGAATAACTGAATTGTCAGACTCTCTCAAGAGAAAAATAATCAGGATCACAGAATCGCCAAAGCGGAACTGGTCAGCACGCTGAGCTGACATCGAGGCAACCGGGTCGCCGACAGTGAACCCCCACACGCGGTTTCCAATAACCATGAAAATTGGATGGCAGACTTCCAATTTTCATGGTTATAAATCCGCATGATGATTCGGCCTTTGGATATTTAGGTTATTATGTCAAGGTATTTTTAGGTTATTGTGCAGGAAGCAGGTTCATTTTGCTTCTTGCACGAAACCACGGGGTGACGAAATTAGGAATAATGGACAGATTACAAGCGTCCGGGAGTGCGTCACCTTGCACGCTGGGGCTAAGGCCCCACCCGGCGTCTTAACGCATGATCGCCCCTTTGCGTTTGTTGCCACGCTATAAGGGCTCAACGGGCGGTTTTTTTTGAAGAGTACAGGGCTCCGTGAACGCTTGTCAGCGTGTCTGCGAGATGCGCGCTCAGGGAAGCAACGAATTCCGGCTTGGCAGCCGTTTCCGACAATTCCGCCTTGTCAAGAAATCTCGACATTTCCTGCTGAAACAGTTGCTTTTCGAAATACCCCGCCATTCCGTCGATCCTGTCTTCCAGAAAAGCCTTGTAATCTTCGGTTATCCCAGGAGACATCAGGGCTTTTCGCCGCAGGACGTAAAAAATGTCGTAACGCACAAGCTCCTTCTCAATTGCGGAGTGCAAGGGCCGGAGCGGTCTCGATAATTCTTTTCACTTTTTCAGTTAACGGAATCGCGGTCACGGACCACCTCATGATAAGTTTCCATGTCGACCATGTGAATGTTGCGCCCCACGCGCCTCAGGTCTTCAAAAGCCGTCTCGGGGTCAGCCACCCTAAGCGGCCTTCCGTCCTGCCAGAAGGTGCTGCGGACAATCTCGGACCCCGGCCGCGAAGTATGGGTGAACTCTATGGTTCCATGGGGAGTGGTGTATTTCTGGCTCCTTCCCGTCGTCATCACCGTCAGGCGGCCAAGCGTCATCTGGCTTATTATGCCGTATTCTGAAAGGGCCGTCTCAAGACTGATGTAAGAGTACTTTCCGCCGCGAAGCGCGGCCGCGACGGATTCAAGCTTGTAGGCGTTTGCGGAGTTGGCTCGCTTATACAGATACACGCCCCGGCAGGCTCTTTCGATCAAGCGGGCCGACACGGCCCTTCTCAGCGTCTTTTTCAGATTTTCTTCCGGTTCGCCCGGGAAAATATTTCGAATCATCCCGTTGGTGAAAGCGTATACCTCGTTTTCTGACAACAGGTCCAGAAATTCGATGAGTGCCGACATCTTCATTGTTTTGCCTCTACAAAAAGGGTAACTAACTTTCCCCTTTTTGTACCATGGTTTGCAAATCTGCTATTCCATGTTATATTTGCAAAACATGGATTATATACAACGCTACCTGACTAACACAATCCGCAAGGCTATGGTCTCTTTTCCGGCGGTGCTGGTTACCGGTGCCAGACAGACCGGCAAGACTACCTTGCTGAGTACCGAATTCGGCGCGTCGCATGATTACGTATCGCTTGAACGCCCTGATATACGCAACAGGGCATTGGCGGATCCTGTCGGGTTTTTTGCGCGGACTCCAGGACCGCTGATTCTGGATGAAATTCAATACGCGCCGGAGCTGCTGCATTACATAAAGGAACTGATAGACGCGCAGCGCAGACCCGGACAGTGGCTGCTTACGGGTTCTCAGAGCTTCTCGCTGATGCAGGGAGTGAGTCAGACGCTGGCCGGCCGCGTAGCCGTGCTGAACCTTGATCCCTTGTCCGCAAGAGAACTGTCGCAACAACCGCAGATCTCCCCCGAAGATATGCTTGAATGGATGTTCGGGCGCACTGAAAAACATATTCCCGCCAAGGCAGGCGGAATGTCCGATCCTGCTGATACGGCAGACGCTGAATCTTCCCGGAACGATAACAGGCAGGCCGCCGGTCCCGGCCTTGAGGACTGGCTGCTGCGCGGAGGCTTTCCCGAACCCTGCCTGAACAAGCAGGTGGACCGGCAGTTGTGGTTCTCCGGTTACCTGCAAACCTACATACAACGCGACGTTCGGGACCTGACCCAGGTAAGCGATCTTGAAACTTTCTACAAGTTCCTGGTGCTGGTCGCCGCCCGTACAGGACAACTTCTGAACATGACGGAGCTCGGAAACGAAATCGGCATTGCCGGACCTACGGTAAAGCGCTGGCTGTCCGTGCTGAAGACCAGCCAGCTGATCTGCCTGCTGCCGCCTTATCACAAGAACTTCGGGAAACGGCTGAGGAAAAGTCCCAAGCTGTATCTGCTTGATCCAGGGCTTGCCGCTTTCATGCTGGGCCTGCATTCACGAAATTCCATTCTGCAGGGTCCCTCCCTGGGAGCATTGGCGGAAACCGCCGTGGCGGCGGAGTGGCTGAAGTTTTTCCGCCAGCACGGGGAGGAACCGCAAATCTATTACTGGCAATCAAGCGGCGGCAAGGAAGTTGACCTGATCATCGAGCGCGACGGCAAACTGTACGCGCTGGAAGTCAAGGCAACGGCGACACCCCGGGCGCAGCATGGCAGCAACCTTAAACAGTGGCTGAAACTGGCCGGCGCGAACGCGCATGGCGCACTGGCCTGCAACATCAGCGAACCGCAAGCCCTGCTGCCCGGCATCAGGGCCGTTCCCTGGCATCTTAACGCGTACTCCGATTGAAACGTCCCTCAACCATGGAGCCGGAGTTCCCTCAGACGGCCGGTGGCGAAACATCCAATCCGTCCAGTGCTCGTTGAACGTCATTTCTTAGGTAACCCTCTACGGACCTTCCGGTTTTTTTGTTTTCGTGAGCGCAGAGGCCAGAATCCAAGAACTCCGTCCCCGAATCCAAGCCCCGTATTCAATTTCTCCCCCTAAAACATCAAATCCACCTAGCCTTTATTGATAAATCCACCCATATTCTATTGATAGTTTCACCTGTTTTCTATTGACAATTTGACCCTTTCTGGAAAGATGTTAGAAAACCATGAGAAGAAAGGGCGATGACTGAAAAAGAAGACATTTTGCCGCGACATTTGTCGGCGAAACTCGATAAGGCTCTAGGCTCGGCAAGAATAGTAAACATTGTCGGCCCCAGGCAAGCCGGAAAAACCACGCTGGTACGAGACTTGTATAAAAACGGCAAGTTCATCACGCTTGACGACGAATCAGTGCTTGCAGCCATAGAAAACGACCCGGGCGGACAACTTGAAAGTCTGACTACGGGATTAGACACAGAACCTTTGATAATTGACGAAGTCCAGCGCTCAAAAGGACTGGTCCTCGCGATCAAAAAGACAGTCGATGGCAATCGCCGTAAAGGTCAGTTTATCCTGGCGGGTTCTTCAAATATCTTCACGTCCATTAAAGTCGCCGATTCTCTGGCTGGTCGAATGAGAGTTCTTAAGTTATGGCCGTTGACTGTTTCGGAAATCAGGAAGCGCGACCCTTCAACGATACTGAGGTGGGCCCTGTCGCCTGCACCGAAGCTCGCCGCGCTGCCAACTCCTGAAAAAACGGACCGCCAGGATTACGTCGATATAATTCTGCGGGGAGGTTTTCCGGAAATTTTTCCCCTGGAAGCAGAAGAACGACAAGAATATTACCGTGATTATGTCAACGTCATTGTGGACAGGGATGTGGCCGATATTATACCCGTGCGGAAAACGGACGCGCTTCGACGACTTATCAACCAGTTGGCCGTGAGGACCGCCATGGAACTGAATCTGTCTGAAATCTGCGAACTGGTCGGGGTTCAACGCAACACGCTCGGGCAATACCTGGACGTGCTCTCGCGCCTGTCCGTCGTAGGCTGGCTGGGCGCCTGGACGTCCGGTGAATCCAGGCGGGAAGTTAAAAACGCGAAAAGCCACTTCATAGACACGGGAATCGCCTGTGCGCTTCGCAGACTGACATCAGAGAGTTTCCACGCGGACATGAACCCGGCCGCCCTGGGCGGTCTTATGGAAAGTTTCGTTTATTCCGAGCTTGTGCGTTCCGCGCCGTATCAGGGTCAGGATTTTCGCTTTTACCACTGGCGGGACAGTCGCGGACGTGAAATCGACATCCTGGCTGAATCCGCGACCCGGCTGATCGGTATCGAGGTGAAGGCTTCAACCACGGTCTCGCCTCAGGATTTCAAGCACCTCAGGTGGTTTGCGGAAAAAGGACCTGGAGCCACCAGGGGAATCACAGGTCTGGTATTTTATCTCGGCCAGGAAAAGCTAAGCTTCGGAAACAGCATTTTCGCCTTGCCGGTCAGCACCCTGTGGAGCGCAATGCCTTAACGATGTGGAGTTCTTGAAACTGGCCGGGAAATTGATTATGTACTCAGAGGCGTGCCCATGATCAAAAAGCGGAAGCTGGTCTGTTTCCATCTCGGTCACGACTACAGGCTGCTGTAGTATTCGCTCAGGCTCTCTTTTGAGACGACCGAGTCTCCCCTGATACCGTCAGGCATTCCCCTGCGGGCAAGCTTCCACGGGTCTTCCATGTGCGTCAGGTCGCTTAGCCACTGTGGAGATTTATCGCCATAAAACTTTAACACAGCGTCAACCGTAGAGCGTTGCCTGTCATCAAGAGCATCCGAATTCCCCGCGGGCAGGCACCCGACCCGGTATTTTCCGCGGTGAATCTCGTAAAGTTCCCGCACCACGGGACCGTTCGCCCAGGCCTCAACCTCCTCAGGAAACATTTCGTCGTCATCCCATACCAAAGACCATGCCTGGCAATAGTAGACAAGTTTCTGGAGCTTCCAGGTTGTCATTTGACCCTGTTTTCCCAAAATGTAGGATGCAACGTCAAAAACATCAACCATCGTTGTTTTCCTCCAAACCCGCCGGTAAATATTAACCGCAAGCAGTTCCTTCAGGCATCGCAACCGCAATCACGGCGCAACGCCTGTTTCCCGTATTGATCAGCCCCGCCAGAATACTCCTCCCGCGTCGCCACTTGGGTTGCCAATACGCGCTTTATCGCGTTAGCGGTAACCTCCTGCCTGATGCCCTCTTCATCCAGCCATCTGTCAAAAGATGTTCCTATGTTTTTCTCTTTCACTATCCCTTTCCCCTCTTTCGCCTGACCGCAGGATCCTCTCCTTCGTTCAGAGTTTATTCAAAATCAAACTCTTTTTGTGCGGTACCGGGTTTTTCAATTACAATAGGGTAGCCCGCGACATCCCCGTTTAAGTCTAACAATCCTCTTTTCTCGTGGCTGCCATCAAATGTGTGAAATCTGGACGCCCCTGAGGTAACAGCAGTCGCAAGATGGAGACTGTCCGCAAACCTGATGGACGGTACTTTCTCCCTCTTTGCTTCTTCAATGTAATGATTACGTATTTCACTGGCCTTAGCCGCTATGCGTTCATCAACATTTATCAACTGAAAATTGCTTCTCTGAAACAGCTTTCTAAACTCCGCGACAACCTCTTCACCTGAACGCCCGGTTAAAATCTCGGCTATTGTAATTACGGAGGTTATTACAGAGAAGTTTTTCTTCTCAACTTCCCTGGCAATACTTCCCAAGCCAGCCATTTCATCTCCGGGCCGCTTCTCATCTTTAAGCCAAGCCAAAAAGATACAGCTGTCCCAGTAGAGGAGCTTGGGGTTATTCGGCATCTCTAAGATTCCTTACAAACTCCTCGGAAGAGAGATCTCCTGTCATATCGGGAGCCACTCCCCGCAAATCCATGAGGCTCGGCAGGTCATCATCATCGGGAAGCAACTCAATAGTCTGGACTTTAACGTCTCTTGGGAAGTCATTCCCTTTGGGGTAGGTCAGTTCGCCCGATACTCTGATCTTGCGACCAAGCGCGTCCCGGGCTTCTTCAATTTTATCCGGCGGAAAAAAACAGTTCACCTTTTCGGGTGGTATGGCTGAATAGATGCGAAATATATTCTGATTAGCGTGGATATTCAGAAATTCCAGACGTCCCTCCACCGTACCGATTGATTTAGTCTCCGATAAAGTGACAGCCTCTATAGCGGCTTTCACGTTTTCATTGACCTTAACTGTGTCTGCTCCGCTCTTTAAGCTGACCCTGAGAATGCCTTTTTGAACTTTGTCGCTGAAGTTCTTATAATGCCCGAGCAGCTGTTGGCTCATTTCAGCCGGAGGAGGGGTATTCTCCGAAAACATCTTGAGAGAACTGATAACTTTGTTTACCGTTTCGAAGATTATGTCTTCTTTGTCCGCGTCGGCATGGGCGTCAGCAGGCCGAAGAGCAATTTCCGCCGGACTGGAGTGTTTCAAATCTACAATTTGCCAGTCTATTTCAGCCTGTTCTCCCGAAAGCGAAGACTCGGTATTGGACAGAACCTTCCTCAGCGCCTCAAGCTGAAATGAAAAATCATTAAGGCTTACGTGTTCCCGATCAGACTCGGCAGATTCAATAGTTATGATTATCCCAGTGCGCATAGACGCAACCTCACCCTATGGGAAACTATATCATGAGAGAATTTCGTATTCAATCAGTCCTGAGGCTATGATCAGCTGAGCTCTGAAAACAAAATACCGGGCCAGGGAATTTCCCAAGAACTGAATGCCGAGAAGGTTGTCTTCATCGTCGTCCCAGACGGCTCTACTGAACCGTGCCCGATTCCGTAAGCGCATCTGAAAAATTTGCGTTTTCCGCGGGAGAAGCATCCGCGGCGACTGGACGAAAGCTCACGGCTAAAGGACCTCAAAACGCTGAAGCCGCCACGGGGCAACCGTGACGGCTTCGAATGCTCCTTCTACACATGGCAGACGAGACAATACATACGTAATGTTTTTGCGGAAAAATGTCAAGAAGCTATCTTGGTTCCGAAACCTCGAATCAGGTATTCTTCGGAACTGATCAGCCTGTTGCGTTTCAAACTTGAAAGCACGAAGTATTATCTCGCTCCCCTTCCCTATTATTCGCCATGGCTTAAACACCAAGCTTCTTAGGGATTAAGGTATAATTGGAACAGTGGTAAATTATTTCCTCTTTTTCCTTGCGGTTCCCGCACCTTTGAACACCTGAATCAGTTTTTTCAGGGCAGCCAGATTCTGCGTAGGGAGAAGCAGGTTGGCAACTATTGCGCAAGCAGGTTCATGTCAACTTTAAGACCCGCCATCTTCATTTCTTTAGCAAGATTCATTTGCCATACGTCAGACTCATCAAACTTTACATAAAGTACGCCTTGGTAGTCTGAAGGAATTTCAACACCTTCATTGTATAAAGCGCATACGTTTTTTCTGCCGAGTTTGCCGAGAAAGAAGCCAAGTTCAAATATTACGTTTTGCCGAGCTCTGAGTTTCTGCTTTTCGTATGGTTCTGCTTTGCGGCCGCCTCTGTCATCCGGGGTTAGAAGAACAACTGCAAACCCCGCTTGATTTGAGAGCGCCATAAACTTTTCGATAATTGTCTGACCTTCATTAGGTTTTTCCCTGAGCACTAGCGGATCCAGTTGTAATTTTTTAAGAAACCTCTCAATCCTCAAAAGAGCGGTTTCGTCATGCCCGTGAACCACGAAAATCTTGTTTCCTTGTGCTCTCGCCACCAAGGGTGTGTTGGCTAGCAATTTTGTCTCCAGAGACTCGATCACATTCTGGACACATTCAAGTTGTTCATGAATGGCCCCAATCGCTTCTCTTTTTCTACGAGAGGCCTCCGCCTGGCAGCTATCTCTTAAAGACTCAAAATTTCTCTGTCCCCTGTTTCTCACCTCTAAACCTTCGTTAATGTCAGACCAGTTTCCATACTTCTCACTGGCCTTTTTAAAAGAAGCAAGGATATGAGAAGTGGAATCGAGCATTCCTTGAAGGTAATCGGCAGTTGTTCCTGCCCATGTTCTGCATCTTCTCAGATCAGGCAATTCATCATTGAGCAGTTCTTTACCTTTTCTCAGTTGCTCACGCAGAACTTCAATTTCTTGTTCCAGAATCATTGGAGATGATATGGTACACAAAGGATTTTTATTTGGTACCCCACCCCCTACCTGAGGAATTTGCAATGCAGTTTCCTGACTTCGGCATATTCGTAGCATAAGTGGCTGGAGTTACACGCCCGGATGTGCGCAGGTACACTACAAAGACAGTTTTTCAGCTTCATCAACTGCCTCAAGGAGTTCAGGCATCCTGCTTTCTCCAACCTAGTCAATCGCGAACCGCGCCCTTCGGCGAACTCTTTCGCTAACGGCAGTCACTCAGGCAGTTTCGCAGAAAGTTCAAGAATCCTTTCTACGGGCAATTCATCGAGGGCATCCAACGTCTCAATATTTGTCGAATCTAATCGGCGGTCACCGATAAAGCATTCGATATGGTTTTCAAAAAAACTCGATACGCCACGGCTGTATAAATCAAAAATGCTTCTTGATTCCAGTCCCAGAACGGAGTTTGCGGAAAAAATCCTTATTCCTTCCGACTTGGAATAGACCCAAACAAAGGAATCCGGTGTTCGAAGAAGCATCGTCTCGCACTGCAAGCGCAGACGGTCCCAATCCGGTTTTGAAAACCGCTGACCGGGTTCCGCTCTCTTCGCCTGCGCCAAGAAACCCTTTGTCGCACGGTAATCCGGCAGAGCCAGATCGAGGATTCCCATCAGGTCCGCGCCGTGCCGCTTTTCCTCGGCGGCGACGCCGCGACCTGTCCTTAGGGTACGGGCTTTCCAGACTATGCCGCCGCGGGGTTGCTTTGTAATTCTGCGCTCGGGCCTGACAGGGATACGACCTGAAGGCGAGATATCATCATTCTCCAAAAGAAAATGTTCTCCATACGCAACAAGCTGTTGGCTTTTAACACGCTCTTCAATCGCCCCGAGGATGCGGTCCGTCAATTGCGGTTCCTCCTCAACACGGCCCTCGCGATAGGAGTCAAGCGCTCCATCCGCCGCATCGGAGATTTCTCGGGCGATTTTCCTTACACTCTTCAAACGCCTAATCATTCAGACTCTCCTCAATATAAAAGTGATGCATTGCGACGAAGTTCTCAAGTGCCGCGCGACTATCTACGGGCTTTCCGGTCTCTTTGTTTTTGTGAGTGCAGAGGCAGCAGAGCGGTGGGAACCGCGACCACTCCGAGCCCCGTCACCGCGACAAAAAAAGTGAAGATTTTCCCGCCCGTGGTAATCGGGTACACATCTCCGTACACCAACCAAGGTCTTGGCGGGATTAAGCCTTAACTCCAGTCCCACTCAAGAACTTCTCGCAAACCCAGTTTCGACATTCATTCCGAGCCGTGTTACCTTGTTACTCTCAGATAATCACCCGTTTCAAGGATGCAGTCCATGCCGATTTACCGTATAAAAGACAATAATATTCTGACGGTGGAGAAAACAACTTTCGCACAGGAAGGAATACTGGAGAAGCAAGGCTTGCAGAACATGCTCAAAAACCGGATTGAGATTGTCGCGCCCGACACTCTTATCGTGGCGGAAGAATTCAGTTACTGGGAAAACAGCCACCGCCGCATTGACCTGCTCGGGATAGACAAAAACGCCAATCTGGTAGTGATTGAGCTTAAACGCAGCGAAGACGGCGGACACATGGAACTTCAGGCGCTCAGGTACGCCTCCATGGTTTCCACCCTCACGTTCGATAAGCTCGCGACAATTTACGAAGACTACCTGACCGAGAACAACATAGGCGGGAATGCCGTGGAGAGCCTGCTGGAATTTTTGGAATGGGAGGGACCGGAGGAGGACCAGTTCGCACAGGAAGTAAGGATTGTGCTCGTATCCGCCGAATTTTCCAAAGAACTTACTACTTCCGTCATGTGGCTAAACGACTTCGGGCTTGATATCCGGTGCGTTAGAATAAGTCCGTACAAAAACGGCAACGAGACCTTGCTTGACGTACACACCCTTATACCCATTCCCGAGGCGGCCGATTACCAAGTCCAGATACGCGAGAAGAAGCAGAAAGAGAGGGCAGCCAGAACCAGCGCAAAAGATTTCACGAAATTTGACGTAATTGTTAACGGTCAGAAGATTCACCAAGCTCAAAACAAGCGCCGGATGATGTTCCACGTCATTTCTTACATACTGCAACACGGAGGCAAGCCGGAAAAAGTTGTCGAAGCAGTTCCCTGGAAAAGAAAAACCCTGTTTAAAGTTTTTGAAGGAGAATTGAATACCGAGCAGGTTCGCAAAGCAATCATGAAAAATGACCCTGGCGGCGAATTACCCCGCGCCAAGCGATACTTTATTGATAAAGATGAACTCTTTTATCTTGATGGCAAAACATATGCTCTTACCAATCAGTGGGGCATCCATGCTGTCAGATCCGTTAAATCTTTATCAGAGATGTTCTCTGATCTGAAAATAGAGATAAGGAAGACTGAGCAGAGCGATTAGACCGAATCTCACAGGTATTCCCGAAATGGAGAAGAACTTGTCCGTCTGATTGTCGAGAGACATTCTGTATCACATCCCGACATCGGTGTTTTTTTTTAGAATAGTCGTCGCCTATTTAAATTGACGCACTTTTATTCTGCTTCCGGCGTTTCCATTTTCGTCCTTCCCTTACTTTCGGTTTCTTTGAATTCCCTTACCCAAGCGGAGATCTCCCCGCAGAGGTCGGAATTGCTAAACGCCTCGGCGGCAAAGCTGAGAGTGGTTAACCCTCGATAAAAATAGTTCCATATCTCTTCCTTGTGCGCGCGATGGATTTTAGTTCCTTCCATGCCTCTCATATGGAATCCAGGAGGGCTTCCCCCGTACATATCCATTATGTGCGGCGACGCAGCATGGACATAGCCGGAATATGCTCCGCTCTGTTTCCGGGAAAGGAGTACTCCCTCAGTTGGTTCCAGATCTGCCCTTTCCTCATCTTTCCTAGCAATATACGCGCGCACCTTTTTTCGAGGAACCATAGGCCGTCTTTGAGTCGGATTCATCGGATTCTCGAAATCAAATTCTTCCTGAAAAAATGCGTCCAGATATGTCTTGTGTAGTGAGTCGTCCAAGTCGCCAAAAATGATACCATAGCCGAGAAAACAGACGTCTTCCTGAATTTCATCAAGAACTCTTTCAAGCGTTCCCTGTTCCTGAACGAAGCCGTGGTTCAGGAGAAGATATGCCGCGCGAAGGGTGCTTACCATGCGAGCAAGTTTCTGTACAATCGCTTGGCGAGGTGTTTTTTCTACATGACGGAATACGAATGACTCTTTGAACGGAATGCGCCGGGGCCGGGGCGGTGGAACTTGCTCGTTTAGGGCGGTGACGCACTTCTCCATAAATACTAAGACTTGTTCGTAAACCTGATCCAAGTTCATCAGTCAGAACTCCACGTAACAGAAACACGACCGGAGAAAATCTGATTTCGCTGCCGGAAAATTCTTCCCGTCTTATAAGGGTGGGAGGTACGTAACCACAAAATACGCCAGAAGGTCCATCTTGGTCGATAATTCAATTGCGCTCCGTGATTTTCTTCCTAGCCCCCGGTTCTGTTTGATTTTTGCCGTTCGGATCCTTCCCGGCCACGCCACGCACGATTAATTGTTAACGGGTTATTATCCCGAACTGATGCTATTAAAGCAAAGGCGGAAAGTCCTCCTGCCTGTATTCTTCAAACGCATCGTAGAACTGGTCAATCGTAATTTCAAAGACATCAAGCTTCTTCCCACGGCGTGCCTGACGTAGTCTTGCGATAAAACGCGACCAGCATGTCAAGACACCCATAATGTTTCAACAGAAAATTAACTGCCAACGCTCCAGGCTAGGGAGTTTGGGCACTTTCACGAAGAATTCGCAATCGTTTTTTCAGTATTTCCACCCGACATCCAAGGGTTCGTGTAAAATACCCGTGTAACAAGGGCCGTTGGCAGGTTCACTTCATAAATCATGTTTTTCGGGAAGCGGGCCCGACCTCATATCCCAGGTAGAACCAGATGGCTGACAAAGAACACATAGAATGGCTTCGAAAAGGCATCGATTTCTGGAACGATATGCGCCGGCAGCATCGTTTTGCCCCTGATTTCAGCGGCGTATCCCTCAGTGCCCAGCTTGCGGGATCGTCCTGTGTGGAAAGGGATGGGGGTTCCGTATTCATCTGTCTTGACAATGCCAATCTGGAGGGCGGGGATTTTCGCAATGCCGACTTGGGATACATTCATCTCAAGGAAGCGAGCCTGCGGGGTGCCCGGTTTCGGGGAGCACTCCTCCAGTATGCAGATTTTACCGGTGCCGAGATTGCGAATGGAAATTTCAGAGATGCCAATCTTCGTTACGCGAAGCTAAACGGTACTTACGCACAAAACACTGATTTTACCGGTGCGAATCTTTTTTCCGCAGACCTGCGGGATGCCTACTTCGCCTACGCCAATCTAACCCGGACATACCTCGGCTATGCGAACCTCAGCGGCACGAATTTCATCCACGCCGACCTTACCGGCGCGGACATTTTACACACCCAACCTCTGGTCTCCGTCCTGTACCCCTTTGCAGATGCTGGCGAATGTCAGGCTTCCGGCTTCCCGGAAAAAATCCCGACCGTAGGGGAAGTGATAAACATCTGCCGGTTCTTTGAAAACTATTACGGAACCAATTCGCAGGAGGGTAATTTCAGGGACGGCTACATGTTTTATTTCCGGGGAGAGAGCGATATCTCGTGGAAGCTCAGTCCCTCCATAATGAGGAATCCGGAGAAAGGACAAGAGCCTTTCCATGATAAGGAAGGGAAAATGCTGCTCGACCTGATGTCGCGAAGACCGCAAGATTTTGCCAGCGCGACTTCAGCCCTGTCGCAGTGGGTTATCGCCCAGCAGCACGGGCTCAGAACCCGCCTTCTCGATATTACGCGAAATCCGCTGGTGGCACTGTTTCACGCCTGCGAAGATTCTTCGAGTTCGGAAAAATCCAATCGGGCGGACGGTGCACTGCACGTTTTCGTGGTTCCGGAAAACAGGAACATCGTAAAGTCCTTTGACAGCGACGCGGTAAGCGTCGTCGCGAACCTGGCGAAACTTCCGCTTTTCGAACAGCACGCCCTGATGGGAAAATTCTCGGACTATGGAGAAGCAGGCAAAAGGGTTCTGCGCGGAGGGTCGAACCGATACCCGGATATTATGGACCGCCTTTACCACCACATCAGGCAGGAGAAGCCTCACTTCAAGGAACGGGTTGACGTAAGGGACCTATTTCGGGTATTCGTCGTGGAACCCATGCAGTCGTTTGAACGGATCAGGGTGCAGTCCGGCGCTTTTCTCGTCTCCGCGTTTCACGAGCGGTTTGAAAAAGAGAATATTCTGGCCTCAAACGGCAACATACCGGTTTACGATCACTACAAGCTGGTCGTGCCCGCCGGAAGCAAGAAAGACATCCTGAGCGAACTGCGGTTCCTTAACGTGACGCGCGAGGTTCTTTTCCCCGGTCTTGACGAAGCCGCCAAGGCGATTGCGGGAAGCAATACCAAGTGACGGCGGGAATTCTCGCAGCCACAGTTTCTCAGGCTTCCGAAACGGCTCTCCGCAGGAAAACCGTTGCGCGTGTTGACCTGAAACCGCGAACCGCAGAAACCCGCAAACTCTTTTGTGCGTTTAAGATCAGGAATAATGGATAAATTATGAATGTCTGGGAGTGCGTCACCTTGCACGTTGGGGCTACGGCCCCACTCGGCGTCTTGGCGTATGATTGGCCCTGTCTATGGAGACGCGGCGGCCCGGCCCTTGTCCGTCAGCCTGTACTTCTGGAAACGGCTTCGAGGCTTGTCGGGCAGAGTATACTCAATGCTCCCCTCACGCACAAGAACCCGGACGACCTTGTTGAGCTGGCCCGAGACTCCCCTCTGCCCCAGGCTCTTGGACAACTCAACCTTCGACATCTCTCCGGCAGCCAGCAAACTGAGAATTTTCGCTTCCAGTGACTCTGGCTGTGACTCTGGCTGTGACTCTGGCTGTGACTCTGGCCGCCTCGCCGCTTGCGTCGTAAGCGCAGCGCGCCGAATCGTCGCGACAAACCCGTCAGCGACAGCAAACTCAGGTTCCGGCAGACCTGCGTCGGCGCACCGTCGAATCATGTCCAGCGTTCCCGTCCCCATACGTTCAATATATTCGGCTAGGTAAAGAGACTCGGCCAGCAGCGGATTTGCGGGCACCGAACTGTGTGCAACCCGCAGCTTCTCAAGTGTAAGAGGCGGCGGAAGGCGGCCGGGATTCCGAACTTCCAGACGGTCGGCAAAGAGCATGACCTGAACGCTGGCATTGTCCGCATAGTCCCGATGAGCCACCGCATTCACTACGGCCTCGCTCACGACCTCTTTCGGGATTTCATAGGTGGTGGGAGCTCGGACGCTTTCGGACCGGGTACCAATCGAGCGGTTAATCTTGCTAAGAACGAAGTCCACTGCTTGGTCAACCAGATCAAACACCGTACCCTTGTAAACCTGATAGGACGGAATCGGCTTCTCGACCTCGGTCCCGTGAAAGTGAGCGCACCTGATCTCAGAAGAGATCAGAAAGTGCTGCGGCGACTTTCCGAACAGCAAGACCGCCGCATTGGTCGGAAGCCCGCTGGAAAGCAGATTAAGATGCTCAAGCAATTCTTCCGGATAGACATTTTCTGTCAGCGAAAATCCTCTGGCCCTGCGGGCCGTGCGGATGAACCGTAACATCCTGCCGGAGTCGAGATCGTCCATGGAAGACTTTGCGCAGGGCGCCGCGTCGAAAGGACTCGAACGTATCAGTTCCTTTGCTCCCAGATACTCCACCAGTGCCGCATAAAGTCCAGATACAAGTTCTTCGGAGGTATTGAACCGCTTGCGGACAAGGTCCGTCTGCGCCCTGAGGACCAGTGCGTGCATCTTGGGATGGCGGTCTTCTTCCTTCACACCCTTAAGGAAAATCAGGCGGTGGACTCCCAGCAAGGTCGCGCGGTCAAATTCCCTCTCCGTCGGAGACACGCCATCTTTGTCCTCGTTTCCGTAGTCACCGCCGAACAGTCCCACATAGATATCCGACCGTTCGACTTCTTCCAGATAAAGATCGTCGGGCCGCCGGTCCAATGCCGGAACATCCTCAAACAAAAACACTTCAAAGAACCGCCTCATCAGCACATCGCCATGCACATAGTCGCGCAACGCCGCTCTTTCCTCGGCGAATTCACCTTGCACACTGCTTATAAAAATACGAAGAGGTTTCATTTCTCGGTCCGTTTATCTGTTTGGTCAAATGCGGTTGTTTCCGCTTCTCTAAGAACCTGGAAATCCTACCGAACATTCAAGCAGTAAGAAACTCTTTTTTCCTCTCAACATCTTCAAGCCGCTACCTCCCTCGGCAAATCCCCATCCAAACCATAGTAAACCTGATCCGGCGTTCGCTTGCCAAGCCCCTGATGTCAAGGAGCTTACGTCGCGGGCTATAGGAAACAGAATGACGGAGGAAATTCTTATCATGAGCACTCAAGTATACAGTGCTTTATAAGGAGCGATGGTTTCTTCAAGAAAAATTTTTGCCGTCCGAACGCCCATATTTTCCACCGCCTCTTTTGCGAGATCTGGAAGTTCTTTACTAGCCCGTGTCCAGTCGTCTAGTGCGATCGCTCTTTGGGTTTCTGGAGGTGCGATGCGTATGATCTTGTCCTGTCCTATAAGCAGACCGGCCTGACCCAAGGCGTTCATGGATTGTAGTTGCATTGACGCATAGATAATGTTTCGCCAAACGAGCAGGCCACCCATCGAAATTTTCCACCCGTTAACTACTGCATGGTTATGGTTACCACATCCCAAGCTCAGGATTCGTATGTTTTCCGTCGGCACGTCGAAACAGGACATGGCATCAACTAAGCCAACCATAACAGGGTTGTTTGCCCATACTCCGCCATCGACGAAAGTGTAACCTCTATCTTCAAGTGGTTTAAAGAAAGTTGGCGCCGCAGCCGTGGCGGCAGCTACTTTGGTTATCAATTCTCTATGATCTTTATGAAAATCCGGGTGGTGAGGTGTTTTGAATATATATACTTCTCCATAACGTCCATCAAAAGAGGGTATACAAAGCCGGTTGAGAGACTGTCCAAGTTTTTTTTGGCCAAAAATTTCAGAAAGTATTCCTATAAGTGCTTCACGGTCGTAGTTGTATAGCAAAAGATTTCTTAGTTTTTTTACGCAATGTTTGGTCATACCAACTAATCCTGACTTGGAAGGCGGGAAAATTTCACGTCCCCGGGTTATGTAGATTTCAGAAAGGTCTTTGGCAGAGAAGCCTGAAGCAAGTCCTAAGGCAATGATTCCGCCAGTTGAAGTTCCGGTAATGAGGTCAAAATATTTTGAGACGGACGCATTACCAAGATAGCGTTTTTCCAGTTCCGCCAGAAAAACCGCCGGAAATATTCCACAGATTCCGCCGCCATCAATTGACAGGATGCGAAAAATCCGATTCTTAGGCCAAGGTTGCCGGATACGGCGGCTTTGAAGCGTGCCTGATGACCGTTTAGGCAGAGTTATTTCCTTATTCTGTCCTGTCTTTAGTTTAATGAGTTCCTCCACCGGTCCACCTGTCCGTCGCACGCCAGCCCTCATAGCACGCTAGCCAATTAATGCTCCAAGGCAGTATGGTTTCGGCAATGCAGTCACCGGGTTGCCATTCTTTGCCGTAAGGATCATACAGACACAAAATCGGATGACTGGGATCACCCAGGTTTTGATAATGATGCGGAATAGGTTCGTCTGGGTTTTCAGGACGTACCGCAAGCAGCGGGGAAAGAACCTGAACTTGCGGAAACTTCGGTGATATCTCGACTGAACCGAGATTAGCTCCGAGGCAGTAAACCACCTGAACGATATACTCCTTATTAAGGGGACGAAGAGTCCCTTTCCAGAAAACAAACCATTTTGTTGGCCAAGAGACTTCAAATTGCGGCCACCTCTTACCCATAAGGTTTATTTGCTCTTTGATTGGGAGCACTCTTATTTTTTCTTCCTCCTCTCCGTACCATGAAAAGTATTTCTTGGTGTCCTTTGTACTCCAGACCCCGAAGTTCCACCAGTAATAATTCCACTTGTAGGCACATAAAGGCGCCCACCGTCTGGTTTGTGGTGACTTTGTCCACTTTCTATCTGTTTTCCCATCTCCCTGTTAAAGGTTTCGAAAACCTTGCCTGTAGGGGCTTCTCCAAACAGTCTGATCATTATCTCACGCATTTCTCTAAGCTCACAGCCAGCATTCAGGCGTTTAAGGTCGGCAATAAGAGTGTTTAAATCGTTAAGAAAAACTTCTTGTTCGTGTAGTGAACCCGGCCAGCGGTCAGTAAACTCATCTCTGTCGCAGACGGGATTAAAAACCCTAATTTTCTGGCCGACTTGATGATGCTGTAACAGATTCTCGTGCATACACTGCGCTTGATACAGCAACTCCTCGGAGAGCGTACTGGTATTGTTTGCAGCATCCGCGACCAGCTTGCTCATCATTACGGAAGGCGGACGGCGAGTACTGCGCTTCTCGAACAGTACGTTACGCCAGCGTTTTATCAGCTGTAGTGCCACAACGGCTTTAGACTTGCTGTTAATAGGTTCCTGATCGGGGATCTCTTCACTGTCGGCTCTCAAATTTAGCACCAGCCTTTCATACTCTCCCGCCCTCATAGCAAATATCTCGGCAAAGTCCTTATCCACTGATGTGATTTCCTTGAAGCGCTCCGCAAAACCGAAAGGATTAGCAATTAACACTTGGTCTTCTTCTGGAACACCATGCCTGTTATGGAACAGAAAGCTTTCACGCTCGGGTTGTCCAGCAATCCGGATCATCGGCGTTATATCGGCATGCATTTTGTCGGCATAATTTACAGTTACGCAACGGCTTCGGCGCCTGACTTTATCAAAATAAACAGAACCCCGTTCCCCTTTAATACTGCGGAAAAGCAGGTCGAGTACTTCTTTCGGAGTTGTTGTACCTGCGTTTAGTTCAAGCTGCACTATAAAATCTACATCGTGCTCATCATTAGTAAGTTTTGAGGCGACGGTTGCGCCTATAGCCATTGAGCCCTGCGGATATACAAGTTGGACTCTGCCTCTCAATAAACTTCCCGGACGATCAATATAGTCACCGAGGGCTTTGTAACGTTGCTCCATCTTACGAAAATCGCTGGCACTGAGTTGAATGTGAATCGCAATATCGGCTAACAGTAGATCCAGCGGCTCGGAAAGTGGAGAAAATCTCTTTGTTTTTAGCTTGTTCATGATTATGAACCTCCGTCAATTAAAATTTTCTCTCTATATTGACATATTTAAATGTTAATGTCAAAAACTTTTAAAAAGATTGCAAAACAAACATTAGGTTTGTTAAATTGACATCCTCACTTATGTCTAATAGAATTAGGAATCGTGGAGAAGAAACACATCTACCAAGCAGTTGGGGAAATCATTAAACAATGTCGTAAAGGTGCCGACAAGACTCAAGTCCAACTTGCGGCACAGGTCGGAATTTCACGTTCCTCACTGGCAAACATTGAGGCTGGCCGTCAACAGGTTTTAGTTCATCATCTCTATAAAATCGCTGATGCCTTAGACCTTGATTCACCAACAGTACTCATGGTTAAAATACCCGCAACACATCGTAACGACGATTTAGATAACTTACCATTCCCCCAAGGGCTAACTGATAGACAGCAGGGAGACATTCAACGCCTGCTAAGCGAGGGGTAGCCAACACATGTTGTGATAATTGAAGGGCGATGGAACAAGAAAGACAAGAAAGAATTTCAGATGAGGTACAAAGATTACTTGATCGCAACCATATAACAGATCCTCCTGTTCCCGTTGAACAAATTGTTGAATCCCTTGGTATAAGTTTGCGGTTTTCCATGCTAGACGATGAGCTTTCTGGAATGATTTACATAAAGGAGGGGACGTCAATTATTGGCGTTAATGCCTTACATCATCCCAACCGCAGGAGGTTCACGATCGCACATGAATGTGGCCACTTCATTCTTCACAAAAACCAAGTGGCTCAAGAAATCCACGTAGATAAATTTTTCCCGATGCTTATGCGGGATTCCATTTCGGCAGCTGGAATAAAACAAATAGAAATTGAGGCTAATTTCTTTGCCGCGGAACTGCTGATGCCAAAAACACTCTTGATTAAGGAACTTGGTGACGAATCTTTTGATATTGATGAAGAAGAAATTGTTGGCACACTTGCTAGGAAGTTTGAAGTCAGTCAATCGGCCATGCGGTTTCGGCTCGGAAACCTGCTACTGTTATAACCCTAAAAACTCGAGCTTCATGCCCTGTCAAAGAAAAATGCGGTCATAAAACACAGCTATAAGGTTGCGAAGTGCCTTTCCGTCTTCTCTTACCGAATTCACCGGACTGCTTCCCCATTACGCACTTAGAAATAAAATCTAATCAAAAAAGAACTCTCTGCGCCTTGTCAATTCAAAATCTTTTTCCTGTTCCCAAATGTTTAGTTCTATAAACCAACCGAGCCTCATGCTGTGTCTATCCTGTGCCTTGGCAATTTCGTCTTCTCGCAACTCGGTGAGTATGCCGCAGCGCGTCGACCCGCCACTTGCATATAACGGAGTCCAGCAATCGTGCCAGACTTTCCAAGAAGCGGATATCTTGCCGCCGCTTATAATATCAATCCTGTCATCGTTACAGTTGATTTCAGCCTCACCTTCAAAGGCATATGACGCTGGCAGTGAAATCCCTGACAGAAAATAATCAGTAAGCCATGACCCTATCGGATATGGCATTAGGTCGAGACAAAACGGAACACTAAAGCCTCTAATTCCCGATGAAGTGAAGTCCGATATATCTTTTTTCCCGAGTGCGCATTCTATAGATATCCCATCTGGAAGGATGCAGGATTGACCGCGAGTAAAAGTTGAGTGCTCGACATCCAGATCGGGAACAAAGTCCGTGCTTGCCAGAACTGCTGAAATGGATAAAACGGAGAACTCGGCTAGGTCCGCCGATATGGGAATCTTGAGTACGACGGGGCGCATATGCCGTTGACCTAGGTTTGACTTGAGCAGATTTCTAACTAAGGGTTCAAATGGCCCTGAAACATCAACGCATTTTTCTGGAATATCAGATATCCAAGCAGGCCGTTCTGCCGGATTCAATCGCGCCAGCCCCCGGTTAAGCGGAAGTGCCTCTAAAGCTAATCTTATTGCATAATTTACTGATAAAATTTGACAATCTACTGCCCAAGCTAATGTTCTAAGATAGGCGGACTGATAAACATCACATTGACGCTGGCTGAACAGAGCACTAATTCCATAACGGGCGCGGGACGGTTCGACAAAATGATATGGGTATTCCGAATGCGGAGCTTTGGTTGATTCCATCAGTTCGTGCCACTCAAAGGCCCATTGCTTTATAAGTGGGAAGCCGGTTTTGGTTTCTATGTCTTCAAGAAAATTGCTAAATATCGGTGGCACATAAATAGATTTGTTGTTCAGAAAATAAGGTTCTGCTTTAAACGAAGAAGGCGTTTGGCCGGAATGAGCATGTTCCCACCCTCCTCTAACTTTGCCTGAACCGTATATGTTTTCAAGCATTGCATCCGCCAGAATTGAGGGCTTGGTTATATGGCCTGCGACGTCCTCAAAAGGCGGCAGACTGTTTTCGGACGTACACAACAGAACAGCTAAAGCGGACCCGACCTCGCTTTCAAATTTCCTCCCCGAAAGCCAATCGAGATAAACATCCGTTGCGAGTTTCGAATAATCCTTAGATGAAAGCAGGGAACTGAACTCGCGGGCCGTTCGCCATCTGGCCATGCGGATCGGCCAGTTAAGACGTTCAATCAGCATGCGTATAGTTAATTCAGTTAAATCTGGTTGAACCACGGGCATTCCTCTATAGGCTGGTCTGAAACCTCCTCGGTCACGACCCTTACGCACTCATCTACAAATTCAACGGCTTTTTCCTTTTGATTGACGAGCAGAAGAAAATCGACAAGATGTTCTGCGCCAATGGCAAAATCTCTCCCCCTGCGTTGCCAGTATGGCGGAGGTTCCGACGTATCTCTAACCCGCATTTCTCACAAAGGTAGAAGAGAGGAAGGATTTCAGGGATCAGTTCCTGTATTTCATCTGGATTCGCTCCGGGCAGGAATTTTTCCGGATAAAGCGCTGTTAATTCGGGGGATTTTTACCTGAATCACAGTTCTCAGCAGCATTCGGACATAACTGTCCCCCGACTTTACCTGACAGCCGGATTCATAAGCCCTGACTCAACGCAACGGCACTGCCTGAAGCTTCCACAACACCTGTCTGAACAGGTTTGTGTACGGATAACTCTCCGAGAACGACAACACCACCCTCCGAGCGCTTGTCCTTACCACAGTGCCGATCTTTATCAGCTTAAGCCTTATGGTATCGCACTGCGCCATAGAGTAGCGGGTTCCCTTCAGTCCCACTCTCCTCACGCACTCCATCAGTATGTAGGCAAAGGCGGAGAAGTACATCCTCAACTGGTTTGAACGCATCCAGTGAGTCGAAGTGCGGTCTGAGAACAGTTGAAGCTGCTGGGCCTTGATCCGGTTCTCCATCTCCCCCCTCGCGCAGTATATCTTCTCGTAAAGAGTCTTCGCGCAATACTCTTCGTGCTTAAGCGACGTCACCACGAACCGGGTGTTTCTCCCCTTCTCAAGATGCTCGGCCTTGCACACCACCCTCCGTCCACGAGACCAGGTTTTTTTGGTGCAGTAGCGGAAGCTTTTGAAGCGGCGTGAAGCCTTGCGGGTTTCCCTGTGTTCCACGCAGGCGTTGCGCACCTCCTTTTTCACCCTTTTCATCAGCCGGGAGTTTCTTGCCATCCCCAGGATATAGTCAACCCCGTTCTCCTCGCACCAGCTCATAAGCTCGTCCCGGCAGAACCCCGAGTCACCCCTTATTATAATGCGAGTCCTTTTCCACTTCCTCCGAATCCCAGAGACAATCCTCTCGATTTCCTCCACCGCTCCCGCCGCGGAGTCCTGATTGGCCTTCCTGAGCCTGCATCCAAGCAGATGGCGCCCGCAGAATACGTAGGAAGGAGCGTAACAGTACTTTCTGTAGTAACCGTGATAGAACTTCCCCTCCTGGTTCCCGTGCACGGGATCGTCCGTTACGTCTATGTCAAGCACTATCTTCTTCGGATTCTGCTTGTGGAACCTCAAAAACAGGTCCACAAGCAGCCTTTCCATAGCACCGAAGTCCGCGACTATCTTCTTGTAGCGCTGCGCTTCAGACCCGGTTAACTCCATGCGGTTAAGCGTGCTTTTGCCCGCAAGGGGAGATGACGTGCCGCAGAACATCTCCGCCATGGGATCGTTTCTGAATCGGTCATGATCATTTACGTCTTCGTAGCCGCAGCAGATGGCAAGTACCCGTTGCGCCACTATGGAGAACAGGGAATGGGTGACGTAGCGGTGGTCGCGGTGATCCGTGAAGCACTCGCTTAACCTTCTTATGACCCTGAAACGGTGCTCCGCTTCGCGAAGCAGGACCGCTCCGCCGTCGGAACTTACTTTGTCCGCGTCGAAGCGCCCAAGGACTCTTCGGGTTCTTTCATTGCTTGTGGAACTTTTGAAGGGTAGAAATTCGAGCTGGTTCGTGTTACACTGTGTACTCATAAGGCCGTTGTTCTCCTGTGTTGTAAAGTGCTGATTCACTTATATTATAACACAGGCAACGGCCTTTTCTATACCACCTTGTGAGAAATGCGGGCTAATGAAGTCGGCCCACCTTTCTGGATAATGCTCAGCGGCCCGACCAAGCCTACGGAGAATTTCCTCTTTCGAGGCATACCAGTTGCTCCACCCGTGGCGATGTATATGCGCCCGAACCAGCCATTCGTATGCTTTCTTTTTCCCTTCCAGTGCCAGGCTGGCCTGAAAAACATCATCAAGCAGCGATTCTGCTTCACGGGGATTTTCTTCTTCGCTAAAGTATGAACGAATTGAATTAATAGCATCTATTCCCTTGCCCTTATCTACCCAGTGGGTAAGCCACTGTTTTAAAGTTTTATCTTTGTGTTTGTAGCCAAGAGAAGACCCCGAGATTTTCTCAATCAAAACACTGAATTGAGAGGGTTTTATCTTGCTTACGTCGGGCGGAGTACCGCCCCAAGCTAGATCTTCATGTTTGTTTGGCGTCGGCGCACGGTCCGGCAACACTTGCAGACCGCCAAGAAAGCGCACTTGATCCTCTTCCAAGCGGTCTGCGGATGTGTTGCCGGATGATCGAAGGTCCAATATGTTCTGTGTTTCAACAAAAGTATGTCCCAGAGCCATGCTGGCGGGATTCGTAAAATCAATAAGCTTGCAGAATGCCGAAAGGGCTTGATCGGCATATCCGAACTCATCGTTAGCGATGTGACGCGAATATAAGCTGGGAAGTCGATCAGGTCGCACTTTGGCTACGATATCAATAAATTCCGACCTTATGTAATCGGTTTCATCCCCGTCGGTGAATTCCGTAACCCGCTCGACAACAGGGGCAAGCGTTTTAAGCCATTCAAATCCGTCTTTTGCTCCGGCATCATGGACGGCTTCTACCGAATCCAGAACTTGATCCAGCCAGAGGTCCTTACGCCATCCGTACCCGATTATGCAGTTTGCGGCTCTCAAAACAATCTGCCTGGAAGTCTGAAGATTATACAGCAGAGCAAATCCCGCAAGCTCAATCCATTTGTCTGTACGTCTATCGAATCGCGTTACAGTTGAGTTCTGCTTGTCGACGGCGGACTCAAGCGTCAGTCTAGCTTCTTCTGGGCCTAGAACGGGAAATTGATGCTCTACCTGAAAAGAAATCCACGCCTCCTCGTCCCAGTGAACCGACGATCTTACTGCGTTTAGCTCCTTGGTTTCTATGAAATGTGTTCTTCCGACCGGATGATTGACGCAGTGCAGGCTAATCGCAATCTGGAGAAGGGCATTTCTAAAGGATTGATACTGTGAGAAATTCGCCTCGGAAAAGCTATGCGCAACGGGCTCGAGCGCTTCAGCTTTACTGTAAGGAGCGGAAAAGGAAAGACGAATCCGACCGGTTTTTATATCTTGCGCCAGATCCTCAAGCAGTTTCAGGGCACTATCAATCCATCCTGAACTCCCCGGGCGCTCCCCGGCCGGCCGGAGCGACTCAACTTTCACACTCCTAAGGTTATTCGCAAGACTGTGGAAGAAGAAGTCGCAAAAAAACCATTTCAAATCTTCCTGTCCGTATGAATCATAATACTCCTGAACAATATCTTCGGGAACATTGGGAACTGCGATTGGGGCTGATGTCTTCACTTGGTGATAATGCATCCAGCATGTCAGCAACGGACTGATCGGCGTCTTTCTGGGAGCATACCGCAATGCGATGTCAGTTCCTTCAATTGCGGCGGCCCGGACTATTGCGTCTTGTGCAAGAAGAAGCAGAGCACGCGCCTTTTCGGATTTCAGCCTCCTGTGCCTCACTATTGAAATCAGCTCTTCTAGCCGTCTTTCCCTCAAAAGAAATTCCACAAGGAAGCCAAAAACTTCTTTTGGCTTTCTAAAGTTCCAAGTAAATTTCAACAAATTGTCTATATCAATTTCCGGTGCCAAGGACAGCGCCTCAAAGAAACACCGCACGAGGTCTAGAAACTCATTTCCCGGCCGATGTCGTAAATTCATCCACAAGTCAATACGCCGTTTAAGTTCCCCAACGCATTTGTATCGTATATCTTTCATCTCGGCTGTTGTTGAGTTTGCGAGTGCAACCACCTGTTTGTCTTTAAGGGATTCTATGCTGTCCGCAAGGTTAAGAATCTGCTGAGTATTATTGCTTGATCGAATCGCACGTTCTAAAAATTTGAAATCCCTGTCGGTCTGAAAGTCAAAGCCGTTTATTAATCGCGTCTTCAGGCAACGCAATCCGATAGTTTTAGCGTAATCCGAATCCGCAAAAGATTTACGTTCCGCCGCGGAAAGAATTTTTATAATCTGTTTTTCGGGCCAGCCTTCGGCAAGAGACTCAAGAGCCCATTGCCTGGTAGTTTTAGTCAAGAGGTCGCGGTAATCGCCGCACATGGCCTTCATCAGCCAAAACCAGCCCCACCGCAGGTATTCTGGCGCATCCCCCTCGAGCCATTCAATGACCTCAGGCAGAAGCGCGCGGAAACTGTCCTCATGCCCAGGGAGTTCCCTCACGTACGCGAGCATGCTTCCGTGAAACGGAATTAAACCGCTCCTTCGGTGCTCAAGCAGGTAAGCAACCTCGTCAATCGGGCCGACACACCGCATTATGCCGGACGGCGGCCAGTGAAAATCAGAACCCGCGATCAGGTGAAGGATCCGCTTTGCATCCGGGGACAACCGGCTCCAAAGCACTCCGTAGTATTTGTTGATATCGCCCTCAGGACAATCGGGAAGCAGCCGAACTTCCTCTGGAGTCAATTCGATCCCTCTTCTTACCAGCGCTTCAAACGAATAGATCAGGTGCAGGGGATGGCCATGTGAGATTTCGAAAAAAGCCTCGGAGATGGCATTCATCATATCCTTCGGTTCCCGAGCGAATCCGTTATCCGGCAGTCGGAGGCGGTCTGCCTCACGCTGTCCCACAACCCACTGGTGAACCGACTGCCGGTTCATAGGCGGGATTTCGATCCAGTCGCTGTCTTCCGCGTGGCAAATCAAGCGAGAAGGAAGACGATCGTGAGAAACTTTCTGCGTGCCGACAACCAGATGCACGTTGGGAGACGCAGGAAGAAGTTCGCCAAAGAGCTGCTGCATCTGAACAATGTCTCCGCTTTCCCGCCAGACGTGGTCAAGTCCGTCAATGACCACCACGAAAGGTTTTCCTAGTTCTTTAAAATAATTACCGCAAGTCTCAAGCCATTTTCGGAGGGGGTCTGTTCGCTCATTCAGTCCTTCCACCGCTTCGGGGCAAAGCGTCTCCATCTGGTGGATCAGCGACGTGGTTATTTCAAAAAATGAAAGACGGTTGCCCGAGGTGTCGTCCAAAGACAGGAAGTAGTGATGCCTTACAGAAGGAATTTCTCTTCTGTGCAGTTCCCCGACAAAAAAGCTCAGGTAAGTGCTTTTTCCGCGACCCGGAGTTCCCCAAAGTACAGATACAGTATTCTTTGATGTTTCGACGCGACGGAGAAAAGCCTCGTGAAATTCGGTGCTCGGCTGACAATAAACATCCGGTATCCGGAAATCCTGAGATATAGGTTGAGCGCGCTTCTTCGTGATTATCTGGACAAGATGCTTATGCCTGATCCTTCCATCCGGTTCGGGGGACTGTTTTCTCGTCGCCCACTTGAACACTTGGGTGCAAAGCAAAAGCCATCCACCGCTGTCAGTATCCGTCGGAACGATCGAATCCCTTAATTGGTTTTCCAGCTGATCGATCAAGGGTTCCGAATGAGAGAACTGGAAGCGTGAAAAGAAATCGGACGCTGGTTTCTGACCGCCTAATTCATTTTCGACCCGCATCCTTAGAGGCTCTTCGGTTCGGCTTATGTCAACCTTGCCGTCTATCAAAGATTTCTGAAATTCCGTATCGGGCCGACGGTTGGTTCTAAGCCGGGCGGAATGAATTTCGCCCAGATTCGCCACGCCATTCAGAGACTCAGCCCATTTGAAAAGCCGCGACGTGCCGTTTTCTTTTTTCTCCAGCAACCAGTCCCAGTCCAGAAAATAGCTGTCTGGATCAACGGTGAATTTCACCTGGATGAACTCGTAGCTTCCGTCCCCGCGGGCTGCCACAACATCGTCCAGAAATCCGACTTCGGGATCTTCGGAGTCAAGCTCAACCCAACGGTATTTGTCTGGATTACGAAAAAAAGAGAGCAGGAGTTCGATACCGATCAGGTCTTGGTAATAAAGGCCGGTTCTTGTGATGCCTCCTTTTTTAAAACCATGCTTTGCTTTTGTTTTCTTACTCATGCCGCTACTATTGATTTCATCCAGATCGGAGCTTCCAGTTTCTCTGGGGCACTTTATTACTCCAATTTCATATTTCTTCAGCAAGCCTCCCGCTCTCCCAGAGGAACCGGGAGTAATAGATCGGCAGATTATACTTCCTGCGCAAAGAAACCAGATAGGCACAATCATCTTCTGTAGGCTCCGCATCTCCCACAACCACGAGGCGGCCTGCCCTGCTGTTTCCTCCATAATGCGCATACTCAAGGAGCTGTCCCATCGCCTGCCTGATACAGCGCTTAGCCGTCGTCTCAGTCTTGATCTCAAAAAAGACGACGTTTCCTCCCGGTTCCTCGACTGTCAGATCCACAAAATCCTTCTCATAATGCACCTTCCCAGTTCCATGTATTCTGCACAGGTGTTTGTACAGTCGGTTCTGCAATCGATTGTGCCCAGGGTCCACCTCAACACCTTCCTGCGCTGCCCGAGTCATCTTTTTCTCGGAACGCCTAGGGTCCTTTCTTTTAATGTGCGGCGGCCGCATCTCCGTCCCCGGGTAATCTTCCTTGTTCCAGTCAAACGGCTGGTATCGCCTGAACTGCGCAATTTTGTGCTCTCCGGTTACCAGCCGCCGCGGGTCAAATATCTTCACATCCCGGGGCCGGAAGCGCACATTTGCGATAGCCCTAGGTTGCGGGTCTTGCAGTATCTCCAGATTCCCCTTGACTCGTTTGACATCGGCGCGCATGGAATCAAGCCAGCCCTTCTTCTTTGATATTTTAAGCACCTCGGCGAGTTCGTCCGGTTCCGGCACGCAAACATTGCTGATTTGTCCTACAAGAAGAGTCTTCGTCTGCGGAGTCAGCGTGTAAAGGAGAATTGAACAGGACTGCCCACGGTATTTCTCATAGTATTTGCCTATCGGCTGAAGGAAACCGTATCGAAAGCCTCTTATTGTCCATTCAAAGTTGAATATCCATTCCTCGTGACCGAAGCCGTGTTTTGCCACATAGGTACCGTTTTCCGTTACGGCCGCGTCGCCCGTGGGTCTCCTCCATCCTGCGGTGTTCCAGCAAATTCTGGCATATTTGTCATGCATGGCCATAAAAACACTTCCTTTGTCCGAACGGACGAATCGGGGAAACGGAAAGGATTTTCCAAGCTGATTTTGTCTTTCTCATGCGCATTTTAAGTCGATTGCGTTGATATTTCCGTCTTGCCTTTGCGATGAGTTGGGGGGTTGCGTTTGCGATTGAGTTAAGCAGTCGCTTAACCCACCAACACTAGAAGGGCACGTCGTCTTCGGTAAGTTGCATCGATCCCTTCTCTTTCCGCAGGAGTTTTACATAATCCTTGTATTTCCCATGTTCTGCGTAAGATAAAGTCCTCTGGAAATGTTCTTTCCATTTTTGTCGACTTTCTTTTCCGCCAAGTTCGATTGGGGCAAAAGCATAAGCAATTTCCATGAAGTGCAATCGTTGAACGAGCTGTTCAGCCCTAGACTTGTCTTCAATTTGTTCTTCTGAAAGCATGAGTGGATCCAAAGGGTTGTTTACTTTCCAGTCCAGATAAACTTGTTCTAAAGCTATTAGCCCGCATTTCTCACAAGGTGGTATAGAAAAGGCCGTTGCCTGTGTTATAATATAAGTGAATCAGCACTTTACAACACAGGAGAACAACGGCCTTATGAGTACACAGTGTAACACGAACCAGCTCGAATTTCTACCCTTCAAAAGTTCCACAAGCAATGAAAGAACCCGAAGAGTCCTTGGGCGCTTCGACGCGGACAAAGTAAGTTCCGACGGCGGAGCGGTCCTGCTTCGCGAAGCGGAGCACCGTTTCAGGGTCATAAGAAGGTTAAGCGAGTGCTTCACGGATCACCGCGACCACCGCTACGTCACCCATTCCCTGTTCTCCATAGTGGCGCAACGGGTACTTGCCATCTGCTGCGGCTACGAAGACGTAAATGATCATGACCGATTCAGAAACGATCCCATGGCGGAGATGTTCTGCGGCACGTCATCTCCCCTTGCGGGCAAAAGCACGCTTAACCGCATGGAGTTAACCGGGTCTGAAGCGCAGCGCTACAAGAAGATAGTCGCGGACTTCGGTGCTATGGAAAGGCTGCTTGTGGACCTGTTTTTGAGGTTCCACAAGCAGAATCCGAAGAAGATAGTGCTTGACATAGACGTAACGGACGATCCCGTGCACGGGAACCAGGAGGGGAAGTTCTATCACGGTTACTACAGAAAGTACTGTTACGCTCCTTCCTACGTATTCTGCGGGCGCCATCTGCTTGGATGCAGGCTCAGGAAGGCCAATCAGGACTCCGCGGCGGGAGCGGTGGAGGAAATCGAGAGGATTGTCTCTGGGATTCGGAGGAAGTGGAAAAGGACTCGCATTATAATAAGGGGTGACTCGGGGTTCTGCCGGGACGAGCTTATGAGCTGGTGCGAGGAGAACGGGGTTGACTATATCCTGGGGATGGCAAGAAACTCCCGGCTGATGAAAAGGGTGAAAAAGGAGGTGCGCAACGCCTGCGTGGAACACAGGGAAACCCGCAAGGCTTCACGCCGCTTCAAAAGCTTCCGCTACTGCACCAAAAAAACCTGGTCTCGTGGACGGAGGGTGGTGTGCAAGGCCGAGCATCTTGAGAAGGGGAGAAACACCCGGTTCGTGGTGACGTCGCTTAAGCACGAAGAGTATTGCGCGAAGACTCTTTACGAGAAGATATACTGCGCGAGGGGGGAGATGGAGAACCGGATCAAGGCCCAGCAGCTTCAACTGTTCTCAGACCGCACTTCGACTCACTGGATGCGTTCAAACCAGTTGAGGATGTACTTCTCCGCCTTTGCCTACATACTGATGGAGTGCGTGAGGAGAGTGGGACTGAAGGGAACCCGCTACTCTATGGCGCAGTGCGATACCATAAGGCTTAAGCTGATAAAGATCGGCACTGTGGTAAGGACAAGCGCTCGGAGGGTGGTGTTGTCGTTCTCGGAGAGTTATCCGTACACAAACCTGTTCAGACAGGTGTTGTGGAAGCTTCAGGCAGTGCCGTTGCGTTGAGTCAGGGCTTATGAATCCGGCTGTCAGGTAAAGTCGGGGGACAGTTATGTCCGAATGCTGCTGAGAACTGTGATTCAGGTAAAAATCCCCCGAATTAACAGCGCTTTATCCGGAAAAATTCCTGCCCGGAGCGAATCCAGATGAAATACAGGAACTGATCCCTGAAATCCTTCCTCTCTTCTACCTTTGTGAGAAATGCGGGCTAGAGCATTGATCGAGTATCTCAACTCAGGAACCAATCGCCGAAAAGCAAAATTGCTTTTGGGAAACCATATTTCCACTTTTCGATTCCACTCATAAAAACCGAAAAACGTCAGAATCACCGCCATCAAACCAAGGATGAAAGCGGTTGGGGGATCAATTATTACGTGAACTACCCCCAAAGCAAGTATGATTAAAAAGCTAATTTTGCATGTTTTTGAAGATGACCCTGCATCTCGCGCCCGTCCCGTAAGTTCCCTCTATTGTTGACGAAAAGCCCCCTCGGAAAACTGACCGTGCCGATTTCGGCGGCCAGGAGGAATGAGCGGAATTAGCCTTTTCGTAGCTTTCTCAACATAAAACTGCACGCAAAAAACCCCGAAAAAACCCCGAAAAACAAGCGATTTCAACGACTTAGCAGAGAGGCTAACAAAAAGCTAACTCTCTTCCACCCGCTTTTTCAGGTTTCAATCAGGTTTCAATCAGGTTTCAAGAAAAACAAGCGGTTTTAGGGACTTATAAATTTTCAGGTTTCAATCAGGTTTCAATCAGGTTTCAGCTGGGTGCGGGACGTGATTCGACCGTGTTTAAGAGAGTTACTTAATTTTCGGGAAATTCGGGCGGAAAACTCAGACCTTGCTCAGGATCCACCGGACGCGGCCCACGATGAAGCCCTCCGGGATCTCCCCCTGGTCCACGAAGTCACCCTCGATCTCGGGGTTGTCCGCGACGACCAGGTAGCCGCCCGCGCGGAAACGCAATCGCCTGACTGCGACTCCCAGGGTTCCGAAGCGGAGAACAAAGATGCCGTTGTCGACCGGGCCGCTGTCGCCGAGACCCACCCCGACCAGGTCTCCGTCGGTGATCGTCGGAGCCATGGAGTCTCCCTCCTGGCGGATCGCTACGGCCGTGTCCACCACGACCGCGGAGCTCCGGCCTTCCATGGACGCCCCGACCTCCTGCGGACCCCCGAGCTCGGCCAGCGTCAGAACCCGGACTTCAGCCAGGTCTTTGGCCCCTGCCTGCGTGTCGACCGCAAGGGTTAGCTCGGTCGGGGGGTCGCCGTATCCCGGTTATGCCTTTATCCGCCTGGCGCGGCAGTACGACGGGGAGATATCAGCCGACGCCCACGGATTCATTCTGACAGGAGTGTCGGATGTAGTCAGGGAGGTGTTCGACAATCCGGTATGGGGGGCCGGGCAGATCAGCAGGGTAACCGTGGAGAATCCGCCGACCGCCGCGTTGCGGGTCGAGGGCGCGATCAGCAGGCGTCAGTCCCTCTCGCAGTTCCTCGCGCAACTCGGAGAAATCAGCCCGTTCGAGATCCGTCAGCGTATCGGGGATACGCTCGTCAGGTTCCAGGCGGCTTCCGAGGTCGTGATTCTGCCCAGGGACGAGGCCGCGTACATCGAGGCTCCGGTTCTTACCTGGGCTGACTACGACTCCCGCGTAGGGACCCTGGAGGTACACTACAGGCCCGACCAGAAATCAGCGGAAATGCAACTCGACATATCCGAAGCCGTGGACTCGAACGGGCCGAGGCGGGAGGCGGACCTGCCCTACGTTTACGACTCGGAGACCGCCGACAGGGTTTTATATGCCGCCTCACAGAGGGAACTCAGCGGGCGGGAAACCGTGCGGTTTCGTATCGATCCCCGCCGCTCCGGATACCTGCCTCTCGGCCAGAGAATCAGGTTCCCCGCGGGGATAGTGAAGGGGGAGGATAGCGACTGGGTAATCCGCTCGCTTCGGCACTCGGCCGATAAATCGATCGTGGTGACCGCCACAAAATACCTGCCCGGACTGTTCGCCTATCCCGTGGACAGAACTTCGTTCTTTGACACGAACGCTGCTGTGTCGATTGAGACCGATTTTTCACAGACTCCGCCCGAACCTCTGCGTAACCTGCGGGGTGAAACCCGGGAGACGTCCACGGGGTCCGGAGTGCATGAATGCGCTATCACGTACACGCCGCCGCGGGAGAATTACGGCGGGGCGGAGTTCTGGGCGGTTTACGGTACGGACGATCCTGTTCTCGTGACTCGGGAGGCTTCGCCGGGCAAGGCATTTTTCATCCTGCCGAAGCGGGTGCCGAGATACAAGGTCGTGGGATATTCCCTCTCGCCGGAACCGAACGTTCTCAGGGGCTACCCGGTGGAATTCGAAGTGAACCGGACGCCGGTTGCGAACGCCGGACCTGACAGAAGCGTATCGGCGGGCGCTTCGGTGACGCTCAACGGTTCGGGTTCCACCGACCCCGACAGCGACCCGCTTACGTATTCCTGGCGGCAGTTGTCAGGACCGGTGGTGACGCTCCAGAATTCGAATACCGTTACCCCGAGATTTACGGCGCCGTCGCGAAACTCATCATCACGCCTGGAGTTTGAATTGACGGTATCGGACGGGTCGCAAAGCTCCACGGATTCCGTGATGATCAACGTGAGGGCGTATGTGTACGTTTCGCCGGTGCCGGGGCGTGTAACCGCGCGCTCATGGTGGGTAGAGGCTCCGCTGCCCGGTGAGGACCCTGCCGCCGGCGGAGATCTTGGCTTCAGTGTCTGGGGATGGAGTTTCAGCCGCCCCCGGGCCGGTGCGCAACCGACACATTACGAGGCGCGGGATTCTGGGCGATTTCCGAATTGGTTGACCATCCCGGGCGAGGCACGGAGCGGGAAGAGGAGGGGATATGTAGAATGGGTCGAGTTCCGCGCCTGCAATTCCTCTGGCTGCGGTCCGGCGACGAGAATACGCAGGCCCTCGACTTAATAAGGAGGTATGAGATATGGCAGATAGAAAATTATCAGAACTGGACACGGCGACCCGGGAGCAACTGCGAGACGATAGATCCCGCCTGCTTCTCACCGCGATAGTCGACGGCGTACAGAAGTCGTTACAGCTTCCGGCAAGCCTGCTTACAGACACCGAGCTGACTAACCTTGAGTACCTGCGCCGCCTCGGACTGCTTGAGTCACGCACGGAGGATCTGCGGTTAGTCGAGGAAGATGCCTGGGCGGACGAAACCAGCGCCACGGATGCGGCGGTAGCGATAGCCGCGGGACTGACCGGACCGACCACCGACGGGATTATCGCCCTGTCTTACGCCTTGTCCGTCACCCCGCCATCCGCGGGTAACTACGCTATCTTTCTGCGTCTTGCGGTGGGGCGCAACGCGAACAATTACGGCGTCCGGATCGCGTCGTCTCCCACGGTTCAGCTTATCGGCGGCTGGGCTTACAGGGTTACCCAGGGGGGATATGCCTATTATCAATGGCATCAGGAAACCGACGCCGGGGACACCTGGCACAGCTATAGAGCGCTTGACGCCTCGGAACTTGTCGCGATTCGTCATTCCGAAACGCTGACTACCGAGTTCCTGGGCGACATTACGGCGGCGGCGATACTTCGCCTCCTCACCGGGGACGCGGCCGCGCTTGCCGACAAGTGGCTCAAAATCAACGCTGCCGGCACCGGGCTTGATATAGCGGACGCGCCGAGCGGTGGCGGGGGAGGTGCCGGTTCAGCGGTGAAAACATACCGCTTCGCCCACGCGACGAACATTCCAACGGTGACGGTAACGCCCAGCAGTACCACGCGGCCGCTCATGGCGATTTTGAAGTTCACCTGGGTTTACGATGTGAGCCTGTATTCTCGAATTCCTGACAATACTTTCTACATCCAGATGCATGCGGGTCCAGCGGGTCCGCTCTCCGACCCCATCATCCCCGGAACAAAATTTACGCCGAAGCAAGGGACGGACAATGTTACGCGTACACGGTCCGAGGAAGTTATCGGATTCTACACGCCGGACAGCCTCGATTCTCTACAGATCAGCGTTCGGACGCAGGGAGAAGCCACAGGCAAGGACTTCAAGGATTTCGAACTGGTAGTAATAGACTTCGGCGCCGTGGCTGCGCCCGGTTCGGCTTCCCCCGGGTTTGCCTCGGCCTCGAACCAAAAGACCTTCTACACCTACCCCCTGGCTTCCGATGGCTCGCCGCCGATTTTCGGGACCAGCGTGGTTTACTCAAGCGGGGAGTTTTCAAATGTACCTCCGGGATGGGCGGAAGCACCCGTCGTTCCGAAACCCGCGGGAAGGGTGGAATACATCGCGTTTGCCACCGGACACGGCGACGGCACGGTTACCGCATCCGTGACGAGAGTGACGGACGGCTTCACGGTCAGATGGTACGCGACCAACGATGTGCTTTCGAGCAATTCCTATACCTATGACCCGAACGTTCATAATTACTACCGGCTCCGCCAATCTGACGGCACCTGGGGTCCGCTCCTGCCGATCAACTCAAACCCTGCCCCCGCGGTGACGAATAACAATTATTACGGTCTCGATGACTGGGCGATTCTCTATAGCAGGGCAAGCACCTTTGTCTCCGCTCAGACAGCGACCTTGTCAACAACACACTTAGGCACAATAGACTTGGATGATTACGAAGAAATTGTAGTTCAGATTGATAACAGAGGATTTGGCTCCGGCAATCACATGAGAAGCATCACGGTACCGCTTCCCACCCGGTTTATCGGGCTGCTTGCGGCCCATGACGATATCACCGACGACGCCAACCGGGGGAATATATTTCGGGTCAGCGTTGGAGGAGCTGAAAGGGCTTCGGCAATCGCCTTGGTTGGCGATCTGAAACAAGGATGGGAACGTTACGACGGCGCGGAGATCAAGTTCATGTTCCGGAGAGCAAACGGGGCGGACGTGGGTAGCCGGGTAGTGGACTCAATTTACTTCTTTCCCCGGGTCGGGGGTTATAACGGCGGGGGAGACATAATCAGCGTTGAATTCTTAGGGAGGTAAGAAATGGCAGGACCAAAAATTTACTATACTTATGACCGCAACACGTACCTCGTCAGAGGGGTTTTTTCCACGGCGGCGCTCGCCACTACCGCGGCGGCGGGAGACAGCGACCTTGTCGCGAACATCGCCGGACTGAACGAGGCGCAGGACGCCGCGGGCAACACGGTGGACGCCATGCTCGTCGAACCTGGTATCGACTGGTACCATTTTTCGGAGGCTCCTTATCTGCGTCAGCAATACCGGGATCTCCATCCGGTCAGGACCGGCGTACAGCAATTTCACGAGCGGATGCACGAGCTGTCCGCCATCGAGCGTCTGGTAGGCCCTGACTACCCGGAAATTACGGGTCTGATCGTCCGCTACACCCTCTACGGGCTGCATCAGGGCATGTACTTGATCAACCACCGCGCGGCGCTCTCTCCCGCCCAGATCGGGCAGATTCTAAGGTTTTCGGCACAGGGGCCTAACGATGTCAAGAGCGGCAGCCCAGCCTACGACCCGGACAATCCCCGGACGATAGTCCCGCTCATCGATGCCTGGCGTGAACCGCTCACTGATGAGGTAGCCATACAGAGAGCGAACCGTCCGCACGTGGTCCCACGAATTTACGCGAATATCACAGCCAATCCTCTCGTGGTGAACATAGCCCGCCGATCGTTTGCCGACATGATGAACGAGGACATGCTCCTGGCCGGGGAGAGCGCTCCCAAGCCCGCACAGCTGCGGGAAGGAGAATGGGTCAATGAGATTAACAGGTGATTTTGACAGAAGCAGTTGAATTAACGCTATAAACTTTTAAGGAGGTATTTTCAGATGACAGAAGCAGAAAAGCTTAAGAAGATTGCGATTTATGTCGGCGGCACGCTGACCCCTGAGCTCGCTGATGCGGCGACTCTCGTCCGCACGCTCGGCCTGCCCGGCGGAAAGCCCGAGGCATTCCGGCTCGCGGCCTGGAATGGGCATAATTTCGAGGTGGTGTCGGCGACCTCCCGCAGCGGATCGAGTTTTGTTCTCGACCATCGCGGTGGTGCGCACGAAATAGCCATGGTCATCTACTACCCGCTCGATCCGCGCATCACCGAGGCTGACGTGGCGGGGGCCGTAAGAGCGTATCCGAATGCCGATGGCTCGGGGTGGCTCTTCGCGCATACGGACGAGGGGACGCACCATGACTACGAGCTCGTGCTGCTCGCGGCCTGCGACGGAGTTTTTCAGCCGCTTTTCCGGCAATACCAAGTAGACATGCTCAAGCCCGCTACGCGCACGCCCGCGGAAGAACGATTCAAGCTCCTGTCCGAGTTCTATGGCCAGGCCGTCATCAAGCTCCGCGATCTGGCACGCAGCAGGTTCCTCGGCGAGCGCGAGCAGCAGGCGCATCCGAAAGAAGGCTGGCTGGACCGCGACATCACGTCAGCGGTAGCGGCTGCGAAGGCTAAATGGAAGGAGAGCAGGCCAACTGATTTCGCTACGATCTCGTCGGCAGTCAGGTATTTGGAGCAGGCGCTTGCCATGCCCGCGGTTGAAACCCGCTGGGACCGGGATGCGAGGATCGCGGCCGAGCAGAAAGCCAAGGACGAAGATGAGTAGTTTGAAGTGGTTTTCAAGGGGCCTTTAGGAGCTCGTAAAAGGGTTTTTAAAGGCCTTTTTCCCGCCCCTTGATTTAAGTAGGCCGCTTAATTTTTAGTGGGGTCCGAGCAAATAAGCGTGCTAGAGTTGATGCAGCTTTATCTTCACAAAGATGCAGTTTCATGTTGCGCGTTATAGCAAGGAAACAAAGCAGCAGAAAAGCAACAACTACATAATACACACGATTGCCCCCAAGAACCCTTAAAAAGCCCAAGGAAGCCACAAAGGGAAGAAGAACCACAGCCACCCTTGCGGTAATATATTCTGAAATAATCTTTTTCATGATTTCCATCTTTCTGAGCAACAGATAATACCTGAATTGTGGACAGAACTGCCACCCCATCTGGATAGGAAAGTATATGAGCCCCTTTAGGATAAGGTTTTTGAGGAAATGTGATTTTTCGATATGATTCCCCATAGAATCTAGGGGAAAGCAGCGCCCAGAAATAAAAAGCGGTGAAGAAAAACGATGCAATAATAAGCGACTGCGGGAATTACAGGTACGCGCTTCGAAGAGAGATCAAAGGGGGCGGAAATAGAGCCCTGTGCTTCATCTGCCTCAATCCGTCAAGGCAGACGGGGACAGGAACGACTCGACCGTCCTCAGTTGCATGCGTTTCGCCCGCAGTCTCGGGTACGGAGATCTTTACATGGTCAACCTGTTCGCCTGGAGGGATACGGACAGGACGGTTCTGCCTGACGACCCCGAGATCAGGGTCGGTCCGCACTGCGATTATTACATAGACAAATACACGTCGTCTTGCGACATGACGATTGCCGCATGGGGCAATTTCGTTTCCAGGCGGAAACTTTTCCGGCGGGCGAAGGAAATCACCGACCGTTACGAAAACCTGAAGGCGCTTAGAATTACCAAGAAAGGACACCCTCACCACCCGTTGTTTCTGCCCTGCGATCTTGAACCGGTCGATTTTGCGGGATACGGATAAGCGATACGCGCATATTTCGATTAATGAGGTAGAGAGAGGTGATTTGAGGTGATTTCTGGCTCCCGTGGTGAAAGCACTTGTGGCTCTTCATTGCTTGTGGAACTGGGGAACATAAGCCGTTTTGATTCTCCAAGGCGGTTGATGTCTTCCGTGGGTCTTGTGCCTTCTGAGTACAGCAGCGGAGCGAGAAGACGCTAAGGAGGAATCACCCAGACGGGAAACTCCCACACCCGCAGGATGCTCGCGGGCTGCTCAGGGTTCAAAATTCCGGATTTTCATATAAGTAGATTCCAGTTGCTCTTTGTTGCCTAAGCACCAGCCACGCCCCTTATGAGTAAGGGAACAATGGGGTTCTTCATATTCGAGAGTAGGAGTAATTTTTATCATATCCCAGAATTCCAGCCTCCCAAAAGCATCATCCCTGTCCTGTTGGCTATACTCCAACATTTTCATTATTTTTATCAGACTTGATACGCCTCCGTCGGAATTATTCATATCCGGGTTGCAATAAAGAAACGTAAGAATAGTCAGTTCGGCTCCTTCAAATTCATCCTCATCGCAACTGGTACCGGTTGCGACAGGTTTTTTTTCTTTCTTTGCAGGTTTTTCCCCGCTGACGGCCTTGCGGAGCCTTTTTTCAATTTCCTCCTGCAGTTCCTCCCAGTCGCCCTGAGAAGTAGTGCCGTAAGAATAAGCCTCCCTCTGGTTCACGTCAAAAGGCAGTTTGTCCCGCTTGTCCTTCTCGCATATCAGCACTACCGGGACGTCATGACCGTGCGCGAAGCCCAGCTCGTACCAGACGTTCGGATTGTCTTCGCTTATTTCAGCCAGGCAGACGGCGGATTTTTCAATTTCCTCCATGATCACCTGAATCTTTAATCTCGTCGCGTCATAATCCTCATCCACGCGATAAGGAACCAGACCCGCTTTCTCTATAGCCGGTTTGTAGGTCTCTTCGCACCGTTTTTTATATTTATTCGTAAGTGGCTGAATGATGAAGCATTTTCTTTTCTCAGACATTCTTCTAACCCCCAAATTGATTTTTTATCGGTTTAACTTCCTGATATATTCCCCTGTCTCTTCCAGACTGATTCTGATTTCTGGAAGGATATTCCCGTCTATACTTTCAGAGTCTCAATCTCGTCGTCAATCCTTCTCAACATTTTTCCGGCCCAGCGTCGGACTGTTCCTTTTTCATGATTTTCGATGCTCCGCAAAGGTTCCATATAGCGGGCGAGATGTTCCGCCTCCGAACCCCATCCGGAAAAAGTACGCATGTTTGCCGCCAAAACGTCCAATACTTCCTCGCGTTTCCCGAACTCATCAAGAAGACGCTTAATCACCGGATGAAATTCTTCGGATGCGGTTTCCCGGTCACGCTCTTTGAGCAATGGGAAAGTCTCCGCAACAAATGCCGGCCCGGTTTCGGGACTTGAGTAACACCACCCGAAAAGCATGTTCTGCGGAAGACTCAGAATTGGCTTTGTACCGTCTCCGGAAGACAGTTCTCCTCTTAACATCTTTGAGAGTCGCCATGAGCGCATTTCGCTTTCCGATGAGAGATCATCCTCTTCCGTCAGGACTCCGCTTATCAGCGGCCACACAATTTCCGCAAAATTTGACAAGAGGCCAGGCAGAACGTGTGCGATCATCTTCTGGTCATTATACGTAAGGTCTTCGGTAGCGAGCTGCTTGGCGATAGTGATTGCCACTTTCCGGGCATCGGTATCGGTGCTTCCTTTTGATATTATCCAGTTCATCAGAGTCTCGTAGCAGTGTTCATGGGACGACTTGTCATAGACTTCTTCCGTATTGATCATGGGATATCTGGCCACGAGCAACAACTGGGGTCGGAAGTATTCTAAACATTCCTCTCGTTTGTACGCATATGAGTATATGAAATCCAGCGCGAGGCCGAAACTTGAAGAATTCTCTTTTTTGAGCAGCAAATCAAACAGAGGAATCACTTCGTCCGGTCGCAGTTTGGACAGCACACTGGGGTTCCATGCGAACATTTCACGGTGCGATATAAATCCCGCTTCCAAAGCTTCAATTAACAGTTCCACATCATCGGGGCTGATGCCGACATATAAAGGTAATCTCGGAAAAACAGAAGCGAAAACGGAAGATCTTACCGACTCCCGTTTGAACCTCTCAACCTCTTTGGGTTCCCGTTCTTTCAGCCCCGTCATATAGCCGACCAGAAAGTCGCCGTCTCGCTCTTCTTCCGAGGCAGACTCGAACGCTTCCGTTATTTTCTTTTTCCAGTAAAGGGGGGCCTCGGCCTGTTCCGCCATAAAGTACCCGAAAAGTCGGGCGTTTCGGTGTCGGCCGACGCACAATTCAGGTATGAGTTTCGTAAGCTCAGTCTCACGGACAAGCAGTTCTCCAGCGAGTTCTCTGAGCTTTTTGCACTGAAGTTCAAACATCTTATCGTGATCAATGTTTTTTCTCTTGAGATAATTAAAGGGCATCTCCGTGATCAGGAACCGGATTCGGTCATCCAAATCCTCCGGTTCCAAGGTGCGGATAAGGGCTTCCACTCTTCGCTCAACGAGGGGATCAATATTGTCTAGGCTGTATTCCAGAAATTTTTCAAGAGAATCAAGCGCTTCAGGCCAACATGGATGTTTTTCTTTTATCTCACGCGTCCATCTCTCGACATCTTCTATCAATCCGTCCGATACATACTTGCGCCATTTCAGACCCAGCTCAACTCTCGCTCTTTTACCTATGTCGTCTGACCGTCTTGCAAGTTTCACCAAGTGACTGACGCACCCCTTAACATAATCCCAGAACTCCGATTCAGTCTCTGGCAACCATGGTTCAAGGGAGGGGCGGCTTCCGTGGATTTCCGGTCCCGTATAACGACGGAAACGATCACCTGTTTTCGCACCTTCAAGCAAGGCGTCGACTAGAACAGGCAGGTAGGAATCTGAGTGGTCCCAGTAATCATCCACAAGTTCTCCAATGAGATCAAGGCGTTTCCCTGAACCTGCGGCTGTGTTTGCTAAATACACGGGGAAAAGAGATTTAAACCGATCCCTGGCATTATTTATGATGTTTTCGCTTTCACCGCACGCAAGTTCCAGTAAAAGCACCGCGGCATCTTCAAATGTATTTTCCGCAAATGCAATCTTTGAGAGCGTAGCAGTCAGGTCGCGGCGCGCGGTTCCGGTTATCTCCCTAATTTGAACTCGTTTCAGCGGACCCAGAATATCTTTTAGTACATCGACTGTGCCCCGAGGGTCTATTTCCGCAAGCCAGACCAGTATTCTCAAATTGCTTTTCCATACTCCCGGCGAACGCGAAAACATCCTATTTCCTAACATATGGCGAACTACCCTAGTCGCTATGGACTCCATGTTGAGAGAGGCAAGCTGTTTGGCCACCCTCTCCCGTAACCGTTCGGAAAGAGTTCCTACCAGAACTTCTTCCCGCTGTTTATTGCCCCATTCCTCCCACTGCCACCGAGCAAGAATGAGCGCTGCGCACTCCGGTTTTAGAATTGCGAGGCCTCCCTGCTGACGGACAACCCCGCGTCTTTTCAATTTCCGTACAGCTCCACGAAAATCTTCAACAGAAATGGTGTTTGAAAATTCCGCGATCTCCTCGAGTTCTGTCTTTTCATCGTAAACCGCTTCTGTTGCCACGCCGCCGAACGCGCTTACAATCATCGCGGCTTCGTAGACATATTCCTGAGAATCCCCGCCAAGTAATTTTCGGACAAGGAAATCTTCATTCTCCGAAGCGGTCAATCCTTTCTCCATCCATGACCCGGCGATTATCCGGGCGCAAGTAATATCGCCTTCCGAAAAGACAATTATGCGTCGGCGGTCCGTCTCGATTATGCCGGGATCAAGAGATTTAATTATGTTTTCGACAAGAGAATTTTCAGCGGCGCCCACAACGAGCGTGTTTTCCGATTCTTCCGCGTTAGGGGGAATCTCCCAGCTGATGGTCACCAGAGAGAGACTGCTGACTGAATGCTTAACAATGCTGACAAGGTCTATGCGGGTCTCCTCCGAGCAACGGTCAACAACCAGCACAACCCGTTTCCCGGAGTTCGCAAGATTCGTCGCGTATTCCTTTATTTTCTGGGAACCGGCTTCCGACTCAACCGCGTAAAGCACTAGGTCGCTTAACTTCGCTCCCGAAATTCTCTCAGTTTTGGTCGGGCCGAAAGCCTCCAGAGCGAGGCGCGATTTTCCGGCACCTGACAGTCCGACGACCCGAGCGACACCTTTCGGAGTTTCGACAATGGCACGCAGTCTTTCCCGGAAACCCGGCAGCCGCGGGTCGTCAATCCAGGGCGAGTCGCAGTGTTCCGGCCTGCCGGACCAATGCTTCCAGTCCTCGAAAAAAGAGTCTATAAGTCCCGGTCTCGTCTTCCGTAGAAGCCAGATGGCTACAGAAGGATGATAGTTCACCCATGAAGCTATCTGGCCCGAATCGCGAAACTGGACAGAAGGGTCTTTGAAACCGTGGTTTCCCAAGTTTTTTCTTATTTCGTCTAAACGCCTATCAATCAGGTTTTGGGTGTAAGGACTGGAACAGAGCATTATGTATGAAGCGCCTCTTTCAAGCGCTTCTCGAACCATGGGCCTTAGCTTGTTCTCCGCGGTAAGAACTTCATCTCCAGCTTTTTTGGGAGAAACATACCCCGTCTTTAACTGAAACTGGCAGAACCGTCTCGGGAGGAAATGCGTGCGCGGCGGGCCGTCCCGCCATTCTATGCGCGCGTCCTCGCCGCCGTCGGGGGCAGCCGTTTCGAAAGCGACGTGAATTCCATCTAACGGAAGATTACACTGCAGGGCTTCGGCAACTAGCAGCTTTTCGACCAAGGTGCTGAATTCAGAAGGCTTTAATCTTGAAACATCCTCATCCGTAACATCAAACGGGGTTGTCGCCGGTTTTTTCTCCTCGACTTCCTGCCCGGTTATCTCCGGCAGCCTTTCCGGTTTTTTCTCCAATAATCTCAGTATCCTTACCAAAGCTGCGGAAGGTTTTACCGAACCTTTTTCGTATTTCGCAAAAGCACTGGAACCGCCACCTAGCAACTCTCCGGCTTCGGCTTGCGACAAACCCAACGATTGCCTTATTTCTTTTATTTTCTGGGGATTCATTCTTTTCAACCCTCTGCTTTGACATATAATATCACATTGGTATAATATATCAATATGGTAAATATTTTCTCAGAAAAAATTGTTGCCACGCTGATTTAAAAACACAGGAATATCATGGAGGAATCGTGTTATGCCAAGCGAGACAGACCAGATTGGGATTATCCTGAGGATAGACAGCGATAGGTTCTACTGCGAAAAAAAACCCAGTCAATTTACGGAGGATCAATCCGAGGCCGACATACTTACGGATGCAGAAGCGGAAAGAATTCGGAGAATCCTTGTTCACAGGGGCTTAAGAAGGGTCACCAAAATATCGGTGTTGCCGGGATATTGACCTGAAATTCTGAGCATGTACGCAGTAAATCTAGCTGGACAATCCTAATTCTTGGGACAACACCAACATGAACGCACAACTCAAAGAAAAGTTTATCAAGCGGATTGATCAGCTTTTAGAAAAAGCCGAGGAGGTAAAAGCTACTGAGGAGCCACCACCGACTAGTAGTGGCGGAATTGCCTTTATCGGATTCCCGGCAACATTAGACAGTATGGCCTTTTTCGAATGGAAGAGCAGTGCAGAAAATTTAATTGCCCAAATCGTTAGCAAAGACAGTTCCGACTACAAAAATTTCCTAGACGAAGTAAAAGATGAGCACAGAAGTCACGTCGACCGCGGTATCGGGATTTTAAATTCTTTAAAAGATAGATTGCAATCGGGATTTCTTGATTTAACTTCAATTGAAGGTTCCCAAACACTCGGGGTTGATAATAGCAAGACAATAAAGACATCTCGAGAGGTGAAAACGAAGAAAAACAAGGTTTTCGTGGTTCACGGACACAATGAAGAAATCCTGTTGAAAACCAAAGACTTTCTTGAAAAACTCCAGCTGGAACCAATAATTCTTAGAGAGTTGCCCGATGAGGGTCGGACGATTATCGAAAAGTTTATGGAATATTCCGCTCAGGCTGGATTTGCCGTTGTTCTATTAACCCCGGACGACAAAGGTGGAAGCAGATCAGATTCGTATAAAAATCAAAGGTTCAGGGCTCGGCAGAACGTAATCCTTGAACTCGGTTTTTTTCTTGGTTCTCTTGGAAGAAAACTTGTATGCGTCCTTTATCAAAGAGATGTCGAAATCCCCTCAGATTATAAAGGCGTGCTGTTTGTGGAAGTTGGCGACACCGATGGGTGGCGAATAAAGCTGGCCCGAGAGATAAAAAAAGCAGGTCTTGAAGTTGATCTAAATCTGCTTGCTTGATAGTGGTCGTGGTTTCAAGCTTGCCTTTCTTTGAGGTTTTGTCAGCAAAAAACCGATGCCTGAAAAAAAACTCTTTCTAATACCATGCTGCGCTTCCAAAAAACATGACGGCCATTCCCGCTCCGCCGCGCCCGACCCTCTAAGCCGTTTAGTTTCGGAGGCGACTTACTCCGCCATTCTGGAAACCAGGAGGGAGGTGCTCTCGGGCATTCGCCAAGACAGGAGATACCTGTCCGGAAAATACGAAAAAAACAGGAGACTTGAACCAGGACCGGACTTCGGCGGACAGAGCGCATCCGGACTTTACCTCCCAGCCGTACAAAGATATAAAGGCACGCTTTACTCAAACGCCCCCGCCCTTTCATCAGGGAGCGACCGGGGCGGCCGGATTCTCATCCTGTCGGCACTCTACGGACCGCTTCACCCCCTGAGCCGCATTCAGGACTACAACCTGCAGATGAGCGATAAGCCCGCCTACGGAACATGGAAGAAGCGCCTTCCGGGTTTTCTTCGGAACTACGCTCTTTCTAACGGGATTCGGGAGGTTCACCTCTTTTTCGGAAGCAGCACGTACTATCTGAAAGCGGCGCAAGCCGCCGTGGAACCCCTGTTAAAAGAGAAACTGATTAAAAAAGCGATCCAGTATCACGTCGTTGGCGGAAGCACGAGGCTGACATCCCAGACACACGGCGAACTGCTCGAAGACTTTCTGAATCGGGGAAGCACAGACGAACTTCCCGGGAACGTCGAGGAGCGCGCTTTATGAGTGAGGAGTGCCGGTTCATACATGATCTCGCGGGGAAGCTCGACAGGCATAAATTTCCTTTCGAACCCCAACGAATTCCCGAAAGCGGAATATATCTGCTCTTTGAGGCGGGGGAAACCGCCCTTGGAACCGACCGAATCGTTCACGTCGGAACGCACTCGGGAAAGCGGGGGCTCAGGTCAAGGCTCCGGGAGCACGACACTCCCAACAAGGACCGGAGCATACTGAGGAAGAACATCGGCCGGGCCCTTTTGCGCGAAAGCGGGAATCCCTTTCTTGAGAAATGGAACCTTGACCTCACCTCAAGGGAGGCGAGACGGAAACACGGCCCGTCCGTCGACTTCGAACGACAGAGGGCAATTGAGGAGGCCGTGACGGACCGGATCCGGAGAACCTTTTCCTTCGTCGCGTTCCCCGTGGAAGACAAGGATGCCCGGTTCAGACTCAAGTCGGGGATTATATCCACCTTGTCACGATGCGACTGCTGTCGACCGTCGGAGCAATGGCTGGGCGGATATTCTCCAAGAAGCAAAATTCGAGAAAGCGGCCTCTGGCTCACGCAGGGGTTGGGCAAGGAACCGCTGTCAGGAGATGAAATCAGCTACTTGCGGGCAATGGTGCCGCGAACGGATGGAACATTCCAGAGCACCGGAATCCTTTCGAAAAGCTCGATGACCGGAAAACAAATTCCTCCCCGGAGAGTCGGACTCAACCGAATCGCCTCTCCACCTGTCCGGAATTATTCGGGCCAATCAGAAAAGCGGACCTGACCGGACGCGTCCTTGTTTCTACTGAAACGCCCATCTTTTTTTTTCTTTCTCCTAGGTTTATTGGGAATAACGATGAAAAACCCTGGTTTCCGGTCCGGGAGAAAATCCCTCTCCACTATCAAAAGGGCAAAAAAAAAGCGGGCAACCTTTGTTAGGGAGCCCGCTTCGTTCAAGCTTTGTGAGCTTTGTTTTGTTTTGTTCTTATTTCATGAACTGATCGATGTAAACCATCAGCCTTGTCTGAAACGCCCAGATCGTATCATCGGCGCTGCTAGTGTCCCCGTTGGCAGCTCCATGAGCCTCAATCAGGTCAGTAAGACCGTCACCGGCGATTACCAAGCTTCCGATCAAGTCAAGGTTTACGCCCGGATGAAGCGTCCAGGTAAGCGTTCCCTCAACCTCGGTTCCGAGGTACTCGGCAACCTCTGCGGCACCAATACCCGACCCGAAGTTAGCTCCGTAAAAACTACTATCAAAAGCTGAAACCGCATGTGTCTCGTCGTTCCAGGCAATCAGAACCTGAGGAGTGAACCCTATGTTCTCGGCAATAGTCACGTTCGCGTAAGCCTTGGCGTAGATAGCGTTTATAACGCTTCCTTCTATATTATAAACAGTCGGAATGACATGCTTGAAGAGAAGGTTATCTACGTTATATGCAGGGCTGAACGGAAGGGCGTTACCTTCGATCGTGAGAGGCGTAGAAGCATCGTCACCTTGCGCCCAACCGGCTTCAATACCTATCGCGCTTACCTGAGCCATCATTGAAGGATAGACCTCAAGACGGGCCGCCATGTCGAAAGCGTAGTCAAATTCAACATCAGTACCCGTAAAATCGACACCTCCAAGCGGCGTAGTATCACCGGCAGCTAACTCTCCCCCTCCGAACATCTGAACTTCGTAGGTGAAGCTCCAGTTAGCAGCTTTAAGTACTAGAAGACCTGCGTACAAGGAAGTGCGGTCAACATCCCAATTGTATCCCAAGCCGGGACTGAATATGTTTTGCTGATGCAGGTACGGGAATCCGTACGCTCCCACGGTCACGTTGACATCTCCCATCTGCTGGTTGTAGATACCCGCCGCGGCAAGTATGTCATAGCCTGTGCCTTCGGAACTGGCGAACAGGCTGGTACCCTGAGTGAATACGTCAGACACGAGAACCAAGGTGAAGGTTCCGGCGCCCGCTGGGAACGACTTTAACCAAAGCAACCTGTCAACCACGAAACCGAGGTCTGAATGCGGATCGTGTCCGCCGTTTGCGAGAATCCCGAGACCCCAGTCAAAAGGCTGGCGTCCTATCCTCACGAAACCAAGGTTGTTCGGAAGAACTATGTCCGCGTGAAGCATGCGAACGCTAAAATATCCGATATCGTCAAAAACACTGCTTGAACCGCCGGCTTTAGCGCCATGTAAAATAGCGCCCCTGAAGCGATCGTTTGGTCTGAGATCGGACAGAACCACGCTGTCACCACCTCCACCAAAGAAACCGCTGGTAACGCCACCCCATACCATGTTGTTCGCAACATCGATCTGAGCCCTAACGGTAACCGCGTCGCTTAGGCCCATCTGCGGGGTGACCCTGAGCGTCGTATCAGTAACATTAATCCTCTCACCGCTAAAAGTGGCATTGTCAATGACACGAGTTCTCGTTCTCAAGTAACTCGGAAATCCGCCAAGCGACCAGTCTATCGCGAATGACGGGATCGACATGCCAAGAACGGCGAAAAATATTATAAGCCATCTGGCTTGAATCATCTCTCCTTACCTCCTGTAAATTTATATTCCAAAATTAACAACCGCGCCCCAGTTTCCTAAACCGGACGCAGAATATAATCAAACTCTTTATAAGCTTACTACAAGAGCAAGCCTGATTTCAAGCGTTTTTTCCCTTAACGGAAAATTACACCATCTCTTAATACGCCTTTAACAATAAACTATGAAGGCGGCTGTGTCAAGAGTTTTTGACCGGAACCAGCCTCAACGGACTTAAAAACAGTACCGATCTGTCAGCCCAGGCGATACCAAAACAGCCTCATTAATCCCGGCCGGCGCGTAAACGCGAGAAGTCCCGGCCAAGCCCCGCTTTCGCAATAATCACCCCCTCCCGAAGAACCGAAGGGTGATAAACGGAATGAGGCTGAGCGCGGGCGAGAGCGCAAGCTGCGTCGCGGCGCTTTTGCGCAAAGGCTCCTTCATAGCCATTATCCCCGAGTAAAGCCAAGCCGGATCCCCGATGAATCCCCTTGCCGCCTCGCAGAAGAAAAAAACATTCCGCGGACTCAGGAGAAAAACGAGCAGGTTAAATACAAGGAACACAAGAACTCCCTTCGCGACCAGGCTAAGCGCCCTTCCCCACACAAGGGAGTTAACGGCCTTCCTCGTGAGGTTTCCCCCGTAGTACCCGGCAAGCATCCCCCCGAGAATTGCCGTCATCATGAGGCTTATCCCGAAACCGAAAAGAAAGACCAGGCATTTCCCCAAAAGATCGGCCGTCGCGCCGAAAGCCGGAATCACATCCTCCCACACTCCCCAGGCAAGCGGAAGAAGCAGACCAAGAAACGCCCCCTCCCAGAAACCGCTTCGAGCTCCCACCATGAAAAAAGTAAGCATTCCCCTCACCGTCAGGAAATCAGAAGGTATGTCCTGCCCCGTGCGCTCTATTATATGGTACTGCTGTATCTCCGATATCGCGTCTATAAGGTTGCGCGGGGACGCGTGGGGCGAAGACGATATGGGAGTGAACCCTCCCCTCCCGCCGCTCACGGCCCTTCTCCTCTACACATGGATATAAGGCGTGAGAAAGCCTGGGTTTTCAACGCCCGAAGGCCCGGCAAATTTCCCGACGCGAAAAATTTTTTGAAAAAAGTAATGGACATTTGATTCTAATTGTCATACAGTGTATCTCAAATATCAAAAAATGGACAGAAAAAGATGCCGGTAAAAATAACCTCAAAAAGACCCGGGAGGAAAGCCCCTTGATAGGACTCCGAGCAAAGAAGCTCTCCGATCCCCCACCCCCCGCGGGGGCGGCCGTAGGGGAGGGAGTAGCGCTTGACCGCGACCCCGGGACGGAGCCCGCGCCGATAACGGTTCCCGACGCAGACCGCGAGGGACACATATTCACCATGGGCGCCACGCGAAGCGGAAAGACCCGCCTCGCCGAGGCCATGATAGAGCACGACATAAGGGCGGGGAGGAGCATCCTCTGGATAGACCCCAAGGGGGATAACGCCATTTTCTCAAAAATAGTGACGGTGGCCAGGGAGACGGGACGGGAGGACGATCTTCTTTTTTTCTCCCCCGTCCATCCCCGCTACTCGGTGAAGATAGACCCTCTCTCCCACTACTTCATGCCCGAGGAGGTCGTTAATCACGTGGTTTCGGGCGTGCGTGTGCGCGAGGAGTTCTACTTCAACATAGCCTACGAGGTGACGCTCGTCGTGGTGCAGGGACTCATGCTGATATCAAGATCCCTCGGGGAGCGGCCCGCGTTCACGTTCCGCAGGATAAAGGAGAACATAGGCTACAGGGAGCTTGAGGGCCTCCGCGCCCAGATAGCCGGGATAGAGGGCCCCGAAGCGGAGGAGGTCCTCGTGAACCTCGACCAGATTCTCTCCTCTCCCCAGGACTATTTCTCCAAGGTCTCCTCAAGTCTCAGGACCGTGATAACGTCGCTCAGCTCGGGTTCGGTGGGAGAAATCATCGGCAAGGACACCTCAAACCGGTTCATAGAGCGCCTCGAGGCGGGAAAGGGGGTGATACTGGTGGTGCAGACGGGTTCGCTCCTCACCAGGAAAACGGCCCACATAATGGCACGGGTGCTTCTCTCCATGGTGCAAAGCTTCGTGGGCAGGGTGCTTGCCTCGCAAAGGAAGATCGACCCTCCCCTCGCCGTATACGCCGACGAGGCGTCAAACGTTCTTTACTTCGGAATAGACGACCTTTTCAACAAGGCGGGCGGGGCCGGGGTGTGGCTTCACATGCTGACTCAGAGCAAGCAGGACCTCGTGGCCGAGCTCGGCCCGGCCTACACGGGAAAGATACTCGACAACACGAACACCAAGATAGTTTTCCGCGTCAACGACCCCAACACCGCGGCCTACGCCTCCCGCATGGCCGGGACCGCGAAAAGGTTCTCCCCCATAATGAGCCTCGGCGGGGGTCTCAGCGTGAGGGAGATAGAGGAGAGCAGGGTGCCGCCCGAGAGTTTCCTCAGGCTCGGGCGAAGGGAGTTCTACGCCTTCACCTTCGACGGCATATACAGGGGCAGAACCCTTGATGTGCGCCCGTGCGAGGAAATACGGTTCCCGGAGATAAAGAACTGATGAGGAGGAGAAAAAGAGCAGAAATGAAACACTTTCCCCAAGTGGCGATCAGCTGGGAGACGGCGGTCGTTTTTTCGCTTTTCCTCTTCTCCCTGGGCGCGGCCCTCTGCGCGCTCGCCCTCAGGCAGAGAAAAGAAAAACGAAGCGGGCCCGAAACAATAGAATTCACGACGGCTTCGGCAAAAAGGGCCCCGCGGGCGCAAAACGGCGCCGGGGCGGAAACCATAGGGACCCTCGCGGAGAGCCTGTGGCTCAGAACCGATCCCGAACCCGCGGTGCTCTCGGACCGAGAGCCCGCGGCGGGACCCGTCTTCAAAAACCCCGAGACCGGAGCCTTCTGGGCAGAGGAGATAGAACCCAACCGCCGCCTCTTTGAGAAAAGGGGCGAACTCGCGGTAATAGAGAGGATCCTTGGGGAACTTGACCGCCACGGCATCTGCTCAAGCGTCGTCGCCGGGGACGGGAAAAGCGCGTTTGCGCCGACCGCAAGGCGCTTCTCGCGCGTCACCCTGCTTGAGCACTCGCTTCGGGCGGCGCGGTGCATGAGGGAAATACACGACTCGCTCTACACGGAGAGGGTTCTCTACGGAAAGCATCTCATCGCGGCCCTCGCCCACGACGTGGGAAAAATGGAGCACCTGCGTCCCGAAGACGGGCGCTACGTGAAGGATGACCACGCGGCGGCGTCCGCAAGGGCGCTTAACGCGTGGATAATGGAGTGCGGGGGAGAGCGGGCCGCCCTTTCATTGCGCTCCGTGGTGGACGCCGTCAGGAACCATCACAGGAGCGTAAACGAACCCGACAGTATCCTTGAGAATCTTAAAAGGGCGGATATGGCGGCGCGGGAGGAGGAATTCTCGGGAGTGCGCAAAAGCCCGCGCGCCGCGGCAGCGTCCCCCGGCGAGGCGGATACCGGGCCGCCCGAGTGGCTGCTTCGCGACATGCCCCGGATACTTAACGACCACGTGGGGCCCGCGATAAACGAGGCGGCGCTTGAGGAGGCGCCCTTCGCCCGGGCGATATCCTCCACAAACGGAATTGTCTACGTCTGTCCCCACTACCTTCTTGACGGGGTCAGGGAGCATATGGAGCGGGAGGAGATAGCGGACATGAGGTTTTTCGAACCGTCCCGTCCCGCGGAACTTCGGGCAAAGCTCCTGGTCACAAACTCCCTCAAGGCCCGCAACTGGGTGGCAGATGGGGTTAGCGACGGCTACTACGCCGCCTTCTGGAACTACGAGCATGGGGGAAAAAAGGTAAAAAAAGGCGGCTTCTGGGTGCCCGTTTTCGCAGAAGCGTTCGACGTGGCGCTTTCCGAACTCGAAAAAAGAAAAACTTCGGAGCTTCGCCGGATCACTTCCGTTTCGCCGTGTCTTGCGCGGGGACGAAAAAAATAAACTAAACTCAAGCGGGCGGCGTCTGTCCGTCCGAAAAAAAAACATATTAATGGAGGTAAAAAAATGAAAAACAACAAGACAGGTAATGTCACACTCGTCATTGGCCAGATATCGTACGGGCAGCTCGAGCAGGAAGCCCGCAAGAGAGCGCTCTCGCCGGGAGACTATCTCGAAATGCTGATAGAGATGGATCAGATCTCCAACACGGGAAGCGACCCGGGGGATGTGGTGTCGGTGTCAATTTCGGAGAGACACTACTCCCTTCTCAGCCGGGAGGCGGAAGCGAGCGGACACGGGGCGGACACGTGCGCCGAGATGATAATAGGCGCCTCGGCCGAGATGTTCCCCGAGAGGCCGCTTTCAAGGGAGAAGTTCGACGCCGTGGTGGAAGCGTGGGGAGGTGTCGATTTTACGACCGAGAAAAAACAGGAGGGCGCGCGCAAGCGCGGAAACTCTCTTCACAAAGCCTCGTCCTAGGGACTGAAGAGACGGGGGATTTCATTTCCCCCGGGAGGCTTGACGACAAACGGATATAAGACCATAAAAAAACGGGCATATGCCGCATTCGCAATCAGGCAGACAGCAAGATCTCACGACACTCGAAAACCACTTATAAGGAGGAAGCTAAGATGAAAATATCCGGAAATTTTCCCCGCACGGCCGCAGCGGCAGTGCTTCTTGTCGTTTTGGCGATGGCGTTTTTTTTCCCGGACACGGCACTTGGAGGGACCACGGGCACCGAGTTCCAGAGCATCTACAACAAGGTTAAGGGATGGTCAACCGGCTATCTCGGAAGGCTGCTAGCCCTCTGCACGTTCATAATAGGCCTGGGGGCTTCCATCATGCGCCAGACGCTTTTCCCCGCGCTCACGGGAATAGGGGTGGCGCTCGTGGTCTCCCTCGGCCCGTCGCTCATAGAGGGGATCGCCACCGGGACGTTCTAGATGAAAACAAAAATACCGAGATACATAGACGACCCTCCCCAGATATTCTGGTGGGAGATCGACGAAGTGGCGCTTTTCAGCGGGGCGTTCGTGGTCGGGGCCCTGGGAGGCCAGGTGCTCGGAGGGCTGCTCGCGGGCCTGGTCCTCTCCTGGCTGCTTGAGCGTCTTAAGTCCGGGAGGGGAAGCGCCTTTCTCGTTCACCTCGCCTACTGGTACGGCCTCTCGGGGGTAAGGCCCGAGAGCCGAAGGGAGAGGTTCTTTGAGTGATGCTTATACGCACCTTCCGCGAGAGATGGCTTAACCTGGCCCGGGAAAACGGGCTGCTCCGCTTCGCCGTGGGCGCGCTCTGCGTAACGGTCGCGCTTTTGGGCTGCCACATGAAAAAGCTCTCCGAGCGCACGACCGTGCACGTTCACGTGCCCGAATACATGCAGAAGGACTTCACCATCGGCGCCGCGGGGGCGGCTTCCCTCGCCTACACCGAGCAGTGGGCGCTGAGCCTCCTTCCCTTCGTGGCGTCCTTCACCGCGGAAACCGTGGATTTTAACGTAAGGCAGTTCCTGCTCTACGTCCACCCCGAGAGCTACGCCCCCATTTCGGGATTCCTGCTTGAAAAATCAAAGGAGATAAAAACAAGCGGGGTCGCCCAGGCGTTTTTCCCGAAAACTGTGGCCACAGAGGAGGAAGGGGCGGTTGTGGCGGTGAGCGGACGGCGCACCAGGGTCGTTGGAAACGTGGTGACCGACCAGAGGGAGGTTGTCTACAGGGTGCGCTTCGAGCTCGGGGCCCGAAACCGCCCGCTCGTAACCGAACTTATCGAAGACGAAGGAGGAGACGCGGATGAATACTGATCTTCCCCCGCGCGCGCTCATCGTCTTCGCCGCGGCGCTCTTCGCGTTCGCCGCGGCCGCGGCCGCTACAACGATAGATCTCGGCGAAACCCGCGAGGGGGAACCGGTATCGATCGGCATATCGCGCACCGACGCAAACAGGATCGAGCTTCCCGAAACCATAATAAACGCCTTTTCCTCAAGCGGGTCGATGGACGTAAAGATAATCGGCCGCTCGGCGCTCGTGAGAACCGAAGACCCGGCGGAACTCATAATCCTGACTGAAAAAAGAAGGCTCACGCTGCTGCTCTCACCCGGGGAGGGACCCTCGCGCACCGTCATAATGAGGGACGGGGGCCCGCCCTCCCCCCACCCGGCCAGGGAGACAACAGGAGGCACGGAACCCCTTCCCTACGAAAAAGCCATAACGGACCTCGTTCTGTCGCTCGCCTCGGAGAACCCCCCGGCCGGGGAAATTCCGGGAAAGGAGCAGAAGCTTGAGGGTTCGCTCCTTCTCTCACACCGAGCGGAGGCGGCGTCGCCACCTTTTTTCGCCACGCTCTACGTTGTAAGAAACTCAGGCTCAGAAACCGCCGCGCTCACGGAGAGCATGTTCCTTGCCGGCCCCGAGACTGTGGCCGTCGGCATGGAGCGCGGCGAGCTTTCGCCGGGGGAGTCGGGAAGGGTTTTCGTGGTCACGAAGAAGGAGCATGAGCGATGATCGGGAAGATCCGGAAAATCTACGCCCAAAGAAAACGCCAGACGCTTGCCGCGGCGGCCCTGCTGTCCGGCTTTGCCGTAGTGGCTCTCTTTCTTTTCCTGCTCGGCGGGGAGGACAAGGGGCTGCTTGGGGAGAAAAAGCCGCGGGGAAGCATAAAGATCCTGCGGGGAGTGGACCTCGCCCGGGAGAAATGGCGCATAGAGGGGGAGAAACGCCTCGGGATGATAGAGACCAAGCAAAGAGAGATAAAAAAGACGCTTGAGGCCCTCTCCGCGGCGCTTGGAGAGATCGAGAAAGAACCTTCCCAGGCGTACCCCTACCCGCCTCCGCCGACAGAAGCCGAGACCTCACCCGAGGCGGGATTCCCTCCCGCCCCGTCCCTGCCGGGCGCGGCGCAGGCGCCGCCCGAGCCCCCGAAGACGCGAAGCCCGATACGGGTTTTCTCCCCCCTCGAGGGCGCCCCGGCCGAGGGGCAGGCTACGGAGTCCGCCCTGATTAACTGGATTCCCTCGGGAAGTTTCGTTCCCGGGGTGCTGCTAAGCGGCCTTGACGCTCCCACCGCGACCGCCGCCGCGCGCAATCCCCACCCCGTGCTGATACATCTTGCGGAACCTTCCCGCCTGCCCGGCCTGCGACGCATGGACATAGCGCGCTGTCACGTCACGGGGGCCGGCTACGGGCAGCTTGCGAGCGAGAGGGCGTACGTAAGGCTTGAGAGAATAGCCTGCGTGCTTCGCTCGGGGGACGTGATAGACACCAGGATAAAGGGATACGTGGCCGGGGAGGACGGAAAGACGGGGATCCGAGGAAGGCTCGTTTCGAAACAGGGAAAGATGCTCTCGCGCGGAATCCTGGCCGGATTCGCCTCGGGGTTCGGCGGGGCCGTTGAGAGCTCTAACTCGACCGCCGGAGTGGTCGCAGGGGGAACGTTTACCGTGAGTTCAAGGAGTTCAGGGGACCTCGTGAAGACCGGAATCGGCGGAGGAGCGGGGGAAGCCGGAAGGCTTCTCGCCGAATATTACCTGAAGCTCGCCGAGGAAGTGTTTCCGGTAATAGAGATAGACGCGGGGCGCCGCGTCGACGTGATCATAACCGAGGGAACGGAACTTGTTCCGAGAAAAACCGCTTACGCCGGGAGGGGGAAAGAGGGATGAGAAAATTCGCCATGGCCCTTATGCTTCTCTCCCCGCTTCTTTCGGCCTGCGCCGGAGGGTCGTCTCGCTACGGCTGTCCGGCCGAATCGGGCTACTCGTGCAAAAGCGTCTCCGAGGTTTACGTCGATGCGGCTTCGGGGCAAAAAAGCGGGGAGCGGCCCTTCCCGAAATCTCTTAAGAAGAAAAAAAGCGTACGGGAGGACGCGGGGAGAAAGTTCCTGAAAGGAAGGATCATCCGCGCGGGAAAAAATCTGCGCAGGCGGGCAGTCAGCAAGGAAGCCGCGCGGGCAGAAAAAGCGATGCCCGTCTATGTTCCCCCGCCCACGATACGCCTCTGGATAGCCCCGTGGCAGGAGGCCCGGGGCGTCTTTCACTCGCACAAGTACGTGTACGTGATCTCGGGCAGGGGGCGGTGGATGATCGGGGGAAAGACTGTTCCGCTGGGTGAGTCCCCGGAGGACTATTCGGGGGAAATACGGCTTCTCGGAGCGGAGGGGGCTCCCTGATGGGCGTGGCCAAGGACCGATTGCGGGATCTTGCGGCGAGGGATTCGCTTTCCTGCTACCTTCCCTACGTGGCCTGGGAGGAGGGGATGTACGTATTGGCCGACGCGTCGTGCGGCTTCGTATGGGAGATAAACCCGCTTCTTTTCGCCGGGGAAGACACAAAAAGGATCCTGGGCGGAATGCTCGGCGACCGGGTGCTTCCGCCGGGGACCTCCGTAAAGTTCCACGTGTTTGCCTCCGAGGTCATATCCCCGTTTTTCCCCGGGGAAGGGGCGGCGCGAGGCGAGATCTGCGGGGAGATAGCCGCCGAGAGAAAACGGCTTTACACCCTCGGGATGCGGGAGAGGGCCGGGGTTCCCGCGAGGGACTTCCGCTTCCTGGTGTCGATCAGGATCCCTCCCGGCCCGGGGAAGAAAAAGGAGACGGAGACCGAGTGGGAGAAGCACACGGAGGCCGCCCGCAAGCTCGGGGCGAACGTGGCCGGGGTCCTCAGCTCCGCGCAGCTCTACCCCCGCGACCTCCCCCCGGCGCAGCTGATCCTCATTCTCCGCGAGGCGCTTAACCCCGACGGGCGCTGGTACGACGATCCCTACTACCTCGGCCGCCCGGGAGGAGGGCCCTACGACCCGGACAGGGAGATAAGAAGCCAGGTAGTTGACCGCGAGACCGCGATAGAGGTGCGGGCGGGGGAGATTTCGCTCGGGGACGCGCGCCTTAGGGGATACTCCCCCGCGTCCATGCCCGAGTACTTCTCCCTCGATGAGTTCCATGAGCTGCTTGGAGACCCCCTGCGGGGACTCTCGCAGGTGCCCGCATACTTTTTCCTGCAGGCGGGCTTTGTAATCCCGGAGAGAAAAAAAGCCTCGGAAATAAGGACCAAGGCCGCCGTGGTGAAGCAGCAGAGCTTCGGCCTCGTGACGAGATTCATACCGAGGTTAAGGAGGAAGGCAGAGAACTTCGATTTTCTGGTTAACGCCCTTGAGGACGAGGGACTGGTCATGGGGTCGCTCAGCCTCTTTCTCCGGACCCGGAGCGGAGAGGAGGCGGAGCGGGTAAAGGAGATGGTGACGGGAATATGGAGGGCGCGGAACTTTGATCTTCGCGAGGAGAAATACGTGGTGCTTCCCCTTCTGCTCGATAGCCTCCCGCTCGGCGGGGAGCCCGCCCTCGCGAAGCTTCTTCGGCGAAACTCGACCATGCAGAGCTCAGCGGGGGCCTCAATCGTTCCCGTAATGTCAGACTGGAAGGGAAGCGGCTCCGGGCCGCTTACCTTCATATCGAGGAGAGGGCAGGTTATGAAGCTTGATCTTTTCAGCTCGGCTTCCAATTACAACTGCGCGGTGTTCGCCCAGTCGGGCTCGGGAAAATCCTTTCTCGTCTCGGACATGATCACCGGGTATCTCTCGGAGGGGGCGCGGGTGTTCGTGATAGACATAGGCCGCTCCTACGAGAAGCTCTGCGGCCTGGTGGGCGGGGAGTTCGTGGTGTTTGACGAGGGAAGCGGGATCTCGCTTAACCCCTTCTCCCGCATAACGGACATAGACGAGGACATGGAGCTGCTTAAGCCCCTTTTCGCCCAGATGGCCTCTCCGTCTGAGGAAATAGGGGACCTCGGGAAATCGCTTCTCGAGGAGGCGATAAAGAAAGCGTGGGAGAAAAACGGCCCCGAGGCGCGGATAGACGACGTGGTGAGCGCTCTCTCGGGCATCTCCGATCCGCAGCGGCGCTCTGAGGATCTGGCGCACATGCTCTACGCCTACTCATCCCGCGGGCAGTACGGGCGGTTTTTCGAGGGACCGTCAAACCTCTCGTTTGAGAGGGACCTCAACGTGCTTGAGCTTGAGGAACTCAAGTCAAAGCCCGAGCTTCAGACCGTCGTGGTGCTCATGATCATCTGGCACATAGAAAGGGAGATGTATCTCGGGAGCCGCGAGCGGCGAAAGCTCGCGATAATAGACGAGGCGTGGGACCTGCTCGGCGGGGGATTCTCGGGCGAGTTCATAGCGCACGGCTACCGAAGGGCGAGGAAGTATAACGGCGCCTTCGTCTCCGTAACCCAGAGCCTGCTTGACTTCTACAGGGCGGGGGACCTCGGGGAATCGGTGCTTGAGAACTCGGCCTGGATGTTCATGCTCCGCCAGAAGGGCGAAAGCGTAGAGGAGATAAAAAGGGGAGGGAAGCTTCTCCTTGGGGATTACTTCGGGGAGCTTGTCTCGACGCTCTCTACGCGCCCCGGGGAGTTCTCGGAAGTGTTCATATACAACAGCGAGCGCGGCATGGGCCTCGGGCGGCTGGTCGTCGATCCTTTTTCCTACTGGACCTACACCACGAACCCCGATGACGTCTCCCTTCTTAACGGATTCATATCGGAAGGGATGGAAGTGCGCGAGGCTATAGAGCGGTGCGTCGAGATCTCAAGGGAGAGGAGATGAGAAAAACGGGGGTTTCGCTTGCGCTGGCCGCGCTTTCGGTCCTTGTTCTGCTCGGGGTCTTCTCCTGCGCGGCTGACAAGAGGGATGAGAAGGTGGTCTTCATAGAGCTTGAGACCGTGATCTCCGAGGAGAAAAAAAGGATATTCTCAAGGGTGCTTCGCGGGGAGCTATCGCGCGAGGAGGCCGAGGAGCGGGTCGGGCGGTTTTTCATACGCTTCGGCGAAGTCCTTGCCGATTATGAAAAAGAGGGCTATCTCGTGCTTGACGGAAAGTCGGTCCTTGGAGGCGGGAGAGACATAACCGGGGAGATGCTCGAGGAGCTCTCCGCCCGGGGAGAGGAAAATGAGTGAGTTTCTGCGGGCATGCGCGGGAGCGCGTGCGGCCGCTTCGGTTTTTCTGGTCCTTATTCTGTTTTCGGGGGCATACCTCTTCGGGATTCGTATCTCGTTTAACGTATCGGGATCGCTTCCCCACAGGGCGTTTCTCACGGTGCGGGGCGGGGAGATTTCCTGCGGGCCCCGAAGCATAGGGCTTTTTCGCCTGAACGTCCGCAATCCCTACTGGGATTACGGGACGATTTTCGCGAAGAGGTTCGTCGGCTGCCCGGGCGATGCGCTAAGGACGCAAGGAAGAGAGTTTTACCTAAACGGCGAGAGAGTGGCCGTCGCAAGCGGACATGATTCAAGAGGAGCGGCCGTCTCAAGCTTCCGGCACGACGGGGTGATTCCCGCCGACAGCTACTTCGTTCTGGGAGACGGCGAGAGAAGCTATGACTCAAGATACTGGGGGTTTGTAAGAAAATCATGGATAGTCGGGCGTGGGTTTCCCTTGTTTTAGCCTCGGTTTTTTTTATCCAGTTCTCCCCGGTGCCGACCCGGGCTTCGGGTAAGGACCTCGGGGTTCACGGGCGCCTCTACGAAATAAGGGAAGAGGACATGCTTTTATATGTGCGGAGAAAAGCGGGGGAAATCTCAATGGCGGCGCTTCGGGAAAGCATGGAGAAAAAGCTCGAGGAATCCTACGCGCGGCACTCTTTTGTTTCTCTCGATGTCCCTTCGGCTACGGAAGAGCGGGTACGTTATGTCGACCCCTCGGTGAATGTACGAAATCCGCTCTACGACCACACGGGGGCGATGATTTTTCCCGCGGGGGCCGTAAACCCGCTTGATCACGTATCGCTTTCAAAAAGCATCCTGGTGCTGAGGGAGGACCAGGTGAAAAGGGCGCTTGAGGAGACGGGCAAAACAGGTGAAAAGGCAATTCTGCTGCTAACCGACGGCGATATCCGAAGGGCTTCCTCGCTTGCGGGCCGGATGGTTTACAAGGCAAGTCCTTTCATGCTCAGAAGACTCCAGGTTGAAAAAGTGCCGTCGCTTGTGACGCAGGAAGGGAGAAGACTCAGGGTGAAAGAAATGGTTTTAAAATGATTCCGTGTCACTCTTTATAGATCGGGATTAGCGAAAAAACTGGCGTTTTTTGCTAGTTCCAAAGCAAGTGACTTTCTGGCATTTTTCTTATCTGGCCATTTGATAATATTTGCGTGGTTGGGATTGTCTGGGGTAGGATCAGGCACAACGCTTAACGACTGCAGAACCACATTATAAACTTTGATATCCGCCCTGCCATGAAGATTCCGAGATTGACCAGCAGCGACCTTCCGCCCAATACCCCAGATTCTATCTTCGGAAAAATTTAAATGACGGGTAGTTGATAATTCCAAGGAGTCTTCCGGCGGAATGAAGGCATCTTGTTTGACAGTTTGGTCACTTTTACGATACCACTTTGAAGAAATAATATATCTGGCTAAAAGCTCATCATCTGAAATAGAATCCGTCATATATTTTCACTCGTAACATCTTCGATCAATCTTACTAGGTCCTTTGAAACTTCAAATAAAGCAAAGCCATCTCCATGTCTTCGGTCTCCACCATTTATGGCTGCGAAATAAAGCCGGCCCCCAGGATTGATGCTAATTGAAATCACCCTGGTAGGAGACCGATACCATTCCAAAGTTATTGCCCCATCCGGTTCAGCACCTATTTCCGGTGATTCAAATCCTAAGGGAAAAGACCAAAGAAAAATTTTGGCGTGCCGCAAAACCTGTTTTGTTATCGGTTCCGCTCTCTCCCCATCCCAACCTTTCGACGAACATTCTTCAAAAGTGCTTTTCAACTCTTGGAAAGTTCCCCTACCAATAAGACCAAGGGTATTAGACCTGTGAAGATAATTAGATACTTCCTCCACTTCTTGGTCTATATAGCGTGCAGGGGAAACGCTCTGACTAGAAGAACCTTGGTCGGCATAACCAGAAATAGCAGGCATACTATTCACACTCCTCTAAAGCTTTCTCTGTCAAACTGCTAAAGAAAACTTTGTTTTTAACCCAACGCATTTTGTTCATATGTTCAGAAATTCGTAATTCATTAAAACTGAGGCGTTTATCCATAAAGACATCGATATCCAGCAACAACCCAGCTTCTTGCTGAGTTGTTTGAACAGTTTTTGTAACATTAGCTGAATAGGGAGTTCCCGGAACTTGGAGCACATCTCGATGCAGGTAACCTGATAAAGGCCAGTTCAAACCTTCGATAGGTAGTGGTGGTCTTTTATAATAATCAGCCAATTCGACTTTCTGTTCCTGTTTGATCGCTAGACGGTTTATAAAGCGTAAATCAATTCTCCCAATTTCAACTGGTTTTAATAGTTCGCAGTAAATTTTCCAAAGCCGTAACGCTTCTTGACTAAATTTCTCCCAGTTTTCGTAAGGTTTCAGCCGACTAAAAACAAATGAGTCTTTATTAAACTGTACGACATAAAAACTATCTTCCGACTGGCACTTCAAGCCAATGTGGACAAAATCTTTAATTACATTGGTCCCAGTCTTAGGTGAAAACTGAACTTCGGTTTCCTGAACCGTGTCATGCTTCGGGTAATCAGGCAATCGTTCTTTCAACTGTTTTTGTAGACTCGACTCATCCCATTCAGTAGAAGAAGCAACTCGAAGATCAAGAACGGCCTCAACAATTGGCGCTTGGGATAGATGACGAAATTTTTCTTCTAGGTCAATAGTATTTGCCATAATCTCTGTCACTCATATGTCTTATTATTACTTTTAAGTTTTTCCCGAATCCCCTTTCCCACAGCATTTCCCGACAAAGCTTCTCCTAATTGATTTCACCGTTTAAAATCAAATTCGGGATAAAAGTTGCAGGATGCTAGGCATTTTCGCTCGGTTTTGAGCAGATTCAACAGTAAGTGCAAGATTATTCCGGCCATAATCTTATTTTCCCTCGACTCTGGTGGAGAAAGCTTTTTAAGAACCTTTTTTCGTCAGTGAGTCGCTTAGCATCAACTTAACAAGTCTTTTTTGCCTATTTCCTAGGAATTTCGGGAAAACTAAACTTAATCTTTGTTATATATAATAGTACTACAGTCCGTGGTTTCAAGTAAAAAGGCAAGGTTCCGATGCCGCGAAAAAATAAAACGGCGACGGAATAATTATACAACAACCCGGTTTCGGTAATTCTCGAGCCATCCAAGAGCTTCCGTCAACAGTTCGTATCCTTCGATCATCGTGCCGGTATTCACCAAGTGCTCGGCCTCCGCAACTCGGATGGGAACACGGAGTCTGTGCAATAAGTTACCCATGACGCGCACGTCATCAATAAACTGGCTGCGCTCAATAGCAAACGGCACGATCATATAAGAAATAAAAACCGTCTCCGGTTGTTTTGCAAACCATCGACCTTTAAATGCGTCAATGTGACCTTTAAGCGATTTCTCACGACTGTTCCGGCCGGTAGCAACCTGGGCCACCGCAAGCAGAAATCCAGGCAACTCATCCTTGTGAGAACGAACAGCAATTACGTCAAGCTTATCGTCCTTTGGTTGCTCCGGAGCCCCCTCTTGCCGTCCGACGCGCCCGTCACTTATGTCTTCCCATATTTCTCTTAATTTATCAAAAAAAGAAGAACTGTCCGGCCTTGGAGACCCGAATGACCAAGCCTTGCCTCCTATTTCCGCCGCCAAGGCCGCCGTCGCAAAGTATTGGAAGTACTGCCGTAGTTTCCTTACCTCGGCAGCGTCAGGATGAAGATCAGAATCGGTAAGTATAGTAGATGCAGATTCAAGGTTAGACAAAATGAGACATAAGATATAAGCAGCTCGTCCGAGTGAACCATTAACTGTAACCAAACGCAAGATGTGGCCGCCTTTGTCAAGTTGAAAGGGGTAAGAAGCGTTAAGGATTCGTTGACGTTCGTTTATCAGGTTGACAGTGTCTCCAACAAGCTCCTCTTCGTCTTGCGCTCTTTCAACCCCAGACTCCGTATTGCTTTCCTCCGCACCAATCGACACTCCGTTGGCCAAATTCGACGTTAGAACTACTCTATCCGGAGAAAAGAAAGCTGAAAGTTCCAGAAAATCAGCGGCCCGGTCCAAGTCAACTGCCGTACCGGTCACCTCATCAATCGGCAAATAAACGGGGCTCGTCATTCCGCAGCAAGGGCCTCTCGGTTTTTTTTCTGCATTCGCTGATGAACGGTTTCCGCAGTTTCCTTGATATCCTCGGCGACCCCGAGAAGTGAGTCGTCCCGCCCGTCATAAGCTCTAAGCGACCCCGCCGCATCCTTTATCGCAGTCCGCGCTCGCAACAAAGAAGCAGTAAATCGGCTGTCCACGGGTTCGACAGCCGCATAAGCCTCATCAAGATTGCGCGACATTTTTAGAATGTGAAGCGCTTCAATATTTTCTAGAACTTCGCCAAGACGCTTGATGTCCGGATTCTGTGTCCGAATAACCGGCAATACATCGTCCGTACTTGATCCATAGATCCAGAGGAGCAACTCCTTGAGATTGTCCAGTTTTTTACTTTTCACCGGATTGGGTTTGGGGTCATATCTTACCCATCTTGAACCGAGACCTAGATATTTCATATATTGGGATCGGCTGAGTGCAGTATAGAGATGCGAGAAGTTGAATTTGGGGGTGACTCGATCCTCAACATCAAAAAGTTCGTTTTTCTTTGCCTGATCAAGAACATAAATTGCCGATACCATTCGCTTGATCGTGTCATGCCCGTCGCCGACTGCTTTTGCTATTGTCTTCAGATTATCATCGGATTGTTTGTACCAATCGGCCGCAAACCGGGCCTTGGCGTAAGAATCCCACTTGGCCGGGCCGTTGACATGTTTGAATCCAATGAAAGACCTAGCAGTCTCCCTGCTGTCAACACAGTACACGGATACCTCATCTAAAGTACCCCGCAGAGATTTAGCGACGGTCGGAGGGTTGATTGCCAGTTTTTCCGTTTTGAGGATTTTCTTTGCCAGTTTCGGTTCGCGTAGCAGTCGTAGCGCAGCCAAGCGCCTGTTGCCCTCAAGCACAACCAGCTTATCGCTCCCGGCCTCTCGCATCGCAATCAACGGTTCAATATCAAGATATCCGTTAGAGGAAATTGATTGCAACAGTTCCCCCAGTTCCGCACTGCGGTACAACTCGGCAATTATCGCCTCATCAGTTGAATCAACCGACTGGCTAATCAGCCGCGGATTCTTATGGTCAAGCTTAAGCTTCTCGACCGGAATCTTTGAAACCTCGTTCAGTTCCATGATAATCCCCCCGAACTTCTGGAATCGGATAAAGAAAAAAGGTTGTTATGCCACCAATGGTTGGGGGGCGATCGGGATCTGGCAGAAATTCTCAGATCCCATCGCGAGGCCGAACCATGGCTTCGCCGTTACATTATGGACGTGATCAGCGACCTGGAAGAGCGGCCCGGGCTTGAGAAAGCCAGAAAACCGTCTTGACGCGGGATACTGCCCACGCAGGCGAAAAATGAAGGCTTCTCCAAAAATCAAACGGAAAAATCTGGAGGGGCAGGAGGTAAACGGCATGACAAGTTTCACTGATAAAGACATCTTCCAGGAACTGGAAAAAGTTTTTCAAGAATGCTCGTCAGACGGCTGGGACGGAGAGAGAGCGAAACCGGTCTCAAAAGAGGTTCTGCGGAGCACCGTAGCCTTTCTCGAATCTTTTCCCTCCGGCATCGAGCCGCCGGAGACGGGGGCTGAACCCGACGGAGCCATATCTCTTGAGTGGTACCGCTCCCCTGAAAAAGTGATTTCAGTCAGCGTCAATCCGGGAGGAGAAGTTTACTACGCGGCTATAATCGGCACTCGGCGAAACCATGGAAAGGGTTCGGTTCGCTCCGGCGTCTCGGATAATCTGCCGGCGCTGGTAGAAAAGGTTACGCAAAAGAACGGAGGATCGAGAAAAATACAAGAGGGTTTAAACCCAATTTCAAATTGATTTGGCGCCATTCCCTCCCGGCATCGCTCCATGTCATTGAAAGGCTAAACTGCCTGCGCCGTGTGCCCGGTATCAAACCGCCAAAGAAAGGGTTTTAAGATGATCCTCGATGGCTCGAGCAATGTCACCCGACAGCGGAAGATTTCCCTTCTCCACTCGCCGTAAACCTCCCAGAGCTTGAAATATCCCTGCGTATGTGATTTCCAGTATGAGCGGGCAGGTCACATCCTACACTCGGACTGTAACGATCCTTCGGTGCGAATTCAGCTTTATTTTAAGATCGAATTCACTTATACTTATCATTGATATGAAAACGCTTCTGTTCATCGCTGCGCTTTTGATCTGCGCTTGGCCGACAGGTGTTTTGGCCGACAACCAGACTTCTGAGATTCCCGGGGAGCACTTAAGGCAAAAAGCGGCGGTTTCGCGACCCGCCGATGCGCCCGGCGCCAAATCAAAAGCCTTCATACACCCGGATACGGGAGAAATCCTGACCCGCAAGCAGTGGCAGGCCCTCGGCCTCGAAAACGACGAAGCCGAGGCCGCGACGCGCCTCTCTTCCGACGCCCCCGAACCGGAGAGTGCCCCGACGGTGCTTGAGGGCAGGCAGATCGATCTTGGAAACGGAGACTACGTCATAGTGGTCGATGCCCCCGAATCCGATATGGTTGAAACCAAGGTGTGGTTTGACGAAGAGGGAAAAGCCCATATCAATTGCAATCACTGAGCGCCGTGAAAAAACTTCTCCCCGGGATACTTTTTCTTCTGCTGGCCGCCATGGCCCCGCTTCGCCCTTGTGTTGCGGTCACGGTCGAGGAAATATACGACGATGACGCAGGTAAGGGGTTCAAGGACGGAACCAGCCTGACGCAGACCGAAAAGAATCGTATCTCTCCGAGCGGAAACGACGCGCAGACCTTGGGGGAAGCGAGAACAAAGGCTTTTGAATACGCCACATCTCTTCTCGAGAGCACTCTGACTAACTCAAGCACGATCAGGATAAGCGCGAAATTCGTGATTTTTTCGGGCCAGGAGAATCCGAACAATCCCGATGAATGCCGACAGACTCTAACAGGCCGCACAAGCCTAGCCTCCGCAGGACCGAGAGGCTACGCCTATCCCGGGAGAAGGCTTGACCAAGGAGACGTAAATCGTGTGGGGCTCGGAACCGCTTATCCCCACGCGCTTCACGAAGCCATCGGGGGGAGGAACCTCAACTCGCAGGAGGCCGATCTCGCAATATTTTTCAGCGAGTGCGTTCCGTTTCATTACGGGTTTACGGGACCGGTGCCGGCCCGTCATGTAGATTTCGTCAGGATTGCCCTGCATGAGATCATGCACGGGATAGGGTTCCTCTCTCAGGTCGGAAACGACGGAAGTTTTCCTGAACTATCCATTACTGCCTTCAGTACGGTAAACGGGGTAACCACCTCGCGGCAAATCAACATAAAATCGCGGACTATCTACGATGAGCAGCTGTATTCGGAGAGCCACGACGATCTTCTGATAAATCTTGGAAACAGAGAGAGAGCGGCGGCGATCATTTCCGGCACCGGCCTTCTCTGGGAAGGAACCGACGGCGGCAGAAACAGCTGCAGTTACGGGCAGCGGATGACCGAACTCAAAGCAAGCTCCGCCAGGTCCCAAGACGGCAAACCTCGGCTCCACGCTCCCTCGGCCTATAGGGACGGCGCATCCGTTTCACACACTCACGATAACGCAGAAGATATCATGGAAGCCCTTTACCCCTTCCCGCAAAACATGGATCTCACCTTGGGCATGCTGAAGGACATTGGATGGAGCGTAAGCGCCGATGGTTTCCCGCCCGGCTGCGAGCCTACGGGAATCGGGGTTAGGGTGACAGATTCCGTAACCACCGAGGGAGGAAAGGAAGCGATGTTCGAGGTAAGGCTTGAATCGGAGCCCACAGAAAACATAGTGATCCCGTTAACGAACAGCGATCCGTCCGAGGGAACCCTCTCCACGCCCGAGCTCGTGTTCACTCCCCAGGACTGGGATATGCCCCGGGAAGTGACGGTAAGAGGCGTGGACGACGGTTTGAGAGACGGGACCCAAGGCTACCTCATAACGCTTGAGGACGCGCGAAGCGGCGACAGGTTCTATAGCGGCTTCACTCCCTCGCCCCGGATCATTTCTCTTAGAAACGAAGATAACGAACCGCCGCCACCACAGCTACAGCCACCACAGCTACAGCCACCACAGCCACCGCCGCCACAGCCACCGCCGCCAACGGTAACGGTATCTTTTGATTCATCTTCCTACAGCGTCAGCGAAGGCGAAGCAGTGACTGTGGGGATAACGTTGAGTGCGGATCCTGAGCGTACCGTTACAATCCCGATTGCCGTCGATGAGGCAACCACTGCCGACTCAGGAGAATATTCCCTGTCTTCGACAAGCGTAACATTCGCAAGCGGCGAGATCTCGAAAAATATCACCCTGACCGCTGCTGATGATGATGCTGATGATGACGGCAAAACGGTGGTTCTTGCTTTCGGAACACTTCCCCCAAGAGTCTCCAGAGGCACGCAGGACTCCGCCACGGTAACCATTTTGGACAATGACGACCCTGACGTATCGGTACAGTTCGCCTCGTCCGCTTACAGCGTCACAGAAGGCGAGACGGTTGCCGTGCAGATAACCCTTAGCGCGGACCCCGAGCGTACAGTGACAATCCCGATTGCCGTCGATCGGGCAACCACTGCCGCCACCGAGGACTACTCCCTGCAATCGGCAAGCGTCGCGTTTGAAAGCGGAGAAACTTCGAAGGACGTCACCCTGACCGCCGCGGATGATGACCTCGACGATGACGACGAGAGCGTGGAACTGGGTTTCGGGACACTTCCCGAAGGAGTCAGTGCGGGAGAAAGAGACCGGACCACGATAACCATCCTAGACAATGACGTGGCGGAAAGCGGAGGAGGCGGGTGCGCCATCGCAACGGAAACAGGCCATGGGGTTGCCGCGGTGAATCTGCTCCTGATCGTAACTGTCCTGTTTTCTGTCCTCTTGCGTAGCTCAGCAAACCAACCGTGTTACGGCGAAAGCCGCTAACTCAGCCGCGCACCACCCGAAATATCCCTTCTTGCCTTATTTCCTGTTTTGTATTACATTATAGTTATTATGTCCAGGAAAAATATCTTCCTCGCCCTGCTCATCGGGACTTTTTTCCTGAGTGCCGCAAGGGACGCTGCCGCGTCGGCCAAATGCGGCGGGAGGTTCTTTAACCCGGTTTCGGACGTTGATTGGGGAGCGATGTTCCCGATAAAGATAGGGGGAGTAGCCATAACACCGGGTGAAAGGACCGACACGGTGAGTCATTTTCCGCTCTGTTTCTGCGGATCCCCCGTCCCCCGGGTCGGAATAAAGGTTTCGTTCTGGGAACCGGTGAAGCTGGTTGAGGTCGTAAGGCACCCCGGATGCTTCCCTTCGCTCGGGGGCAGAAAGCTTCCCCTTCCCTCCTTCGCCATGGCGGGGACATACGGGGAGGGAGGCGGGCAGCGTGGGGACAGGACCTCGTTTCTTCACGTCCACCACTTTCTCTACCCGGTGTTCTCCGTGCTTAACCTTTTTTCAAGTTTCGGGTGCATGACCCAGGGAGGATTCGACCTCGCATACCTCACGGCGTTTGATCCTCTCTGGAGCAACGACGAGCTTTCGTTTCTGCTCCACCCCGAGATAGCGCTCGTGGCTAATCCCGCAGCCCAGGCATCGTGCGCCACGGACGCCGTGGCCGCCGCGGGGGGCTTTGGGATAAACGAGCTTTTCTGGTGCGCGGGATCCTGGGGAAGCGTCTACCCCCATACGGGGAACAACGGGGCCACGGGCGACCTCCCGGCCGTCTACGCGCTTTCGGCCGTAAAGCTGCTCGCGAAACTGCATAACGAACTTCTGGCGTTTAAGACCACGGGAGAAGGGTCTCTGTGCGCCGCGCAGCCTCACCGCGTAATAGTGAAAGACCAGTACAAGCTTCAGCTCGCATTTCCGAAGAACACGCGGGCGTTCCCCATAGGGAGGGCGACGGCCCGCTGGGCTCCCGGCAAATGGTACCCCGGGCAGGGAGAAGACTGGGTATGGGTGCTATGGAGAAAAAAAGATTGCTGCCTGCTCTGATAGCGGTGGCGGTGGCCTTTACGGCAACGGCCTCCGCAACCGCAGAAAATCCCGCTTCGCTTAAGGGAGTAAGAACCAGCCCCGGCGAAGCAGAGCTCTCCCGCGTGAAAAAGCTTCTGGGGAACCTCAAGGAGCCCGATACGCAAGGGGCCGAGAAAACCCTCTCAGAGATAAGAAACAATTCCCCCGGGGAAAAAGAAACCGAAGAAATAATGGAACTGCTGTCGGCTAAACCCCAACCCGCGACGGCTCTTTCTGAAAAAAAGGCAGGAGCAGGAAGCGGGAACTCAAGGCTTTTTTACTTTTTCTCATTCTCGATGCCGCGCCTATCTCTGCGCGAAGCGGCGAGGGAAAGCGCGGCCGGCGGAGCGGTGATGGTTCTCCGGGGACTTTCGGGAGAAGACCTCGGGGGAACCGTCTCGCGGATATCCGAGGTCATAGGGAAAACCGGAGCGCAGGTATGGATAGACCCCCTTCTTTTCGAATGCTTCTCCGTAGGGGCCGTGCCGCAGACCGTACTTGCCCACGCCCACCTGCCGGGAGCGGACTGCGAGGGTCTGCGCCACGTAAAGGTTTCGGGGGACGTATCGCTTCCCTACGCTCTCGGGCTTATGGAAAAGGAGGATGCAAATGCCGGGATATTTATCGAACGGCTCAATAAAAACGGCTTTTACGGTGATTAGCCTCCTGCTCCTGCCGACTGTTGCGGCGCGTGCCGGGGAAGACTTCGAGGCGGGCCTCCGGGAGGGGCGCCTCCACGGAACTGAAATGCTGTCGCGCCACTCGCAAACCCTGAGTCCGTCAGAGATAGAGCCCGAAGCGCTTCCGGGCTACGAAACGCAGACCCGGCAGGAATTTCGCCAGGAGGGGTCCCGGTGGACCGGGGATCCCGAGGGGATGAAGACCGAAGCGGGAGGGAAGATACGGGGAGGGGATCCTGCCACCTCCGACGCCGCCGGGTTTCTCAAGCGAAGCTCCGCGCAGAGGCCCGCGTTCACCATAGACCCCGAAACGGACCCCATGATCGCAGGCTCCAAGCGCGCAATCGAGGCCCCCTTGTCTTCTTCATGCGAGAAAAAGGAAGTATGCATCGAGTACGCGGAGAGCTTATGGAACGAACAAAAAGAGTGCTACGAGGAGGCGACGCTCAGCAGACATTACTGCAACGTGAAAAAGACCGTTACCGTGATCCCCCGGGACACCGAGTCCCGACGGAGAGCCGCACACACTGCCACCGAAACCACGCACGAAACGCGTATTGAGACCGACGACGGCTGCGCGGACCTCGCAGCGGCCGGAAACTGCGAAACCTTCAGGAACCGCTGCCTCGGGACCACCCGGACTCCGGACGGAGAAACCGTCTGCCTAAACAGGGAATACACCTACCTCTGCGCAAGCCCCCTCACCGAAGGCCCCGACTGCGCGGAGCTGCGTGCCGAGGGCTGCCACCAGACCTGGGCGCGCTGCGTCATGAGGTTTCGCGAGCACCCCGAGTTCCCCGACCCGGCGGGGACGGATCTCGGGGTATGCCTTATCCAGGAAAACACCTATGACTGCCCGAAAAACATGAGCCTCTGCCGGAAAAAGAGCGTCGCGCTTGACTGCGGCGGGGAAATCCGCTGCGCCTCGGGAGAGGACTGCTTCGATACCTCTACGGAGCAGAACACCGATTTTCCCAAGGTGGCGTCGCGCATGGCAATGCTCGCCGACATGGAGCGCTGCCTCGCGACGACCGCGGACGGCGAGAGTTCCGCCGAGGGATACGGACCCATCGAGGTCGACGGGACGACGGGAGCGACCGCGGGACCGATCGACTGCGCGGACACCTCGGGCGGGAGAGTGACGATATTCAAGGGAAAACGCTACCGCTGCGATCTCAATCTCGCGGGATTCATACAGAACTGCTGCAGGAAAAAGGGGCTTTTCTCGGGCGCGTGTCCCAAGAGCACAAAAGAGCTTCGCGCGAGAAGGGACGATGCGGGGGCCTGCCATTACGTCGGTATCCACAAGAAGAAGGTGCTGGGAGTGACGCTAAAGAAAAGAAAGGTTTACTGCTGCTTTAATTCCAGGATGGCAAGGGTGATCCACGAGCAGGCAAGGGGACAGCTCATGGAAAAAGGGCTCTGGGCAACGGCCAGAAACGGCGGCTGGGGCGGTGCCAAGAATCCTCTTTGCGGAGGGATGACCGCGGAGCAGCTCCAGGAAATAGACTTTGACGCGGTGGATTTCTCCGAGATTTACGCGGACCTCCTTGACGCCGCCGATATCCCCGACCTTGCGGATGTGACCGAGAGCACAGAAGAGGATATCGAGGATCTCTGCCCGGACGGGTCGCCTGGCTGCAGCGGGGAGGTGGAACAGTGAGAGCGATCCTCGCAACGCTGGCCGCCGCATTTTTTGTTCTCTCCCCGGAGCCCGCAGTGCCTGGAGAACCGTATTTCGACCAGAAGGAGCGGGGCTGGTTCTGGTATGAACCTCTCCCTCCGCGCACGGAGGAGGCGCGGCCCGGAACCTCCGGGAGGAAGCTAACCGTAAAAGGGATAAGGGAAAGGGGAGAGAGGCTTTTTGAGGACGCCCTTCTCTCCCCGACCAAAGAGAACGTGAGGGAGTACATGGAGCACCAGAAACAGGTACTTGAGCGAAGCGAGGAATTCGCGCGTGTCTGGAAACGGGTCCTTTGGGAGAGCCCGGCGCTTGACTCGACGGTCGATAATCCCGTAAGCGCCGCGGGAGCCGAGATCTCAAGAAATCTCAGAAAAACCGCCCGCGACGGCGTGATCGAGAAAATATCCCGGGTCGGAAAGCTCGTTTTCTTTTTCCGTTCGGACTGCCCGTTTTGCCGCGGGCAGGCGGAGATCATAAAAACACTTGAGAGGAGGCATGGGATCGGGGTCCTGGCGGCGTCCCTTGACGGAAGGGGGCTTCACCCTCTCTACCCGCATTTTGTAAACGGCGCGGCGCAGGCCGCGCGTCTTGGAGTCGAGCAGGTGCCGGCGCTTTTCCTGTTTGTCCCCTCGCAGAGAAAGATCGCCCGGATAGGCACGGGCTACCTCACTCTCGGCGAAATAAGGCGAAGGCTCCACGTAGTTGGAGAGGAAGTGCTCGGAACGGGACGTGAGGAGGACAAAGAACTTTTCCTGCTCGGCGGGGAGGGAACATGAGAAAAACATTCCTTGGGATAATATTTGTTTTCGCCCTCATTCTCCCGCCCCGTGTCTGCCTGGCCGATCTCGGGAGCGAGGTCCGCGGCATGTTCGACCGCCTCGGGCTCTCGGGGACCGCCACGTCGGCCGGGGTCTACGAGGGGCAGTCAAGGGGATTCGTCACGGGAGGCTCGGTCTCGGTAAGGCTTCCCAACGAAACCATACAGCCGCTTTCCGTGAGCCTCCCGCATCTTCGCTCGGGGTGCGGAGGGGTGGATCTTTTCCTGGGAGCGATCTCCTACATAAGCGCGGACGACCTCATACGGAAGATGAAGGCCATAGGGACGTCGTTTTCAAGCTACGCGTTCATGATGGCGCTTAAGACGCTCTGCTCCCCGTGCGAGAACATAATGGAAAAGCTCGAGGCCGCCTCGCGCGCCGCAAACTCCCTCAGTGTCGACACGTGCAGGGCGGGGGAGAGCCTCGCCGAGGGAATATTCGGGCAAGGAGGAATAATCAGGGGAGAGCAGGCGGGGCGCTGCGCGTTCGTGGGAGTCAGGCAGTCACTTTTCACCGACCCGGCGGAGGGGCTCTCCGAATGCCGCACCCAAAGCGGGATAACAAACACCGTCGCGGACATAAACGCGGGCACCGTCGCGCAGGACAAGGAGCTGGTAAAGCCGACCAGAAACACGGTGTGGGAGGCGCTTCGGACCATTCCTCCGGGAACCCTCTCAAAGGAGCAAAAAGAGCAGGTGATGAGCGTCACGGGAACTTTCATAATCACGCAGACGCACTCTGAGTACAAGCCCCCGACCATAAGCCTCGAGTACCTCGCGGGCGGAGGCGGCGCGGGGAAGGTGTATGACTGCGGGTCGGACCCCGATTGCGCGGCGCCCGCAACAGCACCTGTCGGGGCGAGCTTCAAGCCGTTTTCAGAACTTGTCTCGGAGAAACTGCTTGAGGCCCACGCTTCCATAGTCGGAAACCGCCGCCCGCAGGACGATACCGTCAGGTTTCTCGACGCGCTGCCCTTTCCCGCGTGGAAGCTTCTCTCCTCGGCCGGGGCGGTGGATCCCGAGATAGGCGGAACCTACGTCTCCGCGCTTGCGAGGCCGATAGCGGTGTTCTCCGTGGCGGCGTGGCTTGAGCGGGCGGAACGAAGCCTCTGGAGCGGCGTCGGGAGCTCCGAGAGAAAGGGAACGCTCTCCGCGATGGACAGAAAAAAGATCGCCGAGCGGATGAGGATGCTCCGCGAGGAGATCTCGCTCATGATGGAGCAGGAGAACACGAAGATAGAGGAGCTTGTCTACGCCCTCTCCATAATAGAGCACCTTGACTCCCGGTCCCCGGTGGTGTTCGAGAGAAAAAGCCGCCACAAGGCGGGCGACGAGGTGATACAGGGTGCCGACTGAGGGAACCATGGACGGGGAAAACACGCGCGCCGGGCGCCCGGGGACGGCTTTCGCGCTCGGGACCGCGGCGCTCGCGGGGGTCCTGCTTTTCCCGGAGACGGCGGGGGCCCAGGGGGGCTTCCAGATAGACACCTACGGAAACGGGCAGTTCATAGCCGAGGTGCTTAACTCCGTAGCGATCCTGGCTGGCTCGGGCCTACTGGGTCTCATACGCCTGGGCCTGGTGGCGGGCATACTGCTCGCGGTCCTGTCCTCGTTTTTCGGCGGAAGGACGGCTCCCGGCCACCAGTTCGCGCTCTCCATACTCATCTACATGATGCTCTTCGGCGTGAAGGTCGACATGGCGGTCTACGACAGGGTGACCTCGTACACGAGGGTGATATCGTCGGTGCCGGCCGGGGTCGGGATTTTCGCCTGGGCGACCTCGGGGGTCGGAAGCGGTCTCACCAGGGTCATGGAGGGGGCGTTCTCGCTTCCGGGCGCGCTTCGCTACTCGGAAAACGGGCTGCTCCGCGGGGCCGAGCTAATAAAGCGCTCGACCTCGTTCGCGGTCGCGGAGCCCCATCTCGCCAACACCCTTGACTCCTTTGTGAGGGAGTGCGGCCTGAAAAGCATAACCTCGGGGCTCGTGAGCCCCGACAGCCTCGAGAAGTCGGCCGATCTTTTCTCCTCCATGGGAACGGCCAACTACCGTTTCGTGGAACTCCACACAAACGTCGCCCTGCCCGCGGGCGCCTACGCCTCCCCACAGAGCGCGGGGGACTGCTCCGCGGCCGCAAGGCCCATACTGGCCTACTGCGGGGAAGCGCACGCGGGCGTAAACGCCTGCCTCAACGCCTACTATCCCGGGTGGACGAAGGAGCTTGCCGAGGAATCCGGGTTCGTCGACCGCCAGACCAACGCAGTCGACACAGCCGGCTTCACGGCGGCCCTTCGTGAATCGTACAGGGAGCTTGCCGGGGTCTCGATGTCCGCAAAGGACATAATCATCCAGAACGCCCTTATAAACAGCTACTCCCGCTCGATCAAGTCGCTCGCGGTCGCCGGGGGGTCTGAGGCCTCGCTTCTCAGCCTCTCGATCGCCGAGGCGCGCGCGAGGCAGAAAAACTCGTTTCTGGTGCTGGGAGAGATGGCCCGCCACACCCTCCCCTACATAAGGGGGCTCCTCCAGGGAATGCTCTACGGCATATTCCCGGCGGTGATCTTCCTGGCGATGACGCCGCTTGCGGCGCGGATAATCCCCGCCTACCTGATCGCGATGTTCTGGACCGAGCTCTGGAATCCCATATACGCCATAGTGAACCTGTTCTCAAGCCTGAAGCTCGCAAGGGCGCTCGGTCCCTACACAGACGGCGCCCTCACCGTGATATCGAGGGGCTCCGTCGTTCACGAGTCCGACATGGCCATGGCGGTCGCGGGGCTTGCGGCCACCATAGTCCCCATGATCGCCTACTACGTCGTCTCGGCAAGCCAGCACGCCGTGGTGGGGGCCGTGCAGCAGTTCATGGGCCCCACGCAGTCAATCTCGACCCAGACGGCCGGGGCCCACGCCGCGGGAAACATATCGCTTGGAAACGTGTCGGTCGCGACGGGGCGCTACGACACGGTGACGGCGAACAAGTCCGATGTCGCCCGCGAGTCGGTGACGGGGAGCCTCACCCGCCGCTACGACAATGTCCACGAGCAGCCGGCCTCAAGCGTGGGAGGGATGCGGATAACGGGAGAAGAGGGCGTCCGGTTCGCGGCAAGGGAGGAGCTTGCCGACACCATGCGGAACATGGAGGCAAGCAGGGAGGCGGTAACGGATTCCGCGGCCGCGGCGTCCGTGCGGATGGTCGGGGCCTCGCGCGCGGCCACGGACGAGAGGGGCTACTCCGAGGCGCTCGGGCTCTCAAGCGCTACGGGCGAGAAGAAGGATCTCGCGACCGTGCTCGAGACGGCCGAGAACCTGCAGAGGCGGTTCGGCCTCTCCCGCCAGGAGTCGCTCAAGATGTCGTGGGATACCGCGATGGTCTACGAGACGGGGGCGCGGGCTGGAGCTTCCGCGGGGCTTGCGGGCGGAGGCCCCGGGAGAGCGTCGGTCGGCGCGGGGATAAAGGCGCGGGGAGCGCGCAAGACCGACACGAGCGCGGCCGAGAGGTACGAGGAGGCAAGGGAGTTCGCCTCTAGCTCAAACTCCCGGGTGAATTTCTCAACGGCTTTCTCCGAGCTTGAGAGCACGCTCACGTCAAGGGAGGCCCGCGAGAGCCTGCAGTTCACGGCCCGGGACTCGGAGGAGGCGAGGGCCGAGCTTCGCTCCGCGAGAAGCTCCCTTCAGGATTACTCCTCCCAGAGGGAGAGGGCAAGGGCCTACTCAGAAGTGCTCTCGGGGGAGAGCTCCTTCGGCGCGGGTCTTGAGAGGGAGTACACCCAGGCGGTGTTTGCCGACATGAGGGGGCAGGGCCACTCGGACAGCTACGTGGCCAGGGGACTTACCGACCTTCGCGACGGAAGATACGACACCGGGGAAGCGGAAGCCGTCTCCGGATCGATACACAGGGTAACGGGCCTCTCGGAACTTGTCGGCGCGGGAAGGGGAACCAGGGAATCGGTCGCCGCGATGCCCGCGGAGGGCTACGGCCTCGGCAACGTCCGCAGATTCGAGGTCGACGCGGAGCAGTCCTTCGGGGAATACAGGAAGTCTGCCGCGGGGGCCGGTGGCGCCGGGGTGACGCAGACGCAAAGTTCGATAGAGGAGGATTCCGCGGCGATAAGGGAGCAGGTGTCCCGCGCGCGGGAGCGGGCCCGGGGAAAAATCGAAACCGGCGGGACAAAAACCGCGGAGAATCTTGGGGCTGGGAGAGACGAGATATTCGAGGGCGGGGAGTCTCTTCAGCGTTCAACTGAAGGGGTGCGGAAGCGTCTTGATAACGCGAGATCGGAGAGCGTTTCCCGGGAACAGGGAATGTCTGAAATCAGAAAGTCTATCGAGAGCAGCAGGGCGCAGCAGGAAAAAGACGACGGGGCCGGATAATACGACTTGGGAACATTGTTTTCTATAAAAACGCGAGTATAATTTCTATAAAAACGCGGGTGCGATTTTTGCAAAAACGCGGATACGGAAATAACAATACAGCGAGTTTAGGATCATGTCACGTTCTTATGTCCGCTGGCAGCGGAACACTTTGGAAAAAGCTCTCGAAACGCGCCGCGTGCTGTTGCTCTGCGGAGCGCGGCAATGCGGCAAGACTACTCTTGCCAAGGAACTGGTTTCACATGATGTAGCCTACCGCACTTTAGATGATCCGGCCGTACGGCAGATTGCCGAAACCGACCCCCGAGGTTTTGTCAGGCACTCGGGAAAAACCCTCATTATCGACGAGATCCAGCGTGCTCCCGATCTGCTTTCCGCGATCAAGATAAATGTAGATGAAGATACAAGGCCCGGACAATACCTGCTGACAGGTTCGGCCGACATACAGTCTTCCCCGGGGGTGCGGGAATCTCTCGCCGGACGTATAAGAAAGGTACGGCTGCGTCCGCTCACGCAGGGAGAGATTTTGGGGGTGGTTCCAGACTTCCTTGACCGGGCTTTCGGACAGGACTTCGGGCATCCCGACCGCGCTTACGGTCGTGACGCCATGCTGGACATCTCTTTTGGGGGCGGCTTCCCGGAAGCTATTCTGCTTGGGGACGCAGAACGAAGACTATGGCATCGGGACTATGTGGACGCGATTCTTGAGCGCGACCTGAGGGATCTCGGGCGTATCCAGCGACGCGATGCCATGAGCGAACTGATATATGCCCTGGCAGCATGGTCGGGCAAATTCATGGACATCTCATCCATAGCCGCCGGACTTTCCATCGTCCGCTCCACGGTCGAGACATATATAAACGCCTTGGAAACCCTGTATGTGGTCGAGCGCATAAGGCCGTGGAAACGCACGGACTACGCGCGGGCGGGGAAACGCCCCAAGCTGTTTATGACCGATTCGGGACTTATGTCTTCGATTCTCGACTGGGACAGGCAGCAGGTTCGCATGGACGCGGACCGCTCGGGCAAACTGATTGAAACCTTCATGTTCAACGAAATAGCCGCCCAGGCAGACGCCAATGCCGGAAAATACAGCCTGTTTCATTACCGTGACCGCGAAAAGCGCGAGATTGACTTCCTGATCGAAAGGGAGGACTCGGCGCTACTCGGGATTGAGATCAAGGCGGGCTCGGCCATCGGAACGAGCGATTTCAGAAGCCTCAGCTGGTTTAAGAAAAACATCGCGCGCGACAGAAAATTTACCGGGGTCGTACTCTATTCGGGAGAACTCGCGGGTTCCATGGGTGACGGGCTGTGGGCCGTTCCTTTCGGAACGGTCTGGAACCGGTCGTAAGCCGGCTGGCTCACCTTGAAAGAGTAAAATGCATGGCGGCCTGTCGTACAAAACTTCTCTTGCCGCTTGGTAAGAAACATGAAATTCCGTTATCCTTGCAAATTGTGCATATGATTGCTTGATTTGCAAGGATAAGCCGCTTGAATCAATTGGGAATTATATACAATAGTGCCGAAAGTCCTTAATCCTCAGTCCTTCTTAAAGCGATGTGCCTTGTGCTCGGATACATCCTTCCTTTGAACATTTACAGGCTGGACTATCGCCTTAGCCAATTCCTCTGGGGTAGCATCAATAGAAAACTCTTCATTCATTTCTGCCACCGTTGGTTCATAGTCGCTTGGCAGAATCTCTATATCGTCTTTCTCTGGCTCTTCGCTCAACTGATCACCCCTCGGACTTTTCGGATAGTGAATACTACCCTATTTTGACGCTGAAATCAACGCTGTTCCCTCCTGCAATAAGCTCGCTCCTCTCTAGGCACAGAATTTATAACCTCCCCATACTGATACACCAATGAAGGTCTTGCTTCAATTGCATATTGACTATGGATTATGTCACGGAAAACATCATGGGGAAGGTCGAGAATTGTGTCATAAAGCCCTAATTCCTGTTGTATCTCCCTCCCACTGACAACAGTGGAACAGGTAACAATTCCAGGGTAGGTGTCAAGACGTAAGCACAGTCTCCCATGAGAAACTACCCAGTGTCCCGCAACATCAGGCGGCCGAGTCCCGACCTCACAAGCTTCCCAAACCGCTTCTGCTGCCTCTGCTATTTCTTCATGGTCAATTGTTCCTGTAAAAGTTCCATCGGGGTTGTAATCGTTGGTCTCTCCTTCACAAGACCAGTAGTCATCTCCTCTTGTAATGAGAAACTCGGGATGTTCCCCGGACGGTAACGGTTCAGTATGGGTCAATGTAGGGTCAGAACAGTCTGTCTCTAGATCACCTCCATCACCGCCCCCACAACCAGCAACAAAAATCAATACTACGAATAAAGACAGAATCGTCCTCATGACAAAACCTCCTAAGCTTGGTTTTAGCCTGGACGCAAGGCACCGGGCCTTGCTTACAACCAAAGAGACTTTGGACGTTCTGCTTCTTTGCCGGATGGCTATTGTATCCACAGAGACCCGGCAGAGCGGGTTCTCTTCGGTTGTAAGCAATTCTGACTATATCACAACGAGGCGGGATAATCTATGAGAATTTCAATCTTGAGAAACACTGACTGCCGGGTACAATTCCCGCCAACCAAAATTAGGAGAGTGCTATGGCAAACGGGAATCTAGAAAAACCTAAATGCGTTTATGGAATATTCACAGCAGAGATTGTGCCGAACACCGTGGAGAGTTTAATTCAGACGTTATCAAAAATAGCGCAAGAGAATATTCCTGAAGTATACCTTGCACTTTCAACGCCTGGCGGAAATGTTGCCCAAGGTATTACTCTCTACAATTTCCTTCTAGGAACACCTTTTAAGCTTACCATTCACAACATAGGCAATGTTGATTCGATCGGAAATGCAGTCTTCCTTGCAGCTGACGAAAGATTTGCATGCGCACGCTCAACCTTTATGTTTCACGGCGTAGGATTTGACCGGGAAGCGGGACGGTTTGAAGAAAAGCAGTTGCGGGAAATGTTAGACGGAATCAGCGCAGACCAAAGGCGTATCGGAGACATCATCACCGAACGCACCGGTATCCCTCAAAATGAAGTGGATGGATTCTTCCGAGAAGCTCAAACCAAAACGGCGGAATTCGCTTGCGATAGGGGCATAGTTAACGATATCCGAGAGTTTAATTTGCCCGGTGGCGTACCCGTATTCTCGTTTGTATTCAAGCGATAATGCATCAGGAATCGCTTTTCTTATAAAAACTAAATTCATTTTCGACCTCACCCAACTATGATTGTACTGGCCTGTCAATACGATTGCAAGTTTTTGTCACTCTTGATTACCATTGTTCATCAAATCATCCACTCACTTTCGGGTGGCATTCCTCTAGAAACTATCAAAGGGGATATTTGTTGTCAACTTTATCGTTTGTAATCAGATCCTTATACTTAAGCCTTTTCCCCACAATGCCCTTCGCAAGGAATGCCATCTGGTCTACCGTGTCCATCTCTCGGACATTGTGGCGACCTGCGAACTCCGTAACGTAACGCTCCAAGTGCTTCGGAGAGATGCGATGGTAGGTTCCGTAATAACCTCTCTTTAGTTGAGCCCAGAAGGACTCCACGCCGTTTGTGTGTGCCATATCACGGACATACTCTCCTACGCTGTGATTTACGCTTTCATGCTCGAAGGGAAGCCCGATATAGCTTCTGTGATCGTCCGTGTAAACCATCGCTTTCTGGGAGACATTCGCACTGATAAATCCTTGCAACTCTTCCTTTGTCCTTTCAGGAACAGGCTTGGCTACCACCTTGTTGGTTTTCCTGTCTTTCATTCCCACTACTACAGTCTTTCCCGAAGGACCCCGAGTGAAGCTACGCTTGTCCGCATGTTTGTTTTTCTCTTTGCCGCCTATGAAAGTTTCGTCTACTTCTACAGGACCGGTAAAGTCTTCTGACTCGCCTTTCCACGATTCCCTGATACGATGTGCTAAATGCCAAGCAGACTTCTGCGTGATCTCCAAGTCTCTGTGCAGCTTCATGCTGGATACTCCCTTGAGGGAAGTGGTAACAAGGTAAGTAGCTATCGCCCAAGTCTGGTATCCAAGATTGGACGCTTCCATGACAGTGCCAGTTCTGACGCTGAATCGTTTGGCGCATTCCTTTTCACGGCAACGATAGGGCATAGTCTTGTGCTTTGCTCCCGATTGAACATTCGTAGACCCGCAATGCGGGCAAGCGGGTTTTCCTTCCCATCTTTGCTCCGCAAACCATTTCTCCGCAGTCTTGTCGTCGGGGAACATCCTGAACAGTTTTGGTAAACTGATTCCTTTTCTGAACGCCTTGCCTGGTGCTTTCTGTTTCTTGCTCATTTTTAGTCTCCTCATTCTGAGTAAGAATATCAAGGGTTTAGAGTCACCTCATGGCAGTTTTTTGACATTCGACAATCAGTTCCGCAGCATAGCCGGAGGAAAAGTCACCCGTCAAGGCTTTTGCACTGTGTTTTGTGGGGGAAATGGAGGGAAGTTTGGCTAGTTAGATATAATCGGCACTATTGTATATAATTCCCAATCAATTACCTTGCCACCGTATCAAAGTCCGGCAAGACAAGAAAAACCGATTTGTCGGATTAGTGGCGCCTTAGAGGTTCGTCGGTTCCCCGAAATTTCGGCCTGCTAGCCTAATCTCTCACGCTCCACGAAGAGAAAGAAGCCTATTTGCTCCAGTCATCTAGGCGTAACCAGCCGCACGCTTGAATTCCCGGGTGTTATTGGTGTCCAGCACGTACCTGAGCATCAGAAAGGTTCCCTCTCCTGATTCCCGGTCTGATCGCGCTCATTCATGAAGTCATCCGTAACACCCTCCCCCTCAAACCAACTGTCCCATGCCTCTCCTGCCGGAGTGATCAAGCGGGAACGTCCGAGACGGATAATATCCACTTCCTTTACGGTATCCGGCAAGGAAACCGGCTTGGGAAGCCGCACCGCTTGGCTTTTATTGTGCTTAAAGACTTTTACCCTTTCCATCTCTCTATCTCCAAACAAGAACATACTTAATATATGTACATCGTAGCCGACCGCAGTGATATGCCAAGGGCACATGCGCGCCTTTCGCGCAACGAAACCATCGGAAATCCGGCGACTGTGAAAATTCTAAAAAGACGGTTATCCCTAGGCGGGGCGAAGGCCGCTCAGGAGCCGTGATATATCGAGAGAAAAGCGGTGTAGGTAAAACCGAACTGCATAAGCAGCAAAAAGGGAACCCAGATGAAAAATCCCATATAAAGAACGTACGCCACCTGGACCGTGAAGAAAACCGAGAGGATGACCTCTAAAAAGGTGGTAACCCCTTTTGAGGAAACGTATGCCGAGGTTCTCCACCGATCGTTGCTGCCCACGACGGCGTACTTGGGCGTTCTCGCAAAACCCGATGTCCTGCCCAGAACCGCCTCAAGCACTGCCTTGGCGTTGTTGACGCCTATGCCGGCCCCGACGCTCAGCGCAACGGGGATGTACTTGTAGAACTCCCGCGCCCGGGGGCCGTGGGCCTCGCGGACGGCCAGTATGTAGAACCTTATTATGGCGAAAGTGCCTAGCGCCACCCCCGTGACGCTCGCTATGAAAAGGTCGTTAAGCCAGATCCGCTCCCAGAGGAAATTCATGGGTATTATGAGAATTATCGTGGCGAGCAGGAACAGGTAGCTGAAATTGCCGAGGAGGTGAAACACGCTCTCGGCCTTGACCTTAAACGGAATCCGGGGGTCGCCAAGCACCGAGGGCAAAAGCTTCCCCGCCGTCTGGATCCCTCCCTTAACCCACCTGTGCTGCTGTATCTTAAAGGCGTTCATGTCAACGGGAAGCTCGGCGTCCGATATGACGTCGGGCAGGTAGACCGCGCGCCACCCGTTTATCTGCGCCCTGTAGCTCAGATCAAGATCCTCGGTCAGGGTATCGTGCTGCCACCCTCCGCTCTGCTCTATGCACTTCTTGCGGATCACCCCGGCGGTGCCGTTGAAGTTAAGAAAGAGTCCGTTTGAATGCCGGGCGGCCTGCTCCACGACGAAATGTCCGTCAAGAAGCACCGACTGGGCCCTGGTCAGAAGGGAGTAGTCGCGGTTAAGATGCCCCCATCTCGTCTGCACTATTCCGACCTCCGGGTCCTCGAAGCACGGCACGGTCTTTCGGAGAAAATCCCTCGGGGGAACGAAATCCGCGTCGAAAACCGCGATAAGCTCCCCGCTTGCGCGCGCGCAGCCCGCGGCAAGCGCCCCCGCCTTGTACCCCTCGCGGTCCCCCCTCCGGACGTGCTTTATATCAAACCCCGCGCCGCGGAGTTCCTCGGTGCAGCGCGCCGCTATGCGGCTCGTGTCGTCCGTTGAGTCGTCAAGAACCTGCACCTCGAGCAGACCCCTCGGGTAGTCAATCGCGCAGACCGCGCGGATAAGCCTCTCGGTGACGTACATCTCGTTATAGACGGGAAGCTGCACCGTGACGGGCGGAAGGGGGCCCTGTCCCCGCGGGGCCGAGGCGCGGCGCGCCTTCGTCCTCGAGTAAAGATGCACTAGGTAGTAACGGTGAAGCCCGAATATGCAGAGAAAAACGGAGGAGATGACGTAAAGCAGGGTGCAGAAGTACTTTATAAGCTCAAACAACTATCAAAACCTCTTGTCTCTGAAGACCCTGTCGTCCCTACGGCTTGAACTTCGCTATCCTCTCGGCCGCCTGCTCTATCCTCTGCGTGTCAAACGTCACCGACACCCTGGCGTACCCCTCTCCGCAGTCCCCGAAACCGTTTCCGGGAGTGACCACCACTCCGGCTTCAGAAAGCATCCTCGCGCAGAACTCTGAAGAGCTTATCCCCTCGGGAACCTCGAACCACACGTAGAAGGTGGCGTCGGGCTGCGTATAACTTATGCCGGCTTCTTCGAGGCCGCGGCAGAATATCTCGAGGCGCTCCCTGTAGACCTCTTTTCTCTCCTCAAGTCCGACGGAGCTGTTGCGAAGGGCCGTTATGCCCGCCTCCTGGACCGCCTGGAAAACCCCCGAGTCTATGTTCGTCTTTATCTTCCCGAGACCCGCTATCGCCCTCTCGTTTCCCGCGGCGAACGCCAGGCGCCACCCGGTCATGCTGAAGGTCTTTGAAAGCGAGTGAAACTCGATTCCCACGTCCATCGCTCCCGGTATCTCGAGGAAGCTAAGGGGGTTTTTTCCGTAAAACGCTATCTCCGTGTAGGCGGCGTCGTGGCAGATGAGTATCTCGTTTTCCCGGGCGAAATCGACCACTTCCCTGAAGAACCCCTCGTTGGCGAGAACCGTCGTCGGATTGTTCGGATAGTTAAGAAACATCATGACGGCCCGCCCGGCCACCTCCGCGGGAATGGCGTCAAGGTCCGGAAGAAAATCGTTTTCCTTAAGAAGCGGCATCGCGTAGGGAACCCCTCCGGCAAACGTGACCGAAACCGGGTACACGGGGTATCCGGGGTCCGGCACGAGCGCCACGTCCCCCGGGTCAACAAACGCTAAAGGAGCGTGGGCCACACCTTCCTTTGAGCCTATGAGGGTCACTACCTGTTTTGCGGGGTCGAGGCTTACCCCGAAGCGCTCTGCGTACCACTCGGCAGCCGCTTCCCGAAAAGACGGCATGCCCACGTAGGAGGGGTAGCGGTGGTGCTCCGGATTCCCGGCCGCCTCGCGAAGCGACTCCACTATGTGGTCCGGCGTCGGTATGTCCGGGTCGCCCACCCCGAGGTCGATCACGTCGACCCCCTTGTCGATCAGCTCGTTTTTTTTCCTGTCGATCTCGGCGAAAAGGTATGGAGGAAGCTGCTCGATTCTCTCCGCCCACTTGATTTTCATTTGAAGTCCTCCCGAGGTTAGATGGGTCCAACGAAGGGTTTAGGTTAACTTGAAGAAACCATCTATTCAAGCTCGGAAGCTGCCGGTTATCCATACAGTCCCGCAAGCGCGGGGTTTGAGTGAGTTCCTAGGAAAGAACTATTGAAGCGCAGACCGCCGCAACCTGGTTATGTCGTTTGGATGAGAGGCAGTTCACTCTGTGTTGATATGCTGGACCGATATCTTGCCGGCTTGTCGAGTTTTTCCAGCTTGTTCTCGGATACGGCCTGCCTGAGCCAGGAGTTCAGCCGGGACCTGCTTACCGGAATCAACTCGCCGAGTTCTGCAGGCCTGCGCGCTTCATTGCCGCAAAACTCCCGGACCGCGTCAAGGAAGCTTTCATAGCTGGAGAAATCCTGGTTTATCCATTGGTATCTTACCGGCTTGCTGAGTTTTTCCAGCTTGTTCTCGGATACGGCCTGCCTGAGCCAGGAGTTCAGCCGGGACCTGCTTACCGGAATCAGTTCCCCTAGCTCCGCTGGTCTGCGTGCCACTTCGCCGCAAAACTCCCGGACCGCGTCAAGAAACGTTTCATAGGAGTAGGAATCCGTCTCCGGTTCCCGCGTTTCGTCTCTCGCCAACAGACCCGCAAAGTCAAGTTCACTGACCAACCTCGGAGCGCGTAACGCTCCCCGTTCTTCCAAGGCCGCGTTTCCCCCCGACTGGTCACCGTCTTCCCTCACCCAAAGCTTGACCCAGCGTCCGTTTAAGTTCTCCACAGCCCCACCCCAGGTTCCCCCTTTTCCCTTGACTGAATGAACCACGAACGCGGCATCTGACATGCAGTAGATGTACCTATTGCGCCGCATCGCGTTGCCTGCATTGAACCTCGCCTCGGGATTGTAAGGTGATACCAGAGCCAGCCTCCCGTCCATGATGTGACTGCGGTATTTTTCCTTCAGGCAAGTCCCCATCAGGTTGTCAGACAGTACTCCAACAGCTTTCCCGCCCTCAAGCAGGCTTCCGAACATCGCCGCTTCGTCCACTCCCGCAGCCCCGCCCGACACCACGGAACAGTCCTCCCGCGCGGCCGCGCCTCCCAGAAGCGCGCTGTACGCCAATCCCTCCGCCTCGACCTTGCGGGAACCCACCACGGCCAGAGATCTGCCGCTCAGCAGGGACCTGTCTCCGCATCCGAAAAACGTCGCGGGCGAGTTCTGTTTCAGACGACCTTTAAGCCGGGAGGGGTAGTCAGGGTCGGAGCGTGTCATAACCCATATCCCGGCTCTCTCCCACTTCTCCAGAGACAGGGCAAGCGCCGCCCCCCTGGCCAGCAGCGATTCCACGCGCTTGGCTGTGACCGACCTGTCGTCAAACTCCCGCATCAGTTCCCCGACCGATCCTTTAATCAGGCACCCCGGAGTCAGGTTTTTCGATTTGAGCCACCTTGCGAAGCGTCCCCACTCGGCAACGGTCAGGGGCCTAACTTCCCTGTTTCCGCCGCGGGAGAACCAAGCGGTCATCAGAAGCACCGCTTCTGTTTCATTGGAACTGTTCATCAGTCAAGCGGAACCGGCTGACGCAAGCGCCAAGGGGTAAACCGGACCGCTTCCCCCTTGTCTTAAAATCACCGCGATTACGGTCATCGTCCATCTCGAATCGGTAATGTCGTCCACGAGCAGAACGGGAGTCTGCGGTATGCTGCCGTACACTTCGAAGACGCCGTCAAGATTTCTGCATTGATGCAAAGAATTCTGCTGCTCTTTTTGAGGCTCGTTTCTCCGTTTTTTTCTGACCGCATTCTTAATAAACCTTATTCCCAGCCTCCGTGCAAGTCTTTCGGCGAATTCCGGTACCAAGTCAGGATGTTCATGCGACGGCACGCACGCTACCCATTCGGGCCGGGGTTCCGGCTTCCATCGTTTCTGTAGCATCCCGGCCACGGCTTCCACCAGTTCGTCCGCAAAAAAACCCTCCTTCTTTCCGGCAGTCACTGCCTCCGCCAAGCCGCCGTCGCCCCATCTGCAAAGGATGCGGCCCTCGGACGCGGCGAATTTCTTCAGCTTCCCGGAGTCGAGGCCGTATTGCGGAAAGGCGTTCGCCGGAACCTGCAATCTCGGCTTAAGTACCATCTCGCCCGTGCGCCCCAAGTAGTTTCTGGCTTCCGTTAGCATTTCCCGCGGAACACGCGGGTCAATGAGGGGCTTGCCCCGGCAGACGGCGCAGCGGCCACAGTCTTCTGTGTCCGGATCGTCGAGGGCGCTGCACAGGCGGGACATGAGGCAGGTTCCACTGTCGATGTATCGTTGTATTTCCTCCCACTCAGCTTCCCGCTGGCGCGTCAGGCGCCCGATGAGTTCACGGTTCATTTCATATTTGACCGGCGTGCGCCTCCATTTGGGCCCATCCTTGATTACCGGCGCGGGATTTTCGACGCTGAGAAACTTGAGCGTCTTATCGATCTGGCCCCGGCGCAGATTAAGATTCGCCTCCATTTCAGGGATGCTCATGCCGTCGGCCGACCCTAGCAGCGAGAGAATCTCCCCTACATGCTCCTCATCGGGAAATGCACTACGGCGAAAATACTCCATTATGTCGGCGTCTTCCTTACCGGCGATCAGAACGCCGTACGCTTGGGCAACGGCTCTTCCCGCCCGCCCTACCTGCTGGTAGTAGCTGATTATCGATCCCGGAGCCTGATAATGGATGACGAAGCTTATGTCCGGTTTGTCGTAACCCATTCCCAAGGCCGTCGTAGCAACCAGGGCCTTGATCCTGTTGTCCTGAAGCAGTTCTTCAAGGTGCGGGCGGTCCTCCGAATCGCTGTGGTAGGCGCGCGCGTTGATTCCCTGTTCTCTGAGCCACGCAGCCGTTCTCTCAGCGTCTCTTTTGGTAAGAACATAGATGATACCCGTTCCCGGCAGCTCCGGGATTCGTTGCGCGAGCCACGCCAGTCTTGACGCCATGTCCGGCATGCGCAGGGTTTGGAGACTGAGGCTTTTCCGCCTTAACGGCCCCCGCTGAATCTCGAGGCGGCCCAACTGTTCCCTAGCGTCGTTGATGACCCTGTCGTTGGCCGTGGCGGTGGTGGCCAGAACGGGCATGTTCGAGGGCACGCGCCTCAGTATGTTTACTATGCGCTTGTAGTCCGGCCGGAAATCGTGTCCCCAGTCCGATATGCAGTGAGCCTCGTCCACGACCAGCATGCCTATGCGGTCCGCTATCCGAAGAAGCGTGTCTTCCACGAAAGACTGGTTTGCGAGACGCTCAGGAGATATAAGCAGGACATCGATTCCGTCCGAATCCATCGATCGCCTGATTTCCTGCCAGTCGGACCGATTCGTGGAGTTTATCGTCGCGGCGTTGAGTCCGAGCCGGTCTGCTTGGCGAAGCTGATTGCGCATGAGGGCCAGCAGCGGCGAAACGATCAGAGTCGGCCCCCCTCCACGGTCCCGCAGAATGCGCGTGGTTATGAAGTAGACGGAACTTTTGCCCCATCCGGTCCGCTTTACAAGCATTATCCTGCCGCTACGATTCGAGAGTGCGTCGATCGCTTCCCACTGACCGTTGCGGAAGCGGGCGGAACTGTCGTTTACGGCAGTTTTGAGAAGGGATTCGGCGTGAGCGAGATTCGTCGTCATATCATGCCCTGCGGCAGTTCGCCGATGCTCCTCACCAGCGAATCGTATTGTTTCCGATCTTTTCTTCGGGTCGTCACAAGCACGAACTTTACCGTGTCGGCAAGCTCGAGAATATCAACCGGTTTTATTCTCCTGTCGAAAATTTCCTCAAGATGCGAAAGCTCGTTGCCTATATAAAAAGTTTGCGGTACAACCCATCCAAGGTTGAGGCTTCAGTTGCTAATCCCGGTACAGGAGTTTTTGAAATCCACCATACCTTTGCCTCATCATCCCAGTTTGCCTCAAAAACAAAAGTTTGCATGTTTAATTTCTCCCTTGTTTTCTGGACGTACCTTAGGCTTTTCGGAACAGATGCAGGTTATCCAATTTCACGCTAGATTCAAGGTCTTAGGACACCAGCGGCAAGGTGATGAACATTGCTAAAATTTTTCCGGCAACAGGGCACAGGAAACCGTTAACCGCCCCTTAACGGACACTTTGCGCCGCTTTGACGAAGACCGGGAATAATCAGCGCCCGGGGGCATGTTTAACAACGCCCGCAAAAAGGTTTACACTTACGTTACGCGCGAGGAGAAGAGATTGAAGATACTCTACGCCATACAGGGAACCGGAAACGGCCACATAAGCCGCTCAAAAGACGTGATAGCCGAGCTTCGCAAGTCGGTCGAGGTCGACATAATGGTAAGCGAGCGCCAGCACGAGATAGACCTCGGCTTCGAGGTCAAGTACAACCTGCGGGGACTCGGGTTTGTTTTCGGGAAAAACGGCGGAATAGATTACTACGCCTCCATAAAGAAGGCCCGCTTCGACAAGCTGCTCGGAGACGTAAACGACCTTCCCGTGGCCGATTACGACATGGTGGTAAGCGACTTCGAGCCCATATCCTCCTGGGCGTGCCGCCTCAAGAAAAGGCCCTGCATTTCTCTCTCCCACCAGACATCGTTCGCCTCACCCAAGACTCCGAGGCCCGAGAAACCGAACAAGATAATGGAATTCATAATAAAGTGGTACGCTCCGGTGTGCATACCGCTCGGGCTTCATTTCCGCGAGTACGACAACTTCATAAAAACCCCCATAATAAGAAAGGAGCTTCGCCGCTACGAAGTGCGCCGAAACGGCCACTACACGGTCTACCTCCCGAGCTTCGACGAGCGGAAGCTGGTCGGGCACCTCGGGAAAATCGACGTGCGCTGGGAGCTTTTCTCAAAACACTACAAGGGAGAGCCCTACACCGAGGGAAACGTCACCGTGTACCCGGTAAGCTACGAGAAGTTCATAGAAAGCTTCACCGGAAGCGAGGGCATACTCACAAACGCCGGGTTCGAGACGCCGTCCGAGGCGCTTTTCCTGGGCAAGAAGCTGCTCGCGGTGCCGATGAAGGGGCAGTACGAGCAGGAGTGCAACGCGGTGGCGCTTGAGCAGATGGGATTCGAGGTGCTCCACAGGGTGGGCAGTGATTTCGAAAGCACGCTTGAGAGATGGGTATCCCTTCCCAGGGCGCAGCCCGAACCCTACAGGGACGTCGTTCCCGACATATCGGAAACCATAATCGCCCTTGCCGAGCGCTACGGGGGGGAAGAGGAATACGGACACCCGACCGGCTCCCCTATCGAGGACGCCGAGCGAAAGGGACTCCTTGAGCTTTTTCTCCGAGAATAAAACCGCGGCGGGGGAAATCAGGAAAGAAAGAACCAGAAGACCGCGGAACCGAGAACCAGTCCCACAAGTGTCTGGGCCGGGCTGTGGCACCCGAGCCTCACCCTCGACCACGCGACCAGCAGGGCAAGGGGCGGAACAACGAAAACCAGCGCCTCGTGGGGATGGGCAAACACCACCGCCCCGAGCGCTCCCATCGCGGCGCAGTGACCGCTTATCTTCCAGTAAAGCGAAACCAGTATCCACAGGCCCGTAAGCGCAAGGCACAGGTAGCCGAGCGTGACCAGGGCGCCCGGGCCGCCGACGAAGCCGTAGAGAACGAGCAGCAGTACCGAGTAGACGAAAACGACGCTGAGGGGCCTTATACGCTCCTCTCTCACGCTCATATGAAAATCCGTCACCTTGCCCTTGCCCATGAGATAGAATATGTAGGCCGTCGGGACGATCACGAAAAGGAGCATAAAAAGAGAAGTCCAGAGAAACTTGGCGGAGTGATCAAGCGAGTAGGAGCAGAGAATCACCGCGTAGAAAACCACAAGCGGGGGTGAGAAAACGGTGGAGACAAAGTTCGCCGCGCCCACGGCCCTGCCGCCCTCGGCTGGGCGCGGAAACGTGATCTTCTGGGCTACGTTGTCGTTGTTAATCATCTATCTCTCGACCCTGTATAGAATAAAAACCGCATGGAGCGCAAAAAACAAGGGGGAAACCGAAGGTTTTGCGTTTTTTAATCACCCTTTTAAAAATCGTTAACACAGCCTTAAACTTGGGAGGCGGGAGTTTTTCTAAAACCCGCGAATAATCTGTATAATACCCGACGGGATGACTGTGAAATGGAAAAAGAGCTTCCTTGGCGGCCATGCGGGAGCGGCATTCGTTCTTTGCGTGCTCGGAACGCTCGTATCGGGATACCTGCTTGTGGCTGATTTCGTGCTCGGGGGCGCGGAGCTCTGCCTCACGGGCAAGGGCTGCGACGTGGTGAGGGAGAGCCGGTACTCGAGCATCGGAGGCATCCCGGTCTCGCTGCTCGGAGTTTTGGGATACGCGGCCATGGCCGCGGTTTCCGTCTCGCGCCTCGGGCGGCGGACAAGGTGGAACCTTCTTTTCTGGCTGTCGGCCGCAGCCGTCGGTTTTTCGGCCTACCTGACCTACCTTGAACTTTTCATAATAGAGGCGCTTTGCTCATGGTGCGTCGCCTCGGCCGCAATCGCGGTGGCGCTGTTTCTGCTCGCAGCCTCCCAGACAACCGGCAACGCCTTAAAGTCCTTCGGCGCAGCGGCGGCGCTGTTTGTCCTGGTGTTTGCCATATCTTACTCCATTCATTCCCCCGCCCCGCAGGAGAACCCGCCGTCGGCAGCCACCTTTTACCAGGCGAGCCTCGCGAAATACCTCTCGGAGCGCGGAGCGACCATGTACGGCTCGCACACCTGCGTTCACTGCGAGAACCAGAAGGAGCTTTTCGGGGGGGCCTTCGGCTACATAACCTACATAGAGTGCAGCCGAAGCGGTCCCGACCCCAACCCCGCACTCTGCGCGTCCAAGAAGATAAAAAGCTACCCCACCTGGGAAATCGGCGGAGAGTTCCACGAGGGGGTAAAGACCCTCGAGCAACTCGGGAGAATCTCGGGTTATTCGGGCAAGTGAAGGCTCCCCTGCAAGGCCTTGCGATCACTTGAGGCGTTTGCGATGTTGAATACGCCTTATGGGACAAGGGGTTTGGTGCGAGGCAAAAACTTTTTACCCCACAATCTCCATCAAAACCCTTAAAAACCGCCTGATTTCCACCAAAGACCAGGAATTCCACCCCAAGACTGAATCAGTTGCAGTGCGCTGAAGGGGGGGGGTCAGAGAAGCAAGTAACTTGCTGATATCACTTGATTTAATGTCGCCATGGGTTAGAATACTTCTATCCAAGAATGTATCTCCTGAAGGAGGAGCAAACCCATGGCGACACAAACTAACTTACCATTTTCCTGGGAACAAGTCGACAGTCTCTCCGACCTCAACCGTCTTTGTCTCGTACTTGACGCCCTGCCCGACGCAGACATTATCAACGCTCTTGAGCAGACGCGGGCTAACGGTCGCAACGAATACCCCGTGGCGGCGATGTGGAGAGCCTTGATAGCGGGGATAGTCTTCGGGCACCCCTCCATCGAGTCACTCATACGGGAGCTTCACCGCAACTCCTCGCTGCTTGAGCTTTGCGGATTCAGTTCCGTGCCCCTGCAAAGACGAGCCAGGTACAGAACTGTAACTGCCGCCGACGGTATCAGGGTTGTGGTTATAGACCCCCCTCCCCGCAGTCCCGCTCCCGGAAGTCACAACTTCTCCCGCTTCCTCTCAAACGTGGTCAGGATTGAGAAGCGCCATGGTCTTGTATCAAGGATGATCGACAACCTGCGGGGAGAGCTTATGGAACTGCTGCCCGACTTCGGAGAGAACCTAGGTTATGACGGCAAGGCGATAAAGAGCAACTCCACGGGACGCAAGAACTGCAAGGGAGGCGAGACGTCGGACCCCGAAGCCGATTGGGGAAAGCATGAATACTCCGGGGTTGACTCAAACGGCAAAACGTGGAGGAAGATAAAGACATGGTTCGGCTACCGCCTGCATATGATTGCGGACACCAAGTACGAGCTACCGGTTGCCTTCAGTCTGACCAGGGCTTCTGTTTCCGAGGTGAAGGAGCTTGACCGCGTGACGGACGCATTGTTCGGCAAAGACCCCGGGCTTGCGAAGCGGTGCAGGCACCTGAGCGCGGACAAGGGGCTTGACAGCGGTTCTCTGAAGAAGAAGTTGTGGGACAGGTGGCGGACTCGTCCGATTATAGACAACAGGGATCTTTGGAGAGAAGAGAAGGAGGGTCAGAGCTATGTCGAGGGACAGAAGATCATGAGACCTCTTGGCAGCGTGCACGACAACATCTTCTACACCGAGCGCGCTGAGGTCTGGTGTCGGTGTCCTGTAAGCGGGACGGAACGCAAGATGGCGTTCTGTGGTTTTGAATCCAACAGATGCGGTTTGAAGTTCCATTGTCCCGCGGCGGCGTACGGTCTCAGGTGCGAGGGGTGGAAGAAGTGTCACGATGACGCGGGCTGTGTGACCAGCGGTTACGGCAGGGTTGTGCGCGTCCCTCTTGAGCGTGACCGTCGTATTTTTACTCCCACCCCCCGCAGCAGCGTGTCGTGGCATCGCACTTACAGGCGCCGCAACGCCATAGAGCGCATCAACTCCAGGATAGACAACAGCTTCGGATTCGAAAGGCACTTCATCAGGGGCAAGGCGAAGATGACGGCGCGGGCGGGTTTGGCGCTTGCGGTGATGATGGCGCTTGCGGTCGGTCACATAAAGGCAGGGAGGCCCGAGTGTATGAGGTCGCTTGTTTCGGGGTGCTGGGCCGATACCGGGTAGCGTTTCCCTTCTTGTTCACAAAAAATTTAAACAGAAGTTAAACCCGAAGAGATTGCTGCGTGCGCGGCTGGTCGGGATGGGTGATTCTTCGGGAAATCGGCATCGCGTTCCGTCTGAATCGGGCAATATGGCTTTGGGATTGCCGGAATACGAACCGCCGCCGCTCTCGTTCCGTAAATCTCAACCCCGAAAATCGTTACAGCGCAAATCCCTCCACTTGCTGTTTCTTTGACAAGGGGCTTTTATCAATTATCTTTATCTGAGCATCCACATTACATTCAGTCGCTACTGGGCGGCAGTGGGGTGAAGGGTGGAGAAAAAAAACGACGGATTATCGTTCATAGTATGCTGTAACAAGTTCGGCTGGACCAAGACCTGGGACATAAGCAGGCAACGGTTCCACCTCGTGCTGGGCACCTTGGGAATTTTCGTGCTGGGCGCGCTTTTCTCTTTTTTCCTGTCATACAAGTTCCACGGGGAAACTGAAGACCTGCGGGCGCAGAAGCAGGCCGAGATAGACGAACTGCTCGACGCCGTCGAGGGGATGTCGCACGATATAATCGTGGACAAGAAGCTTGAGGAAAAATTCATAAAGAGGGTTCTTCGCCTTGAGAAAAAGCTTGTCTCAATGGAAAGGATACTCTCGACAAAGAAACAGAGAAGAACTCCCCAGATCGGCGGACGCGGGTTCCGGACAAGTGACATCGGAAATGATTACTTCGACGCGGTTGAAAAGGATATAAACCGCCTGGACAAGGCCCTCGCAATCACCCCCATCGGAAGGCCCACCTCGGGAGCCGTATCTTCGCGCTACGGCTACAGAAAAAGCCCGTTCTCCGAAGCCAGAGAGTTCCACGGCGGAGTCGACTTCAAGGGGAAGACGGGAGACGAGGTGGTCACCACGGCGGATGGAGTGGTTGAGAAGGCCAAATACGTTAAGGGTTACGGCAAGCGCGTCGTCATAAAGCACAAAAAGGGTTACAAGACTCTCTACGCGCATCTCTCCAAGATAAGTGTCACCAGGGGTCAGAAGGTAGAAGCGGGAGAGAAGATAGGAGAGCTAGGGTCAACGGGACGCTCGACCGGGCCGCATCTTCACTACGAGATAATAAGGTACGGAAGAAGGATCAACCCGATCAAATTCATAAGATAAGAGAAACCCCGCATGTACAACAGCAGGCAGAAGAACAAAAAACCTGGCTCGGGTGCCGTGGAAACGGTTCTGGGCAAAGGCGCGGTGTTCGAGGGAATCATCTCGTGCGAGGGGTCGATGAAGATTGAAGGTGAACTCAAGGGAGACATAAAAGTCGCCAACTCAATCGTGGTGGGTCCTAACGGTTCGGTGACCGGGGACATAAGTGCCGGAGAGGTCATCGTATTCGGGGAAATAAACGGAAAGATAGACACCGGAACACTCGAGATTAAAAGCACGGGAAAAATAACGGGAGAAGTCCTGATCGAGACGCTTATAACCGAGGCGGGGGGAATCATGAGGGCGAAGTGCGAAATGAAAAGCCCCGCACCGAAAGGCGTAAAGGATAAAGGCCCGGCGCCCGGCTCCCCACAAGCGGCGAAACCCTAATGATGGTGGTGGTGGCTGCGGCGGTTTGCCTCCGTGGGGTTGAGAACAGGCGCCGTAACCGATATCCGCGCGCCCGAGCGGAACTTTAACTCAAGAATAACGCTTTCTTTCATGTCGCCCGAGAGCCCCTCAAGCATCACGTGATAGCCTCCCGGCGAGAGGGCGACCGACTCACCCGCCGGAATCTTGATCGAAGCGGCTTTCTTCATTGCCATTACCCCTTCCCTCATCTCGGTAACGTGAAGCGAAGACGAAGCGGAGCAGCCGCAGCTCACCTCCAGAAGTTCGTCTCCCGCGCCGCCGGGGTTCTCAATAACCATGTAGGCCGCGGTCACCGAAGCACCCGGGGGGTTTTGCCTTACCCACGGATCCTTAACGGAGACCTCCCCCTCGCTCCAGGCCGGGGGAGCAGCAAGAAAGAAAACGGCTAAAACGATCAGGGCTTTTTTTATGTTCATCAGCGTTTACAGAAGAAGGCGTTTTACGTCGCCTGCGATTTTCTCCGGGTCAAGCTTTTCCTTGGGGTAGCGAAGGATCATTTCGCCTCCGGGGCCTATCAGGTAAACCGCGGGCGAATGAACCACGCCGTAGCCTGATTCCGAGTCCCCCTCTTCCTTTGAATAAAAGGTTCCGCAGGCGTCGTTTACCTGCTTTATCGCCTGCTCCGGACCGGTGAGACCGACTACGCGGTCGTGGAAAAACGGAACGTAGTCCCCGAGTTTGGCCACGGTGTCGCGCTCGGGGTCAACGGTTATGAAAAGCGCCATGGCCCCCTCGTCTCCCACAAGATCAAGCACCTCTCCCAGCATCCCCAGGGTTGTGGGGCATATGTCCGGACAGTTAGTAAACCCGAAGTTAAGCAGTATGACCTTGCCCGAGTGGCCGGAGAGAGAAAACTCCCGGTTCCGGTGGTCGGTCAGGGAAAAGTCAAAGGCGGGGCGGCGATACTCATCCCCGTGGAAGCTTCCCTTGTCCGTGCCGAGAAACCCAAGGATCGCGGCCCACACGAGAGCAATCAGCGCCAAAGCGGTTAAAAACAAGTAGTGCCGTTTCATTTCAAGGGACTCCGTAACAGGTCAGGGCAGGAAATATACACCAACTTTCCGATTAGACAAAAAAAAGAGCGCCTCAGGGGGGCCGAGGCGCTCTTCCTAACAAAAAGGAGGATGAAGGATGAGTATTGATCAATGTTTCTAATCAACATTATAAAATATAAGTAATTTACTTAAACTGTCAAGGGAAAATTTAAAAATGTAGGAAGCAAATTGAATTGACCGCTTTTTGAACAAATTGGTTGACCGGTTTTGTTTTTTTCTTTTTCTTTCAAATCAGACTTGAAGGGCGAGCCCGAAAAGTCTGATTTGAAACCGCCGCCTTATCCCGCCGCGGCCCTCTTCATCACTTCCGCTTCTTCCACCAGATTCCCTTCCCTGTCATAAACCCCAAGCTTCCGCCTTCTCTCGTGAACCACCGCCATTCTCCCATCCTCGTACTCATGCACCATGACCTTAGCCCTCACGAAGTGCGCCCGATCCCCAACCGGGGGAATCTGCAGACTCTTCCCCTTGTATCTCACGCAGTTGTCGTTGCCCACTACGCGCTTGTGCTTCAAACACAGTATATCTTCAAGTCCCACGTCGAGCAGAGGAACAAACGCACTGCCTTCCTCCCTGGCCTCTACCGCGAAACGCCTGTTGAAATCCTCCACAAAGCTCTCCTCAAGGTATCTGTTCGCTTCTTCCATATCCACTATCCCATTCTCCTCAAGCTCCGCGGGCAATCGCCCCTGCAAGGTCCTGAATGAACATCCTCTCGCTTCGCCCTCGGGCCTCAGGGGAATAACCCGGTATCCTCACCACCCCAAGCTCTATCATAGCCCTGCCGAACTGCGTGGGATTCTTCTTGTCCACCTTCCCTCCCGCACTCGGGGTGTTCCAGTAATGGGATGCCCTGTCACTGTAAAAACTCGCGAATATCCCCTCCCTCTCCAATACATCCCGTACTCCCCTCATGCTGCTCCACGTGCCCTCCTGGGCAACGAAAAAGGCGCTGTATATCTTCCCCGTGGCGTCATCCATGGTTACTATCAGATCCCATATCTGCCCAGAAACCCACTCATGCTTACTCCCGTCCTGGTGTATCATCATCCCCTCCCTCTCCTTGCGCTCCCGCAGCTCCCGATGAGGCCCCCTGCGCCTCCCCCTTGGAACCACTCCGGCCTCCTGCAAACGCTCCTTCACCCAGCCGTAGGAACGCTCCCCGCCGTGACGCTCTCTGTACGCCTCGTAAAAATGCCTTATGTTGCGTTGCGGATACCGGTCCCTATACAGCGCCACCACCTCCTCAACCTCCTCAACACAAGCCCGCCGAGGCGACGCCCTGCCCAGACGACGATCCGAAAGCTCTTCCTTGCCCCCGTCCCTGTAGCGAACCACATAACGGCGAAACGTCCTCTCGCTCATCTCAAGCTGCACGGCCGCCTCCCCCTGAGTAAGCTTCCTGTCCTTCCATTCCTGATATACGCGCTCAAACTGGTTTGTCCTTACCATCTGCAAATACCTCGTCTGATCCATCTCCATCTCCTCCTTCTTTGGAGAAGATAAACCTAGTCAAACCCTCTACTGCAAAAGCGGACAACCCATGTGTTTAAAAACCGGTCATATAACGTACTCTCTACAGGGAAAATTTAAAAAAATTTTTAAAACGGCATTTAGGAATTATTCTGATCAATGGAATTATATAGGGATTGAGTCTCGGGAAGTGCAATAACCTACGGTTTACTTATCTGAGGAATATTAAACAATAAGCCGATTAACTCTTCGTTAAGATAATAACTTTCGCGCCCTAATCGCCGCTTTTCCAAGATACCTTTTTCAGTTAATGCTTCTAGGTAACGCGTGGCTGTTGCTCGCGATATATTCAAGTCTTCCACAAGGAACTGAATTTTAGTGTAAGGATGCTTAAACAAGTTATTAAGCAAATCTTGACTGTAGATTTTCGGCAAATCGTTACGAATTTTATGTTTCTGTTTTTGTAACAGAATTTTTATTTCCTCTATTAACGACAAGGTGCTTTGAGCTGTAAGGGAAACACCTTCTAACATATAGATAACCCAATCCTCCCATTTGTCTTCGTCTCTCACCTCTTGTAGAAGACGATAGTACTCTTCCTTGTTATGGTTGATATAACGACTAAGATATAAAATTGGTGTATCAAGAAACTGATTCAGAACCAGATAGAGAATATTGAGAATACGTCCAACTCTACCATTGCCATCATAAAAAGGATGTATGCTTTCAAACTGATGATGAACAAGTGCCATTTTTATTAACGGATCTAAGGTACAGATTTCCTTGTCGTTAATGAACTTTTCTAAATCCTTCAATAAAGCTTTTAATTTTTGAGGTTTTGGAGGAGTATAAACCACTTCATTTGTCTGCATGTTTAAGATGTAGACTTCGCCTTGTCCAGTTTTGTATCGAAAACCTCTATTATCTTCTAAAACAATTTGCTGAATAGACTGAATCGTATTAAGGCTAATGGTCCTTTGTTTGAGCACGATGTCATAACCTTGACTCAGAGCCTCAATATAATTGTGAACCTCTTTAGCAGCTGGATCGTCAATTGTGGGTTGCAGTTGGAATTTGTATAATGCATCCTGTGTAGTAACAATATTTTCTACGGCTGAGCTGTCCTGTGATTCCTGCATACCGAGCGTGGAAATGAGGATAGCCTGATTCGGTATACCGGTACACGCTCCTTTAAGTTCTCCTAAATACCGGTTTGCTGTTACTAGTGGTTTTAGAATAGCGGGGGTTTCAAAATTGATCCGCTGTATAGTTTCGTAAAGATTCGGTAACACTGGTTCCTCCTTTTTCTCAAAAAAGCTCTATTTTGGTACATATAGTATCTTACTTTCTCAAAAAAGCTACTTTTTGAGAAGAACAGGCTCCCATTTGATAAACCCTCTTTCTGTGTGTATCTCAGAGTTTTAGTTTCTGCTTTTTTTGTTTTTCTTTTTCTCTTTTTTTTATAATTTTCAGTTTCTTCTTTTCTTACCTTGGCGCGAAGGGATGGTCGCCAAGATTTAAAACGGCAAAAAAAGCGGGCAGGGCGCCCGTGCGCCGTGCCCGCTTCGTGGTTTCTGCCAGGGTAGAGGCGGATTCTACATCATGCCGCCCATGCCCATCGGTCCGCCAGGAGGCATCGCGCCGGCGCCGCCCCCGCTCTCTTCGGGAATTTCGACTACAAGAGCCTCGGTGGTGAGCAGAAGACCCGCGACGCTTGCCGCGTTCTGCATGGCCGTCCTGGTCACCTTCGCCGGGTCGAGAATACCGGCCTTTATGAGGTCCGTGTACTCAAGCTTCGCGGCGTCAAAGCCGTTTGAGCCCTTCTGGTTCACTACCTTCTCTACAACTATGGAACCGTCCCATCCGGCGTTTGAGGCTATTCCCCGGAGGGGCTCCTCAAGAGCTCTCTTCACGATGTTGACTCCCGCCTGCTCTTCGGGATCCGCGCCGTCGTACTTGTTGACCGCGCTTATGGCCCTTATGAAGGCCACGCCTCCGCCTGGAACTATTCCTTCCTCGACGGCGGCCCTTGTAGCGTTAAGGGCGTCTTCAACCCTGTCCTTTTTCTCTTTCATCTCGGTCTCGGTGGCTGCCCCGACCCTGATCACGGCCACGCCCCCGGCAAGCTTCGCGAGGCGCTCCTGAAGCTTCTCGCGGTCGTACTCGCCGCTTGCCATCCCTATCTGGCTCTTGATCTGGTTTATGCGGCCCCCTATTGACGCCCTGGTGCCCGAACCTCCGACGATCGTTGTGTCGTCGCGGTCTATGACAACCCTCTTGGCCTGTCCGAGATCGGTGACCTTGGCGCTCTCAAGCTTCATGCCGGCCTCTTCCGATATTACCTGTCCGCCCGTGAGAACGGCTATGTCCTCGATCATGGCCTTCCTGCGGTCCCCGAATCCCGGGGCCTTTATGGCCGCGACCTTGAGCGTTCCCCTGATCTTGTTAACGACCAGAGTCGCGAGGGCCTCTCCCTCGACGTCCTCGGCGATTATCAGAAGGGGCTTGGTGCTTCTCGCCACTTCCTCAAGAAGCGGGAGAAGGTCCTTCATGTTGGCTATTTTCTTGTCATAAAGCAGGATGAGCGGATCATCAAGCTCAACCGTCATCTTTTCGGGCTCGGTTACGAAGTAGGGGCTCAGATACCCTCTGTCAAACTGCATTCCCTCAACCACGTCAAGCTCGGTGTCGAGGCTTCTTCCCTCCTCAACGGTTATGACCCCGTCCTTTCCCACCTTCTCCATGGCGTCGGCTATGATGCTTCCGACGTTCTGGTCCCCGTTTGCGGAAACCGTGGCCACCTGGGCTATCTCCGTGCGTCCCTTTACCTGCTTGCTTGACTTCCTTATGCTCCCGGTGACAACCTCGACCGACTGGTCTATTCCCCTCTTGAGCTTCATGGGGTCGTGTCCCGCGGCAACGAGCTTTATGCCTTCGCGGTATATCGCCTGGGCAAGTATGGTGGCCGTCGTGGTGCCGTCCCCTGCGACGTCGCTTGTCTTCGAGGCGACTTCCTTTACCATCTGGGCTCCCATGTTCTCGAACTTGTCCTCAATCTCTATTTCCTTGGCCACCGAAACCCCGTCCTTGGTCACGACCGGAGCTCCGAACGTTTTCTCTATCAGCACGTTGCGCCCCCTCGGACCCAGCGTAGCCTTTACAGCGGCCGCGAGCTTGTTAACGCCCTCGAGAATCTTCTCTCTGGCCTCAGTGTCAAATAACAGATCCTTTGCCATTTTATTGCTTCCTCCTTTGTTAGTCTTCTATTACCCCGAGTATCTCGTGTTCGGCGATAATCAGGTAATCCTCTCCGCCGAGCGAAACCTCGTTTCCGCCGTACTTTCCGAATATGACCCTGTCGCCTGGCTTCACGTCAAGCGGAAGAATTTCTCCGTTTTCAATGGGTCTTCCCTTCCCAACGGCGATAACCTCCGCCTGCTGGGGTTTCTCGGCCGCGGTGTCGGGGATTATGATTCCCCCTTCCGTCGTCTCAGACACGTCAAGACGCCTTATCAAGACCTTGTCATATAGCGGTCTTATCTCCATCTCTAATACCTCCTTTTTAACTTTTTAAAGCTGGGTTGGCACTTGCGCCTTCCAAGTGCCAACTATAAAGTAAGCACGTTTTTGCGGGTGTCAAGGGATGGAGGGAAAAAAGAGAGCTCGAAGGCGTCTTGGAGGAGGGTTAAAAAAGCTGAGGCCGCCCACGGGCTAGCCGGAACGACCTCGTTACTCCTTCTACGCTTGGCAGACGAGCTGACACAAATGATACCGTCCGCAGGACCGAATGTCGAGCATTGTTTTTCGGCAAAGCGCAATTGCCACGAGCTAATTCCCCCATTTATCCCGGAAGAGTTCACCGGGCAGGGACAGAAACAGCCCTCCTCTTTGTGCATCTAAAGTTTGCGGAGGCGTCCCCGGTTTTTCTCCGCGACCGCTTCTTCCATCAGGAAATCGAGCTTTCCCGATGCCGAGTCCCCTTCGATTTCCTCTTCCCAATGTTTCCAGTCCCTCTCGGAGAACCATTCGCGCAGATGTATATAATCCTCTTTGAAAAGAGCCGAGATGGCGGATTTTATTTCTTCTACAGTTGACATGACGAGCCGTCCCGCTGCGGAGATAATTGGCTTTTCTTCCTTTCAAAATTAAGATTCCGTGCCTGTGAGTTCACTCTCCGGCTACGCATTCTGTCAATGGCATGAAAGCCATAAACAATGGATGGCTTTGATGAATACATTATTTTTTTGTCTTGGGAGGAGAGAGGTTCTTCTGACGGGTTCAGTTCTTTTACTGAAATATCACTACTCATGTTGAGTAAAATAACGATGTTACACAAGGTTGGTGTAACTACTTGGGACTGGTTGGATTTTCCTTCTTGGAGTAAGCCTTCTGGCGAACTGCCCTTTTCGCCTTGTTCTTCGCAAAGATAGAGTCCACGATCTGCTCCGTGCTTGCGGGGATCGGGGGAATAATCTTAGGCTTGCGTCCCATTTTAATCCTCCAAGGTGACTCCTAGTTGCCTGAGCAGCTCATCTCTTAATTCGATTGCCATGACCTCCAACACATCCCCTTTGGATATTCCGTGTTGATAGGCAGAATCGTAAACCTTCTTTTGCAACTGCTCCGTCAGAGCAATCTTTCTTACGAAATCCTGGCAGAACTCCTGAATCTCGTAAGGTTGCTTTCCCTTTTGGTCTTCGTAAAGCCTAAGAGCTGTTGTCCTAGCCCACTCCGAAGCCGCCAGCTCAATGGATATCCGTTTGCCTAAGTCGTTTAATTGCAAGGGGCTTTGATCGTCAGCAACTTTGGACGGAAGCCTGTCAAATATCTTTTTAATATCGTCTTTTATTTCTTTAACAGCTTCCTTGAGCGCGCTTATGTTTGTCTGCATAGACCCAAGCCATATACCCACTCCAACAAGCGCAAAACCAAGAGCAATTACCGCACTAGGATTGTTACTGATAAAGTCGTTCATTAAGCAGTACCATTACGGCTTCCCATATGAACGATCACGACATTCAAACGGGGACCATCTGTCCCATTGACAATAAAACAATAGCCGATTGTGGTCATACTTTCAACAAAAGCATCAGGCTATGCAACCATTTTCGCATGTCAAGTTATTACGCAAAAAACAAGTGTAATCCCGCCCACAATCTCATACAATTAAACTGTTGACTCTAACGAGAGCCCGCTCCTGTTTTCGAAACCGACGAGGATCGCGGTTACTTTTTGATCCGTTTCCCCGCGCATCTCTCCTCCGCTCCTGGGAAAACCGGGAAACTGTTCAAAGGGCGCGAGGCCCATGACGGGGCCCATGAAGAGGCCCATGACGTCTCCGCCATAGACCTGAGCGTCACGGAACGCCGAATATTGAGCGTCTGCGGGGAAGGCCCGTGAAAGGCGTCCGAGCTTCTCGGGGCTCTCGGCTACAAATCCCGCACCGGAAATTTCAAAAGATCTCTGAACCGGCTTCTGGATTCGCATATTCTGGAAAGAACTTTGGGAAACGCGCCACGGAGCAGGAATCAGAGATGCCGGCGGGCGGCGCTCGGCGAAAAGATACTGATGTCAACTGCAGAACCCGAGCGATGACCGGTCCATCCGGCGAGATCACTGCGCATGGCCGCATCTTCCGGATTTCCGACCCCTGAGCGGGACCCAGGCTGACCAGATATATATCATACCGCCTGACCCCGCTTCACCATGTCCAGCCCTCTGCATCGAAGTCGTTTTCAAGCGCATTGGGAACCAGAAACAGCTGGTCGCCTTAATGTGCTATTGACACTCAATTGCCTTCCTTGTTCTTTTGGGGTATTTTCCAAAGACAGGAATTTCCCGAAAAGCTGAAGGCGACCGGGTTTTAAGGCCACAAAAACCATGAGCATCGACACGGAATTTCTCAGACGCTGCCTTGACACTCTCGAGCACTGCCTCAAAGAGTTGAAACGCAGAGACCCGGATGAAATTGCCTATGACGCCTACCGCGCGGCCTGCGTAAAAGAGTTTGAAATTATCCTGGAGCAGAGCGGCAAGCTGCTAAGAAAAGTTCTCGGCGCTTATTTCGCTGACAACCGTCGGGCGGACCAGCTGGTCTTCAAGGACATTTTCCGCCACGCCGCCAAGCACGGTCTCATTGACCCGGAAATCTGCGAGCGCTGGCTTTCGTACCGCGACAATCGCAACGACACGGCGCACGGCTACGGAAAGGGTTTCGCCGAGAGCACGATCAAACTTCTTCCGGATTTTATGGCCGACGCCAGGGCGCTGGCCGACGTAATGGAAAGAACGAACGATGGCTGAAAAACTGCACTTATCATCAAGGCATCGGGAGATGATCGAAGCCCTGCTGCGCCGCTACCTGCCCGGAGTCGAGGCTTGGGTTTACGGAAGCCGCATTCACGGCCGAAGCCATGGCGGAAGTGATCTGGATCTGGCCCTGCGAGCGCCTGGGCTGCAGCGGATTGACGCCGATCGGTTGAAGGCGCTTTCGGAAGCGTTTCGGGAGTCGAATATCCCCTTTCTGGTGGAAGCCCGCGACTGGACGCGGCTTCCGGAAAATTTCCACAGGGAAATAGAGAAAGCTCACGTTGTGCTCGTATCCAGGCAGCATGCAGAAAAACCGAGAGCTTGAGTACATTATTCGCGAATTTCGCAATGCCATTTACGAAAGGTTCTGGAAAACCGCTTCACCACGTCCAGCCCTCGGCATCGAATTCGTTTTCAAGCGCATCGGGAACCAGTAACGCGTCGTCACCGACTGTCGCCATTTTTTCAAAGGCAGCACCCCAGCCTGCGCGTACGCTTCGCACAGGCGCAAGCATGATGACTCCGTTCTCGACACGCATCTCAAGCTCGTCGCCGAGACCGCACTGCTTGATAACCGACGAAGGGATACGAATTCCCTTCGAGTTGCCAACAGATATCAGTTTAATCTTCACGCGGTTGCCTCCTTGTATAATTACATTGTAATCACCAGACAGACGGATTTCGAGGACAGTGGTTTGGAGGTGATCAGCTTCTAAAGAGCATTGCCTCTATATCCCCAGATCGAAAGCGTTTTATTTTTTCGCCTTCTCAGAAAGCTCGATCAGTTTCGAAAGCGCCTCCATGGGGGTCATGTTCATGAGGTCAAGAGCCGCGAGATCCTCCGCGAGAAGCTCTTCCTTCCGAAAGGCGGCCTCGGATTCCTTATCCGGTTCCGTATCGAAAAGAAGAAGCTGCCCGCCAAGCATAGACTGGGACAAAGAGGCCTTAAGCTTCTCAAGGGAAAAAAGAACCTTCCTCGCGGAATTAAGGACCTTCACGGGAACCCCGGCAAGCCGGGCCACCTGTATGCCGTAGCTGTGGCTCGTCGCGCCCGGGACGAGCTTGCGGAGAAACAGTATCTCCCCTCCCTCCTCCTTTACCGACACGTTTGAGTTGGTGATCCCGGGCTTTACGTCCGCCAAGTTCGAGAGCTCGTGGTAGTGGGTGGCGAAAAGGGTAACGGGGCCAAGGTCGTAGAGATACTCCGAGACCGCCCACGCTATGCTCATCCCGTCAAACGTGCTCGTGCCCCGACCGATCTCATCAAGTATGACGAGGCTCCTCGGGGTTGCGTTCTGCAGTATGTGCGCGGTCTCAACCATCTCGACCATGAAGGTCGAGCGGCCGGCCGTGAGATTGTCAGACGCCCCCACCCTTGAAAAAATACGGTCGACTATACCGAGCCTTGCCGCCCGGGCCGGAACGAAGCTTCCCATCTGGGCCATGAGCGATATGAGCGCCACCTGCCTTATGAGTGTCGACTTGCCGGACATGTTGGGCCCCGTGATTATCATGAAGCGCTTGTCCTGCGAATCGAGGGTGACGTCGTTCGGGACAAATCCCCTCTCAAGACCCATCCTCTCGACCACCGGGTGGCGGGAGTCCCTGAGTTCGATCGCGGGGCGCGGGACAAATTCAGGCCTGCAGTAGCCGTAGCGGGACGCGGTCTCTCCCATGGAGCAGAAAACGTCGGTCTCAGCGACCACGGCAGCCGTGGCCTTTACGCGCGGGGCATCGGCGGCCGCCCGGTTTCGCACCTGCTCGAAAAGCGAGGCCTCAAGCCCGGTTATTCTCTCCGCCGCGGTGAGTATCTGCTCTTCGTATTCCTTTAGCTCGGGGGAGATGAAGCGTTCGCTTCCCGCGAGGGTCTGCCTTCTTGAGTAATCCTCGGGCACGAGGGAAAGCTTGGCCTTGGTAACCTCGATGTAGTAGCCGAACACCTTGTTATAGCCGATCTTAAGGTTCGTTATCCCCGTTCTCTCCCTCTCGCGGCCCTCAAGCGCGGATATCCATTTCCGCCCGTCGCTCTGGATCTTGCGCAGGCGGTCAAGCTCGGGGGAGAACCCTTCCCTTATAACCCCTCCCTCCCGCGCGAGGGCGGGCGGCGCGTCGACAAGGGCGCCCTCAAGGTAACCGCGCAGGTCGCCGAAACCGTCCATTCTCTCCCGAAGCGACGCGAGGGCCTCGGAGCCAAGATCCGACATGGCGTCGCGGAGTCTTTCTATGTAAAACGAGGAATCCCGAAGCGAGGCAAGGTCCCTGGGTCTCGCGGAAGGGGTCTCGATCCTGTGGATCAGCCTCTCAAGGTCCCCGATCTTACAGAGCGCCTCCGCGAGATCTTCTCTCGTTGAGAGGCTCTCGAGCAGCTCCCCCACGGCCTCCTGCCTCCTCCCTATCTCTTCTGCGTCAAGCAGGGGGTAGCTCATCCAGCGGCGAAGGAGCCTCGCGCCCATGGGAGAGCGGGTCTCGTCCATCACGCCGAGCAGGGAGTGCTTCCGGGATCCTTCCGTCGAGCTTCTCAGCTCAAGGTTCCTCGCGGTCCACTCGTCTATTTTCATGTAGTCGACCGCGTCGTAGTACCTGGGGAACTCGACCTCCGGCATGAATTCCTTCTGCGTTTCCCGGAGGTAATCGAAAAGCGCCCCGCAGGCACGGACGCATCCGGGCTCCTTCTCGATCTCAAGCGCTTCGAGGGTAAGGAGCGAGAAACCGTCAGTGAGAATTTCCCTGCACCTCTCAATCTCCCACTTCCAGGAATCGACCTTTGTCACAATGGTGCGGGGATTTGCGTCCAGCAGGGATTTAAGCCAGGGGGGTTCTGAGTCTGAATCCGGGATGAGAATCTCCTTTGGGTCAAGGTGCGAAAGCTCTGAGAGAAGGTCTTCGGGCGAGCGGAAAAAAGATGTCCGGAACTCCCCCGTAGAGATGTCGCAGAAGGAAAGCGCGAAGCCTTCTTCCTCTCCCCCCGAGACGCACGCAAGGAAATTGTTGTTTTTCGATTCGAGGTTCTCAGAATCGAGAACAGCCCCGGGGGTGAGGACCCTCACGACCTTTCTCTCCACAAGCCCCTTTGTTTTCTTCGGGTCGCCTATCTGTTCGCAGATAGCCACTTTCTTTCCGCTTCCGAGGAGCTTTGATATGTGGGACTCCGCGCTGTGGAAGGGAACGCCGCAGAGAGGCACGGGGTTTTTCTTTGAACGGTCCCTAGAGGTGAGCGCTATTCCGAGTATTTCCGACGCAGTCTTCGCGTCGTCGTAGAACATCTCGTAGAAATCCCCGAGCCTGAAGAGGAGTATCGCGTCGGGGTATTCCCTTTTTACGCTCAGGTACTGGTTCATAAGGGGAGTCTGCGAACTCATGTGAAGGATTATTATACTGGATTCCAGTAGAACCGCCGCAAGACCCGCTGCAGAGAAAAGTAGAGTAAAAGAAAACGGAAAAGAGGGGACCGCAACCGAAGGAAAGGCTTAAGACGGGATGCTTTCCGGAAACGCGCCGGCCAAGTGAAAAGCGAAACCTGAAACCCACACCGCAAAGGGTCAATAAAAAAAAGCACCGGGCCGGTTACCCTCATCAGATAACCGGCCCGGTGCTTCCTAATCCCGGCGATCAGCTATTGCATCCTTTGCAAAAGCTGGCCTGCCACGTAGCTCATTCACAATTAGCCATTTCGAATCTCGTGTCAAAATCAATGACTCCATCTTTCTTAAGCTCTATCACTATATTTTCTGCCACAGTTCTGGCAAGTGTAGGTGGAGTTGTCGTGGCATCCGCATCCGAAGCTGTTATGGTAGCAGAAGTAACCGCAGCAACTTCCACACTGCCTACCGTAATAGACGCATGCGTGACACTGTTCTGCTTTGTGCTAACGTCGAATGTCGACCCCGCAGGAAAACCTTTGAGGTGAATCTCATCCATATTATCGGCAGCTCTGGCGAAATCTAAAATCTCGTTAGTACTACCCATCACGACACCGAAAATATCGTCTTCGGCAGCACCCGAGAGAGTGTTGCTACCCGCGCAACCAACAAGCGTGTCGACTCCAGCGGCGCCCACAAGCGTGTCGTCACCGGCCCTGCCAATAATAGTCCCTCCCCCGCCGGTATCAGCCGTTAGATAGTCGTCTCTCTCCGTACCAAAAACCATCTCAATACCAGCAGGAACGGTTTGCGTCGCAGTGGATGTACCAGCACCAAGGTCGGATTCATCAGCGTTTGTAGTGGTGGTATCGTCGTCCGGCGCTGCATAGTATAGCTTATCTCCAGTTCCTCCAGTATCTGTAACAGTATCTGCAACAGAAGCACCAGCTACACTGTTAGTAGCAGGGTTGACCGCCTCGTAAACATCGTCGTCTGCACCACCGTTAAGCGTGTCGGCACCTGCACCACCGTTAAGCGTGTCGTCGCCTGCACCACCGTTAAGCGTGTCGTCGCCTGCACCACCGTTAAGCGTGTCGTCGCCTGCACCACCGGTAAGCGTGTCGGCACCGAGGCCGCCGTCAAGCGTGTTGTCCTGAGCGTCACCGGTAAGCGTGTCGGCACCGAGGCCGCCCCTAACATTTTCGATGGTGCTGATTTGATCGTCCTCATCTTCCGTAGTAGCCTCATTCAGCACAACCGTGATCATGTCAGTAACAGCAACAACAGTAGCATCACCAACACCACCATCGGCAACCACAGCTGCAATGTGAGCATCGACGTCGTCGTCGGTGTCGGTGGTGTCGGCTCCCGCCGCGGGAACAATCGTGCTGAGATTAACTGTCACAGCCGTGCCTTCGCCCTCGTAGCTTATGGTATCGCCGCTACCCTCACCACCGTTAACTACATCTACTCCGTCTGTCTCGGGGGGAGTGGCTTGAGTATCCGCCACGTTAGCAAGCGGATTATTCATGGCGTCACGCTCAGCCGGACGGTTCGGAAGAATCGTGTCGTCTCCCGCGCGGCCATTGATCGTATCGGCGCCATCAAGACCTTTGAGCAAGTTCGGATTTACGTCGCCGTTTATTGTATCGTCGCCGTGGGTACCCTTGACGTTCTCTATGCCTATCAATCTATCCATGCCTATTCCGCTATCCGTTTGGACGTCGAAATCAAGCGGGTTTCCGGCTCCCGCCGAAGCATGCCGAACATTGGCTTGACCGCGGTGCAAATCAACATTCACGTTCATAGCCGCCAAGTAGATCGCTATATCCATGTCGTCGCCTCCGTCAAGCGTGTTGTCGCCGCTGCCGCCCGTAAGCTCGTCGTCGCCAGCGCCACCGTAAAGCTCGTCGTCACCTTTGTTACCGTCAAGCTTGTCGTCGCCGTCGCCTCCGTAAAGCTCGTCGTCACCGTCGCCTCCGGTAACCGTGTCATCACCGCCCATAGCTCTAAGAACATCGTCACCGTCCTCACCGTGAATACATTCGTCTGCGTCGGCATAACCCCTTACCTTGTTGGGTTGGTCACCGTCAAAATAACCGTCCATACCGTCCATACCGCAGTCGCCTTCGCCTTCCATTAATGTGTAGTACGCGGCATCTGGATCCTCTATGCACATACTACCATCATCAGAGAGTATCGTGCCATCTCCGCATGTAATCGGATCATCCGGGTCTACGCACTGATGGGTATTTGGATCGCGAAGCTGTCCGGGGTCACAGTCCGGTAATACCGGTGGCGGGTTCATAGCCACGCACTCGCCATCATCATTGAGTTCATGGCCCTCTCCACATACTGTAACCGTTTTGGTGTCGCCAGTGCATGACGGGAGAACCAGCAACGCGGCCAGAAGGAGCACTAACATGCCGACCATGGACACGCTCTTACCCCCCACGCGCCCTGATCTTTTATAAGGCATTCCGTTAAAGTTAAACATCTTATTCATTTACCTCCTCATGAATTGTTTCCATAACTTGAGTAAAGCTTAACATCATCGCTAACTAATTTACACGAAAACACACTGAAGTGTCAACATATTTTTTCAACTTTGCTAAATACAGGCACCTCGGAAAAATGGCAGTTCGGGAAACATAAACCTCCCGCCTAACTCAAACGATAACACTAATAAAACCGAAATTCAACACCATTTAATAAAAACCGATATTCACCGGCAAATCAAGCGCCGTCGTATTTCGTTTTGCCCCAGTCCCGGCACATCCCGAAAACCGAGCCGAAACCTCGATTCACAAGCCACAGTTGAGAAACAACCGGTCAGCCGTTCCCCGGAGAACCGAACGGTCAGAACCACGTTAAATTCCCTTAAGCTCGGAACTCCTGCGCGGATGCTCCTTTCTCCAGCGAAGCCTGTTAAGCGCGCTTACGAAAGCCTTCGCGCTCGCAACTGAAATATCCGTATCAACCCCCTGTCCCTGCGATATAACTCCATCGTCGGATATCCTGACCGTAACCTCTCCCTGCGCGTCGGTTCCGCCGGTTATGGAGGAAACCGAAAAATTCTCAAGCCTCGGGTCAAGCCCCGTCGCCTTCTTGACCGCCTTGAAAATAGCGTCAACGGGCCCCGAGCCCGTCTCGGAAACCGATATCTCCTCCTCTCCCGCCATGATCGTGACGCTCGCCTCGGGCGAGGTGTCCGTTCCGCCCGAGTAGCTTGCGGCCGTGAACTCGTAATAATCAGAGGAGCGCAGAAACTCCTGGTTTATAAGGGCCTCTATGTCCTCGTCGAAAACGTATTTCTTCTTGTCGGCAAGGGCCTTGAACTTCGTAAACGCGTTCTCAAAGGCTTCCTGCTCCAGAACGTAGCCGTACTCCTCGAGGCGGTCCCGAAACGCGTGGCGCCCCGAGTGCTTGCCGAGCACTATCTGGTTAGAGGGAATCCCCACTTCCTGAGGGGTCATTATTTCGTAGGTGATGCTTTCCTTCAGCACCCCGTCCTGGTGTATGCCCGCCTCGTGGGCAAACGCGTTTGCTCCCACGATCGCCTTGTTAGGCTGCACGTTAACCCCGGTGACCTGGGAAACGAGCCTGCTCGCGGGATATATCTGGGTCGTGTTTATCCCGAAAGCGTAGGGCTTCTTGTCGCTTCTCACGCTAAGGCCCATCACTATTTCCTCAAGAGAGGCGTTGCCGGCCCTCTCCCCCAGGCCGTTAACCGTGCACTCAACCTGCCTCGCCCCCTCGCTTATGGCCGCGTGGGAGTTAGCTACCGCGAGGCCGAGGTCGTTGTGGCAGTGGACGCTGAGGATCACGTTATCAAGGTTCGGGACGTTCTTTACCAGCGTGCGGATTATGTAGGCGAATTCCTCGGGAATCGTGTACCCGACCGTGTCGGGGATGTTGATCGTGGTGGCTCCCGAGCGGACGGCCACATCGACAGCGGTGCAGAGATAGTCGATATCGGTGCGCGTCGCGTCCTCGCAGGAGAACTCGACGTTGTCGGTGTAGTTTCGCGCGTGCTTTACCGCGCCGCTTATCATCTCGAGGACCTGGTCTCTCGTTTTTCTCAGCTTATGCTTAAGGTGTATCTCGGAGGTGGCGATGAATGTGTGTATCCTCGGGCTCTCTGAATGCTGCACGGCTTCCCAGCCGCGGTCTATGTCCTTTAGGTTAGCCCTGCAGAGACCCGCTATCTGGCAGCCCTTTATCCTCTGCGCTATTTTCTTTACGGACTGGAAGTCCTCCTCAGAGGATATGGGGAACCCCGCCTCTATTATGTCCACCCCCAGGCGCTCGAGCTGATAGGCGACCCTGAGCTTCTCCTCAGACGTCATGCTGCAGCCCGGGGCCTGCTCTCCGTCCCGAAGCGTCGTGTCGAATATGTGTATGTAGTTGTCTGACATTCCTAAAACCCTGCTCTTTACCTTGCCGTAAAGGCAGATTTCTACACGCGCCGGGCGCGCTTGTCAAAAACAATTCAGCCGTGCGCCCGTCTCGTCCTCAAAGCGAATCCGTGTGACCGAGGCTCATGTCCGGACACACGGCGTCGCGCACCGCGCGCTTAAGTTCCTTTATCTCGGGGAACCTCCCCGTCTCCCCCCGCGACCACACAAGCTCCCCGCCCGCGCGCACCTCGAATATACCGCCGCTTGAGGGAACAAGCGACACCCCGCCGAGCGCCTCCCCGAAAGTGCCCAGAAGCTCCTGCGCCATCCACACAGAGCGCGGAAGCCAGCCGCAGCGCGTACAGTACTTTATCTCTACCATTTCGCTTTTATCTCCTCGCCGGGGCGCTTGGGCAAAGCCGCCTCCACATGTTGATTATAAAGGCAAAAAAGATATACTCAAAGACTGAGGGAAGCTTTTCCCCGAATCAAGCTTTTTCCCGGAGAGAGACAGAAGAAAATGAAAAACCGAATCCTGCTGGCGACGCTTGTTCTTTCCTGCGCGCTCTTTTTCGCGGCCGGGCCCTCCCAGGCGGCCGACAGCGCTAAGGGACAGGAAATCTACACCACCTTCTGCGCGACCTGCCACGGGCCCACGGGGCTTGGCGACGGGGTCGCGGCAGCCGCCCTAGATCCCAAGCCGAGAGACCTCTCGAGCGCCGCGATCCTCGAGGGCTACACGGACGAGTACCTGGTTAACGTGATAACAAACGGCGGGGCCGCGGTCGGCAAGTCCCCGATGATGACCGCCTGGGCCGGGATAATAAGTCCCGAGGACATAGACAACGTGGTGGCGCACATAAGGCAGAACCTCTGCAAGTGCGAGTACAAAAAGCAGTAGCGCAAAAAAGCGCGGCCCCCTCGGGAGATACCCCTGAGGCGGCCGTGCCCTTCTCCTTATTATATATAAGGGCTCATACTCCCCTATGTGCTTGCGGCACGTTGTCCACAGAGTGTTGGAGCGGCCAGCAACTTCAGACTATCTTGATCCGATGTCAAGCTTCTTCATGACTTAGCACCCTTTTTCAGGAAAATCACGTGTCCGAAATTTGGCACCGTGGAACCCTAGTATCTCTCATCTTTATCGGTGTACCAGGTTTTGGCTTCAACCATCAAAAGAACCTCGGCATTTCATTTCCACCAGACTTCCACCGGCTGTCCTTCTAGCTTGTCGTCCAATCTTGATTGTCGTACTATAGCGAGCCCAGCGATCATTTGCATTTGAGGGGGGGATGTGTTTTAATCTATTCAAGTAGGGGGGGGGGGTATGGTGTTCATCCGGCGGTCGCTTATGCTTTTTTTCTGGAAAACTGCTTCTATTGACAGCAAGGGATGTCTGACAGCTTACTGCCAGAACCAGATTCCTACCTATTCCAACGACCACAGCGTGTATCATCAACGGTTGGTAGTGTCGGCACGAGGCCATTCAGATGATGCTTCGGGGACAGATTGAACTCGGAAAACAAACAACCGCAGTCATTTTCTTTTCAGACATGGGTCTTAAAAGCTGTCAGGGAATGTCTTCCGGTCTCTAACCCATCGGTGTCTATACACCATTATTATTGGGATGAATTTCCGAAGCTTATCAAGGACCCAAAGGAAAAAGACGGGCAGGTGCACGCTCTGGGGAAACAGCGGATTGAGCATGGTTTTCGGCACGGGGGCTGTAATAATGTCTGAAACCGGGAGACGTGCTTCGGCATTCGCAGAACTTGGATTAAAAAAAACGCTTGCGGTTCTTGTCGACGAAGCAGTTGCCCTCTATGAAAGCGATTACATTCCCTGGGTCATTGGCTACAGCGGTGGAAAAGATTCAACCGCTGCCCTACAGCTTATATGGCTGGCGCTTGCGAAACTACCCAAGGAGAAGCGGAACAAGCCCGTATACGTTATCAGTACCGACACTCTCGTTGAAAACCCTATCGTCGCTCTCTGGGTGTCAAAGTCCCTTGACAGGATAAACGTGGCGGCCGATGAACAAGGGCTCCCTATTACAGCACATCGTTTGACGCCAGAGACCGAGAACACTTTCTGGGTCAATCTGATCGGCCGCGGCTATGCGGCTCCCCGGCCAAAGTTCCGTTGGTGCACTGAACGGCTCAAGATAATGCCGTCGACAAAGTTCATCACTTCAGTTGTACAGCAGTACGGCGAAGCGGTTCTCGTGCTCGGTTCCCGCAAGGCGGAGAGCACGAGGCGGGCGGGGGTTATGGAAAAGTACGAGAAACGCCGCATACGCGAGAAGCTGAGTCCGAACGGGAGTCTTCCCAACTCTTTCGTCTATACCCCGCTGGAAAACTGGTCAAACGATGACGTCTGGCTTTTTCTGATGCAGGTCTCCAACCCGTGGGGCTACAGGAACAAGGATCTGCTTGCCATGTATCAAGGAGCATCCGAAGACGGCGAATGCCCTCTTGTCGTCGATACATCCACACCGAGCTGCGGAGACAGCCGCTTCGGATGCTGGGTGTGCACTCTTGTTGATAAAGACAAGTCAATGCAGGCGATGATTCATAACGACGAGGAAAAAGAGTGGATGTTGCCGCTTCTGGAGTTGCGCAACGAACTTGATCCGCCGAAGACAGCCGACACTGATCGACATCTGCGTGATTTCCGGCGAATGAGCGGCGCGGTACAGATTTTTAATGATCGCCCGATACCCGGTCCTTACAAGCAGGAGGTACGTGCCGACTGGCTCAGAAAGGTATTACGCGCTCAACAACATATCAGGGCAAACGCTCCAGACGAGCTTCGCGACATCGAATTGATCAACCTTGCCGAGTTGGAGGAAATTCGGCGAATATGGGTGGTTGACAAGCATGAGCTTGAGGATGTCCTGCCGGATATTTATGAAGAGACAGTTGGAGAATCTTACCCCGGACGGCGTCTAGACGACAGTCAGGTGTTCGGCATGAACGAGATGGCAGTCCTCGCGGAAGCATGCGCCGGAGACGACCTCCACTATCAATTGACTCGGGAACTTCTCTCGATTGAGAAGAAACACAAATCTATGTTGCGACGGGCCGGACTTTTCGACTTGATTGAGCGGGCGTTTCTTCGTCACTTCTATGAAGATGAGGACGATGCCGTGGCGCGCGCGAAAGAGCGACGCAAGGCAATTGAAGGAGCACATACCCGAGTGAGCGACGGTGGCGGCCGCGAATCCGTGATTCAGAACGGAGAATGTGCAGATTCTTATATCCAGAGGTCTGACCAATGATTCTAGATGAACTCGTTGTCCACAATTTCGGCCTCTACTCGGGACGCCAGAAGATCGTCCTGACCCCGCCAGCACCCGATAAGTCGATCATACTCTTCGGTGGCCTCAACGGCCACGGCAAGACAACCCTGCTCGATGCGCTTCAACTCTGCTTGTACGGACCGTTTGCAAAAATTTCGACTAGAAACGGGCTTTCCTATCAAAACTATCTGTCAAGTTGCTTTCACAGGGGTACCAGAGCCGCAACCAAAGAAGCCGCTGTCGAGATCGCCTTTCGCCACACTGTTGACGGAAAGGAAAACCGTTACCGAATCCATCGTTCATGGCGCATGAGGAAAAACAGCTGTGCTGAGCATTTCGAAGTCCTCAAAAATCACAGCCGCGACGACACGCTGGCTGAGAACTGGATCAGTCATGTCGAAGATATTATTCCTGCAAACATTTGCAGTCTGTTCCTGTTCAACGGGGAGCAGGTAGAAAAATACTTTGCGGAGAAAAATTCCACACACTTGATCGGTACGGCTATCCGCAATCTGCTCGGACTCGATATCGTTGACCAGCTGGAGCAGGACCTGCTTACGTATTCGCGCCGAAAACGAGCCGAGAATGAAAATGATCCGAAGCATCACGAAATCGAGAAGGCCGAGGCAGAACTGAAGGAACTGCGGACGCGGCTTTCCAGACTGAAAGAAGAGCGGTCCGAGCTAAAGACAACCAGAATCGACCGGGCTCGCGAGGCTTTTCTTGCCGCCGAAGAAAAATACAAAAGGCTGGGCGGCGAGCTCTACGATCACCGGATTGAGATTGAACGCGATCTGGAAGCAGCAAAGAGCACCTTCGAAGAGAGCAAGAGGCGTCTACGGGAGCTTGCCGCCAGCGATCTTCCCTTGACCCTAGTACGCGATCTTCTCAAAACAATGCAAGTTCAGGACCAGAAAGAAGAAGAAAGCAGACGGTCGCAGGATGTGGCTACAGTTCTCGGAAGCCGCGACGAGGAACTGGTGCGCAAGATGCATTTGCACGGAGTGGATAGCCGCATCATTGGTAAACTGTCAACTCATCTTGAGGAGGACCGGTCTCGGCTCCGCAGTCTCGGAGAGCGGAAAACGGTTCTGGACCTGCTCCCAGAGGTTCGTGGCGATCTTCATGCATTGCTTCGCAACCAACTTGACAGAGGGATTCGGGATGCAGACCTGAAGCGGAAAAACTACGAAAAAGCTGAAGACCGAGTTAAACACATGCGCCTCAAGTATTCCAGCATTCCAAGCAGTGACGCGGTCTCGGAGATCGTCGGCCTGCGCGAAAACCTCACCAAGGAGATTGACTCTCTTGAAAAGCGGTACGCCGAGATGGGAGATGAACTGGTTCGGCTGGAAAAGAGGGCCGAGCAAAGCGAACAAGCTCTCGTGCGCTTGATTGAGTCAGACATTCAGGCTGAGGGAAAACGTCAGGACCGCGCGCGGATTCTGCATCACGCCAGTCGTGTGAGGACAACAATCAAAGTTTTCCGTGATGACGTGATCGCTCGGAGTGTAAATAGAATTGGGCAGTTTGTACTCGAAAGTTACCAGCAATTGCTCCGCAAAACCTCGCTGGTAACCCAGTTGAAGATTGATCCCGAGACCTTCGCTCTCACTCTGTACGGACACGATCGTCGGACCTTGAGCACCGAACGGCTCTCGGCGGGTGAACGGCAACTTCTTGCCGTTGCTCTTCTGTGGGGACTCGCCAAGGCATCGGGACGCGCGCTGCCTACCGCGATTGATACTCCTCTGGGACGGCTGGATGCAGAACATCGGAAGTTTCTCGCGGAGCGCTACTTTCCTTTTGTTAGCCATCAGACCCTTCTGCTTTCAACCGACGAAGAAATTATGGGGAGCTGTTTGGAAGAACTCAGACCATTCATCGGACACAGTTACCATCTTTCCTACAATGATGAAACTGTCAGCACGAGGATCGTGGAAGGATATTTTAATGAAATTGAGGCGGCATAATGATCATTGACAACATACGGATATCTCAGCAAGCCAAGGATCAACTCGTCAAGCTGAAGCGGAAAACGGGAATTGCGCACTGGAACGAGTTGTGCCGTTGGGGTTTCTGCGTATCTCTCGCAGAACCGGGCATTCCACCCGAGACCCACGTGCCAGCCGACAGCAACGTTGAAATGACTTGGCGGGTTTTCGGTGGACGGCGCGCGGATATCTATATGGCACTTCTCAAGATGCGGATTCTCTGCGACGGTCTTCCACTTGATGAGGAGACATGTAGACGGCAGTTTCGTCTCCACCTGCATCGCGGGATATCCTATCTGGCCGCTAACAGTGACCTTCGCGACATTGATGATCTTGTTTCACTGGCAGTCGAAACAGCGTAACGCATCAGGTATGCTCCCATTTTTCGGGACTATTGCGAAAGACCTGCGGCCTTTGTTACTCGCCTGCATATGGACGGATTACCATGCGGAGAGGAGGATTGAATTAATGATCGATAGGGCGAAACCGGAATGAGTAGTAAGCTTGCATCTGAGATTATTCAAGCGGTAGGTTCAGTGTATCTTGATTGCGCCGCTACGACCCCGATCGAACCTGCTGTACTGAACGAAATGCTTCGGGTCTGGACAGAGGAACCGGGCAACGCAGGCAGCCGAACTCATGAATATGGTCTGCGCGCGAAGAAAATCGTCCAGAATGCACGCGAACAGGTGGCCTCGGTTGTTCGGGCCGAACCCGAGGAAGTGATATTCACAAGCGGCGCAACGGAAAGCGACAATATCGCCGTTTTGGGTCTCGCAGCATGGGGAATGAATTGCGGTCGTCGTCATATCGTCTCGACCGCCATTGAACACAAGGCCGTTCTGGAACCTCTGCGGGAAATGGAGAAACGGGGCTTTGAAGTTACGCTGCTGCCCCCCGATCCTTCCGGAGCAGTATCGCCGGACGCTGTCAGCGATGCACTCCGACCGGATACCCTCCTGGTATCGGTCATGCATGTAAACAACGAGACAGGAATCCGTCAGCCGATCGGGGAGATCGCCGCTTTGTTAGCCAACCACGACACATATTTTCATGTAGACGCCGCGCAGGGTTTCGGCAAGGACATCGAGGCACTGCGCAATGACCGTATTGATCTGATTTCCTGCAGTTCCCACAAGATATTCGGACCTATGGGAGTAGGGTGCCTAGTTGCGCGTAGTCGCGGACTGGCAAAGGTTCCGCTCGCGCCAGTTTTCTTCGGGGGCGGACAGGAGCGAGGCCTGCGTTCAGGCACCCTTCCGGTTCCCCTGATCGCAGGCATGGGGCTGGCTGCCGAAATGGCGGAACACGACCATTTGTTGCGGAAAGAGAAATGCCTCGAGGTTCGGGCGGAAGCACTGGATTCTCTAAGCTCTCTCAAAGTAACTTTAATCGGCAACCAGGCGCTCGCTCTCCCCCATATACTCAGTTTCGCCGTTGAGGGGGTAGACTCCGAAGCGATGATGGTGGCATTGAAGGATATTGTCGCAGTATCAAACGGTTCGGCTTGCACGTCTCAGAGCTATAAACCGAGTCACGTTCTGACTGCGATGGATGTTTCCGATGGCGTCCTGAACGGCGCCGTCAGGCTGTCTTGGTGCCATCTTACCCCACACGTCAACTGGCGAGGAGTTTCGGAACGTATTTCGGAACTGATCTGACGTCAGCTTTTTCCCGATTGATTCCAGACCAGCATTTCGCACAACACCATAATGGGTCATTTCGGCATCCAGTATTCCGGGTCTGGGAAACTCTTTTGCATAAATCGCGGATGCGTTTTCAGCAGAAGCTTCCTTAGATCGCTCACGTCCGTGACTCCTACCAAAAGCAGTGGTTCAATGTCCGGTTTCGTCTCAAGATATTCGAGATCACGTGTTGCGGCAAGGATATCACGCCTGAACGGGTGGAAGTAATACTTCCCTTGCGAATTAAACCATGCAACCGCGATATTGTAGGGATCGGAAAGAGTGGAGAGTGTCTCTTGCACGGTATCAGGATTCGATACCTCCCATTTCGCTATTCGTGTTGAAATTTCTCTCAACCGGCCAATTAACTCAAGCGTTTTCTCATCGTCGTTTTCAACATTACGAAATCCTTTCTTCGCTTGCTCACCGTAGCTCTCGCACCAGCACGCCCACATGTGCTGATACCAGCTTCTGACCTGAATCTCGAAACGAACACTGAGCTTTTTATCTAGGAAGGGTTGATCAAATTTCACAATTCCGTGTATTGCTCTGTATCCAATCCCACTCGGATGTTCTTCTTGAAGGTAATCCTTAACTCTGGCACCCGGCAATTTTTGCTGGATTCTTTCACCAAAGGAAACTGCGGCACCGTAAGACTCGCAAACAATGCGAAACCCGATAATGTCGTCCATTTTGCTGATTGAACCTGAATACCCGCAACATATTTTTCGCAGGATGCTTCTAAGACGCTTGAGACGCGCACTGATCAGAACCTTTTTTGGAGGAGCGGATTCTTTGAGAAGTGAAAGACTGGTTTGTATGCAGTTCAGACGGAAGTTCCTGTATGCGTTGAGTACATCACGAGCCGCCGGGTCTTTAGGGTTTGTCCGGTGTTTTTCAGTAGCTCGATCGACTTCACCTCTTGATTTAAACTTCGGCCTTTCGGGCTCGCTATATGGACAATCAGCATGCATGCGGGGTGTAAGTCGCTCGTTTAGTTTACCGCCAAGGTTCGGGGAGACGGAACTCTTCGTCTAATTTCTTCAATTCTCCTAAAGAATCGTATGCTCTTTCTTCACTGTCCTTTCGTGCCTCAAAGAAGTCTTCGCGCAGTTCCTCGCGCTCATCATCCTGAAGCTCTCCCCCAAGAAGATAGACGAACATTCTTGCACACAGGTATTGAGACGATTTTTTGCGTTTGAGCGTCTCTTCAATGGGGTCGCAAAGAATTCCAAACCATGGAGCCGTCTTAGACCTCAACCTGAGATCACCTTTCGCCTCATGCTCAGCGATCACGCCAACCAAATCTGTCAAGGATTCTCCTTTTTCTACCTGGAGTTCCGCCAACGCCGCCGCCAACGCCATCTGCGCAATAGGCCAGAATAAAATGTTATCATTGCCGTCTCTGGACCTTAAATCCCGAACGCTTGCACCCTGCACCATATCCCTATGTGAAGGTATGGACTTTAGGGCATCAAAATACTCCCGTAATTTCTTTAACGAGTCCTCTATGGTTTCGTCTTCCGGTCTCAAATATCCGAATTCTTTCTTGCCCAATGTCAGATCTGCCAACGATTTAAACTCTTCGTGGCGCTGAAGATATTCCTTGGAGATTTCCACAATCGTGGTGAGGGTAGTATAGTCATCAGAAGTCTCGGTGACATTACTTGTCTTTGTATTCACTCGAAGGCCGTTTTCAGACTGAAACAACTCATGCTTCGTAAGAATAGTTCGCGCGACAATCCGGAACCCGTCATTTTCGTCAAGCAGGGCCAGTTCGCCTTTTTCCAGCCTTTTCGCAGTCTCGTTTACATCAACGAAAATATTCCTCAGTCTGGAAGTTGCCTCCGCGAGAGTATCGCCATATTGAACGGCGGGGATGATCTCAATGCCAATGCCTTCGTCAAGCAAACCCCGAAAACGATCTATATCCAGACCGAATCTCTCCCCGTTTAAGCGGTAATACTCTTCAATTTCGTCGCTCGTTACCGCTTTTTTTGGCATTGATTCCCCATCCTTCCTCTTGGCTTCCAGGCGACCATCGAGCAGGTCTCTAAGGCCTTTGATCGCCATCAATCGGTGCTGTCCGTCGAGGGCGAAGTACTTGGTGTTCGCAATGTCCAAGTCTACCAAACAAGTATTGCTGTCCATGCTCTCAAAACTCAGTGATGATTCCAAGGCTTGACCATTCACCCCCCAATTGTCAGAATTTTTATCGTAAACCCAGTCTTTGTACGCAACGATAATCAGGGGGCCGAACTTGTGGTATTTCCTTGTAGCCAAGTACATAGCCATAGGCAGCTGGCGCCTGTGGTCCGGTTCGCGTTGCTGAATATACTGAAGAGTTGTGTCATTTATTGAAATCCGCTTGTTATTGTCGGATATATATCTCTTGAAAATGGGGAGTTCTTTTGCGTAATGAACATTCGCTGCAACCCATCTAAGCGGCACCGAGGTGATGTATGAATCGGTATCGCCCATTTTGGCCGGAGCGGCGATAAGATGATCTTCTCTCTCGGCCAGCAAGTCTAGTAAGTACCGCATAACGCGACGATGTTTATCTATTCTTTCCGCAATATCCTCAACCACATTTTCAATATTTTCAATCGAATCTTCAGGGTTATCGGGTTTTCTTTTAGACATTATCTTTATCTCCGTTGCTTTAACAGCGTATTAATTCGTTATAAGACCACTATTGTACTGACGGGTAAGCGATTTGAGTGTGATTAACGTACACTCCCTCGTAAGCGACAAACGAACCTGACCTGCTCCAGCGATGTATCAGGCTCAAACGCCCCATCATAAAAAGGTGGAGCAACACTGGCAAAATGTGAAAAGTTTGAACCAACGCACTTTTTCTCCAAGTCGCTTTGCCGTAAATATTACAGCATTGCTCTTTATTGCTAAAGGCATAGCATAACTTCTAATCTGTATACTAACAAATCGGATCATCTCCCGAGCCGGGCGGCAATCAACATGACTTGAAGATCCGGGACAAACAAGACGGGATTTGTGAAGAGGAAACTGGAACAGCCAAGCGAACATAGAAGCTGAACAAATGAACTCCATCGCAGGTATGTGAACTGGTTGAGAAGATTTTTGCGGGCGGTAAAAATGTTTTCGAGATGAACCGCTCCAAGCTCAGATTCTGAGACATGATAACACGAACGGAACTTCTGGAAATTATAGCAAACGGCGAGAACTCGGGCGTCGAGTTCTCGCGCGACACCCTGCAGAACCACGATCTCGCCAAGGCGCTTGTCGCATTCTCCAATCTCGAGGGCGGAATGGTGCTTCTCGGAGTCGACGATGACGGAACCGTCGCAGGCCTGACCCGAGACCGACTCAAAGAATGGGTGATGAAGGCGTGCCGGGACAAGATCAGACCGGGCATAATCCCGTATTTCGAAATCATTAAAGAAGTGGAACCGGGCAAAAATGTCGCTGTTGTCCGCGTCCCCCAGGGTCCTTACGCATACAGCCGCCGGCACAATAACGAGACTACTTGTTATATCAGGGTTGGTTCCCGAAGCCGTGAACCGACCCTTGAAGAGATGAGTCGTCTGTTTCAGCAAAGATCCATGCTGCGCACCGATTCGCGACTGATTTCGGGAACGACAATCAACGATCTGGACCGCCGCCGTCTCAAAGACTGCTTCGGGCGGATTCGCCAACAGGACTTTCCAGATGACGACACGAAATGGATGGCCCTGCTTTCAAACATAGAGATCATGGCCGAGGACGGAGTAACTCTCGGCGGGATGCTGTTGTTTGGAGCAACACCGAACCGATACCTGCCGCAGGCGGGTATAACCGCCGTGGCATTCCAAGGAACGGAGAAAGAATGCGAGGTGAAAGAGCGAACACAGCTGCGCGGAGCGATGACGCCGCTTATGGACCGGAACGGGAATCTCCTGGAGACGGGTCTGGTGGAGCAAGCGGTGGATTTCGTCCGGCGCAACACACCCGTGCATTCCCGTCTCGAAGACGGAGCCCGTCGCGTGGACATTCCGACGTACCCCGAGGAAGCAATCAGGGAAACCATAGTAAACGCTTTGATCCACAGGGATTATCTGCTGTCAGACACCGATATCGAGTTGGCGATTTACGAGGACCGACTGGAAGTAGTCTCGCCCGGAAAGCTTCCAAACGGCATAACGCCCGAACGCATGCGTCTTGGAACCCGGGCCGCACGGAACAGCTTCCTTAAGGATTTCATGCGGGACTACGGATACCTGGAACACATGGGAATGGGCGTGCCCAGAAAAATCATCAAGGGAATGAAGGAACACAACGGTTCCGACCCGGAATTGATTGAAGAAAACGAACGTTTCACAGTGCGGCTGTTCTCGACAAAGCCCCCTTCAACAGGTGGAGCGGCAATATCTACAAAAGATCTTCCATGGCTTTCCTGAACTCGTAGAGGCAGGAAAAGCGCCAGAGTACTCGCTTCCAGGGCAATTGGGGCTTCAGGGAGAAATTAATGTTCCGCATTCGCTTGTCTCCCGTTCGGATCAGGATGGAAAACAGAACACATGACAAGGGATTTTTTGCCAATAGATTTTTTGCCAAAAAATTTATTGCCAAATTGCAGACCGCAGAAAATGCTATCACCGCGTTTCCACGAAATCCCGGGCAGGGCGTTTCAACCATCCGGATACAGAGAACCCGACAGACGCACACTCAGTTTTTCAGCACAGCGGAGAACCAAAGGCGTAAACCCCGGTAAACGGCGAAACGCTGTAAGCCTGAAGCGTAGCCACTGTCACTCATCGCATTTCGCCCCAAGGACATGCCTGTGGCGAAGTCCGTCGACCGCCTCCTCAAATCCGTCATCAGGATCGCCGGGCCAAGTGCCGAAAAGAACGCTCACGTCTTCCATCGGGCGGACATTCTGCGAACGCACGATCTCCTCAATGGTCGGGGAATCCCAAAACGATTGCGGAAACGGGCGCGACGGAGCACCCGAGTCCCCGCCATGTCGATGTTTCCGCCCCGCATTTCTCCGGTTCCGCTCGCTCATTAGAAGCTCCTGCCTTCTCCCGTGGCTTCCCGGCCACTTCTTTTTTCTTCTCGCACGTCCTTTTCCTTATTATATATAAGAACCCAGACTCCCCTTTCCTCCCTCACAGATCTTTTTCAGGCAAACTTGCCTGTGAGTTGAATCTGCGGGGTATGCCGTACCATGGGGTATTACTGTACCATAGACTTTCGAGCCAGAAAAAATTTCGGTAGAAGGCTTGAGAAGTACATTAACGAGTTCGCTAACCGTACCAATGTCCGTCCTGTGGACACCATAGACCAGGTAAACCTTACTCTTAAGAGGCTGGCAGGGAAAAGACTTGCTTATTGCTCAGATGGATCTAAACAAGGTCTGAGGCCTTGAAGATGGAAAAGAAATCATAGCCCCTTTCAAGGAAGGTTTCTTCAGTGTTCTCTCCCCTGTCAACAACGCAGAACACGGCCTTGACTTGAGCTCCTTCGTTTTCAGTATGGTTTACGGCGGCAAGAATGGAGTTTCCCGTAGTAATTACATCTTCTACCATAATAACTTTGGATTCCGGCCTTGCTTCCCACTCCACTATCCTGCCGGTGCCGTAAGACTTTCTCTCTTTCCGCACCATCAGCCCTCGAAGAGGCTTTTCCCTTTCGCAACTCTTGGAAATCATACAGCCTACAATCGGACTCGCGCCGACTGACCACGGACACCCCACGACTTGTACACCATTGTACTTTTTTATTTCCTGGAAAAAGATTTCCGATATTAAGCTGACGCCTTCGGGGTCCAAGGCCGCAGTTCTGACATCTATGTAGACATCGCTTGATTCCCTGGATGCCAAGGTAAATTCACCACGCAACACGGACTTGGCTTGCAGTATCTGCTTTAGTCTGGTTCTGAAGAACGTAGGGTCGTGAGTCACTGGAGGTACGAAGTTATCAACTTAAATGCGTGAGCATTGTAACTAACCGCGGGAATTATGTCCAAAAGGGGTTTTGGAACACTGTATATAATTCGCCTTGTTGACCATGCTAAGAAAAAAGCAGTGGGCGCAAAAAAGCGCGGCCCCCCCCCCGGGGAGAGACCCCGAAGGCGGCCGCGCCCCTTTTCCTTATTATATATAAGGGCTCAGACTCCCCTTTCCTCAAGACCCGGGGGAAGCTCTCCGTAATAGGGAGAGTCCTCCTCGTACATCTCAAGGACCTTATCCTTCGGCATGTCGCACATGTCTTCCGTGAAGCCGAACATCCTGCATATGTGGCGAAGCTCCTCCTCCCTCCCCGGAAGCGGGTCCATGGGCTGTATGAGCTTCTGCCCCTCAAGCTCCTTTCTGACGTCCTGGTCCTCGGCAAGTGGAGTTCCGTACTCGTTTGAGTGGTAGAGCCTGTCGAACCTCTTCCTCGGCCTCTGCCCGGGATCCTCGGCCGGGTATCCCACCGTCATGAGCCAGATGGGAACTATGTTCTCGGGAGTCCCGAGAACCTTGGGGAACTCCGCCGGCTTTCTTCCCGTGGCGATAAGGCAGCACCCGAGCCCCATGTCGGTGGCCGCGAGCATTGCGTTCGCTATGGCCTGGCCCGCCTCGACCCTCAGGAGATCCTCCGCCCTGTCCTTTGGAAAGCTCATCAGCCTCGGATAGGTGTTCTCGGTCAGTATCTTGTAGGTCCAGCCGTGAGCGGCGGTTATGGCCCTTGCGGGAAAAAGCACCTGGAAGGTCTGTATGAGCTCCTTGTACCAAGCGTCCATGTTTATTAGCCACGCCACGATAATCGGGGCCTGGCGCAGGTGGATCTCGTTAAACGCGGATCCGCACTCAACTATCTTCTCGAACTTCTCCGGGGGATAGGTCCTCTTGTCTATAACTATCGCCTCGGTCGAGTTGCAGTTGCCCTGGCAGGAGCAGTACCGCGCCGCCTGGAGCATCTTCTGTATTTTCCAGTCCTCAACCTCTTTCCAAGGCTTGTAGAACCGGAAACTTCTTCTCGTTCCCATTGCTTCAAAAACTTCCATTATAAATCCCTCCTTTATTTCTGGTTTGTTCTTTTCAAAATTTCTCCCCGCCGCGCCTAAAGCGTGGTCCAGCCCCCGTCTATAACAAGATCGGAACCCGTGACGTACCGGGCCTCGTCAGAAGCCAGGTAGAGCACCGAGTGTGCCACTTCCTCCGCTTCGGCCCTTCTCACCAGGGGAATCATGTCGGCCGCTATCGCGTCAAGCTGCTCCTCCGCGTCCGGGGGGTTCCCCATGAACTCGGGGTCCATCTTGGTCTTTATGTAGCCGGGACATACGGAGTTCGTTCTTATATTGTCCTTCGCGTGATCAAGGGCCATGCTTCTCGTTATCTGCCTCACGGCCCCCTTGGAGGCGTTGTACGCGACGCAGCCTTCCATTCCCACTATGCCTAGCACGCTTGAGTTGTTGATTATGGAGCCCCCGCCGTGCTTTGCCATAAGCGGAACCACGTGCTTGCTTACGAGAAAGACCCCCTTCACGTTTATGTCGATCGTGCGGTCCCAGACCTCGTTAGAGGTCGTTACCACAGTGCCGCCCTCAAGAATCCCGGCGTTGTTAAACAGTATGTCAACGTTTCCAAAATCCCCGTAGAAGGCTTCTACCACCCTCTTTACGTCCTCTTCCACTGAAACGTCCCCCGGATAGGCCCTTATCTCCCCGGGTCCCGGGTTCTCAGAAACCACCTCGTCAAGCCTCTCGGCGGTTCTTGACATTATGCCCACGTTGGCGCCTTCAGCTGAGAACAGAAGCGCCGTGGCTTTTCCTATTCCCTCTCCCCCGCCCGTTATGAGCGCGGTCTTTCCATCAAGTCTTGCCATTTTTACCCCCTCGCTTCGGGTCAGAAACCCTGCTTTTTTCAAGTTTCATTATATAATAACCCATTATGAGCAACGGAAAATCTTTTGCGGTTACGGAATCCGGTTTCGGGTCTTCTCCGAAATCCTCCACCGCGGTCACGAGGGACTTCACCGAGGGGCCAAGCTTTGCAATGAAGGGATATCTTCATGATTGAATACGATAAATTTCGAAATTCCCTGAAACGCCTTGAGGAGCAGCACGGAAACTACCGCGGCATAGACGATCTTCATCTGAATTCGATAATGCGGGAAGCAGTGGCCGAGTCGGTCATACACAGGTTTGAGATCTGTTACGACTGTCTCTGGAAGGTGCTGAGACGCCACCTCGCGGAGGAGCTCGGCGTTCCGGATGCCCCGAACAGCCCGAAACCTATTTTCAGACTGGCTTTTGAAAACAACCTCCTTCCCTCGCCGATTGAAAAATGGCTTGATTACGCGAACAGCCGCATCAATACAAGCCACGACTATGACGAGGGAAAAGCCAGGAGATGCCTTGGAATCATAAGCGACTTTATTGACGATGCCGCAGGTCTTTACGAAACAATGAGCGGAGAAACATGGAAACAGTAAAACCTATTGATATGTCTTCTGAGCAGCGTGGCGTTCTTCTCGCGCTGCTTAGAAAGCATCTTCCGAATACCCGCGTCTGGGTATACGGTTCCCGCGCTAGGCTCACCGCAAAAAAGAGTTCGGATCTCGATATGGTGGTATTTGCCCGAGACGAGCAGAAGAGGCAGGTCGGCGATCTTCGGGAAGCTCTTGAACAAAGCGATCTCCCGTTTCGGGTGGACCTGTTCGTGTGGGATGATATGCCCGAGGGATTCCAGAAGAAAATCGAGTCAGATCACGTAACCCTGGTTGCTTCGGGCCACTGAACGCAGGCAGTATGAAAAAGAGGCGGGCCACGCCCCGATTCAAAAGAGAAACAGAAGCTCGGAATGAGCCTGCTTTTTATCAAATTCCGCTGTATAATAACCCATTATGAGCAACGGAAAATCCTTTACGGCTGCCACGGTGCAGGCCGCCCCCGTTTTTCTCGACAAAAAGGGCACGGTCGACAAGGTCCTCAGGCTTATAAAGGAAGCAGCGGGAAACGGGGCTGAGCTTGTGGCTTTTCCGGAGGCCTTCATACCCACCTATCCCTACTGGCCGAAGGACCTTGGGTTCGGAGCCGAGAAGAAGCTCACCATGGACGCCCACGTCGAGCTTCACAGAAACTCGGTCGAGGTTCCGGGGGAGGACACGAAAAGAATCGGGGATGCGGCAAGGCGTGCCAAGACCTGCGTCGTGATAGGGGTTAACGAAAAAGAGGGAGGAACCCTCTACAACACCATACTCTACTTCGGCAAGGACGGCTCCCTTCTCGGCAGGCACAGAAAGCTCATGTCGATTGACAGCGAGAAATGCGTCTGGGCCAACGGAACCGCCGAGGACGTGAGGGTGTTTGACACCGAAGTCGGAAAAATAGGGGGGCTTTTCTGCTACGAGCACCACATGACCCTTGAGAAATACGCGATGTTCACCAAGGGGGAGCAGGTGCACGTGGGGCTCTGGGGAGGACACTCGTTCGTTAAGGACACCATGGATTTCGCGAGCCGCCAGTACGCGTTTGAGGGGCAGGTGTTCGTGATAATCTCAGCCGGCTTCATAGAAGAGGACATGATTCCCGACTCCTTTCCCCTGAAGGAGCATACTATCTGGGACTATCCCGGGGGAAGCGGCATATTAAACCCGAGGGGACAGTACATCGCCGGTCCCGTGTACGGAAAGGAGGATATCCTCTACGCGGAGATTGAGCTTGACCAGATAATAAGGGCAAAGACCGTCATAGACTCCGTTGGGCACTTCTCAAGGCCCGACATATTCCGATTTGAGATAATGGAGTGAAGCTGCTTCGGCCGATGTGCTTTTATTTATTCGGCAACATCCCATTCACTGCCGACAGGCAAGGTCAAGTCCACACCCGGCGAGACAGTGACCGTGCCCTTTAACGAACCGGAAATGCGCGAGAAAAAATCGGATTCGGACCCATCTTTAGGCTTGATCTGAGCGGGTTGTTTTTCCCCGGTCTTAAGTGACGGCTTGTGTTCAGACATTACGATAAGTCCTCATACGTGGTTAGTTTTCAATGAATTACAGCTCGCAAATCACGGGTTTTCGTAAACGCCCGCAATCATTGTTTCCCCTACTTTCCCTCCCATGTTCTCAGTTCGCTCTCCGGCAATGGCTCGAAAAAACCTTCGGGCAGGACAACTCTCCCCTTGAGAACATCGGGTTGCCGTTTGCCCTGAGGTTTGTAGCTGACAAGTCGAGCGACGGGCTTTCCTCCGCGGGCGATTACGATTTCCTCGCCTGCCTCAACTTGCGCCAGAAGTCGGGACAGGTGGGTTTTGGCTTGGCGAACATTGACGATGGACATAACCAAATAACCTCAATCAGTTTGTAGCCAAGAATATAGCCAGAATTCCCTGTCGATAACAAGACCGGGTGAGCACGTTTTCCCCATCTTCCCTTTCAGTCCCACAGTCTGGGGTTGGGGTTCCGCGCCAGTTCATCGGCGACCTGCAGGATTTTTTCTCGCCTATCACCCACATCCTGTGCTTCAAGCATCATGCTGTGATCTACCGGATCAACAATATCGCTGGCCTTTCTGATCGCTTGCTTGCGTAAAATCTCTGCCAAATCGCCTTCATTTGGAACAAGAGCATAAACGAGCCTGCAATCCAATGCTTCAGCCACTTTGCGGAGCGATTTAAGCTTAATGACATCGTCCGCCTCGTTTTTTTCCAGACGAGCGGCGGACTGCTGCGTGATGCCCATACGCTCCGCCATCTGGCGGACACTCATGCCAAGCGAGGTGCGGACAGCACGTATCCAGCCTCCCGAAGGACGGTCGCAGACATTTACTCTGGAGAGATGATCATCCAGTGTCCGCAACTGCATATACTTGAATTTATCGGTCATATCACAGCCTGTATTCTGTAAATGGAAAAGATAATAACAGAACAAAAGCTGTAAGCAAAGCTTGACAGGGGAAAAACCACCAAAAAATAGCTGGCTGGGGCACTAGGATTCGAACCTAGACTAGCGGATCCAGAGTCCGCTGTACTGCCGTTATACGATGCCCCAGAGGGAAAAAAGATTGTTTACTCCAAAAATACGTGGTGTCAAACAGAGAAAAACTTGCTGTTTGTAACACGGTTTTTCAGAGCATGACTGACAATATGATAGCAATCGTGCTGCCACCGGAATGACAAATTCGCAGTTATACGAGGTTAATCGTCAGGAAAACCCAAAATCCTTCAAAAAACCTTCTCTATTCCGGCCTGCTTCAAAATCTTGTTTGCTAAATTACGACCTTTGATTTTTGAAACTACAACAAAACGCTTGTCCAGCTTCGGACTGTACCATATTTCATGAGAACCCTTACCCTGCCGCACAAAATAGCAACCTTCCGCCGAAAGTATCCGCTTTAACTCCGCAGCGTAATCGGCCATTCACTATATATAAACCGTCTCCGAATGGTGACAGTCTATCTCCAGATGGCAACGGTTCCCCTGTGAACTCTGCTTGCTGGCACCTTCACGCCCTATAAGATGAGAATTAGCCTCAAGCAAATCAGGAACGATCGACTTAAGAACATCTACAAGTTCCGGAATGTTGTCACCCACGGCAACGAGTCCAGGAATGTCTTCACTGGTGGCAACCCATCTGTTTTCAACAATGTCCCATTCCGCTTCGATTTTAAAAGAATCCATGACTGGCCCTTCCCTCTGAAATTCAGTCTCCCCAATTTTTGGAGATTCTGCTCCAAGCCGATTTCCCTTTGTAGATCTTCAGGTATTCCAAGATTACCGACATTACGTGCTCAGTGTCAAGAACCAAGTTCTTCGCATTCAACATTAGTTGACTTAATAAAAAAATACTTGAGGTCCAGAAGTCGGGTTTCGTGCTTTCACGATCTCTTGGTTCCGTCAATCAAAGGAAAACTCCGACCGCCGGGGTTGATTACCGGTTTACATCTGATAAATTAAGCAGATACGGAGGTGGCGCTCGCAAAGGCCGCGCGGCGTTTTCTGGCCCATGGACGAACCGAACCCGGAAATCCTGGAGACTTTCGAGAACAAAAACCCGGAGAGGGATTACGAAATCGAGATATCGTGTCCCGAGTTCACCTGCGTCTGCCCGAAAACGGGGCAGCCGGACTTTGCGACCATCACAATAAAGTACGTCCCCGACAGGCTCTGCGTGGAGCTCAAATCCCTTAAGCTCTACATGTTCTCCTACAGGAACACGGGCGAGTTCCACGAGCACGTGACGAACAGGATTCTCAATGATTTCGTCTCCGCGTGCGACCCGAGGTCGGTCGAGGTGACGGGTGACTTCAATGTCCGCGGCGGAATAAAGACGGTAGTCCGGGCCTCACACAGAAAAGACGCCTGAGCGTCCCGGGCCCAAGACAGCATGTATGTAAAAACCCAGGTAATAATCACGGGAACGTTAATATTCCTCATAATTCTGGTCGCAATTTTCGCGCCCTTGCTCTCCCCCTACGAGTACGACCAGACGAATTTCGCAAACGCGCTTCGCGCCCCCGACTCGGTGCACCTCATGGGAACGGACCAGGAAGGTCGCGATCTGCTGAGCAGGGTAATTCACGGCTCGAGGATATCGATCGCGGTCGCCGTCGGAACCGCCGCGATGGCGCTTGTCATCGGAACGGTTCTCGGTGCGGTCTCGGGATACGCCGGAGGGAAAACGGACGAGCTGATAATGCGCACGGTTGATGTGTTCTACGCCGTTCCGGATCTTCTGCTTATCGTTCTTCTCACTCTCGTCATCGGAACCGGGGTCACGGGAATAGTCATATCCCTCGGGGTGATGTCGTGGATGAGGGTCGCGAGGATAGTGAGGGGAAGCGTTTTGCAGATAAAATCGTTTGAGTACGTTGAGTCGGCGAGAGCGCTCGGGGCCTCGCCGCGGATCATTCTCGCGAGGCACATACTTCCGAACACGCTCAGCCCCCTTATAGTCACCGTCACGTTTTCGGTGCCCTACGCGATTCTCACCGAATCCACCCTTAGCTTCCTCGGCCTCGGGATATCTCCGCCTGAGGCGAGCTGGGGAACGCTTGCGAGCACCGGGTGGCAGGGAATAAGGACTTTCCCCCACCTCATAGTGTTTCCAAGCGTAGCGATTTTCATAACGGCGCTTTCCTTTAATCTGTTCGGGGAGGGCATAAGAGACCTTCTGGCTACGGAGAACTCAAGGTAATGGAACTGAAAAAGGCCACGCTCGGCGTCTTTCTCCTTGCCCTGCTTACGCTCGGCGTTGCGACAGAGGGCGCGCGCGCCAATCAGACCGACTGCGAAAAAGCCCTCGCCTCTGCGGAGAAAACCCCGGAGGCGCGCTTTCTGAAGCTTCACTGCCATGCCCGGGCACAGCAGCTCGCCGAGGTGCTCGGTGTCCTCGCCGAGATAAAGGATAAGCTCATCTTCATAGAGGACTACCTGCTTTACTACGAAGCGGAGGCGGCTTTAGGCCTCGGGCAGAAGGAGAGGGCAGAGGCGCTTTTCCTGAAGATACTGAAACACCACCCCGACTCGGCGATCAGCCATGAAGCCCATGAGCGCCTTGCGGAAATCCACCTCGAGAACAAACGCCTCGCGGAAGCGGAAAAAACATACTCCCATCTTGCCCGGCGGACCGAGAGCAGGTGGAAAAAAGCCGTTTACCTCAAAAACCTCGGCGAGATAAAGGAAAAACAGGGAGACTTCCCCGCGGCCTCCCGTATATTCGAGAGGATATGGGCCGAGCACCCGGAGGTAAGCTTCTCGGATTACGCGTTCGAGTTTTACAAAAAAAACGGAAAAGTCTTTACCCCCTCGCCGCAGCAGTTTGAAAAAAGAGGGGACGTCATGTTCGGGGCCGGAAACTGGGAGGGAGCGCTTGAGGCCTTCTCCAGGGCTCCCAAGACAAGCGCGGTGAGAACTAAAACCGGCATCTGCCTCTACAGGCTCACCCGGTTCCCCGAAGCTCTCGAGGCACTCTCGGGGGTTGACTCCCCGAAGGCCTTTCACTGGAGGGGGATTACACTCATGAGCATGGAGCGAGAAGAGGAGGCCATAGCAGTCTTCGAGAGACTCCACAAGCTAAACCCCCAAAGCCCCTGGGCGGCAAAGTCGCTTCTTAAGGCCGCGAGGCTCCGCCACCTGCGCGAAGAACAGAAAGAGGCCCACCGGCTCTACCGCCTGGTTATCGAGAAATACCCTGAAAGGAAAGAGGCCCGGGAAAGCGCGTGGAACCTCGGGTGGATGCACTACAGTAAAAAGGAGTACGCAAAGGCCGTAGAGGCTTTCTCCGACCGCGCCTGGGCGAGGGGGAAAGACCGGGAGCGCTTTCTTTACTGGTACGCGAGGGCGGCCGAGCGGGCGGGAGACAAGCCCGGGGCGCTGTTTGCGCTTGGAGAGCTCGCCGAATCCCCGAAAATCACCTACTACTCGGCTCTCGCGAAGATAAGGCTCAGGGAAAACCTGCTTCCGTCCCCGCCTCCCGCAGCCGCCTGGTCGGGAAACCCTTTCGGGAAAAATCCCGCGCCCGAGAAATTTCTTTTCTTCGCCAAGGCAGGGATATACGATCTTGCCCTCGGGGAAGCCGAGCTTCTCCGGCCCCGGGCGAAAACGGCCGCGCAGCGACTCTACCTCGCCTCTCTTTACCTGCAGGCGCGGGACTACAAAACCTCAATAAGCCTGGCAAACGGTGTCAGTTCCCCCGAAGCTCTCCGCCTCTCTTTTCCTAAGGGTTTTGAGGAGCGGGTGAGGTTTTTTTCGCGCAAATACTCGCTTGACGAGTTCCTGGTCTATTCCCTCATAAGGGAGGAAAGCCATTTCGACAAGGAGGCGGTTTCGGTTTCCGACGCGAGGGGGCTGATGCAGCTTCTTCCCTCGACGGCTCTTGAGGCGGCGCCCAAGGCGGGTCTCAGCAATTTTCAGGCTTCCCAGCTTTTCTCCCCGGACATAAATCTTGAACTGGGATGCTATTACCTGAGCTGGCTGCTTGAGATCTTCGAGGGCAATTTCGCCATAAGTCTCGCCGGCTACAACGGCGGCCCCACGAGCGCCAAGACGTGGCATGAGAAAAACGGGACACTCGCCGCGGACGAATTCATAGAGGAAATCCCCTTCGAGCAGTCAAGGAACTACGCGAAGAAAATCATAAGGAGCTACGTCGCTTACGAGGCGGTCTACGGAAGGGAGAAAGATCAGTTCTCAAGGCAGAGCTTCGAGAAGTTCCTCAAGATCATGAGCCCTTAGTCAGAGCTTTTTTCAGAGTGGAACTGAAAAGCGGAAAGGTTCCCCGATATTACCCCGGCCTCGAAAGAGCCCCCGTAATCAGAGAGCAGAACACCGACGCCGGGCTCGTCCGAAACCACGTGGTAGGAGTGAACGAAGTAAAACCAGCTCCGTTACGGTATCCCGTCAGTGGTCGGT